>NZ_JAFKJN010000017.1 GCF_017305915.1 Reyranella sp.
CGGCTCTCGGGGTCGATGTAGGAGAACAGACCGCCCTGATCCCGGAACTCACCGCGCATTGCCCATGCTCCACAGCAAAAACCACGCTATGGAATCATCAATCCTGAAAAACCGGAAGGTTCTTCAGCAAACTGCTAGAGCGATTTCCGAGCAGATGGAACCGCTCGCGGTTCCATCTGCTCGGAAATGCGCGCACGGGGGTCGTTATTGCAGCAGGCATATTCCGTTCGGCTGATTCCAGCCGAACGGAATATGCTCTAGCTCAAGTCCAATAGCCGAAGCACAAGCCGGTTCCCGTTCCGGCGAGCGTGCGATAGCCAGGCGCGTAGTGCACCCACTTCAGGTCGAGATGCTCGAGTGCGCCGGCGGCGCAGATCCAGTTGCGGATCTCGGAGTTTCCTGAATTGAGCCGCTCACGCGGCAGGGATTGGAGCGCATCGGCGTCCTTTTCGCGGAGTGCGCGAATCACCTCGCCATCGAGCGCCTCGTCGATGGTGAAGTGGCTGAGCCCGCCTGATGCGACGATGCCGATACGAAGGTCTTCTGGATAGCCCTCCATCGCCTCGCGAATCACCTGGCCGAGCTTGTAGCAGCGCCGCGGCGACGGCTGGTTCGGCGGGTAATAGGTATTGAGGAAGACCGGCAGGACCGGGATCGCCGCGCGTTTCATGATGCGCTGGTGGACGAAGCCGAACGCATGCCCCTCGCCTTCGCCCTCGGGCAGCGCATTGGCCGTGGCGACGTCGAACTCCCGGTCGATCAACGCGCCGATGAGATGGTTCGCCAGCTTGGCATGGACCGGATAGTGCCGCGTCTCCTGCTCTTCGTAGTATCGGGCCGACGCGCGTCGCGCCCAGTCCGGCCGCCAGGCCACGTCGGGATCCATCGCCCGGATCGTGCGGTTCGGCACGTTGGCGATCGTCTCGCCGCGATAGACGAGGACGCTCGGCATGTGGTCGTCGTGATAGAGTTCCTTCTGATCGTCGCCGACGACGATGACCACGTCGAGCTTCGCGGCGACCAGCACGTCATGCAGCCGGTCCAGCGCTGCCATCGCCTCGGCGTGCCGCCGGGCATGCGTCTCCGGCGCGATGTCGACGCGCGGCGACAATGGCGCGGCCGCCAGAAGCTCGTCGAACGTCGCCGGGCGTCCATCCTTGTGAAGATGCTGGCGGCGTCGGTCGAGCTCCTCGAAGCGCGGCCAGTCCTCGGGCCCGAGATTGAGCATCGGCGTGTGCGACGTTCCGATGCCGAGGACGATCCGCGCCATCGCCCTAGTCCTCGAGATACTGGCCGGCGTCGAGCTTCACGTAGGCGTCCTGCTCGGTGAATGCCACGCCGACCGGGTCCTTGCCCGCCGCCAGCGCCTCGAGCTGGCGCTGGAACATCTGGCGCAGCATGGCGACGCCCTGGTCGGAGGACATCAGGTGCTCTTCCGAATGGAAGGTGATCGCCCCCTGCCCGACTTGCGCCTCAGTGTCGCCCGGGAACTTCTGGTGCTCCTCAGGCGTAAGCTCGGCCCAGGTCTTGCCGTTGTAACGCGACTTGAACTTGGCGAGCTCGCCCTTCTCCTTGACGCGGCCGGCGACGTAGATGCGGTAGTGCGTGTCGTCGATCGGCACCGTCCAGCCGATCGATTCGACCGTGCCGTACTGCCTGACCTGCGGGTTCGGCACGACGCGCAGGGTCGGCAGCACCGCCTCGGTGATGCGGCGGAATTTCTTGCCCTCCGGGCCCGGCCGCAGCGACGTCGCCTTCACGCCCATCGGACCGTACTCGAACTTCACCTTCGGGAAGGCCGCCATCTGCTCGACGAACTGCGGGCCGCTGAAGCTGCCGTGCAGGATCGGCACATGGTACGGGTCGACCACGTTCTCGAAATGCTGCAGCCAGTTGCAGGGCGCGATCTGGATGCCGCCCGAGCCGATGCTCGAATCGTCGGCTTCGACGAACTCGCCCGGCCCCATCGCCTCGAGGCACTCGTAGCGCGGCAGGACGGGCTTCTTCTCCGGTGGGCCGAGATAGGCGAAGACCAAGCCGTAGCGATCCTCTGTCGGATACCACGGCTGGCGCACCCGCTCGCATTGCGGCCCGGTAGGATTGGGCTCGGCCGGCATCTCCAGGCACTGGCCTTCGACGTCGAACAGCCAGCCATGATAGCAGCAGCGGATGCCGCGCTCCTCGACCTTGCCGTAGTACAGCGTCGTGCCGCGATGGCAGCAGCGCGGATAGACCAGGCCCGGCCGGCCCTGCCCGTCGCGGAACAGGATCAGCTCCTCGCCCAGGACCTTCACCGCCCGCGGCGTGGCGCCGGCGTCGCCGCTCAGGCCGACCGGATGCCAATAGCGCCGCAGCAGCTCGCCCATCGGCGTGCCGCGCCCGACCTCGGTCAGTCGCGCATTGTAGGTCGGCGGCTTCAGCGAGTACGCCGAGCGGATATCGGTTGCGCTCATCACTCCACCTTGGCGCCGGATTGCTGGATAAGGTCGGCCCAGATCGGTGTCTCGCGCGCCAGCACCTTGGCGAGCTCGTCGGGCGTCGAGCCGACCGGCGTCTGGCCCTGGGCGATCAGCTTCTCGGCCACGGCCGGCTCGCCGACCGCGGCATGGATCTCCTTCTGCAGGCGAGCGACGATCTCCGCCGGCGTGCCGGCCGGCGCGTAGGCTCCGACGAACAGGCTGAGATCGAAGCCCGGCACGAGCTGCTCGGCGAAGGTCGACAGCTCCGGCATCGAAGCCGAGCGCTTGCTGCCGGCGGCGGCGATCGCCTTGATCTTGCCGGCGGCGATCTGCGGCTTGGCGCTGACCGGGCTTGCCCAGGTGAGGTCCAGCCCGCCGTTGGCGACGTCCTGAAGCGCCGGCACATCGCCGCGATAGGGCACGTGGCTGTAGAAGCCGCCCAGCGTCTTCTCCAGCATCAGGCCGTAGAGATGGCCGCTCGAACCGATGCCCCAGCTGCCGTAGGTGGCGAGCCGGCCGAGACCTTTCGCCCAGGCCGCCATGCCCTTGAGGTCGTCGAACGGCGCGCCGGCCTTGGCCGCGAGGATGATGGTGCCGAGCGAGACCAGCGACACCGGGATCAGGTCCTTGGCCGGATCGAACGGCAGCTTGGCGTAGAGCGACGGGTTGTTGGTGTGCGTCGAGTTGGTGGTGATCAGGAAGGTGTAACCGTCGGAGGCCGCCTTGGCGACGACGTCGGCCCCGACGATGGTGTTGGCGCCGGGCTTGGGATCGACGATCACCTGCTGCCCCAGCCGCGGCGTCAGCGCATCGGCGATCACCCGCACCATGGCGTCGATCGCGCCGCCGGGATTGAACGGCACGACGATGCGTATCGGCTTGGTCGGCCAGGTCGTCTCGGCCCGCACGGCGAAGGGGGCGAGCAGGCTGGCGGCGAGGATCGTGCGGCGGCGCATGGACGGGACTTTACTCAGGCCCGCATTCCAGGTCGATCCGCACTGCCGCCGACTGCCAACTCGCGTGGCAGCGGTTGGTTGTAGGCGGGCCAACGCTTTGCGCCATTCCTGCCATCCCGCCCGCAGCCCCTCTCCCCCTTCGGTGGAAATTCACCGATCCCGTCCCGTCAGCAGCCATCGTCATGGCCGCACACTGCACCAGTGCGGGCCAAACACCTATTATGGGCAATGGCCCGAGCGATTCCTCAGGAAACGCGCCCTCAAAGCGGCGGTCCATTGCCCATAATGCAATTCTCCCACGAGCCCCAATCCACAGGGTTTGCCTCGCCCTAAAACGTCATTTCCCCAGCGAAATGGCAGCGGCTGAAGTGGCCGGGCGCCACCTCGCGCAGTTCGGGCGCTTCGGCGCGGCAGCGCGCCGTGGCGTGGCGGCAGCGCGGATGGAAGTAGCAGCCGGAGGGCGGCGCGGCCGGGCTCGGCACCTCGCCGCCCAGGATACCGTCGTCCTTGCGCACCCGCGGATCGGCAATGGGTACGGCCCGCATCAGCGCGGCGGTGTAGGGATGCTGCGGTTGGCGGAAGATCTCGGCGGTCGGCGCCAGCTCGACGAGCTGGCCGACATACATCACGGCGATGCGATCGGAGATGTGGCGCACCACCGACAGATCGTGCGCCACGAACAGGAAGGTGAGCTTGAGCCGCTGCTGCAGCTCGAGCAGCAGGTTCAGCACCTGCGCCTGGATCGAGACATCGAGCGCCGACACCGGCTCGTCGGCCACCACCAGCCGCGGATTGGTGGCGAGGGCGCGGGCGATGCCGATGCGCTGGCGCTGGCCGCCCGAGAAGGCGTGCGGGAAGCGGTGCATGAACTCCGGCCGCAAGCCGACCAGGCGCAGCAGCTCGGCCACGCGGTCGGCACGCTCGCGGCGGTTCTTCATGCCGTTGACCAGCAGCGGCTCGCCGACATTGTCGAGCAGCGTCATGCGCGGATTGAGCGACCCGAACGGGTCCTGGAAGATCATCTGGATCTCGGCGCGCAGCGGCAGCAATTCTCCCTGCGGCAGGGTCGCGAGATCGACGACCTTGCCCGATCGCATGCGATAGAGGATCTGACCGCCGGTCGGGTCGATGGCGCGCAGGATGCAGCGCGAGGCGGTGGTCTTGCCGCAGCCGCTCTCGCCGACCAGGCCGAGCGTCTCGCCCTCCTTCAGGGTGAAGTCGACGCCGTCAACCGCGCGGACATGGCCGACCACGCTCTGGAAGAAGCCGCGCGTGATCGGGAAGAATTTCTGCAGGCCGCGGACCTCGAGGAGGGAGTCGGTCATGGCTGGGGACTCATGGTCTTCCGGACCGCGGAGCTCCAGCTCCGCTCATGATCATGAGCGCGCCTGGAGGCCCGCGGTCCACATGAGCATGAGGGCTCGCTCATGCCGGCTCCGCAACGTCATGGTGCAGGAAGCAGCTCGCGAGCTGGTTGGCCGCGACCGGCTGCAGGCTGGGCACGGCGGCCGAGCAGCGGGCCATGGCGTCGGGGCAGCGCGGATGGAACGGGCATCCGGGCGGGCGATTGAACGGATGCGGCAGGGCGCCGGCGATCACCGGCAGCGCCACGCGGGTCTCGCCGTAGAGGCTCGGGATCGAGCGCAGCAGCGCCTTGGTGTAGGGGTGCTTGGGCGCATGGAAGATTTCGTCGACCGGCCCCTCCTCCATGACCCGGCCGAGATACATCACCACGACATAGCTCGCCATCTGGGCGATCACGCCGAGATCGTGGGTGATGAAGATGATCGCCGTGTCGTAGCGCGCCTGCAGGTCGCGCAGCAGCGCCAGCACCTGCGCCTGGGTGGTGACGTCGATCGCCGTGGTCGGCTCGTCGGCGATCAGCAGGCGCGGCTTGCAGGAGAGCGCCATGGCGATCATGGCGCGCTGGCGCAGGCCGCCCGAGAGCTGCCAGGAGTAGGCATCGATCCGCTGCTCGGGCATCGAGATGCCGACGTCGCGGAACAGGCCGACCGTGATGTCGCGGGCCTCGGCGCGACGGAGCTTGCGGCCGCCCTCCTTCCAGCGATGACCGTGCAGCAGGATCGCCTCGGCGATCTGATCGCCCACGGTATGGACCGGGCTGAAGGCGGCCATCGGCTCCTGCGGGATCAGCGCGATCTCGGCGCCGCGAATGTCGCGCATCTCGGCGCCGCGCGGCGGCAGTCGTGCGAGATCGACGGTGTCCGCGCCGTTGCGACGGCGGAAGCAGATCGTGCCGTCGGTGATCCGGCCGGGCTTTTCCACCAGTTGCAGGATGGCCCGCATGGTGACGCTCTTGCCGCAGCCGCTTTCGCCGACCACGCCCAGCACCTGTCCCGGCATGATGTCGAAGCTGGTGCCGTCGACGGCGCGCACCAGGCCCTCGTCCATCTGGAAGGACACCCTGAGGTCGCGGACGGAGAGCAGCGGTTCGGTCATCGGTTCAGTGGCTGTACGGGTCGGCGGCATCGCGCAGGCCGTCGCCGACGAGGTTGAAGGCCAGCACCGACACGATCACCACCAGGCCGGGGATCAGCAGCCACGGCGCCAGCGCGAGCGTCTGGATGTTCTGCGCCTCCTGCAGCAGCACGCCCCAACTGATCGCCGGGGGCCGGATGCCGAGACCGAGGAAGCTGAGCGACGTCTCGTTGATGATCATCACCGGGATGGCGAGCGAGCTGGTCGCGATGATGTGGCTGACGAAGGTCGGCACCATGTGGCGCAGGATGATGCGCATGCGCGAGCAGCCGGCCAGCCGCGCGGCCAGTACGAAATCCTCCTCGCGCAGCGCCAGGAAGCGGCCCCTCACCTCGCGGCCGAGCGTCGTCCAGCCGACCAGCGACAAGATCACGGTGATGGCGAAGAAGACTTGAATAGGCGTCCAGTCGCGCGGCAGCGCCGCCGACAAAGCGAGCCAGATCGGGATGGTCGGCACCGACTGCAGCAGCTCGATGATGCGCTGGATCACCTGGTCGGTCTTGCCGCCGACATAGCCCGAGATGCCGCCCAGCACGACACCCAGGATCACGCTCAGCGCCACCGCGACCAGGCCGACCGTCATCGAGGTCTGGGTGCCGTGCATGATTCGCGACCACTGGTCCCGGCCGAGCCGGTCGGAGCCCAGCAGGAAGATGCGCTGCGTCGGATCGGCCGGCACGACCAGATGCAGCTTGGTGCGGACCAGCCCGAACAGCTTCCATTCCGGGCCGGCACCGAAGAAGCGGATCGGCACCCTCTTCTTGGGATCGGTCGTCCATTCCATGCGCAAGGTCGTCGGGTTGCGCTTGCCGACGATCGCCGGCACCCAGGGCGACAGCGCGCCGTCGGCGAGCAGATGGATCGACTGCACCGGGATGAAGGCCTGGCGCGCGTCGGTGCGCTCGGGATCCTGGGTCGAGAAGAAGCTCGGAAAGAGCACGACGAGGTAGAGCAGGATCAGCAGCCCGGCGCTCGCCATGGCGAGGTGATGGCGGCGGAAGCGCCACCACACCAGCCGCCAGTTGGAGGCGACGGCGACCCTGTCCTCGGCCTCCTGGCCGGCCGCAACGGCGGTCATGTCTTCGCCTCATATCCCTCTCCCCCGCTAGGGGGAGAGGTTAGGTGAGGGGGTAGCACGAGCTGTCGAAGCCTCCTCACCCGCCCTCTCCCCCTAGCGGGGGAGAGGAGAAAGAGAACGGCGGTCATGCTCATCGGTCCACCCGGATGCGCGGGTCGATCAGCGCCAGAGCCACGTCCGACAGCAGCGTGCCGACGATGGTCAGGAACGAGTAGATCAGCAGGATGCCGCCCGCGAGGTACATGTCCTGGTTGACCAGCGCGCGCAGCAGCAGCGGGCCGATATTGGGCAGGTTCATCACCGTCGCTACGATCAGGCTGCCGGAGAACAGGAGCGGCAGGTACCAGCCGATGGTGCTGACCAGCGGGTTGAAGGCGAGCCGCACCGGATAGCGCAGCACCAGGCGCCATTCCTTCATGCCCTTGGCGCGGGCGGTCACGACGTAGGGCTTGTTGAGCTCGTCGAGCAGGTTGGCGCGCATGATGCGCGACAGGCGCGCCGTGCCGGCGATGCCCAGCACCAGCGCCGGCAGCCAGATATGGCCCAGCAGATCGACAAACTTGCCGACGCTCCACGGCGCCTGGGCGTACTCCTCCGAGAACAGCCCGGTGATGCTGATGTCGAAATAGGCGAACGCCACCCACATCAGGACCAGCGCCAGCATGAAGTTGGGCGTGGCGACGCCGACATAGTTGATGACGGTCAACAGGTGGTCGCCGATCGACCGTGGATGGGTCGCCGAATAGATGCCCGCCGGAATCGCCAGGGCCCAGGTCAGCACGAACGAGAACAAGGCGAGCGCCAGCGTGAGGCCCAGCACCTCGCCGATCAGCTCGGCGTTCGGCCGCTGGTATTCGAGCGACAGGCCGAAATCGCCGTGGACCAGGTGCTGCAGCCACAGCAGGTACTGGACGAAGAACGGCTGATCGAGCCCGTACTGTGCCCGCATGGCGGCGATCTGCTCGGCCGACAGCGACGAGCCGGACGACGCCAGCGTCGCGACATAGGCCGTCAGGAAGTCGCCCGGCGGCGCCTGCATGATGGCGAAGATGACGAACGAATAGACCATCATCAGCAGCGGCAGGAGAGCCAGCCGCTGGAGGATGTAGCGGGTCATGTCGTTCCTCCCTCCCCCGTCATACGGCGGAGGTGCCCCGTCCTACGGGGCGGAGGGGGAAGGCCGAACAGGGAGTGCTCGAAACTTTCAGATCTGAAATACGCGGACATTTCGTCTGGTGCTTTCCCCCTCCGGCCCTGCGGGCCACCTCCCCCGTAAGACGGGGCAGGTGAAGAGTTACTTGGCAAAATAGAACTGCTCGGTGCGGGCGTTGCCGGGGCTGCGCAATGGCCAATCGTTGCCCATCCTGGTTGGCACGTTGCGGAACCTGTTGTTGACCACCACCACGCCCTGCACCATCGGCGTCAGCCCGATCGTGCCGATCTCGAACACGTTGTCGGCCCAGATGCGGTAAAGCTCCTGGCTGAGCTTGACCTGCTCGTCCGGCGGCACGGTGCGCGCCTTGTCGACGATCTCGACGATGCGCTTCATCTCCGGTGTCGGCTCCTGCCCTTCCTTGCCGCCCGAGGCGTACCAGCGGCGCCACAGCGGGCCGATGGTCAGGATCGGCGCGTTGCGCGGGTCGACCTTGGCATTGCCGGTGTACGGAAAGGCGCTGGTGTCCTCGTTCCAGATCTCGGCCATCAGCTCGTTGTTCTCGTTCATCTTGAAGTGCAGCGCGCGCTCGCGGATCTGCACGATGGTCTTGATGCCGACCGCCTCCCAGTCCTTGGAGACCAGCAGCGCCACGTCCGGCCAGGCGCCGAATGCCGGCACGACCGAAATCTCGATGGTCGCGGGCTTGCCGTTGGGCAGCAGGCGGATGCCGTTGCCGTCCTTCTTGGTGAGCCCGATGCCGTCGAGCCGCTTGTTGGCCTTGTCCTTGTCGAACTCGGTGAACTTCTTGGCGTAGTCGTCGCCCGGATAGTACGGATGCCACGGCGCCGGCACCGGCTGGCGCGGCTCGCCGAGGCCCAGGAACACGCTTTCCTTGATCTGGTCGCGGTTGACGGCGAGCGACAGCGCGATGCGGAAGTCCTTGTTGGCCATCACCTTGCCCATCTCCGGATCGGCCGTGTAGGTCTGGTTGATGGCCAGCACGGCATCGGCGCCGCCGAAGGTCGGCCAGGTCGTGATCTTGTACTTGCCGGCCTTCTCCTGCTCCTTGAGCACCGGATAGTTCGTCATGATGACGTGGCGCTCCTGCATGTCGAAGTTGCCGGCGATCGCCGCCAGGTTCAGCGCCTGGGCATCGGCGAAATAGGTGAAGCGCACCTCGTCGATATAGGGAAGCTGGTTGCCGTCCTTGTCGACGCCGACGAAGTACGGGTTGCGCCTCAGGGTGAACACCGGATCGCTGGCGCGGCTGCTCGGCGCCCAGGCCGCCATGGTCGGGCGCTCGGGATTCTCCGGCGGCGCGTTCTTGTTGGCGAACAGCTCGGTCCAGGTCTTGAAGCCCGCCGCCTGCGCCATCTTCTCGATGTCGGCCTTGGGCGCGTGGCTGGGATGGAACCTCTTGAGGTAGTGCGCCGGCAGGAACATCGCGTAGGTGCGGTCGGCGCCATCCTGGTTGGCGACCGCCGTCAGGAACAGCGTCGCCGGCGCGCTGTAGGTGAAGCGCACCGTGCTGTCGTCGACCTTCTCGACCTTGGCCGCCGTGCCGTCGGGGCTCTTGATCCAGCCCGGCAGGGTCGGCGTCAGCTCCTTGTTGAGCAGCACGTCGTTGTACCAGAACAGGATGTCGTCGGCGCCGAAGGGCTGGCCGTCCGACCACTTGGAGCCCTTGCGCAGCTTGATCGTCCAGGCCTTGAAGTCGGCTGACGGCTCGGCCGATTCGGCGATCTTGGGCTCGATCTTGGCGCCGTCCGGCGAGAAGCGGAACAGCGCGTCGTAGACGACGCGGATGTAGTTGTTGGCGTCGGCCGGCCCGAGGAAGGCGCGGCGCCACACACCACCGTACTCGCCGACCTTGTCGACCACCGGCACGACCAGCGGAGCCTGCGGCAGGCGTTGCTCGAGCGGCGGCAGCTTGCCCGCCTTGACCTGGTCGGCGAGCGACGGTGCCTCCTTGTACGTGCCCTGCGCCCAGGCCGCCGATCCGGCGAGCCCCAGGCTCGTGGCGATCGCCAAGCCGACCATCGAACGACGGGTGAAGCCACTCGACCGCATGCGTTTCCCCCTGACAAAGTTGTCAGACAGCCTTGGTCAGCGACCGGATGGTGTCAAGGTTCGCGCCCCGAAAATCACGCTTGCAGACGCGCGCGCGGCAATTCCCTACACTCGCCGCCGGAGGAAACGTTGCCCCTTTGGATACCGATCACCGTCGCGGCGGCGCTGTGCCAGAACATCCGCACGACGATGCAGCAGAAAATTCGCGGCATTCTCAGCGTCGATGGCGCCAATTTCGTCCGCTATCTCTATGGAGCGCCGCTGGTGCTCGGGATGCTGGCCTTCCTGGTGTTCGGCACCGGCCGCCACGTGCCGCACATCACCTGGGGCTTCCTGCTGCTGGTCACCATCGCCGGCGTGGCGCAGATCGTGGCGACCTCGCTGATGATCCACTCCTTCGCGCTGCGCAACTACGCGGTCGGCACGGTCTACTCCAAGACCGAGACGGTGTTCGTCGCCTTGTTCGCGACCTTCATCGCCCATGAATCGTTGAAGCTCGGCGCCTGGATCGGCATCCTCGTTTGCCTGAGCGGCGTCGCCATCCTGAGCGTGCGCGGCAACTTCGCCAACGTCCGCTCGGTGCTGGCCGACCTCACCCACAAGGGCGCGCTTTACGGCATCGCCGCCGGCGCGATCTTCGCGATCGCCGCCGGCACGATCCGCGAGGCCTCCAAGCTCCTGCCCGAGGGCGACTTCCTGGTGCGCGGCATCACCGTGCTCGCCTGCATGAATACCATCCAGGTGGTCCTGATGGCGCTCTACCTTGCGCGCCGCGACCGGCCGCAGCTCGGCAAGGTCTGGTTCAACTGGCGCTCTTCGATCTGGGTCGGCATCTTCAGCGTGCTGGGCTCGGCCGGCTGGGCGCTCGCCATGACGCTCGAGAACGCCGCGCTGGTGCGCGCGGTCGGCCAGATCGAGCTGGTCTTCACCTTCATCGCCTCCCACGTCGTGCTCAAGGAACGGCCGTCGGCCGGCGAATGGCTCGGCAGCGTGCTGGTCGTGGGCGGCGTCGTCCTCATTCTCATTGGCAGGTGATCCCATGACCAACCCGCGGCCGCTGTCAGATGTCCGCGTGCTCGACTTCTCGACCACCATCGCCGGCCCGCACTGTGCGCGCCTGCTGGCCGACATGGGCGCCGATGTCATCAAGATCGAATCGCCGGAAGGCGACCTGATGCGCAGCCGGCCGGTGCAGCGCGACGGCCAGGGCACGATGTTCGGGCAGCTCAACGCCGGCAAACGCTCGATCGTGCTCGACCTGAAGAAGCCCGAAGCGATCGCCGTCGTGAAGAAGCTGGTCGCCAGGGTCGATATCGTGCTGGAGAACTACCGGCCGGGCGTCATGAAGCGGCTCGGGCTCGACTATGCCGAGCTCGCCAAGATCAACCCGCGGATCATCTACGGCGCGATCTCAGGATACGGCCAGACGGGCCCGGCGGCGGGCCGCCCGGCCTACGCGCCGGTGATCCATGCCTCGACCGGCTACGACCGTGCCCACCTCTTCTACCAGCAGGGCCGCGAGCGGCCAGACAATTGCGGCATCTTCGTCGCCGACTACGCCTCGGGCGCCTATGCGCTGGGCGGCATCCTCGCAGCGCTGCATCAGCGCGGCGTCACCGGCAAGGGCCAGATGGTCGATGTCTCGATGTTCGAGACCCTGGTCGGCATGCTGCTGGGCGAGGTCAACCGCGCCCAGTTCGACTTCGAGATGCCGTCGCGGCCGATGTACGGCCCGGTCGAGGCCAAGGACGGCTACGTCATGATCGCCACGGCCAGCGAGAAGACCTTCCAGGACATGGCAACCGCGGCCGGCCGGCGCGACTGGCTGACCGATCCGCGCTTCGAGAAGTATCACGACCGCCGCATGAACTGGGACCAGTTCGTCGACGAGTTCGAGAAGTGGTCCAGGACGCTCACCGTCAAGGAGTGCGTCATGGCGCTCGAGAAGCACGGCGTGCCCTGCTCGCCCTACCTCACCGTGACCGAGGCGCTGAAGGACGCGCAGGTCGCCCATCGCGGCTCCCTGTGCGAGATCGAGGATGGCGCCGGCAAGTACCTGTCGCCCGCCCCGCCCTTCCGCTTCTCGGGCTCGGCGCTGCAGAGCGGGCCCAAGGTCTCCCGCCTCGGCGAGCATACCGAGAGCGTGCTCAAGGACGCCGGCCTCAGCGCCGACGAGATCAAGGCCTTGATGAAATGATCGATCCGCGAACGCCTATCCTCGTCGGCTGTGGCCAGATCACGGATACCAAGAGTCTACCGTCGAGCGAGCGGTCGCTGGTCGCTTTCTGCGCCGAGGCAGCAAACGCGGCTCTGGAGGACACGCAGACGGCCAGCGGTGGCCATGCGCTGGGTCACGAGATCGATGCGATCGCGGTGCTGGAGTTCTTCAGCGACATCAGCCCGCGTTTCCGCTCGCCCTATGGCCGCTCGAGCAATCCGCCCAAGAGCGTCGCGCGCCGCCTTCACGCCCGTCCGCGGCAGCTGCTGTACAGCCATTCCGGCGGCAACATGCCCCAGTACCTGGTCAACCGCTTCGCCGAGGAGATCGCCAACGGCGAGACCGAGCTGGCCCTGGTCTGCGGCGCCGAGCTGCTGCGCAGCTCGCAAAGCGCCCGCCGCGCCGGCCTGGCGCTGGACTGGAATGAGGATCCGGGCGGCGAGCCGACGCGGATCGGCGACAAGCGCTTCGGCTACTCCGACGAGGAGGCTCGCCACGAGCTGCGCGCGGCGATCCATTTCTATCCGCTGCTGGAGAACGCCATCCGCGCCGGCCTGAAGCGTGATGTGCCGAGCCACATGGCGGCGATGGGCCGGCTGTTCCATCGCCTGGCCGCTGTCGCCAAGGACAATCCATTGGCTACCCGGCGCGAAGGCTACAGCGCCGAGCGGCTGTCGACGATCACGGATGACAATCGCTGGATCTGCTTTCCCTACCCACGGCTCATGAACGCCAATGCCATGATCGACCAGGCGGCCGCAGTGCTGATCACCTCGGTCGGCAAGGCGCGCGAATGGGGCATCCCACAGGAACGTTGGGTCTTCCTGCACGGCTGCGCCGACGGCACGGACACCTGGGTCGTCTCCGAGCGCGCCCGGCTCGACGCCTCGCCCGCGATCCGCGGCTGCAATCGAGTTGCTCTGGAGATGGCGGGCAAGACGCTGGCCGACGTGTCGGCGTTCGACCTCTACAGCTGCTTCCCGTCGGCCGTCGAGGTGGCGATGAAAGAGATCGGGCTCGCCGAGGACGATCTACGGCCGATCAGCGTCACCGGCGGCCTGCCGTTCTTCGGCGGACCCGGGAACAACTACGTCACGCACTCGATCGCCGAGATGATGAACGTGGTGCGCCGCAAGCCCGGTTCGTTCGGCATGGTCACCGCCAACGGGATGTATCTGACCAAGCACTCGGCCGGCCTCTATTCGACTAAACCGGTCGAGGGTCCGTGGCGCCGCCAGGATCCCAGGAAGCTGCAGGCCGAGCTCGATGCCGCGCACCGGCAGACGGTCGATGCGGCCCCCGACGGCACGGGCACGATCGAGACCTACTGCGTGGCCTACGGCAAGGACGCACCCGAGAAGGCCTTCGTCTTCGGCCGCTTCGACGGTTCGGACGAGCGCTTCGTGGCCGTGACCGCCGAGCCGGCCTTGCTCGCCGACATGCTGACGGAGGAGCAGCTTGGGCGTAGGATCGCCGTCAACCAACAGGACGGCCGCAACGTCTTCCGTCCGATCTGAGGGACCCATGCCCAACATGCTGAACGCCGCACAGGCGGCCGAATTCAACGAGAAGGGTTTCACCTACGCCCGCGGCCTGTTCGCCGCCGACGAGATCAAGCTGCTGACCGAGGCGATGGAGAAGGACCCTGCGGTGCGCTCCAGCATCCTCGATCGGCGCGACGGCGAAGGCCGCTCGACCCGCATCGCGCTGTGGAACCGCGCCGGCGATTCGGTCTACGGGCTCGCCGCCCGCTGCGAACGCATGGTCGACACCTCAGCGCACCTGCTGGGCGGCGACGTCTATCACTACCAGTCCAAGCTCACGGCCAAGGAGCCCGAGGTCGGCGGCGCCTGGGAATGGCACCAGGATTACGGCTACTGGTACTACAACGGCTGCCTGCGGCCCGACCTCTTGTCGGTGATGATCGCCCTCGACAAGACCAACCGCGAGAACGGCTGCCTGCAGATCGCCACCGGTTCGCACCGGCTGGGCCGCATCGACCATACGCCGTTGTCGCCGACCCAGAACGAGGTCGATCCCAAGCGCATGCCCTACATCCTGGACAAGTGCCCGGTCGAGTATTGCGAGCTCGAGCCGGGCGATGCGCTGATCTTCCACTGCAACGCCATCCACCGCTCCGACGCCAACCGCTCGGCCCGGCGGCGCTGGACGCTGCTGATCTGCTACAACCGGGTCGACAACGACACCGTCGTGAAGGGCGACGACCGGTACTTCGTGCCGCTCGACAAGGTCGATGACGGCGCGCTGCGCCGCGCCGGGCTGCGTTTCGCGGGTAGCGACAACCAGGAACACTTCGCGTCGCGGCCGTACGTGCCGGACCTGCGCAAGGCGTCGTAAGCCGCCATGGACATCCGGCGAGCGACCGCATCGGATCTCGACGCGGTCGTCGCCATCATCGAAGGCCAGCGCAAGCAGTACCAGAAGTTCCAGCCGGCCTTCTGGCACAAGGCCGCGGACTCGGCGGCGACGACCAAGGCCTTCTTCACCAAGCTGCTCATCGAGGCGCCGGCCTATTTCCTGGTCGCTGTCGAGGGCAACCAGGTCCTGGGCTTTCTGATTGCCCGCAAGTTTCCGGCGCCGCCGGTCTTTGTGCCGGGCGGCGACATCTGGTTGATCGACGACTTCGCCGTGTCGGAGCCGCGGCATTGGCTCACCATCGGCGAGGCGCTGCTGTCGCACGTGTCGACGCTGCTGCACGAGCACGGCGCGGCGCAGATCGTCGCCGTCTGCGCCGACCGCGACCTCGCCAAGGTCGAGGTGCTGCGCCGTTCCGACCTCACGATCGCATCGAACTGGTGGACGAAGCCGCTGCGCTAGCGCGAAGCTGCTTTTCGTCGAATCGCCCTTGGCGGGAGTCCACAGGAGTCCACTCGGGTGTGGATCGGTTGGATGCCGATGGCACAAGGGTTTCAGGCCAAGAGTCCACGAGTCCACCGACACCCCACCCCGCTGGAAAAACACCTTGTTTGGGGGTTGGGGGCTGAAATGCCGATGCCATGGGGATTTCAGGCCCAGGAGCGACAGCAGGCGCGGCACGATCATCATCATGCGCGCGACACTGCATGATCACGTGCGGAACGCCTACTATGGGCAATGGACGGGGGGAAAAGCCGCTGTTTCCGGGCCTCGAATCGCCGGCCATTGCCCATAATGAGCTCGCTGCAAGCGCTAGATTCGCGACCTTTGATGTTCCGGAGCGAGATTCCCCAGGGAATCGCTCGCCGCTGCGTTGGAAATTTGTATATCGACGACAAATAAAAATCAGCGAGCCAAGCGAAGCGGCGCGCTTTCAGCGACGACCACGCCGATCGCCGTTTCTCGCTAAAGCAACGGTGCTCTAATACTGAAGGCGAGTTGGCCGGTCGGTATAGAGAAGCTGATGCCGCTCGCTTGCCTCCGCCCAGGAACTTGGAAGGCTGATGCGACCTTCGAGGTGTTCCACAATCGCCGTTCGAACTTGCTTTGCGCAGACTTCGGCGGATACACGGCCAACGCCGGTGCCCATTCCGGGAAAAGCCAGCACCCGGACATGGTCGGAAATCCTCTGACCTGCAAAGGGACCATCGGCGAACAAGCCGTGCGTGGCCAGACGAAGGACGGCTCGCGTTGCCAGGTAGGGATTTATCGTCTCTCGGCCGAGGGCCATCGGCACCCGCATCGTTGGGCCAGCGATCAAGAAGGGTGGACTGGCGCGCCCAGTCTCGACGATGTCAGCCTGTCCAACCAGAAGTTCGCCGTAATGGCGATTGAGAATGGCCAAGCGTACTTGTTCCTCTATCTGTGATCCGAAATGCTCGAAATACAGGGCATCGACGCCCCCATCCATGAAGCCGAAGCTATTGACGGGGCTCACTACGGCATCGCATTGGACATCGAGGATGGAGCCCTGATGCACCACGACGCAGTCAATATCTGCACAGAATTTCGACCAGGCCGCGGCAAGCCGAGCATCGATTGCCGTAAGGATGATTTTCATGTGTCCCTGCGGTTTGCGCCGCGATTATACCGCGCCGCAATCAGCGTGCCTGCTTGACCTGTTCAGCGGTCGTCGGCGGCCCGTAGTCGTTGCCGAAGTGCGTGCGGACGTAGTTGACGACGGCGGCGACCTGCTCGTCGGTCATCAGCCGGCCGGCCGCCGGCATGGCCTTCTGGCCCTTCAGCACGACATAGGTCGGATAGGCAGCCGTCTCCAGCTTCGGGTTCCGCGCGAGCGCGGGATACTGGCCGGCGCCGGTCGCGCCCTCGCCGTTGCCCATGTGGCAGGCCTGGCAGGCGTTGCTGTAGAGCGCCTCGCCGGTCTGCTCGCTGAAGCGGAAGCCGGGGCTCAAGATCGGCTCGGCGGCGACCGCGCCGGCGATGGGCAGCGACGCTGCGGTCAAGAAAACGACCAGTCTCATCCTTGCACCACGCGCTTGTGCAGGCGGCCGATCGCATCGAGCGCGGACAGGATCGCGCCCTCCTGCCAGGCCGGGATGTAGGAGGCATGTTCGCCGGCCAGCACGATGCGGCCGTCGATCTGGCAGAGATTGTCGTAATGCTGCCTGCGCGCGTCCTCCGTCCAATCGCCGGCGCAGCCCAGTGTGAAGGGCGAGCGGTGCCAGGCGACCGAGATGCCGGTCTCGAACTCGCGGCGATATTGCGGATGGATCTGCATGCCGCAGTCCAGCGCGCGCTCGATGCGCTGCTGCGGCGACATCGAGGTGAGCTCGTAGGAATTGGCGCCGTTCCAGGTGTAGCAGCCCAACAGCACACCCTTGCCGGTCGTGTTGAAGTCGTTGCTGGGATAGGAGATCTGGCGGATCGGCAGGTCGGTGTAGCTGATGCCGCCGAAGATCTGCTCGTCCTCCTCCCAGAAGCGGCGCTTGAACTGCAGGCCGATCTTGACCGACGAGGCGTAGGGCACGGCGGCGATCGCAGCCAGCATCGGGTCTCCGACCTGGACGTCGATCTGGCTCAGGATGCTGAGCGGGATCGTGCAGACGCACCAGTCGGCGCTGACCTGATGCGTGGCGCCAGGCGCCGTCGTGTCCTGATAGGTCACGGTCACGCTCTTCTCGCCCTGCGCGATCCGCGTGACCCGGGCGTTGTAGGTGATGAGATCGCCGACCTCGCGCGTGAAGGCCTCGCCGATCCGGCCCATGCCGCCGACCGGCTGGAACATGGTGGTCTGGAACTCATAAGCCGCGAAGGACGAAAGGCCGCGCCACAGCCGCGATTGCAGGATGTCGCTGAGGCCGATCACCTCGCCCGCCACCGGCTCGGCGCCGAGCCCACCGCCGGGATCGCGCTCGTAGCCGCGGAACTCCGACGTGATCAGTCCCGCCTTGTAGGCGTAGTTCCGGTCGAGCACGCCCCACCAGCGCAGCGATTCGAGGAGCACCTCGCGATCTTCCTTGGTCACCAGCTCGTCGAGTTGGCCCTTCTGCACGACCTTGGCCAGCAGCTCCGAGGTATGGCCCTGGAAGTCGGTCTTGATCTCGCGGATGCGGCGCGGTTGGCCGCCGAACGCCTTGGCCGAATGCAGGTAAGCGTTGTGGTTGAGCTGCTGGAACGGCTCGAGCGTCACGCCCAGCCGCCTGCAGTAGTCGAGCAGGCCGTTGTGGTGATACGGAATTCGCCAGGGGCCGGGATTGAGGTAGAGGCCTGCGTCGAACTCGCATTTCTGCGTCGCGCCGCCGAGCTCGGTGTAGCTGTCGCCGCCGCGCAGCGACCAGTTGCGGCCGCCGGCGCGATTGTTGAACTCCAGCACCGTCACCTTGTAGCCGGCCTGGCGCAGCTCCAGCGCCGCGGCCAGGCCGGCCAGTCCGGCGCCGAGGACCAATACCGAGGCCCCCTTGGGATCGCCTTCGAGCCTGATCCTTCCCTTGTAACCCGATTCGGCGGCGTACCCGAGACTGGTCATCGCCTGGTACATCGCCGCACCTCCCGCCGTCAGCCCGATCAGCTGCAACAGCTCGCGCCGACTTGGACCCGTGGACATCTATGACCTCGAAGCCGCCGTGTTGACCGCCACGTAGGTTCGCGCCCGGTACTTGGGACCGTCAACCTCTCCCATCGGGATGAAACCCAGGCGCCGCATCAGCCGGTGCGAGCGTTCGTTCGGCAAGTCGACTGCCGCCAGGATGCGCGGCAGCTTCAGGACCTCGAAGCCGTGGCGCATCGCCGCTTGCGCGGCCGCGAAGGCGACCCCCCTGCCCCAGTGGCGCTCGCCGATCACGATCGTCAGCTCGCGGTCCTTGCCGGTTGGGCGCAGCGAGGTCAGGCCGATGACCTCGCCGTCCTGCAGGATCACCCAGGCGCCATGGGCAATCGACGCCTCGACATGCCGCTCAGTCCCCGCGCGGGTCAGCAGCGCGCCGTCGAACAGGTATTGCCGGACACCCGGCTCGGTGAAGATCGCATGCAGCGCGTCGCCGTCGGCAGGCTCTACGGCGCGCAGCGCGATCATGCACCCAGACGTTTGAGGGCGGTGCTGAGGCGGACGCGGGTCTGCTCGGCCTGGCTGCGGCGCTCACGCTGCTCCTCGACGACCTCCTCCGGCGCACGCGACACGAAGTTCGCGTTGCCGAGCTTGGCGTCGATCTTGCCGATCTCGTCCGCGAGCTTCTTGATCTCCTTCTGCAGGCGTGCGCTCTCTGCTTTGAGGTCGATCACGTCGCCGACCGGCAGCGCATAGGTCGCCTCGCCGAGCACGATCTGTAGCGACGCCTTGGGTGCCGCGGCAGCGGCCTCGATGCCCTCGACCCGCGCCAGCCGTTCGATGGCGGCGCGGTGCGTGTCGATCCGCTTTTGCGTCGTTGCATCGGCGCCGACCACCAGCAGCTTGAGCTTGGCTCCAGCAGGCACGTTCAGCTCGGATCGAGCCGAGCGGATGTCGGAGATCAGCTTCACCAGCCAGCTCATCTCGGCATCGGCCGCCGCATCGATGGCCGATGCCGCAGGCCAGGGCTGGCTGATCAGCATGCCGTGCTCGGCACGATGGCCTGTCTTGTCCCACAGCTCCTCGGTGATGAACGGCATCACCGGATGCAGGAGCTTCACGGTCTCGCGCAGCACGAAGGCCGTGACGGCGCGGGTCTCGTCCTTCTCGGGCCCGTCGGCACCCTGCAGGATCGGCTTGGTCAGCTCGACATACCAGTCGCAGACCACGCCCCAGATGAACTCGTAGAGCGCCGTCGCGGCGTCGTTCAGCCGGAACTCCTCCAGCGCCTTGTCGACCGCGTCGTTGGCGCGGGCGAGCTCGCCCAGCATCCACTTGTTGACCGTGAGCTTCGCGGTTGCCGGATCGAAGCCCTTCGGCAGCGCCACACCGTTCATCTCCGCAAAACGCGTGGCGTTCCATAGCTTGGTGGCGAAGTTGCGCGAGCCCTCGACCCGCGCCGGAGCGAGCCGCAGGCGGCCGGCGTTGGAGGCCGCCATCGAGGCCATGGTGAAGCGCAGCGCATCGGCGCCGTATTTGTCGATCAGCTCCAGGGGATCGATGATGTTGCCCTTGGACTTCGACATCTTCTGGCCCTTCTCGTCCGTCACCAGCCCGTGCAGGTAGACGGTGCGGAACGGCACCTCGGTCATGAAGTGCATGCCCATCATCATCATGCGGGCAACCCAGAAGAACAGGATGTCCCACCCGGTCACCAGCACCGAGGTCGGGTAGTACTTGGCGAGCGCCGCCGTCTGCTCGGGCCAGCCGAGCGTCGAGAACGGCCACAGCGCCGAGCTGAACCAGGTGTCGAGCACGTCGGGATCGCGCTGAAGCTCGACGTTCTTGCCGTAATGCCTGAGTGCCTCGGCCTTCGCCTCGCCTTCGGATTCGGCGACGAACACCGTGCGGTCCGGGCCGTACCAGGCGGGGATCTGATGACCCCACCAGAGCTGGCGCGAGATGCACCACGGCTCGATATTCTCCATCCAGCGGAAGAACTCCTCGCGGCCGCGTTCGGGCACGAAGGTCACGCGGCCGTCGCGCGCCGCGGCGATCGGCGCCTCGGCGAGCTTCTTGGCATCGGCGTACCATTGCTCTGTCAGGAACGGCTCGACCGGCACGCCGCCGCGGTCGCCGTAGGGCACCGCATGGCTGTGCGGCTCGATCTTGTCGAGCAGGCCCGCGGCCTCCATGTCGGCGACGATGCGCTTGCGCGCCTCGAAGCGGTCGAGGCCGCGATATCTCTCCGGCGCGTTGTCGTTCAGCCGCGCGAACTTGTCGAAGATCGAGATGGCCTCGAGCTTGTGGCGCTTGCCGACCTCGAAGTCGTTGAAATCGTGCGCCGGCGTGATCTTCACCGCGCCCGAGCCCTTCTCGGGGTCGGAGTACTCGTCGCCGACGATCGGGATGCGACGGCCGACCAGCGGCAGCACGGCATGCTTGCCGATCAGGTGTTTCCACTTGGGATCGTCGGGGTGCACGGCGACGGCAGTGTCGCCGAGCATCGTCTCCGGCCGCGTGGTGGCGACCACGATGTGCTCATCGCTGCCCTCGATCGGGTACTTGAAGAACCACAGGCTGCCCTTGACCTCGCGCGATTCGACCTCGAGGTCGGAGATCGCGGTCAGCATCTTGGGGTCCCAATTGACCAGCCGGTTGTCCTTGTAGATCAGGCCCTGGCGGTAGAGCTCGACGAACACCTTGAGCACGGCCTGGCTGAGGCCCTCGTCCATGGTGAAGCGCTCGCGGCTCCAGTCGGCCGAGGCGCCGAGCCGGCGCAGTTGGCGGGTGATGGTGCCGCCCGAATAGGCCTTCCATTCCCAGACCTTGGCCAGGAACGCCTCGCGATTGAGCAGCTTCTTGTTGCCATCAGCGCCTTTGTCCGCACCCTCGACCGCCAGGCCGATGCCTTCCTGCTCGAGATTGCGCACGACGACCATCTGGGTCGCGATGCCGGCATGGTCGGTGCCGGGCTGCCACAGCACGTCGTCGCCCTTCATGCGCCGCCAGCGGATCAAGATGTCCTGCAGCGTGTTGTCGAGCGCATGGCCCATGTGCAGGCTGCCCGTGACGTTGGGCGGCGGGATGACGATGCAGTACGGCGGCTTGGCCGATTCGGGATGAGCCTTGAAGGCGCCGCCCTGCTCCCATTCGGGATACAGGCGGGCTTCGATCTCCTTGGGGTCGTAGGTTTTGTCGAGCATTGCTGGGTCTTATAACGAAAAACGCCACGGTGCGGGCCCGTGGCGTTGGTTGAGGGATCGGGCGCCTGGGGTCAGCGGCGGGTCAGCCGGACGATCTCGCGTTCGACATAGCGCTCGACCAGCGGCGGCAGGTTCTTGTCCAGCCACTCCTTCAGCATCGGGCGCAGCATCTCCTTGACGATGTCCTCTAGATTGCGGCTTCCCACCGAGGGGCCGGCATCCTGGGCCGTCGGGGTCGGCACGCTGTCCTGCACCGCCTGGCTCAGGCGCTCGAAGGCGGACGTCGCGACGCTGGCGGCGCCCGATTCCACGAGACTGTCGGAAGGTTGCTTCATAGGAGCCTCCACGGGAGTGACTGATGTCACGGGTGCTGCGGGCGAAAATGCCGGTACCATGGGCTGGGGCATCTCGCTGGCATCGACCGGATCGACCCGCTGCGGCAGCGGCGTCGGCGCGGCCTGCGGCAGTTCCGACGGCTCCTCGACCAGGTCGGTCAGCAGCAGCACGTCGTCGTTCCTGGCGCCGGGCGCCGGCGCGGCGTCGCCGCTCACCTGGGCCCTCGCCTCGTCGTCCGAGATGATCTTGCGGATCGAGGCCAGGATGTCGTCCATCGAAGGGTCGTTGCCGGCGCCCTTGGCGTCGCTCATTTGCCGCTCCCCGAGCCGGCCGAACTGCCGCTTGTGCTGCCCCAGTCGCCGATCCAGCGCGAGCCGACCTCGTTGTAGTACTTCTCCTCGTCGTAGTACTCGACCGGCAGGCCGAGGGTGCGCGCGGTCAGGCGGCCGATGCCGGACAGCACGCCGTAATAGTTCACCTGCACGTCGTGGCGGGCGGAGATCAGGTTGACCTGCGAGTTCAGCAGTTCCTGCTCGGCGTTCAGCACGTCCAGGGTGGTGCGCGAGCCGACCAACGCCTCCTGGCGGACGCCGTTCAGGGCGACGTCGTTGGCGCGCACCTGGGCGGTGAACGAGGTGACGCGCGAGCGCGCCGAATCGAGGTTGCGCCACGACGAGATCACCGACTGGGCTGCGGTCCGCCGCGCGCTGTCGAGCTCGTTGCGGCGCTGGCCGACCAGCTCCTTGGCCTGGCGGATCGCCGACCATTCGCTGCCGTTCTGGTAGATCGGCACGGTTGCCTGCAGGCGCACGCCGTACTGGTAGAACTGGTCGTTCGGCACCTGCAGGTCCTGCTGGTACTGGATGAATCCGACCAGGTTGACCTGCGGCAGCAGGACCGAGATGGCGCTGTTCACGCCGTAGCTTGCCGCAGTGATGCGCTGCTGGGCGCTGATCGCGCGCGGCGCGTAGTCCATGGCGAGCGCCACGCACTCTTCTTCGCTCGCCGGCAGCGCGCCGACCAGCGGCAGCTCGCCGAGATTGCCCGGCTTCGTGCCGATGACGCGCAGGAAGGTCGCCTGGTCGATGCGCACCTGCGCTTCGGCCAGCACCAGGTCGGCCTTGGCCTGCTCGAGGCGGGCTTCGGCCTGCGACACGTCGGTGATGGTGAGCTCGCCGACCCGGAAGCGCTCGCGGGTGGCGTCGAGCTGCTGGACCAGCACCCGGACGTTGTTCTTGCGGGCATCGACGATGCCCATGTCGCGCAGCAGGTCGGCATAGACCGTCGAGGCCTGCAGGAGGACCTGCTGCTCGGTGTCGGCCAGCAGGGCGCGCTGCGACTGGATGTTGGCCTGCGCGGTCTTGGTGTCGGCCACGGTCTTGCCGCCGCGGAAGATCGGCTGGGTGACCGACAGCAGGGTCGTGCGGCCGTTCAGGGCGTAATAGGTGCTGGCGCGCGAGACCGGCAGCGAGTCGAGCTCGATCTTGTTGTACTCGACCGTCAGCGAAACCTTCGGCCGCCAGTTGGCCACCGCCTGGGCCAGCGTCTCGTCGGTCTGCCGCAGCACAGCGCGCTGGGCCAGCAGGTCGGGGTTGCTGTTGTAGGTGGTCGACAGGGCCTCGATCAGGCTCTGGGCGTGCGCAGCCGGACCGGCCGCGAGCGCAAGCGCCACCGCCGCGCAGGCGAGCCTCGAAGGGGGCCGGATACGCATGGAAACTACCCTCATTACCTGGAGCCTATCATCGCACGAACCGCCATGGGTAGCCCCACAACTGACCGCGCGCCTGTTCAAAACGTGAAGCGCGGCGGCGGTGCGAAGCCCGGCAGGGCCGGCGTCCCGGCATCGAAGATCGGACGGCCTGACGCGATGCCGCCCTCCTTGACCATCAATTGAGCCACGCCCAGCACTCCGGCCGACGCAGCAGCAATCACCGTGCCCAACCGGCCTCCCTCGGCCAGCTGGCCGACGATCGCCGCCGGCACATGTTGCACGGCGCCCTCGATCAGGATCACGTCGTACGGACCCTCGCCGGCATGGCCGTCTTCCATCTTCCCGATGACGTGGCGCACGTTGGCGATGCCCAGTTGCCTGATGGTCTGCTCGGCCGAACCGGCCAGGCCGGTGTCGGCCTCGACTGCCACGACCGACTTCACGAGCCGTGCCAGAAGCGCGGTGCCGTAGCCGGGGCCCGAGGCCACCACCAGCGCCTTGTCCTCCGGCTGCGGCTGCAGCGTTTGGATCAGGCGGGCCAGCACCATCGGCTCCATCAGGCAGCGGCCGTTGCCCAGCGGCACATCGTCGTCGGCATAGGCGACCGAGCGCAGGCCTGCCGGCAGGAAGCGCTCGCGCGGCAAGTCGGCGATTGCGGCCAGAAGCTGCGCATTGTTGACGCGGTTTGGGCGGAGCTGGCCGTCGATCATGTTGCGACGTGCGAGCGTGAAGTCCGTCATCAAGTCTGACCCCAAAATGTTGGGTGTATATAGGCAGCGCTGCCCAAGAGCGTCAAAGGCCGCGCGGTCGCGGGCCGTGCTTGACCGGCCCATGGGCCATGCGTATAGCACCGCCGTTCCTCGCGCCGGCCTGGTGGCAGAGTGGCTATGTAGCGGACTGCAAATCCGTCAATGCCGGTTCGATTCCGGCCCAGGCCTCCACGCACCGGCCGACTATTGCGCACTTGCCTCTCCAGAGGCGCTCTGCCAAAAGACGCGGCCTCGCAGGTCACCATACCGCCGGTCTGCGACAGAATTTTTCCGGAGTAGCTCAGCGGTAGAGCAGGCGACTGTTAATCGCCGGGTCGCAGGTTCGAACCCTGCCTCCGGAGCCAAACTGAAGAAGGCAACGTCTCCCTTCGGATGCCCAGCGTCCGGAGGGAGATGGCCTCGACAAGGGCCTCCTTCTCGCCCTTCTTCTGGCGGTCGTCTACGACCTGCGGGCCGGCTGGCCGACGACAATCATGAACCCACGGCGCCGGCAGCGAACCCAAGGCGCAGCAATGCGGCTGGCTCAAGGACAAGTATGGCCTGTCCTGGCAGATCGTGCCAAAGGCACTGCTGGAGATGTACAAGGCGGGCGTGTCGGCGAGGTCCGAGCGCGCCTTCAAGGCGATGATGCAGATGAAGAAGCTCGACCTCGCCGCCCTGCAGAAGGCGTATGACGGAGCGGACTGATGAGTGAAGAGAAGGCGGAGCTGGTCGGTCACGAGGTCGCGTTCCAGGGCTACTTCAAGGTCGGCCGCTACGTCTTCCGCCACACGCTGCATCGAGGCGGCATGAGCGGCCTCGTGAGCCGCGAGGTGTTCGAGCGCGGCCAGGCTGGCGCAGTGCTGCTCTACGATCCCGGGCGCGACGAGGTGGTGATGATCCGCCAGTTCCGCGCCGGCGCCTACGTCGCCGGGCACCATCCCTGGGTGTGGGAAGTCGTCGCCGGCATCATCGAGGAGAACGAGACGGCCGAGCAGATGATCCGCCGCGAGACCGTCGAGGAAGCCAACCTCGAGGTCGGCGAGCTGCTGCCGATCACCCGCGTGATGTTGACGCCCGGCGCCTGCTCCGAAGCCTGCGAGGTCTTCCTCGGCCGGGTCGACTCCTCGAAGGCGGGCGGCGTGTTCGGCCTCGCCGACGAGCACGAGGATATCCTGGTCAAGGTCCTGCCCTTCGCCGAGGCCTACGCCATGGTCGAGCGCAATGAGGTCGACAATGCCGTGGGCGTGATCGCGCTGCTGTGGCTCGCTCTGCACCGCGACGAGGTGCGCAAGCGCTGGCGCTAGCGCAACGCTTTGCGCTACCGTGCGGGCGGGAGCGAGCGCGGGGCACGGAGCGAGAGTGACATGAAGGTCCGGTCGGGTTTCATCGACAGCATTGGCAACACGCCGCTCATCAAGCTCAAGGCCGCGTCCGCCGCGACGGGCTGCGAGATCTACGGCAAGGCGGAGTTCCTCAATCCCGGAGGCTCGGTGAAGGACCGCGCCGCGCTCGCCATCATCGAGGATGCCGAGAAACAAGGGAAGCTGCGGCCCGGCGGCGTGATCGTCGAAGGCACCGCCGGCAACACCGGCATCGGCATCGCCCTGGTCGCCAATGCGCGCGGCTACCGCTCGGTCATCGTGATGCCGGAGACGCAGAGCCAGGAGAAGAAGGACATGTTGCTGCTGTGCGGCGCCGACCTTCGCCTGGTGCCGGCCGTGCCCTACGCCAACCCCGGCAACTACGTGCGCTATTCCGGCACGCTCGCCGATGAGCTGGCCAAAACCGAGCCGAACGGCGCGATCTGGGCCAACCAGTTCGACAACGTCGCCAACCGCGAAGGCCATTATCGAACGACCGGTCCGGAGATCTGGGAGCAGACCGAGGGCAAGGTCGCGGGCTTCACCTGCTCGGTCGGCAGCGGCGGCACCTTGGGCGGCGTGGCGCGGGCTCTTAAAGAGCGCAATCCGGACGTCAAGATCGCGCTCGCCGACCCGATGGGTTCGGCGCTCTACAGTTGGGTCGTGCGTGGCGAGCTGAAAGCCGAAGGCAATTCCATCACCGAAGGCATCGCCAACGGCCGCGTCACCAAGAATCTCGAAGGCACGCCGATCGACCTGGCCTACCAGATCACCGACGAGGAGGCCCTGCCCGTCCTGTTCGACCTGATCGAGCACGAGGGCCTGGTGCTGGGCGGCTCGACGGCGATCAACATCGTCGGCGCCATGCGGCTCGCCAAGGACCTCGGTCCGGGCAAGGTGATCGTCACCATCCTGGCCGACGGCGGCCAGCGCTATCAGTCGAAGCTGTTCAATCCCGCCTTCCTGCGCGAGAAGAACCTGCCGCTGCCGCCCTGGATGAAATGACGGACAGCGCGTCCTCGGACGCGGTCGCCGCTCTCGACGCGGCCGATCCGCTACGGGCCTTGCGGGATCGTTTCGCGCTGCCGGACGGCGTGATCTACCTCGACGGCAATTCGCTCGGGCCGCCGCCCAAGGCCGCGTTCGACGAAGTGAGCCACGCCATGCGCCAGGAATGGGGCGACGGCCTGATCCGCAGCTGGAATGCCGCTGGCTGGTTCACCCTGACCGACACGCTCGGCGATCGTGTCGGCCGCCTGATCGGCGCCGAGCCGGGCGAGACCGTGGTGACCGACACCACCTCGATCAACATCTACAAGGCCCTGCATGCGGCGCTGGCGCTGCGGCCCGACCGCGGCGTCATCCTGGCCGAAGCCGACAGCTTCCCCACCGACCTCTACATGGCCGAGGGTGTGGCGAAGTCCCGTCCCGGCACGACCCTGCGTCTGGCGGCTTCGCACGAGCCGATCGATACGCTGATCGACGAGCGCACCGCCGTCGTGCTGATCAACCACGTCGACTATCGCTCGGGGGTGCTGCGCGACATGGCGGGGCTCACCGGCCGTGCGCAGGCAGCCGGCGCGCTGGTCGTCTGGGACCTTTGCCACAGCGTCGGCGCGCTGCCGATCGACCTCAACGCGGCCAAGGCCGATTTCGCCGTCGGCTGCACCTACAAGTACCTGAACGGCGGCCCTGGCGCGCCGGCCTTCGTGTTCGCGGCGCGCCGCCATCACGACCGCCTGGCGCAACCCCTGTCAGGCTGGTGGGGCCATGCGCAGCCCTTCGCCATGGCGAGCACGTTCCAGGCGGCACCGGGCATCCGGCGGATGCTGTGCGGCACCCAGCCGATCCTGTCGCTGCGGGCGCTCGAGGCGGCGCTCGACGTGTTCGACGACGTCGATCTCGCGGCGCTGCGGACCAAGAGCCTCGCCCTCACCGACCTGTTCATGGACCTGCTCGCGCCGATCAGCCGCGAGTTCGGCCTGCGCATCGTCACGCCGAGCGATCCGGCGCTGCGCGGCAGCCACGTCTCGGTCGCCTTTGGGCACGGTTACGAGGTCGTGCAGGCCCTCATAGATCGCGGCATCATCGGCGACTTCCGCGCGCCCGACATCATGCGCTTCGGATTCACGCCGCTTTATCTGCGCTATCGCGACGTGCTCGACGCGGCGAAGGCGCTGGCCGACATCCTGCGCAGCGGCGCCTGGCAGGAGCCGCGTTTTGCCATCCGTTCTTTGGTGACCTGATGAGCCGTGTCGTCGTCTGCGGAAGCCTCAACATGGACGTGGTCGTCGAGAGCGCGCGGCGGCCGCAGGCCGGCGAGACGCTTCTCGGTGCCAGGGTCTCGTTCCTGCCCGGCGGCAAGGGCCTCAACCAGGCGGTGGCGGCGGCGCGGCTCGGCGCCTCGACGGCGATGCTGGGCGCGATCGGCCATGACGCCTTCGGCAACACCCTGCGCGGCTTCCTGGCGGACAACGACGTCGACAGCTCGGGCGTGCGCGCGCTGCGCCCGCACGCGACCGGCCTCGCCCTGATCCAGGTGGCCGAGGGCGACAACGCCATCACCGTCGCCTCGGGCGCCAACCATCACTTCACCAGCGCCATGGTGCGTACGCGACCGCGCAGCGACGAGGTCTGGGTGGCGCAGTTCGAGACTCCAACCGAGACCACGCATGCATTGCTCATGCAGGCTCGACAGGCCGGTGCGCGCACCGTGCTGAACCTGGCGCCGTTCGTCCCTCATCCCGCCCGCATGCTGAAGTGCGTCGATATCGCGGTGTTGAACGAGATCGAGCTCGCCCAGGCGACGGGCAGCCGGCTCCGCGGCTCGAGCAGCCGTCGCGTGGTCGGCGAGGCCTGCGAGCGGTTGCGGACGCGCGGGCCGCGGGCGGTGATCGCCACTCTGGGCGAGCGCGGCGCCGTGGTCGTAACCAGGGACGGCCAGACCAACATCCCAGCCTTCCCGGCCAAGGTCGTCGACACGACCGGTGCAGGCGACTGCTTCGTCGGCGCGCTGGCGGCGAAGCTGGCCGCCGGGGCGACGCCGGTCGAGGCCGCTCGATATGGCTGTGCCGCCTCGGCCTGCGCAGTCGAGAAGCTGGGCGCGGCGCCCTCGATGCCCTCGGCCAAGGACGTTGCGGCGCGGCTCGCGCGGGCCTAAATCCTGCCCATGGTCGAAGAACTCTTTCGTCAGGACGCATACCTCAAGCAGGCCGACGCCACCGTGACCGCGGTCGAGGACCGCGGCGTGCGGCTCGATCGCTCGATCTTCTATCCGACCGGCGGCGGCCAGCCCGGCGACACCGGCGTGCTGCGCTGGGCCGGCGGCGAGGCCAAGATCGTCGACACCGTGAAGGCCGACGGCAACGACGTGCTGCACGTGCTTGACCCCGCCTCGCCCAAGCCCGAACTCGGCGCCAAGGTGCAGGCCGAGATCAACTGGGAGCGCCGCTACAAGCACATGCGCATGCACACCGCGCTGCATGTCATGTCGGCGGTCATCAAGGGCAACGTCACCGGCGGCCAGGTCAATGCCGACAAGAGCCGGCTCGATTTCAACCTGGAAGGCGACGTGCCGACCAAGGAATGGGTGACCGAGGAGATCAACAAGATCCTCAGCACCGACCGCCCGGTCGTGCCGCAATGGGTGACCGACGAGGAGCTGACGTCGCGGCCCGAGCTGGTGAAGACCATGAGCGTGCGCCCGCCGATGGGCCAGGGCCGCGTGCGGCTGCTGTCGATCGAAGGTGTCGACCTGCAGGCCTGCGGCGGCACCCACGTCGCGCAGACCGCCGAGATCGGCCGCGTCGAGTGCATCAAGATCGAGAACAAGGGGAAGATGAACCGCCGGTTCATCATCGCGCTGCCGTAGAGAGGACCGCCCAATGAACTACGCCCGATCCGACGCCCTCGTCAGCACCGAGTGGCTCGCGGACCATCTCGACGCGCCCGACATCCGCATCGTCGACGGCTCGTTCTTCCTGCCGGCGCAGAAGCGCGATCCCAAGGCCGAGTTCGCGAACCAGCACATCCCGGGCGCGGTGTTCTTCGATATCGACGAGATCGCCGACACCTCGAATCCGCTGCCGCACATGATGCCCACCTCGGAGAAGTTCTCCTCGCGGGTGCGCAAGCTCGGGCTGGGCGACGGCAACAAGATCATCGTCTACGACACCTCGCCGATGACCGGTGCTTGCCGGGTGTGGTGGATGTTCCGCGCCATGGGCCACAAGGACGTGGCGGTGCTCGACGGCGGCCTGCCCAAGTGGATGGCCGAGGGCCGCACAGTCACCGACGACCCGACGCCGCCGCGCGAGCGCCACTTCACGGCGCGGCTGGACAATACGCTGGTGCGCTCGATCGACGATGTGCGCGGCCTGCTCGACAGCAAGCGCGAGCAGGTGGTCGATGCCCGTGCCGCCAACCGCTTTCGCGGCGAGGTGCCCGAGCCGCGCGCCGGCCTGCGCAGCGGCCACATGCCGGGTGCGCTCAACCTGCCCTACAACGACCTGCTCGATTCCCGGACCGGCACCATGCTGCCGGCAGCCGAGCTGCAGGCCCGCATCAAGGCGGCCGGCATCGATCCGGCGAAGAAGGTCACGGCGAGCTGCGGCTCGGGCGTCACCGCCTGCGTCGTCGGGCTTGCCCTCTATCTCACCGGCGCGCCCGAGGCCGCGATCTACGACGGCTCGTGGACCGAATGGGGTGGCCGTGAGGACACGCCGGTCGTGACCGGGGCGGCGTGATGGCTGCCCGAGGTTCCGTTGTCGTCACCGGAGCCTCGACCGGCATCGGCTCGGCCTGCGTGAAGGTCCTGACGGCGGCGGGCTTCCATGTCTTCGGCAGCGTACGCATGCAAGCCGATGCCGACCGCCTCGCCCAGGAGTTCGGCGCCGGCTTCACGCCCCTCCTCTTCGACGTCACCGACCGGGCGGCGGTGGCCCGTGCGGCACAGACGGTCGAGCAGGCGCTGGCCGACGCGACCCTGGCCGGCCTGGTCAACAATGCCGGCATCGCGGTGGCCGGACCGCTGCTCTATCTGCCCATCGAGGACTTCGAGCAGCAGTTCGCCGTCAACGTGACCGGCCAGCTGATCGTCACCCAGGCCTTCGCGCCGCTGCTTGGCGCCGATCGCAGCCGCAAGGGCGCGCCGGGGCGCATCGTCATGATCTCGTCGGTCGGCGGCCGCAATGCGCTGCCGCTCGCCGGGCCCTACGCCGCCTCCAAGTTCGCGGTCGAGGGGCTGTCCGAGGCGCTGCGCCGCGAGCTGATGCTGTTCGGCATCGACGTCGTCATCGTCGCGCCCGGCGCGGTCGTGACGCCGATCTGGGGCAAGAGCGACGATCGCGTCGCCGCCTTCGCCAACACGCCCTATGCCGCCGCGGTCGAGAAGATGAAGGCCTTCATGACGACCATCGCGGCGAAGGGGCTGCCGCCCGAGCGCATCGGCGAGGCGGTGAAGACGGCGCTCACGGCGCCGAAGCCGAAGACCCGCTACACGCTCGCGCCCAACCCGTTCCAGCAGTTCCTGACGACCCGGCTGCCCAAGCGCCTGGTCGATCGCACGATCGCCCGGCAGATCGGCTTGCTGCCGCCCGCTCGATGACGCATCAGCCGCCGCCGCGTAGCGACGGCACGCTACCGGTCACGATCACGTACCTCGAGATTGCGCCGAAGGACTGGACGCGACGCGGCCAGCCGCCCCGGATCGCGATCGAGATCGTTCGCGTGCCTCGGCCGACGGCTGCGGTCTACTTCGATCTCTACGATCGCGTCGGCCGCGACTGGCTGTGGTACGAGCGCCGGCTGCTCGGCGAGGCGGCGCTGACGGCCCTGCTCAACCGTCCCGGTCACGAGGTTCATGTCGCGCTGCACGACGGCGCGCTGGTCGGCTACTTCGAGCTCTACGACGACGAGATCGTCTTCTTCGGCCTGACACCCGAGTACATCGGCCAACGCATCGGCCCGTGGTTGCTCGACCGCGCGATCGAGCGCGGTTTTACGCGCGGCGCCGCGACGCTTGTTCTCAACACCAACACGGTCGACCATCCGCGCGCGCTCGACACGTACCGCAAGGCAGGTTTTCGCATCGTCAGGCGCGAAGAGACGGAGCTGCAGGATCCGCGCGTGCTGTGGCCGGACATCTATCGGTGGCCGCCGAAGTAACGGCTGTGCCATAGTCGGTCACCATGACCGCGAAGAAAACTTATACCCGCCCCGACACTGTTTTGGCCGTTGCCGGCCGCGATCCCGACAACAACTTCGGCATCGTCAATCCGCCTGTCTATCACGCCTCGACCATCCTCTCCCCGACCATGGAGAAGTTCGAGAACCGCGTCCCGTTCGAGGGCTTCGGCTACGGCCGCAACGGCACGCCGACGCAGAAGGCCCTGGAGGATGCGGTCGCCGCGATCGAGGGTGCGCATCGCTCGATTGCCGTGCAGTCGGGCCTCGCCGCGGTCACCGGCGCGATCGTCGGCTTCCTCAAGACCGGCGACCACATGCTGCTGACCGACAACTGCTACGGTCCGGCGCGCCGCTTCGCCAACACCACGCTCAAGGGCTTCGGCGTCGAGACGACCTTCTTCGATCCGATGATCGGCGCGGGCATCGAGAAACTGATCAAGCCTAACACCAAGGTCGTCTATCTCGAGGCGCCGGGCTCGCAGACCTTCGAGGTGCAGGACGTCGACGCGATCGCCGCCGTTGCCAAGAAGCACGGCGCCGCGGTGCTGATCGACAACACCTGGGCGACGCCGCTCTACTTCAAGCCGTTCGACCATGGCTGCGATCTGTCGATCCACGCCGGCACCAAGTACATCGTCGGCCATTCCGACGCGATGATGGGCATCATCTCCTGCCGCGACCGCGCGATGTTCGAGGTCGCCAAGACGGCCTGCCAGAACTTCGGCTGCCATGCCGCGCCGGACGACAGCTATCTCGCGCTGCGCGGCTTGCGCACCATGGCGGTGCGGCTGCGCCATCACGAGAAGAGCGGCCTCACCATCGCCCACTGGCTGAAGACGCGGCCCGAGGTCGACAAGGTCCTGCACCCCGCCCTGCCCGACTGCCCCGGCCACGAGAACTGGAAGAAGCAGTTCAAGGGCTCGTCCGGCCTGTTCTCGTTCACGCTGCGCGACGGCACCAGCAAGAAGGCGGTGGCCGCGATGCTCGACGGCATGGATATCTTCGGCATGGGCGCCTCGTGGGGCGGCTACGAGAGCCTGCTGATCCCGGCGCATCCGGACAACTATCGCTCGGCGGTGCCGTGGCCCAAGGACAAGCACGTGCTGCGCGTCCATATCGGCCTCGAGGATGTCGAGGACCTGAAGACCGACCTCGCCGAAGGCTTCGACCGGCTGAACCGCGCCCACAACGCCTGACGCCGGCTGCCGCACAGCGGTCGCGGCTGCCGCTTGCCTTGGCGGTCCCCGCAGGGGACGCTCGGGCCATGAAGGAAGTTCCCGTCCTGATCGTCGGCGGTGGGCCGGTCGGCCTCACCGCCTCGCTGATGCTCTCGCGGCTCGGCATCGAGTCGCTGCTGGTCGAACGCCATCCCGGCACCGCCATCCATCCCAAGGCGCGCGGCATCAACGCCCGGACCATGGAGATCTTCCACCAGCAGGGCATCGAGGACGACGTCCGCGCCGCCGGCCTGCCGCCCGACAAGGTCGGCTTCATCGTCTGGACCAAGACCCTGGCCGGCGAGGAGATCGAGCGGCGCGTGCCGTGGGGCCAGAGCATGCAGCGCGCCGAGGTGACGCCGGTCCGCGCCTGTCTCTGCGCGCAGGACTATCTCGAGCCGGTGCTACGGCGATGCGCCGAGAAGCAGCCGCTCGGCACGCTGCTCTTCGACACCGAGCTCACGACGTTCGAGCAGGACGACACGCGCGTGCTGGCGACCATCACGAACGTCAAGACCGGCGCCTCCGAGCAGGTCAACGCGCAGTTCATGATCGCCGCCGACGGCGCGCAAAGCCGCGTGCGCGCCGCGCTCGGCATCGGCATGCAGGGCAAGAAGGACGTCTATGACAGCGTGAACGTCCTGCTCGAGGCCGACCTGCGGCCGTGGACGCAGGACCGGCCGGCCGCGCTCTACTTCGTCGAGAACGAGGAGATGCGCGCGACCTTCCTCACCATCAACGCGCATGATCGCTGGGGCTTTCTGGTCAATTCCCTGAAGGCGCACGGCCGCAAACCGGAGGATTTCACGCCCGATCACTCGGCGGCCATGATCCGGCGCGCCGTCGGCGTTCCCGATCTGCCGGTGAAGGTGCTGGGCGTGGCGCCGTGGGTCGCCTCGGCGCATGTCGCCGAGCGCTATCGCGACGGCCGCGTGTTCCTGGCCGGCGACGCGGCGCACGAGATGCCGCCGACCGGCGGCTTCGGCATGAACACCGGCGTCCAGGACGTCCAGAACCTCGCCTGGAAGATGGCTACTGTGCTCAACGGCAAGGCGGCAGATGCGCTGCTCGACACCTACCATGATGAGCGCCAGCCCTTCGGCAAGGCGATCACCGAGCAGGCGCTGGCCAACGCCGCGTCGATGGGCCGGATGGCGAAGACGCTGCAGGGCAAGGGCGCGCGCCGCGAGTTCCTCAACGAGCAGGGCATGATCTTCGGCGCGACCTACCAGTCGCGCGCCGTGATCCCGGACGGCAGCCCCCGCCCCGTCGTCGCCGATCCGGTGACCGAGTACGCGCCTTCGGCCTGGCCCGGCGCTCGCGCGCCGCACGCCTGGGTGCAGAAGGGCGGCGTGCGCGTCTCGACGATCGATCTGGTCGGCAACGGCTTCGTGCTGCTGGCGGGCACCAAGGGCGGTTGGGCCGAGGCAGCGATGCCGAACGCGATCGAGCCGATCGTGCTCGGCGACGAGGAGCCGTGGCGCGACCTCTACGGTATCGACGCGGACGGCGCCGTCCTGGTGCGGCCGGACGGGCATGTGGCCTGGCGTAGCGCCGGGGTCGCCACCGATCCCGGCCGCACGTTGGCCGGCACGATGAACGCCATCACCGGAACGGCCTGATCCAATGCTCCTGACGCGACGCACCGTCCTGGCAGGGGCGACGCTGCTCGCTGCCCGATCGGCCCTCGCCGAGGAGCAGTTGCGGATCGTGGTCCCGTTCGGCGCGGGCTCGGGCACCGACAACACCATGCGCGTCTTCTCCGAGGCATTCCGCGTGGCCACCGGCCGAACCGCGATGGTCGACAACAAGCCGGGCGGCGGCACGACCATCGGCACGCTCGAGGTCTCGCGCGCCAAGCCCGACGGCAACACCGTGCTCTACACCACCGGCGGCCACACCACGAACGCCGTGCTGATGCGCAAGCTGCCCTACGATCCGGTCGAGGGCTTCACGCCGATCACCTTGCTGACGCGCAGCCAGGGCTTCGGGCTGATGGTGTCGGGCGAATCGCGCTTCAAGACGATGGATCAGTACCTCGCGGCGGCGCGCGCCGAGCCGGGCAAGATCACCTACGGCTCGTCGGGTATCGGCAACACCACGCACGTGGTCGGCGAGCTGTTCTGCCGTAGCGCCAAGGTGCAGCTCATCCACGTGCCCTACAAGAGCACGCCGATCAACGATGCGATGGCCGGCACGATTGATTCCTTCTTCGTCTCGCCGTCGCTGATCATGCAGTACCTGCAGGCCGGTAAGCTGCGCATGCTCGGCATCTCGAGCGCCAAGCGCATGCCGCAGCAGCCTGACGTGCCGACCTTCGGCGAGTACGGCATCGAGGCCGACATTCCCGGCTGGTCGGGCTTCTGGGGACCGCCCAAGCTTCCGGCGGCGACGGTCGACCAGCTCCACAAGAACATCCTCAAGGCCGCGCACGAGAAGTCGTTCGAGACCTTCACCCGCGACAACGGCGCCGAGATCGTCGGCCTGCCGTCGGCCGAGTTCGCGGCCTACGTCGCCAGTGAAATCGAACGTTACAAAAAGGTCCTGCCGCCGCTCGGCATCCAGATCGATTGACGACGGGTTGCAGCCTGCGACCGTATGTTGCGGGGGACTCTTTCAGACTTGATGCAGAGAGCGCATTGCCCGACCGTTCTCCCAACAATAACGGCAGGATGAGGCGACACGATGAAACGACGCGATTTCACCGCGGGCGTAGCCCTCACCGTCTTGGCACCGGCGATCGCCCGGGCGGCTCCCACGGTCAAGATGCAGGAGACGCCGTGCCTCGCCGAGCAGGTGAAGGCGGGCTCCCTGCCGTCGGTCGACAAGCGCATCCCCGACGCGCCGGCGATCGTGAAGCATTTCGCCGGCGCCGACGGCGCGGGCAAGCCGGGCGGCGAGGTCAACATCCTGGTGGCGAGCGCACGCGACACTCGACTGATGACGCTTTACTCCAATTCGCGGCTGATCGTGTACGACGACCAGTTCAAGCTGCAGCCCGACATCCTCGAGAGCTACGAGGCCAAGGACAACCGCGACTTCACGCTGAAGCTGCGGGCCGGTCACAAGTGGTCGGACGGCAAGCCGTTCACCACCGAGGACTTCCGCTTCTTCTGGGAGGATGTCGCCAACAACAGCGAACTGTCGCCTCGCGGACCGTCCGTCGAACTCCTCGTCGACGGCAAGCCGCCCAAGGTCGAGATCGTCGATGAGCGGACGGTCCGCTACAGTTGGGACAAGCCCAACCCCTATTTCATCGAAAGCCAGGCGCGTGCTGCGCCTCTCTTCCTGTTCCGGCCAGCGCATTACCTCAAGACGCTCCACGGCAAGTACACGCCCGAGGAGGAAATCCTGAAGCGTTACAAAGGCAGCCGTTGGGCCAACGTCTTCCACCGCCAGGACGCGATGTACGGCAACGACAATCCGGACCTGCCGACGCTCAATGCCTGGAAGCTCGTGACGCCACCGCCGTCGCAGCGCTTCGTGTTCGAGCGCAACCCCTTCTATTACCGGATCGACGAGAAGGGCGTGCAGCTGCCCTACTTCGACAAGGTCACCTTCACGGTGGTCGCGTCCAACCTGATCCCGGCCAAGGCGGGGCTCGGCGAATCGGACCTGCAGCCGCGCTATCTCGGCCTGCGCGACTACACCTTCCTGCGCGACGCTGCGAAGAAATCCGGCATCAAGGTCGTGCTCTGGGAGAAGGGCTCGGGTTCGGAGGTCGCCTTCTATCCCAACATGAATGCCGCCGACGAGACCTGGAGGAAGCTCAACCGTGACGTCCGCTTCCGCCGCGCGCTGTCGCTGGCGATCGACCGCGAGGAGCTGAGCGAGGTGGTCTATAGCAGCATGGCCAAGCCGTCGGCCAACACCATCATGCCGCGCTCCCCGCTGTTCAAGCCGGAGCTCGCCACCAAGTGGTCGACGCACGACGTCAACGCGGCCAACAAGCTGCTCGACGAGGTCGGGCTCGACAAGAAGGGCCGCGACGGCGTCCGCCTGCTGCCCAACGGCCAGCCGGCGTTGATCGTCGTCGAGCACACCAGCGAGAAGGCCGACGAGGTCGACAACATGACCCTGGTCAGAGACCACTGGAAGAAGGTCGGCATCCGCATCGAGCTCAGGGCGCAGACCACCGATAACTTCCGCCTGCGCACCACGTCCGGCGAGGCGATGATGACTGCCTATGCCGGCGTGACCACGGCCGCGCCGACGGTCGACACCAGCCCCAGGGAGTTCGCGCCGACCATGCAGGGCGGCCTGCAATGGCCGAAGTGGGGCCTCTACATAGAATCGCACGGCAAACAGGGCGAAGCCTGCGACACCGAGGAAGGCAAGAAGCTGCTCGAGCTGCTGCACCAGTGGGAGCGCTCGACCGACGCCGCCGAGCGGCGCAAGGCATGGGACGATATCCTGACGATCAACGCCGAGCAGGTCTTCTCGATCGGCACGGTGAACTCGGTGCGCCAGCCGCTGACAACCGGCAAGAAGGTGAAAAACGTCCCGGAGAAAGGCTACTGGGCCTGGGATCCGGGCGGGTACATCGGGCTCTACAAGCCCGACACGTTCTGGATCAGCCAGTAGGGCCGCGCAGTGTCATCGGCCGCGTGGCGACTACGATGGGCCGCTACTTCCGCGTGAGCTTGCCCTCGAAAAGGCAGTAGCCATCGAGCATGATCGTCGAGGCGCCCTCCTTGAGGGAGCCCACGACGTCCATCTTGTTGCCGCCGCCCACGATGGCCGTCGTCTTGAACTTCATGTCGGCGCCCAGCGTTGCCTTGAAGTTCCGCTCCGGGCGGCCTTCCTGCTGGAAGCGTCCCTGCACATCCGTGCCGACGACCGTGACGTCGATGGTCATCTTGTAGGTCGGGCACTTGCCGCTTCCAGGGACGTTCAGGCCATATCCTGTCCAAGTGAAAATGGCCGGCTCGGCCAACGCGGGCGCGGCAAGAAGGAGGGCGGCCAGGGCGGCTACAGCTACTCTTTTCAGCATCGACATTCCCTCACCAGAAGGACGCAACAATTTCTCGCCGGCTGCTGCAATCGGCATCCATCGCTCGATCGACCCTGCAAACCTTAGCCATTCTCGGTGTCGAAATCGCGCTGTTTTGAAGACACCGGCCGCTATTTCGGGTTCAGGGGAGGTATTCGACCCACCGTAAGGCGGCGGCCCTTGGAGAGGTAGCTGTTCAAGTCATGCGGGCGAGGCGCCCGCCAGGAACTCGCCGGTCCCAGTATCGTGCCGGAGAAAGGCCACTGGGCGTGGGATCCGGGCGGATATATCGGGCTCTACAAGCCCGACACGTTCTGGACGACGGAGTGACTAGGGCCGCCGGCACTCCGCGCAGGTGCCAGTGACCTCGAGCGTCATGTCGCGGGCGGCGAAGCCGTGGCGGCTCGCCGAGGCGGCGATGGAGTCGACGACGCCGGCGCTCTCCATCTCCTCGGCGTTGCCGCACTCGCCGCAGATCAGGAAGAATCCGCGATGCGTTTCGCCGGGATGGCTGCAGCCGACGAAGGCGTTCATGCGCTCGATGCGGTGGATCAATCCATGCTCGATCAGGAAATCGAGCGCGCGATAGACGGTCGGCGGCGCCGAGCCGAGATCCTCGTCGCGCAACTGATCGAGCAGCGCATAGGCGCCGACCGGCTTGTGGCTCGACCAGACCAGCTCCAGCACGCGGCGACGCAGCGGCGTGAAGCGCAGGCCTTTGGCCAGGCACAGCTTCTCGGCGGCCTCGACGGCGTCCTCGATGCAATGCTCGTGATCGTGGCCCTTGGCAGGGCCGTGCGCGGGGGCTTTGGCGGCTTTTTTCACCATGCCGATTTGCCAAGAGGGTGGACGCCGATTATAGGCCCCCTTCCCCTTCGAGGCCAACGATGCCCACCACCTATCCGCAGGCCGCGGTCGACAAAATGCTCGCGGCCATCCAGTTCGATCCCCAGGGCCTGGTGCCCGCCATCGCGCAGCAGCGCGGCAGCGGCGAAGTGCTGATGATGGCCTATATGGATCGCACGGCTGTCATCGAGACCATGCGCACGGGCCGCGTCTGCTACTGGTCGCGCTCGCGCAAGGCACCGTGGCGCAAGGGCGACACCTCGGGTCATATCCAGGAGCTGGTCGAGCTCAGGGTCGATTGCGACGGCGACACCCTGCTGGTCGAGGTCGAGCAGACCGGCGTCGCCTGCCACACCGGCCGGCACAACTGCTTCTTCCGCGCGATCCGCGGCGGCGAGCTCACCGAGATCGCGCCGATCGAAATCGACATGGAAAAAGTCGCAGAGGAGTGAGCGTGGTTCAGCGTGGTTTCCCGCGGCGCGCCGTGATCGTCGCTGCAACAGCCCTGCCGCTCGGCGCCTGCGGCAAGCAGATGTCGAACCTGTTCGGCAAGAACGACCCCAAGCTCCTGCCGCGCGGCGACCGCATGGTACGCTGGATCTACAACGCGGGCGAAGAGCGCATGATGGCGCCCGATGCGCTCACCGTGATGGGCATCAGCAACGAGGGCCGCGACATCCCGGTCAAGCTGCTCGGCGAGTACGGGCCCGACGGCCGCTACGTCATCGCCCTGGTCAGCATCCGCAAGGTCTACGAGTTCGTGCTGCACCGCTTCCAGAACGACGTCTTCATCTTCCACAACTGCGACAAGAACTTCACGCGGCTGGCCTCGGTCCGCTACGCCAAGAACGGCAAGCCGACCTTCATCACCGACGCGGCATTCGCCGACGCCGACTTCCAGCGCCAGCTCGCCTTCTGGGTCGACCGCATGCCGGGACGCTAGGAGAGGCGCTAGGGCGCAGATTCCGGCCGGCCTTCCGCGACCAGCCAGTCGACGAAGCCCTTGAGCGGGGCCGTCTTGTCGGCATCGAACGGGACGAGCGCGACATAGCCGGTGCGCGGGACCTTGATGTCGGGCAACGGCGTCAGCAGCCGGCCCGCGCCGAGATCGGCATCGAGCAGCGGGAACGGGCCGATGCCGATCCCAAGCCCGTCGATCACCGCCTGCAGCGTCACGTGGAAGTGGTCGAATATCTGTCGCCGCTGGCCCGCCAGATGGGACAGCCCTGCCCGTCCGAGCCAGTCGATCCAATCTCCGGGCCGGGTTTCCGATGACAGCAGGACATGGTCCGCGACGTCGGCCGGGCTGCGGATCGGGCGCCGCGCGTACAGGGCCGGGCTCATGATCAGCGTCTCGACATCGTCGAGGATGTCCGTCGCCCGATGCTGCGGCCATGAATCGGCTTTCGCGGAGCCGCGGCGCACCGCGACGTCGAAGCCGCCGCGCAACTCCTCATGCACGGTCGAGACGGTGGTTACCGAGACCTCCACGATCGGATGCGCCTGGTGGAACCACTCCAGGCGGGGGATCAGCCAGCGGATGGCGAAGCTCGTCGGTGCGCTCACACGCAGGATCCGGCGGGCGCCCGGTTTGCCGCAGGCTTCGGCGGCGCTCGTCAGCCGGTCGAAGGAGAGACTGACCTCGGCGGCAAAGACGCGGGCGATCGGTGTCGCGACCATGCGACGCCCCGAGCGCACGAACAGTCGCTGGCCGAGCCAGCCTTCCAGGATGCCGATCTGTCGGCTGACTGCGCCGTGCGTCAGGCCGAGCTCGGCTGCGGCTCCGGCATAGCCGTTGGTGCGGGCGGCCACTTCGAAGACACGAAGCGCATTGAGGGGAGGAAGGCGGCGCATCCGATACTGTGAGGAAAGCTGACGAATATGGCGAAGAAGCTGAGGCTATTCGCCAAAAGATCACGGGTCTAGGTTACGGTTCAGTTACGCTTTGGAAAGATCCCGGATGGCCGTTGCCGCCGACACGAACAGTTCTCCTCGCAAGACGTTGGCCGTGTGCGGCGGAGCGCATGCCCTGCATGACGGCTTCACCGACCTCCTGAACGTCCTCTATCCGCTGCTGCAGGCCCAGTTCGGGCTGAGCTATGCCGCGATCGGCGCGCTGAAGACCGTCTATTCCGGCGCGATGGCAAGCGGCCAGATCCCGTCGGGCTGGCTCGCCGGCAAGCTCGGCGGCGTCTACGTGCTGGCCGGCGGCACAGCGCTGATCGCGGTCGGCTACGGCCTGGCCGGCCTCACCGGCTCGCTCTACGGCGTGATCGTCGGGCTGCTGCTCGCGGGCCTGGGCGGCGCCACGCAGCATCCGATCGCCTCGACCCTGGTGGCCGGCGCCTTCCCGGCGCAGCGCTCGCGCGCCGCGCTCGGCACCTACAATTTCACCGGCGACGTCGGCAAGGTGGCGCTGCCGGCGGTGTTCGCCCTGGTCGCGGCGGCGATGGGCTGGCGCCAGGCGATGCTGGTGACCGCGGCGATCGCGGTCGTCGGGGCCGGCCTGATCTTCCTCACCCTGCAGCCGGCCGAGATGGCCGCCAAGGCGAAGGACGGCAAGGCGATCGAGGGCCAGGACCGGCCGTGGGCCTTCTGGCTCCTGTTCGCGATCCACGTCGCCGACAGCGCGGTGCGCTCCGGCTTCCTGATCTTCCTGCCTTTCCTGCTGCAGGCGAAAGGCGCCGACCTGCCGACCATCGGCCTGGCGCTGTCGCTGCTGTTCGCGGGCGGCGCCGCCGGCAAGCTGGTGATAGGCTGGCTGGGCGCGCGACTCGGTGTCGTACGCTCGGTCGTGCTGACGGAAATGGCCACGACCGCTCTGATCCTCGCGCTGTTGCCCTTGTCGCTCACGCCCGCGCTGGCGTTGCTGCCGGCCGTCGGCGTGATGCTGAACGGCACCTCGTCGGTGCTCTACGGCACGATTCCAGAGTTCGTGACGGTCGAGCGCCGCACCCACGCCTTCGCCGTATTCTATACCGGCGGCTCGGTCGCGGGCGCTGCGGCCCCCTTCCTGTTCGGCTTGCTGGGCGACCACATCGGACTGTCGCCCGCGCTGATCGGCGTCGGCGCGCTGGCGCTGCTCACCGTGCCGCTGGTCGCAGCGCTCAGGCCGGCGTTCCGTTCCACACAGGTCCCATCGGCTTGAGCTTGATGCCCAGGCGCAGGTGCTTGTAGGGCATCTCGACCGGGTCGGTGATGTGGGCGCCGGGCGACTGCACGACGAGGATGGTCTCGGCTATCGGCTGGAAGTCGGCGCGGAAATGCACCGTCGACTTCAGGCCGAGGATCGGCACCGTCGCCGGCTCGACGCCGACATGGCGGAACATCTCCTGGTCGGCGGCCTGGATGCGCTTGCAGGCGAGCACGGCCGAGACGCCGCTCGCCTCGTCGGTGACCAGCGCCATCGGGCCGATCTGGAACTTGGCGCCGCCGTAGAACGGGCCGGTGCCGGTGAACTTGCCGTTGCCGAGCTTGACCACGCGCCAGTCGGCCTCGACCGGCATCTCGCCGGCATAGCCCACGACCGCGCCGATGCCGCGGCGCATGACGTTGCCCTCGCCCGTCTCGACGGCGGCCTTCGCGGCACCCTCGTCGACGATCATGCCGATCACCGCACCCTTGGCCTTGTTGCGCATCAGCGCCGCCAGCAGGCCGACCGTGTCGGAGGTGCCGCCGGCGCCGGGATTGTCCTGCACGTCGGCCAGCACGATCGGCTTCTTCGCGGTCTTTGACAGCTCGATCGCCCGCAGCGCCGCGGCATCGGGATCGAGCAGCTCGCCGGCGAACGCCTTTTCCTGCGCCTTCACGGCCGCGGCCAATTTGTCGGCTGCCGCCTCGACCGCCTCCTTGTCGTGGCCGTAGACGACCAGAGCCGGCCCGCACTGGGCGATGTCGGCCGGCGGGAAGCCCGGCGTATGGGTGACGCTGACGATGCCCTGGTTGTGGCTCTTCTCGCCGGCCTCGAGCTCGCCCACCAGGTCGAAGATGCTCTTGGCCGGCTCGATGAAGGTGCACTGCCAGACCAGCGGGATCAGGAAATCGAGCTGGCGGTAAGCACGATGGACCGGCCGCTTCTCCTTGAGCAGCCGGTCGAGCAGCTCGATGGCGCGATAGCCCGTCACCGCCATGTCGATGTGCGGATAGGTGCGATAGCCGACCAGCGCGGTCGCCAGCTTGGCCATGTCGGGCGTCAAATTCGCGTGATAATCGAGGCTCGCCACGATCGGCAGGTCGCTGCCGACGAGGCCGCGGATGCGCTTCAGCAACTCACCTTCGCCGTCCTGGGTGTTCTCGGCGACCATGGCGCCGTGCAGGTCGAGGTAGATCGCGTCGAACGGCCCTTTCTTGCGCAGGTCCTCGTCGAACATCGCCCACATGCGCGCAAAGGCGTCGGCGGTGACGTAGGAAGCCGGCGGCGCGGCGGCCCAGGCCAAGGGCACGATCTCGTGGCCGAGCTCGGCCAGCTTCTTCACGGCCCCCGCGATCGGGATGTTGAAGCCCTCGACCGCGCCGATCATCTCCGGCCCGCGCAGCAGCCCGGGCCAGGCGTCGGCCCGCACGAAGTCGTCCCAGGTCGCCTGCTGCGGCGCAAAGGTGTTGGTCTCGTGCTGGAACCCGCCGACGGCGATACGCGCCATGACTCGTCTCTCCCCTTCACATTTCGGCCATCTGCGATGACCATATCACCGCCATGCGCAAAGTCCTGCCTGTCCTGCTGATGCTCGGCGTCGCGGCCTGCGCCGGCGACATGCGCTGGACGAAACCCGGCATCTCCGACGAAGGCGCGTCCGTCGACCTGGGCTCATGCCGGCACGCCGCCTCGCGGGAGGCGAGCCGCTACTATTATCCGTGGGGCTGGGGCGGCGGTTGGGGCTGGGGTTTCGGCCGCCGCAGCAGCCTGTTCTGGCAGATGCGGGCGGACAACGATCGCTTCGTCACCGAGAACCGGCTGACCTCGTTCTGCATGCGCACCAAGGGCTACGAGCTGACGAAGGTCGAGAAGCCGCAGACGCAACCGCCGCCGCCACCGGCATCGCCCGAACCGCCGCTGGCGAAGTGATTGTCATCCCGAGCGGCGCGAGGGATCCTTCCTGCAACCCAAAGATCCCTCGCTGCGCTCGGGATGACAGCCTGCGGCTGTCACTTCTTCGTCCCGTCCTCGATCGCCTTGATCAGGACGGGCCAGTATTCCTTGTTGAAGCCGAGCTCCTTCGCCCGCTCCATCAGCTCGCGCGCGACGTCGGCGCCGAGCGCCGGCACGCCGTGCTCCTCGGCCATCTGGATGGCGTAGGAGAGATCCTTCAGCGCGTAGTCGGTCGAGAAGGCGCGCGCGGGAAAGACGCCCGGCAGCATCGCCTTCATGCCGTGGTTGCGCAGGCCGAAGGAATCGGCCGAGCCCTTGGTCAGGGTCTCGAACAGGATCTTGCCGTCGATGCCGTTGGCGCGGGCGATGCACAGCGCCTCGGCCAGCCCGACCACGGTCTGGAACAGCACCATGTTGTTCAGGATCTTGACCGCCTGCCCTGCGCCGGCCTCGCCGCAATGCGTGACCTCGCTGGCGAGATGGCGCAGCAGCGGCTCGATGCGGGCGAAGGTCTCCGTCGTGCCGCCGACCATGATCGACAGCGTGCCGTCGATCGCCGCCTGGCGGGTGCGCGCGATCGGCGAGTCGGCGAAGGCCGAGGCCTTGCCCTCGAACTCGGCGAACAGCCGGCGGGCCAGCGACACCGGCGCCGTGCTGGTGTCGACGATCGTGTAGCCCATGGTGACCTTGGCGACGAGGCCGCCCGGACCGAGGCACACCTCCTCGACCTCCTTGCCGCCCGGCAGCGACAGGAAGATCGTCCGGCAGCTCGCGACGATCTCGTCGAGCGACGCGGTCTTCACGCCGTCCGCCGCCAGCCGCTGCAGCGGCTCGGCGTTGCGGTCGGTCGCCAGCACGATGGCGCCGCTCTTGCGCGCGAGGTTTCGACACATCGGCTCGCCCATCGTGCCGACGCCGATAAATCCGATCATGTCTGCCATCTCAGTTCCCTCATCACCTCCCCATTCAGATGGGGAGGTGGCGGCCTCTTAGGCCGACGGAGGGGTCATGGGCCTCTGACCCCTCCGTCAGCGTAAGACGCTGACACCTCCCCATATGAATGGGGAGGAATATGAAATCAGTCGACGATGAAGAGTTTGGCGCCGCCTGCGGTGCGCGAGCGGTGGGCCAGCGCATTGTCGGCCACCTGGTAGCTCTGGCCGGGCTTCAGCACCACGGTGCGGCCGTCGGCCAGCTCGGTGTGCAGCTCGCCTTCCAGCACCAGCAGGACATGGCCCTTCTGGCACCAGTGGTCGGCGAGGTAGCCCGGCGTGTACTCGACCATGCGCACCCGGATGTTGTTGAAGGTGCGCGTGCGCCAGTAGGCCTTGCCGGTCTCGCCCGGATGCTCGGTGCGGTCCACCTCGTCCCAGGCGGTCGTGCCGAACGGTATGTCGAACATCAGCATGGCCGCGCTTTTAGCATGTTTTGCGCCCGCCGATAGGCGGCGCCGCGCATCGCCTGGGCGAGCGGTCCTTCCACATTGCGAGCCAGCACCATGCCGCCGATGCACAGCGCGGCCAGCGCCAGCGCCTCGTCGCGGTCGCCGAGATCGGCCTCGAAGATCGCCACCAGCCGCTTCAGCACCGCGCCGTAGGCCGAGCGGACCTCGGCATCGCCGTCGAGGATGTCGGCCGGCGTGGTCAGCAAGGGACAGCAGCTCTCGCGGTCGGAGAAGTGGTCGCGCGAGAAGTAGGCGTCGACCACCCGCTCGGCCTGCCGCTTGCGCCGGCTGCAATCCTGCCACGGCTTGGGGGCCTCCGGGCAAAGGAACCAACGCACCGCCTCGGCATAGAGCTGCGCCTTGTCGCGGAAGTGGCGATAGAAGCCGCCGCGCGTCAGCCCGGCCTGGTCCATCACCTCGTCGATCGACACCTGGGCGAAGCCCCTGTCGTTGAACAGCCGCCGCGCGCTCTCGAGGATGCGCCGGCGCGTCGCCTCCTTGTGCTCGGCCGTGTAGGGCATGCGGCACCTCCAAAGATCGCATCTTCTGCCTTCGGCAAAAGATGTTGTTGAACATCTTTTGCCCTGCGGCACCCTCGACGCAACAGGAGACTGCCATGGTCGAGTTCGCGGGCTTCATTGCCACCTTTGGCCTGATCGTGTTCATCGCCGGCGCGCTGGTGGCGTCGGCCGACCTGCCGCCGGCCGGCCGGCTGGTCGTTGCCGGCATCCTTGGCCTGTGGGCTGGCCTCGCGGCGGCAGGATCGGCCGCCGGCTGGATGCAGATCACGCGGCCGCCGGTGGTCGGTTTCTTCGTCGTCGTTCCGCTGATCGCCGCGGCGCTGTTTGCGCGCGGCCTGCTGGCCAGCCTGCCGTTGCGGCTGATGATCGGCCTCAACATCGGCCGCGTGTTTGCCGTCGAGTTCCTGTTGCTCGCCGGTCAGGGACAACTGTCGGGCCCCTTCCCCCACTCGGCCGCGTGGGGCGACATCATCACCGGCGTGGTCGCGCTGCCGATGCTGGCGCTGGCGCGCGAGCCCGGCCGCAACGCAGCAGTGCTGCACGCCTGGAACCTGTTCGGGCTCGCCGACCTGATCGCCGCGATCGTCCTCGGCGTGACCTCGGCCGACGGCTCGCTGTTGCAGGTCTTCCCGGCGCTGGGCTCGATGGCGATGCAGCGGCTGCCGTGGTCGTTCGTGCCGACCGTGCTGGTGCCGTTGTGGATGATGCTGCACGGCGCGATCTTCGTGCAGCTCCTGCGTGCGGCTAGCCCCAGCTCGCGAGCGCCTGGCTGAAGCTGCTCCGGCCGCGATAGAGCATCGCCCGCCAGCCGCATATCCGCGCGCCGTCGACATTGGCCGTGTTGTCGTCGACGAACAGGATCGACTGCGCCGCCGTCACGCCCATGCGCGCCTGGGCGGTGGTGAAGAACACGCGCTCGGGCTTGCAGACGCCGAGCGCCGCCGAATAGATGATCTCGTCGAAATGCCCGCCCAGCCCGGCGCGGTCGCGCAGATGGGCGGCGCGATGGTGCTCCTGGTTGGAGGCGGCGAACACCTTGCCGCCGGTGCGCCGGCGCCAGGCGTCGGCGTCGGCCAGCAGCTCGCGGTCGATCACCGCGTCCCTTTCGAACCAGTAGGCGACGAACTCCTCCAGCCGGTCGGCGAGGCCCTTGCCCTCGAAATACTCGTGCAGCGCCACGTAGAGGTCGAGCCGGCCGCGCAGCACCTCCATGAACACCGGCTTCAGGAAGAACTCGGGCGCCAGCTCGCGGTCGTGGCTGAGGCCCCAATCCTCCTCCAGCGTCGCGTACCACGGCGTGGCGGAGCCGGGCTGGGCGAGCGAGACCACGCCGTCGATGTCGAGCACGAGAACCGGTTCGTTGGACATCCGGCCATCGTAGCGTCACCCTCGCGGCATGTCCCTGACCCGTGGCGCGATGCTGGCCGGGACCGCGCTCTCGGCCGCTGCGAGGGCCGTACGCTGCAGACCGGCGTCATCCTGTGGCCTACCGCTGTCACAATACTTATCATAGGGAAGCCGGCATGTTCGCGTCGGTCGTCTACGAGGGGTTCAGTTGAAGCTGCTGGTGCCGGCGCTGGCCGAGCTCGATCATTATGCCGAGGCGCTGCGCCGCGGCGGCTACTTCCCCGACAACATCCGCCGCGAGGTTTCCGCCCGGGAAGAGCTGGCGAAGATCGACGCCGATCCCGCTTCCTTCGTGGCGTTGCTCGACGACCGCGACGCCAAGGCCGGCCCGGTCACCCTGCCCGACGGCTCCACGGTCAAGCGCCTGCCCGGCTACCGGCGCTGGATCTGGGACGATGGTGACAGTGGGGGCGACGGTGGGGGCTTCTGCGGCCATATCGGCTTCCGCTGGCAGCCCGGTGCGTCGATGCTGCCGCCCTATGTGCTGGGCCATATCGGCTACGCCGTGGTGCCGTGGAAGCGCGGCCGCGGCTACGCCACCCGGGCGCTCGCCCTGCTGCTGCCCGAGGCGCGCAAGGAAGGGCTGGCCCATGTCGATCTTACGACCGATCCCGACAATATCCCGTCGCAGAAAGTGATCGCCGCCAACGGCGGCACCCTGGTCGAACGGTTCACGACGACCGACGCGCACGGCGGCGGCGAGATGCTGCGCTGGCGGATTATGCTGTAGCGCCGGCTAGAGCGATTTCCGAGCAGATGGAACCGCTCGCGGTTCCATCTGCTCGGAAATGCGCGCACGGGGGTTGTTGTTGCAGCAGGCATATTCCGTTCGGCTGATTCCAGCCGAATGGAATATGCTCTAGCTAGTCCTCGATCCCGCCGACCCGCACCACCGTCTCGGCCATCGCCGCCAGCGTCGCCAGGCTGCGGGACTTGAGCGCACGGGGCGACTCGCCCTCGCCGATCTGGCCCTCGAGCACCAAGGTGATGAAGCCATGCATGGTCGACCAGGCGAAGTCGGCCATGCGCTTGCGGACCTCGGGCGGCGCCTTGGGGATCACCGCGTCGACCGCGGCCAGTTGAAGCTGATAGGCGTGCTTGGCGGCGGCGGTGAGGCCCGGCGTCTCGAACCGGCTGGCCTCGCGGTTGAACATGAGCTGGAACAGCGCCGGATGGGCGGCGGCGAAGGCCATGTAGCCGACCCCCTGCGCCACCAGCCGGGCCGTCGGCTCGGCCTTGGCGCGGCGCGCCTCGTTCTCCATGGCGGCGGCGAGCTCGTGGTAGCCGCGGGTCGCGATCTCGGCCAGCAGGTCGTCGATCGAGGCGAAATGGTGCGCCGGCGCCGCGTGGCTGACCTCGGCCCGGCGGGCGCATTCGCGCAGGGTGAACTCCCGCAGGCCGCCCTCCTCGAGCAGCCGGCGGCCGGCGGCGACCAGCGCTTCGCGGAGCTCGCCATGATGATAGGACTTGGCACGGGCCATGGCCCATCCGCCACGGCAGCCTGTGCCGTGTCAATATGGCCGCCGAACTTGGCGGTGACTAAATTATGCCATCCTGGATCTGGCCGATGGCTGGATCGGGCGCTGGCTGGCTCGCCTACGCTCGGGACGACGGCAAATGTTGCGCCCGCATCGGTATCCGCCATGATGCCGGCGGATGAAGCGACCGACCACCAGCCCCGTCACCATTGAACTCAATGCGGTGCTGGTGGCGCTGACCGCGAACGAGCCGCAGGTGCTGACCCTCGAGGACGGCGCGCTGCTGCCGTCGGGGCCGTTCGAATCGGAGCATCCGACCTTGCAGTCGGGCCTGCGCGCCTGGGTCGAGCGGCAGACGCACCATCCGCTGGGCTATGTCGAGCAGCTCTATACCTTCGCCGACCGCAACCGCGCCGATCCGGCGACCGGCCGGCGCATCGTGTCGATCAGCTATCTCGGGCTGACGCGCGAGCAGCTGTCGCGCGGCCCGCGCGATCCCGAATGGCGCAACTGGTACCGCTACTTCCCCTGGGAGGACTGGCGCGGCGGCCCGCCGGCCCTGGTCGCACGGCACATCCTGCCCGAGCTGCGCAAGTGGGCTGATTCGCGCGAGCGCAAGCAGCGCGTCGAGATCAACTTCGGCGACGGCAAGAAGCGCTGGAACGAGGAGCTGGTGCTGCAGCGCTACGAGCTGCTGCACGAGGCCGGCCTGCTCGCCGAAGCCGGTGGTGACGGCCCGCCCGCCGCCATGCCGACCGGCATGCCGATGCGCTACGACCATCGCCGCATCCTCGCCACCGGCATCGCGCGGTTGCGGGCCAAGATCAAATACCGGCCGGTGGTGTTCGAGCTGATGGCCGAGTCCTTCACCCTGCTGCGGCTGCAGCGCGCGGTCGAGGCGCTGGCCGGCCGGCCCCTGCACAAGCAGAACTTCCGCCGCCTGATCGACCAGCAGGGCCTGGTCGAGGAGACCGGCGCGGTCTCCGCCGAAGCCGCCGGCCGCCCGGCCAAGCTCTACCGCTTCCGCCGCGAGGTCGTGGCCGAGCGCGCCGCCGGCGGCAGCAAGCTGCCGCTGTCGCGGCCGGCCTGACGAGTTTTGGAACCAAAGTAGCTGTCATCCCGAGCATAGCGAGGGATCTATGGGGATCGGCATAGATTCCTCGCTGCGCTCGGGATGACACCGACCACTGCCAGCGAAATTTGCCGGTTGACGCCCTTTATGCTCACTCATAGCATTATAAATACTCCAGTTGAGTATATAGGTGCCGTCATGCCCCAGCCCTCCTCTCCCCTCTATGAGCGGGTCAAGCACGTGATCCCCGCCTTCGAATGGCCGGCTTTCGAGCCGGACATCGAGGCGATCCTGCGACTGAAGCGCGAGCGCGACGCGGTGATCCTCGCCCACAACTACCAGACGCCCGAGATCTTCCACGGCGTCGCCGACATCGTCGGCGACAGCCTGGCCCTGGCACGCCAGGCGATGAAGGTCGATGCCTCGGTGATCGTGCTGGCGGGCGTCCACTTCATGGCCGAGACCGCCAAGCTGCTCAATCCGGCCAAGCGGGTGCTGATCCCGGACCTGCGCGCCGGCTGCTCGCTCGCCGCCTCGATCACCGCCGCCGACGTCCGCGCGCTGCGCGTGAGCCATCCCGGCGTGCCGGTCGTCACCTACGTCAACACCTCGGCCGCGGTGAAGGCCGAGAGCGACATCTGCTGCACCTCGGGCAACGCCCGCCAGGTCGTCGAGAGCCTGGGCGTGCCGCGGGTGATCATGCTGCCCGACGAGTATCTGGCGCAGAATATCGGCCGCGACACCGGCGTCGAGATCATCACCTGGGCGGGCCACTGCGAGGTCCACGAGCGGTTCACGGCGGACGACCTGCGGCAGCTCCGCCGCGGCCATGACGGCATCGTCGTGCTGGCCCATCCCGAATGCCCGCCCGAGGTGGTCGCCGAGGCCGACTTCGCGGGCTCGACGGCGGCGATGATCGACTATGTCGCGCGCGAGAAGCCGGCGCGGGTCGCGCTGATGACCGAATGCTCGATGAGCGACAATGTCGCCGTGGAGCATCCCGACATCGAGTTCGTGCGCCCGTGCAATCTCTGCCCGCACATGAAGCGCATCACCCTGGGCAAGATCCGCCGCGCGCTCGAGACCCTGACCCACGAGGTGACGGTCGAGCCGGACATCGCCGGGCGCGCGCGCCGCGCCGTCGAGCGCATGCTGGAGGTCAAGTGATGCTGCCGTTGATGTATGAGCCGCTGGTCCGCTCCGCCCTGCTGGAGGACCTCGGCCGCGCCGGCGACATCACCACCGAGGCGGTGGTGCCGGCCCAGTCCCGGGCCGAGACGGCGCTGGTTGCCCGCCAGCCGGGCGTGGTCGCCGGCCTCGAGCTGGCGGCGATGGCCTTCCGCCTGGTCGAGCCCGCGATCCAAATCGCGGTCGAACGACCGGACGGCACGCGCGTTGCCCCCGGCGACCGCATCGCGACGATCGAGGGCCCGACCCGCGGCGTGCTCAGCGCCGAGCGGGTGGCGCTCAACTTCCTCGGCCACTTGAGCGGCGTGGCGACGGCGACGTCGGTCCTGGTCGACGCGGTGAAGGGCCACAAGGCGCGGATCTGCTGCACGCGCAAGACCATGCCCGGCATGCGCGCGGCGCAGAAGCATGCGGTGCGCATGGGCGGCGGCGTCAACCACCGCTTCGGCCTCGACGACGCGGTGCTGATCAAGGACAACCACGTCGCCGCGGCCGGCGGCATCCGCCAGGCGATCGAGGCGGCGCGCGCCCATGTCGGCCACCTGGTGAAGATCGAGGTCGAGGTCGACACGCTGGCGCAGCTCGACGAGGCGCTGGCGGTCGGCGTCGACGCCGTGCTGCTCGACAACATGGAGCCCGAGACCCTGCGCAAGGCCGTCGCCATGATCGACGGCCGCGCCCTCGCCGAGGCCTCGGGCCGCATCACGCCGGCGACCGCGCCGGCGATCGCCGCCGCGGGCGTCGACCTGATCTCCGCCGGCTGGCTGACGCACAGCGCGACGGTGCTCGACATCGGCCTGGACTGGCGGGGCTGAGGCGACGCCCTCCTCGGCCAGGCGTTCTTGATGGCCGTCCGTCGCACTGTTACGCTCCGTCTCGCTGGCGGTGGCGGCAACCGATGGACGGTTGGGCACTTCGTTACCTGTCCCAGTCACGCATTCCTACTAGTCACGCACAACAGAGAGAGCGTCGCGCAGCGTTCATTTCGCTATCCGCCGGCCAGCGGAGGCAGCGTCATGATCGAGCTCCTGGAACAACAGAAGAAGCTGACGACAAACCAGTGGAAGCTGATCTGCACGGCGAACGTGGCGGATCTGCTCGATTTCTTCGATTTCTTCCTGATCGGCTACGTCACGGCGGCGCTGACCAAGCAATGGTCCCTGACCTATTGGGAGGGCGGTGCAATCCTGCTGGCCTCCGGCCTCGGCGCGGTTCCGGGCGCCTTCTTCTGGGGGTGGCTCGGCGACTGGATCGGCCGCCGCACGGTGTTCATCATGTCGGCGGTCACCATCTCGCTCGCCACGGGCGTCATGGTCTTCACGCCGGGACAGGACGGCTTCGTCCCGGGCTGGCTCTTCCTGATGTTCTTCCGCTTCCTCGTCGGTGTCGGCAATGCCGGCATCTTCACGATCGATCTGCCGCTGGTGCAGGAGTTCATCCCTGCCTACAAGCGCGGCTGGGTCAGCGCGCTCATTACGACGCTGCTGCCCGGCGGCAGCATGCTGGCCGGTCTTGCGGCCTGGCAGTTGCTCCCGATCGTCGGCTGGCGCGGCCTGTTCCTGGTCGGCCTGGTGCCGCTGGTCCTGGTGTTCATGATCCGCTACTGGGTGCCGGAATCGCCGCGCTGGCTGATCCTCAGAGGGCGCCATGAAGAAGCGCGACGGTCGCTCGCCTGGGCGCTGATGATCGATCCCAGGGAGATCGTCCTGCCGAGCACGCTGCCCGCGGTCCAGACGACGCGCTGGGTCGAGCTGTTCAAATATCCGCGGTTGGTCGCCGCAGGCTGTCTCACCGGCCTGACCCAGACCGGCGGCGCCTCGCTCGGGCTGTGGGGACCGACCCTGCTGGTGCTCGTCCTGGTGCCCAGGATCACCCCCGAACATGCGGCATTCCTGATGATCTTCGTCAACATGGCGGGGATCTTCGGGCGGTTCAGCATCACCGCCCTGATCGAGCCCCTGGGGCGGCGCGGTTCAGGCACGCTCTATTGCGTGCTGGCCGCGGTGCTGATGGTGCTCGCTGGCTATCTGCACGACGTCTATGTCGCCGGCGCTTCGCTGTTCTACATCCTGATCGTGGCGCAGGCCTTTTTCGGCAGCGCCGTCTACACGGTCGTCGGGCCGTACATGGCGGAGATCTGGCCGGCCCGGCTGCGGGCCAGCGGCATGGGGCTCAGCTATGGCGTCGGCAACTGCGGCAAGTTCATCGGCCCGCTCGGGCTGGCGCTGATCATGGGCGCCGGCGATCTGATCAAGCCCGCCGCGCCCAACCTGGTCATGCTCGGCCCTGCGCTGACCTACTTCGCCGCGTGGTATCTCCTCGGCGTGATCGGGTTCTGGGCGTTCGGATTCGAGCCCAAAGGCCGCACCTTCGACGAGATCGACCGCAAGCACGACGCGCCGGCGCCGGCCGTCGCCACGGCCGCTCGCCTATCCGCCGAGTAGAGCACACCGCCTAGGTGACGTCGGCCGGTTCGAGCGCCTGGCGCAGCTCCGCTTCCTCCTTGGCGCCGGCGCGGGTCATGACGAACCGGCCGCGGATGCCGTCGATGTACCACTGGCCCGCGATCTCGGTCGCGTCGGCGTTCAACGATCCGTCGTAGCCGACCGTGTGCTTCCAGCCGCCTTTGCCGTCATAGGTCTTGAGGAAGGAGACCTGCGTGCCCTCGTGCCGGCCGTCGACCGTGGCGTAGAGCAGGATCCGCCGCTCGCTGACAATGCCCTCGTACTCGTGGATGCTGCCGCCGAAGCGCCCGCCGACGTCGATCAGCAAAGCGACGAACGTCACGCCCTCGGGCTCCCCCGGATAGAAGTACTGGCCGTTCCAGGCGCCGCTGAGATCGACGTTTTCGCTCATGTGCCGGGAGACTACTCAAAAAATCGATGAACAGCCGCGGGCATTGTGGCTTGATCGCCTCATGACCCTCGAACTCTGGCTCGCCTTCGTCGCGGCATCGTCCATCCTGCTCATCATCCCCGGGCCGACCGTGCTGCTGGTCGTGTCCTATGCCCTGGGCCAAGGCTGGCGCACGGCGCTGCCGATGGCGGTCGGCGTGGCGCTGGGCGACTTCACGGCCATGACGCTGTCGATGCTCGGGCTGGGCGCCCTGCTCGCCGCCTCGGCGACGCTGTTCACGGTGCTGAAATGGATCGGCGCGGCCTACCTGGTGTGGCTCGGCGTCAAGCTGTGGCGCGCCGGCGGCACGCCCAATTCCGGAGCCATGGGGGCGGCGCCACGCACCGATGCCGTCTCGGCGGCCAGGATGCTGGGCCATGCCTGGCTGGTGACGGCGCTCAACCCCAAGAGCATCACCTTCTTCGTCGCCTTCCTGCCGGCCTTCCTCGACCCGCACGCCGACTTCCTCACCCAGATGCTGGTGTTCGAGACGACCTTCCTGGTGCTCGCCTTCGCCAATGCCTTCGGCTACGCGCTGGTCGCCAGCCGCGCCCGCGGCCTGGTCGCCAATCCGTGCGCCCTCAGGATCGTGAACCGGACCGGCGGCGGCCTGCTGATCGGCGCCGGCATCGCCACCGTCTTCGAATCGCTCTCCGTGCGCGAGCCATTGTAGCCCATATGACCGCCTAGGCTGCCGTGCGGCACCCTGACGATAGCGAACAGCGACCACACGGTGGCATGACGGAAGACCGAGAAGACTGAGCCGGTAACCGAGGCTCCTGCCGGACAACTGGTCTTAACGGCGATTCGAGGAGGTCGTGACGTGAGCCAAATCGAGGCCAGCAACGAACGAGTCGAACTGGCTGACAAGGGCGTCGATCTCAGAGTTGGGAGGGCCTACGATCGAGATCGCTACCGGCGTCGGCGGCTTGAGAACGAGGCCAAGCGATTCGACTGTAGGCCACCTCCAGCCATTCCCAGCATAACTTTGGCGACACCCTTCAATGTCACACGACGTGGAGGCAATCAGTCGCTTCTTCGTTCCTTTGTCCAAGAATATCGCGACGTCGAAGATTGCGGCCGAACTCGCGGTCCGCAGCGTTCTGAGTTCGTGCCAAACAGGCGATTTGCTGTGAAGTTGCCAGCAATCCACGGCATCATGCGGCCTTGCCGTGCCGTAGCTGATCACGTGGTCGGCAAGGTAGCCGCCAAGGCCGACATAGGTGCCCCATATATTTCCTTCGTAGTCTTTTTGCTCGCTAAGCCGAAAGGGGCCAACCTCTTCAGGCAGTTGCCCCTGAAAACGGGACGTGTCTGAACGCACCGTAGGGAGTAGTTCGTCAATGCCTGCGCCGATGATCACGACGAGGATCGCTGCAATCGCGCGCTTCTTCATACAGGCCGCCTACCAGACTGCCTTAGGCGGCGGGCTATTCCGAACATGAAAAGGCCAGCTACAAAGAACATCGGTATGTAGAGTATATAGTCTATCCACTCTGCTTCCCGCTCGAGAGCGCGATAAAGGAAGGGAACGTGGAGTGACACCGCGTTGAGCACGACCAGGACACACAATCGCACTCCATTGAGCACGAAAGCGAAGAGAACATTTCCTATGATGTAGAGGGCGTGCGCAGCGATCGTGAGACGATACAGATATCCCGCTACCAGGGCGACGCATCCCAGCGTTACGGCGCTTCTCAGTCCGTTGCAGGCCGGTGCAATGAACATTCCGAAGCCCGGTGCAAAGTAGAGCCACAGATCTTCGGGATCGCCGTTGATGGGGACGCCGAGCAAACGAGCGAACGCCCACGCAACCCGCGCCCCCAACTGCTGCAACGGCAGGTCGACCATGGTGTTGACCAGCGGCAGCGGATTGACGAGCAACAGCAACGCGATGGGAAATGCCGCCCTTCTCCAGGCAGCGACTCCCCACAGAAAGACGACAGCACCGCTGGCATAGAGGAAGAGCAGCAGGCCTGACGGAACGAAGTTGATCAGTCCGACATTCTGGGCGACGTAGCCTACTCGCCCTGAAATGCGGGATAATCCCAGTCCCAAAGCCATGGAAAGGGCCATGAGCGCGAGCCCCCACCAACTGCCATTTCCCCACGGGCATCGGCGCAAAACCCGCCACGACAGAACAAGGCTGATTGGAATACTGAGGATGCCAATCGACCTCAGGCCGTCTGTTGTCCACATATGCCAAAGGCCAGCCAGCTGAAACGAAAAGCAAGCCGCTCCACCGCAGCACGCTGCGAATGCGCTCCATTGCCATACGTCGCTTTCCTTCCGAGGCCGCACAGGGCTTGTCGAAGGAGGCAACACTTTCCTTTCGTTGATCGATGCCATCTCGCCCTGGAGTTGACGCTCAAAAAGGATCATGAAGCGGCCGGCAAAGCCGGCTTCAGTCGAACGTGATCTGCCGTAACGCGCCAGCGTACGGTCAGACCAGGGTTAATCCTTTCTGGGCTTTCGGGTGAGGAAGGTACGTGCTCGCGAATAAATGTAGGGCGACGCCGCCGCGGCAGCCGCTACAAGCCCCAGGACAGCGGACGGATCCTCTGGCGAAAGGATGAGTTCAGCGTGGGCGGATGGAACCGTTGCCGCGGTTGCAAGAACGACGCCGCATGTGGCCGCAAATATCTTACGAAAAGCGATCATGTTGCTCGCCCCCCCCAATTTTGCTCCTGTTTTATGTATAGCACGCTCTGATTGTAGTGTCCTCAGAAATCTCGCCATGCGCTTCGCGGACGCATCGGGATATCGCCGACTTCCATGTCGCGAATAAATTCGCACAGTCCGACTGCACCGTCGGCCAGTGGAAGGCCCCCTGGAGCCGCTTGGCTGTATCTGACCGTCGTGCTCGACGCGCTCAGCCGCAAGGCCGTGGGCTGGGCGATCACCGCTCACATGCACGCCACCATTCAGGCAATCCAGGCCTTTCAGCGGGCGCTGGCCGAACGACGACCGCCGCGCGGCACGATCCATCACTCCGATCAAAGCACCCAATACGCCTGCGAGAAATACCGCGTGCTGCTCGAGCGGCAATGCCTGCAGGCCAGCACCCGCGGGCGCTCCGGATCGTCGACCGCACCGGGGGCGGCCTGTTGACCGGCACCGGAATCGCCACGGTCACGGTCGGCGTCCGCAACGGCTGACGCCCGGAACAATCTGCACTGAGGCGTCCAGCGCGTCCAAAAGCGTCCAGCCCGGGGGTGGGGTTAGATTTGTGGACTCGGGCCTGAAATGCAGACCCTGCAGCGTTTTAGGCGTCCATGCCGCGGCTGGATCCGTCCGGCCGCCAGCCGATGTTCTTGCGCAGGAAGGCGGTGCCGAGCGCGATGAACTGCGCCCGCTCCTTGTTGTCCTTGCCGTAGCCGTGGCCGCCGGCCGGCGGCTCGTAGAACCAGGCCTGCGCGTAGCCCATCGCCTGCAGCTTGGCCGCCATCTTGCGGGCGTGGCCGGGATGCACCCGGTCGTCGCGCCGTGTGGTGGCGAACAGGATCGGCGGATAGGCCTTGCCCGGCTCGGCCTGGTGATAGGCCGAGTAGGTGGCGAGCCACGCCCACTCCTCCGGCTTGTCCGGGTCGCCGTACTCGGCGATCCAGCTCGCGCCCGCCAGCAGCTTGCTATAGCGGCGCATGTCGATCAGCGGGATGGTGCAGAGCAGCGCCCCGAAGCGCTCGGGATAGCGCGTCATCATGTTGCTGATCAGGATGCCGCCGTTGCTGCCGCCTTCGGCCGCGATGCGCTGGGGTTGGGTGACGCCGCGCCGCACCAGGTCGGCCGCGACCGCGGCGAAGTCGTCGTGAGTCAGCCGCTTGCCCGCGCCGCGCCCGGCCTCGTGCCAGGGCACGCCGAACTCGCCGCCGCCGCGGATGTTGGCGATCACGCTGGTGCCGCCCCGCTCCAGCCAGAGCTTGCCGATCGAGGCGTTGTAGTACGGCCGCGAGGTGACGCCGAAGCCGCCATAGCCGGTCATGTGCACCGGCGCGTCGCCGGTCTCGCCGGCCGGCCCGGTCTGCACGTAGGGAATACGCTCGCCGTCAACGGATACAGCCTCGTGCCGCGTCACCACCAGACCCGCGGCATCGAACACCACGGGCGAGCGCTTGAGCAGGACCGGCGCCTGGCCGGGCGCGATCTGCATCAGCGAGGCCGGCGTCAGCGGATCCTGTGCGCTCGCGAGCAAGGTGCCGTCGGCCTCGGACGGCTCGACATCGATCGACCAGACGCCGACCACGCCGATGCGCGGCAGCCCGGCCAGCGCGGTGCGCGTCCAGGTCTCGCCGGGCGTCAGCACCTCGAACACCGGCGCGAGGTTGTCGGCGATCGACAGGATCAGGCGGCCGGCGGTCCAGGTGAACCCTTCCAGCACGCGGCGCGGTTGAGGCTCGAACAGCAGCGCGAAATTGCGGTCGCCGGCCAGGAAGGCGTCGAGCCGGATGCCGAGCAGCCCGTCGCCCGGCCAGGTCCGGCCGCCGACCGTCCAGTCCTTGCGCGGCTTGATCGCGAGCCAGCCGTGCTCGGTGTCGATCCGCACGCCGGTCGGCATGTCGAGTTTGGTCTTGTCGCGCCAGACCTCGATGTCGAAGAAGCCGACCACGTCGTAGAACCAGATCGGCTGCCCGGGATCGGTGCGATCGATCCCGCCCGATGCCGACATGTGGCTGGCCGGCACCTCGAACAGCACCGGCGCTTGCTCCGGCTTCGTGCCGCGCCGCCACAGCCGCACCGTGCGGGCGTAGCCCGAGCTCGTGACTTCGCCACCGTGCGCGCTGGCGAGCAGCAGGGTGTCGTCGTCGATCCAGGTGACGTGGCCCTTGGCCTCCGACAGCACGAAGCCGTCGGCCAGGAACGTCTTGGTGCCGATGTCGAACTCGCGCAGCACGACGGCGTCGCTGCCGCCGCGCGACAGCCGCACCATGGCGCGGTCGTGCTTGCGCGGACGCGTGCCGGCGCCGCTCCAGATCCAGTCCTCGCCCTCGGCCGCGGCCAGCGCATCGAGGTCGAGCAGGATGTCCCACTCGGGCGCGTCGCGTGCGAAGCTCTCGGGGCGAGTGCGCCGCCACAGGCCGCGCGGATGCGCGGCGTCGGTCCAGAAGTTGTAGAGCCAGGGCCCGCGCCGGCCGGGCAACGCGATCTTGTCGGGCCGGTCGAAGATCGCCGCAAGCGTCGCGGCATCCTGCTCGACGCCTGCGCCGGCGAAGGCCGCCAGCGTGCGGGCGTTCTGCCCGGTGACCCAGGCGTCGGCGCGCCGGCCCTCGACCTCCTCCAGCCAGAGGTAGGGATCGTCGTCCGGCGCGGCTGTTGTGGGCTGCACGTCTTTCACCTCCCCCGTCATACGCGGGAGGCCGGGAGGGGGAAGGCTAGCGTCATGTCTGTGGCTCTCCCCCACCCTACCCTCCCCCGTCCGACGGGGGAGGAGGAAGATTACTTCACCGGCTCGCTGACGAAGGCGACCTTGCTCAAGCCCGCCTTGGCGGCGTCGGCCAGGGTCTCGGCGACGTAGCGGTAGACCACGCCCTGGTCGGCGCGCAGATAGACCTCGGGCTGCGGCCGCTTCTGGCCCTCCGCGGCGAACTTGGCGGCGGCCTCCTCGCGGGTGATGCGCTCGCCGTTCCAGAACAGCGCGCCCTGGGCGTTGATCGCGAACTCGATCTTCTCCGGTTTCTGGATGTCGGCATTGGAGCTCGCCTTGGGCAGGTCGAGCTTGACCGCATGGGTCAGCAGCGGCGCGGTGACGATGAAGATCACCAGCAGCACCAGCACGACGTCGATCAACGGCACCATGTTGATCTCGGCCATCGGGCCGTTGGCGTTCTTGCGGTCGAAGCTTCCGAAAGCCATGACGGACTCCGCTTACTTGACGGCGCTGAGCGCGACGCCGCCGGCGCGCAGCGAACGGCCCTGCAGGGCGCGGCCGGTCGACAGGAAGGTCAAGAGCTCGAAGGCGAAGGCATCGAGCTTGGCCGTCAGCACCCGGTTGGAGCGCGTCAGCCAGTTGTAGCCCATCACCGCCGGCAGCGCGACCGCGAGGCCGATGCCGGTCATGATCAGCGCCTCGCCCACCGGCCCCGCGACCTTGTCGAGCATGCCCGAGCCCGACATGCCGATCGCGACCAGCGCGTGATAGACGCCCCACACCGTGCCGAACAGGCCGACGAACGGCGCCGTCGCGCCGATGGTGGCGAGCATGGTGAGGCCGTTCTCGAGCTGGGTGGTCTCCTCGTCGAGCACCTTCTTGATGGTGCGGGTCAGGAACTCCTGCTCGCTGCCCGCCTCCTCGAGCTTGCCGGCGCCGAACTTCTCGTGATGCTGCTGGGCGTGCAGCGAATGGGCGGTGAGATGGCCGAACGGCTCCTTGACGCCGTGCACGCTGAGCTCGTTCTGCACCGCCTCGAGCGAGGTGGCGCTCCAGAAGAAGTCGAGGAACTTCTTGCTGCGCCGCTGGCGGATCACCTGGCTGATGCCCTTGTAGACGATCAGGTACCAGGAGATCGCCGACATCAGCGCCAGCACCACCAGCAGCACCTTCGCGACGATGTCGGCGTTGGCGAGGAAGTGGCCGAAGCCCAAAGCGGAGGTGTCATTCATGCGTCACCTGTACTCTCACTGAAGATTGAACGTAATCGACGCGGTGACGGCGATCAGCCTGCCGATCGGCTTGATGCGTGCCGCGCGCATGGCGCTGAGGGCCGCCTCGTCGAGCGCGGCGTGCCCGGACGACTTCGACAGGCTGACCTCGACCGGCCGGCCGGTCGGATCGACCACGACCCGCATCGTCACCGTGCCCTTCTCGCCGGCGCGGCGCGAGCGTACCGAATAGACCGGGTTGGGCGCATTGAGATAGCCGAGCTGCTCGACCGGAATCGGCGCCGCATTGGCCGGTGCCGCGGGCGCCGCAGGTTGCGGCGTGGCCTCCGCCGTGGGGGCCGGCAGCCGCGGCCTGGGCGGCGGCGGCTTGGGCTTGGGCGGCGGCGCCATCTTGAACTCCGGCGGCGGCATGTCCGGCTGCGGCGGCGAGACCATGGCCTCGAGCATCGGCACCTCGGGTGGCGCCGTGTCGAGCGGTGGCGGTGTATCGAGCCGCATCTGCTCGGGTTCGGGCGGCGGCGTGTCCTCGGGCGGCGGCGTGTCGAGCTGCGGCGCCGGCGGCTGCTCGGCCGGCACCATGCGCACCTCCATCGAAGCCGCCTCGCCGATCTCGATCCGGGTGGGCTGGATCTCCATCAGCGCCCAGGCGCCGCCGACATGGAAGAACACCACAGCCGCCAGCACGCCGAGCTTGGCGCGCGTCGACAGCGGCTCGCGGTACGGCGCATCGCCGTCGTCATGCCGCGCCGGCGCATATTCGGCCGGCGATATCATGGTTGCACCGGCCACAGCGCGAGGCCGACCGTCGTGGTGACGGCGACGGCGAAGATCGCGACGCCGAGCTTGCGCTGGCGGTTGGTCTCCCACCACAGGATGACGCCCGACAGCGACAGGAAGATCAGGCTGCCGGCCAGCGTGTCGATCAGCAGGATCCAGGGGATCGGCATGCCGACGCCCTTGTGCAGGTTGGTGAGCGTGGCGATGAGCCCGTTGCTCGTGGTGCGCACGCTGGCCGATTTGTTGCCGGCCCAATACTCGACCTGCACGACGCGGTTGGGGCCGCCGAAATTGAACTGCCAGCGCTCGGGCTGCGTCAGCTTGCGATCCCACGGCGTCGGACGGGCCCGCTCGACGCGCATGGTGTTGGGTCCGCGATCGAGCTCGAGCGCATCCTGCAGCCAGGCGGCCATCGCCTCGGCGGTCGCCGGCGCGGGATCGGGCAGCGCGAGCTGGGCGTTCATCTGCTGCTGGCCCGGCAGCTCGAGCTTCAGCGTCGCGCGATGGTTGAGCCAGACTCCGCTCGTGCCCATCATCAACCCCAGCAACGCGCCCCACAGGCCGAACCAGCCGTGGGCCTTGCGCACCCAGCGTACGAAGGCGAGCCTGCGGTTCACCCGCAGGCTCCCCAGCTTCCCAGCCGAAGCGTCGACCATCAGGTCTCGCTCCATTGCCGTACGAGATTGTGATAGCAGCCGATCAGCGATCGGCGGGCCGCCTCGTCCGCATTGGTCTGGTTGAGCCGTTGGATAGCGCCGTCCATGTCGTAGAGCAAGGCGCGCTGCTGGTCGTCGCGGATCAGGCTCTGCACCCAGAAGAAGCACGAGGTCCGCACGCCGCGTGTGATCGGCGTCACCTGGTGCAGGCTGGTGGCCGGATAGACCACCATGTCGCCCGCCGGCAGCTTGATCGCATGGCGGCCGTAGGTGTCCTCGACGATCAAGTCGCCGCCGTCATAGTCGTCGGGATTGGTGAGGAACAGCGTCGCCGACACGTCGGTACGGATCTTGCGTCCGTCGTGCGGATGGATGCGCACGCTGCCGTCGATATGCGCGCCGAAGGTCATGCCCTCGCCGTAGCGGTTGAACATCAGCGGATACATCACGTTGGGCAGCACGGCGCTGATGAACAGCGGGTTGCGCTCGAGCGCCGGCACGACGATGCGCTGGCACGCGAGCGCCACTTCCGAGCGCTCGTCGATCTGCTGGTTGAACTTGACCGGCGCGCCCTGGTAGCCCGCCGTCACCCGTCCATCGACCCACGCATTGGCGCGATCGAGCCGCTCCCGCAGGCTGACCAGTTGCGCGGCGTCGAGGACATTGGGGATGCAGACCAGCATGGTTCGTTCACTGGCTTCCTACATCCGGTAGTTCAGGCTGAGCATGGCGGTCAAACCCGACCCCGGCACGCCGCGGCCGCCGTCCGACGCCATGACCTGCTCGAAGTAGTAGGCGTTCGTCAGGTTGAAGACGTTGAGACGGACGTCGTACTTGTCCTGCCTGTAGGCCGCGGTCGCATCGAGCCGGATGTAGTCCGGCACGATCACCGTGTTGGTGTTGTTGGCGTAACGCAGGCCCTGATAGGTCGGGCCGCCGCCGATCTCCCACACCTTGTCGAAGGTGTAGGTCGTCCACAGCGTCATGGAATCGCGCGGCGTGTTGAGCGGGATCATGCCCGTCGTGTTGACGCCGATGCCGTTGGTGATGCGCGCGTCGAGCAGCGTATAGCCGCCCCACACCTGCCATTCCGGGGTGATGCGGCCGGCGATGCCGGCCCGGGCCCCCTTGACCTGAACGGTGCCCTGGGCGCTGTAGGTGCCGTCGGCATTCTGCGTGCGCGCATTCTGCTTGGTGATCTGGAACAGCGCGCCGTTCAGCGACAGGCCGCCGTTGAACAAGTCGTACTTGGCGCCGACCTCGAACGCCTCGTTCTGCTCCGGCGGCAAGGGTGCGGTCGAGCCGGTCGTCGAGACGAGCTGCTCGAGCGAGGGATTGAACGAAGTGCTGTAGGAGAAATAGTAGGTCTGCACCTTGTCCGGCTGATACAGCGCGCCGGCGCGGACGCTCACGAAGTTGATCTGCTGCTGCATGTACGGCGTCGCCGTGCTGCCTGCCGTGTTGGCGAGGTTGATCGAGTTGCCGATCTGCGCCCAATAGGAATCGAAGCGCACGCCGCCCACCAGCTTGACCTCCGGCAGGACCTGGATGGTGTCGTTGATGTACGGCGCGAAGGCCCAGGCCTCGCCGGTCGCGAGGTTGCCGTAGGTCTGGCCGAGGGCATTCGAGTTGGCGGTCGTGAAGCCGGTCGGCACGCAGCCGACGATGCCGGCGGCCTGGACGACGTTGTTGCAGCGCCCGGTTCGCGTGAGGCCCTGGTTGCGGTAGCTGTCGTAGTCGATCTCGAAGCCGGCCAGCAGGTTGTGCGAGAACGGGCCGGTATCGAACTTGGCGTTCAGCTCGGTCTGGTTGGTCACGGTGAAGTCGTCGATCCGGCGGTCGCGGCTGATCTGACGAATGTACAGGGCCGACGCGTCCTGCGGGCCGAACAGGGTCGGCGTGAACACGCCGGCGTTGTTGAGCACGCCGACGGCGGAGCCGGAGGTTTGTCGAATGTTGGAGCCGGTATAGAGGAACTGCGTCTGGTTGCGCAGGCTGAGGTTCTTGTTGAACTTGTGATCGACCGTCGTGTTCAGCATGACGGTGTCGGTGTCGGTGTAGTCGTCGTTCAGGCCGTAGTTGTTGTTGCGAGGCGGCTGCAGCAGGTAGCCGTTGTACGACGGGAAGCCGTAGTCGGCCTTGTCGTGGTTGTGCAGCAGCAGTCCCGTCAGGGTGATCTCGGTCGGCCCGCCGATGCCGAACTTGAGCGACGGCGAGAAGCCGAAGTCCATCACGTCGGTCAGGTCGCGGGTCGAGGCCTTGCCGCGCTGGAACATCATGTTAACGCGCGCCGCAGCGTCGGTGTCGACCGGCGTGTTCACGTCGGCGGTGAAACGGGTCAGTCCGTTGGTGGTGGCCGCGGCGCCGAACTCGACCGCCCTGGCCAGCGACGGCTTCTTCAGCACCTGGTTGATCACGCCGCCGGTCGAGCCGCGGCCGAACAGCATCGACGAGGGGCCCATCAGGATCTCGACCTGCTCGTAGGCGAAGATGTCGCGATAGTACTGGCCGCGGTCGCGCATGCCGTCGAGATAGAGGTCGGTCCGCGCCGAGAAGCCGTTGAGGTTGATGTTGTTGCCGATCGTCCCGCCCTCGGCCGCGCCGAGCGTCAGGCCGGGCACGTTGCGGATGGCGCTCTGGAACGAGGTGGCGCCCTGCGACTGCATCAGCGCCTTGTTGATGATGGTGATCGACTGCGGGATGTCGCGGACCTCACCGCCCAGGCGCTGGATCGACGCCGGCGGCGGTGCGAAGTCGTCGCTCGGCCGCGTGCCGGTCACGGTGACCGGCGCCATGGTCGGTTGATTGGGGGTCGGCTGATTGGGCGTCGTCCCCGGTGCCGGCTGGGTGGCCGGGCCGGGCGGCGGAGCGGCCGGAGCCTGGGCCTCGGTCTGCTGAGCCAGGGCGGCGACAGGTGCCATGAGCAACCCGACCATGGCGGTCTTCGCCGGTACGCGACGCTTCTTCATCGATCCCCCAAAACGCCTATCTGCGAATGATTAGCATCTGCATAAGGAGAATGCGAATCGTTCGCAAATAACTTTTTAGGAGACGTTCCGCCGTGCGCGCAGGCCCGAGGCGAAGAAGGCGGCGCCGAACATCATCAGCAGCAGGCCTGCGCCCATGGCCAGCCGGGTCGACCAGTGCTGCTCGGGCGCGTCGTCGACGATCAACGGCCGCACCTGCGGCTCATCCGGGCGGTAGCGCACGGTGGCTTGACGGACCGTGAGCTGGCCGTTCTGGGTGATCTTGTTCCAGTAGGCCTCGCTGATCGGGATCGGGCCGTAGTGATGGACCGCCCCCTGCCCATCCTTCCAGGCCAGCCGGACACTGTAGCCCGTCTTCGCCGGGGTGGCGTCGACGATGTCGGCCGTGACCTCCTGCCCACCCATGGCGACCGAATCGGCGGACCGGCCCGCCGACCAGGCGCTGAACGCCAGGAACCCTCCGACCACCAGCAACCCCAGCCCGACGAAGGTGCGTTTGGGCGGCAGCGGCTGCGCCGGCGCGGCGGTGATGGTCCGCCGCCCGCGCCCGCGCCGCGGCAGCAGGGTCATCGCCGCGAAGCCCGCCCAGCCCGCGAGGGCCGCGTAGCCGGCGGCCGCCAGCCAGCTCTGCAGCGAGGCCAGCCGCGCGCTGGCGTCGGAGGTGATCACCGGCACGGCGGACTCGTCGTCCAGTACCTTCACCGGCACCGGGATCAGGCGCACCTGGTCGCCGTTCACGATCGTGCGGGCGAGGCTGTCGGAGATCGGCACCTTGCGGAAGGTATGCGTCTTGCCGTCCTTGCCCTGCCAGGTGAGGTCGACCGACAGCTCCTGCTCGACGAAGCGCGGCCGCCAGCCGTCGGCGGCGAGCGGCATCTTGCGCTGGTACTGCGCGCCGGCGATCTGCGCGGTCGTGGCATAGCCCTCGTCGAGCACGCGCTGCATCTGCCGGCGATTGTCCCAGCTGCCCAGCACCACCAGCGTGGCCACGATGGCGATCAGGAGGAGAAGTGTGCGACCCACGGCATCCTACGCTTGGCCGCTATGGGCCCGCAGTGGCGACCCCGGCGTGACTCGAACACGCAACATCCTGCTTAGAAGGCAGGTGCTCTATCCAGTTGAGCTACGGGGTCGTGCTCAATGCGTCCAGCGGCCGACGCGATTGTAGGCGAAATTGTCGGCGTAGGCCTTGGCTCTGATGGCGCGTTCGCGCGGCATCTCGACCGTGTACTGCCAGCCGTTCTTCTCGGCGTGGGCCTTGGCTTCGTCGAGCGTGGCGAAGCGGAGCTGCACCTGCTGCATGGTGTCGCGCGAGGCGGTCCAGCCCATCAGCGGATCGACCTCCTTGCGGGTCGGCTCGCTCTCGAGCACCCACAGGTGGGTCTTGGCGACGCCCGACTGCATGGCCGTCTTGGCCGGCTTGTAGATGCGAACCTTCATCGGTCTCCACTTACTCGGCGGAAGCGTGGTCGGGGCGGCCGGATTTGAACCGACGACCTTCTGCGCCCAAGGCAGACGCGCTACCAGACTGCGCTACGCCCCGCCGTAAACACTTGATGATGCGGGGTTTCTACCAGTGGCGAGGCCGCCTCGAAAGCGCAAATTCCGGGTGCTACAGTAGGTCATCATGTTCGACCAGACGCCCGAGCAAGGCCGGCCAGGCCGCGTGCCCTCGATCAATGTGCTGGGCGGACCGCTCCAGCCCTGCTCCGCCGAGCCGCTGACCGGCTTCTATCGCGATGGCTGCTGCAATACCGGCCGCGAGGACATCGGCCTGCACACGGTTTGCGCGGTCATGACGACGGAGTTCCTGGCCTTCTCCAAGGCGGCCGGCAACGACCTGTCGACGCCGATGCCGGAATACGGCTTCGCCGGCCTGAAGCCGGGCGACCGCTGGTGCCTGTGCGCCGCGCGCTGGAAGGAGGCGCTCGACGCGGGCTCGGCGCCCCAGGTCGTGCTCGAGGCCACCCATGCGGTGACCCTGCAGATCGTGCCGCTCGCAGAGCTAAAGAAGTACGCCGCTACGCCTCTATGAACTGATAGCCGGTGCGGATGCGGCCGTCCTCGCCCAGCACCAGGAAATCGAAGCCGATCGAGATCGCCTCGCCGCCGGCGGCCGGCACCATCTCCCAGCGCAGCTTGATCGCGCCGTGATGGCCGTCGACGCCATCGCGCAGGCGGAAGACGTTGCCCTTCTCCTTCACCCATTTCTCGTAGGCGTTGGCGACGCGGGTCTCGATGCCGGCGTAGCCTACGGCCTCGATCGTGCGGGCGAGATGATGCGCGTCCTCCTGCCAGAGTTCGCGGATGGCGAGCCGGCGGCGCTCGCGATCGGGCTCGTTCCAGATGTTGACGTAGCGGTCGACGAAGGTGGCAATGTCGGTCATGTCGAAGTCTCCTTGTCGACCCGAGATGCCGACACGGCAACGGAGTCGCGATGACATGCGAGGTAATTGCGTATGAAAAGCTGGCCCACGATCGGCGGCGCGCTCGCCGACTATGTCGACAGGAACTGGTTGCGCGACACGCCGCTCAAGAGCCGTCTGCGCGAGGAGACGGCGAAGCTGCCGCAGGCCGGCATGCAGATCTCCGCCCACCAGGGCCAGCAGATGGCCCTGCTCGCCCGCGCGGTCGGCGCCAGGCGTGCCGTCGAGGTCGGCACCTTCACCGGCTATTCGGCGCTGTGCGTCGCCGAGGCCCTGCCGGCCGACGGCAAGCTGTGGTGCTGCGACATCAGCGAGCAATGGACCGGCATCGGCCGCCGCTACTGGAAGGAAGCCGGCGTCGACGGCAAGATCGAGCTCACCGTGGGACCCGCCCTGAAGACCCTCGACGGCCTGCTCGCCCAAGGCCTGGCGCGCCAGCTCGACATGGCCTTCATCGACGCCAACAAGGACGAGTACGACGCCTACTACGAGCGCTGCCTTACCCTGCTGCGCCAGGGCGGCCTGATCCTGATCGACAACGTGCTGTGGGGCGGCTCGGTGATCGACCGCGACGACAAGACCGCCGACACCAAGGCGATCCGTGCGTTGAACGCCAAGCTCAAGACCGACGAGCGGGTCGACCTCACCCTGTTCGCGGTCGGCGACGGCATGACCGCTGCGTTGAAACGCTAACGGCATGTATAGCTGGCGCGAAGATCCGTCGGTGCCGGCGTTCGCCGACGACCGGCCAGTCCTGATCTTCGACGGTCATTGCGTGCTCTGCTCCGCCTTCGCGCAGCTCATCCTGCGTCACGACCGGGCGCGCCGCTTCCGCCTGCTGGCGGCGCAGACACCGCTGGGTATCGCCCTCTACCGCCATCTCGGCCTGCATCCGACCGACTACGAGACCAACATCCTGCTCGAGGACGGCCGGGCGTGGCTCAAGTCGGAGGGCTCGATCCGCGTGTTCGAGCGGCTGGGCTTTCCCTGGTCGCTGATGACGGTCGCGCGCGTGCTGCCGCTCAGGGTGCGCGACTGGCTCTACGAGATCGTCGCGCGCAACCGGCTGCGCTGGTTCGGCCGGCGCGCCGTCTGCTACCGGCCCGATCCGGCGGAGACCGACCGGTTCCTGGCATGATGCTGCGGGTCCTGATCGTCGGCGGCTACGGCATCTTCGGCGGCCGCATCGTCGAGCTCCTGAAGGACGAGCCGCGGCTCGAGCTGATCGTCGCCGGCCGCTCGCCGGAGCGAGCCAAGGCGTTCTGCGCGCAACAGGTCGCCACGGCCAGGCTCGTGCCCGCGGTGTTCGATCGCAACGGCGATCTCGCGGGTCATCTCGCGACGCTGCGGCCCGATCTCCTGGTCGATGCCAGCGGCCCCTATCAAGCCTATGGCGAAGGGCGCTACCGGGTGATCGAGGCGTGCATCGCCGCTGGCGTGCCCTATCTCGACCTCGCCGACGGCGCCGAGTTCGTCGACGGCGTCCAGGGCCTGGATGCCGAGGCGCGCGCCGCGCAAATCTTCGTCCTGTCCGGTGTCTCGAGCTTTCCCGTGCTGACGGCCGCGGCGACGCGCCGGCTGGCGAGCGGCCTGGCGCGGGTCGAATCGATCCGCGCCGGCATCGCGCCGTCGCCTTACGCCATCGTCGGCGAGAACGTGATCCGGGCCATCACCGGCTATGCCGGACAGCCGACCCGCCTGCGCCGCGACGGCCAGTCGGCGACCGGCTATCCCTTCACCGAGCAGATGCGCTTCACCATCGCGCCGCCGGGCCGGGTGCCGGTGCGCAACACCCTGTTCTCGCTGGTCGAGGTTCCCGACCTCAGGGTGCTGGCACCGCTCTGGCCCGAGGCGCGGACGATCTGGATGGGCGCGGGCCCCGTCCCGGAGTCGCTGCATCGCGCGCTGATCGCGCTGGCCTGGTTGGTGCGCTGGCGGGTGCTGCCGTCGCTGCTGCCGATGGCGCCGCTGGTGCATTGGGTCTCCAACCATGTCGGCTGGGGCGAGCATCGCGGCGGCATGTTCGTAGAGGTCGACGGCGTCGATGCGGCAGGTCGGCTGGTCATCCGCTCCTGGCATCTGCTCGCCGATGGCGACGACGGGCCGCTCATCCCGTCGATGGCGGTCGAGGCCATCGTCCGCCGGATGCTGGAAGGGCAGCGGCCCGCCGTGGGTGCGCGCGCCGCGGTGCACGACCTCGAGCTCGAGGACTACGACAAGTTGTTCGCCTGCCGCGCCATCAGGACCGGCCTTCGCGACGAAACCGACGGGCCGCCGCTCTACGGGCAAGTGCTCGGCGCGAGCTGGGGCGCGCTGCCGGCGGCGGTGCGCGCGATGCACGACGGAGCAACGCACGCCGTAGGCAGTGCCCAAGTCGAGCGCGGCACCGGCTGGCTCTCCCGCCTGGTCGGCGCCCTGATCGGCTTTCCCGCTTCAGGCAAGGACGTGCCGCTGCGTGTCGACTTCGCCCAGGCCGACGACGGCGAGACCTGGACCCGCACCTTCGATGGCCGCTCATTTTCGAGCCGCCAGTACCTGGGCAGCGGCCGATGGGAGCGGCTGCTGTGCGAGCGCTTCGGGCCCCTGACCTTCGCCATGGCATTGGTTCCGGAAGACGGGCGGATGCATCTCGTGCTGCGCGGCTGGACGGTGCTCGGCGTGCCGATGCCGATGTGGCTCTGCCCGCGCTCGGCGTCCTACGAGGAGGGGGACGACCGCTTTCGTTTTCATGTCGAGATCAGCCATCCCCTGACCGGGCTGATCGTGCGCTATCGGGGCTGGCTCGAAGCCCGTTAGGCGTTGCCGAAGATCGGGTGCTTGACCTTGTCGCCCGGCTTGATGCCGAGCAGCGCCGCGCTGCCGCCGTTGATCTCGAGCACGGCGCGCACGGGGAAACGGCTGGGCACGGTGTCGGTCGACATCGGCACGGCGTTGGCATGGACGTGCTTCACCGTGCCGTCGGCGGCGATGAACACCATGTCGAGCGGGATCAGCGTGTTCTTCATCCAGAAGCTGACCGGCATCTCCTGGTAGAAGTCGAACAGCATGCCCTCGTAGGGGCCGAGCTGCTTGCGGTACATCAGCCCGCGCGCCCGCTCGGCGTCGTTGGTCGCCAGCTCGACCTCGAACTTGATGTCCCGCCCGTGGGCGACGATCACCAGCGACGAGCGCTTGAACTGGATATCAGCTTCCTGCGCGCGGGCCGCGAGCGCGGCGACGGTCAGAGGAGCAGCCAACGCAAAACGGCGGCTGAGCAGCCGCGATACGACTAGGAACGCCATGGCGCTTTAGTGCGCGCCGAGGCCTGTCGTGGTCAAGCGGTGCGGATCTCGACGACCTGCAGGCCCTTCTGGCCTTCGGCGATGCGGATCATCACCTTCTGGCCGGGCGCCAGCGAATCCATGCCGTGCCGCCGCAGTACGGCTGCATGCACGAAGATGTCGCCGTCCGTGGCCTCGCGCGTGACGAAGCCATAGCCGCGTTCGTTGTTGTACCACTTGACCAGTGCGGCGATGTAGTCGCCGACGGCGATCCCCTCCGGCGTTGGCGGTGGTTTGGGTGCAGCGCTCACCGCCGTCGAAGAATCGACGTTGAGCACCTTCATGACCTGCCAGCCCTTCGGGCCGCGCACGCCTGAGCACACTACCGTTGCTCCGGGCTTGAGATCTTCATGCCCGGATTGCCGAAGTGTCGTTACGTGCAGGAACGCGTCGCTATTGTCAGCTTCAAGGGCAAGAAAACCGTAGCCCTTCACGGCGTTGAACCACTTTACTTTACCACGCAGCTCAACTGAACCGACGTCCCCGCTTGGCTCTCCCTGTTGGGTCGTCATTCCAACGATCCCTGTTGTTATGGAGAAATCCTAGCAGTCCGGTGAACGGGCGCAACACTTGAGAAGGTTTGTGTGCGTAAGCTAGACGAAAGCTCGATGTGAATGAGGAGGCAGCGGCGGTGTTCAAGAACGATCTGTTCAAAGGCAAGCGATTCCTGATCACCGGCGGCGGCACCGGCCTCGGCAAGATCATGTTGGAGCGCTTCGTCGACCTTGGTGCAGACGCTGTGATATGCGGCCGGCGCGGCAGCGTGCTGGAGCAAACGGCGCAGGAAATCATGGGTAAATTCCCGGGCCGTCGAGTCGATGCATTCGCCGTCGACATTCGCGTCGCTACTGCAGTCGAGGAGATGGTGGACGCGATCTGGGCCGGCGGCCCGCTCGATGGGTTGGTCAACAATGCTGCCGGAAATTTCATCTCCCAGACCAAGGACCTCAGCCCGCGTGCATTCGATGCCATTGCCAACATCGTGCTGCACGGCACGTTCTACGTGACCAACGCCTGTGGAAAGCGGTGGATTGCCGAGCAGCGCAAGGCGAGCGTGATCAGCATCCTCACCACCTGGGTGTGGACCGGCAGCCCGTTCGTCGTGCCTTCGGCGATGTCCAAGGCGGGCGTCGCGGTGATGACCCAGAGCCTGGCCGTCGAATGGGGCCGGCACGGCATCCGTCTCAATGCGATCGCGCCCGGTCCCTTCCCCACCGAAGGCGCCTGGGCACGGCTCAACCCGATGAAGGAGAGCGACGACGATCGCTACAAGGCGCGCAATCCGCTGGGCCGGGTCGGCCGGCCGCGCGAGCTCGCCAACATGGCGGCGTTCCTGATGAGCGACGAGGTCGAGTACATCAACGGCGAGGTCATCGCCATCGATGGCGGCATGGGCATCATGGGCAACGGCACGTTCTCGAACCTGATGGCCCACAGCGAGGACGACTGGCGCCGCATCCGCGAGCAGATCCAGTCGACCAACGCCGCCGATCGGGCCAAGCGCTCTTAAGCCAGCAGCGTCGTCAGCGTCCGGTGGAAGTGGACGATGGCGCTTTCGTAGCGGCCGAAGGTGAAGTGGTCGTTGGCGCCGCTCGCGAGGCCGCGCTGGATGGCGTGCACCACGGCGCGGTCTTCGAGTGCGCCGGTGTTGCCGACGAACTCGGCGTCGCGCCTGGCCTCGGCCAGCGCGGCAGGATCGTCGCCGCCGCCGTTGGTCAGGGTGTAGGTGAGCTGCCGCGTGCGATCGACGGCGAGCGGCTCGAGGATCACCACGTTGGTGTGCCGCGACAGCACCGTGATCAGCACGTTCGGGAACAGGTGGTAGACGTAGGTCAGCAGCCCGTCCACCCGGCGCTCGGCCGGCGGCACCGTGGCGAGCTTCTGGATGCGCTTGAACGGATAGGTCACGCGGCTGTTGCGGCCGAACAGGTCGATCACGTTCAGGTTGTCGAAGCCGTAGGGCAGGAAGCTCTCGGGATGCGTCGACTTGATGTGATAGCCCTCGATGAAGCTCTCGAGGAAGATCTTCCAGTTGACGTCGAAGTCGCGCTCGGCCGTCGCGAACAGCCGCTGGTCCGGCGCGATCAGCCACTCCAGCCCGCCGAGCGGATCGCCGTCGAGCGCCGGCGCCTCCTGCGCAACGAACACCAGGCCCATGCGCTCGATCGCGCTCACCGGCACCAGCGGATGCGCCTGCTTGTCGAAGCCCGGGAAGCCCGCCTCATGCGGGATGTGGCGCAGCGCACCTTCGAGATTGTAGGTCCAGCCGTGATAGCGGCAGACGAAGGCGCGCGTGCAACCGCTGCCGCTCGCCACCTGCATGCCGCGATGTCGGCAGGCGTTGCGAAAAGCACGCACCTCGCCGTCGGTGCCGCGCACCACGACCAGCGGCACCCCCGCCGCCTCGCGCGCCACGAACGAGCCGACCTCCGGCAGAGCGGCCGACGGACAGAACGGCGTCGGCGCGCGGCGCAGGACCCCGAGCTCGGCCTGCAGCCGGTCGGGCGCGCGGTAGTTGGCGACCGGCTCATGCCAAACCGAATCGCCCGTATCGGTGGTGCCGTTGGCGATATGGTCCAGGACCCGTTGCGCCACGGATTGGTCGTCCATCCCTGTTTTCATGCGGCGCAGCATATGCTGCAAGGCCGTACAGGGCACCTGCAGGACTGTGGCTTTTGCGCATCAGTGCCCCGGAATCGCCTCGCCGAAGCAATCGAGTTGGCCGGCCCCGCCGCAATTGCGCCAAACTGTGATGGTGGTTTGAGGCTCTGCTTCATCAGCCCAGGTTCGGAAACGAGCTGCCCGCGTGCCCAAGGTCAAGTCGCTCTGTCTGATGCTGCTCGTCGCGCTCACCGCCGTCGCGACAGGAGCGTGGGCTCAGTCCATCGAAATTCGCCAGTGGCAGGGCACCAACGCCTATATGCGCCAGCCCGACCAGGTCGTGGCCAGCACCATGGCCGAATGGCGCAGCCTGTGGGCCCGCATCGGGGCCCGCGCTCCCGATGTCTTCGAGCCCGGCCGGACCAACGCCGTCGGCATCTTCCTCGGCCAGCGCGGCCCGGGCCACGGCGTCAACGTGCTGTCCGCCGTGCGCCGCCGCGACCGCATCATGCTGGTCTTCGAGGAGCGCGGCCCCAACGACTTCATGATGGCCCAGCGCACGCAGCCGCCGCCGATGCCGCCACCGCCGCCGCCGATGCAGCCGACCTCGCGCGCCCTGCAGGCCGGCCCGGGCTACGGCTCCTCCGGACCGGTCGCCAACAACTTCTCGGCGCCGATAGCGGGATTCTCGACCATGCCCTCCCCGCCGCCGGGAGCGCGGCCGCCGCCCGGGCCGCCGACCTCGCCGTGGGCGATCGTGCTGATCAACCGCGCCGACCTGCCCGTCATCATCGAGCAGCGTCTCTTCCGCTAGAGCGATTTCCGGACAGATGGAACCGCTCGCGGTTCCATCTGTCCGGAAATGCGCGCACGGGCGTTGTTGTTGCAGCAGGCATATTCCGTTCGGCTGATTCCAGCCGAACGGAATATGCTCTAGCCTCGCGCGAAGTAACCTCCGCGCTTTAGTGGGAGTGCCGAGGCACTCCCTTGGTCTGGGCGATCCTCTGGAAATCGATCGCGAAATCGAGGCAGGCGCCCGACGCGAGCTGGCCCACGAACTTGCGCTGCAGCTCCTGCCACGGCGTCTGGCTCGCCTTGATGTCGGGTTTCCATGCGGCGCGGCGCTTGGCCAGCTCCTCGTCGGAGATCAGCATGTTGGCCGAGCGCTTGCCGATGTCGATGCGGACCCTGTCGCCGGTCTTGAGCAGCGCCAGCCCGCCGCCGACCGCCGCCTCGGGCGAAGCGTTGAGGATCGACGGGCTCGCCGACGTGCCGCTCTGCCGGCCGTCGCCGACGCACGGCAGCAGCACCACGCCGCCCTTCACCAGCCGATCGGGCGGCAGCATGTTCACCACCTCGGCCGCGCCGGGATAGCCGACCGGACCGGTGTTGCGGATGAACAGGATGCTGTTCTCGTCGATCGGCAGCGACGGGTCGTTGATGCGGTGGTGATAGTCCTCGGGCCCCTCGAACACGATCGCGGTGCCCTCGAAGGCGTCCTTGTCGCCCGGCTTCTCGAGGTACTTCGCGCGGAACTCCGGCGAGATCACCGAGGTCTTCATGATCGCGCTATCGAACAGGTTGCCCGACAGCACGGCGAAGCCCGCATGCCCCAGCATCGGCCTGTCGTAGGCCTTGATCACCTCGCCGTCGGCCGGCTTCGCCGTCTCGAGGGTCTCGGCGTAGGTCTTGCCGCTCACCGTCATGACGTTGCCGTGGATCTTGTTCTTGGCCAGCAGCTCGCGCATCACCGTCGGCACGCCGCCGGCACGATGGAAGGCCTCGCCGAGATAGGCGCCGGCCGGCATGCAGTTCACCAGCAGCGGGATGTCGTAGCCCAGGCGGTCCCAGTCGGCGTTGTCGAGCTTGACGCCGATGTGGCGCGCGATCGCGTTGACGTGCGGCGGGCAGTTGGTCGAGGCGCCGAGCGCGCTCGCCGCGACGATGGCGTTCTCGAATGCCTCGCGCGTCAGGATGTCGGAGGGCTTGAGATCCTCCTCTACCATCGCGACGATGCGCTTGCCGGTCTCGTAGGCGATCTGGCCGCGCTCGCGATACGGGCCCGGGATGGCCGCGCAGCCCGGCAGCGACAGGCCGAGCGCCTCGGCCATGCTGTTCATCGACAGCGCCGTGCCCATGGTGTTGCAGTGCCCGACGCTGGGCGCGCTGTCGGCGACCCATTGGATGAAGGTCTTCATGTCGATGCGGCCGGCGGCGAGCTCCTGCCGCGCGTACCACACGATGGTGCCCGAGCCCGCGAGGCCGCCGGCATAGTGGCCGTCGAGCATCGGCCCGCCCGACAAGACGATCGACGGGATGTTGACCGTGCAGGCGCCGGTGATCATCGCCGGCGTGGTCTTGTCGCAGCCGGTGGTCAGCACCACGCCGTCGAAGAAGTAGCCGTACAGGCTCTCGACCAGGCTCAAATAGGCAAGGTTGCGGTCGAGCGCCGCGGTCGGCCGCTTGCCGGTCTCCTGGATCGGATGGACCGGAAACTCGATCGGGATGCCGCCGGCATCGCGGATGCCGTCGCGCACGCGCGTGGCCAGCTCGAGATGATGGCGGTTGCACGGCGACAGGTCGCTGCCGGTCTGGGCGATGCCGATGATCGGCCGGTTGCTGGTGTAGAGCTCGCCCAGGGTCAGGCCGAAGTTCATGTACCGCTCGAGATAGAGCGCGGCCATGGTCGGATCGCCCGGCGCGTCGAACCATTCGCGGCTGCGGAGCCGGCGCGCTCCGTTGCTCTTCTTGTTGTCGGCCATTTGCCTTTCTCCGATTCCTTGGGAGGACCCTAAGCCCTCTCCCGCTCCATCGCCACTTCGGCCTGCAGGCTGGCGACATCGCGATAGATCGATGCCGCAGCCAGCGTGCGGCCACCGAGCTTGTAGCGGACCAGGCAGTCCTTGGCGGCGATGTCGCCCTCGACCTCGATCTCGTCCCATTTCTCGGCGTGGCCGACATAATTGATCGGCATGTCGTAGTGCTGGCTCCAGAAGAACGGCACGGCGTCGAACCGTTGGCGGAAGCCCAGCATGTTGAGCGCCGCGGTCTGGCCCTGGCGCTGCGCCACCACCCAGTGCTCGACCCGGATCGTCTGCTTGCTGTACGGATCGGGCCACTTCGCGATGTCGCCGGCGGCGAAGATGCCCGGCGCGCTGGTCTCCAGGAACGTGTCGGTGACGATGCCGCGATCGACCGTGAGGCCCGCCGTCTCGGCCAACGCCGTGCGCGGCCGCACGCCGACGCCCATGACCACGAGGTCGGCCTCGAGCGCGCCGCCGCTCTTCAGCTTCACCTGCCCGGCCTCGATCGCGACCGGCGAATCCTCGAGATGGAAGATCACGCCCTTCTCTTCGTGCAGCGACCGCACCAGGTCGCCCATGGCGGGCCCCAGGATGCGCTCCATCGGCCGCTTCTCCGGCGCCACGACATGGACCTCGATCTGGCGCGCCCGCAGCGAGGCCGCGGCCTCGAGCCCGATGAAGCTGGCGCCGATCACGACCGCGCGCTTGGCGGTCTTGGCCCGCTCGATGATGGCGGTGCTGTCGGCAAGGCTGCGCAGCGTGTGGACGTGCGGCAGGTCGGCGCCGGGAAGCTGCAGTCGCACCGGCTCGGCACCGGTCGCCAGCAGCAGCCGGTCGTACGGCACCTTGCCGTTGGCCAACGACACCTCCTTGGCGCGCGGATCGATCGCCACGACGTCGGCCTTCAGTCGCAAATCGATGCCGTTGTCCTGGTAGTAGTCGTCGCCGCGCAGCGGGATCCATTCCTCGGGCGCGTTGCCGGCGAGATAGTCCTTGGAGAGGTTGGGCCGGTCGACCGGCGCCGCCTCGTCGTTGCTCAGCATGACGATGCTGCCCTTGTAGTCCTGCCGCCGCAGCATCTCGGCCGCCGCGAAGCCGGCCGCGCCGCCGCCGACGATCACGATGCGGCCTGGCGGATTGCTCGGCATCTTCCGCGCCATGGATTTCGGCGCCTGCTTGTCCTTCACGAAGACCTTGCCGTCGCGCTGCTCGACCGACCAGCAGTCGATCGGGCTCAGCGCCGGCGGATTCAGGGGCTCGCCGGTGCGCAGGCTGAAACAGGCATGGTGCCAGGGGCAGCGTACCGTGTCGCCGACCAGCAGGCCCTCGGCCAGCGGCCCGTGATAGTGGCTGCAGTGCGCCGCGACCGCGAAGACATCCTTGCCGTGGCGCGCCACCAGCACCTCGTCGCCGCCGACATGGCCGACCAGCATGCCGCCGTCGGCCAGATCGGAGAGAGGAATGCCCTGCGCGAGGTCGGGGCCGGTGGGCTTGGCGTCGGCGTCAGCCATCTTGTCCTCCCTTGAGTGACGACCGGCACCATGGGAAACCTCGGGCGCCATGTCCACCTCTCCCACCATCGTCTCCATCGGCGAGCCGCTGATCGAATTCAACCGACCGAAGGAAGGCGACGGCCGCACCTGGCTGCAGGGCTTCGGCGGCGATTCGCAGAATGTCGCGATCGCGGCGGTGCGGCAGGGCGCGACGGCCGGCTATCTCACCAGCCTCGGCCAGGACTGGATGGGCGATGCCTTCCTCGATCTCTGGAAGCAGGAAGGCCTCGATGCCTCGCAGGTCACACGTCATCCGACGGCGCCGACCGGCGTCAGCTTCGTGACGCACGGCCCGAGCGGCCACAAGTTCGACTATCTGCGCAAGGGCTCGGCCGCATCGCTGATGACGCCCGACGACATCCCGGCGGACTACATTGCCGGCGCGCGCGTGCTGCACGTCTCGGCGATCGGCCAGGCGATCAGCGCCGACGCGCGCGCTGCCTGCGACCGCGCCATCGAGGTCGCGCGCAAGGCCGGCGTGAAGGTGTCGTACGACACGAACCTGCGGCTGCGCCTGTGGGACCTCGAGACGGCGCGCGCGAAGATCCACGCGACCGTCGCCCACTGCGATATCCTGTTGCCGAGCCTCGACGATTCGCAGCTTCTCACCGGGCTGCAGGCGCCGGAGGGGATCGCCGATTTCTACCTGAAGCTCGGCGCGCCGATGGTGGCGCTGAAGATGGGCAGCGAGGGCGCCCTGCTCGCCCGCCCAGGCAGCATGGTCTGTATCGCGCCGCACAAGGTCGAGGCGGTCGACGCCACTGGCGCCGGCGACACCTTCGACGGTGCATTCCTGACACGCCTGCTGGAGGGCGACGATCCGGAGACAGCGGCCTGCTACGCCAACGTCGCGGCAGCCCTGTCGACTACAGGCTACGGCGCGGTCACGCCGATCCCGCGCAAGGATGCAGTGATGGCGGCACTGAAACACAGCGCGTAGTCGAGCAAGGCTTTCCTCCCCATTCAGATGGGGAGGTGGCGCGTCGGCACTTTCGCACTTCGTGCGAAAGTGCCCTACCCGCGACGGAGGGGTCATAGGCCCCCGTCGCGCTGTCGTCTCCGACCCCTCCGTCAGCGTAAGACGCTGACACCTCCATGGGGAGGATGGCTCGACCATTTCCAGCCATTTCCGACCATTTTTCTCCATTTTCACGGTTTTGCGGCGGTGTAGGAAATGGCGGCGCTGGCCTTCTCGGCTGCTTCCATCTGTTCCTGCAGCAACTTCAGCACGCGCGCCGCGGCGTGCGCCTCGTTCGGCGTGATTTCGCCATCCAACATCGACGAGGCGACCGCGCCATGCGCGACGATCGTGTAAGGCCCGACATCCTCGTCCGGGTCGGTATTGACGACCTCGATAGGCCGGTTGCGTCGCACCGGCCAGACGCGCTGCAGCACCATCTCGGCCGCCCGGAGGTTGCCCTCCAGACCCTGTTTCTCGATGACGTCGATCAGCCGCTGCGCGACCTCGATGCCTCGGCGGTCGAACTCGGCGATCGCGTTGACCACCGGATTGCGCGGGCGGCCGGGACCGCCAGGATGGCCTTTGACGAAGCGGCCGTTGGCGTCACGGACATCGGACTCTGACATCGAAACCTCCTGCAGACGTGAAGATCGCGCGCAGGATAAAGGCTGCGTTACGCAGGACCTATTATGGGCAATGGAAGCGCGGAAAAGCCTTCATTTCCGGGCTTCGAGTCGCGGTCCATTGCCCATAATGAGGGCGCTGGGACCGCGGCACTCCGCGCCGCTCATGGTCATAAGGCACGATTCCCCAGCAATCGCGTGCCTGCCCTGCGCAGGATTTACTTTCGCAGCGAAAAGAAAAAGAGCGGCACGAAGTGCCGCGCTCCCAGCTTACGACGCCTTGAGCTTCAGCGGCGTGAGCGCGGCGACGAAGCGCTTGAACACGCGCGCCTGCTGGGCGAGCCAGCCGCGGCCGTTGTCGCGGTCGACCTCGGCATCGTCGACGCCGGTCGGGCGCGGCTCGGCGTCGAAGCGGGCGGTGCCGAACAGCATGTCCCAGACCGGGAAGACCGGCGCGAAGTTGTGGTCGTGGATGTGCGGATCGCGGGCGTCGGCCAGCGCGTGGTGCAGGCGGTGGAAGCGCGGCGCCACCAGCAGCCGCGCGCCCAGCCGGCCGAAGCTCATGTCGACATTGGCGTGGCTCCAGCTCTCGACCAGGCGGCCGACGATCAGGATCAGCACGAAGTCGTCGGGCTGCACGCCGACCACCTGGGCGAACACCACCAGGACGAGGTTGACGATCAGGTCGTCGAGGATGTGGTTGCGGTCGTCGGTCCAGACGGTGACGCGGCGCTGGCTGTGGTGCAGGCTGTGCAGCGCCCACCACCACGAGAACCGGTGCTGGGCGCGGTGCACCCAGTAGGCGGCGAAGTCGTACAGGACGAAATAGACCAGGAACGAGGCGAAGGCGTTGTCGTGAAGTCCGGGGATCAGCCGCTCCAGCCGCGGTGGCGCAAACCCCATTACCCGCACCAGATGCTCGATCTCCTGGGTGACCGGATAGGCAACGACGAACACCAGCAGCGGGATAATGCCGAGCTTGTTCAGCAGGGTGTAGATCCGGTCGACGCCGACCAGCCGGTCCTCGCCCTGCTCCACGCTCCAGCGGCGCTCGAAGAAGCGCATGACGATCGCGATCGCCGCGATCTGCACCACGCCCAGCATGACGAACTCGACGGCGTTGAACGCCGGCTCGAACCATTCCATCAGGTTGAGCGCGAACAGTATCGGGCTGACGAAGGTCTCGAACAGCCAGGTCTGCGTGCCGACCCAGAGATCGATCAGCGGCCTCATCGTCGCCCTCTAATCGTTGGCGGCGGCGCGCACCGGTGGCGTCATCGCGGGCGCCTTGAGGATGAACACGCCGTGCGGCGACTTGCCGACCGGGATGCTGCCGGTGACCTTGAGGGTCGCGAGATCGACGATGGCGATGCGGCGCAGGAAGCGCTGGGTCACCCACAGCTCCTTGCCGTCGGGCGTGATGTCCATGCAGTCGGGTCCGCCCGGCACGCGCAGGCTGGCCACCACCGTCATGTCCTTGGTGTCGATCAGCGACACCGTGCCCTCGACGCGGTTGCTCAGGAACCAGTGGCGGCCGTCGCCCCTCGGCCAGAAATTATGCGCGCCCTTGCCGGTCTTCAGCCGGCCGGTGACCGTGCCGTTGGCCGGATCGAGGGTGACCACCGAATCCTCGCCGGTCAGCGCCACCATCAGGCGCTTGTTGTCGGGCAGCATGACCACGCCGGCCGGCGCCTTGCCGACCTCGACGTTCCACTTGATGTTCTGGGTCGCGAGGTCGAAGGCGACGACGCGGGCGCTCTGCTGCAGGGTGACGAACACCGTCTTCGACTCCCTGTCGAAGTCGAGATGGCTCGGCAAGCCGTCGATGAAGATGCGGCCGGCGAGCTTGAAGTCGCCGTCGTAGCGGTAGATGTCGACGTGATCGAGCCGGTACGCCGCGGTCACGAACCACTTGCCGTCCGGGCTGAAGCCGAGCTGGTAGGGATCGATGATGTTGCGGACGACCCGCTTGCGCTCGCCGGTCTTGCTGTCGAGCACGACCAGCTCGTTGGTCACGGTCGAGGCGACCAGCAGTTCCTTGCCGTCCGGCGTCGGGATCAGGTGATGCGGCTCGCGGCCGAGCGGGTAGCGCGCGATCTCGCTGCGCAGCCCGCGGCTGACGACGCTGTACGACGCCTCCTCGGAATTGAGGACGATGACCTGGTCGGCGTGCGCAACGGCGCTCGCGCCCAGACCCAGCGCCAGTGCCGCAATGACCGCTATTTTCATGTCGGAAACGGACTCTCCCTGCGGCGCCAATTCAGCAGGAATCCGCGCGCCGCGCTAGAGCGGTTTCCGACTGGATGGAGCCGCTTGCGGCTCCATCCAGTCGGAAACGCGCGCACGGGCGATGCTTGTTGAAGCGGGCCCCTTCCGCCCGGCTTTAGCCGGGCGGAAGGGCTTCAGGATCGTTTGAGCGCGGCCGCCGCTTTTGCCAGGCGTTCGACCCGTGACCAATCGCCGGCCGCGACCGCGTCGCGCGGCGCCACCCACGAGCCGCCGACGCAGGCGACGTTCGGCAGCGCGAGATAGGCCGGCGCGATCTCAATGCCGATTCCGCCGGTCGGGCAAAACCGCAGGCCGGCCAGCGGCGCGGCGACGGCCTTCAGCCACGTCGTCCCGCCGGCCGCGTCGGCGGGAAAGAACTTCAACAGCCGGAAGCCCCGTTCCCGCAGGGCCAATGCTTCCGAGACGGTCTGGACGCCGGGCAGGAACGGCAGCCCGGAGTCCCTGACCGCCCGGGCCAAGGCATCCGTGCACCCTGGACTGACTCCGAATTGCGCCCCGGCATCGATCGCCTGCCGCAGTTGGGCCTCGTCGAGCACCGTCCCCGCCCCGACCACCGCCTCCGGCACCTCACGGGCGATGGCGGCCAGGGCGTCGAGCGCGACGCCGGTCCGGAAGGTGATCTCCAGTACCGAAAGGCCACCCGCCACCAGCGCCCGGGCGAGCGGTACGGCGTCGGCCAGCCGCTCGATCGTCAGCACCGGGATGACCGGCGCCTTGGCCGCGATCGCGGCGATGTCCATCAGGTCCTGCTCCCTCGGTCATCCCGAGCGGAGCGAGGGATCCTTAAGGCAGCAGGAAAGATCCCTCGCTGCGCTCGGGATGACAGCACGCCCACTAGACGCTCCAGCCGCCGTCGATGACGTTGACCGTGCCGGTGGTGAAGGCCGATTCGTCGCTGGCGAGGTAGACCGCCAGGGCGGCGATCTCGTCGGCCGAGCCGAAGCGGCCGGTCGGCTGGCGCTGCAGGAAGAAGCGGCGGGCGTCCGGGCCGCCGCCGAGGCTGGCGATGCGCTCGTCGAGCGACGGCGTCTGGACGGTGCCGGGGCAGATCGCGTTGCAGCGGATGCCCTTGGCGACATAGTCGACGGCGACCGACTTGGTGAGGCCGACCACGGCGGCCTTCGTCGTGCCGTAGATGAAGCGCAGCGCCGCACCCTTCACCGAGGAAGCGGCCGACGACATGTTGACGATCGAGCCGCTGCCCTTCTCCACCATACCCGGCAGGAAGGCCTGGATCGTCCAGAACATGCTGCGGACGTTGAGGTCGAACGCGAAGCTCCACTGCGGGTCGGTGGCGTCGAGGATGCTGCCGTGATGGACGTGGCCGGCGCAGTTGAACAGCACGTCGACCGGTCCGGTTTCCTGGGCCAGCGCGCCGATCGCCGCCTTGTCGAGCACGTCGAGCTTGCGGGGCTTCAGCCCCTCGCCCTCGAGCACCGCCAGCTTGACCTCGTCGACATCGGTCGCCCAGACCGTCGCGCCTTCCCGCGCGAAGGCCTGCGCCGCGGCCAAACCGATCCCTTGCCCCGCCGCCGTGACGACGCACACCTTGCCCTTCAACCGCATGATCTTTGCCCTACCTAGTGAGACGCTGGCCTTTGTAGAGCGAAACCCCTCCCCGTTCATATGGGGAGGTGCCCCGGTCTTACGGGGGCGGAGGGGTCATGGGCACTCTCAATGGTTGCATATATCGACACAGTAACGCCGGATTTTCCGTGCCCTAATCCGTGCATGCGTCAGCATGTTCGAACTCTCCGCAAACACCAGACCGATGTCGAACGGCTCCTATGGAGTCGTCTGCGGCGTCGACAACTTGGTGGCCTCAAGTTCCGACGGCAGCATCAGATCGGACTCTACATCTGCGACTTCGCTTCACTGGACGGTCGAGTCATTGTCGAACTAGATGGAAGTCAGCATGTCGAACGCGAAGCCTATGATGCTCGGCGCGATGGTTTCTTGAGATCGGCTGGCTATCGTGTCCTGCGCTTCTGGAATGCCGACGTGCAGACAAATCTCGATGCCGTCGTCGAGACCATCGTCGAGGCGATTCATCGGCCGGAAATCGACGGGCGGCTATGACCCCTCCGCCCCCGTAAGACGGGGGCACCTCCCCATTTGAATGGGGAGGAATTGCTGTTCCGCTACTTCACCAGGCCCTTTTCGCGGTAGAACTTTTCGGCGCCGGGATGCAGCGGAATGCCGAGGCCTGTGGTCGCCGTCTCGAGCCGGATCTCGCGGCCTTTGATGTGGCCTGAATCGAGCAGCTTGCGCGTCGCCGGGTGCCACAGCGCCGCAGTGACCTTGTAGATCAGCTCCTCGTTCTGCTTGCTCGAGGTGACCCACAGCGCATGCACGCTCACCGTCTTGACGCCGGCGACCCCCTTGTAGGCGTCGTCGGGGATCTCCTCGGCGCTGAAGAAGCTGAACTGGCTGACCAGCTTGTCGACCTCGGGGCCCTCGATCGGCACCAGCTCGACGCCGACCGTGGCGGCGAGGTCGGCGACCGCGCTCTGCGGATAGCCGCTGACCGAGAAGAAGCCGTCGATGGTGCCGTCCTTCAGGCTGTCGGCCACGCGCTGGGCGGGGAAATACTGCGCCTGCAGGTCCTTCTCGGTCATGCCGAAAGCCTCCAGGATCAGCCGGGCGTCGACCAGGGTGCCGGAGCCCGGCTCGTCGAGCGAGATCTTGCGGCCGCGCAGGTCGCGCACCGACCTGATGCCCGAGCCCTTGCGCACCACGAGCTGCACGCTCTCAGGGTACAGGTTGGCGATCGCCCGCAGCACGTCGACCTTGGGACGGCCGGCGTAGATGCCGGTGCCGTTGTAGGCCCAGTAGGCGATATCCGACTGCACGAAGCCCGACTGCGCCGTGCCCGCGGCGATCGCCGCCACGTTGGCGACCGAGCCGTTGGAGGCGACCGAGGTCGCCACCAGGCCCGGCACGCCGCACGAGCCGCCCTCGTTGCAGGGTCGCGAGCCCGGCGGGTTGGAGATCGCGTTGGCGATCAGGCCGCCGATCGGGAAGTAGGTGCCGACCGTGCCGCCCGTCAGGATGCGGAAGAAGGTGATGTCCTGCTGGGCCACGGTTGCGAGGGGCGCGCCGAGAGGAAGCAGCGCGGCGCCCGCCAGAAGAGTCCGCCGGCGCATCAGTTCACCCCGACCACGCGGCTCATGGTCGGCCCGATCTCGCCATGGACCACCAGGTCGGCCTCGTCGTCCTGGTCGGTCGGGTCGCGGTTCAGGATGACCAGCCCGGCGCCGCGTCGCTTGGCGATGCGCGGGAAGCCGGCCGCCGGATAGACGACCAGCGAGCTGCCCAGCACGATGAACAGGTCGCACTGCTGGGTCTCGTCCTGGGCGCGCGCCATCTGGATCTCGGGCATCGCCTGGCCGAAGGAGATGGTCGCGGTCTTCACGATGCCCTCGCATTTCTCGCAGATCGGCAGGATGCCTTTGCCCTGGAACGCCTTCCTGATCGGCTCGAGCTCGTAGCGCTGGCCGCAATCGAGACAGGTCGCGTAGGTCGTGTTGCCGTGCAGCTCGATGATCCTGGACGCCGGCACGCCGGAGCGCTGGTGCAGGCCGTCGACGTTCTGGGTGATGATCGCGGTCATCTTGCCCAGCTCGACCAGCTTGGCGAGCGCGCGATGGCCGGCATTGGGCTCGGCCTTGAGCATGGTCTGGTCGGTCGCGAACTTGCGGCGCCAGGCCTCGCGGCGCATCTCCTCCGACGCCATGAAGTCGTCGAAGTAGATCGGCTGGTACTTGGTCCAGATGCCGCCGGGCGAGCGGAAGTCGGGGATGCCCGACTCGGTCGAGATGCCTGCGCCGGTGAAGGCGACGATGCGCCTGGCACCGTCGATCAGTTCGCGCAGCCGGTCGATCTCGCTCATGGGCCCCTGCTCCACAAAGTCTTCGTCCTTCCCCGTCATACGGGGGAGGATACAGGAGGGGGAAGGCCACAGACCCCGCCTGAGGCTCTCCCTCTCCCTGCCTCCCCCGTGCGACGGGGGAGGTGGAAGATCTAAGATAGCCAGCGTTTGCGCCGCTTGTAATGCTTCGTGTCGTGATAACTTTTTCGGGCGCCGCCCTCATTCAGCCCCAAATAGAATTCCTTGATGTCGGAGTTGTCGCGCAGCTTGGCGGCCGGCCCCTCGAGCACGATGCGGCCGTTCTCCATGACATAGCCGTGCTCGGCCACGGTCAGCGCCATGGCGGCGTTCTGCTCGACCAGCAGGACCGAGAGCCTCTCCTGCTTCACCAGGCGGCTGACGATGCCGAAGATTTCCTCCACGAGCATCGGCGCCAGGCCGAGCGACGGCTCGTCGAGCAGCACGACCTTGGGCCGGCTCATCAGCGCCCGGCCGATCGCCAGCATCTGCTGCTCGCCGCCCGACAGGTAGCCCGAGACCTGCGCCCGCCGCTCCTTGAGCCGCGGGAAGTAGGAATAGACCATGTCGATCCCCTGCTTCACCGTGGCCGCGTCCTTGACGTGCCCGCCGGCGATCAGGTTCTCCTCGGTGGTCAGGTGCTCGAAGACGCGCCGGCCCTCGAACACCTGCACCAGCCCGAGCCTGGTGACGTCGTGCGCCCGCATGCCGTCGATGCGGCGGCCGGCGAGCTGCACGGTGCCCTTGGTGACCTCGCCGCGCTCCGACCGGAGCACACCCGAGATCGCCTTCAAGGTCGTCGTCTTGCCCGCGCCATTGGCGCCCAGGAGCGTCGTGATCGAGCCCTCGCCGACCTCGATCGACACGCCCTTGAGCACCAGGATGACGCGGTCGTAGACGACCTCGATGTTGTTGATCGCCAGCAAGGCTCAAAACCTCGAGGCTCAGGACTTGTTGGCTTCGGCCGCCAGATGCCTCTGGATCACCGAGCGATAACCCTGGAACCACTTCTTGGTCTGCATCAGCTTGCCGCCCTTGACCGTCCAGATCTCGCACCAGCCGCCGCCCTCGTGGTCGGCCTGGGTGAGCTCCATCGGCGGGACGAGGCCGCCCAGGGTGAAGTTCTTGACCTGCTCCATGCCCTTCTTGACGTCCTCCGGAGTCGGCGCCGCGCCGCCCTTGGCCTTGATGGCGTTGCGCGCCGCCTCGGCATGCAGCGCCGCGATGAAGACGCCGCGGTTGTAGTAGACCGTCGAGTCCATCTCCTTGGGGGCCGACTTGCCGCCGGCCTTGTACATGGCCTCGATGTCCTTGATCACCTGGAAGTCCTTGCCGACGCCGGCGAACTGGATGGTGTTGTAGCCTTCGGCGACTCCCATGCCGCCGGCGGCGACGATGTCGGCCTCGGCGCTGCCCCACACGAAGGCGACGACCTTCGACAGCGGGTAGCCCTTGCCCTTCAGCTCCTTGATCGACACCGACGGCGCGCGGCCGAACAGGTGGGTGATCACGAAGTCGGGCTTGTATCGCTGCACGATGTCGGTGACCTGCGAGCCCATCTCGACGCCCGGCGCGGGCACCGCGAAGGTGCGCAGGTCGAAGCCCTCGGCCTTGGCGAGGTCCTCGAGGATCGGCAGCGGCTCCTTGCCGGCCGGGTTGTCGTAGAACACGAAGGCGATCTTCTTGCCCTTCAGCCCGCCCATCTTCTCCTTGGCGAACTCGACGGCGGCACCGGCCTGCGACCAGTAGCTGGCGGCGATCGGGAAGGTGTACGGGAACTTCTTGCCGTCGGCCGCGGCGGCGGTGCCGAAGCCGGGCGAGGTGCCGAGGATCTTGTCCTCCTCGAGCTTCTTGTTGAGCGCGGCGGTCTGCGGCGTGCCGTAGAGGCCCTCGAGCACGGCGCCCTCCTTCTTGAAGCGCTCGTGCGCCTCGATCGCCGGCGGCACCTTGTACTCGTTGTCGACCTCGACGACCTTGATCTTGAAGCCCTCGATGCCGCCCTTGCTGTTCACCAGCGCGATGTAGTCGTGGTAGCCGGGGCACAGCACCTGGCCGACCGTGGCCGTCGGCCCGGTGCGGTCGCATTGCAGGCCGAACACCAGCTCCTTGCCCTGGGCGAAAGCGCCCGACGCGATCGCCAGGCTGCCGGTCGCAACCGCCAGGCCCAGCACACTCTTCTTGTACCTCATCATGGGTTCCTCCTTTTGCGTTGCTTGATTGACGAGACCCCCCGCCTAGTAGGAGAAGGGCCAGACCCGGAAGTAGCTCCGGACATTGCGCCACAGTCGGTTGAGCCCCTCGGGCTCGATGACCAGGAAGAAGATGATCAGCCCGCCGAACACCGCGAGGCGCGTTCCCGACACCACGCTGGCGAGCTCAGAGTCGGTGAAGAAGAACGATCCCACCTGCTCCATCAGAGTACGGATCACGATCGGCAGCAAGGTCACGAAGATCGCGCCGAACACCGAACCGAGGACCGAGCCGAGGCCGCCGATGATGATCATCGCCAGGAAGTCGATCGACACGCCGAGCTGGAACTGCTCGTAGTTGGCGATGCCGAAATAGTAGGTATAGAGCACGCCGCAGACGCCGGCGTAGAACGACGAGATCGCGAACGACAGCAGCTTGTAGCGGAAGATGTCGATGCCGATGATCTCGGCGGCGATGTCCTGGTCGCGCACGGCGATGAAGGCGCGGCCGATGCGGCTGCGCATCAGGTTGAGCGTGGCGACGATCGCCAGGACCGCGAAGAACAGCAGGAAGTAGTAGAGCCGGCCCTGGGTGTTGAGCACGAAGCCGAACAGGTCGGGCCGCGGCACCTCGATCGAGGCCTGGGCGCCGCCCGAGATCGCCGGCACGTGGTTGATCGTCCATTCGATGATCAGCTGGCCGGCCAGCGTCGCGATCGCGAGGTAGAGGCCCTTGATGCGCAGGCTGGGGACGCCGACCAGGGCGCCGATCGCCGCCGCCATCAGCCCGCCCGCCGGCAGGGTCAGCCAGAACGGCAGGTCGAGCTTCACCGCGAGGTTGGCCGCGGCGTAGGCGCCGACCGACATGAAGGCGCCGTGGCCGAGCGAGATCTGGCCGGTGTAGCCGACCAGGATGTTGAGCCCCAGCGCGCCGACCACGGCGATGAAGATCAGGTTCAGGATCGACAGGTAATAGTCGTGCAGCGTGAGCGGCAGGATGACGATGAAGATCAGCGCCAGCACCGCAATCGTCCATTTGGCGATCGGCAGCGGGTAGAGCGCCATGTCGGCGGCGTAGGTCGTCTTGAAGACTCCGGCTTCGCGATGGAACATGACTACCTTTTGTCGTCCTGAGCGGAGCCTCTGTCATCCTGAGCGTAGCGAAGGATCTCATGGCGCTTCATCGCACATGACGCTCGCCTTCGCGTCATGGGCGCAATGAGATCCTTCGCTTCGCTCAGGACGACAGAGAAACCGATACTCATCACACCCGCTCGATCTGTCGTTTGCCGAAGATGCCGTAGGGCCGGAACATCAGCACCAGGATCATCAGCAGGTAGGGGGCGAAGTCCTTGGTGCCGCCGCCGACGTAAGGATCGAGGTAGCCCGCGGCGAGGCTCTCGACGACGCCGATGATCAGGCCGCCGACCACCGCGCCGCCGATCGAATCGAGGCCGCCCAGGATCACCACCGGGAAGACCTTCAGCCCGACCACGGCGATCTGCACGTCGACGCCCAGCATGCTGCCCCAGACGATGCCGCCCAGCGCCGAGACGATGCCGGCCATCGCCCAGGCCAAGGCGAAGTAGCGCTCGACATTGATGCCCATCGCCTGCGCGACCTGCTGATTGTCGGCGACGGCGCGCATGGCGACGCCCATGCGGCTCTTCTTGAAGAACCAGCTGAAGCCCGCGAACAGCACGATCGCCACGGCTGCACCCAGCACCTGGATCGGCGGCAGGGTGGCCGGCCCGATCACCACAGGATCGTCGGGGATCGGCAGCGGCAGCGCCCGCGTCTCGCCGCCGAAGATGATGGGCGTCAGGCCGCGCAGCACGGCGGCCAGGCCGATGGTCGCCATGATCACCGCGACGATCGGCCGGCCGAGCAAGGGCCGCAGCACCACCCGCTCGAGCCCGAAGCCGAAGCCGATCATGACCGCCAGCACGACGAGCACGGCGAGGATCGCGCCCAGGATCGGCGAGGTGTTGAAGGCGACGACGACGGCGCCGATCAGCGCCGCCATCATGACGAACTCGCCCTGGGCGAAGTTGATCGCGTCGGTCGACTTGTAGACCAGCACGAAACCCAGCGCGATCAGCGAGTACATCAGCCCGATCGACAAGCCGTTCAGCATCAGGGCGATAAAAAAACCGAGATCTTCGGACATCTAGGCCGCCAGCCTACTGTGAATGGCGATGTTGTTGGTGAGCGAGGACTTGCGGCCGTCCTCGAAGGTGATGTCCATCGTCACCTGTACCTCATTGGCTCCGCCGTAGAAGGCATCGATCACGCCGGCGTATTTCTCGGCGACGAAGCGGCGGCGGACCTTGCGGGTGCGCGTCATCTCGGCATCGTCGGCCTCGAGCTCCTTGTTGAGCAGCAGGTAGCGCTTGACCTGCTGCACGTCGGGCAGGCTCGCATTGGCCTTGGCGATCTCCTCGCCGATCATCGCCGCCACCTCGGGCTTGCGGCTGAGGTCCATGAAGCTGGTGTAGGGCAGCCCCCGCTTCTCCGCCCAGGTGCCGACCGTCTGCATGTCGATCGCGATCATCGCGACGACCATTGGCTTCTCATGCCCGAACGCCACGGCCTCGCGGATGTAGGGGCTGAACTTCAGCTTGTTCTCGATGAATTGCGGCGCGAAGGCCGAGCCGTCGGTCAGCTTGCCGACGTCCTTGGCGCGATCGATGATCACGAGCTGGCCCTGCTTGTCGAAGAAGCCGGCATCGCCGGTCTTCAGCCAGCCCTCGGGCGTGACGGTGTCGCGCGTGACCTCGTCCTGCTTGAAGTAGCCGAGGAACACGTTGGGGCCCTTCAGCAACACCTCGCCCGCATCGTCGATCCTGACCTCGATGCGCGGCATCGGCCGGCCGACCGTGTTGGGATTGGCCTCGGCGTCGGCCTGGCAGGCGATCAGCGCCGACGCCTCGGTGGCGCCGTAGACCTGCTTGAGGTTGACGCCGAAGGAGCGGAAGAAGCGGTAGGTGTCGGGCCCCAGCGGCGCGCCGCCGGTGTAGCACCAGCGCGCATTGCGCAGGCCGAGCTGGTCGCGCACCGGGCCGTAGACGAAGATTTCGCCCAGCACCAGGCCGAGCCGCTCGCCCATCGTCAGCGCCTTGCCGTCGGTGCGCTTCAGCTCGCAGCGCTCGGCGAGGCCGCGGAAATAGTCGAACACGCGCCGCTTGCCCGGCGTCGCGTCGCCGCCCTTGACCTGCATGGTGGTGAGCATGCTCTCCCAGATGCGCGGCGGCGCCAGCATGGCGTTGGGCCCGAGCTCGCGCAGGTCGCGCTGCACGCTCTCCGGCCCCTCCGGGCAGTTGGCGACCAGCTTGCCGGCCAGCGCCATGCCCAGCGAGAAGGCGGCGTCGCCCACCCACGCCATCGGCAGGTAGCTCAGCCAGTTGTCGCCCGGCCTGGTGTCGTTGACCTCGATGAACGCCTCGGCCGCCGCGATCATGTTGCGATGGCTCAGCATCACGCCCTTCGGGTTGCCGGTGGTGCCCGAGGTGTAGGCGATCATGGCGAGGTCGTCGGCGCCGCCCTTGGCGAGCTCGGCGTCGTAGAGGCCGGGATTGGCCTTGCCGTGGGCTGCCCCCTCCTCCGCCACGGTCAGGAACGAGCGCAGCATCGGGTCGTCGTACGACCACAGGCCGCGCGGATCGTCGTAGATGATCCAGCGCAGGTTGGGCAGCCTGTCCTTAAGCGACAGGGCCTTGTCGACCTGCTCCTGGTCCTCGGCGACGATCACCGAGGTCTCGGCGTGGTTCAGCACGTAGACCAGCTCCGCGGCGATCGAGTCCTGGTAGACCGGCACCGAGACGCCGCCCAGCGCCTGGGCCGCGAGCTGCGCGAAATAGAGCTGCGGTCGGTTGTCGCCGACCACCGACAGCTTGTCGCCGCGCTGGAAGCCCAGGGCGGCGAGGCCGAGCGCGAAGTCGCGCACCCGATCGCGATAGGCGGTCCAGTCCCAGGTCTGCCAGACACCGCGCGTCTTTTCGCGCATGCCGGGTGCCTGCGGGCTCTCGGCGGCGTTGCGCTGCAGGAGCTTGGGCAGCGTGTCGGTCGTGGGCTCCTCGAGAAGGCTCATCTACTGTCCTCCACCTTTTGCCTTGCCGAGATAGGCCTCGATCACCTTGGGGTCGCGCTGGACCTCCTCCGGCGTGCCGCCGGCGATGCGCCGGCCGCGGTCGAGGACCACGACATGGTCGGAGATGTCCATCACCACGCCCATGTCGTGCTCGATCAGCACCACGGTCATGCCGCGCTCCTGGTTCACGTCCAGGATGTAGCGCGCCATGTCCTCCTTCTCGTCCTGGTTCATGCCGCCCATCGGCTCGTCGAGCAGCAGGATCTTGGGATCGAGCGCCAGCGCGCGGCCGAGCTCGACCCGCTTGCGCAGGCCGTAGGCCAGCGCCGCGGTCGGCAGCTTGCGCAGGTCCTGGAGCTTCAGGAACTCGATGATCTCCTCGACCGCCTCGCGATGGGCGATGTCCTCCTTCTGCGCCATGCCCCAGTAGATGACGCTCGCGAGCACGCCCGCCTTCATGCGGACGTGGCGGCCGAGCATCAGGTTGTCGAGCACGGTCAGGCCCTGGAACAGGGCGATGTTCTGGAAGGTGCGCGCGACGCCGAGCGCGGCGATGTCGCTCGGCTTCTTCTGGGTGATGTCCCGGCCTTCGAGCACGATACGCCCGGTGTCGGGCTTGTAGAAGCCCGAGATCATGTTCAGCAACGACGTCTTGCCGGCGCCGTTGGGGCCGATGATGGAAACGATGCGCCCGCGCGGGACTTCGAGCGAAATGTCCGAGCCGGCCGTGACGCCGCCGAACTTCTTCGACACACCCTCGACCACAAGCTGGTTGTCGCCCTCGGGCGCTGGTGCGCGCCGGGTGGACGTCCCCGCCATGAACCCTCCCTACTCAAGGTTCGTTTTGCTTTTCGTTGGGCAACATCATGCAGGCTCCGATGGGCGAACGCAACAAATCCGCCTAGACTTTGCGCCTTCCGAGAGGGACTGCGACATGCCGCGTCACATCGTCTGCCTGACTTTCGACCACGATCACATGTCGGGCTTCATCGCCCGCGGGCTCACGACTCCCACCTATATCTCGCGTGGCGAGTACGACATGGTGGTGATTCCCCGCCTGGTGGCGCTGCTGGGCCGCTACGACATCAAGGCGACCTTCTTCACGCCCGGCCACACCATCGACAGCAGCCCGCAGTCGGTCATGCCCTATGTCGAGGCCGGCCACGAGCTTGCCCATCACGGCTGGACGCATCGCCTGCCGGCCAGCCTGTCCAAGGACGAGGAGGAAGAGGAGATCGTCCGCGGCAACAACTCGATCAAGCGGGTCACCGGCCAGCTCGCCCGCGGCTACCGCTCGCCGGCCTGGGACCTGTCGCCCCATTCGATCGACATCCTGCTGAAGCACCGCATCAAGTACGACAGCTCGTTGATGGGCCACGACTACGACTGCTACTACGCCCGCCAGGGCGACACGGTCGAGCTCAAGAAGCCGTTCGTGCGCGGCCGCGAGACGACGCTGCTCGAGATGCCGATCAGCTGGTCGCTCGACGACTACCCGCACTTCGAATACATGCGCAACCCGAACGGCTCGATCCAGGCCGGCCTGATGAACGCCAACATGGTGCTGGAGAACTTCGTCGACGACTTCCACTACATGCGCGAGGTCTGCCCCGACTTCGGCATCCTCACCTACACCTTCCATCCGCACGTGATCGGCCGCGGCCATCGCATGATGATGCTCGAGCGCCTGATCAAGCAGCTCCGGGCCGGCGGCGCGGTCTTCATGACCATGGAGAACGCGATGAAGGCCTGGCTCGAGCGCAAGCAGGCGAAGGCAGCGGAATGAGCCGAGAGGCGCGCGTAACCGCCGGACTGTTCGACAGCCGCCCCTACGGCTTCTCCCAGGTCGCGATCGTACCGACATCCCTCGGCGATGCCGTGCACGTGTCGGGACAGGTCGCCTGGGACCAGAACCGCACCATCGTCGGCGCCGGCGACATCGGCCGCCAGGTGGCGAAGAGCCTGGAGAACCTCGCCGCGGCGCTGGCCTCGGTCGGCGCGACACTCGACCAGGTCGGCGCGCTGCGGCTCTACATCAGGCAAAGCCATATGCACGAAGGCAAGGCCATCGGCGATGCGCTGAAGGCGGTGTTCGGCGACAACCCGCCGTGCATGACGTGGATCGGCGTTCCGGCCCTGGCCCGTGACGAGTTCCTGGTCGAGATCGAGCCCTCGGTCGTCTTCCTGCCGCGCGGCTAGGCGACGCTCCGCGCGATGCGAATGGCGCGGCAGATCGTGACCATCTTTCCGATGGCGTGATCGACGAAGGCCGAGATGCTCGCCTCGACCTGTCCGGCGAAGGCCGGCCGGTCCGCCTCGATGGCGCGCGCGAGGATCGTCGCGCGCCGGTGGGCATGCTGCCGGTTGGCCGCGATCGCGCGGACGAGGGAGCCGTCGGCGTCGACCGGCGTCAACGCCGTCTCGAGCCGGCGCAGGAAGTCCGGCGCATGGGCAAGATGGCGGTACATGCTGGCCAGGATGACCTGGTGCGGGTCGCCGAACCGGTTGAGCCGCAGCACCAGCGCCCATGTCTCAGGCGCGACGTCTTCCGCCGAAGCGAGCTTGGGCAGCACGACGTCGGGCGCCGCCATTCGCGGGCCCCTCTCCGGTGTCCCGTCGCGCGCGGTCTCGCCGCGCAGCCAGGCGACCAGCGCGCCCAAGGTGAACAAATTGACGGTGTTGGAATGATCGTAGCTCGCCAGCACGTCATCCACGCTCTTGGGCTGCGCGCTGGAGAGCGAGCCAAGCCGCGGCAAAGTCATGGTCTCGCGGAAGTGCACGGCCGCGCGATCGGCAATGCCTTGCAGGTAGAGCGGCTTCACCGCCGCCCAGGCCCACGGCAGGGCTCCGTCGATGGTCGCGAGATGGCGCCAAACGAGGTTGACCACGCGCACGCCGACGGTGGCGCGGATGTCGGCGAAGATGGCGGCGATCTCGCCCGCCGCCGCCTGCTCGGCGACGGCGGGAAAGGGATCGTCCATCACCGCCCCTTGAAGACCGGCCGGCGCTTTTCCATGAAGGCGCGACGGCCCTCGATGTAGTCCTCGGAGTCGAAGCACTCCTTCACCAGCCCGGTCAGGCGGGCGAAGTCGGGCTCGCCGTCGAGCCGCGTCAGCTCCTCGATGGTGCGCTTGGCGGCATGCATGGTGAGCGGCGCGTTCTCGCCGATCAGCTTGCAATAGGTGTCGACGTAGGAATCGAGCTCCGCGTCCGGCACGATGCGGGTGACCAGCCCCATGCCGACCGCCTCCTGGGCCGAGAAGTGCCGCGCCGTGAAGAAGATCTCCTTGGCATGCGACGGACCGACCAGATCGGTCAGGATCTTCAGGCCGCTGGCGCGATAGCCGAGGCCGAGCCGCGCCGCCGGCACGCCGAACTTGCTGACGTCGGAGGCGATGCGGATGTCGCAGAGCAGCGCCACCGCCAGACCGCCGCCGATGCAGTAGCCGCGGATGCGGGCGATCGTCGGCTTCGAGCACTTGTTGAGGCGTGCGTTGGCGATCTCGCCGATCTTGTCGTAGTAGGCGACCTGCTCGGGCGTGTTGCGCGCCTTCTCGAACTCCGAGATGTCGGCGCCCGACACGAACGCCTTGTCGCCGGCGCCGGTGACGACCACGACGCGGATCGCCGGGTCCTTCTCGAACGCGTCGAGGATGACCGGGATCGCCTCCCACATGTCGGTCGAGGTGGCGTTGTGCTTCTGCGGCTTGTTGAAGACGAGCCGGCCGACCGGTCCCGCCTTCTCCGCGATCATGTTTGGCGTGGGGCTGAAGTTCATCAGATCACTCCCCGCTTGCGGAAGCCGTCGATCGCGCCGGCGTCATAGCCGAACTCCTCGAGGATCGACTCGGTGTGCTCGCCCTGCTCCGGCGTCGCCGTCCAGTCGTCGACCGTGGTGCGGCTCATGTTGATCGCCTGGCCGATGACCTCCTGGTCGCCGAGCTTGGGGTGCTTGATCGCCCGCGCCATCCTGAGATGCTTGACCTGCGGGTCGGCGAACATCTCGTCCATCTTGTAGATCGGCCCGGCCGGGACGCCCGCCTTGTTCAGCTTCTCGACCGCCTCGGCGCTGGTGAAGGCGGCCATCCGCTTGTCGATCTCCGCGTTCAGCGTGTCACGATGCTTGACCCGGGCCTTGGCCGACGAGAACCGCTCGTCGGTCAGTAGCTCCGGCGCCTTGATGCTGTCGCAGAAGCGCTTGTAGATGTGGTCGCCGGAGGCTGCGATGTTGATGTAGCCGTCGCTGGTCTTGAACACGCCGGTCGGGATTCCGGTCGGGTGGTTGTTGCCCGCCTGGCCCGGCACGTCCTTGGCCAAGGTCCAGCGCGCCGCCTGGAAGTCGCACATCGAGATCATCGCCTGCAGCAGCGAGCTCGACACCCACTGCCCCTCGCCCGACTTCTCGCGCTCGAGCAGCGCGATCAGGATGCCGATGGCGCAATGCAGGCCCGCGCCGACGTCGGCGACCGCGATGCCGGCGCGCACCGGGCCGCCGCCCGCCGGGCCAGTGACCCACATGATGCCACCCATACCCTGGGCGATCTGGTCGAAGCCCGCGCGCTCGGCATAGGGCCCGTCCTGGCCGAAGCCGGAGATCGAGCCGAGGATGATCTTCGGGTTCACCTTCTTCAGGTTCTCGTAATCGATGCCGAGCCTGAACTTCACGTCGGCGCGGTAGTTCTCGACCACCACGTCGGCCTTCTCGACCATCTTCATGAAGATGGCCTTGCCCTCGGGCTCCTTGAGGTTGAGCGTGACCGACCGCTTGTTGCGATGCAGGTTCTGGAAGTCGGGGCCGTGACGCGGCCCGCCCATGTCGCCCTCGGCGACGTGCGGCGGCATCTCGATCTTGATGCAGTTGGCGCCCCAGTCGGCGAAGTAGCGCACGCAGGTCGGGCCGGCCCGCACCCGCGTCAGGTCGAGAACGGTGAAGCGCGAAAGCGGGCCTGCGGTCATGGTGTCACTCTGCTGGGTTTACCCCTCCACACGTACCATGGCGGCGGGATCGATCTCCAGCCAGACCCTCTGGTTGAGCTGGAAGATCGCGTTGGGTGCGCTCGACACGCGCAACGGCCTGGCCTCGCCCAGCGGCTTCACCTGGTAGTCCCAGTGCTCGCCGAGATAGGCGCGATCGACGATTTCGGCCTCGACGCCGTTAGCTGACGGCTTGTTCACCGACAGGCCGATGGCTTGCGGCCGCAATGAATAGGTGCCGCCGTCCCGCTCGACGAAATTGGTGCGGCCGATGAAGCCCGCCACGAAGCGGCTGCGCGGCTTGCCGTAGAGCACGTGCGGCGCGTCGATCTGCTCGATCCGGCCCTTGTTCATCACTACGATGCGGTCGGACGTCACCATCGCCTCGGACTGGTCGTGCGTCACGTAAACCGTGGTGATCTTGAACTCGTCGTGCAGGCGGCGGATCTCGAAGCGCATCTCCTCGCGCAGGTTGGCGTCGAGGTTGCTGAGCGGCTCGTCGAGCAGCAGCACCTCGGGCTCGACCACGATGGCGCGGGCCAGCGCCACGCGCTGCTGCTGGCCGCCCGACAGCTCGGACGGATAGCGGCCCTTGAGAGCGCCCATCTGCACGACCTCGAGGATGCGATCGACGCGGCGTGCGACCTCGGCGCGCGCGAGCTTGCGCACCTCGAGGCCGAAGCCGACGTTCTCGCCGACCGTCATGTTCGGCCAGATGGCGTAGCTCTGGAAGATCATCGACATCCGCCGCCGCTCCGGCGGCACCACGCCCGACGGCGAGGAGATCGCCTGGCCGTCGACCTCGATGGTGCCCGCGGTCGGCGGCATGAAGCCCGCGATCATGCGCAAGGTCGTGGTCTTGCCGCAGCCCGATGGGCCGAGCAGCGACACGAACTCGCCCTTCTTCATCTCCAGCGAGAAGTCGTCGACCGCCTGGAAGTTGCCGAAGTTCTTGCCGATGCCCTTGAGGACCAGCTTGCTCATGTCGCGTTTCTTCTCAGCATGAAGTCCCGTCCCAGGGCGCGTTGGCCGATATAGAGCATCGGCAGGGTCAGCATCTGCAGCAGCAGCGCCAACGCCGCGAGATACTCGAAATTGCCCTCCTCGCTCATGTCGAAGATCATCACCGACACGACCTTGGTGTTCGGGCCGTAGAGGAAGATCGCCGAGGAGAGCTCGCGGGTGGCCGGGATGAAGATCAGCAGCCAGGCGCCCAGCAGATTGCGCTTGAGCAGCGGCGCCACGACGCGGCGCAGCGCGGTCAGGCGGCTGCCGCCCAGCACGCGCACCGCCTCCTCCATCTCGGGATTGATGCTTCGGATCGCCGCGCTGGCGTTAACGTAGCCGATCGGCAGGAAGCGCGTGGTGAAGGCCAGGATCAGGATGGTCGCCGTGCCGTACAGCGCCAGTGGCGGCGGTGCGTAGGCGGCATAGAAGCCGATCGCCAGCACGACGCCCGGGATGACGAACGGCGCCACGCACAGGAAGCCGAGGAAGCCGGCGAACGGCACCAGCTTGCGGGCGACGATGTACGCCACGCCGAGCGTGATGATCACGCCCAGCGTCGCGGCCGCGCCGCCGAACAGGAAGGCGTTCCACACCGACTTCGCGGCCGTCGCATGCTCGAACAGCACGAAGTGGAAGTTCTGGAACGAGAAGTTGTCCAAGGCGAAACCGCGGCCCCACGCCTTGGCGAAGGCCGCCTGCACCAGGAAGATGTACGGCAGGAAGACCGACAGCGCCGCCACCAGCATGGCGTAGCCGAAGATCGCCCAGCGCCAGCCGCCGAGGTCGATCGGCCGCCGCTCGCCGCCCTTGCCGGTGAGGGTGGCGAAGCCCTTGCGCCGCGTGATCAGGCGCTGGACCAGCACCAGCAGCACAGTCACGCCCAGCAGCGGCATGGCATAGGCCGCGGCGACCTCCACGCGCGAGGGATTGCCGAAGAACTGGAAGAGCTGTGTGGTGACCACGTTGAAGCGCGCCGGGATGGCGATCATCGCCGGCGACGCGAACAGCGCGATCGCCTCGAGGAAGCAGATGATCAGGCCGCCCAGGATCGCCGGCAGCGCCAGCGGCAGCGTGATCTTGCGCATGGTCCGCCAGGCGCCGGCGCCCAGGATGTTGGCGGCGTCCTCCATCTCCGACGAGACGAGCTCCAGCGCCGCCGAGGTGAAGATGAAGATGTACGGGAACGAATAGAGCGCGATGACGACGACCAGACCGGGGAAGCTGTAGATGTTGAACGGTCCCGCCTCGGCGCCGGTCAGCATCACGTAGATGCGGTTCAGCCAGCCGGCGTTCGGGCCGGCCAGCAGGATCCAGGCGACCGCGCCGGTGTAGGGCGGCGTGATGAAGGTCGCCAGCACCAGCATGCGCACGAAGCCGCGGCCCGGCATGTTGGTGCGCGACACGCCCCAGGCCAGCGGCACGGCGAGCGCCCCGGCCAGCAGCGCGGCGCCGGCGCCGAGCTTCAGCGAGTTGAACAGCGCCTCGACGTAGCGGGCGCGGCCGTAGGCGGCGGCATAGTTCTTCAGGGTGAACTCGCCGGTCTTCTCGGCCTGGAAGCTGGTCAGCACCAGGTGGACGAACGGGCTGACCACCAGGAACAGCAGGACGGCGATGATCAGGATCCAGAGGATCCAGCTCGAGTCCCAGCCGCCGATTCGCGACGGACGGGCCGGTGCTGCGCTTTGCGCAATGGCGGTCAAGGCGGCACCTCTGTCACGACGCACCCCCTGCATGGCGCGCACTCTGTCATCCCGAGCGTAGCGAGGGATCTATGCGGACCAGTATAGATCCCTCGCTGCGCTCGGGATGACACGGGTAGTGTTAGGGATGACACCGTTCGCATTCTGCTCACGGTGTCAGTTGCCGAAGGTGTCGCGCCAGTCCTCGATCGCCTCGGGGATGCCCTTGTCGAGCTCGGCGATGGTCGGCCGGAAGACCTTGATCTTGTCGATCGGCTGCGTGCCCTTTGCGCCCTGGACTTCCGGACGGATCGGGATGCCGAAATGCTTGACGTTCACCTCCGACGCTTCCGGCGTCATCAGGAACTCCATGAAAAGCTTCGCCGCGTTGGGATGCTTGGTGCCCTTGACGATCGCCGACGGCGCCACGATCAGGATCGAGCCGTCGGTCGGGTAGTTCACCGCCAACGGGTTGCCGCGTGCGGCGCTGAACAGCGTCGAGCCGTCGGCGCCGGCGGCGACTTGGCGCTCGCCGGCATTGAGCGCGGTCACGGTGTCGTTGATCGAGCGGCCGATCTGCGGCTTGTTCTTCTCGAGCTGCTCGAAATACTTCCAGCCGAACTGCTTCTTCATCGAGTAGACCCAGGTGCCGACATAGCCCGAGAAGGCCGGGTGGCCGGTCGATACCTTGCCCTTCCACTTGGGGTCCAGCAGGTCCTTCCAGCTCTTCGGCGCTTCCTCCGCCTTCACCTTGGACGTGTTGTACGACAGCACGACCTACCCCGACGAGGTGGTGTGATAGAAGCCGGTGGGATCGATGTTGCGGAACACCTCTGAGATCTTGGCGGCGTTCTCCGGCGTGTACTTCTCGAAGCGTCCCTCGGCGGCGAGCCGCACATAGTGGCCGGGGTCGGTCGACGAGAAGACGTCGCAGATGATCTGGTTGTTCTTGATGTCCTGGGTCAGGCGCTGGTAGGCGACCTGCGCCGTGGTGCGCACGACGTTGACCTTGACGCCGTAGATCTTGGTGAAGGTCGCGCCCAGCTCTTCCGCGCCTTCGGAAGTGTAGTGCGCCGTGTACCAGGTGATCTCGCCTTCCTTCTTGGCTGCCTCTTCGAGCGCCTTGATGTTGGCGTGCGCGGCCAACGGGGCCCAAACGAACGCAGCGGCGGTCACGAGCGACGCCCACTTCTTCATGTTTCCTCCGGGAACGCTTTGATATCGTTGGCGCGATAGAATCATACGAAGCGCAATGCCACAAGCTCAGGGATGGTCGGAGTACTACGACGAACTGCGCGACCGACCGCCGCGCAGCACCTTGATCGCCGCGCTCGACGCATTCGGCGAAGCGTCGGTGGAATCGCTCGCAATCGATCTCGGCTGTGGCGATGGACGTGACGTCGTCGAAATTCTGCGGCGCGGCTGGAGCGTGGTCGCCGTCGATGCCGAGCCGCAGGCGCTGGCCAAGCTGGCCGAGCGCAACCTGCCCGGCTCCGAAAAAATCACGCCGATCGTCTCGCGCATGGAGGACGTGCCGCTGCCGCTCGGACTGCAGTTGGTGAACTCCAGCTTCGCCATGCCGCTTTGCGAGCCGGAGCGATTTCACGAATTGTGGGCGCGGATTGTCGAGGCCCTGCCCGCCGGCGGTCGCTTCAGCGGCCAGTGGTATGGTCCGCGTGACGGTTGGATCGGCCGGCCCGGCATCACCTTCCTCGAACGTGACGCGGCCGTCGCGCTTCTGGACGGCTTCGATATCGAGATGTTCGACGAGGAAGAGGCCGACAGCACGACGCCGCGCGGCAAACCCAAGCACTGGCATATCTTCCACATCGTCGCCCGGAAGCGATAGACTTACCGCTTCCCCAGGAGGTCCCGCATGGCCGTCGCCGTCACTGCCGAAATCGCCAAGAAAGCCGCTCATCTCGCCTGGACCGATTTCCCCGACGATCTCGTCGAGCGCACCAAGCAGTGCCTGCTCGACTGGTTCGCCGTCACCGTGTCGGGCGCCCAGGACGAGCTGACCGACATCCTGATCCGCGAGGCGATGGAGGACGGTGCCAAGGGTAGCGCCAGCCTGGTCGGCCGCAGCGAGAAGACGCTGCCGTCGGCCGCCGCCCTGATCAACGGCGCGGCCAGCCACGCGCTCGACTACGACGACGTCAACTTCGCGATGGGCGGCCATCCGACCGTGACCGTCGTGCCTGCCCTGCTCGCGCTCGGTGAGCAGATCAAGGCGTCGGGCCGTCTGTTCGTCGAAAGCTTCATCGCCGGCTACGAGACCTCGGGCCGCGTCGGCCGGCTCGTGGCGCCGAGCCATTACCTGAAGGGCTTCCACGTCACCGGCACCGTCGGCTCCTTCTCCGCGACCGCTGCGGCGGGTCGCATGCTCGGCCTCACCGACGTGCAGCTCGCCGTCGCCTTCGGCATCGCCGCCACGCAGGCCGCCGGTCTCAAGTCCAACTTCGGCACCATGTGCAAGCCGCTGCATGCCGGCACCGCATCCGAGCACGGCCTGCGCGCCGCCCGCCTCGCCGCCAAGGGCTTCACCGCCCGCGGCGACTCGCTCGAATGCGACCAGGGCTTCGCGTCGTCGCAGAGCGATCACCTCGAGATCGAATCGGCGCTGGCCGAGCCGCCGTCGGGCTGGCACCTGCGCAACAACCTCTTCAAGTACCATGCGAGCTGCTACCTGACCCATTCGCCGATCGAGTGCGGCAAGGAGATCCGGCTCAAGAGCAACTTCCCGCCGGAACGGGTGAAGAAGATCACGCTTAAGATCGAATCGGGCGCCGACAAGGTGTGCAACATCCCGCACCCGGCCACGGGGCTGGAGGCCAAGTTCTCGCTGCGCCAGACGCTCGCGATGGCGCTGGCCGGCGTCGACACCGCCAACGTCGATTCCTACAACGAGGCGATCACGCAGGAGCCGCGCATCAAGGCGCTGCGCGACAAGGTAGCGATCGAGTTCCAGGACGGCTGGACCAAGTCGCTGGCCGAGGTGTCGATCCAGCTCGACGACGGCACGACGCTGGAGGCCAGCCACGATTCGGGCATTCCGTGGGCCGACGTCGGCAAGCAGCGGCGGGCGCTCGAGACCAAGTTCGACAGCCTGGTGACGCCGGTGCTGGGCGCCGCCGGGGCACGGCGGTTGCATGACGCCATCGAACGTATTGACTCGCTGAGCGATGTAGGCGACTTGGCCCGCGCCTCGACGAAGGGCTAGAAATCCCTCCCCATTCAGATGGGGAGGAATGATACGAAGGGAAGAGAATGTCGGATAACTTCAGGGCACGGGCGCGGCTCGTGCCCAAAGGGAACCGCTATGAGGATTTCGAGCCCGGCCGGGTGTTCAAGCACCATTGGGGCCGGACGATCACGGAGTCGGAGACCACCCTCTTCTCGACCCTGACCCTGCATTTCAATCCGCACTACTACAACGCCGCCTACGCGCGGGCCCACGGCCATCCCGGCATCGTCGCCAACCCGCTGCTGGTCTTCACCACGGTGTTCGGCCTGACGGTCGAGGATCTCAGCGAAGGCGGCGGGCCGTTCCTCGGCGTCAACCAGCTCTCCTATTATCAGCCGGTCTATCCCAGCGATTCGCTGCGCGCTGAATCGGTCGTGCTCGACCGCCGCCTGTCGGACAGCCACAAAGGCTTCGGCATCGTCACCTGGCACACCACCGGCTTCAACCAGCGCGAGGAGAAGGTCATCGACTTCAAGCGCACCAATCTCGTTCGCCAAAGGACGTCCGCCTAATGCCCTACATCACCGAAGAGCGCCGCATGATTCAGGAGCAGGCGCGCGAGTTCACCCTCAACGAGGTCCTGCCGGTCGCCAACAAGCTCGACCCCGAGAAGGGCGACATCCCGATGGAGCTGCGGGACAAGATGGCCGAGCTCGGCTACTTCGGCATCCTCATTCCGGAGCAGTACGGCGGCCTGGGCCTCGGCTGCTTCGAGTACTGCCTGGTCACCGAGGAGCTGTCGCGCGGCTGGATGAGCGTCGCCTCGCTGATCGCCCGCGGCAACCTCTTGATCGGCAGCCACATGATGAGCGAGGAGCAGCGCAGCAGGTACCTGCCGCGCATGGCCAAGGGCGAGTTCCTCGGCGCCTTCTCGATGTCCGAGCCGAACGCCGGATCCGACATCGCCAACATCTCCTGCCGCGCCAGGAAGGACGGCACCGGCTACCTGATCTCGGGCAACAAGTACTGGTGCACCTTCGCCGACGGCGCCGACTTCCTGATCATCATCGCCCGTACCTCCGACGCGCCGGCGGGCAAGCGCCATCTCGGCCTGTCGATGTTCTTCGTCGAGAAGAAGCGCGGCACCCTGCCCAAGGGCATCAATGGCGCGCCGATCCCCAAGATCGGCTACTTCGGCTGGAAGACCTATGAGCTCGCCTTCGACAACTTCCGTGTCGAGGCCGCGGACATGATCGGCGAGGAAGGCCAAGCCTTCTATTACGCCACCTCGGGCCTCGAGACCGCCCGCGCCCACACCGCCGCCCGGGCGATCGGCCTGGCGCAGGGCGCGCTGGACGATTCGATCCGCTATGCCGGCGAGCGCCGGCAGTTCGACCGGCCGATTTCCGACTTCCAGGCGATCCGCTTCAAGATCGCCGAGATGGCGACCCAGATCGAGGCGGCGCGGCAGCTCAACTACTTCGTCTGCGAGCAGATCGACACCGGCCAGCGCTGCGACAAGGAAGCCTCGATGGTCAAGCTGTTCGCCTCGGAGATGGCCGAGCGGGTGTGCTCGGAAGGCATCCAGATCCACGGCGGCGCGGGCTACACCACGCTGCACGCGGTCGAGCGTCACTGGCGCGACGCCCGCCTCACCAAGATCTTCGAAGGCACGTCGGAGATCCAGAAGCGCATCATCTCGGACCGGCTGCTCGGCCGCGGGAGGAACTGATGCAAGTCTCCGCGTTAACCGGAACCGGCAACTACTTCGAGGACTTCCAGGTCGGCGACGTACTGAAGCACGCCCGCGGCAAGACCGTGGAGCCGCTGGAGCAGGTCTGGATCACCAACGTGACCATGAACACGGCCGAGGCCCACTTCAACGAGCATCTGACCAAAGGCACCAACTACGGCCAGCGGCTGGGCTTCGGCGGCGTCACCATCTCGATGTGCATCGGGCTCGCCGCCCAGGACACTGCCGAGAACGCCCTGGCCGAGCTCGGCATGGACAAGATCCGGCTGAAGGGGCCGCTCTATCACGGCGACACGCTGTACTGTTACAGCGAGGTCATGGAGGCGCGCGACTCGGACCGCGCCGATGCCGGCATCGTGCGCTTCAAGCACTACGGCGTGAACCAGGACGACAAGCACATCTTCGAGGGCGAGCGCTGGGTGCTGATCAAGCGGCGCAGTCACTGGGGAGACAAGTGATCAACAGTGGTGTCATCCCGAGCGAAGCGAGGGATCTATCCTGCCGCTGCGCATGGATCCCTCGCTGCGCTCGGGATGACAAGACTCAATGACTGACGCCTCTGTCCTCGGAGCCCTCGACGGCGTCCGGATCGTCGATCTCACGCAGATGCTGGCCGGCCCGTTCTGCACCATGCTGCTGGCCGACCAGGGCGCGGAGGTGATCAAGGTCGAGCCGCTGGACGGCGACCACACGCGGATCATCGGGCCCTATCATGTCGACGACAAGCTCCGGGCGTTCGGCGGCTACTTCGCCTCGGTGAACCGCAACAAGAAGTCGATCGCGATCGATCTCAAGAAGTCCGAGGGCCGCGAGCTGGTGATGAAGCTCTGCGAGGGAGCCGATGCCGTCGTGGAGAACTATCGCGGCGGCGTGATGGACCGTCTCGGCCTCAGCTACGAGGCGCTGCAGGCGCGCAATCCGAAGCTGGTCTACGCCACCATCCGCGGCTTCGGCGATCCGCGCACCGGCAAGAGCCCCTACGCCGACTTCCCGGCCTACGACGTGATCAGCCAGGCGATGGGCGGCATCATGGCGATCACCGGGCCGGACAAGGACACGCCGATGAAGGTCGGCCCCGGCGTCGGCGACATCATCCCGGCGATCACCTGTGCCTTCGGCATCGTCTCGGCGGTGTTCCGCGCCCACAGGACCGGCCGCGGCCAGTTCGTCGATGTCGGCATGGTCGACGCCATCCTCGCGGTCTGCGAGCGCATCATGCACCAGCACTCCTTCGCGCAGACCCTGCCGGTTCCGGAGGGCAACCACCATCCCCTGCTCTGCCCCTTTGGCATGTTTCCAGCCAAGGACGGGTTCGTGACCATCGCCGCGCACGCCGACCAGCACTTCCCGATCCTGTGCCGGCTGATCGACCGGCCCGAGATGGCGACCGATCCGAAGAACGTCACGGTTCAGGATCGCCGCGCCAACCAGGAGGCGATCATCGCCGCGGTGTCGGCGTTCACGCAGCAGCGCACCAAGCAGGAGCTGCTGAAGCATCTCGGCGGGCAAGTGCCGTTCTCGCCGGTCTACAACGTGCGCGACATCGTCGCCGACCCGCATTTCAAGGCGCGCGAGATGCTGCCCTGGGTGCCGCATCCCGGCCTCGACCACGAGGTCCAGATCGCCGGCGTCGCGGTGAAGATGACCGAGACGCCCGGCAGGGTGCGCCATCGCGCGCCGCTGCTTGGCGAGCACACAGACGAGTACCTGAAGTCCATCGGCTACAGCTGGGCGGACATCGACTGCCTGCGCGCCGGCAAGATCGTCGCCTGAGAAGGCTCACGAGAGGATGTAGAGACATCAGACTTCCTCCCCCGTCAGACGGTGGAGGACCGAGGAGGGGGAAGGCAATGAGCGCGACTGCGGCTCTCCCCCTCCCTGCCTCCCCCGTGTGACGGGGAGGTGATTATGAAGAGGAGAAGACCATGACCAGCCGTCCCCGCCGCGCCCGTCGCGTCCAGCTCTCGACCCCCGGCTCGAGCGAGAAGATGATGCAGAAGGCCTCTGAATCGAAGGCCGACCATGTCTTCCTCGACCTCGAGGACGCCGTCGCCCCGAGCCAGAAGCGCGACGCCCGCAAGAAGATCGTCACCGCGCTCAAGGAGCTGAACTGGAAGGGCAAGACGCGCTGCGTGCGCATCAACGACCTCACCACCGAGTACGCCTACGAGGACATCATCGAGATCGTCGAGGGCGCCGGCGAGCATCTCGACACCATCATGATGACCAAGGTCCAGACGACCGCCGACATCCTGTTCGCCGACAAGCTCCTCAATCAGATGGAGAAGAAGCTCAAGCTCAAGAACCGCATCGGCCTAGAGGCCCTGATCGAGGAGGTCGAGGGCATGCAGAACGTCGACGCGATCGCCGCCTGCACGCCGCGGCTCGAATGCCTGGTGTTCGGCATGGGCGACTTCTCGGCGTCGATGGGCGTCACCAACCGGAATGTCGGCGAGTCCGACGGCTACCCCGGTGACATCTGGCACTACGCCCGCTTCCGGCTGGTGATGGCCTGCCGCGCCGCCGGCATCGATCCGGTCGACGGCCCGTTCGCCGACTTCAAGAACCCCGAAGCCTACCGCGAGGAGTGCCGCCGCTCGATGATCCTGGGCTGCGTCGGCAAGTGGGCGATCCATCCCTCGCAGATCGAGCACGCGCTCGAGATCTACTCGCCCAAGCCCGAGGACGTGGCGCGCGCGCGCAAGCTCGAGCAGGCCTACGCCGAAGCCGAGGCCAAGGGCCTGGGCGCGATCAACGTCGACGGCATCATGGTCGACGTCGCCTCGATCCGCATCCTGCGCAACACCATCCTGAACAAGGCTGATTTGTTCGGGATGTAGTCCTCCTCCCCCGTCAGACGGGGGAGGATACAGGAGGGGGAAGGCCCCACCGGATGCGCTTGAACCGAATGGATCGAAAGTCTTCGCGTCGCTCTCCCCCTCCGGCCCTTCGGGCCACCTCCCCCGTCAGACGGGGGAGGTAACGAGGTGAAACGCTCTATCGTGCCGGTGGCGAGCATGCTCGCCATCCAGGTGATGATCTCGATGAGCGTGCTGTCGCTCGGCGTGATGATGCCGGTGGTGGCGCATGACCTTGCGATCGATGCCAAGCTGGTCGGCGTCTTCACCGCCATCATCTACGGCGTCGCGACCGTCGCGGCACTGGCGGCGGCCGGGCCGATCGTGCGGCTGGGCGCGGTGCGGGTCTGCCAGGGCGCGCTGCTGATGGGCGCCGCGGGCCTGGCGCTCAACTCGCTGGCGCTGGTCAGCGCGACCGTCGGCGCGGTGCTGTTCATCGGCGTGGCGCAGGGTCCGATCAATCCCGCCTCGGCCCATATCCTCGCCCAGCGCGTGCCGCGCGAATATTTCGGCATGGTCTTCTCGGTGAAGCAGACCGGCACGCCGCTCGGCTTCGCCCTGGCGGGCCTCCTCTTCCCGGCCCTCATCCAGTGGGTCGGCTGGCGCGGCGGCAGCCTGGTCGCCGCGGCCATGCTGCTGCTGGCGGCGATCCTGGTCGAGCCGCTGCGGCCCCGGCTCGACGTCATCACGGTCGAGAGCCGGGCCAAGGGCCACATCTGGCGCTCGGTCGGCTTCGTCCTGCGCCACCGGCAGCTCCGCGTGCTCGGCTGCTCGGCCTTCGTCTATGTCATCGCCCAGCACACCTTCACCTTCTATCTCGTCACCTATCTCTACGAGCATTGCGGCCTCAGCATCGCCCGCGCCGGCTTCCTGCTGTTCCTGTCGCAGATCGTGGGTGCCGCCGTCCGCCTGGTGAGCGGCGGCATGGGCGATCGCATGCCGCGTATGAAGCTCCTGGGCTGGACGGGCATCGGCATCACCGCGGGCTCCACCGCCACCGGCCTGATCGGCGCCGGAACGCCGCTCTGGCTGATCGCGCTGATCGTGATGGCCTACGGCTCGGTGGTGATCAGCTGGAACGGCACCTCGCAGGCCGAGTTCGCGCACCTGTCGCCGCCCGGCGAGGCCGCAGCCATCGCCGCCGTGCAGACGGCGCTGGCCTTCTCCGGCGCGGTATTCGGGCCGCCGATCTTCGCCGCCATCGCCTCCGCCGTGAGCTACCGCGCGGCATTCTTCGCCGTCGCCGTCTGCGTGCTCCTCAGCGCAATTTGGCAACTCGCCGAAGCGCGCCGCGCTTAGACACAGGCTGTGGAAAAGGCCGCGCGCGCGAGTCTCATTATGGGCATTGGAACGCGAATCGGTCCCTGATTCCCGGGCCTAAAAATCGAAGCCAATGCCCAAAATAGGTTTTTGCCGCGCGGTGATGCAGAGTCGCGCGCAGCATGATGTCCGCCTTGCGTTCTGTTCCGGTCAGCGTTCCCGAGTTCCTGGCCCAGAGCACAGAAAAACATCCCTCCTGCGGAGGGGTCGTCCGAAATTTCGGGACTCACAGGCCTTGGATGCCGCTGCCATCGGCATCCAAGCCGTCCCAGGCCATGGGACGGTTTGGGACGGCCTCAGGGCTCCTGCATCCCGGCGGTGCGGACGATCTCGCCCCACTTGATCGTCTCCTTGGCCTGGAAGGCCGCCAGCTCCTCGGGCGAGCACGGGAACGGCACGGCGAGCGTGGTCTTGAGCAGGTTGCGATAGGCCTCCGAGGCGACCGCCTCGCGGATCAGCGCGTTCAGCTTGTCGATGATCGGCCGCGGCGTGCCGGCCGGCGCGTAGACCGCGTTCCACGGCCGCGATTCGTAGCCGGGCACGAACTCGGCCACCGCTGGATATTGCTCGAGGCCGGGATAGCGCTCGAGGCTGGTGACGCCCAGCCCCCGCGCCCGGCCGTCGCGCACCGGCGGCAGGCCGACCGTGAAGTCGCTGAAGGTGACGTCGATGCGGCCGCCCAGCAGGTCGGCAACGACTTGCGGCTGGGTCTTGTAGGGCACGCCCAGCAGGTCGACCTTGGCCATGATCCGGAACAGTTCCGCCGCTCCTCGCGCCGAGCCGTTGCCGCTGCCGAAGGTGAGCTTGCCGGGCTGCGCCTTGGCCAGCGCGATGAACTCGGGGATCGTCTTCACCGGCAGGTCGTTGCGCACCATCACCATCTGCGCCCCGCCCGACAGGCCGCTGATCGGCTCGAAGCTCTTCACCGGGTCGTACATCAGCTTCTTGTAGACATGCTGGTTGATCGACTGCGTCGTCTGGGTGGTGACGAAGATGGTGTAGCCGTCGGGCGCCGCCGTCGCCGCGGCCTGCGCGCCGATCTGGCCTTCGGCGCCGGGCTTGTTGTCGACCACCGCGGCCTGGCCGGTGAGGCGCGTGAGCTCGGCGCCGATCACCCGCGCCACCGTGTCGGTCGCCGTGCCCGGCCCGAACGGCGAGATGATGTGGATCGGGCGGTTGGGGAAGTCCTGCGCGGCCAGCGGCGCGACCTGCAGAATTCCGACGAGCAGACAGGTAAGGAAACGCATCATCGCGCGACCCTACGCCGTGCTAGCGTCCCTTCAAATAATAAACACAAGCAAAACAAACGGAGGAACGTCATGCGGCGCATGTTGATGCTGTCGGCGATCGTGGCCGTTCTCGCCGGCCCGGCTTTCGCGCAGAAATCCGGCGGCACCTTGCGGGTCAGCCATCGCGACAACCCGCCGAGCGCCTCGATCCACGAGGAGGCGACGATCTCGACCGTCATGCCGTTCATGTCGGTCTACAACAACCTCGTCGTGTTCGATCCCGACAGCAAACAGAACCGGCCCGACCAGATCGTGCCCGACCTCGCGACCGAATGGGTGTGGAGCGCCGACGGCACCACCCTCACCTTCAAGCTGCGCGACGGCGTGAAATGGCACGACGGCAAGCCCTTCACCTCGGCCGACGTCAAATGCACCTGGGACATGCTGCGGGGCGACGAATCGAAGCTGCGCAAGAATCCGCGCAAGTCGTGGTGGTTCAACCTCAGGGAGGTGACGACCAACGGCGAGCGCGAGGTCACCTTCCACCTCAAGCGGCCGCAGCCTTCGGTGCTGACCATGCTCGCCGGCGCCTTCTCGCCGGTCTATCCCTGCCATGTCGGCGCCGCCCAGATGCGGACCCGGCCGATCGGCACCGGCCCGTTCAAGTTCGTCGAGTTCAAGCAGAACGAGTCGATCAAGCTCGCGCGCAACCCGGACTACTGGAAGAAGGGCAAGCCGCTGCTCGACGCGATCGAGTTCCGCATCATCCCGAGCCGCGCCACCTCGCTGCTCGCCTTCGTCGCCAACCAGTACGACCTGACCTTCACCGCCGACATCGCGGCCCCGGCGCTGCAGGACCTCAAGGCCCAGGCGCCGTGGGCGCAATGCGTCTACCAGCCGACCAACACGCAGGGCAACCTGCTGGTCAACCGCGACCGGCCGCCGTTCGACAATGCCCAGGTGCGCAAGGCGATGGTGCTGGCGATCGACCGCAAGGCCTTCACCGAGATCATCGCCCAGGGCACCAACCGGCTGGGTGGCGCCATGCTGCCGCCGCCGGAAGGCCTGTGGGGCATGCCGCCGGATGTGCTCGAGACCGTCCCGGGCTACGGCGCCGACACCGAGAAGCAGCGCGAGCAAGGCCGCCAGATCATGAAGGCGCTGGGCTACGGCCCCGACAAGCCGCTCAGGATCAAGGTCTCGACCCGCAACATCGCGAGCTATCGCGACCAGGCGGTGATCCTGATCGACCACCTCAAGCAGGTCTGGATCCAGGCCGAGCTCGAGCCGCTGGAGACGGCGGTCTGGTACAACCGCTTGCTCAAGAAGGACTATGCGGTCGGTATGAACATCCAGGGCGTCGGCATCGACGATCCGGACGTCGTGTTCTACGAGACCTATTCCTGCGGCTCGGAGCGCAACTACACGAACTATTGCAATCCCGAGACCGAGAAGTTGTTTGACCAGCAGTCACGCATGGCCGACATCGGGGCGCGCCAGACACTGGTCTGGGAGATCGACAGGAAGTTGCAGGAAGATGGTGCCCGTCCCGTGATCCAGCACGGCCAGGGCGCCACCTGCTGGCGGCCCGAAGTGAAAGGCGTAAAGTTGGCCGTCAACACGGTCTACAACCATTGGCGCTTCGAAGACGTCTGGATCGATCGGTAACCGGTAACTGGGAGGTAACCATGAAGCTCTACACGCATCCCGTCTCCACCGCGTGCCGTCCGGTGATGCAGTTCCTCGCCGACAACAACATCGCCTGTGAGATGGAGGTCGTCGACATCCTGAAGGGCGCGCACTAAGAGCCCGCCTATAGCTCGAAGAACCCCAACCGCCTGGTCCCCATGCTCGAGGACGGCGACTTCCGCCTGACCGAGAGCGCGGCGATCCTGCGCTACCTCGCGGAGAAGGCCGATTCGCCCGCCTATCCGAAGGACCTGAAGCAGCGCGCCCGGGTCAACGAGGCGATGGATTGGTTCAACTCCAATTTCTACAAGGACTGGGGCTATGGCCTGGTCTATCCGCAGCTCTTCCCGCACCACAAGCGGCCCGACGAGAAGGCCCATGCCGGCACGATCTCGTGGGCGCAGGAGCGCTGCAAGACCTGGCTGCAGGTCCTCAACGACCATTGGCTGGCGGGCGGCAAGAAGTATATCTGCGGTGACCAGATCACCATCGCGGACTATCTCGGCTCGGCGATCATGAGTATTGGTGAGCTGATCCATTGCGATCTCAAGGACTACCCCAATGTCCAGCGCTGGATCGACACCGTGAAGAAGCAGCCGAACTACGAGAAAGTGAACGAGGTTTTCAACGGCTTCCGCGCCTCGACCCAAGGCAAGCCCTGGGCGACGGTGTGAGCAAAGGAGCGCAGCCATGATCAAGGGCCTGCATCACAACGCCTACCGCTGCCGCGATTCGGAGGAGACGCGGAAGTTCTACCAAGACTTCCTCGGCCTGCCGCTGGTCAACGCCTTCACGATCGAGACGACCCAGACCGGCCGGAAGACCGGCACCGGCGTGCTGCACTCCTTCTTCCAGCTCGACGACGGCTCATGCCTCGCCTTCTTCGAGGCGCCCGACATGCCGTTCGAGTTCAAGGAGCAGCACGACTTCGACCTGCACATCGCGCTCGAGGTCACGCCCGAAGCGCTCGAGGCGATGTTCAAGCGCGGCAAGGACGAAGGCCGCGAGGTGCGCGGCATCTCCGACCACAAGTTCATCCGCTCGATCTACTTCCGCGATCCCAACGGCTACGTGATCGAGCTGACCGCCAAGGTGCCCGGCACCGAGGCGGCGATGGACGCGAGCAAGAACCACGCCCGCGACATCCTCGACGGTTGGCAGGTAGCCAAGCGCAAGAAGCCGGCCGCGGTCGCCGCTTCCTGACGTGAAGCGGCTGGCGGCCCTCGTCCTCGGCCTGCTACCGCTGGCAAACGAGGCGCTGACCGACGGCAAGGAGACGCTCGATGCGGCGCGAGCGGCCTACTACAGCCTGCGCCGCGAGGGGCTCATCAGCTTCACGTGCCTGGCGACGCCCAACTGGGATGCCGTCCTGGCCGCCCGCCGGCGCGCCGATCCGGCGGCCGCCGACAAGGCCTACAAGGTCCTGAGCGCCCTCACTTTCGGCGTCGAGCTGGTGCCGGGGCAGCGCTCCAAGGTCATGCATATCGATCCGCCCGGCGGCCTGGGCAGCACCGAGAAGGAGACCGAGGCGCTGAAGCTCGTCACCTCGGGCATCGAGCAGGCCCTCACCGGCTTCTTCGATACCTGGGGGCCATTCGTGATGACCTCGGCGATCCCGCCGGCCACCGCCGACGTGACCGAGGCGCACGGCTTGTGGATCGTCGACTACAAGGAAGGCCAGACCGCCGTCGGCCTGGTGATGCGGCACGACTACACGATCGAAACGACGCGCATCGTCAGCGCCAAGACCAGCAGCGTGATCCAGCCTCAGTTCGTGAAGTCGCCCAGCGGCCTGCTGCTGACCGCCGTCCAGGGCCAGTACCGGCAGCTCCCGACCGGTCCGACAGCCAGCCTGCAGTTGCGCATCGAGTACCAGGACGTGACGGGCTTCCTGCTGCCCAAGCACCTCTGGGTCTCGAGCAACGACGGCCGCGCCGTGACCCAGATGGATTTGAGCTTCGCCACCTGCCAAGCTCAACGCCGGTAACGACCGCCGGAACCGGCGGCTTCGCGGAGGAAACGAACGATGCGTGCCCTTGCCTGGCTGGCGGGTTTCCTGCTGGCCGCCTCGCCCCATCTTGTCCTGACCGCAGCCGCCCAGACGGTGCCGCAGTTCACGGTCGATCCCTCCTGGCCCAAGCCCCTGCCCAACAACTGGCTGCTCGGCCAGGTCGCCCACATCGCGGTCGATTCCGACGACCATGTCTGGGTGCTGCAGCGGCCGCGCACGCTGACCGACGACGAGAAAGGCGCCACGCTGAAGCCGCCGCGCAACACGTGCTGTGCCCCCGCGCCCTCGGTCATGGAGTTCGATGCCGACGGCAACTACATCCAGGGCTGGGGCTTCCCCGAGGCCAAGCCGTGGGTCGCCAACGAGCACGGCATCTGGGTCGACCGCGCGGGCTCGGTCTGGATCTCCGGCAACGCCAACGACGACAGCGCGATCTACAAGTTCACGCGCGACGGCAAGCATCAGCTGACCATCGGCGTCGCCGGCCCGACCGGCGGCAGCAACGACACCACCCGGCTCGGCCGGCCGGCGACGCTGGCGGTCGACGAGGAGGCGCACGAACTCTACGTCGCGGACGGCTACGGCAGCCGGCGCGTCATCGTGTTCGATTCCAATACCGGTGCATTCAAGCGCTACTGGGGCGCCTACGGCAAGAAGCCGAACGACGACAAGCAGCCGGCTTACAGTCCCGATGCACCGCTCTCGCAGCAGTTCGGCAATCCGGTGCATTGCGCGACGCTGTCACGCGACGGCCATGTCTATGTCTGCGACCGCACCAACAACCGCATCCAGGTGTTCAAGAAGGACGGTACCTTCGTGACCGAATGGTTCTATGAAAAGCCGACCTTGGGTGCGGGATCGACCTGGGGGCTGGCGATGTGGCCGGACGCCAACCAGACCTGGATGCTCAACAACGACGGCGAGAACAACCTGGTGCGCATCCTGCGGCGGAGCGACGGCCAGGCGGTCGGCGGCTTCGGCCGCTCCGGCCGCCAGGCCGGCCAGTTCCACTGGGTTCACGCCCTGGCGGTCGATTCCAAGGGCAACGTCTATACCGGCGAAGTCGACACCGGGAAGCGGGTCCAAAAGTTCAAACCGGACGCGCCGCCGAAGTGAACCGCTGGGGCGCGGAATGACGTTGCAATGATCTGTCTATACTATGGGGACGTACGTACGCGGGGGGACTGACCCGGGAGCCGGTCGCGATTCCATCCACAGAGTCGTCCGGCGGTCGGTGAGCAAGCGTACGCGTGACAACTCAGGCCGCGTAAGGCCTGAGTAATTTTCTCAACATAGAACCCATTGCGTGACAGGGGTGTGGAACGAAGCTGAAATCCGGGCCCGCTTCATGAAGCGGGCGACCGAGCTCGTCGTGCGGTTGCCGTCCTTGAAGGGACGAGGCGCCGAGGGGGCCGCCATGCGTCCGCTCCACGACGAGTCGCTGGCCAAGCTGGTCGTCTACCGCGCTATCCTGGACGGAACGGCGCTGCGCACGCGCGAGGAGATGCTGGGCACCCTGGCTGCGCTGCGCCGCGATCCGCCTGTCCCGCCGGAGTCGATGGAGGCGGCAGCTTTTCCCGAGCGCATCCGGAACTTCGTCGACGCGCTGGTCGGCCAGTATCGCGGCTGACCTAGCCCAGCCGTCGCCGATAGAGCGCGATCAGGCGCTCCCAATGTCGCTCGGCGGCCGGCTTGTCGTAGCACCAGCGCTCGGGAAAGGCGAAGCCGTGATGGACGCCCATCTGGATCTCGAGCTCGCCGCCATTGCCCGACTTGTCGAACAGCGCCTTCAGCTCCTTGACCATGTCCGGCGGTGCCAGCTCGTCGTGCTCGGCGCAGGAGATGTAGAGCTCGCCCTTGGCCTTGCCCAGCGTCAGGTGCGGGCTCTCGACCGCATCGCTCACCAGCCAGGTGCCGTAGAACGACGCCGCAGCCGCGATGCGGTCCGGGTAGCGAGCCGCCGCCGCCAGCGAGTACGGCCCGCTCATGCAATAGCCGTGGGTGCCGACCGGTCCCTTCTTCGCTGCCTGCTGCGCATCGGCATGGGCAATCATGGCGGCGACGTCGTCCATTACCGGCGGGATGGTCATCTTGGTTCGCACCGCCCGCATGCGGGCCTGCTCCGCACTGCCCTTCTCCAGCACGTCCGGCCCGTATTTCGTGTCCTTGCCGGCGCGGTAATAGAGGTTGGGCAGCATCACGTAATAGCCGACCGTCGCCAGCCGCCGCGCCATGTCATGGAGCTCGCTGCGGATGCCCGGGGCATCCATCAGGAACAGCACCACCGGGTACGCTCCGCGGTCGGGATGGCAGATGAAGGTCTCCATCGCCCCGTCCTTGGTGGCGATGTCCAGCGTACTCTCGATCATGGCGTTCACTCCCGCTTTGCGGGCATGCCACCACCTTGCTAGGCTCGACACAACCAAAAAGCCCATGGGAGCGGAACGATGAAGCGTAGTGTGTTGGCTGTGTGTGTTGCCGCGTTGGCGGCCTGGGGACTGCCGGCATCGGCGCAGTTGTCCAACGACTCGGTCAAGATCGGCGTCGCGACCGACCTGTCGAGCCTCTATGCCGACATCAACGGCCCCGGCGCGGTCATGGCGACCGAGATGGCGATCGCCGATTTCGGCGGCTCGGTGCTCGGCAAGAAGATCGAGCTGGTCTCGGGCGACATCCAGAACAAGGCCGACGTCGCGGCCTCCCTCGCCTCCCGCTGGTACGACAGCGACAAGGTCGACATGATCCTGGGTGCCGGCGCGTCGTCGTCGTCGATCGCCATCCAGGGCGTCGCCGGCGAGAAGAAGCGGATCTTCATCGCGCCCGATCCCGCCTCCTCTGACCTCACCGGCAAGCTCTGCAATCCCTACTCGGTGCATTGGGTCTACGACACGACGGCGCTCGCCAACGGCACCGGCTCGGCGGTCGTGAAGGCAGGCGGCAAGGACTGGTTCTTCCTGACCGCGGACTATGCCTTCGGCTACGCCCTGCAACGCGACGTCGCTGCGGTCGTAACCAAGGCCGGTGGCAAGGTGCTGGGCGAGGTCCGACATCCGATCAACACCAGCGACTTCTCGTCCTTCCTGCTGCAGGCCCAGGCCTCGAAGGCGCAAATCATCGGTCTGGCCAATGCCGGCGGCGACACCATCAACTCGATCAAGCAGGCGGCCGAGTTCGGTATCGTCAAGGGCGGCCAGAAGCTCGCCGGGCTGCTCGTCTTCGTCACCGATGTGCACTCGCTGACGCTCGAGCGCGCTCAGGGTCTCAGTCTCACCGAGGCCTTCTACTGGGACCTCAACGACAAGACCCGCGCCTTCTCCAAGCGCTTCGCCGAGAAGTTCAAGGGCAAGATGCCGACCTCCGTGCAGGCCGGGTTCTATTCGGCGACGCTCGCCTACCTGAACGCGGTCAAGGCGGCCGGCACCGACGATCCCGACAAGGTGATGGCGCAGATGAAGGCCACGACCTGGGACGATCCGGTGTTCGGCAAGAGCTCGATCCGCGCCGACGGCCGCAAGATGCACGACATGTATCTGTTCGAGGTCAAGAAGCCGGCCGAGTCCAAGGGACCGTGGGATTACTACAAGCTCGTCGCGACGATTCCCGGCGACCAGGCGTTCCGACCGATGGACCAGGGCGGCTGCCCGATGGTCGCAAAGAAGAACTGACGGAGGTTCTCATGCCCGACGGCTCGAATATCTATGCCGGCGTCGCCGGCTACTTCGGCAAGCCCGACCATACCGGCAAGGCCGGCGTCTTCCAGCGCGCCGCCAAAGGCGGCGACTGGAAGCACGTGCTGGACGGCGTCGAGGCCTACACGGTGTTCGTGAAGCCGGACAATCCGGAAGTGGTGTTCGCGGGCACCAACGACGGGGTGTGGCGCAGCACCGATCGCGGCAGCACCTTCAAGCGGACGGCCTTCCCTGACAAGACGCAGGTCTGGTCGTTCATGGTCGACCGGCGCGATCCGAAGAAGATGCTGGCCGGCGCCTCGCCGATCGAGGTCTACCGCAGCGAGGACGGCGGCGAGAGCTGGCGCAAGCTTGCGACGCCGAACGTCGGCTCCCATTGCAAGGGACCGTTCGCCTCGCGCGTCATGCGCTTCGCGCAGAACCCGAAGAAGGCGGAGGAGATCTACGCCGCGCTCGAGATCAACGGCGTGATGCGCAGCACCGACAGTGGCGAGACCTGGACCGACTGCAGCGCCGGCCTGATCAAGCTCGCCGAGCGGCCGCATCTCAAGAGCAAGATCGTGAGCGACACCACGGCCGAGGGCATGCTCGACGGCCACGCGGTGACGATCAATCCGGCCGACCCGGACTCACCGATCCTGGCGCTGCGCATGGGCCTGTTCCGCACCAACGACCATGGCCAGACCTGGGAGGACATGGAGATCAAGCGCTTCTCGCCGGTCACCTACGGGCGCGACATCAAGGTCTCGATGGCCGAGCCCAACACGCTCTATGCCGCGCTGTCGGTCGCCGCCTCGAGCCATGACGGCGCGCTCTACCGCAGCCAGGACAACGGCCAGAGCTGGCAGCGCTTCGACAAGGTCCAGGTGCACGGCACGATCATGTCGGTGGCCCTGCACCATTCCGACCCCAACCAGGTCTATCTCGGCGCCCGCTACGACGGCGAGATCTTCGGCACCCAGGACGGCGGCAAGACCTGGCAGGCGATGCCGCTGCCCGGCGAGGTGCAGCACATCTACTCCCTCGCCTGCGGCTAGAGCGATTTCCAGGCAGATGGAACCGCTCGCGGTTCCATCTGCCCGGAAATGCGCGCACGGGGGTCGTTGTTGCAGCAGGCATATTCCGTTCGGCTGATTCCAGCCGAACGGAATATGCTCTAGGGTTCCGGTAGTTTCGTGTCGCATTTGTTTCGCCAGCGCTTCAGGCACTGGCGAACGGCAGCATTTTACAGAATTCTTGCGGCCATGAGACCGGTCACACGCGGACTGATCACCAGCCTCCTCTGGCTCGGGCTGGCGCTGGGCTTCACCGGCGCCCTGTCGAACGTTCTGCAGGCCCGGCACGTCGTCGACGCGCCGGACGATTCGCGGCAGATCATGCGCTGATCCGACCTGCTATCGGACGATGATCTCCACGCGCCGATTCTTCGGCTCGTGCATGCCATCCTTGGTCGACACCAGCAGGGCATCCTCGCCGCGGCCGACGACCGCGATCGAAGCCGGATTGAGGCCGTTTTTCACCAGTTCGTCACGCACCGAAGCGGCGCGCCTCTGCGACAGCGCCTGGTTGTAGGCGCTGTTGCCGGTGGTGTCGGCATGGCCGGCCACCGTTACCCTGGCAGCGGGATTTGCCTTGGCCGCGGCGGCGGCCTCGCGCACGATCGCCTCGCTGTCCGGCGAGAGCGTCGCCCGGTCGTTGGCGAAGAACAGCATGAAGTTCCGCGCCGGTTGTTGGGTCTGCGGAGACGCAGCGGCGACGACGGCCTGTGTCCGGTCGCCACACGCTGCAAGCAGTAGTGCCGCGCACGCGGTCGCCAGCAAGGGCTTGTACATTGGGACACCTCCATCCGAGGTGTTCCGACAACGCCCGCCGGCGGCCGCGGTTCCGTGCGGCCTATGCGCTCTCCGCCGACAATATCTCGCCGAACAACTGCCAGCTCTGGTCCTTGAAGCGCTGCAGTTGCACCGCCTGGATCGGGTAGTAGTCGGTCGGGCTGGTCGAGATAGTGATGCCCGGCAGCAGCATGGGCACGCGGAACTTCTGGAAGCTCGCCGCCTGCTTCATGACGTTGGCGCGGGTGAGGTCGTCGCCGCAACGGCGCAGCGTCTCGGCCATCAGGGTCGACACCGTGTAGCCACTGACATTGCCGAGATCGGCGAGATGCGCCGTCGGATGGTACTTGGCCATCCAGGCCCTGAAGTCGGCCATGTCGGGATGGTTGGCCCAGGTTGGATCTGTCGGGTCCATGACATAGGCCGCGGTGATCACGCCCTGGACGTTGTCGAAGCCGGCCGGCTTCAGCACCGTGCCGACGCTCGCCGCCACGTTGTTGAGGTACTGCACTGGCTTCCAGCCGAGGTCGGCGACCTTGCGCATCGCCTGGGCGGCGAACTTCGGCGTCGCGATGTTGAAGAATACGTTGGCGTCTGCCGCCTTGAGCTGGATGATCTGCGAATCGACCGTCGGCTCGGTGATCTCGTAGGTGACGTGCTTGACCACCCTGTTGGCATCCTTGCCGAGGCCTTCCTTGAAGCCCTCCCAGTAGTCCTTGCCGTAGTCGTCGTTCTGCATCAGCACGCCGATCCGGGCGTCCTTGACATTGGCCAGGATGTGCTTGGCGTAGATCACGGCCTCGGTGTGGTAGTCGGGCTGATAGCCCATGCTCCACGGGAAGTGCTTGGGATCGCCCCACTTCGAGGCGCCGGTCGCGAGGTAGAGATGCGGCACCTTGCGCTGGTTCATGTACTTGTGGATCGCGGTGTTGCAGGCAGTGCCCAGCGTGTTGTGGGTGCACAGCACCCGCTCCTGCTCGACCAGCTGGCGGACCAGCTCGACCGTCTTGGGCGGGCTGTAGCCGTCGTCGAGCGAGATGAACTTGATCTTGCGGCCGTTGATACCGCCCTTGTCGTTGATCATGTCCCAGAAAGCGACGATCGCCTTGCCGTTGACGCCGTAAGCCGAGGCCGGCCCACTGTACGGGCAGGTGTGGCCGATCTTGATCTCGCTGTCGCTCGCGCCGTCGTCGTATTTCTTCTGCGCGCGCGCAAGGTAGGGAGCGGAAAGCATGGCGGCCGATACGCCGCCCAGGAAAGCACGCCTGTTCGACTTCATCATTTCCTCCAAGGCACCGGAACTCTGTGGTCCCTGTCCCGAAGGCTACACCCCGATTCAGTCGGTGTGCCAGCGGCGATGAGGGGCCGGTCAGAGTCGCAGGCGTTGGACGTCGGGATCTGAGCTGGTGGTGGCGAGCAAGTGCACGAGCAGCAGGCTCGACATCTGGTTGGCCTCGGGCAGCTTCAGCCTTCCGGCGCGCAGGCCGTCGACGAATTCGAGCCACGGAATCTCGTGCAGATGCAGGTTCTCGCTCTCCTCCGGTGCCGGCTGCGCCACCTTGGTGACGCCGAGCGCCAGGAAGCTGTGCACCTGGTTGTTGAATCGCGACGCCGCCGGATGCAGGACGCCCAGCCCGTGCCAGGTGCCGCCGCCGTAGCCGGTCTCCTCTTGCAGCTCGCGTCGCGCCGCCGCTTCGGGTGCCTCGCGCGGATCGATGTGGCCGGCCGGGATCTCCATCATCGTCCGGGTGACGGCGTGGCGGTACTGCTCGACCAGGATGATGCAGCCGGTGTCGCTGATCGCCACCACGTTCACCCAGTCGGCCGCCTCGATGACATGGTAGGGCGTGAGCGTCGAGCCGCTCGGCAGGCGCACGGTGTCGCTGCGCAGGCGCAGCCAGCGGTCGCTGAAGGAATAGATCGAGTCGAGCAGCCGCCAGGGCTCGATGTGCTTGGCCATTTCAGCAGTCGCCGCGCCGCTTGCCGGAGAGCGCGCTCCTGGCGATCTGCGCCGGGCCGTTCTTGGGTTTGATCTCGACCGAGCCGGTGCCTTCGAACGACGTCGCGGTGAAGCGCACTTCGAGCTTGGCGGCCACGGCGGGCTCGTCGCCGCTGGCCGGGCAGGACATGGTCATGCGCACCACCCCCGCGCCCGCCGGCGCCGCCTCGCTCCTGCAGCCGCGGGCGGTAGCCTCGTCGTCGTTGATCAGCACCAGTCGCTCGAGGCTCGCCTCGCCCTTCTTGAGGCAGATGCTGCGCGGTTCGGACGGCAGTTCCCGGCTGTCGACGGTGACCTTCTCGGTCTTCTCCCACAGGCCGGGCTCGACCGCGGTTTCTGCCCGCGCGGCGGCAGCGAGCACCATCGCCGCAATCAGCAGTGCACCTCTGGATATCGTGCGATGAGAAGACATGCGCTACCGCCCTACAAGCTTTCGGCGCCCGAAAGCAAGTGCTTCACAGTCACTGAACGGTCACGGCAGGAGCAACGAGAAGAACTCAACCCAGAATGCCTCGGCGCAGCAAATCATCGGCTGCACGTCGGCCTGGGCCGCGCGTGAAGGCGGAGACAGACCAGGAGGTCATGTTCTACGGCAACGCCGCGATGCGCATCAAGAACCGCATGGGCTGCGACTGGCTGTGGATCCCGCACTGGCCGACCCTCACGACAAGGTCTGCGGCCAGGTGATCAAGATCGCGCGCTGATCCTCACTGAGGACTCGGGCGCACGACGTCGCGCATCAGGGCGGGATTGGCCACGATCGCGCGCTCCGGCAGCTGACGGCCGGTGACGACGGGGCGGGCCGCTGCCGCGCCGGGCGCCAACAGCACCGCGGACGGATTGGCGGCCTCGGTCACGCTGCCGCGCTGCGCATCCATCTGCAATGTCGTCTCCCGCCCCTGCACACCGCCCTGGACGATGATGTGCGGCCCCTCGCGGCGCAGGACGCGCGGGTTCTCGACGCCTGCCAGGCGCAGCCGTTGCACGGCCACCTCGTCGGAGATGGCGCCAATGCGATTGTGGATGTCGGGCGGGCGCGGCTGGGCTTGAGCGGCGCCCGAGGCCAACAGACCGATCAGGATGAAGCAGCATCTCAGCATCGCGTTCTCCTGTTTGCGAAAAGGTAGGAGCCGGGTCATGGGATGGCAAGCCTCGCCGCCGCCTGCCCGTTGTCGTTGTGGGCGTTCGTGCGGCTCGCGGGCGGCACGCAGACATGGTCGTTCAGGAACGCCTCGCGCCAGACGAAGCCCTGCCGGCACGTATCCGGCCCGAACGGTCCGCCGCCGGGCTGGCGGCGGGCGCCCGCCTGCGCGTTCTCGTCGTGCGTCTGCTGGCGGATGGCGGGCGTGACGCAGACCCAGTCGAAATCGTCGGCCTCCCGCCACACGAAGCCCTGCTTGCAGGTGTTGGGGCCATAGGACACGCGCGCCGCGTTGCCTCGCTGCCCGGCGGCGGCATTGCTGGCCTGCGCGCGGGTGCGGCTGGCGGGCGGCACACAGACGTGGTCGCCGGCAAACGCCTCGCGCCAGACGAAGCCCTGCCGGCAGGTATCCGGCCCGAACGGTCCGCCGCCCGGCTGGCGGCGGGCGTCCGCCTGCGCATTCTCGTTGCGGGTATCGGTGCGCTCGGCGCCGGGGACGCAGACGTGATCGCTCGGCCGGGCCTCCCGCCACACGAAGCCCTGCAGGCAGCGGTCTGACATCGCCGAGCGCACGCGGACGGTCGCCTGATTTCCCGACATGCCCAGCACCGTGATGGTGACGCCGTTGGCGTTCAATGTTTGCGCCGGCGCCTTATCGGCGCGCGACAGATCGCGCTGCAGCCACGCGATCTGCGAGCCCGTGGGACTGCCCGAGCCGTCGCGGTTGCGCTTCACTTCGTGGATCAGGACGGTGTCCGCCGGAATGCCGGCGCTCCAGTGATCACGACGGCGAAACTCGATCGTGTAGTAGCGGAACAGGTCGCCGGGATCGTAGGGCACGCGCACCAGCAAGGCTCCGGCCGCTTCCGGATGGTTGCTCGCGGCGATCGTGTAGGTCGCCTCGGCCGCACCCGACGCGCCATGAACGACGATGCGGGAACGCGGCAGCCAGCCCAGGCGATCGAGATGGGGCATGATGAGGCTCGCAGGGGCATCGCCGAACGGCGTCGAGGCTCGGAAACTGTTCGCCCAGGACATCGCATCCCAGGGATCGTCGTATTCCCCGACCGCCGCCCAGTCGGCGTTGCGATAATTGGGATCGTTGGAAAAGCTGTGATCCAGGCCGATGCCGTGCCCGCCCTCATGCGCCACGGCGCCGACGTCGAAATCGAAGGGCAGGAAAGCGCCCCCGGTCCAGCCGAACAGGTCGACGGAGGGGAACGTCACGACGTAGCGGATCACGCCATCCGGCACCGTGAAGGCACCCGACGGCGCGGTGCGCGCGGCGTCGAGACAGGCATTCACCTTGTCCCAGCGCCCGAGCGCCTGATACTGCGCGGTGGTGCGGCTCATGGCGTACCAGCCGTGGATCTGCGATCCGCCGTTGTCGAAGTTGCCGTACGAGATGTCGTGCCACCAATCGGCCAGGCCGCCGGTCCCCGCATTGAACAGCAGGTTGCGGTAGTGATTGACGTCGCGCGGCGGCGTTCCGGCATCGGAGGTCCGGCACAAGACGACGTGGATCGGCGTCGAGCCGCGGAATGGCCGCGCCGTCGCCTCGGTCGCGAGCCACGACGAGGCGACGATCAGCAACGCCATCGCGAACCATCGCATCATCGCAACCTCCTTCTGACGCCGTGCATGATGAACGCGCTCTATGCGAGATATCGCGACAGTGTCTCAACCGTACAGATCGATGCAACTCCACCGAAAGCCGGATTTCATGGCCGAGAAATAAGCCCTCCCCGGCAAACAGGGAAATCGATCTCAAGCCACCGCAATCAAACGACGAATGCGCTGCGGCATGAACCGGCGTGGTGTCCGAACAGGGAATTGCGTCTTCGGAATAACAGGGAAATTTCCGCGCCGAACAACAGTCACGCGATGAACGATACAGCTGACGGGATTCTTGTAACGTCAACTTCGCAGCGAGAGATTCCATCTCGCTGTACCGCCGGTTGAGTGCTAGCGTGCCTTGGCCATCGTCGAGTTTCATGAATGCGCGGATGGCATCTTCCGCGCTCCTAAGTCTGATGAACTAGGAGACACATCATGGACGAGTCAAAGCACGAACTGGCTTCGGCACTGCGGTTCCGCCCCTGGCCAATCTGGGATCCCGTTCCCTGGCTGATCGATATCCTCGACAAGCGGCAGCTGGTCGAGATCGGGCGCATCCAGCTCGAACTGCATCAAGAAAGCCTCAAGGCCCAGATCAAGGCTGCCGAAGCCATGCATAAGGTGCTCGGGCGCTAACCCAAAGCGATCGGCGGCGACACAGGAGGCGTTCATGGCGCCATTGATGGATGGCCTCGCTCCCAACCGCGAGGCCTCGAGGGGCGTTGTCGTTCTGATCGGCTTTCAGAAGATCGGCAACCTCGGCATCGGCTACCTGTCCGCCGTTCTCCGGCGGGCGGGCTTCGACGTACGTGTCGTCGACATCGAGGGCTCACCTGCGGACATCGTCGACCGGGTGATCGCCGGGCGACCGGTGCTGGTCGGCTTCTCGTTGATCTTCCAATACTACATCCGGCGCTACGGCGATCTGATGATGAGGCTCCGGGCGGCGGGAGTGGATTGTCACTTCACCATGGGTGGCCACTATCCGAGCCTGAACCCGCAACAGACGCTCGAGGCGGTCCCCGAGCTCGACAGCGTCGTACAGTTCGAAGGCGAGACGACGCTGCTGGAGCTGGTCGAGGCCCTGCTCACCGGCGAGAATTGGCGGACCCTCAACGGGGTCATCCATCTCGAAGACGGCCGATGCGTCGTGAACAAGGCGCGCCGTCTGACGGAAGACCTGGACACCCTGCCATTTCCCGACCGCGACTTCGCGCCGACCGAGATCCTCGGCCGCCGCGGCATGCCCCTGCTGGCAAGTCGCGGCTGCGCGCGGACGTGCTCGTTCTGCTCCATCCACACCTTCTATCGCACGGCGCCCGGCAAGGTCGTGCGGCTGCGAAAGACGACCGAAGTCATCAGGGAGATGCGTCAGCTGAACGAGGAGCGAGGCATCGCGATCTTCCTCTTCCAGGATGACGACTTTCCCCTCTTTGGGCCGAAGTGGCGCCGCTGGGCCAACGACCTGGTGGACGAGCTGCATGCCAGCGGGCTCTCGCGAAAAGTGATCTGGAAGATCAATTGCAGAGCCGACGCCGTCGAGCCGGAGCTGCTGGGACGCATGCGCGATGCCGGCCTCTATATGGTCTACATGGGATTGGAATCCGGGGACGAGCAAGGCCTCATCACGCTCAACAAGGAGATCACCGTCGCCCAGAATCTTGCGGCGGTGCGGATGCTCAAGTCGATCGGCATTCGCTTCGAGTATGGCTTCATGCTCCTCGACCCTTCGAGCACGTTCGATTCGGTGCGGGCGAACGTTCGCTTCCTGCGGGAGATCGTCGGAGACGGCTGTGCCGCGGCAACGTTCTGCAAGATGCTTCCTTACGATGGGACGCCGATCAAGGAAGCGCTGGCGGCGAGCGGCCGCCTCAAAGGCGATGTCTGTGCCCCCGACTACGATTTCCTGGACCCTCGGCTGGACGACTTCTACGCCGAGTTGGCCCGGGTCGTCGATGTCACCGGCTGGGTGCACGGACCGCGGGCGTTGACGCTGCAATTGGGCTGGGCGCATACTGAGCTGGCGGTCATCCGCAGCCTGTTTCCACGGCTGCGCGGCACCGACGACTACGAGCAGGAACTGCGGCGGCTCACGGCGCAAAGCAACGCAAGGCTGTTGGAGGTCGTCGAGACCTTGGCTGGCGTCCACGAAACCGGACGCGGCACGTCGCCCGACCCGGAAGCGTTGCGGGGCTATTGCTCCGAGATCCTCGCCCGCGTTCTGGCGGAACGAAACGACTTCGTTGGCGGAAACGAAGCGATTCTCCTGGAAGCCCTCGAGGTCGCCGCGTGAGCGGAATGGCGTCCCCTACGGGATTCGAACCCGTGTCGCCGCCGTGAAAGGGCGGTGTCCTAGGCCTCTAGACGAAGGGGACGAAGCCGAGAGCGGGTGGATGTAACGGGGACGGCGCCTGAAATCAAGGCAGCCTCAGGACAGCACGGAGCCGGCGGCCGAGGCGGCGTCATCGATCTGCAGCCGAACCGACTCGCGGCCGTTGTAACGGTCAAGCCGCAGGGCGCCTGCGACATGCAAAATGGGCCTGGCGCTATCCAGCAGGGCGCGGCCGAGCTCGCTCTGGTTGGCGCGGAAGGCGATGGCCTCGATGCGTCCGCGCTGCTGGCCGACCAGCGTGCAGCGCACATGCCCCTCGCCGACCGGCTGGGCGTAGTCGACGCGCACGCCAGTCAAGGCGAATCGCGGCAGGGCGTTGCCGGCGCCGAACGGGCCGGCGCGCTCGATCATGGCGACCAGGTCCTGGGTCGCGGCGCTGGGTGCCAGGGCGGCGTCGATGCCGAGCTCGCGGACGGCCGGCGCGGCACCGAGCTGGGGCGCGAGGCGGTCGTCGAGGAACCGGGTGAGGTGCGGCAGCTGCTCGCGGGCAACCGTCAGGCCGGCGGCCATGGCGTGACCGCCGCCGTTGATCAGCAGGCCGGACTGGCGGGCGGCCAGGACGGCAGCGCCGAGATCGACGCCGCGCACGGAGCGGCCGGAGCCCTTTCCCACCTCGCCGTCCATGCCGATCACGAAGGCCGGGCGTCCGTAGCGCTCGACCAGGCGGCTGGCGACGATGCCGATCACGCCGATGTGCCAGCCCTCGCTTTCGACGACCAGCGCGGCCGGCAGGCCCTTGCGGTCGGGGCCGTAGAGGCCCTCGATGCGGGCGATCGCCTGGTCGAGGACTTCGCGCTCGATGGCGCGGCGCTCGGCATTGAACTCGTCGAGGCGGATCGCGAGGGCACTGACCTCGTGCGGGTCGTCGCTGGACAACAGCCGAGCGCCGAGGTCGGCCTGGCCGACGCGGCCGCCGGCATTGACCCGAGGCCCGAGCATGAAGCCCAGATGGTAGGCGCCCGGCGGCTCGCGCAGGCGGGCGATGTCGGCCAGCGCGGCGAGGCCGGGATTGCCGCGCTGTTGCATGACCAGGAGGCCCTGCCGCACCAGGGCGCGGTTGACCCCGGTGAGCGGCACGACGTCGGCGACCGTGCCGAGCGCCACGAGGTCGAGCCATTGCCGCAGGTCGGGCTCAGGACGCTGGTCGTTGTACCAGCCGGCCGCGCGCAGGGCGCGGTTGACGCCGACGCACAGCAGGAAGGCGACGCCGACGGCGGCAAGCTGCTTGTGCGGGCTCGGCTCGTCGATGCGGTTGGGATCGACGACGGCGAGCGCCTGCGGCAGCGACAGCTCGGCCTGGTGATGGTCGATGACGATGACGTCGAGGCCGGCCTTGCTCGCCTCGGACAGGGGCTCGTAGGCGGTGACGCCGCAATCGACCGTGACGACGACCGCGGCCCCCTCTTCCTTCAGCTTGAGCAGCGCCGGCGCGTTGGGGCCGTAGCCTTCCTTGCGACGGTCCGGGATATAGACGCCGACAGTGCCGCCGATGGCGCGGAAGAAGCGCTGCAGCAGCGCCGACGAGGTCGCGCCGTCGACGTCGTAGTCGCCGAACACCACGATGCGCTCGCCCTGCTGCAGGGCGCGCACCAGCCGCGCGACGGCGACGTCCATGTCCTTGAGATGCGACGGGTCGGGCAGGAACTTGCGCAAGGTCGGCTCGAGGAAATCGGGTACCCCCTCGAGATCGACCTCGCGCGCCGCCAGCAGCCGGCAGATCGCGTCGGGCAGGCCGTGGCGCTGCGCCATGGCGAGCGCGATCCGCTCGTCGCTCAGCCGCTCGGCCCAGCGCCGGCCGGTCAGCGAGCGTTCGATCCCGAGGAAGGCCGCGCGCTGGTGGCGCGTTTCGGAAGACATGCCGCTTCTATAGCCCAAACGCCTGGGGACGGTTTGGCTAGAGCGATTTCCGAGCAGATGGAACCGCGAGCGGTTCCATCTGCTCGAAAATGCGCGCACGGGTGATACTGATTACACAGGGCATATTCCGTCCAGCTGGTTACAGCTGGACGGAATATGCCCTACCAGCGCCATTCGAACGGCCAGATGCGCACCACCGCGACGTTCAGCCGATGGGCGCTGGCGCCGCCGATCTGCAGGGTCAGCGGCTCGCCCCGGATATCGACCTCGAAGCTGCGACGCACGCCGCGGCATTCTTTCGGCCGGGTCGCGGCCTGGATCGTCAGCCGCTTGTTGTCCTGGATAGCCTCCACCCAGGCGTCCTCCGAAAACGCGATCTGGTAGCGCCCCGTCGGCACGTTCTCGATGGTCATCACGCCGCCCCACGAGCCGTCGCTGCCGCGTTCCGGCGTGGTCGGATAGATCACGTCGGCGACGGGCCGCAGCTCCATCGCGAACACGCCTTCCTTGGGCAGCGACTGGCCGCTCTGCACCGTCGGCAGCGGCTCGTCGAACAGGTCGATGGTGCGGCCGACCGACCAGGAGAAATTGCGGCAGTTGGGTTCCTGCGCCGCGGCTCCGGCCGCAGCGAGGATGAAAGGGAGACCGGCGATCAGCCCGGCTAACCGCATGTCCCCATCATGATCAGGCCCAGCTCGGCAGGCCAGTCTTTATCGAGAAATTGTGATGGGCGGAAATCCACCGCACCGTCCCGGTCTTGGAGCGCATGACGATGGAATGGGTCTCCGCGCCGTTGCCGAAGCGGCGCACGCCCTTCAGCATCGAGCCCGAGGTCACGCCGGTCGCGGCAAACATCACGTCGCCCTTGGCCATGTCGAGCATCGAATACTTGCGGTTGAGGTCGGTGATGCCCCACTTCTTGGCGCGCCCCCGCTCGTCGTCGTTGCGGAACAGCAGCCGGCCCTGCATCTGGCCGCCGATCGCGCGCAGTGCCGCCGCCGCCAGCACGCCTTCCGGGGCGCCGCCCGAGCCCATGTAGATGTCGATGCCCGAATCGCCGGTCGAGGTGGCGATCACGCCCGACACGTCGCCGTCGCCGATCAGCATGATGCGGGCGCCGGCCTCGCGCACCCTGGCGATCAGCTCGGAATGGCGCGGCCGGTCGAGGATGCAGACCACGAGATCCGACACCTCGACCTTCTTGGCCTTGGCGAGGTCCCTGAGGTTGTCGGCCGGCGACTTGTCGAGATCGACCACGCCGTCGGGCAGGCCGCCGCCGACCGCGATCTTGTCCATATAGACGTCGGGCGCGTTGAGGAAGTTTCCGTCCTCGGCCATCGCCAGCACGGCGAGGCCGTTGGGCAGGCCCTTGGCGGTGATGGTCGTGCCCTCGAGCGGATCGAGCGCGATGTCGATCTTCGGCCCGCCGGAGCCCACCTTCTCGCCGATATAGAGCATCGGCGCCTCGTCGCGCTCGCCTTCGCCGATCACCACGGTGCCGTCGATGCTGAGCGTGTTGAGCGCGCTGCGCATGGCGTCGACCGCGGCCTGGTCGGCCTTCTTCTCGTCGCCGCGGCCCATCAGCTTGGACGCCGCGAGCGCCGCGGCCTCGGTCACGCGCACCGCTTCCAGCGCCAGATTGCGGTCCATCTTGCCAACGTCGGCCATCGTCTCCTCCTGTGGGCGCGTCTTCGCGCCCATCTCCTTCTAGAATGATTCGATGCGGATCAGGCAGGGCTCCTCGGCCACCGCCTTGAGCTTCGCAATGCGCGACAGGGCACGCTGCATGCGCGCCTCCTCGGTCTCGTGCGTGGTCAGCACCACTGGCACCTCGCCCGCGGGCGACCGTCCGCGTTGTAGCATCGACTCGAGCGAAATGCGCTCCTCGGCCAGCGCCTTGGACACCGCGGCGATGACGCCCGGCCGGTCCTGCACCATCAGGCGGATGTAGTAGGCGCCGACATGGCGGGCCATCGGCGCCGCCTTCTTGTCGGCGAGCTTGTCGGCCGGCACGACGAAGGCCGGCATGTGCCGCCCGCGCGCCACGTCGATGATGTCGGCAACGACGGCCGAGGCGGTCGGCCCCTGCCCCGCGCCGCGGCCCTGGAACATGGTCTTGCCGACGAAGTCGCCTTCGATCGCCACCGCGTTGAACACGCCTTCGATGTGGGCGATCGGCGCCTCGAGCGGCACCAGGCAGGGATGCACCCGCTGCTCGATCCCGTACGGGGTTTCGCGGGCCAGGCCCAGCAGCTTGATGCGGAAGTTCAGTTCCTCGGCAAAGCCGATATCCATCGAGGTGACGCGACGGATGCCTTCGACATGGACGCCCGGGAAATTGACCCTGGCGCCGAACGCCGCGCCGGTCAGCACCGCGAGCTTGTGCGCTGCGTCGATGCCGTCGACGTCGAACGACGGATCGGCCTCGGCGTAGCCCGCCGCCTGCGCCTCGGCCAGCACGACGTCGAAGTCGCGGCCGGTTTCGCGCATGGTCGTCAGGATGTAGTTGCAGGTGCCGTTGAGGATGCCGTAGAGGCGCGCCACCCGGTTGCCGACCAAACCCTCGCGCAGCGCCTTGATGATCGGGATGCCGCCCGCCACCGCCGCCTCGAAGGCGAGGATGGCGCCGCGCTTCTCGGCGAGCGCCGCCAGCTCGACGCCGTGCATGGCGAGCAGCGCCTTGTTGGCCGTCACGACATGCTTGCCGGCGCGCAGCGCCCGCTCGGCGAGGCGCTTGGCGACGCCGCTCGAGCCGCCGATCAGCTCGACGACGACGTCGACGTCCGGCGCGCTCGCCAGCGCCAGCGGGTCCTTTTCCCAGCGCACGCCATCGAGGTCGATGTCGCGCTTCTTGGCCTTGGTGCGTGCGCTCACGGCCACCAGCTTGAGGCGCCGGCCGCCGCGCAGCGACAGCAGGCGATCGTGCTCGGCGAGCAGCTTCACGACGCCCGCGCCTACGGTGCCGAGGCCGGCGATGCCGATCTTCAAAGGTCCGTTCATGATCGTCAGTTCAGGCGCGCGCCTTGAGCGGCGTGATGTTGTCGCCGACGCCGCGCAGGTAGAGATCGATCGCCCGCGACGGATCGGCCATCACCTGGCGGACGTTGCGAATCGCCTGCCGGATGCGGTGCTTGTTCTCGACCAGGGCGATGCGGACATGGCCGTCGCCATGCTCGCCGAAGCCGAGGCCCGGCGATACCGCGACATTGGCCTGCGTCAGCATCAGCTTGGAGAAGGCAAGCGAGCCCAGCTCCTCGAAGGCCTTGGGAATCGGTGCCCAGGCGAACATCGAGGCTGCCGGCGCCGGCAGGTCCCAGCCCGCTGCGCTCAGGCCCTCGATCAGCACGTCGCGCCGCTCCTTGTAGGTGTTGCGCGCCTCGACGATGCAGTCCTGCGGACCGTTCAGCGCCGCCGTCGCCGCCACCTGGATCGGCGTGAAGGCGCCGTAGTCGAGGTACGACTTGATGCGGGTCAGCGCGGTGATCAGCGTCTTGTTGCCGGCCGCGAAGCCGATGCGCCAGCCGGCCATCGAGTAGGTCTTGCTCATCGAGGTGAACTCGACGGCGATGTCGCGCGCGCCCGGCACCTGCAGGACGGACGGCGGCGGGTTGCCGTCGAAGTAGATCTCGGCATAGGCGAGATCGCTCAGCACCCAGATGCTGTGGCGTTTGCAGAAGTCGACGACCGCGCCATAGAAATCGAGGTCGACGACCTGCGCTGTCGGGTTCGACGGATAGTTCAGCACCAGCGCGATCGGCTTCGGCACGGTGTGGCGCACCGCCCGATCGAGCGCGGCCAGGAACTCCTCCGTCGAATGCGCGCCCGGCACCGGGATGTGGCGCACCGAGCCGCCGGCGATGATGAAGCCGTAGGGATGGATCGGATAGCTGGGATTGGGCACCAGCACGATGTCGCCCGGCGAGGTGATCGCCTGGGCAAGGTTGGCCAGCCCCTCCTTCGATCCCAGTGTGACGATGATCTCGCTCTCGGGATCGAGGTCGACGTTGAAGCGGCGCGCGTAGTACGCGGCCTGGGCCTTGCGCAAGCCCGGGATGCCGCGCGAGGCCGAGTAGCCGTGGGCGCGCGGATTGCCGGCGGCCTCGGCGAGCTTGGCGACGATGTGCTGCGCGGTCGGCAGGTCGGGATTGCCCATGCCGAGATCGATCACGTCCTGGCCGGCGGCGCGGCCGCGGGCCTTCATCGCGTTCACTTCCGCGAAGACGTAGGGCGGCAGGCGCTTCAGCCGATGGAATTCCGAATCGTCCATGGTCTTATTGCTTCGGGTCGGAGGGAGCGGGCGGATTGCCCGGTGCCGGCGTCAGAGGCGCGGTGCTCACTGGGGCGGCAGGCGTTGCCGGCGTGGCCGGCGTCGCGTCGGCCGCCGGGGCCGGCGCGCCGTCCCCTGGCGTTGCAGGTTTCTTGTCGCCGCCTTCCTGGGTCTTGCGCAGCGCGGCCTCGCGCTCGCGGCGGGCGCGGTCTTCGCGGGACTTGGCCTCGCGCTCGGAGGCTTCCTTGTCGATCGCTTCCTTCTGGGCTTTCTGCCCGCCCTTGCCCTGCACGACCGAGCCGAGCTTGGGCGCGGTGCGCGTCTCGTCGAGCGGCACCACCGAGGCGTCGTAGCCGGCACCGCGGGCCGCCGGCAGTGAATTGGTCACATTCACCCCGCGTTCGGCCCCGGGCCGAACCTTCTCGCTATTGGACGAGCTGCTGCTCAGCCCCAGCCACTCGCACCCACCGAGCAGGACGAGGAGTACGCCCACCCCGATCAACCTATGCATCGTCACCCATCGCGCCGTTTGACCCGTCAGGTATTGCAGCCTACCTAGAAGGGTACAAGCTATTGTTATTTTGGACGGTCAAAGTATCGCAAGGAATGGCGCAAAGCCACTGATTTGACAGGGGAAACGCATGACGGAGACGCCCGCCCCAGAGGCCATTCCCAGTCTCTCGGCCGCCGAAGCCGAGAAGATGCAAGCCGCCTTCAAGGACATCGCCGAGCGCAGCCAGAAGCTGCTGGCCGACTTCGCCGAGCGATACAAGGCCGATGGGCCGCAGCCGGTCGATCCCCTCCATCTCACCAATACCTTCATGGACTTCACGGCCAAGATGCTGGCCGATCCCAACAAGCTCCTGCAGGCCCAGATGGCGCTGTGGAACCAGTACGTGAAGCTGTGGGAAGTGACGGCCAAGCGCATGATGGGCCAGTCGGCCGAGCCGATCGCCGAGCCGGCCAAGGGTGACAAGCGCTTCGCCGACCCGGCGTGGCGCGACGAGGTCGTCTTCGACTACCTCAAGCAATCCTACCTGCTGACCGCACGCTGGCTGCAGGGCACGGTCAAGGAAGTCGAGGGCGTCGACGCCAAGACGGCGCAGAAAGTCGAGTTCTATACGCGCCAGTTCGTCGATGCGATGTCGCCCAGCAACTTCGCGATGACCAACCCACAGGTCGTGAAGGCCACGATCGAGAGCAAGGGCGAGAACCTGGTCAAGGGCCTGCAGAACCTGCTGACCGATCTCGAGCGCGGCAAGGGCAACCTGGCGATCCGCCAGACCGACATGAAGGCGTTCAAGGTCGGCGGCAACGTCGCGACCTCGCCGGGCAAGGTCGTCTACCAGAACGAGGTCATGCAGCTCATCCAGTACGCGCCGGCGACCGATCAGGTCTGGCAGATACCGCTGCTGATCGTGCCGCCCTGGATCAACAAGTTCTACATCCTCGATCTCAAGCCGCAAAATTCCTTCATCAAGTGGGCGACCGAGCACGGCTACACCGTGTTCGTGGTCTCCTGGGTCAATCCCGACGAGCATCTCTCCAAGCTGGTGTTCGAGGACTACATGAAGCTGGGCCCGCTCGCCGCGCTCGATGCGATCGAGAAGGCGACCGGCGAGAAGAAGGTCTCGGCGATCGGCTACTGCATCGGCGGCACCCTGATGGCGACCACGCTCGCCTACATGGCGGCGCGCAACGACGACCGGATCGCGGCCTGCACCTTCTTCACCGCCCAGGTCGACTTCACCGAGCCGGGCGAATTGGGCGTGTTCATCGACGAGGACCAGCTCGCCGGCGTCGAGCAGGTGATGAGCAAGAAGGGCTATCTCGAGGGCACCGAGATGGCGACCACCTTCAACATGCTGCGCGCCAACGACCTGATTTGGTCGTTCGTGGTGAACAACTACCTGATGGGCAAGGACCCCTTCCCCTTCGACCTTCTGTTCTGGAACGCCGATGCGACCCGCATGCCGGCGGCGATGCACAGCTATTACCTGCGCAACATGTACCAGAAGAACCTGCTGGCGAAGCCGGGCGGGCTGGTGGTCGACAACGTGCCGATCGACCTCAGGAAGATCGCGATCCCGGTCTACCTGCAGGCCGGCAAGGACGACCACATCGCCCCGGCCAAGTCGGTCTACAAGGCGACCCAGCTCTTCTCCGGCCCGGTGCGCTTCATGCTGGCGGGCTCGGGCCACATCGCGGGCGTCGTCAATCCGCCGTCCGCCAAGAAGTACCAGCACTGGCTCAACGAGACGCCGAAGAACCCGCTCACCCTCGACGAATGGCGCGACGGCGCGACGGAGTATCCCGGCTCGTGGTGGAACGACTGGGACAAATGGCTGTCGGCAAAATCCGGCGACAAGGTTCCGGCGCGCGTGCCCGGCAGCGGCGGCCTGCCCGCGATCGAAGATGCGCCGGGCAGCTACGTGAAGGTACGGTTGATCGATTGATCAGGGCGAACCCGATGGCGTAGAGCACGCGACTGAAAATCGCAGTGTCGGTGGTTCGATCACGCCCCTGGGGAGCATTCCTCTAACACATGCGCGATTGAACTTTGCGGTCACAGCGGCGCGCGTTTTGCAGCCTGCGACCAGGCCACTTTCCATCGCCGGTCGCTCCGTTTTTCAGAGTCTCGTTCCGTTCCTGTCCGCTACCGCCGCGGTCGGATAGTTGAGATGCCCCGCCAGCAGGATCGGTCGCATCAGGAATGCGCCCATGGGGGAGCAGAGGGCTTTGCCGCTCACAGGCCAATCCGACTCGTTTTTCCACGCGCCCGGTCGCCATCCCTAGTCACTTATCGCTCAACGCGCCGCTGAGCGCCCCGAGCGCATTGAGCGCCGGAGCGAAGCCGGACAGCGGCGCCGTCTGGATCACCGCCTCTATCACCTCGGTACGGCTCAGCCCCATGTTGAGTGCCGACTGGCCGAACTTCTGCACCTGGCTCTCGAGCTTCAAGGCGGCAAAGGCGGCCACCGCCACCAGCGCGCGCTGCCGAAGATCGAGCCCGGGCCGGAACCAGATCTCGCCGTAGCCGTATTGGATCGCCAGAGGATAGAGCGCGCCCGTCACCGCGTTACTGGGCGCGGCGTATCCCTGGCTCGCGCGATCGCCATGCAGCTGCTCCATCAGCTTGCGGCCGCGCTCGCTCAAGGTCTCCAGGGAGCCGGTGCGCGCCAACTCCTCCGGCATGGCGACCTGGCGGGTCGCGAACTCGGCGGCAGCGACCTCGACCGCCTCTTCCGAGGCGGCGAAGCCGGCATAGATGCCGATCTGGATCAGCACCTCGACGATGGCGCGCGGCGCCAGCCCAAGCCGAAGCGCCGCGCCGACATGGCGGCGCAGCTTCGGCAGGCGCTGCACGGCGCCGAGTGCCGCTAGCGCGCAGAGCATGCGGTCCTCCAGCGCGAGGCCCGGCCGGCTCCAGATCGCGCCGTAGCTCGCTTCGGCATTGATCGTGCGCATGAAAGCCGGCGCGCCGTCGTCATCGCCGAACAGCCGCTGGCGCAGGGCCTCGCCCTGCTGCCGGAGCGATTCGCGTGTAGTCATGATCGGGCTCCTTGCTGGATGTCGTAGAACGCCGCGCAATTGTCGCCGAGGATCAGGTCCTTCTCGCGCGGCGTCAGGAACGGGCAGTACTTGCGCACGTAGTCGAGCGACTGACGGTAGGTGCAGAAGCGCTCGACGTTGGGCATGTCGGAACCCCACATCAGTCGCTCGGCGCCGAGCTGGTCGTGCAGGCTTTCGACCAGCGCCTGTGCCTCGGGATAGGGATAATCCCAGACGCCGCCATAGCTGATCGGGAACATCACCTCGAGCCTCAGCCGGTCGTGGCGGTAGACCGCCGCGAGGTCCTCGGGGAAGTCGTAGCGACCGTTCTTCGCGAAGAACGCGACCGGCGGGCTCATCGCCAGGTGCAGCTTGAGATCGCGATGGCGCGCCAGGATCCGGCGCAGCGCCGCGATGTGGCCGAGATAGCCCGCCGCGTCGTAGGTCGGCGCCGAGCTCAGCTCGAGGCAGAGCACGATGCCGCGCCGCGCAAGCTTGTCCCAGAACGGCGCCATCTCCGGCGCATCGAGCGGCCAGGGAAAGCCGTGGCGCGCCATCGACTCGACGTTGAAATAGAGGCCGCCGAGCTTCAGCACCTCGAAGGCGTGGTCGACCTTGGCAAGCTCGGCGTCGCTGCCCGCATTGGCCTCGTCGACATGCATCAGCCCGGTCATGCGCGCCGGATACTGCTGCTGAGCGAAGGCGTTCATCTCGGTCATCGCGCCGTAGGCGCCGCCCGCCTGCAGCAGGCAGTGGTCGACGCCGGCATACATCATCTGCGCCAGCATCAGCTCGGGCGGCGCCACCATCTCCTGCATGCCGACCGGCATGTACTGGATGACATGATCCTCGCCCGCGTGCGTGAACTCGAGCTGGCCGAAGCGGCCGACACGGAAGTCGACGTCTGCGAGGCCGCCCCAGCCTGGATCGTCGGCACGATACAGCGCGCGTGTATCGGCGCGCGCCCCATCCCGCGCCCGAAAGGTCGAGGCGACGGTCCGCGTGATCATGCGCTGCAGGTAGCGGTTATGCACATCGCGCGTCGGATGGCCGCAGGCGCCGATCCAGTGGGCGAACACATGGGCATGGCAGTCGACGATCATGCTTCCCGACCTCTTTGATCGGGCGCCATAGGAGCATGGACCGGCGCTGATTGCATTGGCCGCGCAGCCTGGCGTATGGAGAAATACGTACAACGACATGCCCGTGTATTCGTTTGGCCCGTTTGTCCTCGATCCCGCCGAGCGCCGCCTGACACGCGACGGACGACGGGTCGCCGTGCCGGCAAAGGCGTGGCAGATCCTGCTGATGCTGGTCGAGGCCGGCGGCCGCCTGGTCCTGCACGAGGCCTTTCGCGTGAAGCTGTGGCCCAATGTCGTGGTCGAGGACCGCACGCTCACCGTCCACATGTCGACCCTGCGCAAGGCTTTGGGCGACGGCGCGTTCATCGAGACGGTGGCGCGCGCCGGCTATCGCCTGACCGTGCCCGTGCGTGCCCTGTCGGACGCCGATCGGCCGGCGCAGGTCGTGCCTGCGGCCGAGTCCAGGATGCTGGCGGTGCGGCCCTTCTCGACCGGCAGCCTCGATGAAGACGACGGCTACCTCGGCATCGGCATCGCCGACGCGGTGAGCACAGCGCTGGGCACCGTCCGCGGCCTCAGCGTGGCATCGGTCGGCGCCGTCGAGGATGTCGAGGCCTCGCGCGTGCTGGGCGCGGGCCATCTGCTGGAGGGCGCAGTGCAGCGCAACGCCGAGCGGCTGCAGGTCACTGCCCGCCTGATCGACGTCGAGAGCGGTTGCACCCGGCGCAGCGAGCGCTTCGAGCAGTCGCCGGCAAACGGCGCGGCGTTGCAGGACGAGATCGCCACCTGGGTCGCGGCCTCGCTGCCGGACACCTCGGATGTCGACCTGCACAGCTACCGTCCGCGCGCGGCCGAGGCCTATTTCCTTCAGCTCCAGGCGCGCGCCCATCTCAAGCCGTTCACGCGGCTGCCTCTGCTGAAGGCCCACGCCCTGTTCGAGCAGGCGCTGGCGCTCGATCCCGGCTATGCGATGGCCCATGCCGGTCTGGGCTCGACCTATCTGCTGATGGCGTCGACGGCGATGCTGCGGCCGCTGCCGGCCGATGAGGCGATGCCGCTGGCGCGCCAGGCGGCGGAGCGCGCGCTCGCCCTCGACGAGAGTCTGGCCGAGGCGTGGGCCGTGCAGGGCCGGGTCAAGATGGAATACGACTGGGATTGGGAGGGCGCCGAGGCCGATCTCGCCCATGCCGTTGCCCTCAACGGCAGCTCGGTCGAGGCGCTCGGCGCCTTCGGCCAGTTCCTGAGCGCGATGGGCCGCCACAACGAGGCGATCGAGGCGATGGAGCAGGCGCGCAAGCTCGACCCGCGCCACGTCGAGACGCTGCAGCATCTCGCCATCGTCTACTGGATGGCGGGGCAAGCCGAGCGCGCTCTCGACGCCGTGGATGCCAGCCTGAAGATCGAGGACACGCCACGCGTCCACTACGGGCGCATGATGATCCTCGACCAGCTCGGCCGCCGCGACGAGGCGATGGCCGAGCGCCTAGCGACGCTGCGCGGCCTGGCCGTCGGCCAGGGCCTTGCCGACCACGTCGAGGTGGTGGCGCGCACCGAAAGCTGGCGGGCAGCGATGGAGGTGTGGATCGCCCTGCTCGAACGCACCAACCGCTGGGAGGGCGCGGCGATGCAATGGGTAGTCGCCGGCGATTCGGGCCGGGCGCTCGATGCGCTCGAGCACTGCATCCGGTCGCGCACCACCTACCTCTGTTTCACCGGACAAAATCCGTGCTTCCGTCCGCTGCACAACACTCCGCGCTTTCAGGATATCCTGCGCACCCTCAAGCTCGACGGACGGATGGCGTCATGACCCGATCCTTGCCCTCATGGCGCTCGCTGCTCTTCGTGCCGGTGATCTCGGAACGCTTTCTCGCCAAGGCGCACGAACGTGGCGCCGACGCGATCATCCTCGACCTCGAGGACTCCATCCTGCCCAGCCAGAAGGTCGAGGCGCGCGCCGCGATCGCCGCCGCCGTGCCGCGTGTCGCCCAGAAGGGCGCGGATGTCGTGGTGCGCATCAACCGGCCGCTCGAGCTGACCGTGCCGGACATCGCCGCCTCGGTCATGCCCGGCGTTGCGGCGCTGATGCTGCCCAAGGTCATGGGGCCCGAGCACGTGCGGCTGCTCGCGGAGCTGGTGACGGCGCGCGAGGAGGCGCTGGGCATGGAGATCGGCCATACCCGCTTCCTGGCGCTGATCGAATCGCCGGCGGCTCTGCCCCATCTCTACGCCATCGCTGCGGAGCCGCGCATGGCCGGCATGTCGGTCGGCGGCGAGGACATGGCGACCGAGCTCGGCGCGATCCCTTCCGCCGACAGCATGTACGTCCACGCCATGATGGGGCTGGCGGCCTGCCGCACGGCCGGCATCCTGCCGATGGGCTCGATGGGCCAGCTCGCCAAGATCGACGATCTCGAGTCGTACCGCGCCGGGTTGAAGCGCGGCCGGGCGCTGGGCTTCACCACGGCCTCGTGCATCCATCCGGCGCATGTGCCGATCATCAACGAGGAGTACGGCGCCTCGGCCGAGGCGCTCGATCGCGCGCAACGGCTGATCGCCGCCTTCGAGGCAAGCGGCGCCGGAGCCGTGGCCTTCGAGGGCAGCATGGTCGACCTGCCGGTGGTCGAGCGCGCCCGGCGGCTTCTGGCGCGCGCTGCGTCATGGAAGACTGTCGCGAAATGAAGATCACGAGACGCAGCGCCCTTGTCGGTGCGACTTCCCTACCCTTCGCTGCTCCTGTCGCTACCAGGGGTCAAAGCAAGTTCCCCGATCATGCGATCAAGCTGATCGTGCCGTGGGCGGCCGGCGGCCCGGCCGATGCCGGCTTCCGCATCCTGGGCGAATCGGTCGCGAAGAAGTTCGGCCAGCCGGTGGTGATCGACAACAAGGCCGGGGCCTCGGGCGTGCTGGGCGCGACGGCGCTGCAGAACGAGAAGCCCGACGGCTACACCGTCTCGCAGATGCATATGAGCGTGGTGCGCCAGCCGCTGCTCAACAAGTCGCTGACCTATCATCCGATCCGCGACCTCACCTATATCCTGCAGATCACCGGCTACGTTATGGGCGTGGTGGTGCGCGCCGACGCGCCGTGGAAGACGCTGCCGGAGCTGCTGGCCTATGCCAAGGCCAACCCCGGCAAGCTGAACTACGGCACGCTGGGTATCGGCTCGACGCAGCAGCTCGCCATGGAGCGCGTCGGCATCCAGCAGGGCGGCCTCCTCTGGACGCACGCGCCCTATCGCGGCACAGCCGACACCTTGCGTGCCCTGCTGGGCGGCGAGATCGACTTCGCGTCGGAAGCGTCGGGCTGGGCGCCGATGGTGCAGGCCGGCAAGCTGCGCCTGCTCGCCGTGTTTACCGCGGTGCGCGCCAAGCGCTTCCCTGACGCCCCGACGGTGAAGGAGCTCGGCATCGACGTGGTGGTCGACAGCCCCGGCGGCCTGGTCGGGCCCAAGGGCATGGATCCGGCCACTGTGAAGGTCCTGGCCGACGCCTTCCGCGCCGCCGCGCAGGAACCCAAGCACCTCGAGTTTCTCGACAATATGGACCAGCCCCTGCTGCTGCTCGACGGCGACGCCTATCGCGACGCCATGGCCAAGACCTACGACGAGGAGCGCGAGCTGCTGAGGCGGCTCAATCTGCTGCCGCCCTGACGGCAACGACGTCCGGCTCGTAGGACTCGGCGAGCTTCACGTAGCCTGCGGCGATGCGCTTGAAGGTCTCGTAGTCCTTCTCGGTCAGGTCGCGCAGCTTGCGTCCGGGGTTGCCGGCCCACAGCTCGCCGGTTCGCACGATCTTGCCGGGCGGGATCAGGGCGCCGGCAGCGACCATGGCGCGGCTCTCGATCACGGCGCCGTCGAGCACCGTCGAATGCATGCCGACGAAGGCGCCGTCCTGCACCTCGCAGGCATGCAGCAGCACCATGTGGCCGACCGTGACGTCCCTGCCGACGACCGTCATCAGGCCGCGCGCCGCGACATGGACGACCGTGCCGTCCTGCAGGTTGGAGTTCTCGCCGACCCGGATGCCCGGACCGTCGCCGCGCAGGATGCAGCCGAACCAGATGCTGGCGTTGGCGGCGATCTCGACGTCGCCGACCAAGGTCGCGTTGGCGGCGATGAACGCCGTCGGGTCGACTTTGGGCACGAAGCCCTTGTGCGGGACGATCAGGCCGGACATCAACGAATCCCCAGATACTTGTGCGTTTGCAGGCTGAGCTGCCATTGTGGATGGGCGAGGCAATAGGCGATGGCGCGGGCGGTATTGTCGGCGAGGGCCGGCCCGTCCATCGGCTGCAGCGAGAAGCGGCGGAATGGCAGATGCGCGAAAGCCTCCGGCGGCACATCGTCCTGCGGATAGACCAGCTTCAGCTCGTCGCCGCGCTGGAGCTTGAGGCCGTCGATGCTCTTGGGGCTGACGCACAGCCAGTCGATGCCGGCCGGCGCGTCGAACATGCCGTTGGTCTCGATCGCAATCTCGAAGCCGCGCCCGTGCAACTGCTCGATCAGCGCAGCATCGACCTGCAGCAACGGCTCGCCGCCGGTCAGCACCACGAAGCCATGCTCGCGCGCGCCCTGCCAGACCTGTTCGATCGCATCGGCCAGCGCCGCCGCCGTAGCGAAGCTGTCGCCGCCGGTGAAGTCGGTGTCGCAGAAATCGCAGGCGAGATTGCAGCCGGCGAAGCGGCAGAACACCGCCGGGCGACCGGCCTGTGCGCCCTCGCCCTGCAGCGTCTTGAAGATCTCCTTGACGGCGTAACTCATGCGATCGCCACCAAAACGAAGGGCGCCCTGCGGCGCCCCCCCGAACAGTATATGACGCTTCGGTTAGCGCTTCGAGAACTGGAAGCGGCGGCGGGCGCCGGCCCGGCCGTACTTCTTGCGCTCGACGACGCGGCTGTCGCGGGTCAGGAAGCCGCTCGACTTCATTGCACCGCGCAGCGCCGGCTCGAACTTCGACAGCGCCTGGGCGATGCCGTGGCGCACCGCACCCGCCTGGCCCGACAGGCCGCCGCCCGAGACGGTGGCGATCACGTCGAACTGGCCGTTGCGCTGGCTGACGTCGAACGGCTGCTGGATGACCATCTGCTGGGTCGGACGCGCGAAGTAGACCTTCTGGTCGCGGCCGTTGACGGTGATCTTGCCGGTGCCGGGCTTCACCCAGACGCGGGCGACGGCGTTCTTGCGCCGGCCGGTGGCGTAGGCGCGGCCCTGGGCGTCGACTTCCTTCTGGCGCTCCGCGGCGGGCGCCTGGATGCCGGCAATGGGAGCCTTCTTCAGCTCGGCAAACGACGAAAGTTCGGTAGCCATTAGCCGATCCTCGAATTCTTGCGGTTCATCGCGGCGACATCCAGCTTCTCGGGCTGCTGCGCCTCCTGGTCGTGCTTGGGACCCTTGTAGACGCGCAGGTTCTTCATCTGCTGACGGCCGAGCGGCCCGCGGGTGATCATGCGCTCGACGGCCTTCTCGATGACGCGCTCGGGAAAGCGGCCCTCGAGGCGCTTGCCCAGGGTCTCGCCCTTGATGCCGCCGGGATGGCCGGTGTGGTAGTAGAAAACCTCCCGCTCCGCCTTGCGGCCCGTCAGGCGGACCTTCTCGGCGTTGATCACGACGATGTTGTCGCCGCAGTCGATATGGGGGGTGAAGGTCGGTTTGTGCTTGCCGCGCAGGCGCAGGGCGATGATCGAGGCGAGGCGGCCGAGGACCAGCCCGTCGGCGTCGATCAGCACCCACTTCTTCTGCACGTCGGCAGTCTTGAGGCTAAGGGTTTTCATGGCTCTTTCTTCCGTGAGGCGGCGCTTCTAGGGGCGCGCCGTACGGTTGTCAAATGGCCAAAAATTATGACGGAATTACAATGGCTTGGATTTACGGTATCATAATACCGTGTCTCAAGTCATTGACGCTTCGGCGGGATCGAATAGGTCACCGTGGCATGCGCCACGGGGTCCTTTTCGCCCTCGTTCCAGATGGTGAAGTCGCCGACCGCCAGGGTCTTGCCGAGCTTCAGCAACCGCCCCTCGCCCACCAGATGGCCGGGATCGGGCTTGCGCATGAAATTGATGTTGAGGTTGGTCGTCGCCGCCATCGCCACCGGCCCCAGGCGGGCGAGCAGCAGCAGGTAGAAGCCGCAATCGACCATGGCCATCAGGGTCGGGCCGGAGATCGTGCCGCCCGGCCGCAGATGCCTGTCCTCCGTCACCTGGCGGACGCGGATCGTGGTGTCGTCGACGCTGTCGACGCTGATACCCGGCGGCGCCTGCGGGAACTCCTCCTTGAGGAACCGATGCAGGTCGTCCGGCGTCATCACCGGCATGACGCCCCCCTCTGCTCCGCGTAAGCTTGCGCCATGACTGCTGCTCCCCCGAACGAACCGGTCCTGCTCAGGCGCGACGACGGGCCCATCGCGGTCCTCACGCTCAACCGCCCGCACGCCATGAACGCCCTGTCGGGCGAGCTTATAGACGCGCTGCAGGCGGAATTCGACAAGCTCGAGAAGGACAAGGCGATCCGCTGCGTGATCGTCGAGGCCAAGGGCGACCGCGCCTTCTCGACCGGCCACGACCTGCGCGAGGTGGCGTCGAGCAGCGACTACGCCGTCCATCACGACCTGCTGACCCGCTGCTCGGAGATGATGCTGTCGATCAACCGCCTGCCGCAGCCGGTGATCGCCAAGGTCCAGGCGCTGGCGACGGCGGCGGGCTGCCAGCTGGTCGCCGCCTGCGACCTCGCGGTCGCGTCGAGCAGCGCGACCTTCGCCACCTCGGGCATCAACAACGGCCTGTTCTGCGGCACGCCGTCGGTGGCGGTCGGCCGCAATGTCGGCAAGAAGCGCGCGCTCGACATGCTGTTCACCGGCCAGGCGATCGACGCCGAGGCGGCCCTGCGCGACGGCCTGGTGAGCCGCGTGGTGGCGCCCGACCAGCTCGACTCGGAGACGCTGGCGCTCGCCCGGCACATCGCCGATCAGCCGCCGCACCAGATCGCCACCGGCAAGACCATGTTCCACCGCCACATGGAGATGGACCTGCCGCACGCCTATTCCTACGCCACCAACTTCATGGCCGGCGCCCTGCAAAGCGAGGATGCCAAGGCCGGCATCGACGCTTTCGTCAACAAGAAGCCCAAGCCCGACTGGCAGGGCCGCTGAGCCTCACGGCAGGCGCCGTGCGAATCCCGTCGATCGCTTCATTTATTTAGATGACTTGTCATCTATTGTCGTATCATCTATTAGCCGGGCATGGCCTCTCGCCCCCAAGCCAGTCGCGCGGCGTTCGGCGCGCTGCTGTCCCGCACCTATCGCCAATGGCGGCGCGCCGCCGATCTCCGGCTGCAGCCCTACGATCTCACCGAGGCGACCTGGCTGCCGCTGATCCGCATCGCCCGCGCGCCGACGCCGCCGCGGCAGAAGGATCTCGCCGCCTCGCTGTTCGTCGACAATTCGTCGGTGGTTCGGCTCCTCGACAATCTCGAGGCGGCCGGCCTGGTCGAACGCCGCGAGGGCGAGGACCGCCGCGCCAAGATCATCGTGCTGACGCCGCGCGGCCGGGCGATCGCCGACAAGGTCGAGACGGCGGCGCGCAAGGTCCGCACCGACGCGCTCGCCGGCCTCAGCGACAAGGACATCGAGACCGCGATCCGCGTGCTGGAGCATGTCAGCCGCGCGCTCGATCCGGCCGGGGAGCCCATGGCGTGACCGCCCCGCTCTGGCTCCTCACCCTGATCACCTTCTCCGGCACGCTCGCCATGCACATCTTCGTGCCGGCGTTGCCCGAGGCCGCGCGGGCGCTCGGCGCCAGCATCGGCGAGATGCAGCTCACCATGAGCGTCTACATCTTCGGCCTCGCGGTGGGGCAACTCGCCTACGGCCCGCTATCGGATCGTTACGGCCGGCGGCCGGTGCTGGTCGCTGGGCTCGTGCTCTATACCGTGGCCGGCCTGGCGGCCTGCTTCGTCGGTGACGTGCATCACCTGATCGTAGCGCGTCTCCTGCAGGCGCTTGGCGGCTGCGCCGGCATGGTGATCGGCCGCGCCATCGTGCGCGACACCGCCCTGCCCCAGGATGCCGCGCGCCGGCTCGCGACGATGAACCTGATGGTCGTGCTCGGGCCGGGCCTGGCGCCGCTGATGGGTGGCGCGCTGGCGACAGCGCTCGGCTGGCGCTCGATCTTTTACGTGCTGACACTGCTCGGGGCGCTCAATCTGCTGTTCGCGCTGTTGCTGCTGCCCGAGAGCCATGCCGCGAGGAGCGGTGCGAAGATCGGAGGCCTCGCCCGCAACTACGGCAAGCTGCTGACCTCGCGGGCCTTCCTGGGCTTCGCGATCGGCGGCGGCTGCGCAACGACGTCGATGTATGCCTTCATCAGCGTCTCGCCCTTCATCTTCGCCCACCAGCTCGGCCGGCCGGACTACGAAGTCGGCATCTACCCAGCGATCCTGATGGCCGGCGTCTGGATCGGCAGCATGCTCGCCACGCGGCTGATCCCACATCTGCCGATCCATCGGCTCGCCGTCTCGGCAAACCTGGTGAGCGTCGCCGCTGCGATGGTGTTCCTCGGCGCGGTGCTCTCGCACCACCTCACCGTGCTGCTGGCGATCGGGCCGATGTTCGTGTTCGGTATGGGGGCCGGCATCGCCTCGCCGGCGGCGCTGACGCAAGCGATCAGCGTCAACCCGCACGTCATCGGCTCGGCCTCGGGCCTCTACGGCTTCTCGCAGATGGGCGTCGGTGCCTTGTGCACCGCGCTGGTCGGCCTGGGCGGCGATCCGGCGCTGACCGCCGCCATCATCCTCGCGGCGGCGGGCGTGATCGGCCAGGCCTCGTTCTGGATCGCGCTGCGCTACCGGCCGGCCGCGACCTAGCTCACTGCGCCCAGTCGGTCCCGCCCTTCTTCTCGACCTGGCGCTTCAGCGCCTCGAAGTAGACGACGCCGAAGCCGGGATCCGACCGGAGCTGCTTCATGCGCTGGGCGGCGCGGGCGATGATGTAGTCGTCGATCATCATCGGCTCCTCGCCGAGTTGGCGCGACAGCAGCTCGAGCTCGCAGGCGCGCTCCAGCATGTAGAGGCCGCGCAGCGCGCCCGGCAGGGTCGGCGCCGCGGTCAGCAGGCCGTGATTGTGCAGGATGACGTGGCCGCCCTTCTGGCAGGTCTTGCCGAGCTCCTCGCACTCCTCGACCGTCGCCGGCACGCCGTAGTCGTGATAGACGATGTCGTCGTAGACGCTGAGCGCGTCCTGGCTGATCGGGCGCAGGCCCTTCTTCAGCAGCGACACCGCGCCGCCCGCCCGCGTGTGGGTGTGCATGACGCAGTTCACGTCGGCCCGCGCCTTGTAGATGCCGCTATGGATGGTGAAGCCGGCGGCGTTGTAGCGGCCCTGCTTGCCGATCACCTTGCCGTCGATATCCATCTTGATCAGGCTCGACGCCGTGATCTCGTCGAAGTTCTCTTCGTAGTGATTGATGAGGAACGCGGTCGACTCGCCCGGCACGCGCACCGACATGTGCGTGTCGATCAGGTCGGTCCAGCCGAGAAAATCGCAAATCCGATAGAGCGCCGCGAGATCGACTCGCGCCTGCCACTCGGCCTCGCTCACCCCGATCGCATTGCCCACCACCGTATCCATCGTCCGCTCCTGTGCTGTGCTGTGCTGCGCCCGCGAAAGGCGCATACTAGGGCAAGTTCGCGGCCTTCGCAGCAAGGCCGGCCGCGTGCGTTCCTCGGCACGGTATTTGCGTCCTTGTTCCCAATCGAGTGGAGAGAATCGTGGCGGCCAAACCGTTCCACCTTGCGTGGTTTTTACAGGGCTCCAGCGTGCAGGCCTGGGGCGAGCAATGGACCGGGCACATCGGCACGAGCTGGCAGCAGCCCGACCTGTTCCTCGACATGGCGCGCAGCCTCGAGCGTGCCTGCTTCGACTACATCCTGCTCGAGGACTCGTCGTATGTCGGCGAGAGCTTCGGCGGCTCGACCGAGATCTACCTGAAGAACGCCATCGCGGTGCCGCGGCAGGATCCGTCGGTGGTCGCGGCGCTGATGACCCAGGTGACGTCGAAGATCGGCATCGTGCCGACTTTCGGAACATACGCCTATCACCCCTACCTGTTGGCCCGCCTCGTCGCGACGCTCGACCAGGTGTCGGGCGGCCGTATCGGCTGGAACGCCGTCACCGGCAGCTCGGACTTCGCCGCCATGAACTTCGGCATGCAGGGCATGCCCGAGCACGACACGCGCTACGACATGGCCGACGAATACATGGACGTGGTGCGCAAGCTGTGGGGCTCGTGGGAGCCCGGCGCGATCGTCGCCGATCGCCAGAACGGCATCCTGGTCGACCACACCAAGGTCCATGGCGTGAACTTCCAGGGCAAGTACTTCAGCACGCGCGGCCCGCTGAACTCGGGCCCGGCTCCGCAGGGCCAGCCGGTGATCGCCCAGGCCGGCGGCTCGCCGCGCGGCCGCAAGTTCGCCGCCGCCCATGCCGAGACCATCGTCGTCAACGCCAAGGGCGTCGAGGCGATGCGCGCCTATCGCGAGGACGTGCACAAGCACATGAAGGCGGCCGGCCGCGATCCCAGCCAGTGCAAGGTCCTGTTCCTGATCAATCCGATCATCGGCGACACCGAGGCCGACGCGCTGGAGCGCAAGAAGCAGCGGCAGTGCCTTGCCGACAGGCACATCGAGCAGCGCCTCGCTCATTTCGGCAAGGTCACCAACATCGACTTCGGCCAGTTCGACCTCGACAAGCCGCTGCCCGATCACGTCACCACCAACGGCCACCAGCTCAACCTCGAGCAGTTCCGCGCCATGGCGAAGGGGCGCTCGATCCGCCAGACCATGGCGAGCTTCAACGCCGTCGACCTGTCGATCGAGCTCTGCGGCACCTGCGAGTCGGTCGCCGCGCGCATGGGCGAGGTCATGGCGGAGGTCGGCGGCGACGGCTTCCTGTTCTCCATGCCCAACGTCAACCGCCGCACCCTGGCCGAGATCGAGGACGGGCTGATCCCCGCCCTTCAGGACCGCGGCCTGGTGCGCAAGGCCTACGAGCACAAGCACTTCAGGGACAATCTTCTCGCCTTCTGATTGGGGGACCTCATGCGCAAATCATCGCGTCGTGCAGCGTTGGGCCTGCTGGGAGCGGGCCTCGCCGCGCCGTTCATCCGACCGAGCTTTGCGCAGGCCGCCTGGCCCGAGCAGACGTCGGTGCCGGACATCCTCAAGGGCACCGGCGAAGTGCGCATCGCCACTTTCGGCGGCACCATGCAGGAGACCCAGACCAAGGCCTACTTCGAGCCGTTCGAGAAGGCGACCGGCATCAAGGTACGCGCCTTCCCCGGCTCCGACCCGACCAAGATCAAGGCGATGGTCGAGACCGGCAACGTCGAATGGGACATGGCGCAGCTCAGCCGCGGCTCGATCATGAACCTGCAAAAGATGGGCGATTACTTCGAGAAGATCGACTACTCGCTCGTCGACGACGGCGTCGGCAAGGAATACCGCTTCGAATACGGCCTCGAGATGCTGGTATGGGCGCAGGTGCTGGCCTACCGCACCGATGCCTTCAAGGGGGCCGCGCCGGCGAGCTGGGCCGACTTCTGGGACACCAGGAAGTTCCCCGGCGAGCGCGCGATGTACGGCACCGGCTCGGGCGGCTGGCCGGAGATGGAGTTCGCGCTGATGGCGGCGGGCGTGCCGCCCGACCAGCTCTATCCGCTCGACGTCGACAAGGCGCTCGCGAGCTACGGCAAGATCAAGAAGGACGTGGTGAAGTGGTGGGACACCGGCGCGGTGCCGATCCAGCTCCTCACCGACCGCGAGGTCACCATGACCACCGTCTGGAACGGCCGCATGGCGGCGCTGCAGGCGGCCGGCGTGCCGGCGCAAATCTCGTGGAACCAGGGCCTGCTCAAGCGCGATGCCTGGGGCATCCCCAAGGGCGCCAAGAACAAGGCCAATGCGCTGAAGTTCGTCGCCTACTCGACGATGGCGATCCCGCAGGCGCGCATCGCGCTCGGCATCCCCTACGGCTCGGTCAACGTCGAGTCGAACAAGTACATCCCGCCGGAGCGCCAGACCGTCCTGCCGAGTTCGCCGGACATCAAGAAGAACCTGGTCAACTACAACTACGATTGGTGGATCGCCAACCGTGAGGTGGTGATCCCGAAGTTCAACAAGTGGCTGCTGAGCTAGCGGTTCTTCCGCGATGATCCCACCCAACCCCGCCCCCCTCATCCTGAGGAGCGCTCCGCAGGAGCGCGTCTCGAAGGATGGGCAACAACCAAGATGCGTGTTCCCATCCTTCGAGACGCCGCGCTGCGCGCGCCTCCTTAGGATGAGGGGTGCGGGTTCGTGTCGATGAACGGTGTCCAGGGCGCCTCGGTCGCGCTCAGCGACCTCGAGAAGAGCTACGGCAGCGTCGCCGCCGTCGCCGGCGTCTCGCTCGACATCCGCTCGGGCGAGTTCCTGACCCTGCTCGGCCCCAGCGGCTCGGGCAAGACCACGACCCTGATGATGATCGCGGGCTTCGAGATGCCGACTGGCGGCGACATCGCGATCGACGGCCAGTCGGTGGTCGCCATGCCGCCCTACCGGCGCAACATCGGCATGGTGTTCCAGAATTACGCGCTGTTCCCGCACCTGACGGTCGCCGAGAACATCGGCTTCCCGCTGAAGCAGCGCGGCGTGGCGAAGGACGAGCGCGCGCGGCTGGTCGGCGAGGCGCTCGAGCTGGTGCATCTGCCGGGCTACGGCGGCCGCTATCCGCGCCAGCTCTCGGGCGGCCAGCAGCAGCGCGTGGCGCTGGCTCGCGCCATCGTCTTCAAGCCGCGGCTGCTCTTGATGGACGAGCCGCTGGGCGCGCTCGACAAGCAGCTCCGGGAGAACCTGCAGCTCGAGATGCGCCGCCTGCACGCCGATCTCGGCATCACCTTCATCTACGTGACGCACGATCAGGAAGAAGCCCTCACCATGTCGGACCGCATCGCCGTCATGAACGAGGGGTTGGTGGCGCAAATCGGCGCGCCGGAAGACCTCTACGATCGCCCTCAGAGCCGGTTCGTCGCCTCGTTCATCGGCGAATCCAACTTCCTGCCGGCGACGGTGCGCGGCCTGGAAAATGGCGTCGTGGTCGCCGACTGCCAGGGCGCCACGATCCGCGCCGTCTGCCCCGGCCGGCCGGCGACCGGCGACAAGGTGATGGTGACCACGCGGCCCGAACGCCTGCGCTTCGCCGACAACGGCTGCGACCCGGCGCACAATCGCCTCAGCGTCACGGTGACCGAAGCGGTGTTCGCCGGCGAGCGCTGCCGCTACATGCTGCAGGCGGGCGACGGGACGTCGGTGGTGCTCAAGGAGCCGTCGAGCGCCGCGATCCGCCGCCGCGCCGTCGGCGAGCGGGTCGAGATCGCCTGGTCCGTCGCGGACACGATCCTTGTCTGAGGCCGCCATCTCTTCCGGACCGCGCGCTTCCAACGCACTCATGAGGCGCGCAGGGATGCGCGCGGTCCAGAAGACGATGAATCCGATGCCTCTTCTGCTGACGGCACCGCTGGTGCTGTTCATGCTGGCCTTCTACGCCGTGCCGGTCGTGTCGATGCTGATGCGCAGCGTCTCCGATCCGACCTGGACGGTCGCCAACTACGCCGCCCTCCCCGACGATCCGGTGTTCCTCAAGGTCTTCTGGAACACCCTCGTTACCTCGTTGATCGTCACCGTCGGTACCCTGCTGATGGGCTACCCGGTGGCGCTGGCCCTGGTGCGCGCGCCCAAGTGGGCGCCGGTGATCCTGATCCTCATCCTGCTGCCGTTCTGGACCAGCGTTCTGGTGCGCAGCTACGCCTGGATGGTGCTGTTGGGCCGCCACGGCCTGATCAACGAATCGCTGCTCGCGGCAGGCCTGCTCGACCGGCCGCTGCGCATCCTCAACACGCCGCTCGCGACCCAGATCGCGATGACCCACATCCTGCTGCCCTACATGATCCTGCCGATCGCCAACGCACTGCGGCAGATCGATCCGTCGCTGGCGCGTGCGGCGTCCGGCCTGGGCGCCTCGCCCTTCGCGACCTTCCGGCAAGTCACGCTGCCGCTCTCCATGCCCGGCGTCGCGGCCGGCATGTTGCTGGTGTTCGTGCTGGCGCTCGGCTTCTACATCACGCCGGCGATGGTCGGCGGCCCGCGCGAGATCACGCTGTCGATGCTGATCTCCCAGCAGGTCGACCAGCTCAACTGGGCCTACGCCGCGACGCTGTCGGCCGTGCTGCTCGCCACGGCGTTGGGCTTGATCGCCGTCTGCTATCGCCTGCCCGGCATCCGCAGCGCCTTCCGGATGAACGCGCGATGACCGCCAACCGCATCCTGCCGGCGATCGCGGTCGGGCTGATCCTGCTGTTCCTCGCCTTCCCCATCCTGGTCGTCGTCATCGTGTCGTTCTCGTCGGCGACCTACCTCACCTTCCCGCCGCCGGCCTTCGGGCTGAAATGGTATGCGGCCTATTTCGGCAGTGCCGACTGGCTGCGTCCGACCTGGCTCAGCCTGTGGGTCGCGGGCGCGGTGGTCATCCTCTCGACGACTCTGGGCACGCTCGCCGCGATCGGCATCGCGCGGCTACCGCGCGCGCTGCGCCTGCCGGTGACCGGCCTGATCCTGTCGCCGCTGATCGTGCCGGTGATCGTGGTCGCGATCGGGATCTACTACGCCTTCTCGCGCTACGGCCTGGTCGGCTCGCCATTCGGCATGGTGCTGGCCCATACCTGCCTCGCCGTGCCGTTCGTCGTGACCAGCGTCAGCGCCAGCCTGGCCGGCATCGACCCCCGGCTCGAGCAGGCCGCCCTCAGCCTCGGCGCCACGCCGCGCGCCACCTTCTTCCAGGTCACCCTGCCCCTGATCCGGCCGGGCGTGCTGGTCGGCGCGCTGTTCGCCTTCATCAGCTCGTTCGACGAGCTGGTCGTGTCTCTCTTCCTGTCGGGCTCCGGCGCGGTCACCCTGCCGCGGCGCATGTGGGACGACCTTCGCTTCCAGATCGATCCCACGATCGCCGCCGTGTCGACCCTTACTGTCGCGCTGACCGTGCTGCTGATGGCCGGCGCGCATCTGCTGCGCCGGCGCAGCGAGCAGGTCCGGACTACTGCTTCTTCGTCAGCGCCTTGACCGCGGTCAGCGTGTTCTCGACGTGCTTGTCGGGATTGCGGTCGGCGAAGGCGTAGGCGATCTTGCCGTCCGGACCGATCACGTAGGAGACGCGGTCGGAGATGTTGAGCGCCTTCGACGAGGTGCTGACCATCACCGAATCGAACGCCTTGATGACCTTGAGGTCGGGATCCGCCGCGACCGGGAACTTGGACGAGCATTCCTGGGTCGAGAACTTGTGCAGGGTGCCGATGTCGTCGGCCGACATGCCGATCAGCGTCGCACCGGCCTGCTTGAACTGCGCCGCAGCCTCGGCGAACTCGTGCGCCTCGGCGGTGCAGCCCTTGGTGAAGGCCTTCGGGAAGAAGTAGAGCACCACCGGCCCCTTCTTCAGGGCATCGGCCAACGAGAAGGTGAACTCGTCGCCGCCGACCGTCGCCTGGGCGGTGAAATCGGGCGCCTTGTCGCCGGCCTTCATGTTGGCGAACGCGGGCGTCGCGATCGCGCCGAGAAGCAGAGCCGCCGAAAGAAGTCGCTTCATGATCACACCTCCGCAGAGTTCTCGAATCGGCCGCGATCATAGACGCACGGCTCCTCGCGGGCGTGTCACGAGCCGGTGACCGTTATCAGGTGTTGATCCCCTTCATGTAAGTCGACGGCACGACGCTCTTCACCGATTGTGCACGTTTGGCCAGCCAGTAGGCCTGCGGCGGCGGTACGGACCCGAACTGTCTATCGACGCCGAGCTTTTGCGCGGCATCCATCGGCCAGTTCGGGTTGTAGAGAAGCTCGCGGGCGAGCGCGATCAGGTCGGCGCGGCCGTCCTGCAGGATCTGCTCGGCCTGGTCGGCATGCACGATCAGGCCGACCGCCATGCTCATGATGTCGGCGTCGCGCTTCAGACGCTCTGCGTAAGGCACCTGGTAGCCGTAGGTGACAGGGCCGGCACTCACCACCGGCGAGCCGCGCATGCCGCCCGAGCTGCAATCGATCACGTCGATGCCCTTGGGTTTCACGAGCTTCGCCAGCGCCACGCTCTGGTCGGGGCCCCAGCCCGAATCGTCCTCGACCGACAGGCGCAGGAACAACGGCTTGTGCGCCGGCCAATGGGCGCGGACGCTCTCTACGATTTCGATGCAGAAGCGCATGCGGTTGAGCTCGCTGCCGCCGTATTCGTCGTTACGCAGGTTGGAGAACGGCGACAGGAACTGATGGATCAGGTAGCCGTGCGCGCCATGGATATCGAGCACCTCGAAGCCGGCTTCGTTGGCGCGCCGCGCCGCCTGCCCCCAGCGCTCGATGACCTCGGGAATCTCCTCACGCGTCAATGCACGTGGCGTCGGATCGGTCTCTGGTGAATTGCGCGCGCTCGATGAGACCAGCTCCCAGCCTTCCCAGTTCCAGATGTCGGCCGCGGGCTTCAGCGGCGCGCCGCTTTCCCACGGCCGGTAGCGCCGCGCCTTGCGGCCCGAATGGCCGAGCTGGATGCCGGCGACCGAGCCCTGCTCGCGGATGAAGTCGACGCAGCGCTTGAGGCCCGGGACGAAGTGATCGTCCCAGATGCCGAGATCGCCGACCGTGCCGCAGCCGCGGCGCTCGACCTTGGTCGATTCCATGATGACCAGCCCCGCCCCGCCCGCGGCATAGCGGCCGGCGTTCATCAGGTGCCAATCGGTGGCGAAGCCCTCGACCGCGGCGTACTGGTGCATGGGCGCCACCACGACGCGATTCTTCAGCATCACGTCGCGAATCTGGATCGGTTCAAACAGCAACGGCGCCATGTATAATCCCTCCCATGCCCGCCCCCGGTTCTGCGGTCGTTCACGACCGGTATGACGATCTCTACCTGCGTCGAATCCTGCGCGAGACCAAGACCATCGCCATGGTCGGCGCGTCGGCCAACTGGAATCGTCCCTCGTATTTCGCCATGAAGTACCTGCTCGACCGCGGCTACAAGGTCATACCGGTCAATCCGGCCGCGGCGGGCCAGGAGATCCTTGGCCAGAAGGTCTATGGGTCGCTCGCCGAGCTGCCGGAGAAGGCCGACATGGTCGACATCTTCCGCAACTCCGAGGCGGCCGGGCCGATCACCGACGACGCCATCAAGCACGGCGCCAAGGTCGTCTGGATGCAGCTCGGCGTGCGCAACGACGCAGCCGCCAAGCGCGCCGAGGATGCCGGTTTGAAGGTCGTCATGAACCGCTGCCCCAAGATCGAGCATTCGCGCCTGTCCGGCACCATCGAATGGCATGGCATCGCAAGCGGCGTGATCAGCAGCCGCAAGAGAGCGCTATGATTTCTGTCGTCCTGAGCGCAGCGAAGGACCTCATCGCCGCTCGCAACGCCATGAGATCCTTCGCTTCGCTCAGGATGACAAGACCATGAAATTCGGTGTCTTCGACCATATGGACCGCGCCGGCGGCGACTTGCATCGGCAGTTCGACGACCGGCTCCGATTGATCGAGCTCTACGAGCGCGCGAGCTTCCACGCCTATCACATCGCCGAGCACCATGCGACGCCGCTCGGCATGGCGCCCTCGCCCAGCGTGTTCCTCGCCGCTGTCGCGCAGCGGACCAAGACGCTGCGCTTCGGGCCGTTGGTCTACACGGTGAACCTCTATCACCCGCTCAGGCTGATCGACGAGATCTGCATGCTCGACCAGTTGAGCGGCGGGCGGCTGGAGCTCGGGATCGGCCGCGGCATCTCGCCTTATGAGGTCGGCTACTACGGCGTCGATCCGGCGACCGGGCCGGAGCGCTTCGCTGAGGCGCTCGAGGTGATCCTGAAGGGCCTGACGCAGAAGCGGCTCGACCATGCCGGCAAGTACTTCACCTTCAAGGATGTGCCGATGGAAATGCGGCCGATGCAGCGGCCCCATCCGCCGCTCTGGTACGGCGCCAACTCGCTGGAGAGTGCCGATCGGCTGGCCAGGCAGGCCTGCAACACCGTGGTCGGCATGAAGGCCGAGGGCGTCGGCCAGTTCGCCGCCCGCTACCGCGCCGCCTGGAAGGCGCTCGGCCGCCCCGAGGCCGAGATGCCGCTGATCGGCCTCAGCCGCCACGTCCTGGTCGGCGACACCGACAAGGAGGCACAGGGCGCCGCCAAGCGCGCTTTCCTGTTATGGTACGACGCGCTGATCCATCTCTGGCGCGCCCACGGCGTCGGCCTTCCGCGCCAGCTTATTCCTGAGAAGTTCGAGGACGCGCTCGACCAGGGTTACATCATCGCAGGCTCTGCCTCGACCGTGCGCGAGCGCATGAAACGCGACAACGACATCGCCGGTATCAACTACTGCCTGTGCCGCATGGCCTTCGGCGACCTGTCGTTCGAGGAGTCCAAGCGTTCGCTCGAGCTGTTCGCCAAGGAAGTGATGCCGGCGCTCTGACTTGTCATCCCGAGGCCAAAGGCTGAGGGATCTTTGAGCCACAGGAAAGATCCCTCGCTACGCTCGGGATGACAGCACCGGCGCGTCGCGAAGCGCCTCGCCGTCGAGAAGCTTGCCCGCCAGGCGGCGACCGACCTTGCGCATATCCTGGCCGTGCTCGCCCCATTGCTTGAAGAACATCGGCACGCCGGCCGCAGCGCATTGCGCCCGCAGGGAGCGGAACCAGTCGGGGTTGGACGGCCTTGCCCGCGGCCCACTCTCGCCGCCGGCGATGACCCAGTCGATGCCGGGCAGGTAGCGGTCCAGTTCCAGCGCCTCGAGCAGCGGCTCAGCGGAGACGACATGCACCCGGGCAGCGATCGCCAGCAGGTGCGGCGCGCGCAGGTCGAGCATGGCCTGGTTCTCGGCCGTGATGCCGGGCCAGAGATTGTCCGGCACCTTGCGGTTGGCGAAGAACTTGCGCGCCACCAAAGGTCGCTTGGTCAGCAGGATCCAGTCGAGATTGGGCGTCGCCTTGATCAGGCGCAGATAGTCCTCGCGCCATTCCGGCGAGACTTCCGCATCGAACGGATCGGCCAGGCTTGGGCCGAACACCTTGGCGCGGCGGCCGGCCGCCTCGGCCTTGCGGTTCCAGCGCAGCGGCTGCTGCCAGTTCCCGGGCGCCGTCCGCCGGCGTGGTGCCCGCGGCTCGAAGCGCGCCCACTTGCGGCGGTGGGACATCGCGGCGGCATAGCAGTTGTCGCAGGCCGGGCTGACGCGCGTGCAGCCGATCCACGGGTTGAAGGTGTGGTCGACCCATTCGATCTTGGTCTGCTCGGCCATGGGCGCGGTATCCTAACACCTCCGGGGGGCGGGGGTGTCACGCCAGGATTCGCGAGAAAACGCCCTGCCATCGGCATCGGAGGCTTCCCATGTTGATGGGAAGTTTCGGCCCCAGACGCGGCAAAGCCGGCGCTGGGGGACCAGCGCCGGCTCCGTCGAGAGGTATCCGTTTCAGCTCGCCCGGGGAGATACAGCGACGAAACGGGTTGCACCCTCACGATACACCTTCATCAGGACGGGCTTCTTGCCGTCCTTGGCGTCCTTGAGCTTGGCGGCGGCGTCCTTCGGGCCGTCGACCGGCTCGCGGCCGACCTGCTGGATGACGTCGCCGGCACGCAGGCCCTGATCCTCGGCCGGGCTGCCCGACTCGACGGCGGCGATCAGCGCCCCCTTGACGTTGTCCTTCAGGCCGAGCTGCTGGCGCGCCTCGGGCGACAGCGGCGCCAGGGAGAACCCGAACGAGCCGGGCTGCATCTTGCCCTCGTCACCCTTGCCCTGGTCCTCGTCGGTCGCCTTGGCCTGCTTGCCCACCTTGGAGTAGTCGCCGAGCTTGGCGCTCACCGTCTGCTCCTTGCCGTCGCGCACCAGGCCGAGCTTGACCGTGCTGCCCGGCGTGAAGCCGGCGATGGTGCGGGTCAGGTCGCGGACGGTCGGGATATCCTTGCCGTCGACGCTCTTGATGATGTCGCCCTCCTGCACGCCGGCCTTGGCCGCGGCGCTGCTGGGCTCGACCTGCGCCACCAGGGCACCCGTGGCCGAGCCGAGCGACAGGCTGCTGGCGATCTCGTCCGTCACCGGCTGGATCTGGACGCCCAGGAGCCCGCGCTCGACCCGCCCATGAGACTTGAGCTGCTCGACCACCGGCTGGGCGGTGCTGGACGGGATGGCGAAGCCCAGGCCGATCGAGCCGCCGGTCGGCGAGAAGATCGCGGTGTTGATGCCGATGACCTTGCCGTCCATGTCGAACAGCGGGCCGCCGGAGTTGCCGCGGTTGATCGCGGCGTCGGTCTGGATGTAGTCGTCGAACGGGCCCGACTGGATGTCGCGGCCGCGCGCCGACACGATGCCGGTCGTCACCGTGCCGCCCAGGCCGAACGGGTTGCCGACCGCCATCACCGGCTGGCCGACCTTCACCTTGCTCGCGTCCTCGAACTCGACATACGGCAGTGCCTTGTCGCTCTTCACCTTCAGAACGGCGAGGTCAGTCTTCTCGTCGCCGCCCAGCAGCTTGGCCGGCAGCTTGCGGCCGTCCTGCAGGGTGACGGTGATCGAATCGGCCTTACCGGCGACGTGGAAGTTGGTCACGATGATGCCGGACGGATCGATGATGAAGCCGGTGCCGACGGCCTGCGCCTTGGGATGCGGGCGCTGCTGGCGCGGGGTCTGGCCCTGGCCTTGCTGGCCGAAGCGCTCGGCGAACTGGCGCATGAACTCTTCCAGCTGCTGCTGGGTGCCGCGGTCGGACATCTGGGTCTCCTCGTCGTCCGAGGCGCCGGTCTTCATGGTGACCTGGACGTTCACGACGGCCGGAGTCACCTTGGAGGCGAGCTCCGAGAAGTCGTGCGGCGTCGCCTCGCCGGCGATCGCCGGAGGGGCGCCGAGTACCGGGACGATGAGAACGGGCGCCGTCAGCGCTGTGGTCAGCGCCAGGGCGGCAAGGATACGGGACTTGGTCTTGGTCATTTGGCGTGAGCCTCCAGGTTTGCTCGCAGGGGGAATATGGGAGGGGCTCGATGGCGCCCCGATGGCCGCAACATTGAATGTTTGTATAGTTGGGGCCGTGAAAATCCTTTTGGTTGAAGACGATAGGCAAACCGCCGATTACATCGCCAAGGGCCTGCGCGAGCATGGCCACGTGGTCGACAAGACCGACAACGGCCGCGACGGCCTCTACATGGCAACCGGCGAGCCCTATGACGTGATGATCGTCGATCGTAACCTGCCGAAGATGGACGGCCTGTCGCTGGTCAAGGCTGCACGCGGCGCCGGGACCAGGACGCCTGTCCTGTTCCTGACCACCATGGGCGGCGTCGACGACCGCGTCGCCGGCCTCGAGGCGGGGGGTGACGACTATCTGACAAAGCCCTTCGCCTTCGCCGAGTTGCTCGCCCGGGTCAGCGCCCTCGCCCGCCGGCCGCCGATCGTGACGACCACGGCGCTCAGGGTCGGCGACCTCGAGATCGACCTGCTGGCGCGTACCGTGACGCGCGGCGGCAAGCGGCTCGAGCTGCTGGCGCAGGAGTTCAAGATCCTCGAGTACCTGATGCGGCACGCCGGCGAGATCGTCACCCGCACCATGCTGCTGGAGAAGGTCTGGGACTTCCATTTCGATCCCAAGACCAACATCGTCGAGACCCACATCTCGCGGCTGCGCGCCAAGATCGACAAGGGTTTCGACAAGCCATTGCTGCACACGGTTCGCGGCGCCGGGTATGTGATTCGTGCGTCTGACTAGGATCCTCCGCTCGGCGGCGTTCAAGCTGACGCTGGTCTACGCCGGCCTGTTCGTGGTCTCGGCCGGCGTGCTGCTCGCCACGGTGTTCGTGATCGCGACGGCAGCGCTGCAGAACGACATGCGCGCGGTGCTGCGCTCGGAGGCGTTCCAGCTCGGCGACATCTACAGCCGCTACGGCCTGCTGGCGCTCGCCGAGCAGGTGACGCGGCGCATGAGCTTCCGCACGCGCGGGCCGATCTACTACCTCGTGCAGGCGCGCACGCAGCAGGTCGTGGTCGGCAACCTGCCGGGCATGCCGCCGGTCGAGGGCGTGGTCGATTTCGTCCGCGAACGGGACAACAACAACGAACCGGACGATGGCCGCGCCAAGCTCACCGGCTATGGCCTCACTCTGCCCGACGGCACCTTCATCCTGGTGGCGCAGGACGCCAACCGCCTGATCGACATGCAGCACGCGATCGTGCGCGCCTTCATCTGGGCCGGCGGGCTGACGCTCCTGCTGGCGATCGCCACCGGCGTGCTGGTCGGCGGTCGCTTCGTCCGCCGCATCGACATGATCGGTCGCACCAGCCGCGCCATCATGGAGGGCGATCTTTCGGCCCGCATCCCGGTGCGCGGCACCAGCGACGAGATCGACCAGCTCGTGCTCGGGCTGAACGCGATGCTCGACCGCATCCAGCAACTGCTGGACGGCCTGCGCCAGGTCAGCAGCGACATCGCCCACGATCTGCGCACGCCGCTCGGGCGGCTGCGCCAGCGGCTGGAAGATGCGCGCGAGCATGCGACCACTACCGCCGAATACCAGGCCGCCACCGAAGGAGCGCTCGGCGAGGCCGACAGCCTGCTCGAGATCTTCTCCGCCCTGCTGCGCATCGCCCAGATCGAGGCCGGTGCGCAGAAGAGCGGCTTTACTTCCATCGATCTCTCGGCGCTGATGCGCAGCATCGCCGAGGCCTACGGACCGTCGGCCGAGGACTCGCAGCACAAGCTCGTGTTCGATATCGCCGACGGCGTGTCGATCACCGGCGACCGCCAGCTCCTCGCCCAGCTCTTCTCCAACCTGGTCGAGAATGCGCTAACCCATACGACGGCCGGCAGCACGGTGCGGATGGCCTTGCGGATCGCGCCGACCGGCTTCGAGGCCGAGGTCGCCGACGACGGTCCGGGCATTCCCGAAGCCGAGCGAGACAAGGTGCTCGACCGCTTCTATCGCCTCGACCGCAGCCGCACCACGAAAGGCAGCGGTCTCGGCCTCGCGCTGGTCAAGGCGATCGCGTCATTGCATGGTCTGTCGCTGCGATTGGAAGACCGCAAGCCCGGCCTTGCCGTGGTTCTTGGAGGACATCGATGAGCCTGTTCGCCTATGTCGGCTGCTACACCACGCCGGAGCGCAAGGGTGAAGGCAAGGGCATCAACGTCTATCGAGTCGACCCGCGCAGCGGCGCGTTCAAGCACGTGCAGCTGCTCGGCGGGCTGGAGAACCCGTCGTTCCTGGCGATCGACAAGACGAGCCGCTTCCTCTATTCGGTCCACGGCGATCGTAGTGATGTGACGGCGTTTGCGATCGACCGGAAGACCGGCCATCTCACGGTGATCGGCCGCCAGCCGACCGGCGGCTACAATCCGATCCACCTCGCGCTCGACGCGACCGGCAAGTTCCTGTTCGTCACCAACTACGGCACCGATTCGATCGCGGTGTTCCCGGTCAAGGATGACGGCACGCTCGGCCCCTACCCGACCCTGACGACGATCAAGGGCACGCTGGGCCCGCACCGCGCCGAACAAAAGAACGTGCGGCCGCATCACAATCCGCTCGACCGCCAGGGCCGCTTCTTCTACGTGCCCAACAAGGGCGCCGACAGCGTCATCACCTACCGGATCGATCCCAGGCGCTGCCTCGCCGTCCACGTCAGCGAGGTGGCGGCCCGTCCGGGCGCCGCGCCGCGTCACATCGACTTCCATCCGCGCAAGGCGCTGGCCTACGTGATCAACGAGCTCGATTCGACGGTCACGACCTATCGCCAGGACCGCACGAGCGGCCGGCTCACACCGCTTCAGACCCTGCCGTCCACGCCGCCGGAGTTCACGGGCTACAGCACCGGCGCCGAGATCTGGGTCGACCGCGCGGGCCGCAACGTCTACCTCTCCAACCGCGGCCACGACAGCGTCGGCGTGTTTGGCATCGATCCGGCCAAGGGTACGCTGACGCCGCGCCAATGGGTGCCGACCAAGGGCAGCGTGCCGCGCTTCTTCTGCTTCGGTCGCGACGAGCGCTTCCTCTACATCGCCAACCAGGGCGGCCACTCGATCGTCGGCTATCGCAAGGAACGCGACGGCAAACTGTCACCGACCTCGATCAGGGTGAAGGTCCCGAGCCCTGCCTGCATCGTCTTCAGTGGAGCGCGCGCATGAGCAAGACCTACGGCTTCGAGACGCTGTCGATCCATGCCGGGGCGGGCCCCGACCCGGCGACCGGCGCGCGGGCGCTGCCGATCTACCAGACGACGGCCTACGCCTTCGACGATGCCGACCACGCCGCGGCGCTGTTCAACCTGCAGACCGTGGGCTTCATCTACTCGCGGCTGACCAACCCGACCAATGCCGCGCTCGAGACGCGGCTGGCGACGCTGGAAGGCGGCCGCGGCTGCACCGTGACCTCGTCCGGCCACGCCGCCCAGGTGCTGGCGCTGTTCCCGTTGATGAAGCCCGGCGACGAGATCGTCGCCTCCTCGCGCCTCTACGGCGGCTCGCTGCAGCAGATGCGGAACACCTATCCGAAGTTCGGCTGGAAGGCGAACATCGTCGATGCCGACGTGCCCGACAACTTCAAGCGCGCCGTCAACGACAAGACCAAGGCCTTCTTCATCGAGAGCCTCGCCAATCCCGGCGGCGTGATCAGCGACCTCGAGGCGATCGCGAAGATCGCCGACGAGGCGGGCGTGCCGCTGGTGGTCGATAACACGCTGGCGACGCCGTGGCTGTGCAAGCCGATCGATTACGGCGCGACCCTGGTGATCCATTCGACCACGAAGTTCCTGAGCGGCACCGGTACTTCAATGGGCGGCGCGGTCGTCGATTCGGGCAAGTTCGACTGGGCCGTCAAAGGTAAGGATGGGGGCGGCAAGTTCCCGAGCCTCGCCGGGCCCGAGCCCGCCTATCACGGCCTCAACTTCTTCGAGACGTTCGGCGACATGGCCTACACCTTCCACAGCCATGCGGTGGGCTTGCGCGACCTTGGCCCCAGCCAGGCGCCGATGAATTCCTGGCTCACCATGCTCGGCATGGAGACGCTCGGTCTGCGCATGGAGCGGCATTGCGCCAATGCGCAGAAGGTCGCCGAGTGGCTCGAGAACCATCCGGCGGTGGCGTGGGTCAACTACGCCGGCCTGCTCTCGAACAAGTACCATGCGCTGGCGAGGAAATACCTGCCCAAGGGCGCAGGCTCGATCTTCACCTTCGGCGTCAAGGGTGGCTACGAGGTCGGCATGAAGGTGGTCGACAGCGTCGATCTCTTCTCCCACCTCGCCAACATCGGCGATGCCAAGAGCCTGATCATCCATCCCGCCTCGACTACCCATCGCCAGCTCAGCGACGAGCAGCGGGTGGCGGCCGGCGCCGGTCCGGACGTGATCCGCCTGTCGATAGGCATCGAAACGGTGGAGGACATCATCGCCGACTTGGAGCAAGCTTTGGCCAAAGCGACGGCCTAGCAGCCAAGGGACGGAGCATGCTGAGCAAGGCGGACAACGAGTTCCTGACCCACACTGGCCTGGGCACGCCGATGGGCGACCTGCTGCGCCGTTTCTGGATGCCGGCGCTGTTGTCCGAGGAACTGCCCGAACGCGACGGCCCGCCCAAGAAGATCAAGCTGCTGGGCGAGGACCTGCTGGCGTTCCGCGACACCAATGGCCGCATCGGCATCGTCGAGCCGCACTGCCCGCATCGCGGCGCCGGCCTCTACTACGGCCGCAACGAGGAATGCGGCATCCGCTGCGCCTTCCACGGCTGGAAGTTCGATGTCGACGGCAACTGCGTCGATCTCCCGACCTCGCCGCCGGAGTCCTCCTACAAGGACACCATCAAGCTGCTGGCCTATCCGGTGCGCGAATGGGCCGACATCGTCTGGGTCTACATGGGTCCGAAGGACAAGGTGCCGGAGCTGCCGCAGCTCGAACTTGGGCTGGTGCCGGTGTCGAGCCGCTATGTGACCAAGAAGTGGCAGGACTGCAACTGGGTGCAGAGCGTCGAGGGCGCGCTCGATACCGCACACTTCTCCTTCCTGCATGCGGTGCTGGCCAAGGACGAGGCCAAGGCGCGCGCCGCCCTGGCCAAGGCCGCGATCGCCGACCAATCGACGCCCGACGACCGCATCCGCTGGATCCACAACGATCCGCGGCCCAAGTTCACGGTGCACGGCCACGACGCCGGCCTGCTGATCGGCGCGGCGCGCAAGACCGATGGGCCCGACCTCTATTGGCGCATCTCGCAGTTCCTGATGCCCAACCACGCCTACACGCCGACGGCGTTCCCGGGCGAGATCTACTACGGTCAGTGCTGGGTGCCGGTCGATGACGGGTCGTGCTGGATCTACACCTACTGCTGGCAGCCCGACCGGCCGTTCAGCAATACCGAACGTGCCAAGTTCGATTCAGGCTTCAACGTCCATGCCGAAGTCGACGACGCCTACGTACCGCTCCGGAACCCGGGCAACGACTACCGGCTCGACCGCCAGGCGCAGAAGGACGAGAGCTTCACCGGCATCGTCGGCGTCAGCGAGCAGGACGCCGCGATCCAGGACAGCATGGGCCCGATCCAGGACCGTACGAAAGAGCATCTCGGCCCGACCGACGTGGCGATCGTGGAGTTCCGCAAGCTGCTGATGAGCGCGGCGCGCGCGCTGCAGACGGGCGACGAGCCCAAGGCTGCCGGCTCGCCGCGGCGATATGCGGTGCGCGCGGGCGGTGCCGTCGCCGCGCCGGACAAGAACCTCGACGCGGTGATGACGGCGCGCTTCGGCCACACTCGCGGCTATGTCGGCAACCAGTACGGCTTGGGTGAGTGATGCTGAGCAAGGCCGACAACGAGTTCCTCACCCGCGCCGGCAAGGACACGCCGATGGGCGACTTGCTGCGCCGGTTCTGGATGCCCGCCCTGCTCTCCGAGGAACTGGAACGCGACGGACCGCCGCAGAAGATCCGGATCATGGGCGAGGACCTGCTCGCCTTCCGCGACACAGAAGGCGGCGTCGGCATCGTCGAGCCGCACTGCCCGCATCGCGGCGCCAATCTCTACTACGGCCGCAACGAGGAGTGCGGCCTGCGCTGCGCCTTCCATGGCTGGAAGTTCGACGTCGAGGGCAACTGCGTCGACCTGCCGACTTCGCCGCCCGAGTCGTCCTACAAGAACACGATCCACCTGCAGGCCTATCCGGTACGGGAATGGGCAGACATGGTCTGGGTCTACATGGGCCCCAAGGAGCATGTGCCGGAGCTGCCGCAGCTCGAGCTCGGGCTGGTGCCCGCGTCGAACCGCTTCGTTTCCAAGAAGTGGCAGGACTGCAACTGGGTGCAGAGCCTCGAAGGCGCGATCGACACTGCGCACTTCTCATTCCTGCACAAGGTGCCGACCCAGGACGAGAAGACCAGGCTCGAGATCTTCCGCACCACCTCGGCCATCGGCGCCGGCCAGGAGCTGCAGGACCGCATCCGCTGGGTGATGGACGACCCGCGGCCCAAGTTCGCCATCGCCGGCCACGACACCGGGCTGGTGATCGGCGCGGCACGCAAGACCGATTCGGCCGACAGGTACTGGCGCATCTCGCAGTTCCTGATGCCCAACCACGCGCTGGTGCCGGTCGCCTTCCCCGGCGACGTCTATCACGGCCAGTGCTGGGTGCCGGTCGACGACGTGAACTGCTGGATCTACACTTATAGCTGGCTGCCCGACCGGCCGTTCACCAACTCCGAGCGCGAGAAGTACGCCAACGGCCTCAGCCTGCATGCCGAGGTCGACGACGGCTACATGCCCGTCCGCAACATCCGCAACGACTACAGGCTCGACCGCGAGAAGCAGAAAACCGAGAGCTTCACCGGCATCATGGGCGTGAGCGAGCAGGATGCCGCCATCCAGGACAGCCAGGGCCCGATCCAGGACCGCACCCGCGAGCATCTCGGCCCGACCGATGTCGGCATCGTCGAGTTCCGGAAAATGGTCATGGGGGCTGCGCGGGCGCTATCCTCTGGCACCGCACCGAAGGCGCCGGGCGCCGCAAGCCGCTATGCTGTGCGGGCCGGCGGCTGGATCGCCGGCCCCGAGAAGGATCTGGCCACGGTGATGACCGAGCGGTTCGGCCATCGCCACGGCTACGTGGGAAACGAGCATGGGCTCGGTGACTAAGGGTTTGGGAGAACCGTCGTGACGACCATCAAGATCTATGGACCTGTCGCCTCGCGCGCCGCCCGCGCGCTGTGGATCGCGCATGAGCTCGGCATCCCGTTCGAGCACGTGCCGATGGAGATGAAGGAGCTCAAGCAGCCCGACTATCTGAAGGTCAATCCCAACGGCAAGGTGCCGGCACTGGTCGACGGCGACTTCAAGCTGTTCGAATCGATGGCGATCAATCTCTACCTCGCCAAGCGCTTCAACAAGGACGGCCTGTGGCCCGACAGCCCCGAGGAGCAGGCGCTCTGCTATCAGTGGAGCTTCTGGGGCATGACCGAGGTCGAGAAGCCCCTGCTCACCATCCTGATCGACATGTTCATGACCGCCCCCGACAAGCGCAAGCCGGAGGTGGTCGCCGAGGCGCAGAAGACGCTGCCCAAGCCGTTCGCCGTGCTGAACGCCGCCCTCGAGAACCAGGACTATCTGCTGGGCTCGAGCTTCACGGTCGCCGACCTGAATCTCGCCTCGATCTGCAGCTGGGCCAAGCCGATCAAGTACGACTTCAAGCCCTTCCCCAAGACCGGGGCGTGGCTCGACCGCTGCCTGTCGCGGCCGGCCTACAAGGCGGCGAAGGCCACCAAGTAGCTGCTATTCGGCAGGCTGCGGCACGGGCGCAGCGATTGGCATGCTGCGCTCGGTCGGCAGCAGCAGCGCCACCGCGGTGATCACCACCGATGCCCCGGCAAGGCCGAGGAACAGCAGATCGAGAGTGCCGGTCGCCTCGCGCACGCGGGCGATCAGCAGGATGGCGAGCGGGCTGGCGCCGAACGCCACTACGAACTTCGCGCCGAAGCCCAGTCCATGATATTTGCTGGGCGTGTAGCGTGCGATCAGGATGTTCTCGACCGGGCCGGCGGCGGCGCTCAGCACCGCGGAGAAGATCGCGCCGGCGAGCGCCATGTAGCCGTTGCCCATTGCCAATCCCAGCATCGCCACGACTTGCAGCGCCGAGGCGATCACGTAGGTGTTCTTCAGCGGATAGCGGTCGATGATGCGCCGGCCGAGACCGTACTGGGCGAAGCCCGAGATAACGTAGATCATCGAGGTCGCGAGGCCGAGCCACAGCACCGAGGTCGCCTGGAAGCGCGTCTCGAACACCAGGGCCGAGCCGAACATCACCGCCTGCCAGATCACGCCCTCCAGCGCCATGGTGACCGAGAGCACCGAGAAGACCCGCCAGAATTCCGCGCGGCCGGCCTTGATACCCGGCGTCGCCGGCATCGGCCGGTCGCCGATGCGCTTGGTCGCCATCTGCCAGGCGACGATCGCGCCCATGACCAGGCAGACCACGCCCGGCACGATGAAGGCGGCGCGCCACGAGGCGAGCGTGATCAGCACGCCCGGCACCACGCCGTAGAGCGCCAGGCCCGCGCTGCCCCACAGGCCGTTCACGCCCATGGCGTGGCCCTGCTCCTTGGCCGTGCGGATCACCCAGCCGATGCCGACCGAATGGTAGATCGCGCCGAAGGCACCGATGCCGCAGAGGGTGATCGACAGGGCCAGGGTGTCGCCGGTCGGCACCAGGCCGCAGGCGATCGACGACAGGCCCATGCCGACGAACATCACCACCATCATGACCGGGGCGCCGAACTTGTCGGAGGCCCAGCCGGCCGGCAGGGACATGATGCCCAGCAGCACCGTCGCCGGGGCATAAAGCTCGAGCAGGCGTTCGACCGGCAGCTGCCAGACCGCGGCCAGGGTCAGCACGATAACGGCGTAGAACGCCGTCATCAGGTGCATCAGCGCGTGGCCGATCGAGGAAAATAACAGGACGCGGGCGGCGGCAGTCTTCATGGCGCGTGTATAGGCTTCCCCCAGATGCGCCGCCAAGGCGGCTTGCGGTATCGCTGCCATTCGCGCTACACGCGCCTTTCTGGTCGGGGCGTAGCGCAGCCTGGTAGCGCATCAGTCTGGGGGACTGGGGGTCGCAGGTTCAAATCCTGTCGCCCCGACCATTTCTATCCCCTCCCATAAGTTCCAATGAACGTCCGCCGCGCCACGGCCCTGATCTTCTGCACCGTGACGCTGGACGTGCTGCCGCTCGGGCTGATGATCCCGGTGCTGCCGCGGATCGTGCTCGACTTCGCGGGCGGCGACACCGCGAGCGCGGCCCAGATACTCGGCCTGTTCTCGACCGTCTGGGCGGTGATGCAGTTCTTCTTCTCGCCGCTGCTCGGCGTGCTGAGCGACCGCTACGGCCGCCGGCCGGTGATCCTGATCTCCTGCCTGGGCCTCGGCCTCGACTACGTGTTCATGGCCGTGGCGCCCTCGCTCACCCTGCTGTTCGTGGGCCGCCTCATCTCCGGCATCACCTCGGCCACCATCGGCACCGGCTTCGCTTACATCGCCGACGTCACGCCCGAGAAGGACCGCGCCCGCGCCTTCGGCCTGGTCGGCGTGGCGTTCGGCCTGGGCTTCGTCGTCGGCCCGGCGCTGGGCGGCCTGCTGGGCGGCATCGAACCCCGCCTGCCGTTCTGGGTGGCGGCCGCGGCCTGCCTGGTCAATGCCGGCTTCGGCTGGTTCATCCTGCCCGAATCGCTACCGCCGGAGCGCCGCATGGCCTTCGAATGGAAGCGAGCCAATCCGGTCGGCGCGTTCCGCCTGCTGGCGACGCATCGCGAGCTGTTCGGTCTGTCGACGGTCAACTTCCTCGGGCAGCTTGCGCACCAGGTTCTGCCGTCTGTGACCGTGCTCTACATGGGCTACCGCTACGGCTGGGGCGAAACCCATGTCGGGCTGACGCTTGCCCTGGTCGGCGTCTGCTCGGCAGTCGTCCAAGGCGTGCTGGTCGGGCCGGTCGTGGCGCGGCTGGGCGAGCGGCGCACCCTGCTGATCGGCCTGTTCTGCGGCGCGGCAGGTATGGCGATCTATGGACTCGCGCCGACCGGTCCCTTGTTCCTGATCGGTGTGCCGGTGATGTCGCTGTGGGGGCTGGCGGGGCCGGCGATCCTCGGCCTGATGAGCCGGCTGGTCGACCTGTCCGAGCAAGGTCAGTTGCAGGGCGCCAATACCTCACTTACCAGCGTCGCCGGCCTGCTCGGACCGGGATTGTTCGCCGCTTCGTTCTCGCTGATGCTGACGTCGCTGCCGGGGGCCGCGTTCGACCTGTCGGCGCTGATCCTGCTGGCTGCCTTGGGCGTCGCGGCGTGGGCTACGCGGACGCCGCCAGCCGCCGCCCCGCCTCGGTGAGCTTGCAGACCAGCCAGTCCGGCTTCAGCGGGTTGTTGAACCACGGCTCGGCCCAGCCCTTGTCGCGACAGGCCTGCACCACCTCGGGCGCGATCGCCTGGCCGTCCAGATCGAACAGCGGCAGCTTGCCGCCGGGCTGGCTCAGCCCGCGGCGCAGATAGAACAGCTCAGGCAGCGATGGCTGACTCTCGACGAGATCGTTGTCGTTTAGCGCAGAAAGCGCTGCCACAGACGCGACTCGCGCTTTTTCCTGATCGGCAAACACGGCGGCGTCCCCCTTGACGTTGCCTAGTTGCATAAACCCCTCAAGATTAGGATACGCTGATTCGTCAAAAACCCAAGAAGAATCAGGTGGTTATTGGATTATTCTCCAATAACCACCTGATCTGGTACCGCCTAGAGTCGCGGGCTCCCACTCGTTGGGTGAGAGTAAATTTGTCGCTGTCTAGTTTTGCTGCTTCAGCGTCGTGCGCAGCTGGGTGAGTGCCTGCTCGAGGTCCTCCAGCACGGTCTCGATCTCGCGGCGCTTGTGCAGGTCGAGCATCGCCGCGCGCGGCGTGTTGGTCGCCGGCTGCGGGCCGGTGCGCGGCATCGGTCGCTGGCCGCCGGCCATCGCCTCGGCGCGGGCCGACACGATGCGCAGGCTCTCGAGCGCGCTTTCGGCGAGGTCGACGCGCTGCTGCGGCAGGCGCCCCCGGCCCTCCTTCAGCAGGCGCTGCACACCCTTGATCGTGTAGCCGTCTTCATAGAGCAGCGAGCGGATGCGGCGCAGGAGGTCTATATCCTCCGGCCGATAATAGCGCCGGCCGCCGCCGCGCTTGAGCGGGCGCACCTGGCTGAACTTGCTTTCCCAGAACCGCAGAACGTGCTGCGGCACGTCCAGCTCGGCCGCAACCTCGCTGATGGTGCGGAACGCCTGGGCCGATTTCTCTACAACGCGCCGGTCGACGGCCTGTGCTGCTACAGCCATGTCCAATCCCCCACGTCACCCCAACGAACCCTTGCCAGTTTCATCCGCCGTCCCGTTGATCAAAGACTTCAGGACATTGGACGCTCGGAAGACAAGGACGCGCCGGGGCAGGATTGGCACTTCCTGTCCCGTCTTTGGATTTCGGCCGATACGCTGTCCCTTGTCGCGGACTGTAAAGCTCCCGAAAGACGAGATCTTTACGGATTCCCCACGAGCCAAAGCCTCGACGACTTCAGCTAGAATCGTCTCGACAAGGTCGCTGGACTCGTTGCGCGACAGCCCCACTTCCTGGAACACTGACTCGCTGAGATCAGCTCGCGTGATTGTCCGGCCTTCCATCCGGCACCCTTCCTTCCCCCGGCCTCATATGTAGTCTCAGAGGGGAAAACGGTCAATATCAGTGGGATAGAGGATTTCCCTAAATTTTGTATCAGGGAACCTTTGCTACCAGCGGACGAGAGAGGCTCCCCAGGCCAATCCGCCGCCGATTCCCTCCAAAAGCAGGAGGTCCCCGCGCTTGATCCGGCCGTCGCTGACCGCCGATTCCAGGGCCAATGGGATAGAGGCAGCCGACGTGTTGGCGTGTTTATCCACAGTCAAGACAACCCGCCCCGGCGGCAGGCCGAGCTTGCGGCCGGTGCCGTCGATGATCCGTTTGTTGGCCTGGTGCGGCACCAGCCAGTCGATGTCCGCGGGCGTCAGGCCCGCCTTCTCGAGCACCTCGCCCACCACCGCCGCCATGTTGACGACGGCGTGCTTGAAGACCTCCTTGCCTTCCATGCGCAGGTAGCCGGTGGTGCGGGTCGAAGACGGCCCGCCATCGACGTAGAGGATGTCGTGCTGGCGGCCGTCGGAATGCAGCGCATGGGCGAGGATGCCGCGATCGTGCGACGTGCCCTGCCCCTGCTCGGCCTTCAGCACGACGGCGCCGGCGCCATCGCCGAACAGCACACAGGTGCCGCGGTCGTTCCAGTCGAGGATGCGCGAGAAGGTTTCGGCACCGATCACCAGCGCGGTCGAGGCGATGCCGTTCTTGATCATGCTGTCGGCGACCGACAGGGAGTAGATGAATCCGGCGCACACCGCCTGGACGTCGAATGCCGAGCCGCGCGTCATGCCGAGCGCCGCCTGCACCCGCGTCGCGGTCGCCGGGAAGGTCTCGTCCGGTGTCGCGGTGGCGAGCACGATCAGGTCGAGGTCGGAGGCCTTCACGCCCGACGCGTCGAGCGCACGCTGCGCGGCCTTGGTCGCGAGATGCGAGGTGAACTCGCCGTCGGCTGCGATGTGGCGCTGGCGGATGCCGGTGCGCTGCTGGATCCATTCGTCCGAGGTTTCGACCTTCGTGGCGAGCTCGGCGTTGGTGACGATCTTCTCCGGCAGGTAGGCGCCGCAGCCCTGAATGACCGAACGGATCACGCAGTTCCTCCGCTTGCCTGGACCACCTTCTCGGAGGCGTCAGGTGCCGAGGTGATCTGGCGCAGCTTGGCCAGCCCCTCGACGAGCTTGTTCTTGTACTCCTGGCGCACCAGGTCGCGCGCAACGCCGATGGCGTAGGCGAAGCCGAGCTGGTCGGTGCCGCCGTGGCTCTTGACGCAGACGCCGTCGAGCCCGAGGAAGACGCCGCCGTTGTAGCGCCGCGGATCGACCCGCTTGCGCAGCTTCTTCCACGCGCCGGCAGCGAACAGGTAGCCGATCTTGGCGAAGGTCGAGGTCCGGAAGGCGTCGCCCACGAACAGGAAGGTGAGCTTGGCGGTGCCCTCGATCGCCTTCAGTGCGACGTTGCCGGTGAAGCCGTCGGTCACGACGACGTCGGCCACGCCGGCGCCGATGTCGTTGCCCTCGACGAAGCCGTGGAAGTTGACCGGCGAGCCCTCGCGGCGCAGCCAGGCCGCGGCCTGGCGCAACTCCTCGTGGCCCTTCAACTCCTCCGACCCGACGTTCAGCAGGCCGACCTTGGGCGCGTCGAGGCCGAGCAGGACCTGGGCGAACACGCTGCCCATCACCGCGAATTCGGCGAGGTTGTCGGCGTCGCATTCGAGGTTGGCGCCGAGATCGAGCATCACCGTCTCGCCGCGCGAGGTCGGCAGGAACGAGGCCAGCGCCGGCCGGTGCGCGCCCTCGAGCATGCGCATGGCAACCATCGAGATCGCGAGCAGCGCGCCGGTGTTGCCGGCCGAGACGACCGAATCGGCATTGCCGTCGGCCGCGGCCTGGCAGGCGAGCCACATGCTCGACTGGCGGCGACGGCGCAGCGCGAAGGACGGCTTGTCGTCGGCGCTCACCGCATCGGACGCAGCGACGATCTCGACGGACGTGGCTAGGCCCTTGCGCTTGTCGACCAGCGGCTTCAGCCGGGCCGGATCGCCGAACAGCAGATAGGTCGTGTCGGGATAGCGGACACGGGCGATATCGGCGCCGTTGACCACGACGTCGGGCGCGTGATCCCCGCCCATCCCGTCGAGCGCCAGGACGACTTTACCCGCCTTCATCGGAAAACCACCCGCAGCCAGCGCATTGCCGGCGCAAGTTTACGCTTACTTCTCGGCCGATGCGTCAGCCAGCACCGGCATATCCTCGCGATAGTAGCCGCAGTGCGAGCAGACCATGTGCGGCCGCTTGAGCTCGCCGCAATTCTTGCACTCGATATGGGCCATCGACGGGATGGCGTGATGGGCCCGGCGCATGTTGCGGCGCGACTTAGAAACCTTCTTCTTGGGAACAGCCATGACGATCTCCAATGGGGCGGCAAAGCCTGTCCCCAAAATAGCTAGGCCGCGCTTCCTAGGCGCGGCGGGCCGACTTCTCTAGCCAAAACATTACAGCGCCGCAACAATTTACCGGCCGCGGCGCGGCTTGTCGCGGAGGGCCGCCAGGCCGGCAAAGGGATGGCGCCGGGGCTCGTGGCGGCCATGGCGGCCGTCCTTGCGCGGCTTGGGGAGCACGTCCTCGAGCTTGACGCCCTGCCTGCGCGGATAGGGATCGGCCGCCAGTGATAGCTGCTCGGCAACGATTTCGCCGACATCGAGCAGATTCCCCGGCAGCGGTTCGGGCGCCTCCGACTGGGGATTGACCAGCGATTCGCCGCTTTCCGGGTCCTTCTCCTCGGCCAGCCCCTGCTTGAAAACGATGCGGAAGGTCTCGTCGAGATCCTGGGTCACGGGATCCAGTGTCAGGATGCAGGCCTGCACGATCTTGCCGCGCAACCGGCCCTCCACGACGACCAGATCGCCCGGCCGGCGGTCGACCGTCACCCGGGCGGAAAAGGCCGGCAGCCCGAGGAAGCCGAAGCGCTTGGCCAAGGCTATACGCTCGCTGTCGCTGGCGCTGATTTCCAGGGCCGTGCCGCCGGGCCCCGTGCGATCCACGTCGACGACGCGCTCTATCTCTGATTTATGTTCTTTTTGAGCCACTTGAGCCATTTTCTTCAACTACTTTATCAGGTCACTGCGGGCCGTCCGGCCGAGCCGGTCGACTTCGGTGCGAACATGGGCTTCCAATCGGGCGACAATGTCCGCGTCGGCAGGCGGCCTACCGCCATAAGCGTTGCGGCGCAAGACCTCCGCCAGAGACGTTGGACCATTGCCCAGGGCCTCACGATAGGCCAGCGCCCGACCGTGGAAGCCTTCGGCCATGATCTTGATGCGCCGGCCGACGCCAAGATCCTGCACGCCGATCTCGCGCAAGGTGAGATCGAGATGGCGGAACATGGCATCGAAGAAGGCCTGCGCCAGCGTTTCGCCGTCGGGCTCGCGCTGCAGGCGATCGATCACCAGCGCAGCGTACAGCGCCAAGGCGTCGAACCGGCCGTCGAGCGTGTCGGGGATACCGCACGCCTCGAACAGCTCAGCCGCGCGCGCCCGCTCGGCGGTGCGGTTGTAGAGCAGGTTGGTGAAGTCGTCGGCAGGCTGGCGGCGAAACAAGAGCTACTCCTCTTCCCGGCGGCATCCGGCCCGGTTGACCCCCGGTCGGCGCCGCGACATGTTGAGCGCCCTCTCATTCCCGGATCGAAGAAAACCGTCCATGCGTCGCACCGTCCCGCTCGTCCTCGCAAGCATCTTTTCCCTGCCCCTTTTGACCGCCTGCGAGACGATCGTCGACCAGCGCGGCTTCGCCGCCACCCCGGGCTCGGTCGAGAAGCTCGAGATCGGCACCCAGAGCCGCGAGGACGTCATCCGCCTGATCGGCTCGCCCTCCTCGGTCGCCACCTTCAACCCGAACACCTGGTACTACATCAGCCAGAAGCAGGAGACCTGGGCCTTCGTGAAGCCCGTGATGCTCGAGCAGAACGTGCTGCAGCTCAGCTTCAACGAGTCCGGCCGCCTGCAATCGATGAAAAAGTACGACCTGAGCGACGGCAAGGACATCCAGATGGTGTCGCGCGTCACGCCGACCGCCGGCAAGGAGCTCACCGTGCTCGAGCAGATCATGGGCAACGTCGGCCGCTTCAGCGGCCCGCGCCAGGACACCAACCCGGGTGCACCGACGGGCGGCATCTAATACCAGCCGACGAAAATCCTGACTCTTGCGAGATTTGAGTTTCCCTTCGCTGCAATGTTCGATTCTGTGTCTCCGGTCGGCGTATTGCGGCGGAGGACAGCATGGGGCTCAAGATCGAGGTGACGCGGCTGGAGCTGTCAGCGAC
>NZ_JAFKJN010000018.1 GCF_017305915.1 Reyranella sp.
AGCTCAGCAGACGCGTCTGGCAAACCTATGACGACATCGTCCAGGGTTGTTGCGACGCTTGGAACTGGCTCATCGCCGACACTGTCCGCCTCGCTTCGATCACTACCCGCGAATGGGCATCGGTCAGAACTTAGGGCCGATGGTATAAGGCCCCCTTCTCGCTCCTCAAAGAAAAGGCCCCGGTCTCGCGACCGGGGCTTTTCCTTTTGGGCAGGTTGACCTCTGGGGCCTGCGGTCAGCCGTGCGCGAGCACGGCCAGCAGCAGCAGGGCCACGATGTTGGTGATCTTGATCATCGGGTTGACGGCCGGCCCGGCGGTGTCCTTGTACGGATCGCCGACCGTGTCGCCGGTCACCGCGGCCTTGTGGGCTTCCGAGCCCTTGCCGCCGAAGTGGCCTTCCTCGATGTACTTCTTGGCGTTGTCCCAGGCACCGCCGCCCGCCGTCATCGAGATGGCGACGAAGATGCCGGTGACGATCACGCCGAGCAGCATGGCGCCGACCGCGGCGAAGGCGTCGGCCTTGCCCGCGATCGCGCTGATCACGAAGTAGACCACGATCGGCGACAGCACCGGCAGCAGCGACGGGATCATCATCTCTTTGATCGCGGCCTTGGTGAGCATGTCGACGGCGCGGCCGTAGTCCGGCCGGTCGGTGCCCTGCATGATGCCGGGCTTCTCCTTGAACTGGCGGCGCACTTCCTCGACCACCGCCTGGGCGGCGCGGCCGACGGCCAGCATCGACATGCCGCCGAACAGATACGGCAGCAGGCCACCGATCAGCAGGCCGACCACGACGTAGGGATTGGTCAGCGAGAAGCTGACGGCTTTGATGCCGAGTTTGCCCTGCGCGATGAAGTAGTCGAGGTCCGAGGTGTAGGCCGCGAACAGCACCAGCGCGCCGAGGCCCGCCGAAGCGATGGCATAGCCCTTGGTGACCGCCTTGGTGGTGTTGCCGACCGCGTCGAGCGCGTCGGTGTTCTTGCGCACGTCCTTGGGCAGGCCCGCCATCTCGGCGATGCCGCCGGCGTTGTCGGTGACCGGGCCGTAGGCGTCGAGCGCCACCACCATGCCGGCCAGCGCCAGCATCGCGGTGGTCGCGATGGCGATGCCGAACAGGCCCGCCAGCACGTAGCAGACCACGATGCCGGCGCAGATCAGCAGCGCCGGCATCGCGGTCGCTTCCATCGACATCGCGAGGCCCGCGATGACGTTGGTGCCGTGACCGGTGACCGAAGCCTGGGCAACGGCCTTCACGGGGCGGTAGTCGGTGCCGGTGTAGTACTCGGTGATCCACACGATCAGGCCGGTGATCGCGAGGCCGACCAGCGAGCACCAGAACAGCGACATGCCGGTGAACGACTTGCCGCTCACCGTCATCACCGTGTCCATGCCGACGATATGGCTGGTGACCAGCCAGATCGCCGGGATCGACAGCACGGCGGCGGCGATCACGCCCTTGTACATCGCCCACATGATGCCGCCGTCCTGGCCGAGCTTCACGAAGTAGGTGCCGATGATCGAGGTGATGATGCAGGCGCCGCCGATCGCCAGCGGATAGGCCATCAGCTTGTCGACCAGATCCGCGTTGCCGGCGAAGAAAATCGACGCCAGCACCATGGTGGCGACCGTGGTCACCGCATAGGTCTCGAACAGGTCGGCGGCCATGCCGGCGCAGTCGCCGACGTTGTCGCCGACGTTGTCGGCGATGGTGGCCGGGTTGCGGGGGTCATCTTCCGGGATGCCGGCTTCGACCTTGCCGACCATGTCGCCGCCGACGTCCGCACCCTTGGTGAAGATGCCGCCGCCGAGACGGGCGAAGATCGAGATCAGCGAGGCGCCGAAGCCGAGCGCGACCAGCGCATCGATCATCTCGCGGCCGCCCGCAGCGAGCCCCATGCCCCTCAGCAGCATATAGTAACCGACGACACCCAGCAGCGCGAGGCCGGCCACCAGCATGCCGGTGACGGCGCCCGACTTGAAGGCGAGGTCGAGGCCCTGCCCCAGGCTCTTCTGCGCAGCGACGGCGGTGCGCACGTTGGCGCGGACCGACACGTTCATGCCGATGAAGCCGGTGGCGCCCGACAGCACGGCACCGATCAGGAAGCCGCCCGCGGCGTACTTGCCGAGGAAGATCAGGAGCAGCAGCAGCACGACGATGCCGACGATGGCGATGGTGGTGTACTGGCGGCGGAGATAGGCGGCCGCGCCTTCCTGCACGGCTTGGGCGATCTCCTGCATGCGCGGCGTGCCGGCATCGGCGGCCATGACCCGCTGTGCGGTGATGACGCCGTACAGCACGGCAATCACGCCGCACGCTATGACGGCCCAGAGGACAGATGACATAATGGGTAACCTGTTGTTTCTTAAGGTATTCTCAACCCGAATCGCGCCGATGAAATCGCTCTCCCCCGGCGCGGAGCGGCCGGAAAATGACAGAACGGCCGGAAAGGCGCAACAGCCGGTGGTGGGCGACTTCCCCGTCCGGTCAAGGGGTTGAGCCCGTCGTTCCGAGCTTAGCTCGGAACGACGCTCTCAGACTCGGGCGGGGTTACGCAGGCGGTAGATGCCGATCACGGCGAGCGCGACGCAGACCAGGGCGAAGGCGAGGTAGTTCAAGAACGCCCAGCCCTTGAGCTCAAGCACCATCGACGCCATCAAGCTCGAGGTCGCCGTGGTACCGAACACCATGAAGTCGTTGAAGGCCTGCGCCTTGCCGCGCTCGGCCGGCCGGTAGGTCGTGGTCAGCAAGGTGGTGGCGCCGACGAACAGGAAGTTCCAGCCGACACCGTTCATGCCGAGCGCCGCGCGGAAGTGCCATTCGGTCGTCCCGAGCAGCGCGATCGCCACGCCGGCGATCAGCAGCGCGATGCCGGTCGTCATCATGTTGAACACGCCGAAGCGCTGGATGAGATGGCCGGTGAAAAAGGCCGGCACGAACATTCCCATCACGTGCACGAAGATGGTGACCGGCGCCTCGCTCTTGTCGAGGCCGCACTGCACGATCGCGAGCGGCGACGCCGCCATGACGAACGACATCACGCCGAAGGCGATCATGGCACCCGCCGCGGCGACCATATAGGCCGGCTGGCTCACGATCTGCAGCAGCGGCCGCTGCGGGCCGGCGCTGTCCTCGGCCTTGACCACCGGAAACTCGATGAAGCCCAGGACGATGAAGACGATGGCGTGGATCACGATCACCGTGACGAAGCTCGCCTGGAACACCGGCACCCAAAGGTCCGGCGTCCAGCGCGCCAGGCCCGGCCCGATGATGCCGGCGATCACGCCGCCCGAGGTGACGTAAGAGATCGCTTGCGCGCGGAACGAGGCCGGCGCCAGCTCGACCGCGGCGAAGCGGTAGAGCTGCATGTTGGCGACGGCGTAGCCCAGCAGCAGGCCGCCCAGGCACATCACCGGGAAGCTTGCGAGCTGCAGCCCGAGCGCGGCGAAGGACGCGCCGATCATGCCGAACAGCGAGCCGGTGCGGAAACCGAACTTGCGGCCGCGCCGCATCATCAACAGCGAAGCCGGGAAGACCGACAGCATGACGCCGAGATGCTGCATGGTGACCGGCATGTTGGCCCACATGCGCAGATCCGGCGGGATGATGGTCAGCACCGCCAGCGCCGAGGAGGCGAACATCAGCGTGTTGCAGCTCTGGGTCAGCGCCTGGCAGATACCGAGCAGGGCGATGTTGCGCACCGCGCGGCGCGGCAACCGCGTGGTCTCGGTGGGCGCTGCCTCGACCTTGATAGATCCGTCCATTGGGCGCGCACCATAGCCCCCTCAACCGGGCATGCCACGGCTAGAAGTGGACATAGCCGCTCTGCGCAATCCGGCTCGGCTGCCCGGAAACGTTCAGCACGACGCCCTTGCCCGTTGCGAAGGCACCGATCTGCGTGACCTTCACCTTGGCGGCACGCGCCGCCGTTAGCAGCGCCGACCGACGGCGCGGCGGCACGGCAATCGCGAGCTCGTAATCGTCGCCGCCGCCAAGCACGTTCGCCCAGAGCGCCGGCTTGACCGTCAGCGCGCGCCGTGCATCCGCCGACAGCGGCACGAGATCGCGCTCGATATGAACCGCGAGCCGCGACGCCGCTGCGATATGGCCGGCATCGGCCAGCAGGCCGTCCGAGATATCGGCCGTCGCGCGGGCAACACCGAGGAGCCTCGGCCCCAAGGTCGTGCGTGGCTGAGGCTGGCGATACCGTCTTTCCAGGGTCGCGCTCTTCAGCGTGCCGCGCGCGGCCAGGAGGCCGAGGGCTGCGTCGCCGATCGTGCCGCTCACCCAGAGCTCGTCCCCTGCCCGTGCGCCGTCGCGGCCGAGTCCCTTGCCGCGCGGCACGCGGCCGAACGCGCTGATGGCGATCGTCGTCGGCCCCGGCGTGCCCGTCGTGTCGCCGCCGCACAGCACGATGCCGAAGCGGCGCTGGTCGGCTCCGAGGCCGCGCGCGAAGCCGGCAACCCAGCGCTCGGTCCAGCCGTGCGTCAGCGACAGGGAGAGCTGGTAGACGTAGGGCGTGGCGCCGCCCGCCGCGAGATCGGACAGGCAGACGCGCAAGGCACGCTGTGCCACCAGCTCGGGCGTCTCGTCGGCGAGGAAGTGGACACCGGCGACGATGGTGTCGGTCTTCACCACGAGGTCATGGCGCGGATCGGCGGCGAGGAAGGCGTTGTCGCTCTCGAGCCCGCGCGCGCCGGCAAAGCCTTTGGCGAGCGGCGCGAAGTAGCGGGCGATCAGCTCGAACTCGCCGATCCGCCGGCGCGCCATCGACGCTATCCCGCCAGCTCGGCCGCGCGTTCCTGGCGCGCGACGCGATCGAGCACCGAGTTCACGAAGGTCGACTCGCCCGGGCCGTAGAAGGCATGCGCGATGTCGACATACTCGTTGATCGCCACCTTGGGCGGCACGTCGCGGCGATGCACCAGCTCGTAGGCGCCGGCCAGCAGGATCGCCCGCACCAGCCGGTCGATGCGGCCCCAGCTCCAATTCTCGGCCAGCGCCGCCGACACCGTCTTCTCGAGCTCGTCCTTGTGGCTCGCCGTGCCCTCGACGACGTCCTTGAACAGGGGCTTGTCGGCGTCGCGGCGCATGCCGCCCTCGCCCGCCTCGCCGGTGCGCACGTCGAGAAACTGCCCGATGATGGCCGCAGGCTCGTCCTGGCCCTCCTGCCACTGGTAGAGCGCCTGCACGGCGGCGAGCCGCGCGGCCTGACGGCGGCTCGGCGGTTTGGCGGGCGTGCTCATGCGTTCCGCCAGCGCCGCTGCAGGGCGACCATGGCGAGGCAGGCATGGGCGGCATCGCCGCCCTTGTTGCCGCGATGCGTCTCGGCGCGCGCCTTGGCCTGCTCCATGGTGTTCACGGTGACGATGCCATAGCCGATCGCAAGCTTGTTGCGAACCGACAGGTCCATCAGCCCGCGCGCGCTCTCGCCGCAGACATAGTCGTAGTGCGTGGTCTCGCCGCGGATGACGCAGCCCAGCGCGAGGAAGCCATCGTAGCGGTCAGCGGCCAGCGCGATCGCGCCCGGGATCTCGAAGGCACCCGGCACGACCACGCGCTCGTACAGGGCGCCGTTCTTCTTGATCTCGGCGTCGGCTCCGGAAATCAGCGCGTCGGCGATTTCGGGGTAAAAGCGCGATTCCACGATCAGGATGCGCGCACCCTTGACGCCGTCGACGGCCGGCCGGGTCGTCGGATTTTCAGTGCGAGTCGACATTTTCCCTTCAGCCCCGACGCGGGCGGCCGGGCACCGGCTTCTGACCGACGACCTTGAGGCCGAAGCCTTCGATGCCGACGATGCTCTTCCTGCTGTTGGTCAGCAGGACCATTTCCTTGACCCCGAGATCGATCAGGATCTGGGCGCCGACGCCGTAGTCGCGCAGTTCGACACCCGCCGGGGCGATCGGCTCGCCGGCGCGGCGGCGCTGCTCGGCCAGCACGACGGTGAGCGGCTCGCGGATCAGCACGATCACGCCACGGCCTTCCTCGGCAATGTAGCGCATCGACGCCTCGATCTCGCCGCCCCGCCCGCCGCTCCTCTGTCCCAGCGTGTCGCTGAACAGGTTGACCGCATGCATGCGCACGGTGATCGGGCCGGGCGCCGCCGGGTCGCCTTTCACCAGCGCGACGTGCTGCGCCATCGTCACCTTGTTGATGTAGACGACGCAGCGGAAGTCGCCGCCATAGATGCTGTCGAGCTTGGTCTCGCTGATGCGCTTAACGATGGAATCGTAGCGCCGGCGATAGGCGATCAGGTCGGCGATGGTACCGATCTTGAGATTGTGGCGCTGCGCGAAGCTGATCAGGTCGTTGCGACGGGCCATCGTTCCGTCGTCGTTCATGATCTCGCAGATCACGCCGGCCGGCGTCAGTCCCGCGAGCCGCGCCAGGTCGACCGCCGCCTCGGTGTGGCCGGTGCGCTCGAGCGTGCCGCCGTCGCGCGCCACCAGCGGGAAGACGTGGCCGGGCGTCACGATGTCCTGCTGCCCGCAGCTCGGGTCGATCGCCACCGCGACGGTACGGGCGCGGTCGGCGGCGGAGATGCCGGTGGTCACACCCTCGCGCGCCTCGATCGAGACGGTGAAGGCGGTCTGATGACGGGTGCCGTTGTTCTGCGCCATCAGCGACAGGCCGAGCTGCTCGACCCGCTCGCGGGTCAGCGCCAGGCAGATCAGGCCGCGCGCATGCTTGGCCATGAAGTTGATCGCCTCGGGCGTCGCCCATTGCGCCGGGATGACGAGGTCGCCCTCGTTCTCGCGATCCTCGTCGTCGACAAGGATGAACATCCGGCCCTTGCGGGCTTCCTCGATGATGTCCTCGGCTGCGGCCTTCACCTCGCTGAAGGTGATCCGCCAGGCATCCTTTTCGAGCGCACTCATGGTCTGTGCTCCAACAGTCGCTGAACGTATCGCGCGAGCATATCGACCTCAAGGTTGACCCGCTGGCCAACCTTGGCGGCCCCCAGGGTCGTCGCCGCCTGGGTATGTGAAATGATGTTCACTCCGAAGCGATTGCCCTCGACCTCGTTCACGGTCAGCGAGATTCCATCCACAGCGATCGAGCCCTTGGAGGCGATGAAGCGTGCAAGCTCGCCCGGCGCCTCGAACACGAAGCGCACGCTGCCGCCCTCGGGAGTCATCGACGCGATCTTCCCGACGCCGTCGACATGGCCGTAGACCAGATGGCCGCCAAGCTCGTCACCGAGCCTGAGCGACAGCTCGAGATTGATGCGTTGCCCGCGCTGCCAGTCGCCGAGGTGGGTCTTCTCCAGGGTCTCGCCCGAGGCTTCGACGGCGAACCAGTCGGGCCCCTTCTCGATCACCGTCAGGCAGCAGCCCGAGCAGGCGATCGAGGCACCCATCGGCACCGGTGCCATATCGTGTTTCGTCCGGACGACGAAGCGCCGGTCGCCCGTCTGGCCGCCCGGCGTGAGGGACGTGATCTCGCCGACGTCGGTGACGATCCCCGTGAACATGGCCGCTCCTTACGCCGCCCGATGCCAGGTTTCCACCACGTCACCGGCCAGTTGCCGGGACGAAACCAGGTGGAACCGGGGCGCGAAACCCAGCTTTTCGAGGCCCAAAGGTCCCACCGCAGAGCGGCTGTCCGCTCCCAGCAATAGCCCTGCCCGATATGAGGTCACCCGGTCGATCAAGCCGGAGCCGAGGAAGGCTGCCGCCACCTCGCCACCGCCCTCGATCAGGACACACATGAGCTTGCGATGCCCGAGTTCCTGCGCCACCGCGGCGACATCTACGCGGCCCTGCGCATTGGACGCAACCTCGATCACCTCGACGCCCTTTGCCTGCAAGGCATCGCGCGCCGCCGCCGGCGCCTGCCGCGTGCAGATCAACCACACCGGAGTCCTGTTGGCGGTCAGCGCGAGCTTCGAGTCGGGCGACATCCGCGCCTGCGAATCGAGCACGACGCGGATCGGCGAATAGGCCTCCAGGCCCGGCAGACGGCAGGTCAGTTCCGGATCGTCGGCAGCGACGGTGTTGGCGCCGACGACGATGGCATCGTGCAGGGCGCGCAGCCGCTGGCCGTCGGCGCGGGCCGCCGGGCCGGTGATCCACTTGCTCTCGCCGGACACCGTCGCGATGCGCCCGTCGAGCGACGTCGCCGTCTTGAGATGGAAGAGCGGACGTCCCTCGACTTCGCGCATCAGGAAGCCGGCATTGATTTCCGCCGCCGCCGTCGCGCCTTCGCCCACTTCGACCGCGATGCCGGCGCGGCGCAGGCGCTCGTGCCCCGCGCCGTTCACCTGCGGATTGGGATCCTGCAGCGCCGATACAACCTTGGTGACGCCCGCACCGACCAGCGCGTCGGCGCAGGGCGGCGATTTGCCGTGATGAGAGCATGGCTCGAGCGTCACGTAGACGGTGGCGCCGCGCGCCGCCTCGCCGGCCTGGGCGAGCGCATCGACCTCGGCGTGCGGGCGGCCGCCGTCGCGGGTGCGGCCGCGGCCGACGACGACGCCGTCCTTCACGATGACGCAGCCCACGGCCGGATTGGGCCAGGTGCGCCCGACCGACCGGCGCGCCAGCGCGAGCGCTGCGCGCATCATCTGGTCAGTCCTTGAGGTTGGTCTCGGCGAGGTCGGAGATGAACTCCTCGAAGTCCTTGGCCTCGCGGAAATTGCGATAGACCGAGGCGAAGCGCACATAGGCGACCGGATCGAGCGCGCGCAGCGCGTCCATCACCAATTCGCCGATCTGCGTCGAGGGGATCTCGCTCTCGCCGGAGCTTTCGAGGCGGCGCACGATGCCGTTGACCACCCGCTCGACCCGCTCGGGATCGACCGGGCGCTTGCGCACCGCCACCGAGATCGAGCGCTGCAGCTTGTCGCGATCGAACGCGACCCGCTGGCCGTTCTTCTTCACCACGGTGAGCTCGCGCAACTGCACGCGCTCGAAGGTGGTGAAGCGCGAGCCGCACGACGGGCAGTAGCGCCGCCGGCGGATCGCCGAATTGTCGTCGGTCGGTCGCGAGTCCTTAACCTGGGTGTCTTCGTGACCGCAGAATGGACAGCGCATCTAGGTCCCCCTGTTTTGTTTTGTGCGTTGTCAGTCGCGATAGATCGGGAATTGGGCGCAAAGCTCGCGGACCTTGCCGCGGACCTGCGCCTCGACCTGGGCGTCGCCGTCCGGGCCGTTCTTGGCGATGCCGTCGAGCACGTCGGCGATCAGATGGCCGACCTGACGGAACTCGGCGACGCCGAAGCCGCGCGTCGTGCCCGCGGGCGACCCCAAACGCACGCCCGAGGTGACGGTGAACTTCTCAGGATCGCCCGGGATGCTGTTCTTGTTGACGGTGATGCCGGCGCGATCGAGCACCTTCTCCGCAGCGATACCGGTCGCCTTCTTCGGCCGCAGGTCGACCAGCATGACGTGGCTGTCGGTGCCGCCCGAGACGATCATGAGGCCGCGCTCGGTCAGCGACGCGGCAAGCGCGCGCGCATTGTCGACGACCTGATGGGCATAGGTCTTGAAGTCGGGCCGCAGCGCCTCGCCCAGCGCCACCGCCTTGGCAGCGATGATGTGCATCAGCGGACCGCCCTGCAGGCCGGGGAACACCGCCGAGTTGATCTTCTTGCCGATCTCCGCGTCGGTCGAAAGGATCATGCCGCCGCGCGGGCCGCGCAGCGTCTTGTGCGTCGTCGTGGTGACGACGTGCGCATGCGGCAGCGGGCTCGGATAGGCGCCAGCGGCGACCAGGCCGGCATAGTGGGCCATATCGACCATGAAGAAGGCGCCGATCTCATCCGCCACCTTGCGGAAGCGCGCCCAGTCGATCTGGCGCGAATAGGCCGATGCGCCGGCGATGATCAGCTTCGGCTTCTCGCGCCGCGCCGCCTCTTCCATCTGCTCGTAGTCGATCAGGTGCGTGTCCGGCTTCAGGCCGTACGACACGACCTTGAACCACTTGCCCGACTGGTTGGCCGGCGATCCGTGGGTGAGATGACCGCCCTGGTCGAGCGCCATGCCGAGGAAGGTGTCGCCCGGCTTGAGCAGCGCCATGAACACGGCCTGGTTCGCCTGCGCGCCGGAGTGCGGCTGGACGTTGGCGAAGCTGCAATCGAACAGCTTGCAGGCGCGGTCGATCGCCAGCTGCTCGGCCTTGTCGACCTCCTCGCAGCCGCCGTAGTAGCGGCGGCCGGGATAGCCCTCGGCATACTTGTTGGTCAGCACCGAGCCTGCGGCCTCGAGCACGGCACGCGAGACGATGTTCTCCGACGCGATCAGCTCGATCTGTTCCTGCTGGCGATGCAGTTCGCCCTTCAGCACCGCATCGATCGCGGGATCGGCCTCGGCGAGGCCCTGGGTGAACATCGGCAGCGGCGTGTCGTGACGGTACGCTGGCTGACTCATGATTTGGACACTCCGGAAAGCTTGGCCACGCGGCCGGCATGGCGGCCGCCCTCGAAGGGCGTATTAAGGAAAACCTTCAGCGCCTCGCGCGCCACCTCGACGCCGATCAGACGCTGACCGAATGCCACGACATTGGCATCGTTATGTTCGCGTGACAGCCGCGCCGACGTCGCGTCATGGGCAAGCACCGCGCGGACCCTGGGATTGCGGTTGGCGGCGATCGAGATGCCGATGCCCGAGCCGCAGACGAGCACGCCGCGCTCGGCCTTGCCACTGGCGATCGCGTCACCCATGGCCATGCCGTAGTCCGGATAGTCGACCGAAGCGGTCGAGTTGGTGCCGAGGTCGAGCACCGCGTATCCTGCGGCTTGCAGGTCGCTCTTGAGAATCTCCTTCAGGTCGAAGCCGGCGTGATCCGACGCGACCGCGATGGTGGCCCCCGCCATCGACTTCAATGCCCCTCTACAGATTGAGTCCCCCGATACCATATCGGGGGCCGCTGTGTCACGTTGGCCCCCACATCATGGAAGCCGGACACAAGGCATTGATTCGTCTGAGAAAAGCGGCGCCGACCCGCGGGGCCGACGGGTCGCTTTGGGCCAGCATGAATGCCCATCCCGCAACTGATTTGTCGGCAGCAAAAAGGGCCTGGCGAACCGGGCCCTTTCCGCGCGATGAATGCGCCTACTTGGCGGCCGGCTGCGACTTGCCACCCTTCCAGATGTAAATGTCGTAGACCGGATCCTTGATGTCACCCTTCTGATCGTAGGTCAGAGGGCCAACCGCGGAGTCATAGGTGCCCTGGCGCAGCGCGGCGGCGACCTTGGCGGCTTCGATCGAGTTCGCCTTCTTGGCGGCGTCGGCCCACACCTTCACCGCGGCGTAGGTGAACAGGGTGTAGCCCGCGGGCTCGTACTTGGCGTCGCGGAACTTCTTCACCAGGGCGGCATTCTTGGGGTCGTCCTCGGCCTTGGGCGGGAAGGACATCAGCACGCCGTCGGTGGCGGCACCGCCCAGCTTGCCGAACTCGGCATCCTCGAGCGCGTCGAAGCCGACCATCTGCGCACCGAAGCCCTGCTCACGCGACTGCTTGATCAGCAGCGCGCCGGCGGTGTGGTAGCCGCCGAGCACGATGATGTCGATCTTGGCCTGCTTCATCTTGTTGATCAGCGCGGTGAAGTCCTTGTCGGTGTCGTTGTAGGACTCGTACATCGCCTCGCGCAGGCCGCCCTTGTTCAAGGCCTTCTTGGTCTCGTCGGCGACGCCTTTGCCGTACGGCGACTTGTCGTGGAGGATCGCGACCTTCTTGTCCTTGTGGTGCTTCAGGATGTAGGTGCCGACGGTGAGGCCCTGCACGTCGTCGCGGCCGCAGGTGCGGAACACCGTGGTATTGCCCTTGGCGAAGGCGTCGTCGGTCAGCTTGATGTTGGTCGAGGCCGGGGTAATCTGCAGGATCTTGGCCTCCTTGTAGATGTCCGACGCCGGGATCGAGCTGCCCGAGCAGTAGTGGCCGGCGACGAACGCCACCTTGTCGGCGACCAGCTTGTTGGCGACCGCGGTCGCCTGCTTGGGATCGCAGGCATCGTCGCCGATCTGCAATTCGAGCTTCTGGCCGTTGACGCCGCCGGCAGCGTTGATGTCGGCGACCGCCATCTCGGCGCCCTTGCGCAGCTGCTCGCCGAACGCGGCGTACTGGCCGGTCATCGGGCCGACCGAGGCGATCTTGATCTGCGCGAAGGCGGGCGTGGCCGCGAGCGCCAGCGCCGCGACCGCAAGGCTGCCGTAAATCCTCTTCATCTATGTCTCCCTGATTAGCCTCCACCAGCGGTGGAGCCCGGTTGCAAAGCTTAGTGCCGCTCCTCCCAGCCCAGCAAGCCTTTGCGCTGGTAGAGCCACGGATATTGCCGAACCATCTGGCGCGCGCGCGTGAGGCGATAGGCGAGGCCGGCGATCGCGAATTGCACGAGCCAGCCCAGGAGAAAGCCGCCGATCGACCACAGCTCGCCATTGGCCAGGGCGTAGTCGAAAAAACGCAGTCCGGCCGAAAGAAGCGCGCTGTAGAGCACCACCTGCCGCCACCGCCGCCAGGTCGTGGCAACGCCCTGCCCCGACGCGAACGAGGCCGGTCCGACCAGCACCAGGTTGAACAGCAGCACCATCGCCAGGGTGTCGCCGAACCAGTCGAACATGACCATGTCGAAGGGGCTGAGCGTCATCCGTGGCCCCCCTCGAGATAGGCCGCGCGCACCTCCTGGTTGGCCAGCAGCTCGCGGCCGGTGCCGGCGAGCCGCACGCGGCCGTTGACCAGCACGTAACCGCGGTCGGCGAGCCGCAGCGCATGGAAGGCGTTCTGCTCGACCAGGAAGATCGTCACCCCCTCCTCCCGCGCGATCCGCCCTATCGCCTCGAAAATCTGTCGCACGATCAGCGGGGCCAGACCGAGCGACGGCTCGTCGAGCAGCAGCAACCGCGGACGGCTCATCAGGGCGCGGCCGATCGCCAGCATCTGCTGCTCGCCGCCCGACAGCGTGCCGCCGCGCTGCTCGCGCCGCTCGGCGAGCCGCGGGAACATCGCGAACACGCGCTCGATATCCTGCGGGAAGTGCGCCGGGTCGCCGAGCGTCGCGCCCATCTGCAGGTTCTCGAACACCGTCATGCGCGGGAAGATGCGGCGGCCCTCGGGCACTTGCGCCACGCCGCGGCGCACGATCTCGTGCGTCGGCAGCTGCGTGATGTCCTCGCCTTCGAGCCTGATCGAGCCCGAGCGAGCGCGCGGGCTGCCGCACACCGTCATCAGCAGGGTCGACTTGCCCGCGCCATTGGCGCCGATCAGGGTGACGATCTCGCCCTTGGCGACGTCGAGGTCGACGCCGTGCAGTGCCTGGATGGCGCCGTAGAAGGTGGCGATGCCTCTGACTTCAAGCATCGGGACCGTCCACGGCCGTGCCGAGATAGGCGCGGATCACCGCCGGATCGTTGCGCACCGCATCCGGCGGGCCGTCGGCGATCTTGCGCCCATAGTCGAGCACGACGACGTGGTCGGAGATGCGCATCACCACGCTCATGTCATGCTCGATCAGCAGCACGCCGACGCCGTCGCGGTCGCGGATCGAGACCAGCAGCTCGTTGAGCTCCGCCGATTCGCGCGGATTCAGTCCCGCCGCCGGCTCGTCGAGGCAGAGCAGCCGCGGGTCGGTGCACATCGCCCGCGCGATCTCCAGCCGGCGCTGCGCGCCGTAAGGCAGCTCGCCGGCCGGACGGTCGGCATCGACGACCAGGCGGATGCGCTCCAGCCAACCGCGCGCCTTGTCGATAGCCGCCCGCTCGGCATCGCGGAAGCGCTTGAGGCCGAGCAGGCCGAAGATGCTCATGCCCGAGGCGCGCATCAGCTTGTTGTGCTGCGCCACCAGCAGGTTCTCGAGCACGGTCATGCCCGGGAACAGGCGAATGTTCTGGAATGTCCGCGCGACCTTGGCCTTCTGGCCGATCTCGTGGCCCAGCATGCGCTCGAGCAGGAATTCCTGCTCGCCGCGCAGGGTGAGCCGGCCGGCGGTTGGCTTGTAGAAGCCGGTGATGCAATTGAAGACCGTCGTCTTGCCCGCGCCGTTGGGGCCGATGATGGCGGTGATCTCGCGTGGCCTCGCGGCGAAGGAGACGTCGTCGACCGCCACCAGGCCGCCGAAGCGCATGCTGAGATGCTCGACCTCGATCAGGGTCCCGGATTCCTGAAGCGTCATGGACCGGCCCGCACCGGATGCAGCCGCACCGACGGCTCGCGATGGGCGATCAGGCCGCGCGGGCGGAACGCCATGATCAGCACCATGGCCAACCCGAACACGATCATGCGGTAGGCACCGAGATCGCGGAACCATTCCGGCAGGCCGATCAGCAGCACCGCCGCCAGCACCACGCCGATCTGGCTGCCCATGCCGCCCAGCACGACGATCGACAGGATGATCGCCGATTCGATGAAGCTGAAGCTCTCGGGGCTGATGAAACGCTGCTTGGCGGCGAAGAATGAGCCGGCGAAGCCCGCGAACATGGCGCCGACGGCGAAGGCGGTCAGCTTGGTGTTGGTCGGGTTGATGCCGAGCGCCTTGCAGGCCGTCTCGTCCTCGCGCAGCGCCTCCCAGGCACGGCCCACCGGCAGGCGGCGGATGCGCTGGGTGAAGAAGTTGGTGATCAGCGCCAGCAGCAGGATGATGTAATAGAGGTAGATCAGCCGCTGATTGCTGCTGAACGGAATGTTCATCATCTCGGCGAAGGTCTGCCGGCCGGTCGGCGCCGTCTCGGCGAACACCGCGCCGAAGAAGGTCGGGCCCGGGATGCCGCCGATGCCGGCCGGGCCGTTGCTGAGATCGACCCAGTTCAGCAGCACCAGCCGGATGATCTCGCCGAAGCCCATGGTGACGATGGCGAGATAGTCGCCGCGCAACCGCAGCACCGGGAAGCCGAGCAGCAGGCCGAAGCTCGCGGCAAACATGCCGGCGAGCGGCAGGACGGCCCAGAAGCCGAGGCCGTACTGGGTGCTGAGCAGCGCATAGGCATAGGCGCCGACCGCGTAGAAGGCGACGTAGCCCAGGTCGAGCAGGCCCGCGAGCCCGACCACGATGTTCAGGCCCCAGCCCAGCATGACGTAGGTCAGGATCAGGACCGCAAGATCCATCGTCTTCTGGTCGGCGAAGGGCGCGAACGGCATGGCCACGGCAGCGACCAGCAGGACCGCGCCGAACCATTTGGCGCCGCGCCGGCCGAACGCCTTGCCGCGCTCGGAATGCCGCACCGTCGCGATCGCTGTATTGGCCCACGGCCAGATGGTGCGCAGGATGATCAGGACGCCGGCGATCACGACGAACCAGTGCAGGAAGGTCGACGGCATCTGGATCGGCGACACGCCGACCGCGCCGAGCACCGTGCCCAGCGCGAAGGACGGCCATTTCAGCCCCATCGACGCGAACTGCAACCCGAGCCGGCCGAAGAAGATGACGGCCACGGCGATCGCCAGGTCGACGAGCTGGTAGTCGAAGAACAGCCCCTGCCCGATGTCGCGGGTCTTGAAGCCGACGATGAACAGGCCGAGCGCCGCCGCCACCAGGGCCGTCAGCGCCGCATCCTTGAGCAGCGCGGGAAGCCGGCCGGCCATCAGACCTTCTCGATCTCGGGTTTGCCGAGCAGGCCGGTCGGCCGGAAGATCAGCACCAGGACCAGGATGGCGAAGACCGCGACGTCCTTGTACTCGCTCGTGAAATAGCCGGCCCAGAAGACCTCGATCAACCCGATCAGCAGCCCGCCCAGCATGGCGCCCGGCAGCGAGCCGATGCCGCCCAGCACGGCTGCGGTGAAGGCCTTGATGCCGGCCAGGAAGCCGATGAAGAAGTCGACGACGCCGTAGTACATCATGAACATCATGCCGGCGACGGCGGCGAGCGCGGCGCCCATCACGAAAGTGAGCGAGATGGTGCGGTCGACATCGACGCCGAGCAGCGACGCCATCTTCATGTCCTGCTCGCAGGCGCGCTGCTGGCGGCCAAGCGGCGTCTTGGCGATCAGCCAGGAGAAGCCCGCCATCAGCGCCACCGTCACCACGACGATGATGATCTGCAGCCAGGTCACGCGGACGTCGAAGCCGTCGGCGCTGAACAGGGTGTAGCCGCCCTGCACTACCGACGCGGCCGGCTTGGGCCGGGCGCCCTGGGCGAGCTGCACGTAGTTCTGCAGCAGGATCGACATGCCGATCGCCGAGATCAGCGGCGCCAATTTGAAGGAGCCGCGCAAAGGCCGGTACGCCGTTCGCTCGATCGTCCAGCCATAGACCGCGGTGAAGGCCATCGCGGTCAGCAGCACCAGCAAGATGGCGACCGGCGCCGAGCTGATGCCCAGACCCGCACAGATCATGAAGCCGATCAGCGAGATGAACGCACCGATCATGAAGACTTCGCCATGCGCGAAGTTGATCATGCCGATGATGCCGTAGACCATCGTGTAGCCGATGGCGATCAGGCCGTAGATGGCCCCAAGCGTGATGGCGTTGATCAGCTGCTGCGAAAAATACGCCATCCGGCGAGTCTGCCTCCCTCCACTTTTCTTATCCTACGACACTACCCGAGGATCAGGAGGGTGCAAATCGTGGACCAATTCAGGGGATAGCGGGCACAGCCTTCGCACGGCGCGACATGGCGATCAGCCGGACGATGCCGACGGCGATCGCCGCGGCCATCATCGCCCAGTAGATCGGCCCCTGTGGCAGGCGTTTGCCGATCGACACGGCGAAGCTCAGCCAGATGTACCAGCCGCCGACCAGGTGCAGCAGCCGCCACTTGCGCGCACCCAGCCAGGCGGCCGTACGGTCGAACGAGGTCGCCGTCATCGCCGCGATGAACAGATAGGCCGTGCCGGCCAGGACGATGTTGGCGGGGTTGGTCAGGGTCCAGAACAGCGCCGAGTCGGTGCGCGCCAATGCGATCAGCGCCGCGAGATGAATGGCATGCGACACCGCGAAGGAGACGCCGAGATAGCGGCGGTTCCGCCGCTGCCAGCGCGTCGCGTCGGAGGCGACAAGTTGCACCAGCGCCCCGGCACTGAAGGCGAGCGCGAACAGCACCAGTGAGGTGCGTGCGGTCGCGCGGATCGCCAGCCGCAGGCCTTCGATATCGGGATGCAGCGCCAGGAACATCGCCGCCATCGCCAGCAGCAGGAGCGAGAGCAGACCCGTGAGCCGCCAACCGTTCATCCCGGCCTCCGCAGCAGCGCCGTCCGCCGCAGGAAGCGGCCAAGACCGACGACATGGCAAAGCAGCAACCCGATCAGGGCGATCTCGCCCGCCGCGGCCAGCAGCACGTGCAGCGGCGCGCCCTCGACGAACAGCCCGGCGCGCACGATCCCGGCGGCAATCGACCCCGCGAGCGTGCCGAGGCAGATCGCGAGCGGCAGCACGGAGCGGCGGAACGCGAACCAGCCGATCGCGCCAACTGCCATCGCGGCAATGAAGGCATAGCGATCGATCAGCGGTGCCAGCATCGACAGGCTGTCGCCGACGTCGCTGAGCCACATCACCCGCAACCGCATGGCGACGAAGGTCACCGCCACGGTGGCCAGCAAGGCGATCCAGGTGCGCTTGGCCTGGCGATTCACCGCGTCGGCCGCAAATTGCGCGGCGATCTCGCGGGCGAGGCCGAAGCGCGCGACGGCGCGCTGCTCCGCCTCGGGCGACGGCCCGGCCGGATCGGCTTCAGCGGCGTCCCAGAGATGCGCCGCGACCTCGTCGGCCATGCGCCGCGCCAGCGCCGGGTCGAAATCGAGGTCGCGCGTCAGCGTTGCGACGTAGCGGTCGATCACGCCGGCCATGCGCGCCCTCCTCCCAGCGACGAGTCGACGGCCTTGGCGAAGCGGCTCCAGGCCTTGCGCCCTTCGGCGAGCCGCGCCGAACCGTTCCTGGTCAGCGCGTACACGCGACGGCGGCGGCCGTTCGGCGGCGTGGTCCAGGTGCTCGACAGCAGAGCTGCCTGCTCGAGCCGGTGCAACGCCGGATAGATGGTGCCTTCCGGCAGATCGAAGGTGCCGCCGCTCCTGCTCCTGATCGCCTCGATGATCGCGTAGCCGTGCGCCGGGCCGCTCTCCAGCACGGCAAGCACGATCGCGTCGAGGTGACCCTTGAGCATTTCGGCTTCCATACCTAGTAACACTAGGTATGGAAGCCTTTGCTGTCAATCGGCAATGAGGATGGCGATGGAAACACCTGCTTACGACGTCATCGTCATCGGTGCCGGCCCCGCCGGCCTCACCGCTGCCACCGAGGCCGCCCGCGCCGGCCTCAAGGCCTGCTGCCTCGACAAGCTCGCCCCCGGCGGCGTGCTGATCAATCTCGGCGAGCTCCACGACTTCGACGAGATCTGGAGTGGCCCCGACATGGCCTCGCGCCTGACCGACGACGCGGCAGTGGCCGGTGTCGAGATCGGCTTCGCCGAGGTCACGGCCGTTTCCGGCTCCGGTCCCTGGACGATAGAAACCGCCGAGGGCGTAACGCACACCGCGCATGCCGTCGTCATCGCCACCGGCCTGAACAAGGGCCGCCTCGGCGTGCCCAATGAAGACGAGTACGAAGGCCGCGGCATCTCCCACTGCGCCCATTGCGATGCGCCGCTCTATGCCGGCCTGCCGGTGATCGTTGCCGGCTCCGGGCGCTGGGCCGACCACGAAGCCAAGGAACTGATCGGCGTGGCCAGCGAGATCACCACGGTCGACACCGCGCCGGGCAGCGGCCTGGCCGAGGTGAAACATCTGCAGGGCCGCATCGTCGGCCTCGCGGGCAATGACGGCCTGCAGTCCGTCACCGTCGAGGCGGCCGGACGGCGGAAGGACGTTCCGGCGAGCGCGGTGTTCGTCTACACCGACCAGCGCCCTGCCGCCGAGTGTCTGCCGGCCTCGGTCGCGCGCGATGCGAAGGGCCACGTCGTGATCGACGCCGAGGGCCGCACATCGATACCGAGCCTGTTCGCGGCAGGCGACGTCCGCGCCGGTGCACGCTATTATCTCGCCGACGCGATTGCCGACGGCCAGCGCGTAGCCCAGTCCGTCGTGGCGATGCTCAAGAAGAGTTAAGGAGGAACCTCCGTGCGCATCTACAATCCAACCTTCGGCCAGTCGGCGACCACCGCCGAAAAGGTGGTGCTGAAACCGGTCAACTGGCAGACCGACGCCATCGCTCTGATCTCCAATTCCAAGCCGAACGCCCGCGAGCTGCTGTGGGGCGTTCGCGATAAGCTCAGCGCGCACCGCCAGGTCGAGAACATCAAGTTCCTGGCCAAGAACAGCGCCAGCCAGCCGGCACCGAAGGAGCTGCTCCAGGAAGTCGCAGCGAACTACAGGGCCGCGTTGCTCGCCCTAGGTGATTGAGGAAGCTGTTCATCGTGGAGTTTCCACGACAGCCTCGAACTCGAGAAGCTCGGCATCACGGCCTACGTGATCGCCACTGAGACATTCAAGCCGCTGGTCCTGGCCCAGGCGAAAGCCCGCAAGGTCGAGCCGCGGTTGATCGTGGTGAAGCATCCCGTCGGCGGCCTCAATGCCGACGAGCTGCGGGAGCGCATCGAAGCCGCCACCAAGGGACTGACCGAGGCGACCGACAAATGAAGGACATCGCCGATCAGGAAGTGATTGACCTCGACGACAGCATGGACGTCGAGGCGTTCAACGAGTTCGCGCGCGAGCAGGGCTGGAGCGACGGCATGCCGCTGTTCGTTCCGACCGAGCAGAAGGTCGCGAAGTTCGTCGAGACTGTGCGCGGCGACAACCGCCCCTACGCCCCGGTGCCGCCGCGCCAGGTCATCCCGACGATCCAGGCGCTGGCGGCCAACGCCGTGATGGCGGGCTGCAAGCCGGAGTACTTCCCGGTCGCAACCGCCGCGCTGCGCGGCGTGCTCGACCCCGAGTACAATCTGCACGGCACGCTGGCGACCACGCATTCCTGTGCGCCGATGGTCATGATCAGCGGCCCGATCCGCAAGGAGATCAACGTCAACTGCGGCTCCAACTGCTTCGGCCAGGGCTGGCAGGCCAATGCCACGATCGGCCGGGCGCTCGGGCTCATGCTGCTCAACGTCGCCGGCGCCAAGCCGGGCGAGATGGACCGCTCGACCCAGGGCAATCCCGCCAAGTTCACCTTCTGCTTCGGCGAGAACGAGGAGGAGAACCCCTGGGTGCCCTACCACGTGCAACGCGGCTTCGCTGCGACCGACAACGTGGTGACGGTGATGTCGGGTGAAGGCCCGCACAATCTCAATGACCACGGCTCGACCACGGGCGACGGTCTGCTGACCACCTTCGCGGGCGGCATGTCGAACCCGGGCGCCAACACGATCTATGGCAAGGGCCCGATGTTCATCGTCATCGGCCCCGAGCATGCTGCGACGCTCAAGCGCGACGGCTACACGATCGACAGCATCCGCGAGGAGCTGTGGAACCGCTCGAAGGTGCATCTGTCGCGGGTCTCGAAGGAGAACCTCGACACCTACTCCAGCACCGGCCACAAGCCAGTGGGCGACTACCTGCACATCGGCCGTTCGCCGAAGGACATCCACATCACCGTGGCCGGCGGGCCGGGCAAGCATTCGGCCTTTATCCCGTCGTTTGGCGGCACGACCGTCGCCTCGGTGCGCATCGCGCGATGAGCGACCCTTCATGACGGAATGGTGCGGCTGGCCGGTCGTCGACGAGACGACCGCCTGGGAGGCCGTGCAGCAGATCCTGACCGACGCCGAATTGAGCGACGGCCTTCCCCTGGTGCCGCCGACCCGGCGGCGCCTCGAGGCGATGGTCGCCGGGATCGACGATCGGACCGACTCCAAAGGCATGATGCCGCCGCTGTTCGGCGACATCACGCCGGAATCCGTCGCCTATCAGTGCGTGATCGCGGGCGTGCGTCCGGCCGAACTGCCGGTCGTGCTGGCGGCCGTGGAGGCCACGCTCGAACCCGACTTCAACTTGCTGGGCATCGCGACCACGACCGGCACCGCCTGCGTGGCGCTCTGCGTGCATGGCCCGATCGCGCGCCAGCTCGGCGTCAACGCCGGCACCAATTGCCTGGGGCCGGGCAACCGTGCCAATGCCAGCATCGGCCGCGCCCTGCAGCTCTGCATCCGCAACATCGGCGGCGCGCGCTCGGACACCGGCGACATGGCGACCATGGGCCAGCCGGGCAAGTACACGCTGTGCTTCGCCGAGCGCAACGACGGCCCCTTCCCCACGCTCACCGAGCGCCAAGGACTCGGCAAGGACGTGAGCGCCATCACGGTGATGGGGATCTCCGGCACCGCCGAGGTGCTGCCGGGCGACGGCGAAGGTGCGACGCCCGAGGCGATCCTGTCGCCGATCGTCGCCGGCATGAAGGCTGCGCTGGTGATGTCGAGCATGAGCCGCCGCAACGAGCGCGGCGAGCAGGTCTTCCTGCTGCCGCTCGAGATGGCCGAGAAGATCGCGTGCCACGATGGCTGGGACATCCCGCGCATCCAGGCCTACATGTTCGCGGCCGGCGACGGCATCGCCCGCGCGCCCGAGGCGATCCATCCGATCGTCACCGGCGGCGCCGGCTACAAGATGAGCTACCTGCCGATCTGGGGCGGCGGCTCGCAGACGGTGATGCGCAAGCTCTGACGACCGTCAGGTCGGCGGATGGATCCTGCCCTTCGAGACCTCGAAGCGATCCTTGGCGATTTTGCGCTCGATCACGGCGTGCTCGGCGTCGGTGTGACGCTCCTCGCGGACGCCTTCCGGTTTCAGGGCGCGCTCAAGTCCCAGAAAATTCGGCCGGCGCTTGCGCCAGAATGGCAAGGTCTTTTTCTCTCCGAGCATGGTTCCTCCTTGGTTACAAGGATTCTACGATCTTCAGCCCTCGGGGTTTCCACCAATTTGCCGCTGCGGACCGGCCGTCACTCGGGTTCGCCGGGAAAGACGATCTGTGCAAAGTCGCGCGCGCCGTGAAGTGCATGCAAGACATCGACGGCATTGGCGCTGACATCGTCGAAGATCAGACAATTGCCATGGACTCTGCGTCGCAGCGTCGGATCACGTGCCCGGTCAACGAAGGGATGGGCGCGCGGATCTCGTTCAGCATTGTGCGAAAGGATGACCTTCACGGCCTCGGCTTGGTCATCGCCCGATATTGGGCTTCCAGCCGGTCGAAAACTTCCTCGGCCGGCTTCGCACGGCCCGCCCGAATATCGGCGCGCCCGCGGACGATGGCCGTGTCGAGTGCGGCCAAACGCTTCTCGCGCTCCACCAGGAGGCGGAGGCCGTCGCGCAGCACTTCGCTTTTCGAGTTATATCGGCCACTGGAAACCAGCGAAGATACGAACTTTTCCAGTTGACGGCCGAGATCGACGCTACTGGCCACAGATCGCTCCCATCAGCGGGCCCTTTTATAACTATTATCAACGCCTCAAAGTTTCCAGCCGATCCACGCGCAGACGCCGCGGCCCATCACCCCTTCGAGGTCCTCGCCCTTCAGCCACGGCAGCTCCTCGGTGAACATGGTGACGCCCTGGCGATAGCTGCACGGCAGGCGCGACCAGTCGGTGCCCCAGAAAGTCCGTTTCGGTCCGAAAGCGTCGAACACCCGCCGGATGTAGGGATGCACCGACTCGAACGGATAGGTCTTGTCGTCGGCGTAGCACGGCATCGCCGAGACCTTGGCCGCCACGTTCGGCCGCCTGGCCAGCGCCAGGACGTTGTCGAGGGTCGCGAAGTTGGTGGCTTGGCGCACGTCCTTGGCGCTCTTCAGGCCGAGATGGTCGAGGATCAGCCGCAGGCCCGGGTAGCGTTCGGCAACCTTGTCGGCGAGATGCATGTATTCGTGATGGAACAGCACCATCGCCGGGATGCCGAGCTTCTCCATCTCGCCCCACACCCAGTCGAACTTGCCGTCGAGCAGCGGCTGGCGCAGCACCGGCGTGTGGAAGGTGAAGCGCACGCCGAGCATGCCCGGCTGCTTCTTCCAGTTCTTGATCGTCTCGCGCGCGTCGGGCGCGTCGGGATCGAAGCGTCCCATGGTGGCGAAGCGATCGGGATGGCTGTTCGCCGCATCGATTGCCAGATCGTTGCGGTCGCCCTCCCACGATGGAGGCACGATCACGACGCGGCTGACGCCGGCCTCGTCCATCTCGGCCCGCAGCTCTTCCTTGCCGAGCGGCGCGCGATGAGGCTCGGCTCGGGCAGGCCACGGCCGCTCCGCCGTGTTGGCGGCCCAGATGTGGACCTGTGCGTCGCAGATCATCATGGCCGGCGATTCCTCCAGGGTCTTGCTTGTTCCAATTGCGCGGCTAATGCGTACAGCGTCTCCTCGGCGCCATAACGGGCGACGAAATGCATGCCGATCGGCAGGCCGTCATCGGTCCATTCGATCGGTACCGACATCGCCGGCACGCCGGTGGCGTTACAGATGGCGGTGAATGGCGTCATCGGCGCGACGGAGCGCTCGAACTCTTCGGCCGAGCCGTCCATGCGCACCGTGCCGAGCGGCAGGCTGGTTCGTGCGATCGTGGTCGACAGCAGCACGTCGTGCTTCTCGAAGAAGGCGCCGAGCGCGCGGCCGGTGCGATGGAAAGTCTGGACGCTGCGGATGTACTCGTCCGCCGTCACCGCGCGGCCAAGCTCGGCATAGAGCCGCGTCACCGGCTCGAGATCGTCTGGCCCCGGTACGCGCCCGGCGGCGCGCAACTGGATGTTGGTCCAGGTGCTGGCGCTCATGATGCGCCAGAAGGCGGCATCCAACGCCGCCGCATCGTATTGCGGCGATGCCTCCTCGACCTGATGTCCCAGTTCCTCGAGGAGCTTGGCCGTGCGCTCGATCGCCCGCACCAGCACCGGATCGAGGGCCTCGCCATTGACGGGCTTGCGCATGAAGGCGACTCGCAGCTTCCCGGGGGTACGCCTGGTTGCTTCGAGGAAAGTGCCCGAGAGTGGCGGCGCGGCATAGGGATCGCCGGGCTCGCCGCCGGCTGTCGCATCGAGCAGCGCTGCGCTGTCGCGCACCGAGATCGACACGCAATGCTGCGCGCTCGCCCCGGCCAGGGTCTCACCGATCGGCGCCAGGCTGATGCGGCCGCGCGACGGCTTCAGCCCGAACAGGCCGCACAGGCTGGCCGGAATGCGGATCGAGCCGCCGCCGTCGGTCGCGTGCCCCATCGGCAGGCTGCGCGCTGCGACGATCGCCGCCGAACCGCCGGACGAGCCGCCCGGCGAAAGATCCTTGCGCCACGGATTGATGGTCGGACCGCCGAAGGCCGGCTCGGTCGTCGGCGCGAGGCCGAACTCGCTGGTATTGGTGCGGCCGACGATCACCAGGCCGGCGCGGCGCATCCGGGTGACCGCGGCGCTGTCGGCAGCCGCGTGCGGATCAGGTCGGCGACGGCGAGCGCATCGTGCGTCGCGAACAGGTCGTCCACCTGCGCCTAATTCCGCCAGCGATCGAGGTTGGCGGCGACGAAAGCGTCGTCGTGCAGCTCCGGATAGGTGGCGTAGAGCCGGTCGATGCCCGCGCTCTGGCCCGGGCTCAGCGTCTCGTGCGGATCGAGGCATTCGATCGTCGTCATCAACCCCTGCCGACGCAAAATCTCGTGGCAGCCTGGAATGCAGCCGGCGAAGTCGTGATCGACGTCGAACACCACGGCGTTGCAATCCGTCACGAACGAATCGAGCGCCAGCACCTCGGGCGGGATGGCGCCGGCCGAGACCGAGAGCTTCAGCCGCTCCAGCAGCTTGACCGCGCCGCGCGTCCAGACGCTCCAGTGGCCGAGCAGGCCGCCCTGGAAGCGCAAGGTCACCTCGCGGTTGCCGGTGCGCACCACCAGAGGCGTCACGAGATCGGCGACGATGTGGTCGTCGTTGCCGGTATAGAGCGTGATGCGGTCCTCAGCGTGCGCCTGGGCGATGCCGAAGGCGACATCGAGCGTGCGATAGCGGTTGAACGGCGCGACCTTGATCGCGACCACGTTCTCGATGGCTGCGAACCGGCCCCAGAAACCGCGCGACAGCGGGATGCCGCCGACCGCCGTCTGCAGGTAGAAGCCGACCAGCGGCATCTCCTTGGCGACCGCCGTGCAGTGCTCGATCAGCTCGTCCTCGCTCGCGCCCTTGAGCGCCGCGAGCGACAATAGCACGGCGTGATAGCCAATGGCGCGTGCGGTCTTCGCTTCCTCGACGGCCTGCGCGGTCTTGCCGACGGCGCCGGCGATCATGACCAGCGGCCGGTCGGTCCAGTCCTTGGCCGTCTCGATCGCGAGCTCGAGCACGGGCTTGTAGAGGCCGACCTCGCGGATGGCGAACTGCGTCGAGTGCACGCCGACCGCCAGGCCGCCCGAACCGGCATCGACGTAGTAGCGGCCGATCGCGCGTTGCGACTGCTTGTCGAACTGCCGGTCGGGCCCGAGCGCCAGGGGATGCGCGGGGATCACCGCGCCGTGGCGGAGCTGGTCGAGGACCGGCTTGGGGAGATCGTTCCACTGCATGGCGCCACTCTATCCCAGTTCGGGTCCGGCAAGGGCAAAGACATGGCTCGGATCGTCGAGGCCGGGCGTGGTGCCCAGGGTCATGCGCATGTAGCCGCGCGGGCTCACCGCGCCTTGCCGCTCCAGCCAGGTACGGATTTCGGCATGCGCGTCCGGCACGTCGATGATGAATGGTCCAGGTGCGGAAGCGGCTGCCTTGGCGATCAGCGCCAGCCCCGTCGCCTCGTCATCGGCGATCACCGGCCCGATCGAATAGGCCGTCCGGCCTTCCCGGCCGAGTACGAACCCGCCGCCTTCGGCCACGAACGCCAGAGCGGGCTGGCGCGCGGCGAGATGCGTCAGCAACTGTGGCCGCTCCATGCCGCTCCGCGCGCGATCGTAGGCCAGCACGGCCGGCAGATCGGCCATCGCCATCGGCCGCACGGCCCCTATCCACGGCATGTTCTTCGCACCATCGAAGTGCCAGCGCGCGATCTTGTAGAGGTCGCGGAAACCGAGCGGCAGGTAGATCGGCCGCCCCTGCTCCGTCGCATCGAGCCCCGCGACGGCACCGCTTGCCTGCACCTCGGCGATGCAGCGCTTGAGGAGGCCGGTGCCGACGCCGCCGCGGCGGCGCGTCTTGGTCACCAGCACCATGCTGATCCAGGCGAGCTTGTCGCCCAGCGGCAGAACCAGCGAGCTTGCTTCCCAGGTGCCGTCGGCGCCACGCAGGCCGAAGCCGCGGCCGGCGCCGAGCATGAAGCGCCAGTCGGCAACGTTCTGGTTCCAGCCGGCTTCGATCGACAACGGCCAGACCGCCTCGCATTCGCCGACGCCGATCGGCGCGATCGCGAGCGCCTCAGTACTTGCCATCGCGCACCTCGTAGTGCGTCGGCTTGTTGAGGGTGGCCATGTCGCGCGACAGCCAGTCGGCGGTCCATTCGATCATCTTGGCGAGCGGCACCTTCGGTGCACCGAACTCCTTGACCATGCGGGCCGAATTGTTGAGCCAGCCGGTCGGTGCCGGCGTGCCGCTGAACTTCGGCGTCTTGCCCATCAGCTTGCCGAACTCGGCCGCGAGCCAGCGCACCTCGACGGTTTCCGGCCCGGTGACGTTGATCGGCGTCGTCGGCGTCGTGGCGTGGACCAGGCAGCGCAGCGCGACCGCATTGGCATCGCCCTGCCAGATCACGTTCACATGGCCCATCGCGAGATCGATGGTCTCGCCCTCCAGCACCTTGCGGCCGACGTCGTGCAGCACGCCGTAGCGCATGTCGATCGCGTAGTTGAGGCGGAACAGCCGGCCTGGCGTGCCGTGCTTGGCCGAGAAGTACTCGAACATGCGCTCACGGCCGGCGCAGGAGTTGGCGTAGTCGCCGGGCGGCGGTACCGGCGGCGTATCCTCGGTCGCGCCGCCGCTCTCGACCGGCACGAACGGGTATACGCAGCCGGTCGAGAAGGCGACGATGCGCGAGCCTTTGAAAGTCTCGGCGACCATCGCCGGCACCTGGACGTTCATCGCCCAGGTGAGCGGCACGTCGCCGGTCGCGCCGAACTTGCGGCCGGCCATGAAGACGACGTTCGGCGCCTTGGGCAGGCGATCGAGCGCCTTCTGGTCGAGCAGGTCGGCCTCGATGCTCTCGACACCATAGCGGCTCAGCGTCTCGCGCAGGCCGCGCTCGCTGAAGCGCGCCACGCCGATCACCCGCCGCCCCATCGGCAGCGAACGCTTGGCCATGCGCGCGAGCGTCGGGCCCATCTTGCCGCCGACGCCCAGCACCAGGACGTCGCCCTTGATGCTCTTGAAGTCGGCGACCAGCTCGGGCGGCGGCACGGTCATGAAGTCCTCGAGTGCCGCGACTGACTCGAAGCGATCCGGCAGGGTCATGGCGTTGCTCCCCCGAGTCCTGGGCCCGAAGCCCTGCGCGTCATCGCGCGGAAATCCATCTCCGCGCCGACCGCGAAGCCCGGCACGTCGAGCGAGCCGAGCGCCAGCTTGCCGCCCGGCGCCTTGAGCCGCGCCGGATGGCCGTCGATCTTCTCGTAGAGATCGCGGTGCACGCCGACGAATGCCTTCTGCTCGGCGTCCGAGGCGAAGGACATACCGTCGACGAAATGATGGGCGTTGCGCTCGACATGGGTCATGCCGAGCAGCGAGACCAGCGCCAGGTCCTGCTGCAGGCTGACGCCCGGCAGGGTCGTGAGGTCCTCGGCCGACATGAAATGGCCGTCGCCCAGCCACGCCACGCGCGAGGCGTTGAGGATGGACTTGTAGAAGCCCTTGCAGTTCTTGCTCGAGACGCCGGCATAGCCGAGCCTGAGCGCCGTCGGGAAGGACGAGAGCTCGCCGTCGGATTCGTCGATGATCACCGGCCGCAACCTGGCCAGCGGCTCGACCGAGCGGCTGAGGGCGACGCTGCGCTTGATCGGCTGCTCGATGAACAGGGTCGACTGCACCAGCCGCGCCAGCGCCGGCGTCTCGGCGGCCTTGCGCCACAGCTCGACGATGCCTTCGACGTCGTCGTACTGCTCGTTGCCGTCGAGCGTGGTCATGTAATCGGGCAGGCGGTGGTCGAGGACGAAGGCGATCTTGGTCAGGCGCTCGAGGTCGGCCTTGATGTCGCCCGCAACCTTCAGCTTGTAGTAGCGGCCGCGATAGTAGGAGACGACCTCCTCCAGGGTCTCGGGCAGGCCGTCGTTGATGCGCTCCATCGGCGTGCGGTCGCCGGCAGTCAGCGGATCGACCAGGCCGACCGTGTGGCGGATCTCGATCGAAGAAGCGGGCTTGAGGCCAGCGAGGAAGCGCTGCAGCGCCACCCGCTCGATGTCCGGCGTCAGGTCGGACGTGACGATGCCCGGCAGGTTGTTGTGGATCATCTGGGCGAAGGAGTTGCCCGTCGCCTTGCCCAGGGCGTCGAGGATCGCGCGATCGAGCAACGCCGGACCGTACGAGGCGACCAGCGGGTTGAGCTTCAATGCCGCGCCCTTCTTCTGCTGCTCGCGATAGGTGCCGGTGAACAGCCCGAACGGCGTCGCCGCGCCAAAGGCCTTGTAGTGCTCGATCGCCAGGTCGAGCGACTGGCGGAGCTGGTCGAGATTCTGCTCGTCGGTGTAGTCGGGGCTCTTCTCGAACCACTTGGCGGCGAGCGCTTCGGCGGCGACGCCCTGGGCGGTGCGGCCGTCGGGCAGCGAAATGCGCACTCGGATCACCGCCTGGATGCCGCCGGTCACGGTGATGACGCCGAAGCGGAAGGCCAGCCGGTTCTTCATCGGTCGCTCGTAGCGCTCGACCTCCTCGAGTTTGACTTTCATGGCTGCTCCAGAAGACCCGCGACGTATCCGATCATGCGCGCCGCACAGGTGACGCCGTCAGGCTCATAGACGAAAGGCTCCATCGCGATCCAGCCGTCATAGCCGGTTTCGCGCAGCGCGCGCACGACGGGCGCGAACTTGTCTTCGCCCTGCCCCGGCCCGCGCCTGTTGCGGTCGTTGAGCTGGATATGCGCCATGAAGCCGGTCGCGTACAGGCGATGGATCGCATCGGCCACCGGCTCGGCCTCCATCAGGCCCGCCGCCAGGGTATCGACCATCGTGCGGAAGGCCGGGTTGCCGATGCACCGCACCATCGCCATGGCCTCGGCCAGCGTGTTGACGAAGTTGCAATCGGGCTTGGCCAGCGCCTCGAGGCAGTAGACGACGCCGGCCTTCTGCGCCGCCTCGGCCGCCAGAGCCCACGCCTCCTCGGCGCGCCGGGCGTCCGACGGATCGCCGACGCGCCGCTGGGCGGGCGAGCCGTGCACCAGATAGGCGCCGCCCAGCTCGGCGCAGAGGTCGATCGAGCCGCGCAGGACATCGACGCTCCTCTGCCAGACCATGCGGTCTGCGGTCGTGATCGACAGGCCCGCCGGCGCCGCCAGCAGCCAATGCAGGCCGCTCACTTCGATACCGGCATTGCGGCACGCGTTCCGGATTTCGGCGCGCTGGTGCGCCGGCATGCGCCAGCCGTCGTCGCCGAAGGTGAAGGGTGCGACTTCCAGTCCGCGATAGCCGAGACCGGCGGCGAGCGCGCATTGGCGATCGAAGGGAAGCTCCCGAATCACCTCGTTGCACAGGGAAAGCTTCACCGATGATCCTCGCCTTGACGCCAGAAAATGGCTTCGTCAGTGTGACTGAAATGCGTCACACGTCAGCATGAAAATTCAGGCGTCGATTCGGCAGTACTGGCCGACGGCGGCGCTGTTCGTCGCCCTGATCGCGATCTGGCAGCTTGCCGTCAGCCTCACCGGCATCCGAGAATACCTGCTGCCCGCGCCGCTCTCTGTCTGGAACGCAATGTGGGACGGCGAGATCACCTGGGCCCAGCATCTCTGGGTGACGAGCTGGGAGATCGTCGGCGCCTTCTTCATGGCCGCGATCGTCGGCGTCGCGCTGGGCGTCGCCATCGCCTGGTCGCCTTTGCTGGCCAATGCGCTGGTGCCGTTCCTGGTGTTCGTGAACACCCTGCCCAAGGTCGCGGTGGCACCGCTGTTCCTGATCTGGATGGGCTACGGCATCTTCCCCAACATGCTGATGGGGGCGCTGATCGGCTTCTTCCCGGTGGTGATCAACACCGCGGTCGGCCTCAGCCAGGTCGAAGCCGACATGCTCGACCTGGGCCGCGTCTTCCACGCGCCGAAATGGAAGATCTTCGTCAAGATCCGCATTCCGAACGCCCTGCCCTACATCCTGAGCGCGCTCAAGATCACCGCGACAGCCGCCGTGGTCGGCGCGATCGTCGGCGAGTTCGTCGCGTCGCAGAAGGGCCTCGGCTACGTCATCGTCACCACGCAGAGCAGCATGAACACCGGCGTGGCTTTTGCAGCATTGGTCTGGATCTCGATCGTCGGCCTGGTGCTGTACGGCCTGGTCGTCGTGCTGGCGCATCTGTGGGCGCCGTGGGCCGAGGGCGTCGATTGATTTGAAGGGAGAATAGGGATGAATCGCACACTGTCACTCGCGGTCGCGGCCCTGCTGGCCGCGACCGGCAGCGCCTCGGCGCAGGAGAAATGGACCTTCGCGCTGAACTGGTTCCCGGTCGGCGACCACGCTGCCTACTGGGTGGCGCTGGAGAAGGGCTACTACAAGGCCAAGGGTCTCGACGTCACGCTCGAGAACTCCAAGGGCTCGGGCGACACCATCGCCAAGGTCGACACCGGCCGCGCCGATGCCGGCCTCGCCGACGCCGCGGTGCTGATCGCCTCGAAGGCACGCGGCACCACGGTCAAGACGATCGGCATGGTGTTCGACAAGACGCCGCTCAACATCTTCAGCCTCAAGAGCAAGCCGCTCGCCAAGCCCAAGGACCTCGAGGGCGCCTCGCTGGGCTCACCGCCGGGCGACGCGCAGCGCCAGATGTTCCCGGCCTTCGCCAAGGCCAACGGCATCGACGCCAGCAAGGTCACTTGGGTCAACATCGAGCCCGCCGCCAAGATCGCCGCCGTCGCCGAGAAGCGCATGGACGGCGTCAGCGACTACACCACCGGCCTGCCGCTCTACGAGAAGGCCGCCGGCAAGGGCAACGTCGTGATGATGCCGTGGGCCAACTTCGGCTTCGACCTCTACTCGATGTCGATCATGGCGAGCGAGAAGACCATGAAGGACAAGCCCAAGCAGCTCAAAGCCTTCCTCGAGGCCTCCTACATGGGCTGGCGCGACGTCATGGCCGACCCGAAGGCCGCCATGGAGATCTTCAAGAAGCGCGTGCCGGAGATCGACGTCGAGGCGCTCACCGCCAACATGATGATGGGCCTCGAGCTGATGAAGACCAACCAGTACGCCGAGGGCGGCATCGGCTCGATCGACGACAAGCGGATGTGCGCCTCGGTCGACCTGGTCAACAGCTACATGGGCCTGCCCAAGAAGGTCGAGTGCAAGGACGTCTACACCAAGGACTTCTACACCAAGGTCGCGGTGCCGAAGTAGCAGTGGCCGACTCTCTGATCGACCTCTCCGGGGTCGGCATGACCTATCAGGCGGCGAGCGGCCCGGTCGAGGCGCTCGCCGGCATCTCGCTCGAGGTCGGCCAGGGCGAGTTCGTGTCCCTGGTCGGCCCGAGCGGCTGCGGCAAGTCGACCTTGCTGCGCATCGTGGCGGGCTTGCGGCCGGCGACCGTCGGCACGGTCACGGTCGGCGGCCGCACGGTGGCCCAGCCGATCCCCGACATCGGCATGGTGTTCCAGGCGCCGATCCTGCTGAAGTGGCGGTCGATCCTGGACAACGTCCTGCTGCCCGCCGAGCTGGCGGGAAAGGAGAAGCGCGCCTACTGGGCGCGCGCCCACGAGCTGCTGGAGATGGCCGGGCTGCACGGCTTCGCCGAGAAGCTGCCGCGCGAGCTGTCGGGCGGCATGCAGCAGCGCGCCTCGCTGTGCCGCGCCCTGCTGCTCGACCCGCCGCTGCTGCTGATGGACGAGCCGTTCGGCGCCCTCGACGCCATGACGCGCGACGACATGGCGCTCGAGCTGCTGCGCATCTGGGGCGAGCGCGACCTCGCCCGCGACCAGCGCAAGACCGTCCTGTTCGTCACCCATTCGATCGGCGAGGCGGTGTTCCTGTCCGACCGCGTGGTGGTCATGAGCCCCCGCCCCGGCCGCATCGCGGCAGACCTCCGGATCGACCTGCCCCGGCCCAGAACGGTGGAATTACGGGCTTCCGAGGCCTTCGGCCAACTCTCTCTGGAGATCTTCCGCACCCTCACCGGGAGGGCAGTTGGCGCAACCGGCGCTGCCTGATAAGACGCGCCGAAAGATCGACAGGAGCAGCCATGGCAACCGCCACCCCGATGAAGAGCGCCGCGCGCGGCATCAGCGCCGACGCCAAGCCGTTCGACTGGGAGGACCCGTTCTTCCTCGACGACCAGCTCACCGAGGAGGAGATCGCGATCCGCGACGTCGCGCGCGACTACTGCCAGGACAAGCTGATGCCGCGGGTGATCGAGGCCAACCGCCACGAGAAGTTCGACCGCGAGATCATGAACGAGATGGGCGCGCTCGGCCTGCTCGGCTCCACCCTGCCCGAGAAGTACGGCTGCGCCGCCACCAACTACACCGTCTACGGCCTGGTGGCGCGCGAGGTCGAGGCGGTCGACTCGGGCTACCGCTCGGCGATGAGCGTGCAGTCCTCGCTGGTCATGCATCCGATCTACGCCTACGGCTCGGAAGAGCAGCGCATGAAGTACCTTCCCAAGCTCGCCTCGGGCGAATGGGTCGGCTGCTTCGGCCTGACCGAGCCCGACCACGGCTCCGACCCCGGCAGCATGAAGACCCGCGCCGTGACCGTGCCCGGCGGCTACAGCCTCTCGGGCTCGAAGATGTGGATCACCAACTCGCCGATCGCCGACGTGCTGGTGATCTGGGCCAAGCTCGACGGCGGCGCGATCCGCGGCTTCATCCTGGAGCGCGGCTGGAAGGGCATCGAGACGCCGAAGATCGAGGGCAAGTTCAGCCTGCGCGCCTCGGTGACCGGCGCCATCATGCTCGACGAGGTGTTCGTGCCGGTCGAGAACATGCTGCCCAACGTCTCGGGCCTCGGCGGCCCGTTCGGCTGCCTCAATAACGCCCGCTACGGCATCGCCTGGGGCGCCATGGGCGCCGCCGAGTTCTGCTGGAAGCGGGCGCGCAACTACACGCTCGACCGCAAGCAGTTCGGCCGGCCGCTCGCCGCCAACCAGCTCATCCAGAAGAAGCTCGCCGACATGCAGACCGAGATCACGCTCGGCCTGCAGGCCTGCCTGCGCGTCGGCCGGCTCAAGGATGCCGGCCACGCCCAGCCGGAGATGATCTCGCTGATCAAGCGCAACAACTGCGGCAAGGCACTCGACATCGCCCGCGTCGCCCGCGACATGCACGGCGGCAACGGCGTGTCGGACGAGTATCACGTGATCCGCCACGCCATGAACCTCGAGGCGGTCAACACCTACGAGGGCACGCACGACGTGCACGCCCTGATCCTCGGCCGCGCCATCACCGGCATCCAGGCCTTCACCGCGCAAGGCTGAGGCATGGACCTGCCGCCGGCCGGCGACATCGCGCTGGTCGTCGCCGGCGCGGCGGTGGCGGGCTTCGTCAACGGCCTGAGCGGCACCGGCTATGCGCTGGTGTCGCTGGGCTTCTGGCTCCACGCCATGCCGCCGCAGACGGCGGCGCCGCTGGTCGCCTTCTGCTCGGTCGCGGGCCACCTCCAGTCGCTGCCCAAGATCTGGCATGGCGTGGTCTGGTCCCGGGTCTGGCCGTTCCTGCTCGGCGGCCTGATCGGCGTTCCGCTCGGCACTGCCCTGCTGAGCCATGTCGAGGTCAAGCCGCTCAAGCTGGGCGTCGGCCTGCTGCTGATCTTCTACGTCTTCTGGATGGTCCTGGTGCGCCGCCCGCCGGTGGTGCTGTTCGGCGGCCGGCTGGCCGACGGCACGGCCGGCTTTGGGGGCGGCGTGCTGGGCGGCATGGCGAGCATCAGCGGTCCGATCCCGGTGATCTGGACCCAATTGCGCGGCTGGACCATGCAGGAGCAGCGCGGCGTCAACCAGCCGTTCAACATGAGCATCCTCGCCTTCTCCATCGTCACCGCAGCGGTCGCAGGCTTCCTCGACCGCACCTTCTTCATGTGGGTGGCGATCGTGCTGCCGGTCACCATCATCGGCGCGCATGTCGGCCTGCGTCTCTACCGACGCGTCAACGACGTTCAGTTCCGCCGCATCATCCTCGTCCTGCTCGGCCTTTCCGGTCTGACCTTGATCGGTACGTCGCTGTCATGACCCTGAAGGGATTCGCCGCCGCCTTCCTGGCGGTCTGCTGCGCGATTGCGGCAGGTACGCTGGCCACCTATCGGCCGGCGGCCGTGGCAACGGCCGCCGACGATCTCGTCGGCTACGGCAAGCGGCTGGTGACTGAGACCTTCGCCGAAATCGGCCCTGACACCGGCAAGCCCTTCGCCGGCAACCGCCTCGCCTGCCAGAGCCGCCATCTCGACGCCGGCACCAGACCTTCAGGCGTGCCGCTGGTCGGCGTCGCCAAGGCCTATCCGAAGTTCTCGGCCCGCAGCGGCCGTGTGATCTCGCTCGCCGAGCGCATCGACGAATGCATGACACGGTCGATGAACGGCACGACGCTGCCGCAGGACTCGCGCGAGATGGCCGCGTTCATCGCCTACATCCGCTCACTCGACGGCCCGGCCGTCGTGCAGGCGCCTCCCGCCCCCACGCCATCGACACCGCCGGACGCGGCCCGCGGCGCCGAGGTCCATACCCGCGTCTGCGCCGCCTGCCATCAACCGGACGGCCTCGGCCGCCGCGCCGGCAGGGGCTACGAGTTCCCGCCGCTCTGGGGCCCCGACAGCTTCAACGACGGCGCCGGCATGGACCGCTTCGAGCGTGCGGTCGGCTTCATCCAGCGCAACATGCCGCGCGGCATCGATCCGGCGCATCCGCAACTCACCCTGCAGGAAGCCTGGGACGTCGCCGCCTTGCTGCAGTCGAAGCCTAGGCCCCGCTACGCAGGACGTTGAGGCAGCGTACTTTTTCCAGGATCTCGTCGAGCTCCGCCGTCCTCGCGGCGGCGTACTTGCGGCGGATCTCCTGCAGCGAGCGCGCGTGGTACTTCTGCGGCTCCTGCGTCCACTCGGCACCAGCCAGGGTCATGGTGAAGCTCTTCTCGCCCTTGGCGATGGCTTCGGCGTTGGCCGCCGACCACGGCAGGAACAGCCGGCCGACCTCTTCGGTCAGCAGCGGCATCAACCCGGCCGACAGCGACGACCAGGTCTCGAACGGCCCCTCGTCCTTCGGCGACACCATGCGCTGCACCCACTTCATCACGTTGGGCGCCGAGGCCCGCATGATCGCGCCGGGCGTTGGGTCGGTCGCGGCCTCGTAGAACTGGCCCCATAGGCCGAAGTCGGCCATCGCCGGGCACCCGCCGAGCACGTACGGCCGCGCCGCCAGATGCCGGTCGAGGATCGCGAGCGCGTGCTTGAACGAGGCCTCGATCACCGGTCGCGTCGTCGGGTTGGAGCCGACGAAGCCCAGCCGCCCCGTCATCCGCTCGGCGACCGCTGCGCGGGCCTGCGCCACCGCGACCGTGCCCTGCTCGCCCGCCGACACCTGCGCGATGCGCTCCGCCGTCGCCCAGGTGTCCGGCACGTAAGCCCAGCGATAGTGGAACATCCACTTGTTGCCCCACTCGTCGCCGTACTCCTCGAGCAGCGCCGAGAGGAAGGCGAGCGTGGGATCGTCGGGCCGCAGCGACGGCGCCGCGGCCTCGAAGCGCTCGATGATCGGCGTCGAATCCTGGAGGCCCTCGCCTTCGGGCGTCACCACCAGCGGAACCAGCGGCAGCTTGGCGTATTTCTGGAACTCGGCCTGGTTGGCCGGCGAACGCAGCAGCCATTCGTGGTCGAGGTTCTTGTAGCGGAAGTACGACCGCACCTTCACCGAATAGGGCGACAGCTCCGAGCCGAAGATCCGGTAGCTCACAGCCAGCGCTTCCGCTTCACCCAGACGAAGATGCCGGTCACGATCGCGGCGACCCACACCCAGAACCAGACGTAGCCGAACTGCCAGCCGAGCTCGGGCATGTTGCCCTTCTCGCGGTCGAAGTTCATGCCGTAGAGGCCGGTCAGGAAGGTCAGCGGCAGGAAGAAGACCGTGATCACCGCCATGGTCTTCATCACCTCGGACATGCGGTTCGACGACTGCAGCAGATAGATTTCCATCAGGCCGTTGCACATTTCCCGGTAGCTTTCGATCAGGTCGAGCAGGCCGACCGAGTGGTCGAAGCAGTCGCGCAGATAGGTGCGCGTCTCAGGCATGATGAACGGCGTCTCCGGCCGCATCACCGACAGTATGGTCTCGCGCTCGGCCCATTCGAGGCGATGGAAGGTCACCAGGGCGCGCCGCGCCTGGTGGATATGGCCCAGCGTCTCGTTGGTCGGATGGCCGAGCGCCTCGTCCTCCAGCGCCTCGAGATGGCTGGCCAGGGTCTCGATCAGGGGGAACTTGCGGTCGACGACCAAGTCGATCAGCGCATAGACGAGATAGTCGACGCCGAACATGCGCAACCGGCTGCCCGCGGTCTGCACCCGGTCGCGCACCGGCTTGAAGATGTCCTGCTTGTGGTCATGGAACGAGACGACGTAGTTGTCGCCGAAGAAGATGCTGACCTGGCGCATCTGCAGCTCGCCGCCCTCGTAGGACGGGTCGGCGAGCACGATGAAGCCCTGGCCCTCATAGAGGTCGAGCTTGGCCCGCTGGTTGCCGTGGAACACGTCCTCGAGCGCCAGCGGATGCAGGTTGAAGGCCATGCCGAGGTCGCGCAGCATTTCCGACGAAGGCCGGCCCGCGACGTCAATCCAGGTCCGGCCGGGCGTGCCGAGGTGGAAGCGGCACTCGTCGACCTCGACATTTTGGACGACCTGGACGTCCTCCTGGGTGTACTCGACCAGGGTGAAATCGAGCGCCTCGTCGGGCACGGGCGCCCGGCCCGCGAGCGTGCCCGGCGCAGTACCCGGCTTGGTATGGCGGGGAAGAACTCCATCCATGATCGATCGCTTCAGACCTCGTGCATCACCTGGACGTCGGGCCGCCCGGCAAGATAGTCGCCAAGCTTGCGCCCGAGTTCCTTGAAGTGCGGCGCCGCCCGGTGGGCGTCGAGCGCCGCCTGGTCGTCATAACGCTCCAGCATGACATAAACGTTGGGATCGGCGGTCTTGTGCAGGGCGTAGAGCTTGTTGCCCGGCTCGTCGGACCGGACCTTGGCCTGCAGCGCCTTCATGGCCGCCTCGAACTCGGCGTTGGTGCCGGGCTTGATGGTCAGTTTGGCAATGACGCCGAGCATGCTCGGTCTCCCTATATCGGACGCTTCTTCACAAGGTACTTGTGTTCGCCGTCGCACACCAGCAAGCCCGCCTGGTTGTGAATGGTAAGCCGCAGGGTGACGGTCCCGGTGGTCCGCCCCTCCTTGACCTCGCTCACTTCCAGCATCGGATAGAGCGTGTCACCGCAATAGACCGGCTTCAGGAAACGCGACGACTGCTCGAGGAAGGCGATCAGCGAATCGCCGATGATATGCGGGAAGATGCCGGCGCCGGCCGCCCCCTGGATGGCGACTTGCAGCCCGTGCGCCAGCATATCGCGATGGCCGCGCACCTTGCAGTACTCGCGGTCGTAGTGGATCGGATGATTGTCGCCACTGGCCAGCTGGAAGGCGCCGAACAGCGCTTCGGTCTGGGTCCGCGAGTTGATGTAGAAGCGCTGGCCGACCCTGAGATCCTCGAACCAGTGGGTCGGCCCAAGACGATGTTCTCCCGGGTCGAAGGGCCTCTCTTCCATTGTGTGTCTCCCTGCCTTTTTGTTGGAGACAGCTTAGCAATGCGCGCGCCAGCTTTCACCCCGAAGCTTGTTCGTGATAGGTAGCCCGCGCGCTCCGGGGAGGGAGCGCGTCTGTTCCGCATATAGGAGTCCCCGATCGTGCTGGTATTCAAGCCGGGCCGCCTCGTCGCGGCCGGCACTGCGTTCGCGCTGTCTGCGCTTGCCTTTGCTTCCGCTTCCCAAGCTCAATCCAATCGATGGGACGGCTTCTATGCCGGCATCAATGCCGGTGTGAGCACCGCCAATGATGGCCTGAGGGTCTCGACGCGCGAAAGCGCGCCCGGCGGTCTGGCCACGGGACAAAATCTCGGCTTCTTTCCCCTCAAGACGGCGCCCAACAGCGGCTTCATCGGCGGCGTGCAGGCCGGCTACGGCCGCATCTTCCTCGACGGGGTCTATGTCGGCGCCGAGACCGACTTCCAATGGCTGAACGCCACGACCGCCACGGCCAGCAGCCCGGTTATCGGCGGCCAGCAGTTGTCCACCTGGATCCAGCGCAACCAGACCTGGCTGGGTACGACCCGTGCCAAGCTCGGCTTCACGCCGATGAGCTATCTGCTGCTCTATGGAACCGGCGGCCTCGCCTACGGCGACACGCGCCTCAGCGTCTCGATGGGCAGCGCGAACGTCAGCCCGCCGCTCGCCTCCGCGCAGACGTCAGTCCAGACGCGCCTCGGCTTCACCGTCGGCGCCGGCTTCGAAGCCAGCGTCTGGGGGCCGCTGTCGATCAAGGGGGAGTGGCTGTACTACGATCTCGGATCGAGCTCGGTGAGCAATTCCTACATCTTCGGCGCCAGCAGCGCGACCACGACGGTGCTCGAGAACGGCCATATTTTCCGTGCCGGAATCAACTATCGCTTCTGACGCACGCCGACAGACGGTCGAGGGTGCCTTCCAGATAGTCAGGCCTGGTATCGTCACGCGGCGCCAGGCCGATGCGATTGTGCCAGTAGACCGGCATGCCGACGGCCTTCGCGCCGGGCACATCGGATGCGGAGCCCGCGACGAACAGCGTTCGCGCGGGCTTCGTTCCAAGTCTTCGCAGCGCTGCGCGATAGACCTCCGGCCGCGGCTTGTAGAAGCCGACGCTCTCCGCCGTCTCGATCGAGGCGAACGGCACGCCGACGCGAGCCGCCGCCTGCTGGCCGAGGCGAATCGAGCAGTTGGTGGCGACGGCGAGCGGCAGGCCGATCTGCTTCAGGACCTGCGGCGCTTCGGGCCACGGCTGCAGCTCCGGCCAGCGCCGCTCGAGCTCGCTGCCGAACCGCTCCGGCAGGCCGACATCGCGCGCCGCCTCGCGCACCAGCGTCTCATAAGGCCGATAAGCCCCGCAGCCGTAGGTGATTTCGAGGTAGCGCCGCCGCCATTTCAGGCCGTCGGCCTCGGAGCCGGCGACGGCATTCCACAAAGTCCAGGAATCGAGCAGCGCCGTCAGCAGGTCGAAGACGACGGCGTCGTATTTCACACGGCCGCCGGGGCCTTGCGGCCAAAGCCGTCGAACTGGTCGAGCATGCGCTCGCGCCAGGCATAAATGACGTCGTCCTTCTCCAGCAGCTCGAGCGGGCTGATGGTGCGCGGCCACAGGAACGTGCCGAGCAGGATGTAGTCAGGGTAGGCTGGACTATCACCCGATAGAAATTTCTGATCGTTCAGCATGCGACGCGCCGGCTCGAGTGCGGCGCGGAAGGCAGCGACACCTTTTCCACGGGCGTTTGCCTGGAAGGCCGCAAAGTCCGTCGTGCCCAGCCGCTTGCCGCGCGATTCGACGATGTAGGGCTTGTCCAGCGGCCGCACCCGGTCGACCAGGTCCGACACCACGTTCGGGAACAGCACGATGTGCACCGCGCCGTCGGCCCAGCCGTTGACGAACTTCGCCAGCGCCGGGTTGGGCATCAGCGGCTTGTCGGGATAGGCCGCGTCGAGGTGCTGGGCGATGAGCCAGCTGTCCTTCACGACCTCGGGGCCGTCATGGATCACCGGATAGGTCTGCGACTGGGCAAAGGCGATCTTGTGCTTCTCGCTGAAGCCGCAGGGCTCGTCGCGCCAGCTCAGGCCCTTGTGCTTGAGCGCCAGCTTGGCGCGCCAGCAGAACGGGCTCGGCCGCAGGTCCTTGTCGAAGGCGAGGTCGTAGAGGGTGATCATTTGCCATCAAGCATCTTGATGATGCCGGAGAAGTCCTTGCCCGCGTTGCCCGCGTTGACGAACAGGCTGAAGAGCTGCGCGGCCTCCGCGCCGAGCGGCGTCGCCGCGCCGGCCGCGGCGGAAGCCTGCTGCGCCAGCAGGAGATCCTTCAGCATCATCGCCGCGGTGAAGCCGGCCTGGTAGTCGCGGTTCGCCGGCGAGGTCGGCACCGGGCCCGGCACCGGGCAGTAATTGACCAGCGACCAGCACGAGCCCGACGCGGTCGAGACCACGTTGAACAGCTTCTGCGCGTCGAGGCCGAGCCGCTTGCCGAGCATGAAGCCCTCGCACACCGCGACCATCGACACGCCCAGGATCATGTTGTTGCAGATCTTGGCGGCCTGGCCGTTGCCGCTGTCGCCGGCATGGACGATGTTCTTGCCCATCTTCTCGAGGATCGGCCTGGCCTTGCCGAAAGCCGCCTCGGGCCCTCCGACCATGAAGGTGAGCGTGCCGGCCGTGGCGCCGCCGACGCCGCCGGACACCGGCGCATCGATCATCTCGAAACCCTTCGCCTTGGCCGCCGACGAGACATGCCGCGCGCTCTCGACGTCGATCGTCGAGCAGTCGATCAGCAGCGCCCCCTTGGCGACGTTGGGCAGCACGTCCTTCTCGTAGACATCGCGCACATGCTTGCCGGCCGGCAGCATGGTGACGACGATCTCGGCGTCCTTCACCGCCTCGGCGGCGCTGGCCGCCTTGTGGGCGCCCTTCGCGACCGCTGCCGCGACGGCAGCGTCGGAGAGGTCGAAGGCTTTGACGTGATGCTGGGCCTTGGCAAGGTTGGCGGCCATCGGGCCACCCATGTTGCCGAGACCGATGAAGGCGATTTTCGCCATGGCGTCCTCCTCTAGCCGAAGACCAGGTCGTTCGACACCGGCTTGAAATGAGCGTCGACCATCTCCCGGGTCACACCGGAGAGGGTCGGCGGGTTCCACTGGGGCTTCTGGTCCTTGTCGATCAGCAGGGCGCGCACGCCCTCGAAGAAGTCATGGTCCGGCCGCATGCAGGCCTGGCTCATGCGATATTCGATGGTCATCGAATCCTCGAACGAGCGGTTGGCGCAGCGCCTGAGCTGCTCGAGCGTGATCGCCATGGCGAGCGGCGACAGCTTGAGCAGCGCCGCGAGCTGCTTGTCGGCCCATTCGCCGCCGTGCTTCTTCAGCTTGGCCTCGATCTCGGCAACCGACTCCGCCGAGAAGCAGCGGTCGATCTTCGGCATCATTGCCGGCAGGGTCGGCAGGCCGGGGTCGGCCTTGAAGCGATCGATGACCGCATGGACCTTCCGGTTCGCGCCGGGGCCCGACAGATCGGCCGCGCCCAGTGCCGCCTGCAGGTCGTTCATCCTGGCGCTCGGCACGTGCGCGTCGACGATGCCGGCCCACACGCCGTCGGCGATCTTCAGGCGATGGCTGGTCAGCGCCAGGAAGGTGCCCAGCGCGCCCTGCAGGCGCGTCAGGAAGTAGCCGCCGCCGACATCGGGGAACAGGCCGATGGTCGTCTCCGGCATGGCGAACAGGAACTTCTCGCTCGCCACCGAATGGCTGCCGTGGACCGACAGGCCGACGCCGCCGCCCATGTCGATGCCGTCGATCAGCGAGATCCACGGCTTGGCGTAGCGGTAGATGCGGCGGTTGACGATGTACTCGTCATAGAAGAAGTCGCGCCGCAGGGTGCCGCCCTTGGGGTCCTTGCTCTCGCGATAGAGGTTGGTGACGTCGCCGCCGGCGCAGAAGGCGCGGTCGCCGGCGCCGCGCAGCACCACCGCCTTGATCCTGGGGTCCTTCTCCCAGCCGGGGATGACCTTCTCGAGCTCGAGGATCATGCCATGCGTCAGCGCGTTCAGCGCCTTGGGCCGGTTGAGCGTGATCAGCCCCAGCCCGTCCTTCACCTCGAACAAAATCTCTGCGTCAGACATTCCTCATCCCACTAAGAGTCGCCGGGCAATGATCACGCGCATGATCTCGTTGGTGCCTTCGAGGATCTGATGCACGCGCAGGTCTCGCAGATACCGCTCGATGGGAAAGTCCTTCAAGTAGCCGTAGCCGCCATGCAGTTGCAGCGCCTCGTTGACGACCCGGAAGCCGACATCGGTCGCAAAGCGCTTGCCCATCGCCGCCGCCTGCGTCGCCTCCGGCGACTTGGCATCGAGCAGCGAGGCGGCGCGCCAGATCATCAGCCGCGCCGCATCGAGCTCGGTCGCCATGTCGGCGAGCTTGAACTGCGTCGCCTGGAAGTCGGCCAGCGGCTTGCCGAACTGCTTGCGCTCGACGACGTAGCGCGACGCCGTCTCGAGGCAGGCCCGTGCGCCGCCCAGCGAGCAGGCGCCGATGTTGATGCGGCCGCCGTCGAGCCCCATCATCGCGATCTTGAAGCCGTGACCTTCGGGCCCCAGCCGATTGGCGGCCGGCACCCGGCAATTCTCGAAGATCACCGCCGCGGTCGGCTGGCTGTTCCAGCCGAGCTTCTGCTCCTGCTTGCCGAACGACAGTCCGGGCGTGCCCGCCTCGACCACCAGCGTTGAAACGCCCCCTGCTCCCGGCCCGCCAGTCCGCAGCATCACGACATAGATGTTGCTGCGCCCGCCGCCGGAGATGAACGCTTTGGTGCCATTCACGACATAGTGGTCGCCGTTCAACTCGGCGCGCGTTGCCAGCGCTGCCGCGTCGGAGCCGGCGCCCGGCTCGGTCAGGCAGTAGCTGGCGAAATGCTCCATCGAGCAAAGCTTGGGCAGAAAGCGCCGGCGCTGCTCGTCGTCGCCGAAGCCGTCGATCATCCAGGCGGCCATGTTGTGGATCGAGATGTAGGCCGCGGTGCTCGGGCACGCCGCCGCCAGCTCCTCCATGATCAGCGCCGCATCGAACCGCGACAGGCCCGAGCCGCCGACATCGTCGCCCACATAGATGCCGCCGAAGCCCAGCGCCGCCGCCTCGCGCAGCACCGCCTCGGGGAAGATCTTCTCGGCATCCCACCGCGCGGCCTCGGGCAGCATGCGTTCGGTCGCGAACTGGCGCGCCGTGTCGCGGAAGGCCTGCTGGTCCTCGGTGAGGGTGAAATCCATGGCGCGGCGGATCATATCGGGGGGTCCCCCCCTGTCAACGAAACGCCTATGCTTGCAGCATGGCAACCGAAACCCGACCGGGCGGCGCGCTGCTGGCGATGGTCTTGGCGGCCGCCCTGGTGGCAGTCGTCGGCCTCGGCGGCCTGCTCTTCGGCTTCGACCAACTGCGCGCGATCGGCAGCCGCTACATGATCGCCGTCCTGTTCGTGACCGTGTGGTCGATGGTCTTTCTCGCGATGACCATAATGCACGCCCCGGCGACGCCCATCGTCGCCAGCGCCGGCCTCGTGCTGTGGATCGCCTACCGCTTCTGCGTCGCCGTCGCCTCCGGCGGCTGGCCGCTGGTCGTCGACCTTCTCGGCGAGGCCATCCTTGCCGCGGGCTTCTGCGGCTACATGCTGACGGGCACGGCTCCCGCCGCGTTCTACCGCCGGCGGCCCTGACCTATGGCCTGGCGCGACATGACCGCGGAGGAGATCGCCAGCCGGCCGGAGCTGCGGCTGGGCGGTGCGCTGTTCATCGCGCCGACCGTCAGCATGCTGCTGGCGATACTCGTGCTCTACACCGGCGGCGTCCATGCCAATCCGGCCGCCGTCCTGGCCGAAACCGCCCTGGCGGCCGGGTTCTGCGGCTATATGGCGGCAGGTGTGCGGCCGAATGCCTATTATCGGCGTCGCCTTCCCACGGCCTGAGCCGCTATAAATCCGGCTCATGGCAACACGCTTTTCCACTCTGGGTCGCTTCCCGACCACCCGGCTGCGCCGCAATCGGCAGAGCGACTGGTCGCGCCGGCTGGTCGCCGAAACCAAACTCTCGGCCGACGACCTGATCTGGCCGGTGTTCGTGCAGGAGGGCACCAACGCGCGCACCCAGGTCGCCTCGATGCCGGGCGTCGATCGCCTCAGCGTCGACCTGTTCGTCGAGGCCGCCAAGGAGGCGCGCGACCTCGGCATCCCGGCGATCGCGATCTTCCCGGAGACCGATCCGGCGGCCAAGACGCCCGACGCCCGCGAGGCCTACAACCCGGGCAACCTGGTCTGTCGCGCCATCCAGGCGGTGAAGAAGTCGGTCGACGGTATCGGCGTCGTCTGCGACGTCGCGCTCGATCCGTTCAACAGCGACGGCCATGACGGCATCGTGCGCGACGGCATCATCCTCAACGACGAATCGGTCGAGGCCCTGATCAAGCAGGCGATCGTGCAGACCGAGGCCGGCGCCGACATCCAGGCACCGTCGGACATGATGGATGGCCGCATCGGCGCGATCCGCAAGGCGCTCGACGCCAAGGGCTACGAGAACGCGCAGATCATGTCCTACGCCGCCAAGTACGCGTCGGGCTTCTACAACCCGTTCCGAGACGCCATCGGCAGCTCGGGCGCGCTCAAGGGCGACAAGAAGACCTACCAGATGGACTACGCCAACTCCGACGAGGCGCTGCGCGAGGTCGGCTTCGACATCGAGGAAGGCGCCGACATGGTGATGGTCAAGCCCGGCCTGCCCTATCTCGACATCGTGCGCCGCGTGAAGGACGCCTTCGGCGTGCCGACCTACGCCTACCAGGTGAGCGGCGAGTACGCGATGCTGCGCGGCGCCTGCGAGCGCGGCTGGCTCGACTGGAACAAGGTGCTGATCGAGACGCTGACCAGCTTCAAGCGCGCCGGCTGCGACGGCATCCTGACTTACGGCGCGGTCGACGCGGCGAAACTGCTCAAAGCCAAGTAGATGATCGCCCCGCTCATGATCGAACGCCCGTCGGCGCGGCTGATCCTGCTCGACCCGCAGGACCGCGTTTTCCTGTTCAAGGTCCACCAGCCCACGGTCTACGACCCGGCCGATCCGTTCCGCGACCCGTTCTGGATCCTGATCGGCGGCATGGTCGACCCAGGCGAGTCGTTCGCCGACACGGCGATGCGCGAGGCGCGCGAGGAGACCGGGATCGCGATCGAGGATGTGCGCTGGGTGTGGTCGCGCGAGCGCGTGATGCAGTGGCGCGAAAAGCAGGTCCGGCATCGCGAGCAGTTCTTCCTCGGCCGCGCCGGCTCGGCGACAGTCGACACGTCCGGGCTCGACGAGAAGGAGAAGAGCTGGACCCTCGATCACCGCTGGTGGAGCGTCGACGAGATCGCCGCCTCGGCCGAGCGCTTCGAGCCCGTCAAGCTCGCCGGGCTGCTCAAGGGGCTGCTGCAGGACGGCCCGCCCGTCGAGCCGGTCACGATCGGCTAGCGCCATCGCCCAGCATCCGCTGCAGGTCACCGATGCCCAGCATCTGCGGCATCCAGGCGAACGAGCCCTGCTCCTTCATCGCCTTTGCCGCATCGACGAATGTCGCCAGTGCCAGCCGTGACAGCGCGCCGCCGACGCTGATCCGCTTGGCGCCCGCCTCGGCGAGTTGCGACGCCGTGATGCCAGGATCGAGCCAGCCGGTGACCACGTTGAACGGCCGCTTCACCGCCTGCACGACCTGGCGCACTTCCGCGACAGTACGCAGGCCCGGCGCGTAGAGCACGTCGGCACCCGCCGCTTCGTAGGCCTGCAGGCGGCGGATCGTATCGGCCATGTCGTTGCGGCCGCGGATCAGGTTCTCCGCCCGCGCCGTCAGCATAAACGGCACCGGCTGCGCCCGGGCGACGGCCACCGCTGCTTTCACACGCTCGACCGAGAGATCGAAATCGTAGATCGGATCGTTGCGGTCGCCAGTGTAGTCCTCGATCGAGCCGCCGGCCGCGCCGGCCTCGGCCGCGAGCCGGATCGCCTCCGCTGCTTCCTTCGGGTCTTGGGCGAAGCCGTTCTCGAGGTCGACGTTCACGGGCAACGGTGTCGCCTCGACGATCTCGCGGCAGTTGGCGATCACCTCGGCAAGGGTCACCGCGCTATTGGGCCGACCCAGCATGTTGGCAAGGCCGAGACTGGTGGTCGCCAATGCTTCGAATCCGAGTGCGGCAAGCAGACGGGCGGTGCCCGCATCCCACGGGTTGGGAATGATGAAGGCGCCCGGCCGGTCGTGGAGGGCGCGGAAGGTGGCGGCTTTGTTGGCTGCAGTGGTCATGGCGCGACTCTGGCCGGCACCCTATGCTTTGGGAAATGCATAGTTTCTGCCATCAGCATCAGGATTCCTGATCCATGGACATCGACGAGGTCCGCACCTTCCTCGCCATTGCCGAGACCGGCGGCTTCACGCGCGCCGGGCAGCGGCTGCACCGCTCGCAGCCGGCGATCAGCCGCCGCATCGACCAGCTCGAGCACGAGCTCGGCGCCACGCTGTTCGAGCGCATGCGCGGCCGCGCCCGCCTGACCGAGGCCGGCCGCGCCTTCCTGCCCCATGCCGAGGCGGCGCTGGCCGCCCTCAAGGACGGCCACGATGCGGTGCGCGATCTGCAGGCCGGCCCCAGCGGCGCGATCTCGCTCGCCCTGGTCGGCACCCTGGCCGACACGCGAATCGTCGACAGCCTGCGCCGCTTCGCGCGCCGCGCCGGCAAGGTGCGGCTCGAGCTGCGCACCGCGTCGAGCGCCGAGGTCACCGACCTGGTGCGCCGCGGCGAAGCCACGCTCGGCCTGCGCTACTTCACCAGCAACCGCGCCGACCTCGTGGAGCTCGGCGCCGGCAGCGAGGCGATGCGGGTGGTCGCGACGCGCGACCATCGCCTGGCCGGTCGCCGTCGCCTGCGTGCCCAGGACCTGGCGGGCGAGCGCTGGATCGGCTTTCCACCGACGCCGGGCGACCGCGATTCCTCGGGGCACCTGCTGGCACGGCAGCTTGTCCGTGCCGGTCTCGACGATGCCGACGTGACTTTGATCGACAGCCTGACGGCACAGAAGCGGCTGGCGCAGGCGGGCTTCGGCCTCGCCCTGGTGCCCGAAAGCAGCGTGCGCGACGAGCTGCGCCAGCGCACGCTGGTGGCGCTCGACGTGCCGGCGCTGCGCGCCGCCATTCCCATCACCGCTTTGCATCGCCGCCACGGCTACCTCACCCCTGCCGCGCGGACCTTGCTCGCCTTACTGACCGCGAAGAACCCGGCCACCGCGAGGTCGCGCCAGGGCTGAAGGCCGGCCGTGCCGTGAAAGCCGACATGGCCGCCGTTCGGCACCAGCAGCGGCGTCAGCCAACGGTTGCCGCCCCAGTCGTAACCGACATAGGCGCTGCCCGGCACCCAAGGGTCGTCGAGCGCGGCCAGGCACAGGGTCGGGATACGGATGCCTGCCAGATAATCGAGCGCGCTGCACTGCGCGTAGTACTCGAGCGCATTGGCCTTGCCGTTGCGCCCTGCCGTGAAGCCGTCGTCGTACTCCAGGATGGTGCGCGCCTTCTCGATGTTGGCGCGCTCCACCGCCGTCAGCTCGGCGATCTGAGCTGTTGCCTCTTGGCGCATCCTGCCGAGAACCGAGCGCTGGTAGGGGGTGTTGCGCCAGCGCATGAGCTGCCCGCAGGTGCCGCGGAGGTCGATCGGCGCCGACACCGTGGCGGCCGCCTTGAGCGGCGTGTCCTTACCGGTCTCGCCGAGATACTTGATCAGCACCGCGCCGCCGACCGAGTAACCGACGGCGACCATGCCGTCGCGCGTCAGCTCGTCCGGCATGACGTCGAACAGCAGGCCGAGATCGGCGCTCGAGCCCGCGGAGTATTGCCGCCGGCAGGTGGCCCGCGATGGGCCGGCGCCGCGCAGGTTGATCCGCAGCACGCGATGGCCGCGATCCAGCATGTAGCGCGACATGCTGAGCATGTAGGGGCCGTCCTCGTTGCCCGGTGCGCCGTGGATCAGCAGCACGAGCGGCGTGCCGGGCTGCGGCGCCACCGGGGTGTCGAGCATGCCGAGCAACACGTCGCCGCTGCCGTCGCGCACGTCGAAGCGCTGACGCTGGCTGCTGTGCGGCGCGAGGTCGGTCGGCAGGCGATGGAGAGCCTGCATGACGGTGTCGCGGAGGGTTTGGAGGTCGCCGCCCCACCAAGGGAAGCGCTGTTCGAAGTCGGGAAGATCGAGGATCACCCCTCGATGGTAGTGACTTTCGCCAGGAACTTCTCCACCGCCAAGTCGCACCACGGCCGGTTGCTGGAATGGCCGTGGAAGCCGACATGGCCGCCGGTCGACGGCATCACCGGCAGCAGCCACGGATTGTCGCTCCACTTGAATTCGCGATAGTGCTCGATCGGGATCCACGGATCGTCGCAAGCGGCCAGCAGCATGGTCGGCACCCGGATCTCCGGCATGAAGTGCAGCGGCGCGCACAGGCTGTAATAGTCCTCGGCGTTCTTGAAGCCGTGGCGCGGCGCGATGAAGCGCTCGTCGAGGTCGAACACGCTGCGTGCCGAGCGGATGACCGACCTCTCCTCGTCCGACAGGCGCGCGCCCTCGCCCAGCGATTCGGCGCGCAGGCCGTTCAGGATGTAGTTGTGATAGACCCAGTTGCGCGGCTTCTCCATGTGCCGCGCATTGCGCACCAGGTCGATCGGCGCGCAGATCGTCGCCGCAGCGCGCAGGGGCGAGAACGAGCCTTCCTCGCCGAGATACTTCAGCAGCATCGTGCCGCCCGCCGAGTAGCCGATCGCGACGATGCCATCGCGCGTCAGCTCCTCCGGCAACTGCAACAGCACGCGGCGGAAGTCCGCGGTGCGGCCGACATGGTAGTGCTCGCCGCAATAGGCGCGCGACGGCCCCGCCCCGCGGACGTTCAACCGCAGCACCGTGTAGCCGAGATTGAGCAGGTGACGCGCCGCGCTCAGCATGTAGACGCTGTCCTCGCAGCCGGTCAGGCCGTGGGTCAGGATGACGAAGGGCCGCCCGGCCATCGGCTCCTCGGGACGGTCGAGCATGCCGAGCAGGATGTCGCCGGTGCGATCGGCCATCGGGAAGCAGATCCGCTCGCTCGTATGCGGCGCCATGTCGGACGCCGACGACTGCAGGAGGACGGCCAAGGTCTGCAGGTCGGGCCCCCACCAGGGAAAGCGCGGGCGAAACGGCGGCAGATCGAGAGAATCGATGGACGGGGGCACGTCGACTCCGTATTTCACTTCTTCTTTGCCCATGAAAACGCGGAATCCCGGGGAGAGTTCCGGCGCGGTCGGTGCACTCTGCGCCATCAGCGCCGCCGCCGCTTTCAGCACGGCCGGTGTGATCATGCGGCGCGTCGAGCTTCCCGCATGGGACGTGTCGTTCTGGCGATCGATTTTGATGCTGCTCGCCGTGGTTCCGCTGATGCTGTGGCAATGGCGTGCCACCAGGATCGACATCCGCAACGGCGGCGGCGCGCTGTTCGCCAGCGCCGCCGCGCTGGCCGGCAGCATGATCGCCTTCATCCTGGCGCTGGGACTCGCCCCGGTCGCCAACGTGCTGATCGTGTTCGGCGTGACGCCCTTCATTACGGCGCTGCTGGCGCGGCTGTTCCTCGCCGAGCCCCTGCATCGTCACACGATGCTGGCCATGGCTGCGGGTGCAGCGGGCCTCGTGCTCTCGGTTGCAAGCTCGCTGCAGGCGGGTGCCGCCGCCGGCATGGCGCTCGCGGCCGTCGTGTCGCTGTGCATCAGTGCCAACTATGTGATCGTGCGACGCCACCGCACGATCGGCATGACGCCTTCCCTGGCCCTTGCCGGCATCCTGGCGGCGCTGGTCTCGCTGCCCTTCGCCCATCCGCCGACGATTGCCGTCGGCGACCTGCCCTGGTTGCTGGCCCTCGGACCGGGCCAACTCGCGGTCGGCCTGCTGCTCTACATGGCCGCACTGAAGCGCATCCCGGCCGGCCGCGCGGCGCTGCTCGGGCTGCTGGAGCTGGTGCTCGGGCCGATCTGGGTCTGGCTGGTCGATGGCGAGCGGCCGGGCACGCTGACCCTCGTCGGTGGCGTGGTCGTGATCGGTTCCGCTGCGGCCAATGTGTGGCTGGATTCGCGGCGGCCTGCTGGCTAAGACAAGAGGATGACCCAGCACGCTTCCGGCCCGCTTTCGGGCATTACCGTCATCGATCTGTCGCGCATCCTGGCCGGCCCCTACTGCACGTTCCTGATGGCCGAGATGGGTGCCCGGGTGATCAAGGTGGAGCCGCCCAAGGGCGGCGACGACGCCCGCGCCTACGGCCCCTACGTCAACGGCAAGTCGACCTATTTCGCTTCGGTCAATCGCGGCAAGGAATCGATCGCGCTCGACCTCAAGAAGGACGAGGACAAGCGCATCTTCGAGAAGCTGCTGGAGAAGGCCGACGTCGTGGTCGAGAATTTCCGTCCGGGCACCATGGAGAAGCTGGGCTTCGGCTGGGAGACGCTGCACAAGAAGTTCCCGAAGCTGATCTACGCCTCGGCCTCCGGCTTCGGCCACACCGGCCCGAACTCGAAGGATCCTGCCTACGACATGGTCATGCAGGGCATGGGCGGCATCATGAGCATCACCGGCAACGAGGGTCAGCCGCCGAGCCGCGTCGGCATGTCGATCGGCGACATCGGCGCAGGTCTCTACACCGCGGTCGCGGTCAATGCCGCGCTGGTCCATCGCCTGAAGACCGGCGAGAGCACCAAGATCGACATCGCCATGTTCGACTGCCAGCTCGCGCTGCTCGAGAACGCGATCATGCGTTACACGGTCGAGGGCGAGATCCCCGGCCCGCTCGGCGCCCGCCATCCGACCATCACGCCCTTCCAGGCCTTCAAGACGCAGACCGGCGCGATCATCATCGCCGCCGGCAACGACGGCCTGTTCGTCAAGATGTGCGAGGCGCTCGGCCTCTCGGGTCTCGCCACCAGCCCCGACTACAAGTCCAACGCACTGCGCCAGAAGCATCACAAGCAGCTCGAGCACTCGATCGAATCGGTGCTCAAGGGTGCGCCGACCAATCACTGGCTCGAGGTGCTGGGCAAGGCCGGTGTCCCCTGCGGCCCGATCAACAACGTCGAGCAGGCGATCTCCCATCCGCAGGTCGCCGCCCGCAACATGATCGTCGAGGTGCCGGACGGCAGCGGCGGCACGCTGAAGCTCGCCGGCAACCCGCTCAAGATGTCGGCCTTCGCCGATCCCAAGACGCGACGCGCCGCGCCCGATCTTGACGCCGATCGCGCCGCCATCCTGGCCTACGTCGGCGGCTGAGCGTTGCGGACGCTTGTCCGCCTCGCCGCGGGCCTCGCCAAGCTGCTCGCCGGCCTGGTGCTCGCCCTGCTGGTGTTCGGCGCCGGCACCTGGTTCCAGGCGCGCGGCGCGCTGCCGCCCTATGCCGGCCGCTTCGAAGCCAAGGGGCTGAAGGCACCGGTCGAGATCCTGCGCGACAGCCATGCCGTGCCGCACATCATCGCAGGCTCGGTCGAGGACGCCGCCTTCGGGCTGGGCTTCGTCCATGCCCAGGACCGTTTCTGGCAGATGGAGCTGATGCGCCGGCTGGGCCAGGGCCGGCTGTCGGAGATCCTGCCGCCCGCCATCGTCGGCAGCGGCATCGTCGAGACCGACCGCACCATGCGCGGCCTCGGCGTCTATCGCGCCGCCTCGGACAGTGTCGGCGCGCTGTCGCCCGCCATCCGCTCGATCCTCGACGCCTATGCCGCCGGCGTGAACGCCTGGCTGGCCGATGACGACCAGCAGTACGGGCTCGAGCTCACGCTGATCAAGCTGCTGACGGGCGGCCGCTACAAGCCCGAGCCCTGGCAACCGGCCGATTCGATGGTGTGGGCCAAGCTCATGGCGCTGCAGCTCGACGGCAACTGGCGCGGCGAGCTCCTGCGCCTGCGGCTGGCCAAGAAGATCGGCGAGGACGCGACCAAGTTCCTGATGGACCGGCCGAGCGAAAGCCGAGACGCGACGCTCGCTCTCGCCAACGAGGCGCTGAACGGCCTCGATCTCGACCGCCTCTACCGCGAGACCGACAACGAGGCGACGCGCAAGCGCGAGGCCTCCAACGAATGGGCGCTGTCGGGCGCCCACTCGGTCTCGGGCAAACCGTTGCTGGCCAACGACCCGCATCTCGGTCTCGCCTTCCCCGGCACCTGGTATCTCGCGCGGCTGGTCGGGCCGGGCTTCGACATCCGCGGCGCCACCTCGCCCGGCTCGCCCGGCGTCGTGCTCGGCCACAACGGCAGCATCGGCTGGGGCTTCACCACCACCAACCTCGACAGCCAGGACCTGTTCATCGAGCGGATCGATACGACCGATCCCAGCCGCTACGTCACGCCCGACGGCGCGCGCCCCTTCACCGTGCGCGACGAGACCATCAGCGTGCTGTGGGGCGAGCCGGTGCGGCTCAAGGTCCGCAGCACCCGCCACGGCGTGGTGATCGACGACTTCGTCCGCAAGCCCGAGCAGTACTCGGCGTCCGGCCACGTGCTCGCCCTGCAGGCGACGGCGCTCGACGGCGGCGACACCTCGCTCGAAGGCCTGCTGCGCATCAGCCAGGCGCAGAACTGGAACGACTTCCTCAACGCCGCGCGCAAGGTGCTCTCGCCGATGCAGAACGTGGTCTATGCCGACACCGCGGGGAACATCGGCCTGGTCGCCCCGGCGCGGGTGCCGATCCGGCGCAAGGGCGACGGCTCGATCCCCTCGCCCGGCTGGACCGGCGAGTACGACTGGGCGGGCTTCGTGCCGTTCGACGACCTGCCGCGCACCTACAATCCGCCGAGCGGCATCATCGTCAACGCCAACGCCCGGCTGGTGCCCGACGACTATCGCTACTTCATCACCAACGACTGGGCCGAGCCCTACCGCCAGCGCCGCGCCAACCAGCTGCTGCGCGAGGTCGAGCGCCATCCGGTGTTCGGCATGACCATCATCCAGGGAGACATCCTGACGCCCGACGCCGCCGACATGCTGCCGCTGCTGCTGAAACCCGAACCGCGCAACGCCCGCGCCACCCGGGTGCGCGAGCTGATGGGCCGCTGGAACCGCTTCATGCTGGCGCGCCGGCCGGAGCCGTTGATCTACGAGGCCTGGCTCTGGGAACTGCAGCGCGGCCTGCTGGCCGACCGGCTGGGCGACGAGCTGTTCTTCGACATGACCGCGCCCCGGGTGACGTTGCTGATGCGCATCCTGCGCGACAAGCCGGACTGGTGCGACAACCCGAAGACGCCGGCGGCGGAGACCTGCGACGACGCGATCGCCGCCGCGCTCGACCGCGCGCTCGACTGGATCGCCCGCCGGCAGGGCAACGACATCGACGCCTGGCAATGGGGCATCGAGCATCCGGCGGCGCATCGCCATCCGTTCTTCGACGCCATCCCGCTGCTGCGCGACGTCGCCTCGGTGCGCTTCCCGTTCGACGGCGGCGGGCACACGCTGAACCGCGCCACGCCCTCCTTCCGCGGGCCGCGGCCGTTCGAGGCAGTGCACGGCGCGGGGTATCGCGGGGTCTACGATTTCAGTGACCTCGACAACAGCCGCTTCGCGATTCCACTCGGCCAGTCGGGCAACATGCTGTCGCGCTGGTCGACCAGCTTCGTCGACAACTGGCGGGCGCTGCGCTACGTCGAGATCGCCGGCACGCGCGCCGAGGTGGTGCGCAGCGCGGTCGGCGTGATCACGCTCAGCCCCGCGCGTTGAACACCGTTTTCGCCGTTTTTAGCCAAACCCGCGGTTATTGCCGGCGAACACGCCGGCAATCGACACAGCTCGAGACAGGGGCGACACGGGTTCATGCATCATCATTGGCATAGCTGCGGCGCAGCACCTATTTTGGGCATTGGCCGGCCCCAAAAGGCCCATAAACCGGGGCAAGAATCGCGGTCCATTGCCCATAATGAGTTCGCGCCGCCGCATTGACGCACAGGTACCTGTGGACAATATTGACCTCATGACCGCGTTCACCCGCGCCCTCGCCATTCGAATGCGCCGTGCCCTTCGGCAGGAAGGCACGGAATGCTGACGCGCGGGCGCTGAACGCCACGCTCTCTCCGGCCCTTCCCGCGCGAAGGGCTTTTTCATGTCCGAACGACACGAATAGCTCCGTAAGGAGCTGGAGAGAGCCATGAGCAAGTTCCTGATCACCAGCGCGCTGCCCTACGTCAACGGGGTCAAGCATCTCGGCAACCTGGCGGGCTCGCTGCTGCCTGCCGACATCCACGCCCGCTTCCGCCGCCAGACCGGCCACGAGGTGCTGTTCCTGTGCGGCACCGACGAGCACGGCACGCCGGTCGAGCTCGCCGCCCAGGCGGCCGGCCTGCCGGTCGCCGATTACTGCGTGCGCCAGCACGCGGTCCAGGCCGACATCTACCGGCGCTTCGGCCTCAGCTTCGACCACTTCTCGCGGACCTCGGGCGAGGCCAACCGTCGACTGACCCAGGAGATCTTCCTGGCGCTCGACAAGGCAGGCTTCATCGAGGAACGCACGATCCGCCAGGCCTACTCGCCGACCGACCGGCGCTTCCTGCCGGACCGATACATCGTCGGCACCTGTCCCCACTGCGGCAGCTCCGCTGCCCGCGGCGACCAGTGCGAGGCCTGCACCCATCTGCTCGATCCCGAGGACCTCATCGAGCCACGCTCGGCGATCTCCGGCGCGACCGACATCGAATTCCGCGAGACCCGCCACCTGTTCCTGAAGCTCACGGCCCTGGAGGGCCGGCTGCGCGATTGGCTGGCGACGCGCCACGACTGGCCGCCCTTGGTGCGATCGATCGCCAACAAGTGGCTGCAGGAGGGCTTGCGCGACCGGTGCATCACCCGCGACCTCGACTGGGGCGTGCCGGTGCCGAAGCCGGGCTTCGAGGACAAGGTCTTCTATGTCTGGTTCGATGCGCCGATCGGCTACATCGCCGCCGCCCTCGAAAGCCGCCCGGACTGGCGCGACTGGTGGCAGGCCGACGACGTCACCTACCTGCAGTTCCTCGCCAAGGACAACGTGCCCTTCCACGCCATCAGCTTCCCGGCGACACTGCTGGGCGCCGGCCTGCCGTTCAAGCTGGTCGACACGATCAAGGGCTTCAACTGGCTGACCTACGAAGGCGGCAAGTTCTCGACCAGCCAGCGGCGCGGCATCTTCACCGACACCGCGCTGAACTGGTGCCCGGCCGACACTTGGCGCTGGTGGCTCGCCGCCAACGCGCCCGAAAACGGCGACACCGACTTCACGGTCGAGCGCTTCGTCGACGGCGTGAACAAGGACCTCGCCGACATCTTCGGCAACCTGGTCAACCGCTGCCTGTCCTTCGCCGCCAGCCGCTTCGACTCGACGGTACCGCCGCGTGGTGGGCCCGGCCCAATCGAACGCAAGCTCGAATCAGACCTCGACGCCCACCTCACGCGCCTACGCAGCCATCACGAAGCCCTCGCCTTCCGCAAGGCCGCCGAGGAGACGCGCGCGATCTGGAAGCTCGCCAATGCCTATCTCAGCGAGGCCGCCCCGTGGTCGGTCATCGGCCACGACCGCGACCGCGCCGCGACCATCGTCAACACCGGCATCGGCCTGGTGCGCATCGCGGCCCAGGTCGCGTGGCCGTTCATTCCTTTTGCGGCCGAACAGGTCCTGAACAGCCTTGGCGAGCCGGTCACCTGGCCGAAAAGTGCCGATGCCCTACCGGCCGGGCGGCAGTTTCGTGTGACTCCGGTGCTCTTTCCCCGGGTCAGCGCTACGATGGAAAGATGACGATGGTCGAGGTTCCGACGGTCACGACCGAGCGCTTGCGGCTTCGCGCCTTCCGCTCCAGCGACCTGGGCGCCTATTCGGCGATGCAGGCGAACCCGGAAGTGATGCGCCACATGGTCATGGGGCGCACGTCTACGCCGGCCGAGGTCTGGCGAACGATGCTCATGTCGCTCGGCTCATGGGCACTGCGCGGCTACGGGATGTGGGCTTGCGAAAAGATCGACGGTGAGGTGTTCGTCGGCAGCGTCGGCATCTTCCATCCGCTCGACTGGCCGGAACCCGAGATCGCCTACTCGCTCGACCAGCCGTTCTGGGGCCGGGGCTTTGCCACCGAAGCAACCAAGGCGGCCCGAGACTGGCTGTTCGAGCACGCTTCGTTGAAGCGGGCGGCGAGCTTCATCCGGCCCGACAATCTCGCCTCGAAACTGGTCGTCGAACGCCTCGGCGCGGTGTGCGAGCGAACCTTCGACCTGCGAGGTTCCGCCTACGAATATTGGGTGCACCATCGGCCGGCCAAAAACTAGCCGGCCGCATCTTTCCAGCCCGGGCTACCTGGGCTAGATACAGCGGCGTCGATAGCCATCGGTTGAGCGACCTTGCCCAAGTAATCGCCGGTCTCGTCAGTTCCACCAGCGCGGCAACGCGAGACGCGTCGCCGCGTCGTTTTTGCGTGCAAGCTCTTCATGGTGGCGGCTCGAGACCGGTTTGGCATGACTGTCTCGCCGCCATTTCATTTCTCTCCATGTCCTTGCTACGCCGCGTCCGAAGGGGTTCGCCCTGCCGCCGTCCTGCTGAGCTTCCCAATGGGAAGAGCAAGCCGGCATGTCGGATGTCTTACGGGTTCAATGGACCATCATTGCTCAAACAGCGCCCCAGCCGTGGCTGACCTGCAGCCGATGCGGCGAGGCAAGACGCTTCCGCAGCAGTGACAAGATCAGGGTCAACGCGAACGGCAAGCGTATCGACGCCTGGCTGATCTACAAATGCACGGGCTGCGGCAGTACCTGGAACCGCCCGATCCTGGAGCGTCGACCGGTGCGGACGATCGAGCAAGGCTTCCTGACGGCGCTGCACGCCAGCGAAGCCGTGCTGGCGCGTCGACTGGCGTTCGACGTCGAGGGCCTCAGGCGCAGTGCAGCGCGCGTCGAAGAATTCGACGACGCCCTGGTCATCGAGGCCGTGCTGTCGGCAAGCACGATGCCACCGCGACAGTTGGAGATTCTGTGCCGCGTCCCTAAGCCGGTTGGGCTTCGTTTGGATCGCCTCCTCGCGAACGAGCTGCGGCTGTCGCGAGGCCGGATCCGGGGATTGGCGGAGACCGGCGACCTTGTCGTATTTCCGTCAGTGTCGTCCCTGCGCCGGCCGGTGCGGGATGGGATGCGGTTGGTCGTTAGCCACCTCTTCAGCGCGGCTTGTCGCCCGCCAGCGTGATGCGGTGCATGATGCGGCGGAAGCCGTGATAGTCGTTGATCGGGTTGTGCATGGCGCAGCGATTGTCCCAGAAAGCCAGCGAGCCGACCCGCCACGAGAAGCGGCAGGTGAACTCGGGCTTCACCTGGTGCGCCCACAGGAATTCGAGCAGCGCCAGGCTTTCCGTCTCGGTCCAGCCCTTGATGTGCGCGGTGTGCGCCACCGAGGTGTAGAGCGCCTTGCGGCCGGTCTCGGGATGGGTGCGGACCAGCGGATGCTCGGCTTCGAGCACCTTGGGCGTCGCGCGGTCGCCGGCCTGCTTCAGCGCGTCCTCGCGCGTCTTGCTGACGTCGGCCTTGGCCGATGAGCTGACGCCGATCAGGCCGTCGAGCGTCTGCTTCAGGCCGTCCGACAGCTCCTCGTAGGCGAGATACTGGTTGGCGAACATCGTGTCGCCGCCGTAGGGCGGGATCTCGCGCGCCAGCAGCATGCTGCCCATCGGCGGAGTCGGCAGGTAGGTCGTGTCGGAGTGCCAGATGCCGCCGAAATTGTTGCGCTCGTGCTCGAGCTTCACCACCGGCGTGATGAACTGCGATTCGGGCAGGCCCTTGAGCTGCGGATACTCGATCGGCTCGCCGAATTTCTTGGCGAAAGCGAGCTGCTGCAATGGCGTCGCCTTCTGCTCGCGCAGGAAGATCACCAGATGGTCGAGCAGCGCCTGGCGCACCTCGGACACCACCTCGGCGTCGAGGTCGCGGGCCATGTCGACGCCGCCGATCTCGGCGCCCAGCGCGCCCGCGATCGGCCTGACTTCGATGTGCTTGTAATTGCGCATTGTCTATCCCTTAGCCCATGGAGGGGCCGTCTTGGCCATGAAGGCCTTGATGCCTTCGCTCGCCTGCGGCCGGCGCAGCAAGCCGACCAGGCTCTCCGCCGCGTCGTCGAGCACGGCGCCGTCTTCGGCCGTGGCGCAGGACAGCACCAGCCGCTTCACCGTCGCCACCGCCTGCGGCTCGAGCCGCAGAATGTCGTCCAGCACCGCCTTGAGCGTGCGGTTGATGTCGGCCGTGCCGGCACAGAGATGGCTGCCGATGCCGAGGCGCTTCGCCTCCGCCGCGTCGATCACCCGGCCGGTGACCGCAAGATCGCGCGCCGGCCCCTCGCCGACCCGGCGCACCACGAACGGGATGATCTGCGACGGGATGAATCCGACCTTGGGCTCGGGCATGCCGAAGCGTGCCGACTCGTGCAGGATCACCACGTCAGAGCAGCAGGCCATGCCGAAGCCGCCGCCCACCGCCGAGCCCTCGACGATGGCGATCGTCGGCTGCGGCAGCACGTTCAGCGCCTGCAGCGCCTTGCCGAACTGGCGATAGGCCGGCACCAGCGGATCGAGTGAGCCGTTGGCCGGCCGGGGCGGCATGTCGGCCATCGCGTCGAGGTCGCCGCCGGCGCAGAAATGGCCGCCGGCGCCGCGGATGACCAGCGCGCGACAGCCCTGGTCGTCGCGGATGCAGCCGAAGGCGTCCTCGAGCTCCAGCATCATGGCGTGCGTCAGCGCGTTGCGGCGGTCCGGCCGGTTGAGGGTCAGCCGCGCCACCGCGCCGTCGCGCGCGAGCGTAATGTTGGCGTAGTCGGCCATGGCAAAGTCTTACCACTGTCGCCGCAGCACACCACTGTCATCCCGAACGAAGTGAGGGATCTTTTCGGGCGGCGGAAAGATCCCTCGCTGCGCTCGGGATGACAGGGTAGCGTCTCTGCATGTTTCGCTTCGTCGTTCCGCTGCTCGCAGGCGTCCTTTGCGGCGGCGCGGACTGGTCCACGGTCGGCACGCCCGCGCCCGGTCCGACGCAGTCGATCGGCTTCTACAGCGCAGGCTGCCTGCAGGGAGCCCACCAGCTACCGCTCGACGGGCCGGGCTACGAGGCGATCCGGATCAGCCGCAACCGCTATTGGGGCCAGCCGGTCATGATCGACACCATCACGGCGCTGGGCGCCAAGGTCCGGACCGCCGGCCAGGCGCATCTCTATATAGGCGACGTCGGCCAGCCGCGCGGCGGCCCGGCGCCGACCGGCCATGCCAGCCACCAGAACGGGCTCGACGCCGACATCTGGTTCGAGCGCCAGCCCGGGCCGCGCCGTGCGCCGCAGGACCGCGAGAACCCGCGGCTGCGCTCGCTGGTGCGCGCCGACGACAGCGGCATCGACGATGAGGTCTTCTCGCCGCAGCACGTCCAGCTGCTGCAGATCGCGGCCGAGCTGCCGCATGTCGACCGCATCTTCGTGAACAAGTTCATCAAGGAGCGGCTGTGCCAGACCGTCGGCGGCAACCGCGCCTGGCTGAACAAGCTGGTGGTGTGGGCAGGCCATGACGAGCACTTCCACATCCGCCTGCACTGCCCGCCGGGGAACCCGCAGTGCCAGCCGCAGGCCGGCTACTACAGCGACGACGGCTGCGGCGAGCCCCTGCACATCTGGTTCACGCGGCCGCCGGTGAAGCTGCCGCCGCCCGGCACGGTACTGCCGCCCTATCGCCCGAAGCTGCCGGCGGCCTGCACCGCCGTGCTGAACGCGCCATGATCTCCGCCCGCAGGAACCTGCTGCGCCCGCGCGGCGACCACGACCATGCCCGGGTCACCTACAGCGAGCTGTTCTTCGACCTGGTGTTCGTCTTCGCCATCACCCAGCTATCGCACGGCCTGCTCGCCCATCTGACGCTGCTCGGGGCGATCGAGACCGGCCTGCTAATGATGGCGGTGTGGTGGGTGTGGATCTACACCTCCTGGATCACCAACTGGCTCGACCCCGAGCAGCGCCCGGTGCGGCTGATGCTGTTCGTGCTGATGGCCGCGGGCCTGGCGATGTCATCGTCGATCCCCAAGGCGTTCGGCGCGCGCGGCCTGGAATTCGCCGTGACCTTCGTCTTCATGCAGGTCGGCCGCTGCCTGTTCATGCTGTGGGCGGTCAAGCGCCACGACCATCGCAACTACCGCAACTTCCAGCGCATCACCGTATGGCTTTCGGTCTCCGCGATCTTCTGGATCGCCGGCGGCCTCAGCGACGGCTGGCAGCGTCTCGCGCTGTGGACGGCGGCGATCGCCATCGAGTACCTGTCGCCGGCGGTCGGCATGTGGGTGCCCGGGCTGGGCCGGTCGACGCCTCAGGAATGGAAGATCGACGGCGCCCATCTCGCCGAACGCTGCGCGGGGTTCGTCATCATCGCTTTGGGCGAATCGCTGGTGGTCACCGGCGCCACTTTCGCCGACATGGAATGGCATGGCCTGACGATCGCCGCCTTCGGGGCAGCGTTCGGCGGCTGCGTCGCGATGTGGGCCGTCTACTTCAACGTCGGCGCCGAGCGCGCCAGCCACCATATCGCCCAGTCTTCCGATCCCGGGCGGCTGGGGCGCAGCGGCTACACTTACCTGCACATCCTGATCATCGGCGGCATCATCGTCTCGGCAGTGGCCGACGAGCTGGCGCTCGCCCATCCGCACGGGCACGACGGCCACACCGACTTCAAGACCATGCTGATCATCGTCGGCGGCCCGGCGATCTACCTCCTGGGAACGGGCTGGTTCAAGAAGCTGACGGCGCCCTACTTCCCGTTGTCGCACCTGATCGGGCTCGGCCTGCTGGGGCTGCTGGGTTGCACATACGGCATTGCGACGCCGCTCCATCTGGCCTCGGGCACGACAGTGATCCTGATCGTGGTCGCGATCTGGGAATGGGCCTCGCTGACGGATCGAGGTCGACGACCACCGGAACATGGTCGCTGAGGCCGGCACCGCACCATGCCTCGAAGCTGCCGATCTCGATGCGGCTCCCGCCGACCAGGTGCTGCGGCAGGAAAACATAGTCGATGTGATAGGTCGGACCATCCTTGGTGCGGTCGCGCCAGTAGAGGGTCGGCACGCTCTCCTCGCCGTGCTTCTCGCCGCGCAGCGCGTGCCAGGCGCTGACCAGGCCGAAGCGCTCGTCGAGCAGCCGCACCTTGGTCGAGTGGTTGATGCGCCAGCCCGGCTTGTCCCAGATCGTGTTGCTGTTGAGATCGCCCGCGACCAGCGCGGTGCCGTCGCCGAGGAAAGCCTCGTAGCGCACCATCGCCCGCCGCAATGGCCCGAGCTGGTGCTTGCGATGGACGCCGCCGCTGGCGTTCTGCGCCCACACCGCCAGCAGGTTGAACGGCAGGGCGCCGGTCACATGCACCGGCGCGACGTAACGCAGCGACGGGTGGTACCGCTCGCAGAGCCGCGCCTCGTAGCCGTTGAAGGCGAAGACGGCGAGCCCCTTGTGCGGGTTGGTGCCGATCCAGACCGGCTCGCTCTCCAGCCACTGGATGCCTCGGGCCTTGAGCCGCGCCGGCTCGGCGCATTCGCTGATGACAGCTATGTCAGGTTTCAGGGCCAGCAATCCCTCGACCTTGCGGTCGAGGGCCATGTTGCAATTCCAGGCGACGATCCTCACTCGCCCTGTCCAAGGAGCGTGCCCGCCCTTCGCGACAGCCGGAAGAACCACTGGAAGATCTGGAAGCCGATCACGAGGTAGACGATCGACAGGGCGAGCGCGATGCCGAGATTGTCCCAGTGCACCGTCTTCTCCATCAGGATGGCGCGCATGCCTTCGAACACGTAGGCCGGCGGCAGGCCATAGGAGATCACCTGCAGCCACTTCGGGAGAACGCTGACCGGATAGTAGACGCCGCTCACCGGCATCAGGATGAAGACGGCGGCCCAGGCGAAGCTTTCGGCGCTCTGGCCGACCCGCATGATCATGCCGGACATGGCGAGACCGATCGACCAGGAGAACATCTGCAGGATGGCGAAGAAGGCGATCAACGGCAGGCCGAGCGTGTAGATGTTGTAGCCGAAGAAGGCCCAGGCCAGCAGCGACACCGGCACCAGCCCCAGCAAGGTGCGCAGCAGCGCGGCGACGATGATGCCGGTCGCCATCTCCCAGGAGCGGATCGGGCTCACGAACAGATGGCCGAGATTGCGCGACCACATCTCCTCGAGGAAGGCGATCGACAAAGAAAGGTTGCCGCGCACCACGACCTCCCACAGCAGCAGGCCCGACAGCAGCACGCCCGCCGCCTGCGCCACGAACGAGGCCTGCGGCATCAGGTACTGGGTCATGAAGCCCCACATCACCATCTGCACCGCCGGCCAATAGATCGAATCGACCAGCCGCATCACCGAGCTGCGCCAGATGTTGATGTGGCGCAGCACCAGCGCCCAGATGCGGTTCAGGGAGCCGCTCATGGCGTCGCGCCTTTCTTGAGAGCGTCGAGCCCGCGGCCGCGGCCGCGCGCCATGTCGAGGAAGACCTCCTCCATGTCCTCGCGGCCGAAGCGCTCGATCAGCTCGCGCGGGGAGCCGCGATCGAAGACGCGGCCGGCCTGCAGCAGGATGACGTCGTCGCACAGCCGCTCGACCTCGCCCATGTTGTGCGAGGCGAGCAGGATCGTGGCGTGGGTCTCGGCCTGGTAGTCCTTGAGGTAGCCGCGCACCCAGTCGGCGGTGTCGGGATCGAGCGACGCCGTCGGCTCGTCGAGCAGCAGCACGCTCGGTCGGTTGATCAGCGCCTTGGCCAGCGCCACGCGCGTCTTCTGGCCGGCCGACAGCTTGCCCGCCGGGCGTTCGAGGAACGGCGCGATCTGCATGTGACCGGCGATCTCCTCGATCCGCGCGTCGAGGTTCCTCACGCCGTAGAGGCGGCCGTAGAAGGCGAGGTTCTGGCGCACCGTCAGGCGATGCGGCAGGTCGACATAGGGCGACGAGAAGTTCATGCGCGGCAGCGCGGCGTAGCGACGGCGCTTCATGTCGATGCCGAGCACGAAGAGCTCGCCCGCCGTCGGCTCGAGCAGGCCGAGCAGCATGGCGATGGTCGTGGTCTTGCCGGCGCCGTTGCCGCCCAGCAGGCCGAGCACGGCGCCCGGCGCGGCGCCAAAGGTCAGATCGTCTACGGCGACGATCTCGCCGTACACCTTGCGCAGGTGCCGGACCTCAATGGAAGGAGACTGGACCATCGCCGCATCATAGCGCCTTGATCGCCGCTTCGATGCGATCGAGGCCCTTGCTCAGCCGCTCTGCACCCGAGGCAAAGCAGAGCCGGATGTTGCCCTGCCCGCCTGCGGCGAAGGCCTCGCCCGGCGCGAGGCCGACCTTGTATTCCTTCGCGAGCTTCTTGCAGAACGCCATGGTGTCGCTGACGCCGTCGACCGAGAAGAAGTTGTAGAAGGCCGCCTCGGGCCGCGCGATGGTCACGCGCGGATTGGCCGACAGGCGCTGGAACACCAGCTCGCGGCCGGCGCGGCAGCGCTCCACCATCCGCCTGATGAAGTCCTCGCCCTGCTCGATCGCCGCGATCGCCCCGCGCTGCAGGAACGCGGGGATGCCCGAGGTGTTGATCTGCACCAGCTTGGCCATCTGGTCGCCCAGCGCCGCCGGATGGGTCAGCCAGCCGATGCGCCAGCCGGTCATCGCCCACGGCTTGGAGAAGCTGTTCAGCACCAGCAGCGCGTCGTCCGCCGTCGCGTGGTCGAGGAACGACGGCGCGACGGCATGATCGTAGATCAGCCGGGCATAGACCTCGTCGGCCATGATCCAGATGCCGCGCTGGCGGGTGAAGTCGAGCAAGGCGCGCTGCTGATCGGAGGTCATGGTCCAGCCGGTCGGATTGCCCGGCGAGTTGACGAAGATCGCTCGCGTGCAGTCGTCGACCGCGTCGAAGATCTTCTGGAGGTCGAGCGAGAACACGCCGTCCTCGCTGCGGTCGAGCGCCACGTAGCGGGGCTCTCCGCGCACCAGCTTCGTCGCCGAGCTGATGTTCGGCCAGATCGGCGAGACGATCACGATGTTGTCGCCCGGATCGAGCAGCAGCTGGCAGCTCAGCAGGATCGCCTGCATGCCGCCGGTCGTCACCGAGATGCGCTCGGCGCCGCACTTGATGCCGTACAGCCGCTCGGTATAGGCCGACAAAGCCGCGCGCAGCTCGGGCAGGCCGCGCTGCCAGGTGTAGAAGGTCTCGCCCGCCTTCAGCCCCCGCTCGGCCGCCTGCTTGACGAAATCCGGCGTCACCAGGTCGCCTTCGCCGAACCACAGCGGCACGACGTCGGGGTCGCCGAACACCGTCATGGCGACCTCGGAGATGCCAGTCTCCTGGAGGTCGCGCGCGACGGCGCGGCTGAGCGACGCCCGCAGCCCGGGGGGCAGGAAACGCGGATCGGAGTGCATGCTCCGACCTACCGTATCGTGATCGGTTTCGCCAGCCGTCGCGGCCGGACTATTGTTGGCGGCGCGGCCAAGCCTGGCTTATCGTCTGGCCATTACCTCGGAGATCATCGATGAAGCGCGCTCCAATCGCACTTGCCATCGTCGTCGCCCCGATCGTCCTGGCCGTCGCCGGTTGTATCCATGTCGACGCCGTGGCCCAGATCCATGCCGGCATGGACCGTAGCCAGGTCGCGACACTGATGGGACCGGCCGAAACGACCACCAGCACCGCCGGCCGCGAATGCGCCACCTACCTCGTCGCCAAGGATTTCTGGAGCCGGGTTCCCTGGAGCATGACCGACCGCTATTACGTCTGCTTCACCGACGGCAAGGTCGACACGTTCGGCAAGACCGACGAAAAGTCGGTCTGAGACGGATTCTGGATGGCGTATGAAGTCAGCATGGATGGTATTGCTCAGCGTGGGGCTATGCCTCGCGAGCAGCGCGGCGGCCCAGCCGGCCCGTATCGATCGCATCACCATCGTCGAGGCGGGACTGCTCGAGGCCCGCAAGATCGACCAGGTGGCAACGCCCGGCACGGCGAGCGGCCACACCTCGGTCCTCGATTCGGTGGTGTTCTACGAATCGTCGCGGCGCGTGCCCGCGCGGATCGGCGTCCAGTTCGGTGTGCGCTATCGCATCACCGGCATGCCGTCCGGCCAGGAGGCGACAGTCCGCACCAAGTGGCTGGTCCCTGCGCCCGGCATGCGCAACCCGCTGACCGGCGTCGTCACCCGCGTCGACGAGGCCGACGAGACCGTGACCGTCGGCACCGACCGGCTGGCCGGCTACAAGTTCAGCCAAGCCTGGGAGGTCGTGCCCGGCCCATGGACCCTCGAGCTGTGGGCCGACGACCGCAAGCTCGGCAGCGTAACCTTCATCGTCGGCAACGATTGAGGCTGATATGAACGACGACTACGAGCGGCGCAGCTACGGCGCCATCCCGGTCGGTACCGGCGAGAAGCCGGGCATCGTGGTCGTCGACTTCCAGCTCGGCTTCACCGATCCGCAGTACCCGCTGGGCGGCGCACCGCTGGTCATGCGCGCGCTCGAGAACACCGCGAAGCTGCTCACGGTCGCGCGCCGGCACGGCGTACCGGTGGCGGTGTGCAACACCGCCTATCTCAACGAGCGCGAGATGCCCTACTGGAAGATCACCGCGGTGCGCGAGACCTTCCTGCACAGCCATCCCAGCACGAAGCTCGATCCGCGCATCTACGAGCCCGCCTACGACCTGCAGGTGACCAAGAAGGGCCCGTCGATCTTCTTCGAGACCGGCGTCGCCAACTACTTCGCCAAGGAGCGGGTCGACACGGTGATCGTCACCGGCTGCAACACCTCGGGCTGCATCCGCGGCACCGCGCTCGACAGCTTCAGCCTGCGCTACCGCACGCTGGTGCCGGAGGACTGCGTCGGCGACATCGAGGAGCAGCCGCATCGCGACAACCTGCGCGACATCGGCCGGCGCTACGTCGACGTCGTCGATCTCGCCTACTGCACTGACTATCTGGAGAGCTGGGCGCGGCGCAATAACCGCTGAGCTGCAGCGAAAGGGGGAGCATGAGCAAGATATCGGCCGCCGGCAGCCTGCTGCTGGCGCTCCTCGCCGCGCCGGTGTGGGGGCAGACCTATGAGCAGCAGTTCGACCTCTGCGCCAAGGGCAGCACGCCCGAGCAGAAGATCCAGGCCTGCAGCGCGGTGATCGCCGCCAACCGCGAGCCCGCGGACGCGATGGCGAGGATCTACTTCACGCGCGGCCTGATGCATCGCCGGTTGGGTCAGAACGATGCGGCGCTGAAGGACTACAACCAGTCGCTGCGGCTCGCCCCCAGTTCGGATGTCTACAACTCGCGCTGCTACCTGTTCGCGATCACCAACCGCCTGCAGGATGCGCTCAAGGACTGCAACGAAGCGCTGCGGCTCAATCCGCGCAACCAGTATGCCTACGACAGTCGCGGCTTCGCCTATCTCAAGCTCGGCATGCTCGATGCGGCGGTCGCCGACTACGATGCGGCGCTGGCGATCGAGCCCGGCCGCCCCTACTCCATGGCCGGCCGCGGCTTCGCCCGCCGCCGCAAGGGCGACGTCGCCGGCGGGGAAGCCGACCTTGCCGCAGCGCGCGCCCAAGTTCCCGGCATCGTCGAGGAACTCGCCCGTTATGGCGTGAAGTAGGCGCTAGAGCGATTTCCGAGCAGATGGAACCGCTCGCGGTTCCATCTGCTCGGAAATGCGCGCACGGGGGTTGTTGTTGCTCTAGAAAGCGGGCTCGCCCTTGCGCTGGACCTGCGCGGCAACACCCGCGCCGGTGCAGGTGCTGCGCTCGACACCGATCGCCACGACCTTGCTGTCCTTGCTGAAGCAGCCGTTCTTCCAGGTGCCGGAGAAGCTCTCGCCGAGCAGCGTCGCCGTGCCGGAGCCGTTGGGCACGTCGTTGGCGTAGTGGCCCTCGAAGCTCGCCTCGGGCGTCCAGATATAGCGGCCGAAGCCCTCGCGCTTGCCGCCGCGGAAGGTGCCTTCGAAGCGATCGATCGCCTGGCCGTGCTCGGTCCATTGCACGACGCCACGGCCTTCCTTCTTGCCGCCCGGGCAGCTGCCGCTCCAGACCGCGCGATCCTTGGGATCGGGATGCCAATCCCACATCCGGCAGCCCGACCGGGTATCGAGCAGCCAGTCGCCGTCATCACACGGTTGTGTCCAGCTGATCTGCAGGGAGTCGGGTTCTTCGGACAGGCAGTCGGGCTGCGCCGACGTCGCCGCGACCTGTTGAGCGGAGACGGTTGTGCCTGCCAATTGCGTCGCCGCAATCGACAACACCAAGGCGTAGTTGGAGAACCGCATACCCCTCCGACCCCCTCAAGCCGGTATGGAACAAAACGTCGCCAACACGATAAAGTTGCGAAACTTTGCGGGAGTTTCCGATGTCGATCCTGATCGCAGGGCTCGTGCTCTTTCTTGGCGTGCACACCTTCACGACGCTGCGCGACGCCCGCGCGACCGCGATCGGACGGCTCGGCGGAGGTCCCTACAAGGGCTTGTATTCGCTGGTCTCGGCGGCGGGCCTCGTGCTGATCGTCTGGGGCTTCGGCCGCTATCGCAGCGGCGGATACATTGCGGTGTGGGACCCGCCGCAGGTGCTGCATCCAGTTGCGCTCGTCCTGATGTGGTTTGCCTTCGTGGCGCTCGCTGCCGCCTATTCGCCGGCCGGCAAGATCAAGGGCGTGCTGCGTCATCCGATGCTGGTCGCCATCAAGGCGTGGGCGCTGGCGCATCTGCTGGTCAACGGCGATCTCGGCTCGCTGATCCTGTTCAGCGCTTTCCTCGCCTGGGCCGTCTATGACCGCATCGCCGTCAAGCGCCGCGGCGATGCCGGCGCACCATCATCCGGCGTCACTGCCGGCGATGCGGTTTCGCTGGTCGTTGGCAGCGCAGCGTACGCGGCGATGTTCTGGTTGCATCCCTGGTTGATCGGCGTTCCCATCGCCTGAACGAAAGCTCGCTGCCGAGCAGAAGCTCGGTCGAGCGCGCGCTCACGGTCATGAGCGAATGCGCACAGGCGCAGCGAGACCGTTTCAAGATGATGAAGTGATGCATCGAAGCCACAGGCTCCCGATATTCGCGTGGAGGAGCAACCGAGCCGATTGGCGTCCCGTTTTCTCTTCCGTGTCCCGTCAATTCAGTCTTGAGCACAGAGGTCGTGCCATCGACGTGCTGGTCGAGCCCGTCGACGAGGCATGGGAGCTGTGGCTTTGCGAACACGGCCGTCGTCTCACTCTGGGCGGTACCGTGCCCATCGACGATGCGGTCGCCGCCTGGCGCGAGGGCAAAGACCCCGTGCTCCTGATGGTTGAGCGCATCCGCGCCCGCGTGGCCAGTGGCGAGCTCGATCTTGGCGATGGCTAGACGTCAGTTCGGCTGCTTCCCCGGCAGCATGCTGGCCAGGGCCGCGCACAGGGCGGCATCGTAGTAGGGCTTCGGCACCACCGGGCAATGACGATATTGCTCGGGAATCTCGGACGGGTTCTGTCCCGTCACGAACACGAACGGCACGCCGCGCTCGGTCAGGGCGTTGGCCACCGGATAGACCAGCTCACCCTGCAGGTTGATGTCGAGCAACGCGGCATCGACGGTCCGCCGCCCCAGTGTGGCGAGCGCAGCGTCGACCGACTGTGCGCAGTCGACGACCTCGTAGCCCGCCTGTTCGACGCAAAAGCCGATCGCCTCGCATAGCGCCGCGTCGTCCTCGACGATCAGCACGGCGAGTGGGCGGTTGGCACGATCGTGAGGAGTGTCGCCAAGCATCGAGTTTCCTGCAGTCCCGGAGCGACTACGGCGAATCTGTTCGTAAACGCGCCCGGTCTCAAAATGTTGCGACTTGATCGCGCATCACGGTCGGACAATTGCGCGTCAGAGCACGCGGTCCGGCAGCCGGTCACTGCCCCGCCTTGATACCCGCGTCCTCGATCACCTTGCCCCATTTCGGGATGTCGTTGGCGATCGCCGCCTTCGTCTCCTCGCCCGTGCTGCCGACAGGCTCGAGGCCCATGACGGCGAATTTCTTCACCATTTCCGGGTCGGCCAGCACCTTCAGGGCCTCGGCCCGCACTTTATTGAGGATCGGCTTCGGCGTGCCCTTCGGCGCCAGCAGCGCGAACCACGAGGTCGCCTCGAAGCCAGGGAAGCCCGCCTCGACCAGGGTCGGCAGGTCCGATGCGTTAGGCGAACGCTTGAGCGCGGTCACCGCAAGGCCACGGACCCGGTTGTCGCGCACGAACGGCATCGCGGCACCGGCATTCTGGATGCCGACCGGCACGACGCCACTCATCGTGTCGGTGAGATTGGCGCCGCGATAGGGAATGTGCTCCATCTTGATGCCGGCCAGACGGCAGAACAGCTCGCCGGCCACGTGCTGCGGCGTGCCGACGCCGGGTGTGCCGTAGGAGAGCTTGCCGGGGTTGGCCTTGGCATAGGCGATCAGGTCGGCCAGCGACTTCACCGGCAGGTCGTTGTTTACGAAGATGACGCTCGGCATCACCAGGGTGGTGGTGATGTGCTCGAAGTCCTTCACCGGATCGAACGGCAGCTGCTGCATAGACGGCAGCACGGTGATGGCGGCATTGCCGGCCCACATCAGCGCGTAGCCGTCCGGCGGCGCCTTCGCGACCTTGTCGGTGCCGATGGCGCCGGAATTACCGGCGACGTTGTCGACCACCACCGGCTGGCCCCAGGCCTCGCTGAACCTCTGGGCGAACATGCGGCCGGTGACGTCGGTGGCGCTGCCCGGCGTGAAGCCGACCACCAGCTTGATCGGCTTCTCCGGCCAGTTGGTTTGAGCGACCACCGGCTGGACCAGCAGCGCCAGCCCGATCGCGATCAGGGCCCGCACGAACACCTTCATCGACTTTCCTCCCTTTGAGGCGAGGATAGCATGGCGTGCGCAATATGCCTGACCTGACCACCCCTCTTTCCGCATTCGTGACCCCTCCTGGCTACGATCGATCCGTTCGAGGCGGCACCGATCCGGCGCGCGGCGATCATCTCGGGCGCGGTGCTGGTGGGCTTCGCGCCGCCCGGCTCTCGAGCGCCGAGACGCTGATCGGCCTGCTCGGCGTCGCCGGCAGCGACGTGATCGGCCGCGAACCGCGTGCCCTAGATCCGGTCGAGCACCGGCAGCAGGTACTTGCGAAACTGCGCCGGGTTTTCCGACATCGGGAAGTGGCCGAGCCCCTCCATCACCTGGAAGGAGGTCGCCTTGACCAGCCTGGCGAGCTCGGCGGTCAGCTCCGGCGTCGCCGAAAGATCGTACTCGCCGGTCAGCAGGTGCAGCGGGCACCGCTCGGTGTCGAGCCTGTCGAGCAGACCGTTCCGCAGGTCGCCGTCGGTGAAATAGTAATGCAGGTCGCCGAGGAAAATGCCCGGCCCGCCCTGCATGTAGTGCCACAGCGTCTCCCACGCGTCGGCCCTGGGCGAGGTCGGCGCGATCAGGCAGGCGACCGAGCCTGCCGCCGCCTCCTGGCCATGGACGTCGGGCCGGTACAGCAGCCGCAGATCGCGCAGCCGCGTGTCGGCGCCGGGGTCGGCATGGGTTGCCGACTGCAATCCGATGGCCGCCCGAAAATAGTCGCCGTGGCGCAGCGCCAGATGCAGGACCGCCCGGCCGCCGATCGAGCAGCCGATCACCACCGGCCGCTCGAGCTGCAGCGCGCGGCAGACCGCCATCACGGTGTCGACATAGAGATCGGTCGTGAGCTGATAGACCTCGCGCTCGAAGCCGGGCGGCGGCGAGGACTTGCCGTGCCACGGCAGGTCGAAGGCGATGACGCGGAAGCGCCTGGTGATTTCCGAGTCGTTCAGCAAGGCCCGGTATTGCCGCCCGTCCGCGCCCGCGGTGTGCAGGCAGACCAGCGGGATCCCCTGCCCGGCCTCCTCGAAATAGATCCGATGCGGCCGGCCGTTGAAATCCAGCCGCAGGTATCGGCCGACGATCGGCTCGATCGCCGGTGCGCCGACGGCGGCCGGACTCTCGACCGGCGCCGCCGGACGCAGGCCGGCAAAGACCTGTTCGAGAAAAAGAAGATTGCGGCCGAACACCAGCACGTCGCCGTCGACGCGCAGATGGCCCATGCGAATCATGCCGACCAGGCTCTGATAGCCCACCGGCGGAACGGCCATGGCGAATTTCGTCCAGGTCTCGCTGCTGGCGACCAGGCCGAAGGACGCCCCCGACTGGCTGGAATTCACCGTGACGATATCGGCGAAACCGAGGACCGTACCCGCATCGTCCGACTTCACCATCAGGTACACCGGCGCGAGCTTCGCCCGCTGGCTCAGCGCCGGACTGTTGCGGACGACGTCCGCGAGCCTCATCAAGTCCGGGGGCGCGCTCATTCCGCCGCCGCCTGCTGCTGTTGGGCCTGCTGCTGCAGGCGCAGCACCTCTTCCCAGCCGCGATAGCCGGTGAAGCTGTCCTTGTCGAAGAACAGCACCGGCCCGTCGCAGAAGAACAGGTACTCGGTGTCCTCCAGCGCTGTGGTTGCGCCGTGCACCATGCCGTTGGTCTCGTGCAGGAAGTCGCCCGCGGTGTAGTCCGTGTCGCGCACCTGCAGCTTGCCCGACAGGAGGAAGGCGAAGGCGGCGCTGAGATGCTTGTGCGGCGGCGCGACGTAGCCCTTCTTCCACTTCAGCAGCACCGCCCAGCGGCCCGATTCGGGGCCGACCCACAGCACCTTGGTCCAGGCCTGGCCGGGCTTGGTCTCGATCCAGGGAACCTCCGCCGAGCGCGTGATCGAGTCCGCGAGCTCGTTGTTGACCGGGCGGATGTCCTGAGGCAGCGCCATGGCGTCCCTTTTCCATGAATTTGCACGAATGCTAGGAGCATCACGGGCGGCAAACAACCAAGCGGCGGCCTGTTCCGAAAAGCGGTCGACAAAGCGCGGCGCCCCTCGTCACAATCCGACGTCTATGGCAACGCCGCACTTCCCGGCCGACACTTCCCACATGGTCACGTTCCGCGTGACGCTGGCCCTCATCGGCTTGTTCGTTGCCGCAACGCTCGGTCTGCTGCCCTACGCGCACCTTGCCGGGCCGCAGATGCCGGGCTTCAACGCCGCCTTCGCCGCCGGCGTCTGCGTTGCCGAGCTCGCGACCTCGTTCCTGCTGCTGGTCGTGCTGCGCCAGACCCTGCGGCCGTCGGTCCTGCTGCTGGCCGTCGCCTATCTCTACTCGGCGCTGATGGCGCTCGCCTACCCGATGGCCTATCCGGATGCCATCGCCCCGGGCCGCCTGCTGGTCGGCGGGCCGCAGACCATCTCCTGGATCTACAACAGCTGGATCTTCGGCTTCGCCTTGATGTCCTTCACCGCGGTGCTGCTCGAGCTCGGCTACAAGGGCACGATCGCGCCCGCGCAGGTGCGCACGCTGGCCTATATCGGCAATGCCCTGGCCACCGCGCTCGTCGCCGTGCTGATCGTCGTCTATGCGAGCCAAACCGAACGCCTGCCGCCATTGATCGTCGGCAATTCATGGACCCCGCTCAATGTCGGCTTCAACTATGGCGGGGTGGTGCTGTACACCGCCTCCGTCGTTCTGATCCTGCTGCGGCTCGGCCCGCGCAACGACCTGTTCCTGTGGCTCAGCCTCGCTTTGGTGACAATTGCGTTGGGCAACCTGCTCGCGGCGGCGGGCGGCGCGCGCTACACCCTCGGCTGGTACGCCTGCCGGCTGAGCTGGGCCGCCTCCTCGGCCGTCCTGCTGCTCTATTTCCTCGGCCAGTTCGTCCGCCAGCACGGCCAGCTGGTGCGCACCACCGGCGACCTCGCCGAGCGCACCCGCGAGCGCGACCGCATCTGGAGCGTGTCGGAGGACCTGCTCGGCATCTCGACCTTCGGGGGCTACTTCATCGCCCTCAACCCGGCCTGGACACGCCTGCTCGGCTGGCGCGAGGACGAGGTCCGCCACCTGCATGTCGACGAGCTGCGCCACCCCGACGACATCGAGCGGTCGCGCGCCGGACGGGCGCGGCTGGCGGCGGGCGTGCCGACGGTGCGCATGGAGAACCGCTTCCGCCACAAGGACGGTAGCTGGCGCTGGATCTCCTGGACGATGACCGCCGACCAGGGCCTGATCTATGTCGCCGGCCGCGACGTCACCGCCGAGAAGGAGGCGCAGGCGGCGCTGCGCAAGGCCGAGGCCGACGCCGCCCACCGCCAGAAGATGGAGGCGCTGGGCCAGCTCACCGGCGGCGTGGCGCACGACTTCAACAACCTCCTGATGATCGTGAGCGGCTTCATCCCGCGGCTCAGGGCCCGCGCGCAGGGCGACACCCGCGCGCAGGAGGCCGTGCAGGCGATCGAGATCGCCGCCCAGCGCGGCGCCTCCCTCACCCGCCAGCTGCTGAGCTTCGCGCGCCGCCAGCCGATCAATCCGACGGCGATCAAGGTCGACGAGCACCTCACGGCGCTGCGCACGCTGCTCGACGGCACGGTCGGGTCGCAGATCGCGCTCACCATCTCGGCAACGTCCGACACCTGGCCGGTGACCGTCGATGCCAACGAGTTCGAGCTGGCGGTCCTCAACCTGGTGCTCAATGCCCGCGATGCGGTCGCCGGCGACGGCGCGATCGCGCTGTCGGCGCGCAACGTCGTGCTCGACGGCGACGAGACGCCGGAGAAGCTCACCGGCGAGTTCGTCGCGGTTTGCGTCGCCGACACCGGGCACGGCATCGCGCCGGAGATCCTGGGCAAGGTGTTCGACCCCTTCTTCACCACCAAGCAGGCCGACAAGGGCACCGGCCTCGGCCTGAGCCAGGTCCATGGCTTCACCCACCAGTCGGGAGGCACCGCGGTGATCGACAGCCCGCCCGGCAAGGGCACGGTGGTGACGCTCTACCTGCCGCGAACCCAGGCGGTCGCCGAGGCCGCGCCGGCGGAGCGCGCCGAGTCGGCGCCCGGCGGGATGGCGCTGCTGGTCGAGGACAATGCCGAGGTGGCCGAGGTCGCGCGCGAGATGCTGAGCCAGCTTGGCTATACGGTGCGGCTGGCCGCCGATGTGCGCGCGGCGCTGGGTGCGATCGGGCGCGAGCCGTTCGACCTGGTGGTGAGCGATATCGTCATGCCGGGTAGCATGAACGGTGTCGAGCTCGCGCAGACGATCCGCGCCGACAAGCCAAACCTGCCGATCCTGCTGGTGACCGGCTATGCCGGCTCGGCCGGCGAGTCGCCGGACTTCCCGGTGCTGCGCAAGCCCTACCGCTTCGAGCAGATGCGCCAGGCGATCGCCGACCTGCTCGGCAAGCGGCCTCGACGCGAGCTGGCTTTAGACCAAGACTAGCCGCGGACGGCCAGCGCGCGATTCTCCAGACGGCTCAGCAAGCGCACTACCGGCCACAGGACGAGGAAATAGATCACCGCCGCCATGACGATCGGCGTGGCGTTGTAGGTGACGCTCTGCGCCTGGCGGGCCTGGAACAGGAGCTCGGGGACCGCGACCACGCTGCCGAGCGCGGTGAGTTTCACGACCTCCAGCGTGTTGCTGAGCAGGTCCGGGAGCACGTTGCGTACCGCCTGCGGCAGCACGATGTAGATCATGGCCTGCAGGCCGCTGAGGCCGGTCGAGCGTGCGGCCTCGACCTGGCCGCGCGGAATCGATTCGATGCCGGCGCGCAGGATCTCGCCGTAATAGGCGCCGGTGTTGAGGAAGAAGGCGATCGCCACGCAGGCGAAGCCGCCGAGCTCCAGCCCGGCGAACGGCAGGCCGGCGAACAGCAGGATCAGCAGCACCAGCGGCGGGAAGGCGCGGAAGAAGTCGACCCAGGCCATCAAGGGCCAGCGGATGAACGGGCTGCGGCTGTGCGCCAGCAGCGCCAGGATCAGGCCGCCGAGCAGGCCGAGCGGCACGACGAGCAGAGACAGCAGCACGGTGTTCAGCAGGCCCTGCAGCACGATCGGCAGCGCTTCCGTCGCGATCTCGCGATTGAAGAAGGCCTGGACTATCTCTTCCATGCGAACCTGCTCTCGATCCAGCGCGCCGCCACCACGACCGGCAGGAACAGGACGATGTAGGCCGCCGCGCCCATCATCAGCGGCGACGGATTGTAGGAGTTCGACACCGCGGAGCTCGCCATGCCGAGGATCTCGTGCAGCGCCACCACGGTGCCGAGCGCCGTGCCCTTGGTGATGGCGATGGTGCGGTTGGTGAGCGGCGCGATCGTCAGCCGCAGCGCCTGCGGCAGGATCACGGAGAGCAGCGTCTGGCTGAAGCTGAGGCCGGTCGAGCGCGAGGCCTCCCACTGACCCTTGGGCGTCGAGGTGATGCCGGCCCAGAAGATCTCCTCGGCGAAGGCCATCAGCACCAGCGCCAGCGACATCCAGGTCGAGACGAAGGCCGAAGGCGCGAAGCCGGCCGACGGCAGTCCGAAATAGACCAGCACGATCACCACCAGCGGCGGCAGCGAGCGGAAGACGTCGACGACGAAGATGATCAGCCAGTTGATCGGCCGGATGCCCACGCTGCGGATCAGCGCCAGGATCAAGCCGGCCAGCAAGCCCGTGATCACGACCGCGAGCGCCAACTCGATGGTCAGCACCACGCCCGACAGGATGTCGGGCAGGTACTTGGCCATGACCTTCAGATTGAAGAAGGTGTCGAGGAACCTGTCCCAGCGGCTCATTGGATCAGTGACGCTGGATCTGCCCGATGAAGGTGCGCGTGCGCTCCTGGCCGGGGCTCTCGAAGATCTGCGCCGGCGGCCCCTGCTCGACGATCAGGCCGTGATCCATGAAGACCACGCGGTCGGCGGCGGCACGGGCGAAGCCCATCTCGTGGCTGACCACGATCATGGTCATGCCGCTCTCGCGCAGGGATCGCATGACCGCCAGCACCGAGCCGACCAGCTCGGGATCGAGCGCCGAGGTCGGCTCGTCGAACAGCATGACCCGCGGCTCCAGCGCGATCGAGCGCGCGATGGCTACCCGCTGCTGCTGGCCGCCCGACAATTCGGCCGGCCGGTGATGGGCGCGGTCGGCAAGGCCCACCCGCTCCAGCGCGGCGCGGCCGAGGACGTCGGCCTCGGCCCGCGACTTGCCCGCGACCTTGCGCAAGGCCAGCGTCACGTTCCCCAGCGCCGTCATGTGCGGATAGAGGTTGAACGACTGGAACACCATGCCGATGCGCTGGCGGGCATGGTTGATGTCGGTGCGCGGCGACAGCATGTCGATGCTGTCGACCACGATACTGCCCGAGGTCGGCTCCTCGAGCCGGTTGAGGCAGCGCAGCAGGGTCGACTTGCCCGAGCCCGACGGGCCGATCACGAACACCAGCTCGCGCTCGGCGACGTCGAGATCGACACCCTTCAGGACGTGAAGGGTGCCGAAATGCTTGTGGATGGCCTTTGCGGAGACGATCGGTGGCATCAACTGCCGCACTTGAGCTCGTGCGGGGTCGGATCGTAGCCCGGCATGCCCGGCACGCCGTAGCCCGGCGTGATCACCACGGCGAGATCGTCGGCCGCCGGCTTCTTGGTGAACCAGGTCTCGTAGTACTTGGCCATCGTGCCGTCCTTCTTCATGCAGTCGAGCGCATCCTGGAGCTGATTGCGAAGGACCACGTTGTCCTTGCGGGTCGGCGCCGCCCAATGGGCGCGCGTCTCCTTGAGCTCGAGGTCGGCGACGAACTGCGGGTTCTTCGACGCGGTGTAGACGATCACCGTGTTGCCGCCGAGCGTGGCGTAGGCGCGGCCCGAGAGCACCGCTTGCGTCGCGTCGGGTTGCGTGTCGTAGGCCTGGACCTCGAAGCCGATCTCCTGGCCCTTCTGCTTGCTCAGCGTCTCGTAGGGCGTGCCCTTGTTGACCGACACCGCCTTGCCCTTGAGGTCTTCCCACCCCTTGATCGGCGGCGTGCCCTTCTTGATGCCGAACTGGAACGCGGTCCACAGATAGCCCGAGGTGAACAGCATCTGCTCGGCGCGCTCCTTGGTCACCGTCGTCGGCGCGGCGATGAAGTCGTAGCGACCCGACTGCATGCCCGGGATCAGGGTCGAGAAGCTCACCGAATCGATGGTGATCTCGCGCTTCATACGCCTGGCGACCTCGGTGAAGACGTCGATCTGGAAGCCTTGCGTGCCGCCGCCCATCTTCGGGAAGGCATGCGGCGCGAAGGTGCCGTCGACACCGGTGCGCAGCGGCGGCTGCTTGTCCTGAGCGAGCGCCGGCGACGCGCACAGCAGAACCGCCGCGGCGAGGGCGGCAAACCGTGATTTCATCTTTTCAACTCCCTCATCGATCCCCCAGCCGCGAACGTTAGATCAGCGGTTGTTGAATAGCAATTTAGAGGCCATTGTTTGCGGCCATGGAACGCATCCTCGTCATCAATCCCAATTCGACGCAAGCCGTCACCGACGGCATCGACCGCGCCATGGAGCCGCTGCGCATGACGGGCGGCCCGGCGATCGAATGCGTGACCCTCAAGGAGGGCCCACCGGGCATCGAGACGCAGGCGCATGTCGAGAGCGTGGTGGCGCCGATCAGCGCCGCGGTGAGGAGCCGCGACAACGACTGCTCCGCCTTCGTGATCGCCTGCTACTCCGATCCCGGCCTGCATGCTGCGCGCGAGATCACGACCAAGCCGGTGCTCGGCATCGCCGAGTGCGGCATCCTGACCGCGATGACGCTCGGCCAGCGCTTCGGCGTGATCTCGATCCTGAAGAAGTCGATCCCGCGCCACCTGCGCTATGTCGGCCAGATGGGCGTCGCCGACCGCATGGCCGGCGACCGCGCGATCGGTCTCGGCGTGGTCGAGCTCGCCGACGAGGCACGCGCCTTCAGCCGCATGGCCGAGGTCGCCGCCGAGCTGCGCGACGAGGACGGCGCCGACGTGCTGATCATGGGCTGCGCCGGCATGGCGCGCTATCGCGACCGCCTGCAGCGCCATGTCGGCCTGCCCGTGGTCGAGCCCAGCCAGGCGGCGGTCTCCATGGCGATCGGGCGCAGCCGGCTGCACTGGTAGCCTCTACGCCGCCGGCACGCGCCGGCGCAGGTTGAGATGGTCGATGCCCTCGCCCGCCGGGCGCAGCGGCGGCCGCCCGTCGAGAACCGCGTCGATGTCCTCCAGGCACGCATAGCCCAGCGCCAGCCGCGTCTCGCGCGTCGCACTGTGATGTGCGGCGTGAGGAAGACGTTGTCGAGCCCGGCCAGCCGCGGATTGAAGGTCGGCTCCTGCTCGAACACGTCGAGGCCCGCGCCGCCGAGATGGCCGGACTCCAGCAAGTCGATCAGCGCCGCCTCGTCGATCAGCCCGCCGCGCGCGCCGTTGACCACGATGGCGCCGCGCGGCAGCAGCGCCAAGGTCTCGCGATCGAGGATGTGGCGGGTCGAGACCTTGAGCGGCGTGTGCAGGCTGACGAAGTCGCAGAGCGGCAGCATCTCCTCGAGGTCGGGATAGAATACCGCGCCGTGCTCGATCTGGTCGGCGGCGCGGCGCCGGTCGTGATAGACCACGCGCAAGCCGAAGCCGCGGCAGCGATGAGCAAAGGCGCGGCCGATCCGGCCGAAGCCGCGCGCCGCGCCGATCACCAGGCCGAAGGCAAGATCGGCGACGCAGCCGGTGGCGATGTCCGGCGCATAGGTGAGGACCAGCCCGCGCGCCCGCGCGGCGGCGACATCGGCATGGTCGAGGAAGCTCGAGGCCGAGGCGGCCACCTTGACGCTGTCGGGCAGCGCCTCGATGAACCGGGCGTCGAACCTGAAGGTCGAGGTGAAGAAGATCGCGTCGGCCTGGTGCTTCATGACCAGCGCCACCGCCTCGTCCGGCGGAAGCTGGCCGTCCTCGTAGGCGACATCGAACATCTGCCGCGCCCGGGTAGGCCCGGCGGATGAAGGCCAGTCGCTTCACTCGACGACCAGCTTCGCCTTGGCCGCGACGCCCTTCCACAGCTCGATGCTCTTGCGGATCATCTCCCTGAACTCGGCTGGCGTGGTGAAGGCGGGCGTCATGCCGAGGCCGGTCAGCCGCTCGGCCATGTCGGACCGGGCGAGGATCTCCTTCATCGATGCCGACATCGTGGCCACGATCTCCTTGTCGAGTTGCGCCGGGCCGAACAGGCCAGCGTAGGGCTGCAGGTTGAACTCGGGAAAGCCTGCCTCGGCCATGGTCGGCACGTCGGGCAGCACCGCGACGCGCCGGTGACTGGGCACCGCGAGCGCGCGCAGCTTGCCGGCCTTGATCAGCGGGATGGCGACGTTCGAGCTCACGAAGGAAACCCCGAGGGTGCCACTCGCCACGTCGGTTGCAACCGGGGCGTCGCCGCGATACGGCACGTGCACGATGTCGATGTCGGCCATCATCTTGAACCATTCGGCGCCGACGTGGTTCATCGCGCCGACGCCGGCGCTGCCGTAGCTGAGCTTGCCGGGATTGGCCTTGGCGTAGGCGATGAAGTCCTTGACCGTCTTGAAGGGCATCTCCGGGCTGGCGCACAGCAGCAGGTCGAAATAGACGACGAGCGTGATCGGCGTCAGGTCGCGTAGCGTGTCGAACGCGGGGTGGCGCATCACGGCCTGATAGATGGTGGTGCCGGCGCTGCCGTGGACCAGCAGCGTGTAGCCGTCAGCCGGCGCGGCCATCACCGCCTGGACACCGATCGCGCCGTTGGCGCCAGGCTTGTTCTCCACCACGAAGCTCTGGCCGAACCTGGCCGCCAGCTTGTCGGCCGTCAGTCGCGCCGTGAGGTCGAGCGGGCCGCCCGGCGCATAAGGCGTCACCAGCTTGACCGGACGCTGGGGCCACGGCGCGGCAAAGGCGGGAATGGTGAAAAGGCTGGCGGCGCCGGCCGCGAGGACGGTTCTGCGTCGCATGGCTTCACTCCGCGGCCCGCGGCCACGGCGGGCCGACGATCCGTTCGAGGTTCTCGACATAGGCCTCGTGCCAGTCCTGTCCCTCGGGAGCGAGCAAAGCACCGGCGCGCGCGCGCCGGAAGACCTCGGGATGGTCGACGCCCGGCGGCGCCGTCCCCTCCTCGCGCAGCGCCCGCGCGGCGTTGAGCAGCCGGCGGCGGGTCTGGGTGATCATGCGGTCGCTCGGCGCCAGGTGCTCGCGGCCGCGGTCGACGATCGCGCCCATGCTTTCGGTCACCGCCTGGTCCTGCGCCACCAGCCCCTGGATGCCGGTGTAGGTGCCGCCTTCCTGGATGGCACGGTCGATCAGGTAATCGTTGTCGAGATTGGCCTTGAGCCGCCAGCGGCCGTGCCAGCCGCTACCGTTGGGAAGGTACTCCATCGGCGACACCGAGCCCGGGATCGGCTGGCCGTCCTTGAGATGGCGCAACGCCGCGGTGCGCTCGGTCCAGAAGAAGGTGAAGACCATGGTGTGGGTGTCGTCCATCGGCACCCACACGCCGGCCTGGATGTGATCGGCGAAGCTGCCGTCGGGCGGCAAGGTGATGAACGGGAAGATGAAGTGCGAGAATCGGTGGTAGACCTGTCCGTTCTCCGCCGGCCGGTAGGCCGTGTACATCGTGCCCCACTCGGTGTCCTTGGCGTGATAGCGCGGCGCGCGGTCGGTCAGGTTGAAGCGGTGCAGGCTGTCGGCCGCGATCTCGTTCGGTTGCAGCGTGCCGAGATGCAGGAAGCTGAAGTGCGAGGTGTCGATGTCGCCCTCGAGCGCCTGAAGCCAGTTGCATTCGCGCTGGTGGACGCGGGTGATGCGCTCGTGGTCGGGCAGCGCGAGGCCTTCGATGTCGGGCAGCGGCGGCGCCTCGGCGCGCGACCCCATGTAGGTCCAGACCAGGCCGCCGCGCTCCACCACCTTGTAGGCCACGGCATGAACGCGGTCGGCGAACTGCTGCTCCGGCGGCAGGTTGGGCATCTCGAGGCAGCGGCCCTCCGCGTCGAACTTCCAGCCGTGATAGACGCAGCGCACGCCGTCGCCCTCGGCGCGGCCGAAGAACAGCGACGCGCAGCGATGCGGACAGCGGTGATCCATGATCCCTACCCGGTCGCGGTTGTCGCGAAATGCGATCAACTGCTCGCCCAAAAGCAGTAATCGCATGGGCGCTGCGCCGGCCTGGAGCTCCGACGACAGGCAGGCCGGAATCCAATACTGCCGCATCAGGTCGCCCATCAGACTCCCCGGTCCCACGCCTGTGAGCTCGTCATTATCGCGGGCCGACGTCATCAGGAACTCCCAAACGTTCGCACAACGTACATCTGTTCATTTTGCGGAGTTTGGTGCACGCTATCGCAAACAGTGGAGGATTCAATGCCGCGGTTGCGCGAAGCCGACGCCGAGCGACGCCTAGCGAACGGTGGGCCCAACTATGTCGAGGCGCTGGCGCGAGGCTTGAGCGTCATCAGCGCCTTCGGCCAGGAGCGGCGACAACTCAGCCTCAGCGATGTGGCGCGCGCGACCAGTCTGCCGAAGGCGAGCGTGCGCCGCATGCTGCACACGCTGATCACGCTGCGACTCGCCGACACTGACGGTCGCGTCTTCCGACTGACACCGCGCGTGCTGGGGCTCGCCGGCGACTATCTCGGCTCGAACAAGATCTCGACCGTCGTCCAACCGGTGTGCGATCGCATCGCCCACATCGCCGGCCGCTCTACCTGGGTCGCCGTGCTCGACGGCCATGACATGGTCACGGTCGCCCACGCGCTGCCGCGCTATCCGATGGACCTGTCGCCCGGCGTCGGCGTCCGCCATCCCGCCTTCTGCACCGCCGCCGGCCGCGCCGTGCTCGGCACCCTCGACGACGGTGTGCTCGATCGCTGGCTGGCGGAGTTGCAGCCCAAGGCCTTCACCAAGTACACGCCGACCAATCTCAAGGCGATCCGCAAGACCATCCTGGACGCGCGCGACAAAGGTTACGGCGAGACGCACCAGGACATGAAGGTCGGCGACTGCGGGCTCGCCGTGCCGCTCAGGCGCTACGACGGCCGCAATGTCGGCGCGCTGCAGATCACCGGCACGCTCGACGATCCGCCGCAGAAGCACATCGCGCTGCTGCAGGCCGCCGCCGCCGACCTGCGCCAGCAGCTGATCTGAGCCCTACTCCGCCGCCTTCGCCTCCACGACCGGCGCCGCCGGGAACTCCAGGCGGTCGTCGGTGCGGCAGTAGCGGTCGGCGAACATGCGGCCGACCGGGTGATAGCGATCCATGTGGACGCGCATCGCCTTGGGGTCCCACAGCTCGTCGCGGATGTGGAAGCGCAAGCCCTCGCCGATCACCAGCTGGCGGTCGTCCTTGACGCTGATCACCTGCCAGGTCCTGCACTCCATCGACCACGGCGCGTCGGCGAGACGCGGCGGCTCGATGTCGACCGACGGCGCGAGCTTCAGGCCGAGATAATCGGGCTCGCCGACGTTCGGTGGGAAGTCGCCGCTCGAATCGTGCATCGCCCGCGCCAGCGGCTCGTCGGTCAGGTTGATCACGAACTCGCCGGTGCGCTCGATGTTCAGCCAGGTGTCCTTGAGCCGCCCGTCCGGCCGCTTGTTGATCGCGAACATGACGAGCGGCGGATCTTCGGCGAAGACGTTGAAGAAGCTGAACGGCGCGGCATTGACCACGCCGCCCGGCCCGAGCGAGGTCACCCAGGCGATCGGCCGCGGCAGCACGAAAGCGGTGAGGATCTTGTAGCGATCGCGGTGGTTCACGTCGTTGACGGCGTATTCCATGTTTCGGTCCCTCAGTTCGCCGTCTCGATTTCCACGCCGGTGCGCTCGGAGATCAGCTTGTAGTGCTCGGGCCGGCGGTGCTTGGCGAAATTGAAGGTGGTGCTGCGGATATATTCGCCCAGCGCGAGGTCGCAGTCGTAGGAGATGACCTCGTCCTCCTCGGTCGTGCCCTTGGCGACGATCTCGCCGGTCGGCGCCACGATCGCTGAGCCGCCGTGCAGCCAGTAGCCGTCCTCCTTGCCCGCCTTGGCGGTCGCCACGACCCAGATGCCGTTCTGGTAGGCGGCGGCCTGGATCGAGAGATTGTGGTGGAACACGCGCAGGTACGGCGGCTCGTGCGGCGCATAGACGTTGTCAGTCGGCGTGTTGTAGCCCAGCACGACCATCTCGGCGCCTTTCAGCCCCATGACGCGGAAGGTCTCGGGCCAGCGCCGGTCGTTGCAGATGCATTGGCCGACCCGGACCTCGTCCTTGAACATCTTCCAGACCTTGAAGCCGAGATTGCCGACCTCGAAATACTTCTTCTCGAGATGCTGGTACGGCACGTTCGAGCGGTGCTCGGCATGACCCGGCAGATGGACCTTGCGGTACTTGCCGATCATGCGGCCGTCGGGCCCGACCAGGATCGAGGTGTTGAAGCGGTGCTCGCCGCCGTCCTCCTCGGTGCGCTCGGCATAGCCCAGGTAGAAGCCGATGCCCTTCTGCCGCGCCAGCTCGAACAGCGGCATCGTCTCCGGGCTCGGCATCTGGTTCTCGAAGAACCTGTCGACCTCGTTCTGGTCGTCCATCCAGTAGCGCGGGAAGAAGGTCGTGAGCGCGAGCTCCGGGAAGACCACGAACTTCGAGCCGCGCGAATCGGCTTCCTTCAGCATCTCGACCATGCGCTTGACCACGCTCGCCCTGCTGTCGGCGCGATGGATGGGCCCAAGCTGGGCGGACGAGACTTTCAAACGACGGGACACGGCAATTTCTCCTCTTCCTCTGTCATCCTGAGCGTAGCGAAGGATCTCATTCCAGTTACCAACGCCATGGGGTCCTTCGCTACGCTCAGGACGACAATAACACCTAGAACAGCGGCTTCAGACCGAAGCGGCTCATCGCCTGCAGTTCCGGCGCGGTCATGCCCTTGGGCTTGGACGAGTCGGGCGAGTCGCAGGGCAGGAACTGGCCGGAGCCGCGCTCGGCGTTGAGCTTGCCGTTCTCGACCACGACGCGGCCGCGGCTCACCACCACGACCGGCCAGCCCCTGATCTCGCGGCCCTCGTAGGGCGTGTAGCCGACATTGTCGTGCAGGTCCTTCCAGCGGATGGTGACGTCCTTGTCGGCGTCCCAGATCGCGAAGTCGGCGTCCGAACCCACCGCGATCGTGCCCTTGCGCGGATAGAGACCGTAGAGCCGCGCGTGGTTGGTCGAGGTCAGCGCCACGAACTGCTGCAGGCTGATGCGACCCTTCTGCACGCCTTCGCTGAACAGCAGCGGCAGGCGGATCTCCAGGCCCGGCACGCCGTTGGCCATCTCCTTGAAGGTGGTCTTGTCGCCCTTGGGGATCTTGCCCCCTTCGTTGAACTGATAGGGCGCGTGATCCGACGAGAAGGTCTGGAAGGTGCCGTCCTTCAGCGCCGCCCACACCGCCTCCTGCGCCGCGCTGTCACGCGGCGGCGGGCTGCAGCACCACATCGCGCCTTCGACGCCGGGCTTGTCCATGTCGTCGGCGGTGAGCGCGATGTATTGCGGGCAAGTCTCGCCGAAGATCTTCAGCCCCTTCTTCTGCGCCTGGCGCAGCGTCTCGATCGCCTCGATCTCCGACATGTGCACGATCAGCATCGGCGCATCGACCAGCCGCGCCAGCGAGATCGCCCGATTGGTCGCCTCGGCCTCGGCGACGCGGGCATGGGCGATGGCGTGGAACTTGGGCGCGCCGTGGCCCTGCTCGATCAGGTGGTGCGCCAGCCACTGGATCATGTCGTGGTTCTCGGCATGCACCATGACCAGCGCACCCTCGCGCCGCGCCAGCGCCAGGATGTCGAGCATCTGGTAGTCGCTGACCTTCATGGCATCGTAGGTCATGTAGATCTTGAACGAGGTGTAGCCGTCCCTGATCAGCGCCGGAAGGTCCTGGCCCAGCGCCTGCGGCGAGGGATCGGTCACGATCAGGTGGAAGGCGTAGTCGATCACCGCCTTGGGCGTCGCCGCCGCGTGATAGTCCTTCACGACCTGGCGCAGCGACATGCCGCGATGCTGCGCGGCGAACGGGATCACCGTCGTGGTGCCGCCGAACGCCGCCGACACCGTGCCGCTGTAGAAGTCGTCGGCGCACATGATGCCGAAACCCGACTTCTGCTCGATGTGGGCGTGACTGTCGATGCCGCCCGGCAGGACGAACTTGTTGCCGGCGTCGATCTCGCGCGCGGCGGTCCCTTTCAGGCCCGGCGAGAGGGCGGCGATGCGGCCGTCCTTGACGCCGATGTCTCCCTCGGTCTGGCGATCCTCGGTGACGATCTTCGCGTTGCGAACGATCAAATCGTAATCAGCCATCGTCCGCTCACTCCGCCGCCAGCTTGTGCGCCCGGCCCGAGGCTGCGAGCCGGCGCTCCAGCCGTGCCATCATCGCCTCGAGTTCCGCCCGGTCTGTCGTGGTCAACGACGAGCCCGGCGCGCGCTGCTTCGGGCTCTTGATCGCGCCGCGCTTGAACAGGACCTCCTTGCGCAAAGCAAGGCCGATCGCCGGCTGCACCTCGTGACGCACCAGCGGCAGGTAGAGGTCGAACAGGTCCTCCGCCGCCTCCGCCTTGCCCGCGGCGAACAGCTCGCAGACCTGCACCAGCATGTCCGGCCAGGCGAAGCCGGTCATGGCGCCGTCGGCGCCGCGCCGCAGCTCCTGCGGCAGGTACAGCCCGCCGTTGCCGACCAAAATCGAGACTCGCCGGCGGCCGGGCTTCTTCTCACCGTCGCGGACGCGCGTCAGCTTGGCGAGGCCCGGCGCGTCCTCGTGCTTCAGCATCACGAGCTGCTTGAAGTCGTCGACCAGCCGCTCGAACACCGCAGGCGACAGGTAGACGCCGGTGGCCTGCGGATAGTCCTGGTAGACCACCGGAATGTGCGGCCCGAGCGCAGCAAAGGCCTGCGCATAGTAATTGTAGACGCCGTCGTCGCCTTTGAGCCCGGCCGGCGGCGCCACCATCACGCCCGCGGCGCCCGCCACCATCACCTCGTGCGACAACCGCCGCACGTTCTCCAGGCCGGCATGGCTCACGCCCACGATCACCTGGCGGTCGCCGGCGCGGCCGATCACGCGCTTCACCACCTCGATCGACTCGTCGGCGGTGAGCTTGTGCGCCTCGCCCATCATGCCCAGCAGGGTGAAGCCATGCACACCGCTCCGGATGTAGAAATCGGTGAGCGTATCGACGCTTTGCAGGTCGAGCGCGCCGTCGTCGGTGAACGGCGTGGCGGCGATGATGTAGACGCCCCTGGCGTCCTCGCTGAGTTTTGCGGTCATGGCCCGATCATGCCAGCATGGCGCACAAAGGGTAAGGACCGATGAGCAGCACGACCAGTCGCACCGCGACCACTCGCATCGCAAACCTCGATCATGTCGTCGCCTGGGACGATTCGGAGCAGCGCCATGTCTATCTCGACGGCGCCGACCTGGTGTTCAAGGCCAACGAGGTCGTCCATGTCGGGCCGGGTTACGCCGGACCGGTCGACGGCACGATCGACGGCAAGGGTTTCATGGCGATCCCCGGCTTCGTCAACGTGCACTCCCATCCGTTTTCGGAGCCGGCCAACAAGGGCCTGACCGAGGAATACGGCTCGGACAAGCTCGGCCAGAGCTCGCTCTATGAATATCTGACGGTCTATGGCCTCAATCCGGAGGATGCCGGCCCGTCGACGCAGGTCGCGATGTCGGAGCTGCTGAAGAGCGGCGTCACCACCATCACCGACCTGTCGATGGCGCGCGACGGCTGGGTAGACCAACTCGCCAAGACCGGCATCCGGGCGGTCGTGTGCCCGATGATGCGCCAGGGCGTGTGGTTCACCAAGAACGGCCACACCGTCGACTATGCCTGGGACGAGAAGGCCGGCGAAAAGGCCTTCGAGAACTCGATGAAGACCATCGACGAGGCGCTGAAGCATCCCAGCGGCCGCATCGGCGGCATGGCGGGCCCGGCGCAGATCGACACCTGCCGCGAGGGCTTCTTTCGCGAGGCCCTGCAGGAGGCCAGGAAGCGCGGCATCCCGATGCAGACCCATGCCTGCCAGGCGGTGGTCGAGTTCTATGAAATGGTCCGCCGGCACGGCAAGACGCCGATCGAATGGCTCGAGGATATCGGCGTGCTCGGGCCCGACCTGGTGATCGGCCACGGCATCTTCCTCAACGACCATCCGCAGATCCATCACCCGCACGGCAACGACTTCGAGCGGCTGCGCGACTCGGGCGCCGCTGTCGCGCACTGCCCGACCGTGTTCGCCCGGCGCGGCATGGTGATGAACTCGATCGGCCGCTACATGAACGCCGGCATCACGGTCGGCATCGGCACCGACACCTTCCCGCACAACATGGTCGATGAGATCCGGCTGGTCTGCTACGCCGCGCGCGTCTTCACCGGCAACTACAAGATGGGCACCACGCGCCACGCCTTCGAGGCGGCGACGATCGGCGGCGCCAAGATCCTGCGCCGGCCCGACCTCGGCCGGCTGGCGCCGGGCACCAAGGCCGACTTCTCGCTCGTCGACATGAGCCATCCCTACATGCAGCCGAGCCACGAGCCCGTCCGCAGCCTGATCTACTCGGCGAGCGAGCGCGCGATCCGCCACGTCTATGTCGACGGCAGGCAGGTGGTGAAGGACGGCAAGGTCCTGACCATCGACGTCGAGGCCGCCACCGCCGGCCTGATCGAGGGCCAGCGCAAGCGGCTCGCGACCGTCAGTCAGCGCGACTGGGCCGGCCGCGACGCCGATGGCCTGTCGCCGCCGGTCTACGGCAAGAAGGACCGCCTGCCGCAGAGCCGGCCGGTCAATTAGCGGGGAGTCCCCCCGTCCCAAACCGTTCCATGCCTGGGACGGGTAAAATGCCGGTGGCATCGTCATCGGAGGCCTGCGAGTCCCGGAATCCGCGACCCTCCCTCCCCCGATAGGATGTTTTTCTGTCCGTCGGGCCCCGCGGTAGCTCGGGCACAGGCTCGTATGACGCAAGGCGGGCATCATCATGCGCGTCACACTGCACCACCGCGCGCCGAACACCTATTTTGGGCATTGGAACGCGAATCGACCCCTGATTTTGGCGAGTCGATTAGCGTTCCAATGCCCGTAATGGGACTCTCGCGCGAGGCCTTATCCACAAGCGCTCAGACGCCCGGCACTCCTGCGGTGGTCGAGTATTCGAAGTGCAGCGGCGTCTCGGGATGGACGAGCGCATACGCCGAGCGGGCGGCGATTGCCGCCTCGGAAAATCCCGTCAGGATCAGTTTCAACTTTCCCGCATAAGTGACGACATCGCCGACCGCGAAAATTCCAGGCTTGTTTGTCGCTGTTGTGGCGGGATCGACACTCACCTGGTTGCGCTCGAGCGCCAGCCCCCACTCGGCGATCGGGCCGAGCGACATCGACAGGCCGAAGAACGGCAGCAACACGTCGGCCGGAATTTTCCTTTCGGCGCCTTCGAGAGTCGTGACGTTCACCGCGCTGAGCTGGCCATCGGCACCGTCGAGACCGTGGAGCTGGTACGGCACCACCATTTCGACCTTCCCTGCCTTGGCGAGCGCCTTCAGCCGTGCCTCGCTCTCGGGCGCGGCGCGGAACTTGTCGCGGCGATGGATGACCGAGACGTGTGCGGCGATCTCCGACAACGACAGCGCCCAGTCGACCGCCGAATCGCCGCCGCCGGCGATGACGACGCGCTTGCCGCGGAAGGCCTCGCGCTGGGTGACGTAATAGAAGACGCTCTTGCCCTCGAACGCCTCGATACCGTCGAGCGGCGGCCGGTTCGGGCCGAAGGCGCCGACGCCGGCGGCGATGATCACCGCCCGCGCGTGGATCACCGTGCCCTTCGAGGTGGTGAGCTTCCAGAAGCCGCCGCTCAGCGCCTCGAGCGCCTGGACCTGCTCGCCGAGGTGATAGACCGGCTTGAAGGGCGCGGCCTGCGCCTTCAGCCGCACCACCAGCTCGGCGGCCTCGATGCGCGGGAAGCCCGGAATGTCGTAGATCGGCTTTTCCGGATAGAGCGCGGTGCACTGCCCGCCGGCATCGTCGAGCACGTCGACCACGTGGCAGTGCAGGCGGACCATGCCGCATTCGAACACGGTGAACAGCCCGACCGGCCCCGCGCCCACGATGACCACGTCGGTCTGATGGTGATGTCCGTCGGCCATGATCCCTAAATGGCGCAGGCCCCCGGCAAAAGAAAGGGGCGCAAATGAAAGGCCCCGGTCGAAACCGGGGCCTGGAATTTGGTAGCTGGGGGCGGACTTGAACCGCCGACCCCGGCATTATGAGTGCCGTGCTCTAACCAGCTGAGCTACCCAGCCATGGGTGCGCGGTAATAGGGGTGCTGGCGGTCGGCTGTCAATGCGCTAGGAGGCACTTGCGGGGCGATTCCCAGCCCGCCATCGGGTGCGTCCCGGGGATGAACAAGGCTGAAATCGATCATCCGAAAAACCCGAAGTCAGAACTTCATCTCCTCGATCGCGGCGACCAGTTTCTGGACATCCGCGGCGTACAGCCCGGCAGATCCCAGATTGTTGGCCTCGATCACGTGCAACTCCCTATTCGGAGCCACGCTGACGTCCAATACATAGGCCCGTTGCGGTTGCCATGGATGAGCAGCGATTTTCACCGCGAACGCGACCACTTCGGGGTCGCTATGGTCTTCATAGAGGACCCGATCTCCGCGCCTGTACAGGGAGTTGGTGACGACCCGACCATCAACGATCCAGAACCGATGTTCCTGCGCGATCTCTCTCAGAGGACCAATAACTGTCCCGGTATCGGGCTGGATCGACGAATGTGCTTCCGGATCATCCCAGAGTTTTCTGATCTGCGCGTGCCACTCCATAAACTCGACCCGAGTGGTAGGACCGGCTTTCCAGAATTTGTTGTCCTGTGCGGGACGGCAAAAGAACTGATCGGGCAGCGACGACTGTGGAACGTCGGCGAAGCGCCACATCGCTGCTCGGGCGTTCAGCATGTCGTCGCCCCAGTGGCGGACATAGTCGAGATGGTTGAGGTGCTCCAGATCGAACACGCCCGGAACCCAGCCTTTCCGTTTGGCCTCGTGCCGGATCGCATACGCACCGATCACGATCACGTTCCCGAGCGGGTTCGGTTCCGGAACCAGTTTCCAGTCATCTCCAAGGTCATGGAAGCTGTGCGAGATGCCCCAGCGGGGCAGACTTTCGGCTAGGGCACGAACTCCAGCCTCATCCCGCATTTTATTCTGGATGATCCAGTGCATCGGTCTATTCCTTTGCCTGACCAGTGCCCAGGCACATCAAGGAAAGCTTCAGTCGGGCCTGCCACATCACGATCGGCGGATCGTCGAATGATTCCTCGACAACAGGGACCCATCTCGGAAGCCCGAGCTCTTCCTTGCTGCGCAGGTGCATCAGGCTATTTTCTCAGCCATCGACCGCTCGTCCCAGAGGCGGATCAGATACCCGTCGGGATCGGCGAGCTCGGGGCCGTAGCCCCAGAAGTTCTTCTGCGGGCCGTGGTTGAAGCGCACGCCGCGCGCGGTCCAGGCGGCGTGCGTGGCGTCGACATCGTCGACCTGGAACCACAGCGCGACGCCGTTGAACGCAACGTTCGGCTTCTCCTGCAGGAAGATCGCGAAGCCCTCGCCGTCGTTCAGCGCCACCGTTCGGGTGTTCGGCACCTCGAACTCGACCTTGAGGCCGAGCGTCTCCACCCACCAGTCGCGCGACCGTTCGAGGTTGCTGACCGGCAGGTTGAGATGGTCGAGCTTCATCATGGGAAGCGCCGGATGAAACCGCCGCCGAGGACGCGGCTGCCGGTAGCGCGATCATGGATCACGCAGGCCTGGCCCGGCGAGACGCCGATCTCGGGCTCGGCGAAGCGGACGACGAGCGCGCCGTTCGCCCGCTCGACCTCGGCGGGGCGCAAGGCCTGCGATGACCGCACCCTCACCTGCACCGGCAAGGCGCCGTCGAAATCGGGACCGAGCCAGTTGATGTCGTAGAGCGCGATCTCGCGGCGGCCGAGCGCGCGGCGCGGACCGACGACGACGCGGCGGGTCTCGGGCTCGAGTTTCACGACGTAAAGCGGATCGTTGTCGGTGCCGCTGCGCTCGCCCAGCGCCAGGCCGCGGCGCTGGCCGACGGTGAAGCGGACGATGCCGTCGTGGCGGCCGACGACCTTGCCCGCCATGTCGACGATCTCACCCGGGTCGTTGGCCTCGGGGCGCAGCTTCTGCACGACGCCGGCATAGTCGCCGTTCGGCACGAAGCAGATGTCCTGGCTGTCGGGCTTGTCGGCGACCGCGAGCTCGAAGCGCTCGGCCAGGGCGCGCGTCTCGCTCTTGGGCAGGTCGCCCAGCGGGAAGCGCAGGTAGTCGAGCTGCTCGGCCGTCGTGCCGAACAGGAAGTAGCTCTGGTCGCGATTGGGATCGGTGCCGCGATGCAGCTCGGGGCCGGCCTCCCCCATCACGCGGCGCACGTAATGGCCGGTCGCCAGCGCCTCGGCGCCGAGCTCGCGCGCCGTCTTCATCAGGTCGCGGAACTTGACCGTGCGGTTGCAGGCGATGCAGGGCACCGGCGTCTCGCCGCGCAGGTAGGAGTCGGCGAAGCTGTCCATCACTTCGGCGCGGAAACGGCTCTCGTAGTCCAGCACGTAGTGCGGGATGCCGAGCCGGTCGGCGACCTGGCGCGCGTCCTGGATGTCCTGGCCGGCGCAGCAGGCCCCCGCCTTCCCGACGGCGACCCCATGATCGTAGAGCTGCAGGGTGACGCCCACGACGTCGTAGCCCTGCTCCTTCAGGAGCGCCGCCGTGACCGACGAATCGACGCCGCCCGACATCGCGACCACCACGCGGGTGTCGCCGGGCGCCCTATCGAGACCGAGGGAGTTGCGGGCCATGGCGGCGGGTATATAGGCCCCGCCGCCTTTCGCCGCCAGCGTGGGGCCGCCGCGGCCCTAGAGCATATTCCGTTCTGCTGGAATCAGCCGAACGGAATATGCCTGCTGCAACAACAACCCCCGTGCGCGCATTTCCGGGCAGATAGAACCGCGAGCGGTTCCATCTGCCCGGAAATCGCTCTAGTAGTCGCGACGCCGGCCGGTATCTCGCACGGCGCGGGCAACGCCCTCGTTGTCGTAGACGATGATCACCCGGTCGCCCATCTGCACGTCGCCGTCGTCGCGCTGGGCGATGGTGACCTCGGAGCCGTCGTCCTTGCGGATGGTGACCGCGATGCCGCGGGTCGGGCTGCTGCGGTCGATCGCGGTGCCGGCGATCGCGCCGCCGACCGCACCGAGCACGCCGCCCAGCACCGCGCTGCCGGCCGTGCCGCCGATCGCGGCGCCCGCGATCGCGCCGCCCACGCCGCCGACGCCGCCACCGATCAGGGTGCCGTCGCTGACGCCGCGCCGGGTCTGCTGGAGGTCGACGTCGCGGATCGACATCACACGGCCGGCCTCGCCGCGGAAGCCGCCGGCGGCGGACGCCTGCTGGATGCCGGGCTGGACGCCGCCCTGCTGGCAGGCCGTCAACGTGACCGCCAACGCAAGGGGCGCCAACAGCGCCAAAAGCCACTTGCCGAACATCTTAAGTCCTCCGCCTCAAGTAAAGCCGGAGGATTTTAGCAGGCTATTCCAGCGTCCCGTAGCGGGGATCGTTCTGGGGCTGGGGACCACTTTGGCGATAGTCCTGGGAGCCGCCCGACTGCGCGTAGCCGCCGTACCCGCCACCCTGGTAGCCGGAACGGGAGCTCGACTGCGGCCGGGAGTAGCGCTGCGGCTGGCCGTAGTCGGCCGGCTGCGGGCCCGAGCCGTAGTCCTGGGAGCCGCCGGACTGGTAGCCACCGTATTGGGAGCCACCCGACTGATAGCCACCCGACTGCGGCGACGCGCCGTAGTTGCCGTAGTTGGCCTGCCGGTAGTCCTGCTGGCGGCCGCTGTCGCGCACCGCCTTGGCGACGCCGCTGCGGTCCTGGACGATCTGGACGCGGTCGCCGAGCTGGACGTCGCCGTCGTCCTTCTGGGCGATGGTGACGGTCTGGCCGTTGTCCTTCTGGACCGTGACCTCGATGCCGCGGCCGGGGGTCTGGCGGTCGAAGATGGCGCCGCCGATCGCGCCGGCAGCGGCGCCCAGCACGCCGCCGATCAGGCCGCCGCCGATGCCGCGCCCGCCCGAGGCGCCGATGGCGAGGCCGCCCAGCCCGCCCAGCAGGCCGCCAACCATCGGGCCGTTGCCCGAGCCGCCACCGCCGCGGATGCTGGTGTCGTTGATGGCGACCACGCGGCCCGCCTCACCGGTCGGCGTCCCGCCGCCATAGGCCGAAGCCGTGCTGACGTAGCCGGGCTGAACGCCGTTGTTGGCGCAAGCGCCGACGCCCCCTGCCAACAGTACCGGCAGCAGGACCAATCTCAGTGATTTGCCCCTCATGAAAACCCCTTTGCGACAAAGACCATACGATTCGGTTTTTGTCCTTATTGGGGCATTTGGTCGCTCATCCTCTTTCTTCGATCCAGGCGGCCTGGATGGCTTCGAGGATCTTCTCGTTGGATTTGTTCGGATCGTCCTCGAATCCGGGAAGGGCCATCACCCACTTGTGTAGGTCGGTGAAGCGCAGATTCACGTTGTCTGAGTCGGGATGGGCTTCCTCGAGCTCGATGGCGATGTCGTGGATGTCCGTCCAGCGCAGCTTTTGGGCCATCTCCCCCTCCTACTTGTCGACCATCATGTTGCGGGTCGCGGCCGGCAGCTTCACCACCAGGCCGTCGAGCTCGTTGGACATGCGGATCTGGCAGCCGAGCCGCGAGGTGTGGGTCAGGCCGAAGGCCAGATCGAGCATGTCCTCCTCATCCTCGCTGGCCGGCGCGAGCTTCTCGAACCAGGCGTTCTCGACGACGACGTGGCAGGTCGAGCAGGCGAGCGAGCCTTCGCAGGCGCCCTCGATGTCGACGTGGTTGCGATGGGCGATCTCCAGCACGCTGAGGCCGAGCGGAGCTTCCACCTCCTTGCGCGAGCCGTCCTTCAGGATGAACGTCATCTTCGGCATCTACCAAACCTCAATCTCATTCCTCCTCCCCTTCGCGGAGCCCGCGAAGGGGAGGTGCCCTCGTCTTACGCGGGCACCTCCCCTTGCCGGACCCCGGCAAGGGGAGGAATTACTAATCGCCGACCCGGCCTTCCAGGTCGCTCACCGCCATGCCCGACAGCGCCTCGCGGATACCGCGATCCATGCGCATCTCGGCGAACGGCTTCGATTGTGTCTCCAGCGCTTCGGCGGCGGCATTGATCTCGTCTCGATCCTCGCCGGCGATGGCCGTCTCGAGACGCGCCCGCGCGGCGTCCAGCCCGCCGCGCTCCTCAGCCGACAGCAGCTCGCCGTCCTTGGCGAGGGCCGCGTCAAGCGCCAGCAGGTTACGCTTCGCCTCGACCCGCGCCTCGGTCAGCAGGCGCCTGGTCATGTCCTCCTCGGCATGATCGAGGCTGTCGTAGAGCATGTCGGCCATGTCATCGTGGCTGAGGCCATAGGACGGCTTCACCTCGACGCGCTGCGCGACGCCGGTCGTCTTCTCTTCCGCCGACACGGTCAGCAGGCCGTCGGCATCGACCGCGAAGGTGACGCGGATGCGCGCCGCACCGGCGGTCATCGGCGGGATGCCGAGCAATTCGAAGCGCGCGAGGCTCCGGCAATCGTCGACCATCTCACGCTCGCCCTGCACGACATGGATCGCCATCGCGCTCTGGCCGTCCTGGTAGGTCGTGAAGTCCTGCGCGAGCTGCACGGGGATCGGCGTGTTGCGCGGCACGATCTTCTCGACGATGCCGCCCATCGTCTCGAGGCCGAGCGACAGCGGCGTCACGTCGAGCAGCAGCGTATCGGAACCGCCGGTCAGTGCCTCGGCCTGCAGGGCGGCGCCCAGCGCCACGACCTCGTCGGGATCGATGTCGGTGAGCGGCGCCCTGCCGATCATGTCGGCGACGGCCGAGCGCACCAGCGGCACGCGGGTCGAGCCGCCGACCAGCACCACGCCGTGGATGTCCCCGACCTTCATCGCGGCGTCGTCGAGCACGCGGCGCGCGATGTCGATGGTGCGCTTCACGTAGGCCGCGACCATGGCGTCGAACCCGGCCCGGGTCAGCGCATGGAACGACGGCACGCCGGCGAGCTCCAGCCGGCCGGAGGCCTGGTCGCGGTCGGAGAGCTGCTCCTTCATGTGGCGGGCCAGCGCCAGCGCAGTCTTCACCGCGCCCTCGTCGATCGTGTCGGCGAGCCCGTCCGTCTTGCGCTCCTCGAGCATGCGCTCGGCGATGGCGCGGTCGAAGTCGTCGCCGCCCAGCGCCGTGTCGCCGCCCGTGGCGAGCACCTGGAACACGCCCTTCTCCAGCCGCAGCAGCGAGAAGTCGAAGGTGCCGCCGCCCAGGTCGTAGACCGCGTAGAGGCCCTCCGAGCCCTTGTCGAGACCGTAGGCCAGCGCCGCCGCCGTCGGCTCGTTGACGAGCCGCAGCACCTCGAGGCCGGCGACGCGCGCGGCATCGCGGGTCGCCGTGCGCGCGGCATCGTCGAAGTAGGCCGGCACGGTGATGACCGCGCGCTCGACCGGCTTCTCCAGCGCGGCTTCGGCGCGCAGCTTGAGAGCCTTGAGGATTTCGGCGGAGATCTCGACCGGAGAACGCGCCTTGCCGCCGATGCGCAGCTTGACCATGTCGGTCTCGCCGGTGCCCGGCTCGATCTCGTAGGGCAGCACGCCCGCAACCGCATGAAGATCGGCCGCGCCGCGGCCCATCAGGCGCTTCACCGACGCGACGACGTTCTTCGGCTCCTGCGCCGTCAGCGCGCGTGCGTCGTCGCCGACGATCACGCCACCGCCCGACGGATAGGCCACGACCGACGGCACCAGCGCCTTGCCGGCCTCGTCGTGCAGCGCTGCCGGCTTGCCCTCGCGCGCGATCGCGACCACCGAGTTGGTGGTGCCGAGATCGATGCCCACGGCCAACGATCCTTCGCCGGCGTGCGGCAAGGGCGTTTCGCCCGGTTCGTGGATCTCCAGCAGGGTCATGACTTACCCAGGTTGCTGCCCAAATTGGTTCGTCGCGCCCGTGCTTCCTCGGCGAACTTGTCGAGGTAGCGCAGGCGAAGGAGCGTCTTTCTGATGGCGGGCTTGTCGTTTGCCAAGAACAAACTGCCGAGCGCCGCCAGCGACTTCTGCAGCTCATCGCGCGTCTTCGCGGCGAGTGCGTCGACCTCGGCGATGCTGCTCGCTTCGTGCAATTCCTCGCGGGCTTCCATGGCTTCCATGAGCAGCTCCGGATCGTCGATCGTCTTGCCGTCGCCCGGCAGCTCGACGCCATTCAGCTCGGCCAGATAGACGGCGCGGTCGAGCGGATCCTTCAGCGTGCGGTAGGCGTCGTTCAGCGCCGCGGCTTCGACCGAGGCCTTCGCCCGCTCAGGCGCGGGCTTGCCGACGAAGCGGTCGGGATGCCATTGGCGCTGGCGGGCGAAGTACGCCTTGTCGAGCGCCGCGGCATCCGTGTCGAGCGCCGCCGGCAGTCCCAGCCGCGCGAAGTGATCCATGACGAAACGACTTCAGACGTGGAAGGATTCGCCGCAGCCGCAGCGGCCCTTCTCGTTGGGATTCTTGAAGACGAAGCCCTGCTTGAGCTTCTCTTCCTCGTAGTCCATCTCGGTGCCGATCAGGAACAGCGACGCCTTGGGATCGATCAGGAGCTTGAGGCCCTGGCTCTCGACCACCTCGTCCATCGGCTCCTGCCTGTCGGCGAATTCGAGCGTGTAGCTGAGACCCGAGCAGCCCTTGGTGCGCACGCCGATGCGGATGCCGGCGGTCGGCTTGCCGCGGCCGTCGATCAGCGCCTTGGCGCGCTCCGCCGCCGCCGGCGACACCGTCATGAGCTGCGGACGCGGCCGACGGGGCCGCGTCGCGGTCGGCTTGGGGGCATCGGTAGTGATAGGCGTGCTCATTTCCGCTGTTACTCCGCGGCGTCCCTGGTCTCGTCCTTCTTGGCGATCTTGGTGCGATAGTCGGCGATCGCCGCCTTGATCGCGTCCTCGGCCAGGACCGAGCAATGGATCTTCACCGGCGGCAGCGCCAGGTGCTTGGCGATGTCGGTGTTCTTGATCGTCTCGGCCTCGTCGATCGTCTTGCCCTTCACCCATTCGGTGACGAGCGAGGACGACGCGATCGCCGAGCCGCAGCCGAAGGTCTTGAACTTGGCGTCCTCGATCAGGCCGTCGGCGCCGACCTTGATCTGCAGCTTCATGACGTCGCCGCAGGCCGGCGCACCGACCAGGCCGGTGCCGACATCCTCGGAGCTCTTGTCGAGCGACCCGATGTTGCGCGGGTTCTCGTAGTGGTCGATCAGCTTTGCGCTGTAGGTCATGACACTCTCCTCAATTCCCCAACACCGGCCGTTAGTGGGCCGCCCATTCGATTGACTTGATATCGATGCCTTCCTGGGCCATTTCCCAGAGCGGGCTCATTGCGCGCAGCTTGTTGACGTGGCGCACCAGCTCGTCGACCGCGGTGTCGACCTCGTGCTCGGTGGTGAAGCGGCCGAGGCCGATGCGCAGCGAGGTGTGGGCCATCTCCTCCTCGACGCCGAGCGCGCGCAGCACGTAGCTGGGCTCGAGCGACGCAGAGGTGCACGCCGAGCCGGACGACACCGACAGGCCCTTGATGCCCATCATCAGCGACTCACCCTCGACGTAGGCGAAGCTGATGTTGAGGTTGCCCGGGATGCGATGCTCGAGGTCGCCGTTGACCACGATCTCGGTCAGCTTGGCGTTGAGGCCCTTGAGCATGCGCTCCTGCAGCTTCTTCAGCCGCTTGGCCTCGCCGTCCATCTCCTTCAGGCAGATCTCGGCGGCCTCGCCCAGGCCGACGCACAGCGGCGTCGGCAGGGTGCCGGAGCGGAAGCCGCGCTCCTGGCCGCCGCCGACGATCAGCGGCACCAGGCGGACACGCGGCTTGCGGCGCACGTAGAGCGCGCCGATGCCCTTGGGCCCGTAGATCTTGTGGCCGGAGATGCTCATCAGGTCGATGTTCATCGCCTCGACGTCGAGCGGGATCTTGCCGGCGGCCTGCGCCGCATCGGTGTGGAAGAACACCTTCTTCTCGCGGCAGATCCTGCCGATCTCCTCCAGCGGCTGGATGACGCCGATCTCGTTGTTCACCGCCATGATCGACACCACCACCGTCTTGTCGGTGATCGCGTTGCGCAGTGCCTCGAGGTCGATCAGGCCGTTCTTCTGCACCGGCAGGTAGGTGACCTCGAAGCCGCTCTGCTCGAGATGGCGGCAGGTGTCGAGCACGCACTTGTGCTCCGTCACGGTGGTGACGATGTGATTCTTGCGGTCCTTGTAGAACTCGGCGACGCCGCGGATGGCGAGATTGTTCGACTCGGTGGCGCCTGAGGTGAAGATCACTTCCTTCTCGTCGGCGCCGATCAGCTTGGCGAGCTGGCCGCGCGCCTTCTCCACGCCCGCCTCGGCCTCCCAGCCATAGGAGTGGCTGCGCGAGTGCGGGTTGCCGAATTTGTAGGTGAAGTATGGCAGCATGACTTCGAGCACGCGCGGGTCCATCGGCGTGGTCGCCTGGTAGTCCAGGTAGATCGGCTGGTCGTTGCGCCGGATCTGGGAAAACGCGTTCATGCTAACCCCTTGAAATTCCTAGGCTGCCCGGGCTCCGGAAAAATCCGAGTACGTTACTCGGGTATATAGCGCCTGCCAGGCCGCGATCAAGCGTTCGATATCCTCAAAAACCGTGTTCCAGCCGCAACTTATGCGGATGGCCGTTTCGGCGTCGGCAATATCCACTCCCATCGCGGCCAGGACCGCCGACCGGCTCACCTTGCCCGAGGAGCAGGCCGAGCCGGCGCTGACCGCCACGCCCGCGAGATCGAGGGCCATGACCTGCGTCTCGGCCTTCACGCCCGGCATGGAGAGGCAGCTCGTATTGGGCAGCCGCGGCGCGCCGGCGCCATGGACCTTGCCCGGCAGGCTGGCCTCGAGGCGATCGCGCAAGGCCGGGGTGAGCCCGTCGCGCGACGCCTCCGCGGCCGCGCCGAAGCCCGCGATGCCGGCGACGTTCTCCGTGCCGGCGCGACGCCAGGCCTCCTGCCCGCCGCCGACCCGATCGGTCGCCAGCGGCGCACCCGCGCGCACGACCAGCGCACCGACACCCGTCGGGCCGCCAAGCTTGTGCGCGGACAGGCTGAGATAGTCGACGCCCAGGCCACGCAGATCGACCGGCACCTTGCCGGCGGCCTGCACGGCGTCGCAGTGCACCAGCGCGCCGGCTGCGCGCGCGAGTCGCACGACCTCGGCGACCGGCTGGATCACGCCGGTCTCGTTGTTGGCAAGCATCACCGACACCAGTGCCGGCCTGGCCGCGAGCAGGCGCTCGAGCGTCGCGAGATCGAGCAGGCCGTTGCCGTCGACCGGAAGGCGTTCCGCATCAGGCACCGCCCTGAGCACGCTCTCGTGCTCGATCGCCGACACCAGCACACGCCCGTGGCCACGCAGCGCCATGTTGTTGGCTTCGGTGCCGCCCGAGGTGAAGACGACCTCGCTCGGCAGCGCGCCGACGAGGCCCGCCACCTGCTTGCGTGCCTTGTCGAGGCGCGCCCGGGCGGCCCGGCCGGGGCGATGGACGGAAGACGGATTGCCGCCCGCCTGCAGCGCCTCGACCACGGCATCGAGCGCCACCGGCCGCAGCGGGCTGGTGGCGTTGTGGTCGAGGTACGTGTACGCGGCGGCCATGACGCAGCCGCCTCAGCTGGCCGCGGCCATCGTGTCGGAATTGGCCGGTGTCGGTGGCGCTTCGACGATGCGCGGCGCGAGCTTGCGCTCCAGCACGTCGTACAGGGTGACCGAGCTCAGGAACACATGGATCTGGTTGCCGAGCTCCTCCCACAGGTCGTGGGTGAGGCACTTGCTGCGATCGGCCCGGCAGCCGGCCTGGCCCATCTCGGTGCAGCGCGTCGCCTTGATCGGCTCGTCGACAGCCAGGATGATCTCCGACACCCGGGTCTCCGCCGAGCCGCGTGCCAGGCGGTAGCCGCCGCCCGGCCCGCGCACGCTTTTCACCAGCTCGGCGCGGCGCAGACGGGCGAATAGCTGCTCCAGATAGGACAGGGAAATCTCCTGACGGGCGGCGATGTCGGACAGGGAGACCGGCTTGGTCTGGGCATGACGGGCCAGGTCGACCATTGCCATCACGGCATAACGGCCTTTGGTGCTGAGCTTCACAGCATCCTCCTCCGCCTAAAGGTCTTGAAAACCAAGGCGTTGCTACGATATTCCAGCCCCCCGGATAGGGTTCTGGGAAAAACCAACCTATTAGCTCGGATTTAGTAAACCCGAGCTGGCAGGTCAAGTATCAAGATTTCTTCGCATTTTGCTGCCGTTCACCCGCGCCGGCGGCCAATAATGACGAATAACCGGAGTGAAGATGCCTGACGTGATGTTTACCGGTCCCGAGGGTCGCCTCGAGGGCCGCTATCACCAGAGCAAAGAAGAACACGCGCCAATTGCGCTGATCCTCCATCCCCATCCGCAATATGGCGGGACGATGAACCACAAGGTCGTCTTCTCGCTGTTCCACGTGTTCGTGAATCGCGGCTTCTCGGTGCTGCGCTTCAACACCCGTGGCGTGGGGCGCAGCCAGGGCCGCTTCGACAACGGCATGGGCGAGCTCAGCGACGCGGCCGCAGCGCTCGACTGGCTGCAGGCGATGAACGCCGATGCCAAGTCGTGCTGGATCGCCGGCTACTCGTTCGGCGCCTGGATCGGCATGCAGCTGCTGATGCGGCGGCCGGAGATCGACTGCTTCATCTCGGTGGCACCGCCGGCCAATTCGTACGATTTCGGCTTCCTCGCGCCCTGCCCGTCGTCCGGCCTGATCGTCGGCGCGGAGAAGGACGAGGTCGTGCCGCTCGCCGACATCCAGAAGCTGGTGGCGCGGCTGTCGCTGCAGAAGGGCATCACGGTGGAATCGCGCACCATCAAGGGCGCCAACCACTTCTTCCACGACTCGCTCGACAAGCTTGCGGTCGAGGTCGACAAGTACGTCGCCAAGTGCCTGATCAACCCGCCAGGCCGCGCGACCTCGAACAAGGAACCTTAAGCGCTACGCCGGCAGGTGCAGGCGCCCGCCGCAGAGCGGCGTGGGCGCGCCGGTCGTCGTCGGGAAGGTGAGCGGCAGGCGGCGCAGCGAGCGTACCGCCAGGAACGCGAAGGCCTGCGCTTCCAGCGCGTCGCCGTCCCAGCCCAGGGCCGAGGCCGGCACCACCGGCGTCCCCGTCTCCTCGGCAAGCGCCGCCAGCAGGGTCGGATTGCGGGCGCCGCCGCCGGTCACGATCCATCGCCGCGCCGGCGCCGGGAAGTGGCGTGCCGCCAGGGCGATCGCGCGCGCCGTCGCGCGGGTCAGGGTCGCCGCACCATCGGCCGCCGACAGCCCGTCGGCCCAGGCGTCATTGAAGTCGCCGCGATCGAGCGACTTGGGCGGCTTGCGCGCGAAGTAGAGGTGCTCGCCCCAGCGCTCCAGCCGCGTGCGGTCGACCTTGCCGGCAGCCGCCAGCGCCCCTTCGCTGTCGAAGCGCTGGCCGGCGCGGCGCACGCACCAGTCGTCGATCGGCCCGTTGCCCGGGCCGGTGTCGAAGGCGAGCAACGAACCGTCTTCGCCGATCCAGGTGACATTGGCGACGCCGCCAATGTTCACCACCGCGATGGGCCGCAGAAGCTCGCGCACCAGTGCGGCATGGAACACCGGCACCAGCGGCGCACCCTGCCCGCCCGCCAGCACATCGGCGCTGCGCATGTCGCCGATCGCGCGCACGCCGAGCGCCCGCGCGAGGCTGGCGCCGTCGCCGATCTGCCAGGTGAAGCGCTTCTCCGGCCGATGGGTGATGGTCTGGCCGTGGAAGCCCACGACATCGATCGTCGACAGGGCGACGCCGTGGACCGACGACCACTGCTTGACCGCCGCGACATGCGCCTCGGTCACGGCGCGCTCGGCCGCTTCGGTTCGCGCGTCCGGCTGCTCGGCACCGAAGGCCGCACGGATCGTGCGACGGACGTCGTCGGGATAGGAAACGGTCAGGGTCGGACCGAACGAGGCGATGCGCTCACCGTCGGTCTCCACCAGGGCCACGTCCACACCATCGACCGAAGTGCCGCTCATCAGGCCGAGGGTACGTAGGAAAGAAGCCATGACGCGAGTGTGTAACACCCGCGGCGGCTTTCGGACAGTCTGCGGCCTATTTCAGGGCGTCGCGCATGCGCGCGATGAACAATCCGTCCTGCGCGGGATCGAAGCGGCGCGCCGTCTTCCAGTCGTAGGCGATCCACGGCACGCGGCGGCGCTTGTCCTCGGGCTCCCAGGCGTAACGCGGCACCAGATGGCTGTGCAGCGCGGGCTCGGCGTTGCACAGCGTCTCGTAGTTGATGCGCTCGGCGTCGGTGACGGCGAGCAGCGCGTCGCCGGCGCCGATCATGTCGAGCGAATATTGGCTGCGGCCAGCCTCGTCGAGCGCGTTCAGGCTCTCGACCACCGGGTCGGCCAAGAGCACGCAGTAGCCGGGCAGCGGCTGGACGTCGCCGATCACCAGCCAGCCCGACTTCAGCCGGCTGATCACATAGGGATTCTGCCCGCTGCGGGCCGTTTCGACCCGCTCGACGATGAGATTCGCCACCTGCCCGCTCCGTTGAGGCCAAACAGCCGCCGTGTTACACCCGCGACCCTTCGCGGATAAGGGTCTTGGGAGATGGCGGCGTTCAAGTCTGACTTCATGCGGATCGTGCACGAGCGCGGCATGGTGCATCAGTGCAGCGATGCCGCGCGCCTCGACGAGCTGCTCTCGACCGGCATCCGCACCGCCTATATCGGCTTCGACTGCACCGCCGATTCGCTGCATATCGGCTCGCTGCTGCAGATCATGATGCTGCGCTGGTGGCAGAAGACCGGCAACAAGCCGGTCGTGCTGATGGGCGGCGGCACCACCAAGATCGGCGACCCGTCGGGCCGCGACGAGAGCCGCCAGCTCCTGACCGACGCGGTGATCGCCGCCAACATGGCCGGCATCCGTCGGGTGTTCGACAGGTACGTCACGTTCGGCGACGGCCCGACCGACGCGCTGATGGCCAACAATGCCGAGTGGCTCGACAAGCTGCTCTACATCCCGCTGCTGCGCGACGTCGGCCGGCACTTCTCGGTCAACCGCATGCTGACCATGGACTCGGTGCGGCTGCGGCTGGAGCGCGACCAGCCGCTGACCTTCCTCGAGTTCAACTACATGATCCTGCAGTCCTACGACTACGTCGAGCTGAAGAAGCGCCACGACTGCATCCTGCAGATGGGCGGCTCGGACCAGTGGGGCAACATCGTGATGGGCGCCGACCTCGGCCGCCGCATGGCGGGTGCCGAGCTGTTCGCGCTGACCACGCCGCTGATCGCGACCTCGTCCGGCGCCAAGATGGGCAAGACCGCGGCCGGCGCGGTGTGGCTGAACGCCGAACGCGTGTCGCCCTACGATTTCTGGCAGTACTGGCGCAACGTCGAGGACGAGGATGTCGGCCGCTTCCTGCGGACGTTCACCGAGCTGCCGCTCGACGAGATCGCCCGCCTCGAGGCGCTCGAGGGCCAGGAGATCAACGAGGCCAAGAAGATCCTCGCCACCGAGATCACCCGGCTCGCCCACGGCGACAAGGCCGCGACCGAAGCCGAGCAGACGGCGAAGCGGACCTTCGAGGAAGGCGGCAAGGCCGACAGCCTGCCCACGGTCAGCATCCCGCAGGCGCAGCTCGCCGAAGGCATCGCCGCCTTCGAGCTGTTCCACCAGGCCGGCCTCGCCGCCAGCCGCACCGAGGCGCGCAAGCTGATCAAGGGCGGCGGCGGGCGGCTGAACGACCAGCCGATCGCGTCCGACACGGCCGTGATCAAGCACAGCGACCTCGGCGCCGACGGCACGCTCAAGCTGTCGGCCGGCCGCAAGCGCCACGTGCTGGTGCGCGCCGCCTGATCTTCTGCGGATCAGCGCGTCGCGCGCCGTCCGGAAACGGTCGTCCCTAGGGCGCGCGGTCGGCCGGCGTCTCGGTGCGCATCGGCGGCGTTCCGCCGGCGCCGTTGAAGAGCTCGCGCAGCGCGCCCGGAGTCATGGCCGACATCATGTTGACGTCGGTCCTGAGGTCGTCGAGCGGCCCGTCGAGACGATAGGCGATCGCGAACACGCCGCCGTCCTTGCCGCCGGTCAGCAACGGCCCGAGCAGCGGCACGTTCGACAGCACGTTGTTGAGGGCGAAGCCCGGCACGACGATGCCGCGCAGGCTGGCCTCGTCCTTCGCCAGGTCAATGATGCCCGCGGTCGTGAGCCCGATCGACTTGCCCGAGGTGTGGCCGTCCTTGAGCTCGATGCGGTCGGCGACCTTGCCGATCGAGGCCTCGAGGCCGTCGAACTGCTGCAGCGGATTGCCGGCGCGGCCCAGCGCGTCGATGGTGGAATTGAGCGTGCCGACGCCGGTGCGCGGCGTCACCTTCTCCAGCCGGTAGGGGCCGAGCTTCAGCCGGCCGGCGAGCGGCATCTGCGGATGGGCGTCGTCGAAGCGGCCGCGCAGGTCGAGGTCGCCGCCGACGAAGCCGTCGAGCCAGCCGGTCTCCTTCAGGAGCTGGCCGAAGTCGGCGACATAGAAGCTGAGGCTGCGTCCCTGCCCCTCGCGCGCGACGCGGAACGTGCCCCCCTTGCCGGCGCCGAAGCCGATATCGGCCGACGCGATCCGGTCGCCCGACAGCTCGACCCGGCCGCCGACCGATCCCAGGCTGCCCTGCTCCAGCCCGAAGCGGCCGAGCTGGATGGCGAGGCGGGTGCTCTCGCGCGCCGTCGCCGCTGCACCGCCGGGCGTCGCCTTGGCCAGCTCCTCGCGCGTCTTCAGGATCGCGCGCAGGCGGGAATATTCCAGCGACTGGCCGTGCAAGGCGACGTCGACGCCGTTCGCGGTGCGCCGCCATTCGCCCGCGATGTCGGTCGCCCCGACCTGAAGCTGACTGACGGCGACCTGCTGGACGCTGTTGTTGTCGCCGAACCGCACCTGGCCTTTGGCGGTGAGGCTGGGCGCACGCCCCTCGAAATCGGCCGTCGCAAGCTTGCCGCCGGCTGCCATCTTCATGGCGAAGGTGAGCTGCCCGTCGCTGCCCGCCGTCTTGGTCCAGCCGAACGGCGTCGTCATCGTGGCGCCCTTGAGATCGAACTTGCCGAGCAGCTCGCTCGTGCCGTTGTCGGCGACCTGGTAGGTCAGGCTGGTGACGCCGACCGGCCCGGCGATGTAGGGCTCGGGCGACGGGAAGCCCGCCTTGGCGATCAGCGCCGCCGGGACCGTGCCCTTGAGCTCGTAGCGCTGCCGGTACGGCGCGCGCGGGCTGAACTGCTCGCGCCACACGATGTCGACGGCGTTGCCGTCGAGCTTGCCGATACCGGTCACGTTGAGCTGCGAGTTGGCGTAGACGACGCGGCCCACCGCCTCGCCGAGGTCGACGTCGCCGATCGCGTTCTTGAGGGCGAAGCCCGACACCGCGGCTTCGGCCTTGATGTCGATCTCGGCCACGGTCAGCGCATTGATCAGCGGGAACCTGAGGCTGAGGTCGACCGCGACATCGCCGGCCACCCGCTTGGGGTCGTAGAGCATGTCGCGCGGCAGGCCGAGCTTGGGCCGCGCCAGCAGCGCCACGACCGACGGCGCCGTCCCCTTGATCGGCAGGCGCAGCGACGCGTAGTGCGGCCCCGGGCCGTCGAGGCCGGTCATGTCGATGATGGCCCCGGTCACTGCAAGCCCGACGGCAGTGCCGCCGGCGACGTCGAAATGCAACGTGCCGGCCTCGAAGCGCGCCTTGCCCGAAACGTTTTGAAGCTCGGGCATGTGCGGCATGTAGTGCACCGTCATGCCGCGATACTCGAGGAAGGCGACGTTGCGATCGACGCTCAGCTGCTCGAGGTCGTTGCCCGGCGTGCTCAGCGCGAACTCGGTCGCGACGTCGAGCGAGCCGCCGCTCAGGTTGGCCATCGCCCACGCCCGGCCGCCCGGCGCGAGGTCGGCCGGCCAGTAGTCGCCCAGCCGGTCGACCGGGATCTGCTTGACCTCGGCGCGGCCAATGAAGGTCTGGCCCTGCTCGGTGCGCAAGCCAGTGCCGGTGACGGTGGTCTTGGCGACGCCCAGATCGACGTCGATATGGTCGATGCGGGCGGTGTGGGACGCCGCGTCGACATGGGCGAGCGCATTGACCGAGCGCACCTTGTGGCTGGCCGTCAGGATGCCCGGCAGGGTGATGGTGCCGGCGCCTGCGGTGACTTCCATGGTGACCGTCTTGACCTCGCCCTGACCAGTGGCCTCGACCTGCAGCCGGCCCGACAGCGCGATGTCGAGCCCGCGCAGGATGGCGGTGTCGGGCGACAGGTCGGCCAGCATCGACGGCTTCATGCCGTCGAGACCGGCCTCGAACGAGATGCGACTGCGGTCGCGCGCGTAGGTGCCCGACAGCGAAACCCGGAAGGGCTCATGCGTGCCGACTCTGAAGTGGGCATTGGCCGAGATGGCGACGCCCGCGGCGTCGCGCTTCAGCCGCGCCTGGACGTCGGGCGCGACCCAGGTTACGCCCGACGGCACGTCGCGCAGCGAGATGCGGGCGTTGGTCACCTCGACCGTGTCGAGCTGGCCGATCACCGAATGGTAGTTGGGCTCCGACAGCAGCTGCTCGATCAGCAGGTCGACGAACTCGCCCGACGAGCCCGAGTCGCTCCGGGCCAGCACGCGCTGCAGCATGCCGCCCTCGCGCGTCATGTCGGCCTCGAGGGTCGGCTGGTCGACCACGACCGAGGTCGGCAGCAGCCGGCCGCGCACCGCGCTGCGCGGATCGAACGACAGGGCGACACGGGGTGCCGAGGCGATCTCCCTGTCGCGGGCATCGGTCACATGCAGGCCGGTGAAGATCAGGCGCATCGGCTCCTTGAGCCCACCCCAGTCGGCGTAGATGTGCAGGGCACTGACCCGCACCCGCCCGTCGGGCGTGTCGAATTCGTTGGGGAAGTTCGGCCGCAGCAGCTCGAGGTCGACCGGGCCGGACAGCAGGCGCAGCACGACGGCGGTCATCAGCACCGCCGCGACCCCGATAGCTGCCGTCACGGCGCGTGCGCAAAACCGGAACGTCTTGATGACCAAAGTTCTTTACTTCCGCGTTGACCGAGGGCGCCTGCGCTGACCAATGTACCGGCCGCCCCTTCCCATGTCTTGGTTTTCGACCGACCGCCTGCCCCGCCCCCATGATGCCGAGCGGCTGGCTGTCGCCTGGACGCGCTGGCGCGAAGCCGCAGCGATGCCGGACAGCACCGCCGCCGAGGCATTGCTCGACGCGCTGTTCGGCAATAGTCCGTATCTCACCGAGACGGCACTACAGAACCCGAGTTTCATGGCCGATCTGTGGCGCGACGGTCCCGATGCTGCGATCGAGCGGCTCGAGGCCGACGTCGCGACGGTGCTGGCCGAAGCGCGCGGCGGTGCCGTGCCGGAGACCATCGCCGCACGCCTGCGCCGGCTGAAGCGCAGCGTGGCGCTCGGCGTCGCCGTCGCCGACATCGCCGGCGCCTGGCCGCTCGAGCGCATCACCGGCACGCTGAGCCGCTTCGCCTCGGCCTCGATCGACGCACTGACCGCGGCGATCCTGCTGCAGCTCGAGCGCGAGGGGCATCTGGCGCTGGGCGGCGAGCCGCAGGCGGCGGCCTTCACCGTGCTCGGCATGGGCAAGCTCGGTGCCGGCGAGCTCAACTACTCGAGCGACATCGATCTGATCCTGCTGTACGACCGCGAGGCGCCGGCACTGGCGGACAATGAGCAACTATCGCGCCATTTCGTGCGCGTCTCGCGCATGCTGGTGCAACAGATGTCGGAGGTGTCGGGCGACGGCTACATCTTCCGCACCGACCTGCGCCTGCGCCCCGACCCCGGCTCGACGCCGCTCGCCATGTCGGTACAGGCGGCCGAGCTCTACTACGAGAGCGTCGGTCAGAACTGGGAACGCGCGGCGATGATCAAGGCGCATCCGGTGGCCGGCAACACGGCCGTCGGGGCGGAGTTCCTCGCCGCCCTTCGACCCTATATCTGGCGGCGCCATCTCGACTTCGCGGCGATCCACGACATCCATTCGATCAAGCGCCAGATCGACGCCCATCGCGGCGGCGGCACGGTCAAGGTCGCCGGCCACAATGTGAAGCTCGGCCGCGGCGGCATCCGCGAGATCGAGTTCTTCGCCCAGACCCAGCAACTGATCTTCGGCGGCCGCGAGCCGGCGCTGCGGCTGCGCGGCACCTGCGAGACCCTGCGCGCGCTCGCCGCCGCCGGCCATGTCGAGCCGCGCGCCACCGCCGAGCTGATCGCCGACTACGGCTTCCTGCGCCGGGTCGAGCACCGTCTGCAGATGGTCGCCGACCAGCAGACCCACAGCCTGCCCGAGGACGAGGCCGGGCTGGCCGCGATCGCCACCTTCCTCGGCTATCCCGATTCGCGCGCCTTCCAGGACGAGATGCTGGCGACGCTGCGCCGGGTCGAGAGCCATTACGCCCGCCTGTTCGAGGAGGCGCCGAGCCTCGCCGGGCCGGGCGGCAACCTGGTCTTCACCGGCACCGACGACGATCCCGGGACGCTCGAGACCCTGCGCGGCCTGGGCTTCCGCGACGTCTCGGCGGCGGCCGGCGTGGTGCGGCGCTGGCATCACGGCCGCTACCGCTCGACCACCTCGGCGCGGGCGCGCGAGCTCCTGACCGAGCTGATGCCGGCGCTGCTCAAGGCGCTCGGCGAGACCGCGGCGCCCGACCAGGCGCTGCTGAACTTCGACCTCTTCCTCAGCAACCTGCCGGCGGGCGTGCAGCTCTTCTCGCTGTTCAAGTCCAATCCGGCGCTGCTCGAGCTGGTCGCCGCCATCATGGGCAGCGCCCCCGGGCTGGCGGCACAGCTCGCGCGGCGCACCGTGCTGCTCGATTCGGTTCTGTCGTCGGACTTCTATGCCGCGCTGCCGTCGACCGCGGACATGACCGACGAGCTCTCGCGCCTGCTGGCGCAGGTCGAGGACGAGCAGGACATCCTCGACGCCGCGCGGCGCTGGACCAACGAGCAGCGCTTCCAGGTCGGCGTGCAGCAGCTCAAGCGCATGCTGGGGCCGGCACAGGCGGGCCTCGCCTACTCCGATATCGCCCAGGCGACCATCGCGGCATTGTGCGATCGCGTCGAGAAGAACTTCGCCCGCCAGCACGGCGCCTTCGGCGGCCAGCGGCTGGCCGTCCTGGCGCTGGGCAAGCTCGGCAGCCGCGAGATGTCGGCGACCTCCGACCTCGACCTGATCTTCGTCTACGACATTCCCCCCGGGCTCGACGCGTCGGACGGGCCGCAGCCGCTGGCCCCGACCCAGTACTACACGCGGCTCAGCAGCAAGATCGTCACCGCCCTGACGGCGCTGACCAACGAGGGCGCGCTGTACGAGGTCGACATGCGCTTGCGGCCGTCGGGGCGCGCCGGCCCGCTGGCCAACTCGCTCGAAGGCTTCGAGACCTATCACGCGCAATCGGCCTGGACCTGGGAGCACATGGCGCTGACCCGCGCCCGCGTCATCCACGGCCCGGCCGAGCTGGTCGAGCGGCTTCGGAGCATCATCCTCGGCACCCTGCGCCGGCCGCGCGACGGCGCCGCGCTGCTGCGCGACGTCGCCGACATGCGCGACCGCATCGCCAAGCACGCGCCGCCCAAGAGCCCGTGGGACTTCAAGCACCTGCGCGGCGGCCTGTTCGACATCGACTTCGTCGCCCAGTACCTGGCGCTGCGCCATGCCGCCGAGCAGCCGGCGATCCTCGACGTTCATCCCGCCGAGGTGCTGCGCCACGCCGCCGGCCTCGGCCTGCTCGACCCGGCGGATGCGCAGCAATTGCGCACCGCCCGCCGCTCGATGTCGGACGTGCAGAGCCTGCTGCGGCTCACCCTCAACGGCGACGAATCGTCGTTCGACGAGAGCAAGGCGCCGGAAGGCCAGCGCCGGCTGATCGCCCAGACGCAGGACGTGCCCGACATCGCGGCCCTGCGCGCCCGCCTCGCCGAGGAAACGGCGGCGGCGCGTGCTATTTATGAGAAGATCGTCGATACCCCGGCCCGCGCGGCGGGCTGGACAGGGAGAGCGGCATGAGCGTCGAGGAAGGCAAGAAGGCGCCGGATTTCACGGGCGCGACGGACGGTGGGGGCAAGCTCAAGCTCTCGGAGCTGCGCGGCAGGCCGGTGGTGCTCTACTTCTATCCCAAGGACGACACGCCGGGCTGCACCACCGAGGCCTGCGGCTTCCGCGATTCAGCGGCCGCCTTCAAGAAGCTCAAGGCGCAGGTGGTCGGCGTCAGCAAGGACAGCGTCGCCCGCCACGACAAGTTCAAGGCCAAGTACAAGCTCAACTTCCCGCTGGTGTCCGACGAGGACGGCAAGATCTGCGAGAAATACGGTACCTGGATCGAGAAGAGCCTCTACGGCCGCAAGTACATGGGCATCGATCGCGCCACCTTCCTGATCGACAAGGACGGTGCGGTCCGCAGGATCTGGCGCAAGGTGAAGGTGAACGGCCACGTCGACGAGGTCGCAGAGGCGCTGAAGGCACTCTAGCCGGGTATCCGACGAAACAAACTGATACACCCACCGGCTCCTCGCCCCGCTAGGCTCGCGATTGCGATGCGGCGAGGAGCGAAGCAATGCGCATCCTGATCGACGACAAGCCGGTGGATCATCTCATATCACGCCGAAGCAGGAAGGCGCCTTCTTCCTGTCCAAGGTCCAGGAGCGGGTGCAGGGTAGGATACTCACGCCTGCCGAAGCCACGGACATCTTCATCGCCCAGACCAGGCGCTGGTTCATGATCTTCGGATCGATCGGACTCGTGCTGATGATCGGCATCGTCATTGCCGGTGCGGTCGGCGAGCCGAACAGCACCCTCGTCTTCATCCTCTTCGCGCTGGTCATGAGCGGCGCGCTGGTGCTCTTCATGGCCTGGATCCTGCACCGCCGCGTGCGCGTCTTCAGCGGCAAGCTGGAGCGCCGCTGCGAAGGCCTGATGCCGGTCGGTACCGTGCTCGGCATCGATGCCGCAGCCTTGTCGGTCGGCCCCGAGACATATGCCTGGCCGATGCTTGCCCTCGATACCGTGGCGCTGTCGAGCGGCAGCGTGGCGTCCGGCGAGACCTCGACCCCGATCCTGATCGTCGAGCGGCTGTCGGTGACGGCGCGTGGCAAGACCTTCGTGCTCGACCGCGCCATGACCGAGAACGGCATGCTGCTGGTGGACAATGCGTGGCGGCGCCTGCGCGCCGCCACCCCGCGCTGAAGCCGCCTACTTCTTGCCGGGCGTCCAGCCGTAGATCTTCGAGAGGGTGCCGCCCATCAGCTTGGCGCGGTCGGCATCGCCCAGCCGGTCGGTGACGCGGAAGGACTCGACTCCTTCCTTATAGGTCAGGACGTTGACCGCGCGCGTCCAGTCGGTGCCCCACATGCAGCGCTCGAGGCCGAAGGCGTCGAAGATGCGGAACAGCGGATCCCAGATGTCCTTGTAGGGGAACTTCTCGTGGCTGAGCGTGCAGGCGCCGGTGATCTTGATCGCGACGTTCTTGTTCTCGGCGAGCTTCAGCACGTGCGGCAGCTCCTTCCACGGCTCGTTCGGCGCCGGCGGGGCGAAGGGCTGCTCGAGGCCGAGATGGTCGAGCACGATCTGCGTGTCGGGATTGCGCCTGGCGAGTTGGTCGAGCTGGCCGAGCCGGTCGCGCGCCAGCATGTTGACCGGCAGGTCGTACTTGGCTGCCGCCGCGAGGATGCGGTTGATGCCGGGATCGGCCGGATCCTTGGAGATCTCGTCGGTCATCATGATGCGGATGGCGACGGTCCCGGCCATGGCGGCCCATTCGGCGATCGTGTCCTCGACCTTGGGATCGTTGGCGTTGACCGGCTTGACGACGCCGAAGCGGCCGGGATGCGCCTTCTGCACCGCCACCGCGTAGGACGCGTCCCAGCGATACATGGTGTAGACCGAGACCAGGATCGCGCCGTCGACGCCGACGGTGTCCATCGCCTTGATCATGTCCTCGGCGGTGACCTCGGGCGGGCCGGCGAGCACGGCAGTCCATGGCCGGCCGGGATGGTTGCGCTCGTAGCAATGGACCTGGGCGTCGATGACGGGCATGGCGTTCCTCCGGCCGCAGAATTGCAAATCCGCCCTGCCCTGTCATGATGCCGCGCGTGGGGAGAGCCGATATGTGGAAGTGGTTCGCGGTTGCTGCGCTCGTGCTCGTGACGGGCTGCGCCGACCGCCAGGTCGCCCGGCAGGTGGCATCATGCGCGACGCCGATGGGCGTGGGTTACGTCGGGCCGTGCTGGGATGGCACCGACCGTACCGATCGCACCAGTCGCGACGACCTGACCGATCGCACCGACCGCAGGCTGCGCGACGATCTCACCGACCGGACCGACCGCTCCAACCGCGACGACACGACCGACCGCACGGTGTGGTGCGCCGAGCCCGCGATGGTGATCGTCGCGCCGTCCTTCATGGTCTTCTTCGATTGGGACAAGTCCGACCTCAGCGCGCAGGCGCTGGAGACCATCCAGCGCGCCGCCGTGGCCTACCGCACCAAGGGCGGCGCGCAGATCAAGGCGACCGGCAACACCGACCGGTCGGGCCCCGAGACCTACAACATGGCGCTGTCGCTGCGACGGGCCAACGCGGTGAAGAACGCGCTGGTCCAGGCCGGCGTGCGCGAGTCGGACATCTCGGTCGTCGGACTCGGCGAGAGCCAGCCGCTGGTGCCGACCGCCGACGGCGTGCGCGAGGCGCAGAACCGCCGCGTCGAGATCGTGATCCGCTGACGCGATTTCCGACCAGACATGGTCGGAAATGCGCGCCGTCAGGCCGGGACGGTCAGGTCCACGGCTCGCGCTTTGTGGGCATAGACATCGATCTTGGCCCACATGCGGCCGCGGACCACCTTGTCCGCTTCCTCAGCCGTCGCGAACGGGCCGTGCCAGGCCATGGTCTCCGCAAGCGGCCTGTTCCAGTTCGCCCGCCCATTCTCGATGGCGTACTCGGCCTCGAACACGAACCACATCGCAGACTCCTTCGTCGTCGCTGCGCTAGGATAGCGGAATGACCGTCGAAAGTGTCCGCGCGTTCTTGTCCTCCCATGCTCCCGACATCGAGATCCTCGAGAGCAGCGGCAGCACCGCCACCGTCGAGCTGGCGGCGATCGGCCACGGCGTGCAGCCGGCGCAGATCGCCAAGACGCTGTCGCTCCGCATCAAGGATCGCACCCTGCTGATCGTCGCCTCCGGCACGGCGCGGCTGAACAACCGCAAGATCAAGGACGTGCTGGGCGGCAAGCCGCGGATGCTGACCGCCGACGAGGTGGTCTCGGCGACCGGCCATCCGGTCGGCGGCGTCTGCCCGTTCGGGCTGGCGACGCCGCTGCCGGTCTATTGCGATGTCTCGTTGAAGGCGTTCGACGAGGTGGTGCCCGCGGCGGGCTCCACCCACTCCGCCCTGCGCATCAGCCCGGCCCGCATGGCCGAGCTGGTCGAGGCGGAATGGGTCGATGTCTGCGACTAGCGGGGCAATCAGCCCCGGTGACTAGACTAGCCAAGCGGCAGCGGGTCGACCTCCCAGCGGTAGCCGAACGACGGGTAGTTGGCGATGCAGGCGAAGTTGGCATCGAGCGCCCGGAACTTGTTGCGGATGCGCTTGATGCAGGACCGCACGTTGGTGCGATAGCCGTCTTCGCCGCTGCCGGCGATGAAGCCGGTATGGTGCATGGTGTCGTAGACTGCACGGTAGGTCAGATGGTTGCCGAGGTTGGTCGCCAGCAGGTGGACGATCTTGTACTCGGTCAGCGTCAGGCCGACGTCGGCGCCGTTCCAGCTCGCGCGGCAGACGCGGGTCTTGAGCTGCAGGAGCCCCACCTCCAGCGATTCGTCGGCCCGCATCACCTCCGGCTTCTTCGACGAGTCGAGGATCAGCCGGATGCGCTTGGCGAGGATCGGCAGACCGCGCGTCTTGTCGACGAAGTCGAGCGCGCCGTGATCGAGCGCCAGGTTCTCGAGGTTGGGCGTCGAGCGGCCGGTCAGCAGCACGACCGGCAGCAGCACGCCGGCGCGGCGCAGCCGTGGGATCAGGTCGATGCCGGAGAGCGTCGGCAGGTTCCAGTCGAGCACGATCACGTCGGCCGAGGCGCCGTTGGCGAAGGCATCGAGCAGCGCCGCGCCTTCGGCGAAGCACTCGACCTCGAAGCCGAGATCCTCGAGCTCGGCGGCCGCAGCCTCGCGGAATCCGTCGTCATCCTCCACCAACACCAAGCGGACCGTTTGCTGCAGCTCTTCCCTGCCCCTGCCCATGCCGGTGCCAATACGCGGCCCCGCGTGCGTTGTGGGCGCGTTGAACGACGTTGTCATGAGAGCTCCCTTCCATAGCCACGGGATACTCAACGCCGGAGTCCGCAAATAATCTCGTGAATATGTCACCGCCTCAGAACGATCACAGGGTTCACACAGAGCGCCTGCACTGGCGAGGTGCGGTTTCGGCCGCTACGATCGGGCGATGACGCCGTTCTGGCGAACCTTTGTGCAACGGCTGTTCGCTGCGCCCGAAAGCGCGACCGTCCGTGTCGCGCGCGACATCAACCGTTACACCATCGGCTTCTGTCCGGGCTGCAAGCGGCTGCGCGGCGTCGCCAGCCTCGCCTGCGACTACTGCGGCAGCACGCGCCCGGTCGTTCCGGATGCCTGACAGCGCTTTCGTTCCGCCGCGTGGCGGCGGCCGTCGCTGTAACTACTTGGCTAGGTAGTCGTACACGACCTCGCCGAGACCGAGCGTGAGGTCGGTGACGAAATGCGTGGCCGACAGGACCTCGCGCACCGGCAGGCGCGCGACGTCGCACAGGGCGTGGTCGAACAGCTGCAGCGCTGCCGGCCCGGACCATGCACCCTTCACGGTGACGTCCTTGCAGTAGTAGCGCACGAGCTCGCAGATGCGCGGCGTACAATCGACGTGCGGGATGATCTTGATCATGAAGTTGGGCTTCGCCAGCGACTGGCGGATCGGCTCGTGGTCGAGCACGCGGTGCTTGTAGCCCATGGTGGCGTTGACGCAGAGCACGCTGCCGAAATGCAGGGTGCAGACCAGCGTCTCGCTTTCGTGGCCGATCACCGGCTTGGCGAGCTTCTTAGGGAAGCCCCAGATCTCGCGGCCGCCGGCGATCGGCCCCTCGTCGTCGAGGTACATGGCGTGCACGTAGCCGCCTTCCTGCACGGTGCCGTCCTTGTCCTCGAAGTGCACCGGGATGACCTGGCCGGTCTCGGTGTAGTCGCCGAAGCCGGTCGAATCGGGCATCCGGATGCACTCGTAGTTGACCGTGTCGCCGGCCGGCACCAGCGGCTCGGGCACCAGCTTGTGCAGCAGCGCCGGGTCGGTGCGGTATTTGATGATGATGAATTCGCGATTGTAGAACCGGTACGGCCCCGGCGGGAAAGCCGGGTTGTTGAGCGGCATGGCGAAGGCCTTGGCGCGCACGTCGTCGAGCTTCATCGTTCGGATCTCCGGGAAGGGCGCCTGCGGGCGTGCAATCAGTATACCGAAGGGACGTGCATCTCGGCCGGAACCGGCTCGCGATGATAGTCGGGCTTGCGCTGGCGCGCCGGCAGGATGACCGCCGAATGCGGCACGTCGTCGTACGGGATCTGCTGCAGCAGGTGGTGGATGCAGTTGAGGCGCGCCGCCTTCTTGTCGACGCCCTCGACCACCCACCAGCGCGCCTCGGGGATGTGCGTCCGGTGCAGCATCTCCTCCTTGGCCTTGGTGTAATCTTCCCAGCGGCGGCGGGATTCGAGGTCCATCGGCGAGAGCTTCCACTGCTTCAGCGGATCGCGGATGCGCATCATGAACCGCAGGTTCTGCTCGTCGTCGGTGATCGAGAACCAGTACTTCAGCAGGATGATGCCCGAGCGCGCCAGCATGCGCTCGAACTCCGGCACGTCGCGGAAGAACTCCTCGGTCTGCTCCGGCGTGCAGAAGCCCATGACCCGCTCGACGCCGGCGCGGTTGTACCAACTGCGGTCGAACAGCACCATCTCGCCGGCCGCCGGCAGGTGCGAGACGTAGCGCTGGAAGTACCACTGGGTGCGCTCGCGCTCGGTCGGCGCCGACAGCGCGACCGTGCGGCAGATGCGCGGATTGAGGCGCTGCGTGATGCGCTTGATCACGCCGCCCTTGCCGGCCGCGTCGCGGCCCTCGAACAGCACGACCACCTTGAGCCCCTTGTGCACCACCCAGTGCTGCAGCCGGACCAGCTCGCGCTGCAGACGCAGCAGCTCCTTGAAGTAGTGATTGCGCCCGACGCCCGCGGCCGGCGCCCGGTCGTGCTCCTCGATCAGCAGGGCCAGGCGATCGTCGTCCAGCTCGAGCTCGCGCTCCTCGTCGAGGCTGTCGAGGATCTCGTCGTGGATGCGCGCCCGCATGTCCGGCGTATCCCTGGTGTCGCTCATCGGCGTTGGCTCCGTCGGTTCAAAGTCCGTCCTCGCGATGCCCATCGTGGACCGCGACCCTGGCCCTCCGGCGGCATGGCGATCCACACCCGGTGCTTCAGGATGCGCCCGATGTTACCCCCGATGTTGCCAGCCACGTCGCCCATCGATCGTTCCCGCCAAGAAGCCCATTGGCCCATCAAGCCGTGAAAGGTTCGTGACGATGGACAGGCAAGCCGGCCCCCATCACCCTGCCGTAACGCGCAGGCTATCTCCTGCGGTCCTGGTCCTCGCGGAGCAGTCATGATCGACATCCCGACGGTGAGCCCGGCATGACGGTTACGGTGCTGCCGGCGTCGACGCCGCCGCCGCGTCTGCGGCTGGCGCTCGGCGCCCTGGGCGTGGTGTTCGGCGACATCGGCACCAGCCCGCTCTATGCCTTCCGCGAGAGCTTCATCGGCCCCCATCGCCTGCCGATCGACCGGCTGCACGTGATGGGCGTGCTGTCGCTGATCTTCTGGGCGCTCATCCTGGTGGTGACCGTCAAGTACGTGCTGATCACCATGCGCGCCGACAACCGCGGCGAAGGCGGCTCGTTCGCGCTGCTGGCGCTGATCCGCCGGGTGACGCCGCGCGCCCGTCTGCTGCCTTTCCTGTCGATGGCGGCGTTGCTGGCGACGGCGCTGCTGTACGGCGATGCCGTGATCACGCCGGCGATCTCGATCCTGTCCGCCGTCGAGGGCCTCGCGCTGGTCGACGAAGGCCTCGCCGTCGCCGTGGTCCCGATCACCCTGGTGATCGTGCTGGCGATGTTCGCGATCCAGCATTTCGGCACCAGCGCCGTCGGCCGCTATTTCGGCCCGATCATGCTCGGCTGGTTCGCGGTGATCGGCCTGCTGGGCGCGGTGAACCTGGCCGAGCGGCCGGAGGTGCTGCTGGCCGCCAGCCCCGCCCATGCCGTCGCCTTCGTCGCGGTCGAGCCGATGCTGGCGTTCCTCACCATGAGCACCGTGGTGCTCACGATCACCGGCGCCGAGGCGCTGTTCGCCGACATGGGCCACTTCGGCCGCAAGCCGATTTCCAATGCGTGGGTCTTCGTCGTGCTGCCGGCGCTGCTGCTCTGCTACGCCGGCCAGGCCGCGCTGCTGCTGCAACAGCCAGGTGCGGTGGACCAGCTATTCTTCCTGCTCGGGCCGCGCTGGACGCTATGGCCCATGCTGGCGCTGGCGACGGTGGCCACGGTGATCGCCAGCCAGTCGGCGATCACCGGCGCCTTCTCGGTCACCCAGCAGGCCATCCAGCTCGGCTACCTGCCGCGCCTGAAGATCGTCCACACCTCCTCCGCCGAGCGCGGCCAGGTCTTCGTGCCGGCGATCAACGCCCTGCTCTGCGCCGCCGTGCTCGGCCTGGTGCTGGGCTTCCGCTCGTCGTCGGCGTTGGCCGCGGCCTACGGCTTCGCGGTGACCGCCACCATGGTGCTGACCAGCGTCATCATGGCCTTCGTCATCTTCCGCATCTGGCGCCTGCGCCGGGTCTGGATGTACGGGCTGTTCGCCGTCCTGTTCGCCTTCGACCTCGCGCTGTTCTCGGCTTCGGCGACCAAGATCCCCGACGGCGCCTGGCTGCCGCTGGCGATCGCCGCGGCACTGATGCTGATCTTCATGACCTGGTCGCGCGGCCGCGAGCTGCTGGCCGCGCACGTGGCGGCGGAGAAGCTCCCGGTCGCCGATTTCCTGCGCACCTGCCCGAGCATCCAGCGCGTGCCCGGGATGGCGATCTACTTCACGCGCGATCCCGGCGGCGTGCCGGTGGCGCTGCTGCACAGCCTCAAGCACTACCACGTGCTGCACGACAAGGTGCTGCTGCTGACCATCCGCACGGCTCTGATCCCGCACGTCAAGCACATCCATCGGCTGCACTTCGAGGAGCTGGCGCCGGGCACCGCGCGCGCCATCCTGACCTTCGGCTTCCGCGACGAGCCCAATGTGCCGAAGGCGCTGGGCTACCTGCCGATCGAATGGCAGGAGGAAACCCTGCGCATCGGCTATGTGCTGGGCCGCCAAATCCTGATCCCGGCGGCGCATTCCAAGATGCCGCTGTGGCAGGAGACGCTGTTCGCCATCATGGTGCGGCTGGCCGGCTCGGCGATGGAGTACTACCGCCTGCCGCCGGACCGCGTGGTCGAGCTCGGCAGCCAGGTCGAGATCTGAGCCGGCCCTCCGGCGGCATCCCGCCCGGAATCCGGCCGACCGGCGGACACATCCGATGCCGATTCCATAAGGATTTTTGGCGAGAATCCGGAATCCGGCGCTACCCCCCGGCCGGACGCCCGCGGACGGCCGGACGGACAACCTGTTGAAAGCTCACATCCGGCGGCGGGAGGGCACGATCACCGCGCGCCCGCTGGGCGTGCGCTCGATGGCGACGGCGACTCCGTAAACCGCCGACAGCCGTTCGCCGGTCAGGACGTCATCCGGCGGGCCGTAGACGACCAGCCGGCCATCGGCGATCACCGCCACGCGGGTCGCGAGCTCGTGCGCCTGGTCGGGATCGTGGGTCGAGAAGACGATGCCGAAGCCCTGCTCGCGCAGGGCGCGCACGCGGTCGAGCACCAGCAGGCGGTTGCCGAGATCGAGGCTGGCGGTCGGCTCGTCCATCACCAGCAGCGGCGCATCCTGGGCAAGCGCCCGCGCCACCAGGGCGAGCTGGCGCTGCCCGCCCGAGATGCGGTTGGCGTCGGCATCGGCGAGATCGAGGATGCCGAGATCGGCCAGCGCCGCCCGCGCCCGCTCACGGTCGACCGCACGCGGCCCGGCGAACGGGCCGAGATGGGCGGTGCGGCCCATCAGCACGAGGTCGAGGACGCTGTAGGCAAACTCCATCACCTGCGCCTGCGGGACGTAGGCGATGGTTCGCGCCATCTCGGTGCGCGTCAGGGCCTCGATCTCGCGGCCGCCGAGCCGGACCTCGCCAGCCTTGGCTGGGATCAGGCCGAGCAAGGTCTTGAACAGTGTCGTCTTGCCGGCGCCGTTGGGGCCGAGCAGGCACAGCACCTCGCCGCGCGCCAGCGCGAGGTCGATGCCCGAGGCGACGAGGCGCGGCCCGTAGCCGATCGAGAGCGCGCGCGCTTCGAGCACCGTCAGCTCCACATCCGCCGGCCGCGGGCCAGCAGCCAGACGAAAACCGGCGCCCCGAGGAGCGCCGTCAGCAGGCCCAACGGGATTTCGATACGGGCGGCCGTGCGGGCGACGGTATCGATCAGCACCAGGAACGCCGCCCCGGCCAGCAGCGAGGCCGGCAGCACGCGGTCGTAACGCGGCCCGACCAGCAGCCGCGCCATGTGCGGGATGACGAGGCCGATCCAGCCGATGACGCCGGACACCGAGACTGCGGTCGCGGTGATCAGCGTCGCTGCGCCGATCACCACGCCGCGCACCAGCCGCACATTGACGCCGAGCGCGCGGGCCTCGTCGTCGCCGAGCGACATCACGCCGATCCGCCAGCGCAGCGCCACCAGCGGCACGAGGCCCACGATCACCAGCGGCACGACGATCTGCACGTCGCCGACCTTGATGCCCGACAGGCTGCCGAGCAGCCAGAAGGTGATCGCCGGGAGCTGGTTGTAGGGATCGGCCAGCACCTTCACCAGCGAGATGCCGGCGCCGGCCAGCGCGCCGACCACGATTCCGGCCAGCACCAGCACGAGGATCTCGTTCTGGCTGCGCAGCGCGCGGGCGAGGCCGTAGACGAGCAGCACTGTCGCGAGACCGGTCGAGAAGCCCAACAGTTGAATTCCGATCACCGGCAGCGACAGCAGGATGCCGAGCACGGCGCCGAAGCCCGCGCCGGCCGAGACGCCGAGGATGTCGGGCGAGACCAGCGGATTGCGGAACAGCGTCTGGTAGCTTGCCCCCGCCCCGGCGAGCGCCGCGCCGACCGCCAGCGCGGCGGCGATGCGCGGCAGGCGGATCTGGAACAGCACGGTGTCGACCGGCGCGACCGGTTGGCCCCAGCGCAGGATCGCCGATACGACCTCGCCCGGCCTGGCAGGATAAGGCCCGAGCATCGCAGCGAGCAGCACGGCGCCCAGCAGGATCAGCAGCAGCGTCCCGAGGACCAGCGCCACCCGCGGGGTGTCAGTGCGAGCCACCGAGCAATCGATCGAGTTGGGCGTCGCTCGGCGTCACGCCGTAGAACAGACCGTAGAAGTCGCGCGTGTCGGCGCGCAGGTCGAGCCTGGCCTCGGCCGGATAAAAGGTCTGCAGCAGCCAGCGCAGGCCGATCAGCCGGTTGAGCGACGGCGGCGCGTCGATCCAGCCCCATGGCAGGCTGGGCGCGAGGAACACCCTGCCCTCCTTCACCGCGCGCACCTGGTCCCAGCCGGGCTTGGTCTTCACGCCGTCGAAGAAGGCGCGGTCCATCGTGATCACGATCTCGGGCTGCCAGGCGATGAGCTGCTCCATCGACGCGGTCGCGATGTTACCGCGGCCGCCCACGCCCTCGACGAGGTTGGTCGCACCAACGCGCTCGATGATCTCGGTGTTGATCGAGCCGCGCGCGCCGGTCTCCAGCCCCCCGGGCCCGCGCGCGAGATAGACGCGCGGCCGCTTGTCGGGCGGTACCTTGGTGAGCACCCCGTCGACCAGCGCCAAGGTTTTGTCCGCATAGGCCGCGAGCGTCGCGCCGCGCGGCTGGCGCCCGAGCACATCGGCGGCGAGCTTCAGCGACTCGGCCGTCGCGGCGAAGCGGCCGTCGATCAGCACATAGGGAATGCCGGTCTGGCTCTGCACGCGGTCGGCCAGCGAGACGTAGGTCTGCGTGGTCGAGCCGAAGTCGAGCACCAGGTCGGGCTTGGCGGCGACCAGGCGCTCCAGGCTCACCGTGTCGCCGCGTCCGGTCAGGCGGCCGGTCTCCGGCAGGTCGCGCGCCGGTGCGGCGAGGAACTCCTTCTCGGCCGGCGACGGCTGGCGGATCCAGCCGACCATGGCGTCGCGCGCCAGCACATAGGCCAGCACCGAGGCCGGCGGCCCGGCGACGAACACGCGCTCGACCTTGGCCGGCAGCGTGACCGCGCGCTTGGCCGAATCGACGACCGTGCGGCTCTGCGCCAGTGCCGGCCGCGCCAGCAGGCCGCTGCCGAGCAATGCCAGCGCGTGCCGGCGTCTCATGACTTGTCGCCGACCTGGAAGTCGCCGGCCTGCGCCGGAGCGAGCGGCTTGAACAGCGTGCGGTCGGGCTTGACGTCGATCAGCGGCGTGCCGTCGAGGCAGTCGAGGCCGCGCACCAGCAGGCTCGAGCCCTCGACCTCGACGAGTTGCACGATCGAGGTGCCGATCGGGTTGGGCCGCGCCGGCGTGCGCAGCGAGAACACACCACGGCCGTTGCCGTCGCTCTTGGGTGCTTGCATCACCAGGTCGCGGCGCGATTCGTGCAGCCAGTACAGCACCTCGAGTCGCTCGAACTCGGCAATGCTGTCGAGGCCCCTGTCCCAGGGTGCGAACAGCTCGATGCGGCAGGTCGGCCCGTCCGGCCGGCCCTGGCGCGGACAGGCCAGCCGGTCGGTCCACGGCGTGTGGATGCGGCCGATGAAGTAGAGCTCGGCGTCGGTGCGCGCCGGCAGGTCGATCACCAGCTCGCCGGGGCGGACCTCGTTGAGGCGAACCATGACGGCCTCAGTCGAGGCCGATCATCACGTCCGAGGCCTTGACCACGGCATAGGCGGTGTCGCCGACCTTGAGCTTCAGCTCGTCGACCGCCTCGTTGGTGATCGAGGCCGTGACGACGGTGCCGTTCACGTCCAGCCGTACATGCGCGGTGGTGGCGCCCTTCTTGACCTCGACGATCCTGCCCTTGAGCCGGTTGCGCGCGCTGATCTTCATGGCGACCTCGACCGTTATTCCTGGACAAAGATAACGGTTTTTCGTCCCCTCGCGCAAACGGCTAGAAGGTCGTCTTGCCGCGGATCGAGATGGCAATGTGGGCGAAGTCGGACTCGGGCGTGGCGCCGTGCCAGTGCTTCTCGCCGGCCGGGATGACGACGAAGTCGCCCGGCCGGATATGGATCTCTTCCTTCTCCGTCGCGATGATCCCCTCGCCCTTGGTGACGTAGAGCACCTGGTCGAAGTCATGGACATGGAAGACGTTCACCGCACCCTTGTCGAAGTTGATGATGTTGGTGCGCAGATCGCTGCTGTCCGAATCGAGCACCGGCTGGACGGTGACCCGTCCCTTGAACAGGCCGCCGCCGCGTTCTTTCTGCTCGATCTCGCTGGTCCGCAGGACTTGCATGGTTCCTCCCGTGCAGGTCCTGCGATCATGACCGGACCGCTAGTAGAACACCAGCGCCCGCACCTCGATGCTCTCGCGCGGCGGCGCGTCGGGCGCCAGCGGGTTGTCGAACGAGGTGTGGAACGACAGCCGGGCGCGGCCGTCGTCGGCGCTGTCGTGGACGCGGATCAGCAGCGCCTCGTCGGGCTGCATGTCGGAGAAGTAGTACCAGCGATGGCCGGGCTTGTACTCGACCGACGAGGTCTCGCCGCGCACGTGCGGATAGACCAGGTCCGAGGCGATCAGGTCGGCGTCGGTGAAGGTCCGCGCGTCGCACAGCGCCAGCGGCGAATCCTGCACCGGCCCACGAATCGGCCGCCACACATTGACGATGCCGAAGCGGCCCTTCAGCAGCTCGTCCGCGTCGGCGCCGAGATGGTCGCGCACGCGCCGCGGCGCCGAGTTGACCGTGTGGTCGTTGTGGACGCGGCGCGACGGCTCGCGCGCGCCGGCGCGGGCGACGTTGCGCACCGTGTGGTCGAAGATCTGGACCTTGCGGGCGCCCAGCGTGTCGCGCAGCAGCGACTCGACCTCGGGGTAATAGACGCGCTCGACCTCCTCGGGCGTGTAGAAGTCGCGGACCTTGCTGGCCGCGTGGACGAGCTGGAAGCCGTTGCGGTCGAGCGAGAACGCGTCCTCGCGGCCGCGTGCATCCTCGATCGCGATCCGGCGCGGATCGTCGATGCCGTTCCATTGCGGCACGCCGGCCGGGGGATCGAAGACGTAGCGCACGGGCTTCTCGGCTCCGCGCTTCAGGTAGTGCAACGTGGCGGTCAGCGGCTTGGAAACGACTTCAGCGACAAGGGACATGACGCTCTCCTCTCAAGAGTCGGCTTGGGAATCGATGTTGGATCGGCCCGTGCCTTTCCAACCGTCGGGGCGCACGACAATTCGTGGCGCTTCGCACGAGAAAACTTGAGCTGCGGTCACGGCGCACGCTCCAGCAGCAGCGCGAAATCTGCCGCCGCATCGCCGAACGCCAGCCATCCCTTTGCCGCCGCGTAGGCCGCGGCGGCGTCGACTTCGGTGCGACGCTCCAGGCCCGGCCGGCCGACCAGGCGGTCGAGCGCGACGAAAGCCTCGTCGCCGCGGCGGACGCCGCGAATCGTGCGGCAAACATGGACGGCGCGTGCGTCGACCGTCATGGCGGGAAAGCGGGACATGAAGTCCTCCGGGTTCGGCAGAAAAAAGAGGATGGCGCCGTCAGGCGCGCGTCGCGGCGGTCAGCGGCGACAGCGACACATCGAAGTCATGAGGACTTGCTGGCTCATCATGCCGTCAGCATCGCCCGGTCGATGCGCGGCGTAAATAATTCAAAAAACCAAAGATGCGTCGACGTCGGAAAGAGCCTTTCGCTTTGCCGACGCGGCGGAGCGAATTTATCGCGCGACGACCTTCTGCTCCTCCAGCCGGTCGGTCGCCGGCGGCGGCGTGCGCGAGAGGTCGGCGATCTCGGCGCGCAACTCGGGCGTCATCTTCACGTCGATCGACCCGAGCGAGTCCTTGAGCTGGTCGAGATTGCGCGCGCCGACGATCGGCGCGGTGATCGCCGGATGCGCGCCGACCCAGGCGATCGCCGTCGTCACCGGATGGAGGCCCCTGGCCTTGCAGAAGCCGACATACTTCTCCGCCACCTCGAACATCCACCGATCGCCGTAGCGCGCCTCGTACATCTTGTTGGTGCGCAGCCGGCCGGTGGCGTTGCTCGAATACTTGCCCGACAGCAGCCCCGCCGCGGCCGGGCTGTAGGGGATGACGCCGATGCCGTTGTGCTCGGCCATCGGCAGGATCTCGACCTCGGCCTGGCGCTTCACCAGGTTGTACATCGGCTGCGTCACCTGCAGGCGCGCCCAGTTGTTCCTCTCCTGGAGGTCGACCGCGCGCTGGGTCTGCCACGCCGACCAGTTGCTGACCGCGGGATAGATCACCTTGCCGGCGCGCACCAGGTCCTCCAGGCCGCGCATCGATTCCTCGATCGGCACCAGGGCGTCGTAGCGGTGCAGGAACAGCACGTCGATCCGGTCGGTCTGCAAGCGGCGCAGGCAGCCCTCGATCGCCTCGATGACGTGACGGCGCGAGGTGCCGCGCGCGTTGAGGTCGGGCCGGATCTGGGCGTTGACCTTGGTGGTGAGGACGAGGTCGTTGCGATGGCCCTGGATCAGCCGGCCGAGGATCTCCTCCGAGACGCCCTTGTTGTACTCGTTGGCGGTGTCGAAGAAGTTGATGCCGGCGTCGCGGCACGCCTTGTACATCGCGCCCGACGTCGCCTCGTCGGCATCGCCGCCGAACGACATGGTGCCGAAGCACAGTTGCGAAACCTGAACGCCGGTGCGGCCGAGAAGCTTGTATCTCATGGCCTGTTCTAGGCCAGCCGGTTCCCGGCCCGCAAGCTTCGGCTTCTTCGTGTCACTTCGGTTTTGCCGGCTCCAGCAGCTTCACACCGTCGACCGTCAGCGTGATCGATTCCGGCGGGTCGCCGTCGGCGCGCAGCCAGCCGCGCGCAACGGCGACGCGGATCGCCGCGTCGATCGCGTCGCGGTTGGCGGTCGCGAGCTTGCCTTGCACCTTGTCGACATGCGTCCAGGTCGGCGGCGGCCGCCGCCCCGTCAGCTCGCGCACCGCCGAAAGCAGGGCTGTCAGGAACTGAGCAGGACTTTGCGTCGGGCTGGCCATCGCCGCGAGTATAGGCGCCTGCCCGCTCGCCCGTCCGGTCGAAATGAAGCCCTGCTACCTCAAGCGTGAGGCCAGTTGGCCACTTAGACCAGCCAGTTCTCGACCCGTAAGCCCGGCACGCGACGGAACTCGCGAAGATTGTTGGTGACGACCATCAGGCCGAGTGCCACCGCCTGCGCCGCAATCATCAGATCCAAAGCGCCGATGCGCGTCCCGGCCCGCTCGAGGTCCAAGCGAAGGGTGGCATAGACCGGCACGAAGCCGCGCTCGAACTCGAGGACGACGAACGGTCGAAGGAAAGCGGCCGCCGCGGCCGCGTTGCGCTCTGGCGCAGCCGATTTCAGCGCCCCGAACGCCAATTCAGCCTCGCTGATCGCCGAAACACCGACCTCGCCCGGCACGTGCCGGCGCAGGTGCCGCAAAAGCGGTTCGGAACGTCGTCGCAGCGCCTCGATGCAGATGTCCGTATCGAGCAGATGCGTCAGGGCCATTTGAAGACGCGCTTCTGCGGCGCGGCCGTGTGCCGGCGTATCGGATGTTTGGGATCTGCGAGCGAATAGGCCTCCTCGACCGAAGCCCACGGATCGTCCTTCGCCAGCAGCATCACCCCGCCGGCAACGCGCTTCACATAAACTTCGTCGCCTTCGAAGCGGAATTCCTTCGGCAGGCGCACCGCCTGGCTGCGGCCGTTCCTGAAGAGCCTGGCCGTCTGCATCGGCTTGTCCTTTTGGTCTATACCATCTGGTATATATCGTTCCGGCGCTTCGCTCAATCGCGGCGCGGAACGGGTTTTCCGCCTGCTCATCGGCCGATTCCCTTTCCTGCTTCCAGCAAAGCCCCTACCCTCGCGGGATGCAAGGCGAACACACCTACGACTTCATCGTCACCGGCGCGGGCTCGGCGGGCTGCGCCGTCGCCGGCCGGCTGAGCGAGGACGGCAAGTATCGCGTGCTGCTGCTCGAGGCGGGGCCGCGCGACAGCTATCCGTGGATCCACATCCCGCTCGGCTACCACAAGACCTTCAACAATCCGCGCGTGAACTGGATGTTCGATTCGGAGCCCGAGCCCGAATTGAACGACCGCATCATGTACCAGCCGCGCGGCAAGGTGCTGGGCGGCACCAGCTCGATCAACGGCATGGTCTACATGCGCGGCAATTCAGCCGACTACGACGAATGGCGCCAGCGCGGCTGCGAAGGCTGGGACTACGATTCGGTCCTGCCCTACTTCAAGCGCGCCGAGGACAACGGGCGCGGGCCCGACCCCTTCCACGGCAGCGGCGGCCCGCTCAAGGTGTCCGACCATGCCTGGCAGCCGACGCTCGCCAAGGCGATGCACGACGCCGCGGTCGAAGCCGGCATCCCGGCCAATCCCGACTTCAACGGCGCCAACCAGGAAGGCGTCGGCTACTACCAGACCACCATCAGCCGCTCGCGCCGCTGGTCGAGCGCCCGCGCCTATCTCGGCCCCGCGAAGAATCGCAAGAATTTGACCATCGCCACCTCGGCGCACGCCACGCGTCTGCTGATAGAGAACGGCCGTTGCGTCGGCGTCGAGTACCGCACGCCCGACGGGCCGGTGCAGGCGCGCGCCAGCCGCGAGGTCATCGTGTCGGGCGGAGTCTACGGCTCGCCGCAGCTCCTCATGCTGTCGGGGCTGGGGCCGGCCGAGCATCTCAAGCAGCACGGCATCGCCGTGGTCCGCGACATGCCGGGCGTCGGCAGCCACCTGCACGACCATTTCAATACCTATGTCGCGTACAAGTGCGCCCAGCCCGTCACCATGAACGACCTGGTCAACAGCCTGCCGCGGCGCATCCTGGCGGCGGCGCAATACGCCTTCGGCCGCACCGGGCCGCTTGCCAGCATGGGCCTCTATGTCGGCGCCATGGTGCGCAGCGACCGGCGGCTCGAGCGGCCGGACCTGCAGATCAACATGTTCGCCTGGGCGATCCGCGAGCGGAGCCGGCACGGCGTGGTGCCGCAGCCCTTCTCCGCCTTCGGCCTCAGCCCCGTGCATCTGCGGCCCGACGGCCGCGGCACGGTGCGGCTGAAGTCGCCCGATCCGCTGGCGCCGCCGGAGATCCGCTTCAACTTCCTGAAGAGCGCCAACGACTACCACGCCCTGATCCAGGGCATGCGGATCTGCCGCGAGATCGCCAGGCAGCCGGCGCTAAAGCCTTTCATCGTCGAGGAAATCCTGCCGGGGCCGCAGGTCGTCGAGGACGCCGATCTCAAGGCCGACATCCGCGCCCGTGGCGTCTCCAACCTGCACCCGGTCGGCACCTGCCGCATGGGCCGCGAGGTCGACGCCGTCGTCGACCCGCAACTGCGGGTCCATGGCATCGACGGGCTGCGCGTGGCCGACGCCTCGATCATGCCGTCGATCGTGGCCGGCAACACCAACGCGCCCTCGATCATGATCGGCGAGAAGTGCGCCGACATGGTGCGGTCCGCGGCCGCGTGAGCGGCGTGCGCTAGAGCGATTTCCGGGCAGATGGAACCCCTCGCGGTTCCATCTGCCCGGAAATGCGCGCACGGGGGTTGTTGTTGCAGCAGGCATATTCCGTTCGGCTGATTCCAGCCGAACGGAATATGCTCTAGACGGCCCAGTTACCGAAATCCGGGCGTCAACTATCCGTGACCGCGCCAGGAACACGCGGGGCCTGCATCTTCACAGACTCGCCGCCTGGGGTCGTGTAGACCTACCCCCATGGGCAGGGGCATCGCGGCTGTGGGGACGGCCGCCTTTCTGGTGTTCGGACTCGTCTCGACCGGCCGCGCCGCGGTTTCGGATGGGATCGACATGGCCGCGGCCGAGGAACGGCTGCTCGGGCCCGCCGACGAGGGTGCGCGCGACCAGGCCCTGCTGCCCTTCAAGCGCCAGCTCCAGGCCAGCGGCTTCGTCACCGGCTCGCTCGCCGATTCGCTCGAGATCGCGGGCGTGCCCGCCTCGAGCCAGCTCGAGGCATTGCAGGCGCTCGCCGCGCAGCTCGACATCGAGCACGACGTCAGGACCGGCGACCGCTTTTATGTGCGGCACGAGCAGAGCTTCACGCTGGCGGGCGACCGCATCGGCGTCGGCCGCGTGCTGTGGCTCGAGCTCGCGACCAAGGCCAGGGGCACGATCGCGATCCATCGCTTCCGGCCGAAAGGCGGCAGCGAGCAGTTCTGGCTGGCCGGCGGCCACGGCGCGGCGCCGCCGTTCATGAGCCAGCCGCTGGGCACGATGACGGTCACCTCGGGCTTCGGCCTGCGGGCCGATCCGCTCGACCATCCGTCGAGCGGCACCATGCCGGCGGTGGTCACGGTGACGGAGCCGGCGTCGCCGCCGAAGCCGCCGGAAATGGAAGCCTCGCCGCAGGAGGTTCGCGCCGCCAACCGCGCCTTCGCCGGCTTCGACGGCGGCTCGCTCGGCAGCGCGCGCGACGCCGGCGGCCGCAACGCCGACATCGACCGCATCATGGCCGCGCGCCGCCAGCGCGCGCTCGAGGCCGAGGAGCACAACCGCGAGGAAGAAGCCGCAACCACGCCCAGGCCCGCGCCCGAGCCGAAGGTCGAGGCGCCGGCCGAGCCCGCGGTACGCCAGCTCTTCATGCACGAGGGCCTCGACCTGCTCGCCAACCTCGGCACGCCGGTCTATGCCGCGGGCGACGGCGTGGTCGCCAGCCTCGGCCCCAACGGCGGCTACGGCAACTTCATCCGTCTCGCGCATGCCGACCGGCTGGCCACGATCTACGGCCACCTGTCGCGCTTCGCACCGGGCCTCGCGGCGGGCCAGCCGGTGACGCGCGGCGAGCTGATCGGCTTCGTCGGCAGCACCGGCCGCTCGACCGGCGCGCATCTGCATTTCGAGATCCAGAGCAACGGCCGCCCGATCAACCCGGCGACGGCGCCGGCGATGCGCTGCCCGCAGCTCGGCGGCGCCGACCTCACGGCCTTCAGGAAGCAGGTCGCGGCCTCGCTCGCCGAGCGCGAGCGCGAAAACCGACTCTAGAGCACATTCCGTTCGGCTGGAATCAGCCGAACGGAATGTGCCCGCTGAAACCAGCAACGCCCAGTCGCTCTAGCCGTCACGCGTGATGCCAGTTGGCCGCCAGTGCCGGCGCCAGCGACTGGGCGAGGTCCGGCGGCAGGGTGGCCTGGCCGGCACCCGGCGCTGAAAAGGCGGCCATCGCCTGCACGAGCTGCTCGACCCCGGCATCGCCGATCCCGTAGCCGTCCGCCGTCTCGACCTCGCCCAGATGGTTGGCGCCGCCGTCGAACCAGTCGGCGAGCGTCAGGGTCTGCGGCCGGCCGACCACCGACATCACCAGGTCGTGGCCGGACTGCGCCAACCAGAGCTGGTCGTAGGCAATCCCCGAGCCGAAGCTCGCCACGTCCGTGCGATCGCCCGACTGGATGTGCAGGACGTCGTTGCCCGCCCCATTGGCGATCGCGAAATGATTGGTGCCGCCATTGTCGGTCACCGAGACTCCGTCGGCCGCGATGGTCGTGGTGTTGCCGGCGCCGCTGATGCCGAGATAGTCGCCGGCGCCGGCCAAGGTCACGGCCGAGCCGTCGCCGAGATTGTTGATGCCGGTGTCGGCGCCGGTCACCGTCACGGTCTGGCTGCCGTACAGGATCAGGTAGTTGCGGTCGCCGGTGCTCGAGACGATGGCACCGCTGCCGGAGAACTGGCCGATCTGATGGTCGCCGGTCATCCACGTGAGGTTGCCGGTACCGGAGTCGCGCACCGACAGGCCGGCGCCGGTGAGCGTGGTCGTGTTGCCGCTCGACTGGGCGGTCAGCTCCATCGCATCGCCGGCGGCGTCCAGACTGATGTCGAGGCCGGTCCCGGCGTTGAATACCAGGGTGTTCTCGCCGGTGACCGTCACCATCTGATTGCTGCCGGCGACGGTGATGGCACCGTGATGTGGTCGCCCGTCACCGTCGTGGTGTCGCCCGACCCGTTCATGTTCATGGTGTCGCCGGCCGCCGAGAGCGTGATGGCGATGGTGTCGCCCATGTTGTTGATGCCGGTGTCCTGGCCGGTCACCGTCACCGATTGCGTCCCGGTCAGGATCAGGTAGTTGCCACGGCCCGTGCTGACGATCGTGCCACCGCTGCCGTAGAACTCGCCGATCTGATGGTCGCCGGTCATCCACGTGAGGTTGCCGGTACCGGAGTCGCGCACCGACAGGCCGGCGCCGGTGAGTGTGGTCGTGTTGCCGCTCGACTGGGCGGTCAGCTCCATCGCATCGCCGGCGGCGTCCAGACTGATGTCGAGGCCGGTCCCGGCGTTGAATACCAGGGTGTTCTCGCCGGTGACCGTCACCATCTGATTGCTGCCGGCGACGGTGATGGCTGATCGCCCGTCACCGTCGTCGTGTCGCCCGACCCGTTCATGTTCATGGTGTCACCGGCGGCGCTCAGCGTGACGGCGATATTGTCGCCCATGTTGTTGATGCCGGTGTCCTCGCCGGTCACCGTCACCGATTGCGTGCCGGTCAGGATCAGGTAGTTGCCACGGCCCGTGCTGACGATCGTGCCGTTGCTGCCGTAGAACTCGCCGACCTCGTGGTCGCCGGCGAGCGTCGTCGTGTCATCGGTGCCGACATCGCGAACCCACGAGCCCTCACCGGTCAGCACTGTCGTGTTGCCGGTCGACGATCCGTCGAGATCGATCGAATTGTCCGTGCCGCCGACCGTGACCGTATTGCCGCTGCCGCTTACGCCGGCGCTGCCATCGCTGCCGTGCAGGTCGGCCGTGCTGTTGGTGCCATCGAGCCGCGTGGTGTTGCCGACGCCCTCGTCGATCACGCTCGCCCGGTCGCCGGTCACGATGGTGGTGTCGTGGGTGCCGGTGACGTCGGTCGAGTTGTCCGAGCCGGCGAGATAGACCACGTTGTCCACGCCGCCGTTGGCCACCGTCGAGTGGTTGCCGTTGATGAACACCGGATCCTCGACGTCGAACAGGGCAACGGTGTTGAAGTCGCCATCGCTCACCAGGGTGCCGCCTGCTCCGCTGACGGTCGCGCTCTGATTGTCGCCCTCGAGGTACCCCGAGTTGCCGAGCCCATCGTCGAAGAACGAGGCGCCGTCCCCCCACAGATAACCGCTATTGCCGAAGCCATCCTCGCCGAAGCTGATCGTGCCGAAATCGCTGAAGCTGGTGATGCTGTTGCCCGTGCCGAAGGCGCTGATGAAGTTGTGGAAACCCTCGTCGATGACCGACGAATTGTCGCCAATCATCGATACCGAATTGAACAGGTCCTGCACGGTGAGGTGGCCGAGGCTGTTGACGATGACGTCGTTGCCAATGCCGCCCACAATGCCGACCGAGCCGTCGGTCACGGTAATGGTCGAGCCGAACTGGTCGACGTCCACGCCGGTCGCGTCGATCGTGATGTCGTTGCCGCTGCCGGCGCCGCCGACGCTGCTGTCGGTACCGGTCATGCGGACCGAGTTGCCGCTGCCGTTCAGGGTCACCCGGTCGCCGTCGCCGGTGTCGAGCAGGGTCAGCCCGCTGCCGTTGATAGTGATGTTGTTGATCGACCCGCCCATCGTCACGATGGCGTCGTTGCCGTTGACGGTCAGCGAGGAGAAACTGCCGGACAGCGAGATCGTCTCGTTATTGCCGTTGGCGATCACGAAATCGTCGGCGTTGCTGTCGGTCAGCGTCGCGCCATTGCCGTTGATCATCACGAAGCTGTTCTCGCCGCCGTCGATCGTGATGTTGCTGCCGCCGCTTCCGGTAATGAAGTTGTCGCCGCCGGTGATCTGCGCCACGGCGCCTTCGCCGACCGTCACTGTGCCGCCCTGGGTCGAGACCGCCGCGCTTCCGTCGTCGATGTTGGCGGTGCCGCCGGCCAGGGTGATCGTTTCGTTCGCACCCCAACTGTTGACGATCGCCGAAACATCCCCGGCCGTGACCGTCGCCCTGTCGCCAAAGATGCCCGACACGTTGCCGACGCCGAGATCGGACAGGAAAGCGTCAGCCCCGCGGATGCTCACCGCATTGCCGTCGCTCGCGCCATCGAGGGCCAGGGTCGCCGAATCTCCCACGACGATCAGGTTGTTCGTCCCGCTTGCGGTGGCGCTGGCGCCATCGCCGAGCGTCACCGCCGCACCATCGGTCTCGAGGCTCGCGCGCTTGCCCTCGATCACGATCGTCGGCAGGACATAGATTTCCTCGCCATCGGGACCAATGATCTTTTCCGGCTGGAGTCCCTCGGGGGTTTCGCTCGGGCTCTCGACCCTGGCGCCCGGCGGTAGGCTGATGATCGCCGGCCCCTCGATGGTGGTGTCGTTGCCGCGAACGTTGATGGCGTCGCTGTTGCCCTGCTCCTTGACCGTTCCGCCGTTGCCGTCGATGTTCGTCGTGTTGCCTGACCCCTGCTGGTTCACGGTCGCGCCGTCGCCGGTGACGTTGGTGGTGTTGCCCGAGCCCTGGTCGGTGACCGTTCCGCCCTGGCCCTCGATGTTGTTGGTGTTGCCCGTGCCGCTCTCGTTCACGGTCCCGCCATTGCCGGTCACGTTGTTGGTGTTGCCCGAACCCTGTTCGTTAACCGTGCCACCTTCGCCCTGGATGTTGTTGGTATTGCCCGAGCCTTGCTCGTTGACCGTTCCACCTTCACCCTCAATGTTGTTGGTGTTGCCCGAGCCCTTCTCGTTGACCGTTCCGTCCTTGCCCTTAATGTTGTTCGTGTTGTCGGAACCCTCGTCGACAATTACGCCGCGAATCTCGAAGATGTTGCTCGTATTGCCCGAGCCGACGTCGATGATCCTGGCGTCGCCGCCGGTGGCGTTCGCCGTGTTGCCCGTGCCGTCGATCGTCGCGGTTGCACCGTCGGCCACGTCCACGGTGTTGTTGTTGCCCGAGAGCGTTCCACTGGAGCCGCCGGAGAAACTCGCCGACGCGCCGCTCAACGCGATCACAGCACCCGCACCGACCACGGCGCCGGTGACGTTTCCGACCGTGTCCGTGTTGACCGAGACAGCGTTGCGCGGATTGCCGCCGCCGGCCGGATCGAAAGCCTCGAGCTTCTCCGAAGAGGTTCCGTCAAGATTGAGCGTATAGGTGTCCCGCTGCAGCAGCGTCCCGTTCGGATCGGAGATCGTCGCGGTCACGCTGGTCGGCTTGCCTTGGGCGTCGCCGGTGCCCGACATCCCGACCGTCTTGCCGTTCAGCAGCTTGACACCGGGCGGCAAGCTGTACGTGCACGAACCAGACAGGCCCGTCGAGTAGTTGAACCGGCCGGTGACGGAATTCCAATCGATCGTCAGGTTGTTGACGGCTGAGCCGAGCTGAGTGTTCTGGCATTTGCTGACGATCCAGCCGTTATAGTAGTAGTCGCGATAAAGCAGGGTACGGTTGACCGTCTCGGTGCTCTGGTTCCAGCCCTGAGCCGCTTGCTGGGCGGCCGAGCTGGTGGCGGTCAACACGCTCGAATCGGTCAGGCTCGTGATGGCCGAGATATTGACATTCTGGCTCCTCGCGATGTCGGCGAGCTGCCGGGTCAGGGAGCCTGGCGTGACCAGCCCGTTCTGGTCAGAGTGCATGGGATGTGTCGGCAGGCCGCTTGCGTTGACGCCGAGTTGCACGGTGACGATGAACTCTGCAGTCAAGGCGACGCCCTCGTCGTTCGTGCCGATGGTCACGGCGGCGTCGGGATTGGGCGTTGCGGAGCTGTTGTCATTGCCGTGCGGCAACAGCGCATGCCCGAGTTCGTGCGCGAGGCGTATGGCGAAATCGAAGGTCGGGTCCGGTCCGACGGGTGCCGACGGCAGCATGATCTTCGCCGGGCTGAAGGTGGCTCCGCCTCCCGCCGACTGACCGAAGATGAGCCCAGCATCGGCGTTGGGGTTCTGCGCCTTCGCCGCTGCGACATTAGCGGCAAAGGTATTGAGCATCGTTGCGAAGAAGGGCGATTGGCTGGCGACGCTCGTGAGCTGATCGATCGCGGTCTGGTTCCCGGGAAACGTCGTGGCAAGGAACTGGGTGGTCGTCGGCGTCAGGTCAACCATGCCTATTGCTCCGTTTCGTCCAACGTGAAGCTGCGCAGGGTCGCGTCTGGCCAGAGCTGGATCGTGACCCGCTGGGCTTTTCGGCCGCGCTTCGACTCGCGGTGGAGGCGCTCGTTGCCGTGCGCTGCCGTTGCTGCCGGCAGGCCCGAACCATGGCTCGGCACCGAAGGCGGCAAGAACAGCCAATCGGCGCCGAACGTCTTCTCGATCTGCTCGATGCTGGCCCTGTCCGACCGGGCGTAGCTACAGTCGAAGGTCAATCCACCCTGCGACGCACCGTTGGGTTGTGGTGTGTACAGCCCTCCGTACTGGCACTTGGCATACTTGGCCGCGGCATCCGGCGACCGTTCTTGCTCTTCCTTCGTCGGTCGCACCCAGTGGTCGAGCCCGAGGCCGCCGTCGCGCTGTCGAATGACGAAGGCATCGATCCCCAGGACCCGGCGCAGGCTGTCCGGCACATAGAAGTCCGGGCGCAGAACGACGTCGTTGTCGACTACCCACTTGAGGTTGCGCAGGAGCTCGACGCCGGTCGCGGGCGGGGTGACGGCTCGATAACGAGCAGGGTCGGCGACGACCGGACCGAGCTTCTCCGCCGCCTCCTGCGTCTCCGCCGTCAGGCGGAACGGCACGGCGAGAGTTCCCGTGAGCGTCCCGATGAAAGACAAGTCGGAAGAGCTCAGGGCACCTTGCCCATCGTTTCGGCATGGCTTCGCAGCGGCAAGTGACGCCGGCAGCGGCACCTCATAGGAGGCATACACGTCGCGAATGCGTTCATAGCTTTGCGCCATGGCGGCTTGCGGCGCGAAACGGACGAAGAGATCGATGGCCTGCTGCGCGGCGCCGCAATGCATCGAGGCTGCCGATCTGTCGGACTTGTCGCCGCTGGATGAGTCCGGGAGCGTTCTTCGGGTCTGCTCCTGTTGCCAGTATCGGGCGCTCGAGGACATCTGGTCGGCCGCGCGCAGCAACGCCACGGTCGCTTCGCTCTCGGCGTTTGCCGGTTGGGCGTTACCCGCGAGCGGGACGATCGAGCAGAGAAGGATGAACGAAACGAGCCGAACGAATGTCATCTCTGGAGTCCTCATTTGGACTCCGCAGCGTCACAAGCGCTCAACGCACAGGTCAAGCTCCCCGCTCCCACCTGATGATATCGTCGCTCAGAACGTTGCATGGTCTGCGTGCATCATCAAACCACGTGCACGCATATCTAGAATCCTGTGACAGCCTTTACTGATGACGGACTGCACGTATTAATCGTAGCGCCGAGCATCGATCGCTCGCCCTGGCGCATATGTCGCGCTACTTTCTGCTCCTTCAGCCTGTCCGTTGCCGACGGCGGCGTGCGCGACAGGTCGGCGATCTCCCTGCGCAGCTCCGGCGTCATCTCACATCGACTGAGGCAAGCGGGTCCTTGAGCCGGTCGAGATTGTCCATACAAATACATGGTCATCCTGCCCCCGTCCTTTTTTCGACCCTGTGCTACTCCAAACGCCGACGCGTTCCGAAGTGTTCGGGTTGATAGAATTCGTAGATGTCGGGATATTTCTTCTCGAGATTGCGTTTGATCTCTAATCGCCCTTCATTGACGTGGTTTGCGAGGGTCACGACCACCCTCGCCGTCAGTTCCGGGTCGAGCGCGTCGAACGGAGCGCAGGCTTTCGGAGCCAGCACGCGATCGCAGTATTCGGCGCCGTACACCTTCTCCAGCAAGCCGTGAAAGGTAAGCAACCCCTTGCTCATCGCATCCAACCCCGCAACAAACCGCTCGTTCGCGAGATGGTGCTCGATTTGCCCCCGAGCCTGGGCAATCCAGAAATCTATGTAGGACTGCTCATCGGCTATTCGCACGGCTAAGACCGTCGCGAGGCGCAGGGGATGGGCGACGGCGAACGTCCCAAGCTCGTGGAGCACGGCTTCGTCGTGTGCTTTGGACGCACGCTCGACGGAATACAGCTCGGGAAAGATCGACTTGGAGCGCGGCAAATCCAGGACGATATGTCGAGCGTCGTTCGCGGGAAGGTTCGAGCAATGGAAGCCCAGTCGAACACAGTCAACGGCCTGATTATCGCTGAGGTCGAAATCCGAGAGTCTTCGGTGTTTCATGAAATGCCAGCCAATATAGCCAAAAGTGGCGGCGAGGCCTCTAAGTACCCGCCACGCCGAAAGGCTTCCGGTGAACGCGTCTTCGCGGGACAGCTTGCGAATTGTCGTCAAGTCGATGCCAACTTGCGACGCCACGAAGTCGACCAAGTCCGGCATTCGCGGCGATTGAGTAGAGCGACCCGCAGGATCGTTTTCATCGTGGGTTGCCACCTTGCTCACCTCGCGCCGCATTCGCGCATTTACATCGGAAGTGTATGCAAAGTTGGCGCCGACCACCAAGCCCTCCCTTCGCCCAACTGAACAGCTCAAGAACGCAGAGTGTCACGTGTATTTACAATCATCTTGCCCGCATACCTAGAAGCCCATCCCGGCCATTGATGATTGCGTTGCGCGAATTTCAGACACCACCGGAGGTAGTCGATCGCACCAAGCAACGTCTTCTGGAGTTCGCCGCCGTCCGGACTTCAGGGGTGCCGCCACTCCGCGAGGGAGAACGATCGCACCTTTTCCCCCTGGCCAAAGCTGAATGAACAGGCCGCGCTCCACCCCATCAGATCGTTCGTCGTAGCGCATGGCTTCGATCCCGTGGACGGTACCTTTCCAACCGGATCCGAATGTCAGCTCGACCTGATCCGCGGTCGGCATGTCACCCCGCACATAGGTGCACTCGAAGATGAGCTCGGCATGGTCCGTCCGCGGCACAAGAGCGGCTTGATAGGTGCACACGTCACTCCCGCGCGAGGCCTTCGCCATTCGCTCGGAGCTCGTCAATCGCCTGAAGTCGAATCCAAGGCCACCATAGGCGTTTCTGGTGATGAAAGGTTCGATCCCCAACACCTGCCGCATCGAGCGCTCGGTATACAAATCCCGGCGCAGCAGGGCGCCATTCCGGACGAGCCACTTGAGGTTGCCGAACAGCTCGAGACCGTTCCAGGGCGGGTTCACGCTTCCATAGAACGCGCTGTCCTCGGCAATTGGCCCCAGCTTCGCGTCGGCCTCCTGCCTTTCCCATGCGCCATGGACCATCGTGAAGAGTGTGCTCGCGAAGGCCGCCATATGATCAAGCCACTCGTGCCCCGCCTGGCGTTCACAACCGACCGGAACCTGCAGCGACTCTGGCGCCTGGCCTCCCCGGCGCAGAGCCAGCACCCTCGCTCTCTCATGGGTTTCCTGAATGGCCGTTGCAGGCGCGGCACGAACGAACGCATCGACGAAAGCTTGTCCGGAACGGTGATCCCGAACGCGCCCTGCGTGAAGTTGGCAATGCTCAGGCCCGTCGTTGCGTCCGATGTGTAGAAGGTTTCCGTGCCGCCGACGGTCTGTCCCGGACCGAGCGGCTTCACGGTCAGCATACGGAACCCGGGATCGACGCTGGCGTCGTATCCGTCGGGGTAGCCGTCGGCCGAAGCCGAGACCTGATCCAGGAAGGTGGCGTATCCCGCCTGGGTGAACCCGTAGCTCTGGTAGGTGTTCTCCTGATGGACCCTCGTGGGCGGCGCGCTGACGTCGCCGAAATAATCGTCCTGCTGTTGATGCGATTCGCTCGCGAGAGTCGGATGCGGCGATACGACCTGCTGGCCGTTGTAGAAGAGCGTGTCGTCGGCGGTCGATCGGGGGGCTGATAACATTGCGTCGCGAGATCGGCTGGCCCGATACCGATCAACACCTCACCCATTAACCGTGGCGGATTCGGAAGCTCAGCATTCGCAATGTCGCCTGGATAGAGCGGCAGCGGACTTCCCAGCGGTTCTGTTATCCGCCTGCCACCCGGATAAGGATCTCCATTTTCGAAGGCGAGCACAGCACGAAGGGTTACCGACTTGGTGTGGTCGGCGACCCGCTGCGTCGGAATAGCAGCATCAAGGCAGTTCGCGACGGCCGGATCCTGAAGCCACAGCGCGAGCGTTACACCGCGCTCTGGCATCGGCTTGCATGGATAAACGGCCATCGCAGCCCGATACGCGCGGCGTCTTGTTCGCGAAACGCCAATCTCTCGCCCAGTGCGGTGAGGATGATGCGGCCATCCGACGTTCGTTCCAGCGTCGCCGCGCTGGCGCCACCGACGGCAGTCGAACACAACGCTACTGCAATGAATGATCGGATCAGATAGACCTACGTTGTCATCTCGCTAGTGAAGATCGTCCTGAGCGACATCATCCAAATCTCACACCCACTAACGCAAACAATTGTCGCGCCAGCGCGAATTCGCCGGGACTCCCTCTGGCGGCTGCCAAGGCGTCGCCGTCAATGATGTAGACGTTCTTCCCTTTCAGATTATTGAGAACGATTGCCCACCCGCTTTGGCCATTTGCTTCGGCAGCGACTGCTCCAGCCTTCAAAATCGCCGCCGTTGCGGATGTCATCGCAGCGATGATATCCGGGGCCATCTCCTTGTTTACGCCCTCGCCGGGCAACCGATAATCTATGCAGAAGGTAACTTGCCCCCACCCGGCACCGCTACTTCTATGGGAGTTCCTGTCTTTATCGGCTTGTCGGCCATCTATCGCCCCCTTCGGCAAATCCACCCAAGCTGCTTGGCGCCGTTATGAATTCAGTCGACGGGCGTCCGGCGGGAATCATTCAGGAAATCGTAGAGCGATTTCACGAGGCACTCGCGAGCAGCCGGTTTCTCGGAGCACGAATGAAGCGCAAGAAGGAACATTCGATCTGCATGCCGGTGCCAGCGGTCCTTAACCGACTTCCCTTCCCTCAACAGCCGGTCGGCCGCCCGGCCCGGGGAGAAACTTTCACCGCCCAGCGGGTTGTAAAGATTGTATGAAAAATCGGTTTTTCGGCAGATATCGGCATACGCGCTCATCCCGCGCGGCCGGATGGTGTAGCGGCGGGCATGCACTATCCGAGCGTCCGAGATCACAAAGCCGTCATGCCCCTGGACGTTTCGTACCGGTGGATCTTTTGCATCTCCAGAACCGGCCAGGCCATAGCTGCGATCAATTTCTAGGGCAGTTCCTTGTGGGCGTCGTTGATTCTCAAGAGCAACCACTACGCGAGAATCGTCTGTCGGCAGCACCAACAAGAGTTGGGGGTCAGAAACTTCCAGAACCCGGTCTACGAGTTGTGCGTCTTGCAGGTTCCTGAGCGCGGGAACATCGCGCCGGATTGGGTCGATTTGAGTCCGGACATCAGCAAACGCCGAGTTGACGCACGGACCTTGTTGCCGACTCGTGATCATCGAGACCGAAATCGGCGCGCCATCCGGCCAGTGATAGTAGGGCATCTTGTAGCCGGGCCCTTCTTTGGGAAGCATCTGCTCCACATCTGCCATCGACGGCCGAAGGGGTTCGGCTTGGCCGGGGCTCGCGGTGGTAATCGATAAGACGATCAGGAGCATGCTCCTTGCTCCTGACAGGAACCGCCCGCCGATCCTTAAGATCGATATCGAAAACCGTAGGACCATGCGCATTGGTTGAGCCGGTTTTGTCCGCCTCTAGACTTTCACTGTGTGCGTGCAGACTCTACGAGATTGCACGCATGTCTAGAATCTCATGAAGGGTAGTCAGGAACGTGTCACGCGAATACAGATCCACCAATTCCCTTTCGTCTCGTTTGTCGGCCATTGCGCTTCTGCTCTACAGTCTTCCGTTCCTCCAGACGGTCGGTCGCTGGCAGCGTGCGCAAGCGAGAGAGCAAAGCATAGCTCACGCCTTCGCCACCGACTCCGCCGGCGCCAGGCTGTCGAGCCAGCGCCGCGCCTCATGCTGCTGGCGGAAGATGCGGATCGGCCGATCGATGCCCCGTGCGGCGTCGACATAGACCAGGGCCGAGGCGTGGGCGGCCTCGTTGTCGGCGACGATGGCGATCGGTCCCAGCCTCTCGCGCCGAGCCCGGTCGCGGGCGGCGTTGCCGACGCTGCGCATCAGTGCGGTGTCGAACACCTCGACATGCCGCTGACCACGAACATGCGCCGATAGGGCCCGACCGGCTGCATCGCCTCGATGTAGGCCCCGAACGCGTGCGGCGCGACGTCGCCCCGGGCGACGGCGATCACCAGGCGTTGGGGACGGGAAATCGTCCAGGAGAGCGGCATGCGAATTGAATTTCGCATGATAACGCGCTTTCATCCCTCCCCAAACCCAGTCCTCGTAGGGAGCATGCACATGACGGACGACAACAAGTGGATCGGCAAACGCACCCCGCGCCCGGACGGCGCCGACAAGGTCACGGGGCGCGCCGCCTATGCCGCCGACGCCACCATGCCCGGCATGATCTGGGGCAAGGTCCTGCGCAGCCCCCATCCGCACGCCCGCATCAAGTCGATCGACACCTCCAAGGCCGAGAAGCTGCCGGGCGTCAGGGCGGTCTGCACGTCCAAGGACATCGTCGACTTCCCGATCGAGAAAGGCCCGGTGATGCTGGGCATCCAGGACATGCGCTGGATGTGCCGCAACGTCATGGCGCGCGAGCGCGCCCTCTTCCACGGCCATCCGGTCGCCGCCGTCGCCGCCGACAGCCAGGCGATCGCCGCCGAGGCCTGCAAGCTGATCAAGGTCGACTACGAGGTGCTGCCCTGGGTGATCGACGTCGACGACGCCAAGAAGGACGGCGCGCCCACCCTGTTCGACCACATCAAGTTCGACGGCAAGCCCTCCAACATCGCGGGCACCCTTGAGCACAAGCTCGGCGACATCGAGGCGGGCTTCAAGGCCGCCGAGGTGGTGGTCGAGCGCAGCTTCAAGACCGAGGCCGTCCACCAGGGCTACATCGAGCCGCACGCCTGCCTCGTCAGCGTCGCCGGCGACGGCAAGGTCACTATCTGGAGCTCATCACAAGGCCAATTTATGGTGCGCGCCATGAGCGCGCTGATGTCGGGCATTCCCCAGAGCGACATCCGCGCCATCCCCGCCGAGATCGGCGGCGGGTTCGGCGGCAAGACCATCGTCTATCTCGAGCCGGTCGCGCTGGTGCTGGCTAAGAAGTCGGGCCGGCCGGTGAAGATGGTGATGACCCGCGAGGAGGTGATGCGCGCCTCGGGCCCGACCTCGGGCTCGTCGAGCTGGGTCAAGATCGGCGCGAAGAAGGACGGCACCATCGTCGCCGCCCACGGCGTGTGGTACCTGCAGGCCGGCGCCTTCCCGGGCTCGCCGATCCGCGGCGCCGCGGGCTGCGCCTTCGCGCCCTACAACATCGCCAATGTCCTGTCGAAGGGCTTCGACGTCGTCTCCAACCGCTCGAAGGTCGCGGCCTACCGCGCGCCGGGCGCGCCGATCGGCGCCTTCTCGGTCGAGAGCGTGATGGATGAGCTGGCCGAGAAGCTCAAGATGGATCCGCTCCAGTTCCGCCTCAAGAACGCCGCCAAGCAGGGCGTCAAGGCGGCGCACGGCCCGGTCTATCCGGTGATCGGCTACGAGGAGACGCTGCGCCAGGCGCTGGCCAGCGAGCACTACAAGTCGCCGCTCGGCCCCAACCAGGGCCGCGGCGTCGCCTCGGGCTACTGGTTCAATGCCGGAGGCGAATCGAGCGCGCACGTCAACATCACCGAGGACGGCAACGTCATCGTGATGACCGGCCATCCCGACATCGGCGGCAGCCGCGCCTCGACCGCCAACATCGCGGCCGAGCTGCTGGGCATCCATCCCAGCCGCATCAACGTGCTGATCGGCGACACCAACAGCGTCGGCTTCTCCAACCTGACCGGCGGCAGCCGCGTCACCTTCGCCTCGGCGATGGTGGTGACGCAGTCGGCCGACAAGGTGATCAAGCAGCTGTGCAGCCGCGCCGCCAAGATCTGGAAGATCGACGAGGACGCCGTCACCTGGGAGAACGGCTACGCCCGCCCGGCCGGCGACAACGCCGGCAAGTTCGAGCCGCTGTCGCTCGCCCAGATCGCCGCCAGGGCGTCGGAGACCGGCGGCCCGATCGGCGCCACCACCCAGCTCAACACCGCCGGCGCCGAGGGCGGCTTCTCGACCCACGTCGCCGACGTCGAGGTCGATCCCGCCACCGGCAAGGTCAAGGTCATCCGCATGACCTGCTTCCAGGACGTCGGCCGCGCCATCCATCCCGACTATGTCGAGGGTCAGTTGCAGGGTGGCATGTCCCAGGCGATCGGCTGGGCGCTGACCGAGGAGTACATCTACAACAAGCGCGGCCAGGTCGATAACCCGGGCTTCCTCGACTACCGCATGCCGGTGGCCTCGGACCTGCCGAAGCTCGAATGCGGCATCATCGAGATCCCGAACCCCAAGCACCCGCAGGGCGTCAAGGGCGTCGGCGAGGTGCCGCTGGTGCCGGGCATGGCGGCAGTGCGCAACGCCGTCTACAAGGCGATCGGCATCCGCTTCGATCATCTGCCGATCTCGCCGCCCAAGGTGCTCGACGCGCTCGAGCCCGAGCCGCACAAGCTGGCGGCCGACTGAAGCGCCGTCACGGAACCGCAATATAACTGTCATTACCGGGCCGGCGGATGCCGGCCCATCATTTCCCGCGGGCGACCTCCCCAGTCGAGGATCGCCCGGCGTTACGCGTCCGTACCATCGCTGACGTAACGACACGGGAGAGAAACCATGAAGCACTTCGGCATCGCCGCCCTGGCGACGCTCGCGCTCGCCTCGACGGCATCGGCGCAGAACACGGTCTCGCCCTCCAAGTGGGGGCCCAACGACGAGATCGGCGCGGCGAACTACATCACGCCCGCACGGGTCCTGGACGCCGCCAAGCTGGTCAAGACCGGCAAGACCTATTCGCTGGGCATCATCGTCGACAGCAAGACGCCGGCCTATCCGCCGCGCAGCTGCACGGTCTCGATCGTGCAGCCGGGCCAGGTCGGCTCGTCGGCTGGCCTGGGGCCGACCCACACCACCTACAACGACGACATCCTGAACTGCTGGGTCGGCATCGGCACGCAGATCGACGGGCTCGGCCATATCGGCGTCGGCGACGTCTACTACAACGGCAACAAGTGGGCCGACTTCGCCGCGTTCGACGGCCTCAAGAAGCTCGGCGTCGAGAAGATCCCGCCGATCGTGGCGCGCGGCGTGCTGCTCGACATGACGGCGCACTTCAAGCAGGACCCGGTGGCCGAGGGCACCGCCTTCAACCATGCCGAGATCAAGGAAGGCGACGTCGTGCTGTTCTATACCGGCTGGATCAAGCTGATCGGCAAGGACGACGCGCGCTACAGCAAGGGCGAGCCCGGCCTCGGCAAGGGCGGCGCCAAGTACCTCACCGGCAAGGGCGTGGTCGCGATCGGCGCCGACACCTGGGCGCTCGAGGTGATCCCGTTCGAGAAGGACTCCGGCGTCTTCGAGGTGCACCAGATCATGCTGCCGCACAACGGCACCTACATCCTGGAGAACGTCGACACCTCGGCCCTCGCCGCCGAGAAGGCCTACGAGTTCCTGTTCGTGCTCGGCCACTCCAAGTACCGCGGCGCCGTGCAGGGAATGATAAATCCGATCGCGATCCGCTAGAGCGCATTCCGTTCGGCTGGAATCAGCCGAACGGAATGTGCTTGGTGAAACCAGTATCGCCCGCGCGCGCATCTGGCTAACGCCGCCGTCCATCGCCTCCTGAGCGGAGCCCGTGGGCTTCGCTCAGGCCAAAGGCTGCGCATTGCGGCCTTTTTTTCGTGCCGGCCGCAAAACCGCGGACCGCCGAGGTCCCAGAAAGATCACCACCTTGCGGCCCCGGCTGCGGGCAACGTTGGCGGACGCACCGCGCTTACCGGCCCCAAGCGAGGAGCAGCCCGTTGTTCTTCAAGCCCGACCGACGCCCCAACGCCACCAACGACGACGAGAAGCCGCAAATTTCCGGCGACGACACCCATTTCCAGCAGTCGCTGGCGCGGCTGACGGCACAGCTCGCCGCGCGCAACCCGCGGTCGGCGACCGGCGAGCCGCCGCTGCGGCGGCCCAAGCCCGCGCCGGCGCCGCCGCCGGAACCGCGTGCCCGCGGCGCCGAGCCGCCGATCGCGCCATCGGAGCCGAACCCGACGCCGGATCGGCAGGACGTGATCCGCGACGTGATGCGTCGCGCGCCGCCGGCACCGCAGCCGGCCCCGACACCGCCATCGGCGAGTCGCGAGCCCATCGTCGCCCGTGTCCCCGAGCCGAAGCCCGAGCCGATCGCGCCTGCGCCGAGCCGCGAGTCCGTCATCGCGCGCGTGCCCGAGCCGAAACCCGTTCCCGCTCCGCCGAAGGCAGTGCCAACCCCGGCCGCTCGCGCGCCCGAGCCAACGCCTCCGACGCCACAGCCGATCCGCGAGCCTGTCGTCGCGCGGTCGGCCGAGCCGAAGCCCGCGCCGTTGCCGTCCACGCCGCCGCCGCCGCGTCGCGAAGCCGCCGTTGCACGGGCGCGTGAGCCGAAGGCTGCGCCGCCACCTCCGCCGGTTCGCGAAGCCGTCGTTGCGCGAGCACCCGAGCCGCCGCCTCAACCGCCGAAGCCCGCACCGCCGCCTCCGCCGGTTCGCGAAGCTGTCGTTGCGCGAGCACCCGAGCCGCCGCCTCAACCGCCGAAGCCCGCACCGCCGCCTCCGCCGGTTCGCGAAGCCGTCGTTGCGCGAGCACCCGAACCGCCGCCTCAACCGCCGAAGCCCGCACCGCCACCTCCGCCGGTTCACGAAGCCGTCGTTGCGCGAGCGCCCGAGCCGCCGCCTCAACCGCCGAAGCCCGCACCGCCACCCCCGCCGGTTCGCGAAGCCGTCGTTGCGCGAGCACCCGAGCCGCCGCCGCCGCCGCCACCGGCACGCGAAGCCGCGGCTGCCCGTGTTCCTGACTTGCGGCCGGCGACGCCGCCGGCGGCACCGGCTCCTCCGCCGGCGCCAGCGGCGACGAGCCGCGAGGCCGCCATCGCGCGCGTGCCGGGGCCGAGGCTCGCGGCGCCGGCGGCAGTGAAGGCCGTTCCCTCTCCCGCCGCCGCGCCGCGCCCGGCCGAGGCCGCGCCACGGCTGGGCTCGGCGACGGGCGATCCGGCGCCGGCCGTGCGGGCGGCGGCGAAGCGGCGATCGGGCATGGGCTACGCGGTCGGCTGGGCGCTGGGGATCGGCGTCGGCGCGGTCGCGGCCGGCGCGTTCGTCGGCTTCCTGGTGAACGGGCCGCCGCGCACGACACTGCCGCGCACCATCGCCGACGTGGCGCCGCCGTCGCCGGCGCCGCCGGTCACGCCGGCGGAGATCACGAACGCAGGTCCGCGCGACACGGCGCCGGCGAAGGCCGATACCGCGAGCGCTGCCGCGCCGCCGGCGCGCGACGCGCTGCCGCCGCTGCGGCCGCCGCAAGCGGCCACGCCGCCGGGCCCCCCGGAGCCGCTCACCTCGGCCGATGTGCGCGATGTGCAGAGCCGTCTGCGCGCGCTTGGCTTCAACCCCGGCCCGGTCGACGGCGCCGCCGGCCCACAGACGACCGGCGCGGTAAAGCAGTACCAGCAGGCGCGTGGGCTCGAGGCCAGCGGCACGCTCGACAAGGACCTGCTGGCGCGGCTGCGCCTGGAGCAACCGCAGTCCCAGGCGCAGGCGGCCCCGCCGCCGCAGCGCCGGGCCTACAACCCGCCGCCCCCGCCGCGGCGACAGCAGCAGGATCCGCTGCTGGAGAGCATCGAGCGTCTGTTCCGGCGCTGACCTTCACACGCTGCCTCTGAATCGCATGACGTCGCCGGGGGGACCGCTCGTCGCGCCATACAAGCGTCACTTGCGCAGCTTGCCGAGCTGCGCGAGATGGCCGCGCAGCACCGGCACCATCTCCTGGGCGTAGACCTTCAGCCGCTCGTTGTCGCCGCTCTCGGCGTAGCCCTGGAGCAGCGCTGTATCGTCTCGCAGCACTTTTTCTTGCGCCTCGAAGTAGGCCTTGGAGAGCGTCTTGCCCGGCGCCGTGTGGGTGAGCTGATCGAGCAGCGCCTTGTGCCGCTCGTCGAGCGCGTCGCGCAGCGGCAGCTTGGCGTCCGCCGCCGCCTGCCTGAGCTTCCCGGCCGCCACCGAGTACTCGAAGATCATCTGCTGGGCGAAGCCGTGCACGACGGCCGACTGGGTCTTGCGCAGCGCGAGGTTGCCGCTGGCGACCTGGAAGCGGTTGAGCGCAGCGGCCTGCGACAGGAAAGCCTGCGTCATGTCCGCCGCAGGTGCGACCGACGTGACCAGGCAGAGAACCGTCAGGAGCGACGCCAGCCGTCCGCGCATTCCTCTCTCCAGTGCCGTGCGTCCCATGAGCACAGGCCATGCTGGTCACACCATGGCCGTTTTGTTCTCTGTAGAAAACGCCGGTGACAAAAAAGACATGGGGCGCGGCGACGGCCGCTTTTTTCATGGGGCTGGCGGCAGTGGCGCCCGGCTGGGCGCAATCGGAGCAAACCGAGGCCATCGCCGCCGAACAGCGGCTTCTCGGCAGCGACGACGAGGAGGCGCGGACCCGCGACCTGCTGCCGTTTACCCGCGCGCTGGGTGCAAGCGGCACGGTGAACGGATCACTGGCCGATTCGGCCACAGCGGCCGGCGTGCCGCGCGCGGCGATGCTCGAGGCGCTGCAGGCACTCGATGCCGCGGCCGGCAGCCGCGCGCCGCAGGACGGCGACGCCTTCTACGTGCGCTGGGAGCAGACGTATTCCATCGACGGCCATCCGACCGGCGTCGGCCGCGTGCTGTGGCTGGAGCTGCGCACGGAGTCCGGCGCCACGACGGCGCTCCATCGCTTCCGGCCGCGCGACGGCGGCGAGCAGTTCTTCCTGGCCGGCGGCGAGGCCGCGACGCCACCCGACGTCGCCCTGCCGATCGAGAACATCGCCATCTCCTCGCGCTTCGGCTTCCGTGCCGATCCGCTGTCGGCGCACGGCCGCGCCGCGATGGGGCCCTTGCCGCTCCCGCAAGGCCAACACGAGACGGCGGCGATCGTCGCGGCCGCGGTGGCGCGGGCCCATGCCCGAACCGGCGCGCGGGCCGGCACAGCCCCGGCGACGCGGTCGTTCGCGGGCTTCGGTCCGCGGCTCTTCATGCATGAAGGCGTCGACTTCGCGGTGCCGCAGGGCACGCCGATCCATGCCGCGTCCGACGGCGTGGTGAGCGAGGCCAGGCACAACGGCGGCTACGGCAACTACATCCGCATCGAGCACGCCGACGGCGTCGCCACCGCCTACGGCCATCTCTCGCGCTTCGCGCCGGGGCTCAAGCCGGGCGCTAGGGTAATGCGCGGCGAGCTGGTCGGCTTCTCGGGCAACACCGGCCGCTCGACCGGCCCGCATCTGCACTTCGAGGTGCTGGCCGACGGCAAGCCGGTCGATCCCCTTCTCCATGCCGCCATCGCGCAGCTCGCCGGCATCGACCTCGAGCAGTTCGCCCGGCAGGTGACGGCCCGCGAGCGCGAACGCGACAGCGAGGCGGCGGTGGCGGCTCAGTAGCGCTCAGAATTCCTCCCCATTCACATGGGGAGGTGCCCCCGTAATCGGGGGCAGAGGGGTCATAAGGTGCAACGAGATTGGGGCTCATGACCCCTCCGTCGGCGTAAGACGCCGACACCTCCCCATCTGAATGGGGAGGAATTTCAGAGCCCGACTCCAGTCGCCCGATCTGAGCGCAACGTGAGTTGCGGTTGACCGCGCCGGCGTGGCACCGTCGGCACAATGAATGGACTTCCGGTTTATCACGTCGTGGCGGTCGTTCTCGCCGCCCTGGCGATGTGGGACATGCGCCGCGAAATCTCCGAACGGGCCGCCTCGCCGCTGCGATGGGCAGTGCCGCCGGCGCTCGCCATCGTGGCGGCGGCCATCCTGCTGATCGTGTCGCCGGGCAAGCGCTGGGAGCTGTGGGCGGTCTGCATCGGCGTCGGCCTGGTGGCGGGCCTCGCCGCCGGCGTGATCGTCAAGGCCGAGAAGGACTTCGCGCAGAACCTGTCGCGGATGTACCGGACCTGGGACGGCGTCGCGGCGGCGGCGCTCCTGCTGCTGCTGGCGGTGATCCGGTTCGTGAGCACCGACCTGATGCACCGCCCGTCGGGCGGCTTCGGCGTGCTGGGCGCGCTGGCGGCGCTGCTGGCCGCCTTCCAGGTCGGGCGCGTCCTCACCTTCCAGCTCCACACGGCACCGCGTGCCATCCACTACGACATGGTACCGGGCCAGAAGCGTCACCGGACCCACGACGACGGCTAAAGGCCAAGCCCGCGCGGCCTGTGGATAACACCGGCCGCGAACGATCATTATGGGCAATGGACCGCGAAAACGACCGCCTTTTGCAGCGTGTTTTCGCCGGCCATTGCCCATATTCGTCGATCCACAGGGGCTGCGCTTACGGTCGCGTGCATGAGTACGCGTACCCCCTACCGGCGTTCCTGGACACCTGAAGAGCGCCTCACCCACTACACACGCCGCGACCCGCTCTCCGGCTGCCTGATCTGGCAGGGCAAGCCTGACCGCGAGGGCTACGGCCGCGTCTGCATGAGGCCCGGCGGCAAGCAGCTCGCGCACCGCTTCGCCTGGAGAGTCCGCCACGGCCCGATCCCCGAAGGCGCCATCGTCTGCCATCGCTGCGACGAGCGGCGCTGCGTCAACCCCGACCATCTCTTCCTCGGCACGCACGCGATCAACGGCGCCGACCGCAAGGCCAAGATGAAGGCGCGGGCGACCCCGCCTGCCCCGCCGACCGCCGGCGAGGATCGGGCGCAGATCCGCATCGTCTATCGCGGGCTCGAGATGGTGGGCGAAGTGGCGATCCGGCCGCTGCTCGGCCTCGGCCGCGGAGAGAGCTGATGCCGTCGCGCTGCCGTCCGCACTGGACGATCGCCGAGCGGATCGCCCATCTCAGCCGCCGCGATCCGCTCTCGGGCTGCTGGCTCTGGCAGGCCGCGACGATGCCGCGCGGCTATGGCGTGGTGAACTGGCGCGACAGACTGTGGCTCGCCCATCGCCTGTCGTGGATCGGCTCGAACGGGCCGATCCCCACGGGCAGCATGGTCTGCCACCGCTGCGACGAGCGGCGCTGCGTGAACCCCGATCACCTCTTCCTCGGCACCCGGCAGGTCAACATGGACGACCTCAAGGCCAAACGGCTGCGGCGCAGCGCGGCGGCCGACAGCGGACGCCTGCACATCTTCATTCGCGGACTGGAGCTGGTCGGCGATGTCACCTGGGAGAACGATCATGAGCAAAACGATTCGAGCAAGCGCGCAGAAACCCGACGATGCGTACCTGCAGGTCGTGCGGCGCATCTCGACGTGCGTGGAACAGCAGATCCTGAGCCGCATCCGCGACTATCTCGGGCGCGGCCGGCCGCTGGCCGGCCTGCCGGCGCAGTCGCTCGAGGCGCAATGGATCGCGGCGTATCTCGAGGTCCACGCGCTGGACGACGCCAGCCGCGAGGACGAGCTGCGTGATCTCGGCACCGAATTCGACCTGCGCGGCCTCACGCCGCCATGGTCCCTGGTCGTGCCGGAGCTCGCCCGGTTCACCGAGCGCTTCGGCAAGGCGCTGCGCCGGCGCAAGCCCGATCCGGCGCTCGTCGAGCGGGCCGAGGCGGAACTGGAGGCGGTGTGCGACCGGCTGATCGAGGACCGGCGGGCGGCATCGATATCGGGAGAACGAGCATGAGCGGCATGAGCGTGAAGCAACTGGCCGAGGCCTACATCGCCGAAAAGGCGATGGAACGCACGCAACGCTACCTGGCCGACGGACGGCAATTCGCGAGCTGCAACGATCACGACCTGGAGCAAATCTTCATCACGGAGTATCGCGGCCTCGTCCTGCTCGACGATGATCGCCGCTGGGACGCGGTCGTGGATCTCCAGTGCGAATTCGAGCTGCGCGGCCTCGAGACCCCGCTCCACCGTGTCGCGGCGGAATTCGCCCTGTTCAAGGAACGGCTCGAGCGGCTCCAGCGCGTCGGCGTCTGCGATCCCGTGGCGTGGCAGGAGGTCCGGACCGAACTGGCGGACCTGCGCCGGCGGCTGGCCCGGCCGAAGAACTAGGCCCGACCGTATTGCCGATCACACGCCAAGTGTGCGAGCGTCCTGCCGGGGATTGGGGAACATGCTTTTCACACTGCACCTGGCCGCCGTGGGGCTGGCCGCGCTGGCGCTGTGGCTGACACGCCACGAGCTTGCCGAAACTGCCGCGACGCGCCTGGACTGGGCGCTGCCCGCGGCGCTCGCCGTCGTCGTCGCGGCGATCCTGCTCGGCGTGTCGCCGGGCAAGCGCATCGCGTTCTGGGTGGTCACGGTCGGCACCGGCCTGGCGCTCGGCGGGGTCGCCGGATTGCTGCTGGGCACCCTGCACCACCTCGAACGGGACACCGGGCACGACCTGCTGCGCATACGACGCACCTGGGACGGCGCCGCTGCGGCCGGCTTGCTGCTGCTTCTCGCGTCGACCCGCTTCGTGACGACGGACCTGCTCGGGCGGCATTCGGCCGGCTTCGGCGTGCTGGGCGCCCTGGCGGCGCTCCTGGCCGCCTATCTGTCGGCCCGACTTGTCACGGTGAAGGTCGCTGCCAGATGGCGCGCGGCCTACGCCAACATGGCACGCGGCGAGAAGCGGAATCCAAACTAAAGGGTCTTGGGCAAGCGGTGGCGATTGCCTCATAAACGCATCACCGAACGGAGCCACTCGTGAAGTCGCCGTCTGGAACGCCGAGGCGGCGCAGCACGCCGGCGATCCGAGCGCGCTGCGCGGCGACGGTCTCGCTGCCGTCGACGAAATTCCTGCGCCAGCTCGCGATGGTTATTGCGGGTTTGTTCGAGAGATACCCGACAAGGAGGGAACGGGCCTCATCCTCTCGCCCAAGATCGGCGAGGGCCACGGCCCGCCAGACCGCGACGAAACGGCGATACGCGGGGCTCGCCTCCTCGGATTTCTGAAACCACCTCAGCGCGGTTTCGCCGTCGCTGGCGTGGACGGCGGCCATGCCGGCCTGAAAATACCAGATGTAGATCGCGGGCTCTTGCGGCCTGAGATGCATCGCGATCTCCAGCTCCCTGATCGCTCCTGCACTGTCGCCGGCTTCGAGCCGGGAACGCCCCAACTCTGAGCGAACCCACGCCCTGTTCGGAGCCAGCCGCAGTGCTTGCTCAAGCTCGGCAATCGCCTGCTCCGGCTTACCGCGCACACGCCAGATGGTGCCCATCATCTGATGGGCGTCCGGGTGGTCGGGATCGATCTTCAGCGCGTGGTCGAGGGCGGTTTCGGCCTGGGCGAGCCGGACGGAGCGATCCTGGGATGGTACCCATCCCTCGGTCAGGTCGTTCACGAGCACGCGCGCATAGCCTATGAGGGCCAGAACATTGTCGGGATCGAGGTCCAGGGCCTTGTCGAAAAGCGTGAGCGCCTCTCTGTTGTCATTGGAGGTGCGTCTGTCTGCGAGCGCCGTGCCGAGGATCGCGTAATGCGCGGCATTGGCGTTGGGCGCCCGCTCTTTTACCTGGACAATCGTGCCTGCAGACACGGCGATGAGGATGACCGCCGCCGTGGCGGTCAGGGCCGGGCGGCGCCATAGTTCCCCGATTGCCGCACGCGAGGACGAAACGCGGATTGGGCTTTCGGACGCTTCCGTCTTCGGATGCGCCGGCTCGACGTCTGCCTTGAAAACGTCTGCCTTGAAAACGTCGGCCTTGAATTCGTAGCCTGCCCCCGGAACGGTCCGGATCATCCAGCGCGCATCGGTACCCAGCGCTTTCCGGATTTCCTTGACGCACTGCACAATCGATCCATCCGGATCGGCCGGCGGCGACGCCCATACCGCCTCCACCAGCTCCCCCTTGGAGACGACGCGACCGCTGTGCTCTGCCATGTAGCGCAGCGTATCGAACGCTTGGCGCCTGAGCGGCACCTGGCGCCCCTCGTGCAGGAGAACGCTGCGCGAAAGATCGAGGACGAACGATCCAAAGCGCAATTGGCGAAAATTCTGGTCGGTCGTGGACATTTCAAAAGGCTGGCGCGACGAGCCCCGGAGAAGTGATTTCGCCTGATTTCATATCTCTTCACTCCGCATCAGGACAGCTTGGCGCTAGCAACGTGCATGCAGGACGGTCAGCACCTCGAGAAGTGGAACCGCGGTGGAGCCGAGCATAGGGATACGGGAGGGGGAGAGGCAATGCGGCGTACCTTGTGGGGAGCACTTCTTTTTCTGGGAATCGGCGCGGCGAGTGCCCACGCCGAATGTCCGAACGACATGCTGACGACCGTCACCGGGAAGAAAGAGTGCATCGTCATTCATACCTTCGCGCCTTCGGCTGATGGCCCTCCCAAGCTCGTGATCTTCCTTCATGGCGACCAGAGCGATGGCGGCCCGGTCGTCTACACGATCAAGGTCGCAGGCGCTGTCGCGGTGCCGCCGGGCACGATCAAGGTGGCCGTCCTACGGCCAGGCTATGGCGACGAGCAAGGCAACAAGTCGACCGGGGAAAACTACAATCGACGTGACAGCTACACCGGGGCGAACATCGATGAGATTGCGGCGGTCATCAACGCTTTGAAGATGCGTTACCGGCCGACGCAGACCGTCATTGTCGGCCATTCCGGCGGCGCCGCTTACGCCGGCGTGCTGATCGGCCGCCACCCCGGCATCGCCGACGGAGTCGTCCTGCTTTCATGCCCCTGCGACATCGACCGTTGGCGCCAGTCCGGCTATGCCTGGGTGCGTTCGCTGTCGCCAAACAAGTTCGTCGGCAGCGTCCCTCAGGGAACCCGGGTGCTCGCGCTGACGGGCACGAACGACATGAATACGTCGTACACGCTTGCCGAAGCCTACGTGAAGCTCTTGAAGGACCGCGGTGTCGATGCCGAGTTCCAAGCCGTCGCGGACGCAGACCACAACGGCACACTCAGCGGCAGAGTCATCGCTCCGGCGCTCGCCCGATTGCTCCAGTAGGCCGGCGACCGACGTCCCGAAGAAGGAGATGCGATGCGCACCGCGTGGTCCGATTCTCATTATGCGTCGCCCTCTATTGGAGAGGCAGCGGTGCGAGGCCGAGCGCGGCAGGTTCATGTGAGTCGGGGGGAGCCAGAGAGATGCCGAATATTAGATTGAAGACCATGTTTGGCGCGGCGACATTGTCCGTCGCTACATTGCTTGGCCCAACAGCGAACGCCCAATCCATTGCGGCCTGCGAACAGACCATCCAGTACAATCTGATCGCACCGCAGGCCGACGTGCCCGAGGCGTTGCGTGCTTTCTCCGGAGTGTGGACCGGTGTCTGGAACCGCCAGCTCTGCCACGTTCTGATCGTCGAACAAGTGTCCAAAGAGGGAGCCGTCACGGCGAAGTACGTCTACGGCTCAAATCCGTCGTCGAACATCAGGCCCGGGTTCAGACAATTGTCGGGCAAGATCAACGGCAACACCTTGATGCTCAGAAGAGACGACGTCTCGATGGACTACAAGCTGGTGGATCCGGCCACCCTGGCCGGCACCTATTCCCGCGCAGGCAACGGTCAGGTGACGGGAACCTTCAAGAAGCAATGACGTGCCGATCGCGGTACAGCAGGGCTTCGACCCGCTAAGCCGCGTCCTTGTCCTGGCCCTCCCCGACTCTCGCCGCGAGGCTCGCGGCCATGAACTCGTCGAGGTCGCCGTCGAGCACCTTCTGCGGGTCGCTGCGCTCGACGTTGGTGCGCAGGTCCTTCACCATCTGATAGGGCTGCAGGACGTAGCTCCGGATCTGGTGGCCCCAGCCGATGTCGGTCTTGCTCGCCTCGGCCTCGAGCCGCTCGGCCTCGCGCTTCTGCAGCTCGACCTCGTAGAGGCGCGCCTTCAGCATCTGCATCGCCTTGGCGCGGTTCTGGTGCTGGCTGCGCTCCTGCTGGACCGCCACCGCGATGCCGCTCGGGATGTGGGTGATGCGCACCGCGCTGTCGGTCTTGTTGACGTGCTGGCCGCCCGCGCCCGAGGCGCGGTAGGTGTCGACGCGCAGGTCCTTGTCGGCGAGCTCGATCTCGATGTCGTCGTCGACCTCGGGATAGACCCAGACCGACGCGAACGACGTCTGCCGCCGCGCGTTGCCGTCGAACGGGCTGATGCGCACCAGCCGGTGGACGCCCGATTCGGTCTTCAGCCAGCCATAGGCGTTCGGGCCCTCGACCTTGTAGGCGCAGCTCTTGATGCCCGCCTCCTCACCCGCGCTCTCCTCGAGCCAGGAGACCTTGTAGCCGCGCCGCTCGGCCCAGCGCGTGTACATGCGCGCCAGCATCTCGGCCCAGTCCTGGGCCTCGGTGCCGCCGGCGCCGGCGTTGATCTCGATGTAGGCGTTGTTGCCGTCGGCCTCACCCGACAGCAGCGTCTCGAGCCGTGCCGCCCGGGCCTCGGTGCGCGCTTCACCCAGCGCACGCTCCGCGTCGGCGATCATCGCCTCGTCCTTCTCGGCCTCGGCCATCTCGATCAGCCCGGCATTGTCGTCGATCGCGGCGCGCAGGCGCTTGATGGTGGCGATGGCCGATTCCAGCCGCTGCCGTTCCTTCATGACGGCCTGGGCTTCCTTCTGGTCGTTCCACAGCGCCGGGTCCTCGGCGCGCGCGTTCAGCTCGTCGAGACGGACGACCGCACGGTCGTAGTCAAAGACGCCTCCTGAGGAGCTCCAGCGACTCCTCGATCTCGGTCACCATGGCCTGGGCTTCAGCGCGCATCCGAAAAGCACTCCTGAGCGGACCTGGAGGTCCGCGGTCCGGAAGACGGTGTAAATAGCGTCGCAGCCGGCGCCGTCAAGGCACGAGCTGCGCCCGCTTCAGCGCGCCGGCGATCTCGTTGGCGATCAGCAGGTATCCCCGCCAGCTGGGATGCCACTGGCCATAGACCGAATCGCGCCCGCCCGCCCGAACGGCCGCGTCGAACGCGGCGTAGGTGTCGAGCGTCCGCAGGCCTGCCTTCGCGGCACAGTCCAGCACCACGCCGGCGACGCGGCGCTCCTCGGCGGCCGATGCGGGCACGTCCCAGGCCGCGGGCAAGTACTGCGCCACCACCAGCGTCGGCACGCCCAGCGCCGCGAGCCGCCGCATCAGCGGACAGGCGAGGCGCTCGCCCTCGCCCGGCCGCAGGGCGCGCGCGACGTCGGTGTGCCATGCGTCGCGCAGCCGCAGCCGGTCGAGCACGGTGTCGAGCAGCACCGACCAGCCGAACGCCGCCTGCAGCGGCGACAGCGTCTCGCGCGGATCGGGCGTCATCGGCACCGGCACGTTGCGCAGCCGGAGCTCCGATCCGACGCGCTGGAAGTAGGGTTTCTCGCGGCCCCACTGGCGGCTCATCTCGGCCCGCCGCACGTCGTCGGCGATGAAGCCGACGACCAGTACGGCCGGCTTCAGTTGCTTCGCCAACTGCTCGGTGAGCAGCACGGTCTGGTCGAGGCCGTAGGCGCCGACGCCGGCGTTGATCGTGCGCCAGCCCAGGATGGTCTGCAGCCGCGCCGGCCAGGCTTCCGCGTCGGCGACCTCGTCGCCCTTGGTGTAGGAATCGCCGGTCGCCAGGATCGGCGGATCCTGCACGGCCCCTGCCGCCAGCCGCGGCATGGTGCGGAAGCCCTGCGAATCGTAATTGAGCACCCACGACTGGTAGTCGGGCCGGTTCGCGAAGCCGAACGCGGGATCGTAGCGGTAGGCCGAATCGCGCTCGGCATTCTTCTGGTTCCGCGCCTCGAGCCGCGCCTCGAGCACGAGGTTCGGCCAATGCGGCAGCGCCTGACGCCCCTGCGGCAGGCGGCAGCCGATCTCCAGCAGCAGCAGGCCGGCGACGATCGAGGCCAGCACGAGGGCGAGCGCTCCGAGCCAGCGGATCGCTCGACGGGATCTCGCAACGGAAACCCGTTGCGAATCAATCGTATCGTAGGGCACGGTCCCGGTCTCACTCAGCGACGCAACCTATCGCAGAGGATTCGCCGACGTCACCACCTCTCCGCAAGGGAGAGGATCAAAGGCTGTTAGTAGGTCTCGCCCGTGCCGGAGAGCCCTGGCCGGCGGCCGCCGCCGCCGAATCCGGTGGCAGCACCGCCTTCGCGGCTGAAGGTCGCCGCGTTGGGATCGCCGCCACCCGCGCCTGCGCCGCCGCTCCACCACTGGCCGCCGCCGGGCCCCGGCTGGTCGCCGGCGACCGTCGCGCCATAGCCCGCGGTTTGCGGACCCTGTGCACCGTACTCGTTGGGCTCGGTGCCGGGCTTGAAGGCCTCGTCGATGGCGTTGGGGTTGCCGTAGCCGCTCGGCAGGCCGCTGTCGTGGTCGACCCGCACGATGCGCAGGCCAGGCGGGATGCGGAACGGCACCGGCGGCTTGTCCTTGAAGATCACCCGGGCGATGCGCTCGTAGACCGGCGCCGAGGTGCCGCCGCCGGTCTCCTGGTCGCCGAGCGTGCGCGGCTCGTCGAACCCGACATAGATGCCGACCGTGTAATCGGGCGTGCTGCCGATGAACCAGTTGTCTCTCGAGTCGTTGGTCGTGCCGGTCTTGCCGGCGATCGGCCGGCCCAGCACCGCGAGCTGGCCGGCGGTGCCGCGCGTGGTCACGCCCAGCATCATGTTGACCACCTGGTAGACGCTCGCCGGATCGTGGAACGGCTGGCGGCTGTCGACGATCTGCGGCGGCGCCGGCCGCCCGCCGGCCGCGACCTCGCCGCAGCCGATGCATTTGCGCGGCTCGTGGCGGTAGACGGTCTTGCCGTTGCGGTCCTGCACTCTGTCGATCAGCGACGGGGTTATTTCGCGTGCGCCGTTGGCCAGCATGGCGTGGCCCATGGTCATGCGCAGCAAGGTGGTGTCGACGGCGCCCAGCGCCATCGGCAGGTAGGCGCCCATGTTGTCGGCGATGCCGAATTCCTTGGCGACCTGGACGACGCGCTTCATGCCCATTTGCGCGGCCATGCGCACGGTCATCAGGTTGCGCGACTTCTCGAGGCCGTTGCGCACGGTGAGCGGCCCGAGGAAGCCGCCGCCGTAGTTGGAGGGCCGCCACACCGGCTGCCCGTAGCCCGGGTTGTACTCGAACGGCGCGTCCTCGACGATGGTCGAGGGCGTGAAGCCCGCATCCATCGCCGCGAGGTAGACGAACGGCTTGAACGACGAGCCGGGCTGGCGCTGCGCCTGCACCGCCCGGTTGAACTGGCTCATGCCGTAGGACCAGCCGCCCGACATGGCGAGGATGCGGCCGGTCTGCGGGTCCATCACCACCACGCCGCCATTGACGTTGGGCACCTGGCGCAGCGCGTAGGTCCTGGGCGGATAGGGCTTGGCGTTGGCCGCGTAGGCGGTGCCCTGCGGGCCGCTGGTCGCCTTCTCGACCTTCTCGACGGCGATGACGTCGCCCGCGTTCAGGACCTGCGCCGGCCGCCCGGGGAAGCCGCCGACCCGCTGGTCGGGCAGGGTCGGCCGCGCCCACTGCATCTCCGCGAAGGGGATCGTGCCCTCGCCGTCCGGCAGCCCGGCGATGCTGGCCGAGGTCGCCTCGATCTTGGTAACCACCGCGAGCTGCCAGCCCGGCGGCCCGAACAGCGGCTTGCGCTGGGCGATGCGGGCGAACTCCTCCTCCCAGTTCGAGCCTTCCTTCATGTCGGCGATCTTGGCCCATGGCCCGCGCCAGCCGTGGCGGCGGTCGTAGGCGATCAGGCCCTCGCGCAGCGCCTGGTCGGCGATCTCCTGGATCTTCGGATCCAGGGTTGTCATCACGGTGAGGCCCGATTCGTACAGCGCCTTCTCGCCGTAGGCCGCGATCAAATTGCGGCGGACCTCCTCGGCGAAGAAGTCGGCGGTCACCACCTCGGTCGGCGCGCGCTTGCGCAAGGTGAGCTTCTCGGCCTTGGCCTGCTTCTCCTCCTCCGACGTGATGTAACCGTCGTCGCGCATGCGGCCCAGCACGTAGTCGCGGCGGGCGTAGGCCTCCTTCTCGTTGCGCACGATGTTGTAGCGGTTGGGCGCCTTGGGCAGCGCCGCGAGATAGGCGATCTCCGACAGCGTCAGCTCGTTCAGCGACCGGTCGAAGTAGTTGAGCGCGGCGGTGGAGACGCCGTAGTTGCCCGAGCCGAGATAGATCTCGTTGAGATAGAGCTCGAGGATGCGCTCCTTCGAATAGGTGTTCTCGATGCGGAAGGCGAGGATGGCCTCGCGGATCTTGCGCGCGAGCGTCGCCTGGTTGGAGAGCAGGAAGTTCTTGGCGACCTGCTGGGTGATGCCCGAGGCGCCCTCCGGCCGCTTGCCGGGATTGGCGACGTTGGCGACCGTCGCGCGCACGACGCCCAGGATGTCGACGCCGGGATGGGTGAAGAAGCGCTGGTCCTCGGCGGCGACGAAGGCCTGCAGCAGCCGCTTGGGCATGGCGGCGACCGGCACGAACACGCGCTTCTCCTTGGCGTATTCGGCGAGCAGCCGGCCGTCGGCGGCGTAGAGCCGCGACACGGTGGCGGGCTGGTAGTCGGCGAGCTGCTTGTGGTCGGGCAGGCCGTGGCTGAAATGCCAGAACAGGCCGCCCACGGTGGCGATCCCCACAATCAGGCTGGCCACGGCGAAGGCCAGGCCGATTTTCATCAGGTTGAGCACGGTTATTCTCTTACCAGAGCCTGCTGGGGAGTTATGCCTTTTCTTGGGCAACGCAGAGCGTCATAAGCGTGGCCATGGACACCGCACGCCTCAAGCAATTTGTCGACACCTTCTGGGAAGACTCCATCCTCCCCTCGATCACCGAGTACATCCGCATCCCGAACAAGTCGCCGTCCTTCGACCCGCAGTGGGCCGAGCACGGCTACATGGATGACGCCGTCAAGTTGATGGAAGCCTGGGCGCGCCGGCAGCTCGGCGCCTTCCCCGGCGCCACGCTCGAGGTGGTGCGTCTGCCCGGCCGCACGCCGCTGATCCTGATGGATATCCCGGGAGAGAACGCCGCGGTCTCCCGCGGCGCTGACGACACCGTGCTGCTCTACGGCCATCTCGACAAGCAGCCCGAGTTCACCGGCTGGGCCGAGGGCATGGGCCCGTGGATCCCGGTGCGCAAGGACGACAAGCTCTACGGTCGGGGCGGCGCCGACGACGGCTACGCGATCTATGCGAGCCTCTGTGCGCTGCTGGCGCTCGAGGAGCAGAAGATCGCGCGCGCCCGCTGCGTGGTCGTCATCGAGGCCTGCGAGGAATCGGGCAGCTACGACCTGCCCTACTACGTCGACCATCTGAAGGACAAGATCGGCCAGCCGTCGCTGGTGGTCTGCCTTGATTCGGGTTGCGGCGACTGGGACCGGTTGTGGCTCACCACGTCGCTGCGCGGCATCGCCTCGGGCTCGCTCACGGTGCGTGTCCTGACCGAGGGCGTCCATTCCGGCGACGCGTCCGGCATCGTGCCCTCGTCCTTCCGGCTGCTGCGCCAGTTGATCTCGCGCATCGAGGACGAGACCAGCGGCGCGGTCAAGCTGCAGGATCTCTACGTCCAGATCCCGCCGCAGCGCATCGAGCAGGCCAAGCAGGCAGCCCAGGTGCTGGGCGACACGGTGATCGACCGCTATCCGTTCGCCGGCGGGACGAAACCGATGGCCGACGAGAAGGCCGAGCTGGTGCTGAACCGCACCTGGCGGCCGCAGCTCGCGGTGATCGGCATGGACGGCTATCCGGCGCCGGAGAATGCCGGCAACGTGCTGCTGCCCTACTCGACCGCGAAGCTCAGCCTCCGCCTGCCGCCGACGCTCGACGCCAAGGCCGCGACGGCGGCGATGAAGAAGGCGCTCGAGACCGACACGCCCAACGGCGCGATCGTGTCGTTCGACGGCAAGGACGGCCAGTCCGGCTGGCACGCGCCGCAGCTCGCGCCGTGGCTGGAGAAGGCGGTGACCCAGGCCTCCGAGGAAGCCTTCGGCAAACCCGCTTCCTATATGGGCGAAGGCGGCTCGATCCCCTTCATGGGCATGCTGGGCGAGAAGTTTCCGGATACGCAGTTCGTCATCACCGGCGTGCTGGGACCGCACTCCAACGCCCACGGGCCCAACGAGTTCCTTCACATCCCGACCGGCAAGCGGGTCACCGCGGCGGTGGCGCGGATGATCGTCGCCCATCACGCCCGGAAGGGTTGATCAGGCCTTCCGGGTCGGCGACGACTTCGGCGCGAGGTGGCTGTCGATCGAGGCGCGCAGCGCCCGCGCCAGGGCCATCTGGTGCTGGCGCACGGTCAGGATCTTCTCGTCGCGCGGATTGCTGAGGAAGCCGAGCTCGACCAGCGCCGCCGGGATGTCCGGCGACGTCAGCACCGCGAACCCCGCCTTGCGATGGCTGCGCGGCAGCAGAAGGATGCCGGACTTGCCGAAGGTGCCGACGATGGTGTCGGCGAAGCGGCAGGAATCGTTGACCGTGCCGCGCTGGGCCATAGCCACCAGGGTGCGGGCCACCACGCTCGACGGCGCGACCGAGCTGTCATCGCGGTTCTCGCGCGCCGCTAGCGCCGCCGCCTCGCGGTCCGAGGCCTCTTCTGACAGTGTATAGACCGAGGCCCCGCGCACGTCGTTGTCGGGGTGAGCATCGGCGTGGATCGAGAGGAAGAGGTCGGCCTTGGCGTCGGTCGCCCGAGCCACCCGCTCGCGCAGGGGCACATAGGTGTCCGACGATCTTGTCAGCATCACCCGATACCGGCCGTGCGCCTGCAGCTCCCGCGCGAGGTCGCGCGCAACCGAGATCACCACGCCCTTTTCCTGGGTCCCACGGTAGCCCAACGCACCCGGATCGCGCCCCCCATGGCCAGGGTCGAGCGCGATCAATTTGGGCTTCGGCACCGGCTTCTTGACCGGTGCCGCCCAAACACTTGGCGCCGCCAAGATCAGGGGTGCAACTAAGAGGGAGCGACGATTCATTTTGTCTTTTGTAGCATTTTCAGTGAGTTACCGCAATTTCCTCAGACTTCAATCTTTTGGTTTGTCGGTTTTCGCCGAACACCGTATGTTGCGGCCGCGAGCAGTCGCCCGCGTCGGCAGCGCCCCTTCGGGGGTCCGCGCTCTGGCGGGCGGCTCATCAGGAACCTCGAGGTTGGCAGGGCCGGACATCCGGCCCGGCGATGCGAAGGCTTCCCCGTCTTGGCCGAGAGTTGGCCGTTCGGCGGGTCGAAACGCACCGTCCCCCTCGCTCTAGAGAGGCGGCAAGGCCCGCCGGTCGCTCGCGCCGGATCGTTTGGTCCCCAACGTCTCGAGGAGCGTGCCCATGGCCCGCCGTATGCTGATCGACGCCAGCCACCCCGAAGAGACCCGGGTGGTCGTGGTCGATGGAACCAAGCTCACCGAATTCGATTTCGAAACCGCGTCTCGCCGTCCGCTGAAGGGCAACATCTTCCTCGCCAAGGTCATCCGCATCGAGCCGTCGCTGCAGGCGGCCTTCGTCGAGTACGGCGGCAACCGCCACGGCTTCCTGGCCTTCTCCGAAATCCATCCCGATTATTTCCAGATCCCGGTCGCCGACCGCGAGCGGCTCCTCGCCGAGCAGCGGGCGCAGGCGGAAGAAGCCGACGAGCGCCCCGAGCGGACCACCTACGAGCGGGAGCAGCCGGACGATCAGCCGGAGCAGCCCGACGCCGACGCCCAGGACGAAGCCGCGGCCGCGGAGCCGGTGACCGAAGTCGCCGAGGCTGCGCCCGCGGAACCGTCTGCCCCGGTCGATCCGATCGGCGAGTCCGAATCGCCCGTACAGGAGGCGCAGGCCCAGCCGGCCGCCATCCCCGTCGAGAGCCTGGCCGGCCCGGCCGAGCCGACGGTGATCGAAAGCGCGTCGGAAGCGCCGACTGCCGAGCCGGCAACGGCCGAGGCCGAATCGGCGCCTGCGACCGAGTCGTCGGAGCCCTCGGCGGCCAGCGAAGCCGTCGAGCCGGTGGCCGAGCCGCTCGAGACTCTGGGCGGCGAGGACATCGCGGGCGAAGAGCGGGAGAAGCGCGAGCGCCGCCGGCGCCAGCCGACCCGTCAGTACAAGATTCAAGAGGTCATCAAGCGCCGGCAGATCCTGCTGGTGCAGGTCGTCAAGGAAGAGCGCGGCAACAAGGGCGCGGCGCTCACCACTTATCTGTCGCTGGCCGGCCGCTACTGCGTGCTGATGCCCAATGCCGGCCGCGGCGGCGGCATCTCCCGCAAGATCTCCAATCCCAACGACCGCAAGCGGATGAAGGAGATCCTGGCCGAGCTCGAGGTGCCGCAGGGCATGGGGGTGATCCTGCGCACCGCCGGCCTCGAGCGCTCCAATCTCGATATCAAGCGCGACTACGAATACCTGATCCGGCTGTGGAACTCGATCCGCGAGCTCACCATGCGCTCGACGGCGCCGGCGCTGATCTACGAGGAAGGCGACCTCGTGAAGCGCTCACTGCGCGACGTGTTCGACACCGACATCGCCCAGGTGCTGGTCGAGGGCGAGGCGGGCTACCAGGTGGCCAGCGAGTTCATGCGCCAACTGATCCCGCACCAAGCCGAGAAGGTGCAGCTCTACAAGGAGCCGATCCCCCTCTTCCACCGCTACCAGGTGGAAAGCCAGTTCGACGCCATGCACCACCCGACCGTGCAGCTTCGCTCGGGCGGCTACATCGTCATCAACCCGACCGAGGCGCTGGTCGCTATCGACGTCAACTCCGGCCGCTCGACCAAGGAGCGCAACATCGAGGAGACGGCGCTGCGCACCAACATCGAGGCGGCCGAGGAGGTCGCCCGCCAGGTGCGCCTGCGAGATCTCGCCGGCCTGATCGTGATCGACTTCATCGACATGGAGGAGCATCGCCACCAGCGCCAGGTCGAGCACAAGGTGAAGGACGCGATGCGCAACGACCGCGCCCGCATCCAGATCGGCCGCATCAGCGCCTTCGGCCTGATGGAGATGTCGCGCCAGCGGCTGCGCCCCAGCCTGCTCGAGCACTCTACCGAGATCTGCCCGCACTGCGCCGGCACCGGCCGCGTGCGCTCGATCGAATCGGCGGCGCTGCATGCGCTGCGCGCGATCGAGGAGGAAGGCGTGCGCCGCCGCTCCAGCGAGATCGTGGTCAGCGTGCCGCCCAACGTGGCGCTCTACCTGCTCAACCAGAAGCGCCATGCGCTCTCCGAGATCGAGCAGCGCTACGCCTTCCACGTCACCATCGAGGCCGACGACGAGCTGCACGCCGCCGACTGCGAGATCGAGCGCGTGCGCCAGCGCCGCGACGACCGTGCGCCGCAGGAGCTCGCGCGCGCGACCTATGACGCGGTCGAGGGCGAGCCCGCCCCGGAAGCCGAGGCGGAAGACGGTGAAGGCGAAGCCGATGGCGAGCGCGAGCGCGCCGCGGGCGACGAGGACGGCGATCGCGACGGCCGCGGCCGCCGCCGCCGCCGCCGTCGCCGGCGCGGCCGTCGCGACGGCGAGGACCGTGGTGAGGAGCGCTCGGCCGAGGGCGAGGATCGTCCCTACGCCGCCGCCGAGAACGGCCACGACGCGCCGCCAGCCGACGAGCCGCCGGAGAGCGACAGCGAACCGATGGGCAACAATGAAGGCGAAGGGGCGCCGGCCGAAGCCCGAGGCGAAGGCGACGTTGACGGTGAGCAGGGCGACCGCCGCCGCCGGCGCGGCCGTCGCGGTGGCCGTCGCCGCCGTGGCCGCGAGGACGGCGACGGCGAGCCTGCCGAGCGTAACGGCAACGGCTGGGACCGTGCCGAGGAGGGTCAGGCCGCGCCGGACGCGCCGCTGGACCGTCATCCTGCTGCGCCGTTGGACGGCCAGCCTGTCGAGCAGCCGCCGTTCCAGCCGCATGCGGCGATGAACACCGAGGCGGCCTCGCCGCCTCCGCCGCCGTCGATCGCGCCGCCGCCCGAACCGGTGGTCGCGCGGGCGCCTCAGCCGGTGCCGGAACCGATCCAGGCGCAGCCCGAACCGCCTCCGCCGCCGGCCGTGGTGATCCCCACCATCTCGGCCGACGCGCCGCCGGAGAAGCCCAAGCGCGGCTGGTGGCGGCGCTGACGCGCCGCGCTCAATGCGCGCGGAAGAACAGCTCGTAGATCGATAGCGCGATCTCGATCGCGATCAGGCCGATGATGTACCACTCGAGCCGGGTGCTGCGCTGGTTCTGCATCAGCTCGAGCACCGTGCGCGTGGTCTCGCTGACCAGGGTGAGCTTGCGGTCGACCGCCTCGCCGCGCTCGGGCAGCTCGTATTCGGCGGCGAGGCGATCGTAGAGACGCTCGAGGTCGGGCCGGTCCCACAAGAGGTCGGGCTTGTCGCCCGCCGCCACCCTTCCGACCATGCGATGCTGGATCAAGAGCACGTCGCCGATCTGGCGGACCAACTCGCGCATGCGACGGCCGCCCTGCCCGCGCCGCTTGACCTGGATCGCCAGCCGATCGATGCGATCGAAGGTGGTCGCGAGCTGCGCCTCGTGATGCGCCAGCACCAGGCTCTTCGACAGCACGTCGGCGACGATCTGCAGCCGCTCGATCGCGCCGTCCTTCAGGAGGATCGTGCCGCCCGGATCGAGCCGGTCCTCCTCCTCCGGCCGCACGATCGCGCCGACCGCATCGATCTCCGGCGGGTCCAGCGGCTCGATCGTGTTCGGCCGCAGCGAATCGATCACCGATCGCTCCTCTTCCGGCGAGACGTCGCAGAACACCGCGACGCCATAGCGGAAGACGAACGCCGTCCCGCGCGCGCCCACGCGCAGGGTGAGCGGCGACAGCGCCATCGTGTCGGGATGGTCGAGGCTCCTGGTGTCGATGCGCAGCCCGAGCAGGACCGCGCGCAGCTGGATTCGGCCGTCCGTCATGGCACTGCACTCTGACATGTTCTCAGGCAGAGCACACGAAAACGCGAGCGTCGCCCGACGGCCAGCCATCAACATTACTCGACATCGGGTCTGCGCGCTGTCATCAAGGGCATCGTCGCATACAGGCATGACGTCACATGCGTACCGAATCGCCCGTACCCAGTAGTGTTCAAAAGAGCATCGCGTTCGGCCGCTACGGCGAGGCAGCGGCCGCCCTCGCGCGGCTCGCCGTCGACCGGCCGTCCCCGCCGATCCTGCTCGCACTCGCCGCCGTCGATCTGCAGCTGGGCCATCTCGCCGATGCCAAGCAGCATGTCCTGAAGGTCGTCGAGGCGGCGCCCGGCCATGTCGAGGCGCGCGCGCTGCTGGCGCGCATCCGCGCGGCGCTCGACGAGCGCTCGGCGGCTCTCGACGACTTCAGCGCCGTCGTCGAGCTTTCGTCACCAACCGCGGAAGATGCGGCCGGCACGCCGGTCCATCTCGCCCTGCACAATCTCGAACAGCTCGACTATCTCGAGCGGCTGCACGGCCTGTCGGCCGGCACCCTGCTGCCGATGTCTGCCGCCGAGCGGGAGCAGATGCGCCGGCGCTTCAACCAGATCCTCGACACGGCCGGAACCGTGACGCCGCGGGTCAAGCTCGACGGTGCCGGAGGCCGCGCGCTGGCCGAGCCGCCGCGCATGCGGCGCAACGAGCCGCCGCCGGCACGCGTGCTCGGCCTGCGCAATGACGGCGCGGCGGTGGCCCAGACCTTCCGCGACGGCGGCGGCGTGGCCTGCATCGACGACCTCCTGTCGTCCGCCGCGCTGGCGCAGCTGCAGCGCTTCTGCCTCGAATCGACGGTGTGGCGGCGCTCCTACCGCCGCGGCTATCTCGGTGCCTATCCCGAATCGGGGTTCGTCAGCCCGCTGCTGCTGCAGCTCGCGGCCGAGCTCAAGGCCGCGCTGCCCGAACTCCTGGGCGAACATCACCTCACCTACTGGTGGTCGTTCGTCTGCCAGCACCAGCGGCCGGGCACCGACATCCATGCCGATCAATCCGACATCAGCCTGAATTTCTGGATCACGCCCGACCAGGCCAACCTGGCACCGGGCAGCGGCGGCCTGGAGATGTGGAACGTCGCGGCGCCAACCGACTGGAGCTTCAACGACTATAACGCCGACAGCACCCGCATCCGTGTGCATCTCAGCCAGCTCGGCGCGCGGCAGACGTCGTTCGCCTATGCCGAGAACCGCGGGCTGCTGTTCCATGGCATGCTGTTCCACCAGACCGCCTCGTGCCGCTTCGCCGAGGGCTTCGAGAACCGGCGGCGCAACATCACGATGCTTTTCCGGCGCAGCAGGAGCCGCTAAACCAAGCGGCATGCCGCTGGTCCGCCTGCCTGCTCGCGCTGCTGATCGCCCTCGTCCTGCCGCTCGCCGCCGCGGCGCAGAACAAGGTGCCGAGCCCGCGCGCGCTGGAGGCGCTGGTGAAGAGCTGCCTGCTCACGCTCAACGACGCGATCGTGACCGGCAACTTCACCGTCTTCCACGCCAAGCTGTCCAAGCCGTTCCGGCAGCAATATTCGCCCGAGCAGCTGGCGGAGGTGTTCAAGTCGTTCGCCAAGAAGAACATCGACTACGACGTCATCGCGTCGTTCCCGCGACCTACGATCCCGCGCCGGCGGTCGATGGCGACGGCAAGCTCGTGGTGAAAGGCTTCTTCCCGACCGAGCCGAAGCGGCTGTTCTTCGATCTGAAATTCATTCCATCGGACGGCGAGTGGAAGCTGCTCGGCGTCAACGTCAACGTGAAATAAGGGCGAAGGCAAAAAGAAGGCGGGCACACAGGGGAGCTGCAGTGCCCGCCTTCTCTCATGCAAGTCCTAACGGGACTTGATGACCGTGCACTCGAGACTCGTCTTCGTCTCCGTGAAGCCCTTGCCCTTGCAGGCATTCTGACCCTTGCAGGCATTGGCCGCGCTCTTGCAGGCGCTCTGGCCCTTGCATGCATTGGCACCCGGGCACTGCACCTGCGCCGACGCTGAGGCGGCGACGAACGTGCTGGCCGCGAACACGGCTGCCGCCGTGGCCACGATTGTCTTCCTGTTCATGTTCACTCCCTGTGTTGTCACGCCTTGTAGGCCGGCATGACTGGGAGGAACTATGAATCGCATGGTGCAACCGCACAAGATGTGAAAGACTGGTGCAGTTTTACGCGGGTCGGTTGTGGTTCCTAGGCTTTGACCTCGGCGCTCAACCAGTCGATGGCCGCCTGTGCTCCGCCTTTGGCATGCGGAATTTCGAGTGCGCCCAGGGCGGTCTCGATCACGCCGAGCGTACCCAGGATCATCGGCGCGTTGACGTGGCCCATGTGCGCGATGCGGAACGCCTTGCCCGACAGCTCGCCGATGCCGTGGCCCAGGATCACGCCGCACTTCTTGTTGGCATAGGCCCGGATCGCTTCCGGATCGTGGCCGTTCACCGTCACGCAAGTCACCGAATCGGAGCGCTCGCCCGGCTCGCTGATGTTGAAGCCGATCGCCTGGCCCTCGCTCCACACGCCCACCGCGCGGCGCACTGCTTCGGCCAGCAGGAAATGGCGGCGATGCACGTTGTCGAGCCCTTCCTCGAACAGCAGGTCGAGCGCCTGGCGCAGAGCGAACAGCAGATGCTCCGGCGGCGTGCCGGCATATTTCTGGTAGTGCAGGTCGCCCTCGCGGTCGGTCCAGTCCCAGTAGGGCGTGCGCAGGCCGGCCTTCTTGTGCACCTCGCGCGCGCGATCGTTGGCGGCGACGAAGCTCAGACCCGGCGGCGTCATCATGCCCTTCTGCGAGCCCGACATCGCGACGTCGACGCCCCACTTGTCCATCTCGAACGGCATGCAGCCGAGCGACGCCACCGCGTCGACCATCAGCAGCGCCTCGTGGCCGGCGGCGCGAATCGCCTGGCCGATCGCCGCGATGTCGTTGACCACGCCGGACGCGGTGTCGATCTGCGCGACCAGGACCGCCTTGATGGTGCCGCCCCCATTGGACTTGCGGTCCGCCTTGAGACGGGCCTCGACCTCGGCCGGCCGTACGGCGCGGCGCAGGTCGCCCTTCAGGATCTCGACCTCGCAGCCCATGCGGCGCGCGCTCTCGCCCCAGCCGATGGCGAAGCGGCCGGATTCGAGCACGAGGATCTTGTCGCCCTTGCTGAGCACGTTGGTCAGCGAGGCTTCCCAGGCGCCGTGGCCGTTGGAGATGTAGATGTAGGCGCGGCCCTTGGTGGCGAAGACGCGCGCCACGTCCTTCAGCAGGCTGTCGGTCAGCGCCAGCAGCGGGCCGGCATAGATGTCGACCGCCGGGCGATGCATCGCCCGCAGCACCTCGTCCGGCACCGTGGTCGGTCCGGGGATCGCCAGGAACTCACGTCCCGCACGCACGCTCATCGGTTCTCTTTCCTCTCACGAAACCGCGCCACACTAGAGCGATTTCCGAGCAGATGGAACCGCGCGCGGTTCCATCTGCTCGGAAATGCGCGCGCGGGTGATGCTGGTCTCACAGCGCACATTCCGAACGGAATGTGCTTTAGCGGCTGGAGTCGTGCACCGCTACCGGCGACAATTGCGATCATGATCACCCGACGTTTTCTAATGGCCGCCACAAGTTCGCTGACGGCGCCCGCAATCGTCCGCGCCGAAACCTTTCCCAGCGGGCCGATCCGCATCCTCGTGCCGTTCGGGCCGGGGTCGGCGACCGACCAGTCGGCGCGCGCCGTCGGCGACGGCTTGAACCGGCTGCTCGGCGCCACGGTGGTGGTCGATAACAAGCCGGGCGCCAACGGCGCCATCGCCGCCGACCTCGCGGCCAAGAGCAAGCCCGACGGTCACACGATCTTCGTCTGCTCCAACACCGCGGCGGCGTCGAACGTCGCGCTGATGAAGTCGCTGCCCTACGACCCGCTGAAGGACTTCGATCCGGTCACGATCATCGGCAAGGCGCCGGTGTTCCTGATGATCAATCCCAAGGTCGAGGCGCAGACCGCGGCGGAGCTCGTGACGCTCGCCAAGCGCCAGCCGGGCAAGATCAACTTCGGCTCGGGCAGCTCCTCGACCCGCATCTCGGGCGAGCTGCTCAAGGCCAAGGCCGGCATCGACATGGTGCACGTGCCGTACAAGAGCACGCCGCTCGCGCTGCAGGACACGATCAGCGGCCACGTGCAGATGTGCTTCACCGATCCGGTGACCGGCCTGCCGCAGGTCAAGGCGGGCACCGTGCGCTGCCTCGGTGTCGGCCATCGCACGCGCTACACGCTCACGCCCGAGATCCCGACCCTGATCGAGCAGGGCATTCCCGACTTCGAGCTGATGACCTGGACCGGCGTGCTGTTCCCCAAGGGCATCCCGCAGCCCGTCTTCACGAGGCTGCGCGACGCCATCGTCAAGACCATCACCGAACCCGCCTATGTCGAGCGCCAGGCTGCCGGCGGCTCGGAGATCGCGCCCTGCTCGCCCGAGGAGATGCGCCGGATCCAGGTCGCCGAGATCCAGCTCTATCGCGACATGATGAAGGTCGCCGGCATCGAGCCGGAGTGAGCGCAATGGCCAAACAAGAACTCGTTTCGATCGCGAGCAAATCGCTGGGCGCCAGCGTCTCGAGCCTCGGTGCCGAGCTGCAGCGGCTGCACACCACCTCGGGAGTGGAACTGCTGTGGGATGGCGATCCCGCCGTGTGGTCGGGCCGCTCGCCGTTGCTCTTCCCGATCGTCGGTGAGGTGAAGGACGATCGCGTCACCGTCGGCGGCAAGCGCTATCCCTTGTCGCGCCACGGCTTCGCGCGCACTTCGACGTTCGAGTTGGCGGACGCACAGCCGTCGCACTGCCTCTGGCGCTTGCGTCCCACCGAGGAAACGCGCGCCCGCTATCCCTTCGCGTTCCGGCTGGACATGGCCTACGCCATCGACGGCAATCGGTTGACGATGACCGCGACGGTCGCCAACGAAGGCGACGGCCCGATGCCGGTTTCGTTCGGCTTTCATCCGGCGTTCCGCTGGCCACTGCAGCCGGATGTGCCGCGCGAGCAGTACGAGGTCCGCTTCGAGAAGCCCGAGCCTGCGCCGCTGCGCGGTCTCGACAACAACCTGCTGGGACCGACCGTGCCCTCGCCGGTGACGGGCAATCGCCTCACCCTGGCCGACTCGCTCTTCAAGCGCAACGCGTTGATCTGGGACCGCTTGCAAAGCCGCAGCCTGACCTACGGCGGTCCCTCCGGGCCGTCGCTGCGGCTCGACTTTCCGGAGATGCCGCATCTCGGAATCTGGACCAAGCCGGGGGCGCGCTATGTCTGCCTCGAGCCTTGGCAGGGCTTCGCCAGTCCGGTCGGCTTCGATGGCGAACTGGCCGAAAAGCCCGGAATCGTCAGTCTGGTCGCCGGAGAGACGCGGCGTTTCGAAATTTCCGTCACGGTTGCCTAGCCACAATTCGGGCACCGAAAAGTCACGCTTCGCCACGCAACTGACAGGGGCAACCTGGTGTTGCTACGGCATCATGCGGCAGCAGACCACTCCGTTACCCCTTGCGCTCGGCCGGCAGTTGGCCGAATGGCGCCAGCCGCTCGACGAGGATCCCGCCGTCGACGAGGCCGTCATGCGCATGCTGCAGTCGGTCGACCGCTACCTGCGCCGCGAGCAGCGGCAGCCGGAAGAGAGCTGCGCCTGATTCCTTACCCGATCGCTAGAGCATATTCCGTTCGGCTGGAATCAGCCGAACGGAATATGCCTGCTGCAACAACAACCCCCGTGCGCGCATTTCCGGGCAGATGGAACCGCGAGCGGTTCCATCTGCCCGGAAATCGCTCTAGCCGCGTGGCGGCAGGGTGAATTTGTTCCGCTTGAGCTGATCTTCCAGGATCGCGATCGCCTGGCCAACGTCGCCGCCGTCGCACTGCGTGACCGCGACCTGCGCCGACAATGGCCCGCGCCGGTAGTCGTTGTAGGGCGAGGCATAGGACTTGCCGAGATAGTGCTCGTAGATCGCGCCGAGCCGGTGGCAATAGTCGCGATCGGCGTTGAGCGATGGAGCCTGGGCCCATGTCTGGGCGGGAGCGGCGAGCGGCAGCGCGAGCAGGCCGATCGCCATCAGATGCAGTGAACGCGTCATGGTTCACCTCCTGTCCGCCCAATGTAGGCGGTGGACCAGCCGGCCGCTAGGCCGGCGCCGAGCGGAAGACGGCGAGTTCAGCCCGTGTATCGGCGATCGAGAACCAGCGATGCTGATTCGCCCGAAACGCGCGCCAGTTCGTGAGGATCTTCTTGAACTGGGCGTCGTTGGCCGCCTCCTCGTCGAGCACCTTCTCCAGCGCGACACGCAGCGCCTTGACGATCTCGTCCGGCAACACGGAAAGTTGAGTGCCGGCGGCGACCAGCTTGGCGATCGCCTCGGCATTCTTGGCGTCGTAGGACGCCATCATGTCCTGGTTGGCGATGGCGCCGGCCGCCCGCAGCGCCGACTGGTAGCGCGGCGGCAGGGTCGCCCAGGCCTTCTTGCCGATCATCAACTGGTTGGTCGCCTCGAGCTCCATCACGCCCGGCGTGTAGTAGTACTTGGCGACCTTGTTGAAGCCGAGCTTCTCGTCGTCGTACGGGCCGACCCATTCGCAGGCGTCGATCGTGCCGCGCTCGAGCGCCGGGTAGATGTCGCCGCCGGCGATCTGCTGCGGCACCGCGCCGAGCTTGGCCATCACCTTGCCGCCGAAACCGGCGGTGCGCATCTTCAGGCCCTCGAAGTCCTTGGGCGTCTTCAGCTCCTTGCGGAACCAGCCGAACATCTGGCCGCCGGTGTTGCCGGCGGTGATCGCGACCACGCCGAACTGGTCGTAGAGCTCGTCCATCAGCGCGCGGCCGCCGCCGTAGCTCAGCCAGGCGGCGTGCATGCGCGGCGTCAGGCCGAACGGCAGCGAGGCGTCGAAGATCGCCGCCGGTGCCTTGCCGATGTAGTAGCCCATGTAGGTGAAGCCGGCCTCGACCGTGCCGTTCGACACCGCGTCGAGCACCTGCAGGCCGGGCACGATCTCGCCCGCCGCGAACGGCTGCAGCTCGAGCTTGCCGTCGGTCAGCTCGCTGGTCACACGGGTGATGGTGTTCACCGCCCCGAACAGCGTGTCGAGGCTCTTCGGATAGCTCGCCGTCAGGCGCCACTTGATGTGCGGCGCTTCCTGCGCGATCGCCGGCGCGGCGAGCGCGCTCGCCGCCACCGCCGTGGCGGCCGCGGGCAGGAATTTGCGGCGTGATACGGTCATGTGCGTTTCTCCCTCCAAACTCGTTGGAGAAAGACTACGACGTGCTCCAACCGCCGTCGATGGAAATGGCCGCGCCGGTGATGTCGGCGCCGTCGGGCCCGCACAGGAAAGCGACGAGCCCGCCGATGCGGTCGGCGGCGACGAAGCGGCCCGACGGCTGGCGCGAGCCCATGAAAAGCTTTTCCGCCTCGGCGCGCGGCAGCTTCTCCTTGGCCATGAACGCCTCGAAGCGCTGCTCGATCGACGGCGTCGGCGACGCGCCAGGGCAGATCGCGTTGCAGGTGATGTTCTGCTTAGCGGTCTCCAGTGCCACGGCGCGAGTGAAGCCGATCATCGCCGTCTTGGTCGTCACGTAATCGACGCGGTTCACGACGGCGCGCAGGCCGTAGATCGACGCCATGTTGACGATGCGGCCGAAGTCGCGCTGGCGCATGCCGGGCAGCGCCAGCCGCGTGGTGTGGAAGGCCGACGACAGGTTGACCGCCAGCGCGTGGTCCCAGTCCTCGGGCTTGAACTGCTCGATCGGCGCGAAATAGCGGACGACCGCGTTGTTCACCAGGATGTCGATGCCGCCGAACGCAGCGATCGTGCGCTCGACCAGTCGGGCGACCTGGCCGGCATCGGCGAGATCGGCCGGGTCGAACAGCGCCCGCACGTTGCCTGCCTGCTCCACGCGCTTGCGGTTGGCCTCGATCTCGTCGGGGTGGCCCAGCCCATTCAGCATGACGTTGCAGCCCTGCGCCGCGAGCCGCGTGGCGATGGCAAGCCCGATGCCTTGCGTCGAGCCGGTGATGAGCGCCGATTTGCCTGTGAGCATGGTTCCTCCCGGGTGATAGCTTAGCAGCCAATCGATCGCGTGGAGGAGACAATGGCGGTGCTGGGATTCATCGGCGTGGGACGCATGGGCGGGCCGATGGCCTCACGCCTGCTCGATGCGGGACACCAGCTCTGCATCTACGACGTCTCGGCCGAGGTGACCAAGCCGTTCGCGGCGCGCGGCGCCACGATCGCAGGCTCGCCGGCCGAGGTCGCGTCGCAGGCCGAGATCGTGCTGGTCAGCCTGCCGACGCCGGACATCGTGCGCAGCGTGGCGCTGGGCGGCAATGCCGGCATCATCAACGGCACCAGGATCCGCATGCTGGTCGATCTCTCGACCACCGGTCCCGGAGTCGCCAACGAGGTGGCAGGCCAGCTCGCCGAGAAGCGCATCGGCTGGGTCGACGCGCCGGTGAGCGGCGGCGTCACTGGCGCCAAGGCCGGCACGCTCGCGGTCATGGTGTCCTGCCCCAAGCCGGCGTTCGGCGAGATCGAGCCGGTGCTGAAGACCTTCGGCAAGATCTTCTTCACCGGCGAGAAGCCGGGCCTCGCGCAAAGCGCCAAGCTCGCCAACAACCTGCTGGCCGCCACCGCGATGGTCGCGACCTCCGAGGCGCTGGCGATGGGCGTGAAGGCCGGGCTCGATCCCAAGGTGCTGCTCGACATCATCAACGCCTCGTCGGGCCGCAACAGCGCCACGCAGGACAAGTTCCCGCGCTCTATCCTGCCTCGCACTTTTGATTTCGGCTTCACAACAGGCCTTTCCTACAAGGACGTGCGGCTCTGCATCGAGGAAGCCGAGGCGATGGGCGTGCCGATGGTGGTCGGCGGCGCGGTGCGCGAGATGCTGGCGATCACGCGGGCGACGTTCGGCGCCGACTCCGACTTCACCCACATCGCCAAGCTGCTCGAGGACTGGGCGGGCGTCGAATTCCGCGGATGAGGGCATGCATCTTGCACCGGCGATAGGCATCTGGGAGCATCGCGCCCAGCAACGGAGCAGCAAGATGAAGCGTCGTGAGGTTCTGACCGCTGGCCTGGGAGCCGTCGCGCTCGCCGCCCCCGCGATTCGCGGAGCGAACGCCCAGACCCTGAAGCCGCTGGTGATCGGCGGCTCGGTGCCGCTGACCGGCGCGGCGGCGGAGACCGGCCTCAACGTCAACAACGGCTACGTCACCGCGGCGACCTACATCAACGAGGTGCTGGGCGGCGTCGAGATCGCCGGCGACAAGTACAAGATCGAGCTCAAGCTGTTCGACGACGCGTCGGATCCGGCGCGCGCCACCACCCTGCTGCAGCGCCAGATCGACGAGGGCACTGAGTTCTTCCTGGGCTCGTTCGGCTCCAACATCGTGCTGCCGACCGCGGCGATCACCGAGCGCGCCAAGAAGCCGATGGTGCAGACCGGCGGCGGGTCGGACGCGATCTTCACCCGCGGCTACAAGTACGTGTTCGGCATGTATCCGCGCGCGACCCGGCAGTTCGCCTCGGCCGCGGCGCTGTTCAAGACGCTGCAGCCGACGCCGCAGACCTATTCGGTGATCTACAACAACGACGCGTTCTCCAAGACCGCGGCCGAGGGCGTGAAGCTCTCGTGCGACGCCCAGGGCTTCAAGCGGCTCGACCAGTTCGAGCTGCCAGCCAAGGTGACCGACGTGTCGAGCGTGCTCGCCTCGGTGCGCGCCAAGACGCCGGACCTGCTGGTCTGCGTCGTGCACGACCAGGATTCGCTGCTGATCGCCCGCCAGATGGTGGCGACCAACACCAACGTGAAGCTGCTGTTCCAGGGCCTCGGGCCCCAGCTCGGCTCCTACCGCGAGGCGCTGGGCAAGTATTCCGAGGCGATCCTGTGCTCGACCTACTGGGACGAGAACGTGCCCTACAAGGACAAGTTCTTCGGCGATTCGAAGAAGTTCGCCGCCTACTACCGCAGCAAGTACACGCGGCCGATCGCCTATCACGTCGCCGGCGCCGCGGCCTGCATCGAGACCTACATCCTGGCGATGCAGGCGGCGAAGAGCCTCAAGCCCGAGCCGGTGCGCGATGCGCTGGCCGCGGCCGACTTCGAGACCTTCTATGCCCGCATCAAGTTCTCGCCCGAGGGCGACGGCGATCCGCTCGCGCTCGGCGGCATGATCGGCCAGGTACAGAAGAGCAAGCTCGAGACGGTCTTCCCCGAGGCCGCCAAGTCGGCCGCACCGGTCTATCCTGCACCGACCTGGGACAAAAAGGCGTGAGGCACAAGGCATTCCTCCCCCGTCATCGGGGGAGGAATCAGCGTCGTACGCTGACGGAGGGGTCAGAGGCGGCAGCACGACTGCGGCCTATGGCCCCTCCATCGCAGATTACTGCGACACCTCCCCATCAGAATGGGGAGGGCGGGCCGACATGGGCCTGATTGCGCAGACCCTGGCCGACGGCCTGGTGCTGGGGGGAATCTACGCGCTCGCCGCCGTCGGCTTCTCGCTGATCTTCGGCGTGCTGCACGTGATCAACCTCAGCCACGGCATCCTGGTGCTGATGGGCGCCTACCTGGCGCTGATCTTCTCCGAGGCGCTGCACATCGATCCGCTGCTCTGCCTGCCGGCGGTGATGGCGGTGCTGTTCTGCGTCGGCTACTGCTACCAGCGCTACCTGATCCAGCACGCGGTCGATCGCGCCTCGATCAATTCCATGCTGCTCACCTTCGGCGTGGCGCTGATGCTGCAGAACGCCATGATCTGGCTGTTCTCGCCCGACATGAAGAGCATCACGCCGAGCTACGCCTTCGCCTCCTTCAAGCTCGGCCCGGTGAATTTCGACGCCGTGCGCGTCAGCGCCTTGATCGCCAGCCTCGTGCTGCTGTCGCTGCTCGCCGCCTTCCTGCGCTATTCGCCGATGGGCCGCGTGATCCGCGCCACCGCGCAGCAGACCCTGGCAGCACGGCTCTGCGGCGTGAACGTCCGCCACGTCTATGCGCTGACCTTCGCCGTCTCGGCCGCCTTCGCCGGCGCCGCGGGTATCGTGATCGGCATCATCCTGCCCTTCTCGCCCAACGACGAAGGCACCTGGACCCTGAACGCTTTCGTCGTCGTCGTGCTGGGCGGCGTCGGCAGTCCCGCCGGCGCGCTGATCGGCGGCCTGCTGCTCGGGCTGGTGAGCACCCTCACCGCCCAGTATGTCGGCCCCGCCTTCCCCAACGTGACGATGTTCCTGCTGCTGGTGATCCTGCTGCTGATCCGGCCGCAGGGCCTGCTCGGCAACGCCTTCTCGGCCTCGCGATGAACCGCACCCCTGCCCTCATCGCGCTGGTCATCGCCGCCGCCGTCCTGCTCGCGGCCGGACCAATGGTCCTGCCGCCGTTCTACGTCCGCGTCGGCCAGCTCATGCTCTACTCGGCGGGCCTGGGGCTCGCCTGGGGAATCCTCGGCGGCTTCGCGGGCTATGCGAGCTTCGGCCACGCCGCTTTCATCGGCGTCGGCGCCTTCATCGCCGGACTGGTCGAGAACCAATTCTCCACCCTGCCGACCGCCCTGCTCCTGCCGGTCGGCCTGCTGGCAGCGGCGGCGGCGTGCGCCATCCTGTCGGCGCTGATCGCCTATCCGATCCTGCGGCTGCGCGGCACCTTCTTCGCCATCGCCATGCTGGGCGTCAGCCATGTCTGCGCCGAGGTCACCAACAACATCGACTTCTTCCAGGGCTCGATGGGTCTCAACTTTCCGCCGATCGCGCCCGCCGGCATGGATCCTGCGAACTTCTTCTACGAGCTCTATCTCGCCGGCGCGCTGCTGATCCTGCTGACCGCCTGGCAGATCAAGCGCAGCCGCTTCGGCGCCGGCCTGCTCAGCATCCGCGAGGACGAGGACACCGCCCGCATGCTGGGCGTGCCGACCGAGCGCTACAAGCGCACCGCCTTCGTGATCTCGGCCGTGCTGACCGGCCTGATGGGCGTGATCTACGCCCATTCGCTGGGCTACATCACCACCGACTCGGTCTATCGCGACGACACCAATCTCAGCCTGATCGTCTATTCGCTGCTCGGCGGCATGGGCACGCTGTTCGGGCCGGTGATCGGCGCCTTTCTGCTGGTCTTCATCACCCAGGTGATCCTGGGCCGCCTGCTCGACTTCCACCTGTTCGCGACCGGGCTGCTGCTGGTGCTGCTGATCCTGGCGGCGCCGGGCGGCGTCAGCGGCCTGCTCAAACGGCGGAAGACCGCATGAGCGTGCTCGAGGTCCGCGGCGTGTCGAAGAACTTCCGCGGCCTGGCGGCGATCAGCGACGTCTCGTTCGCCATCGCCGAGGGCTCGATCACCAGCATCATCGGCCCCAACGGCGCCGGCAAGTCGACGATGTTCAACCTCATCACCGGCTACCTGCCGCCCACCGCGGGCGAGATCCGCTTCAAGGAAAAGCGCATCACCGGACTGCCGACCAACCGCATCGCCGAGCTCGGGGTGGCGCGCGCCTTCCAGATCGCCCGTCCCTTCCGCGATCTCAGCGTCTTCGAGAATGTCCGCATCGGCGCGCTGTTCGGCAAGGCCGGCGCCCGCGACGTCGCCGTCACGACCCGCCGCGCGATGGAGCTCGCCTCGATCGCCCATCTCGCCGAGCAGCCGGCCGCGGCGCTGACCGTCGGCCAGCTACGGCATCTCGAGGTCGCCCGCGCCATCGCCACACGCGCCGACCTGCTGCTGGCTGACGAGCCGTGCGCTGGCCTCAACCCGACCGAGACCGCGGCGATGATCGACGTGCTGCGCCAGGTGCGGAAGAACGGCGTCACCGTCGTGCTGGTCGAGCACGACATGCCGTCGGTGATGGAGGTCTCTGACCGGCTGCTGGTGCTCGATGCCGGCCGCCTGATCGGCGACGGCCCGCCGCAGGCCGTCGCCAACGATCCCAAGGTGATCGCGGCCTATCTCGGGACGCCCGACGCCGCCTGAGTCTCAGTGGCCGAGGAAGGCCTTGCGCACGTAGTCGTTGGCCAGCAGCTCCTCGCCGGTGCCGGCCAGCACCACCGAGCCCTTTTCCAGCACGTAGCCGCGATGGGCGATGCGCAGCGCCTGGTGCAGGTTCTGCTCGACCAGCAGCACGCTGATGCCGCGCTTGTTCACCGCCTCGATCAGCCTGAAGACCTCCTGCGTCACGATCGGCATCAGGCCGAGCGACGGCTCGTCGAGGATGATCAGCTTGGGCTCGGCCATCAGGCCGCGCGCGATCGCCAGCATCTGCTGCTCGCCGCCGCTCATCGAGCCGGCAAGCTGGCTGCGCCGCTCGGCGAGGCGTGGGAACAGCGTGAAGGCCTGCTCGACCAGCGCCCCGACCTCGCCGCGCTGCTTGACGTGCGCGCCGAGCTGCAGGTTCTCCATCACCGTCATCTGCGGGAAGACCAGCCGGCCCTCCGGCACCAGGGTGATGCCGCGCCGCACGACGTGATGGCTGGGCACGCCGGTCATCGCCTGTCCGCCGAAGCGGATGGCGCCCTTCTGCGGATTGAGCACGCCCGCGATCATGCGCACGGTGGTCGACTTGCCGGCGCCGTTGGCGCCGAGCAGCGCCACGATCTCGCCCGGCTGCACGGCGAGCGACACGTCGCGCACCGCCAGCGCGCCGTCGTAGGCGAAGGCCAGGCCCGAGACTTCGAGCGCGCTCATGCCGCGGGCTGCCGGCGATAGGCGTAGTTCTTGTCCAGCCGCTCGAGCAGGTAGTCGCCGTAGCGCACCGGCGGATGCTTCGGCGCGCCGCAGGTCGGCAGGCCCTCGACGAGGCTGTCCATCGACATGTCGAAGAAGTACGGGCAGGAGTAGCGGTCGCCGCCCGACAGGTTCTTCACCCGGTGCGGCGTCGACTGCCAGCGGCCGTTGGTCCAGCGCGACAGCATGTCGGCGACATTGACCACCCAGGTGCCGCCGAGCGGCGGCGCAGCGAGCCACGTGCCGTCCTTGCGCCGCACCTCGAGGCCGCCTTGCGCGTCCTGGCAGAGGATCGTGATGAAACCGTAGTCGGTATGCGGCGCCGAACCGAAGGCGTCGTCCGCGGCGTCGACGGCATGCGGCGGATAGTGCAGCAGGCGCAGGAAGAGCGTCGGCTGACCGAAGTACGGCACGAACCAGTCGCGCGGCAGGCCGAGGGCCAGCGCCAGCGGCCGCAACAGGCGCCGGCAGAAATCCTGCATTGCCTGCTCGTAGGCTTCGACCGGCTCGCGGAAGCCCGGCAGGTCGGGCCACAGGTTCGGGCCGTCCAGCGGCCGGCCGAAGCGCGGATCGCTCTCCGGCACCTCGTGCATCCACATGAACGACTCGGAGTCGTTCGGCTTGGTGACCCTGGCGACCGACGAGGTCTGGATGATCGACGTCTTGGGCGCCATGTAGCCGCGATGGAAGCCGTTCATCGCGATCGCATCCTTCGCCGCGCGCGACTGCGCGTGGAAACGCCGCGACGCCTCGAACACGTCGTCGACCAGCGCCTGCTGGACGCCGATGCTCCTGAAGTAGCAGAAGCCGATATCGGTGAACGCCTGGTCGAGCTGGCGCGCCAGCTGCTCGTCGCTCGCGCCGGCGAAATCGATGATCGGAAGACTGTCGCTGCCCATGCCTGACTATGTGTCAGCACGCAAAGGCGATGCCAAGGCCAATCGATTTCGTCGAGATCGGGCAGGAACACCGACCTGACGGATGGCCGCACCGCGGACTCGCCATCATCTCCGCCGTGTGCGCGTCGCCGGGATCAACGATCAGTCGGCCGACCGGCGCGCCGAAGAGCCTCGCAGCCCGCGCCTGGCGCCGCATCGTCGCGGTGGTGGTACGCCAAGGCGAATTGTAACCCAAGGTTGCTGTTCTATATTATTTTTCTCCTATACGCTGCACGCGGTTGAAGGAGAGCGGGATCCGTCCATGAAGATGATGACGATGCTGATCGCGCTGTTGGCCGGTGGATGTGCCTTCGGCACTTTCGATGAGGAGCTGCCGAAGTTCGTCGGCGCGCCGATCGACAGCCTGGTGGCCCAGTTGGGCTTCCCCAACGCCGAGCAGACCATCATGGGGCGCACGGTCTACACCTGGCGCAGCGACATGACCTACACGTCGATGACGCCGGTCAGCACGACGGGTATCGGCTACGTCGGCATGGTGCCGGTGACGACGACCTCCACCTCCTACGTGCCGAGGACGTCAAACCTCGCCTGCACCATCCGCGCCGTGGCGGACGCCAGGAACGGCATCATCCAGAGCGTCGACTACGAAGGCAACAATGGCGCCTGCCTGTCCTACGCCAGCCGGCTGAAGGGACGCTGAGGCCGGCGGCACCCCGTCTAGCTCGCGTACCTGCTCGCGGTCAGCGACGGCCACAGCGCCTGCGGGCCCGCCTTGGCGAAGGCAGTGCCGATCTTCTCGCCCCAGAAGGTCTCGCTGCCGAAGTCGCGGCGCCACACCCAGAGGCGGCGCGTGTAGTGGTGCAGGATGTGCTCGTGGGTGAAGCCCATGGCCCCCATCGACTGGTGCGCGATGCCGGCGATGCGCTGGGCGAACTCCGAGGTCTGGCTCTTGGCCGCAGCGATCGAGAAGCGGCCGCCGTCGGCCAGCCCGCCCTCGTCGGCATCGCGCGCCGCCGCCTCGGCCGTGGCGATGGTCGCGGCGACGAAGCTCGCGAGCTCTGCCAGCATCTGCTGGATCGCCTGGAACGTCGAGATCGGCCGGCCGAACTGGACGCGCTGCTTGGAGTACTCGACCGCGGTGGCCAGCACCTTGTCGGCCGCGCCCGCCATCTGCATGGCGCGCATCAGCGCCGCCAGCTCGACGGCGCGCTCGACGCTGACCGGCGAGATCTCGGCGAACTCGCACGGCGGGTTGTCGAAGGTCACCGTTCCATAGGGCTCGCCGGCATGGCTCGCCACCTCGTTGACGCTGGCGTCGGAGGCCGACACCACGGCGACCATCGGCCGGCCGGCGGCGTTGGCGATGGTCACGAAATGCTCGGCCACCGCGGCGAACGGCACGCGGTCGACCTTGCCGCTGAGACGATTGCCCTCGAACACGACGTCGCCCAGGGCGAGCGTGCTCGGCCCGGTCGCCGGCACGCCGTCGGCCGCCGCGACCAGCAGGTTGGCGAGCGCGGTCTCGGCGAGCGGCACCGGCACGGCGTGCGAGCCGGCGAGCCGCATCACCGCCAGCATGTCGCCGAGCGTGCCGCCCGCGCCGCCCTTGTCCTCGGGCACGGCGATCAGCGGCAGGCCCATCTCCTCGATCTCCTTCCAGAGATCCTTCGGCCACACGCCCTTCTCGACGCCGTTGACGATGTCCTTGCCGGCCCGCTCGGTGAAGAAGCGATCGGCGGTTTCCAGCAGCATGTCGCGGGTTTCGCGGTCCATCGTGGTCTCCCTTCAGCGCAGACCGAGGCCGCGGGCGACGATGCCGCGCAGGACCTGGGTGGTGCCGCCTTGGATGGTGTAGCTCGGCGCCATCATGGTGGCGTACTGAGCGGTATCGAGGAAATCGGCCATGTCTTCCTCGGTGGTCGCGTCGCTCTCGGCGAGCACGCGCGCGATCTCCGGCAGGTCCTGCTGGTAGATCGTGCCGAGGTCCTTGACCAACGAGGCCTCGATCACCGGCGACTTGCCACCCTGCATCATGCCGGCCACCGCGACCGACATCTGCCGCAGCGTCCACAGCCGGGCGATCAGGCGGCCCAGGATCGAGGCCGCACGCTTGGCCGGCTGGCGGCCGAGCACGCGCACCAGCTCGCGCAGCACGTAGTAGTTCTGCATGAAGCGCTCGGGGCCAGAGCGCTCGAAGGCGAGCTCGCTGGTCACCTGCAGCCAGCCGTCGCCCTCGTTGCCGATCAGGCAGCTCTCGGGAATGAAGGCGTCGCTGAACGTGACCTCGTTCCAGTCGTGCCGGCCGGCGAGATTGATGATCGGCCGGATCGTGATGTTCGGCGTCTTGAGATCGACCAGCAGCTGGCTCAGGCCCTTGTGGCGGTCGCCGTGCTGGCCCGAGGTCCGCACCAACGCGATGCAGTAGTGGTTGCGATGCGCGCCCGAGGTCCAGACCTTGGTGCCGTTGACCCGGAATCCGCCCGGCACCGGCTCGGCGCGCGTGCGCACCGACGCCAGGTCGGAGCCCGAATCGGGCTCGCTCATGCCGATCGAGAAGTAGCACTCGCCCCTGGTGATCTTCGGCAGGATCGCCTCGCGCTGCTCCTCGCTGCCGAAGCGCAGCAACAGCGGACCCGACTGGCGGTCGGCGACCCAGTGCGCGCCAGCCGGCGCGCTGTTGCCCAGCAGCTCCTCGGTGACGACGTAGCGCTCGAGGAAGCTCTTCTCCGAGCCGCCGTACTTCCTGGGCCAGGTGATGCCGATCCAGCCCTTCTTGCCGAGCTCGCGCGAGAACTGCGGAGAGAACGTGTTCCAGCTCGCGAAGCGGTCCTCAGACTTCACCTTGGGCAGTGTCTCGTTCAGGAATTCGCGGACCTCGCCGCGGAGCGCCTCGGCTTCCGGCGGCAGATGGAACGGCGGGAATTCGAGCTTGGGGATCGACATTGGCCTTCTCGGCGGTTGGATGCTTCCTCTGTGTCGGCTAATCCTAGACCACGCAACAGAGGAGTTTCGAGGGTCGAATGCCGCGCCGTCCGCCTCGCCTGCCGCCGCCGATAGCGGAATTCGACGACGACGAAAGGGACGCCGTGCTGGCGGCCAATCGCGCCTTCTACCGCGCCTTCAACGACCGCGACTATGAGGCCATGGAGCAGATCTGGGCGCCGACCGGCGCCATGGTCTGCCTGCATCCCGGCCAGGGCCCCCTGCACGAGCGCGCCGACATCCTGAGCAGTTGGCGGGGCATCCTCGGCCATCCCGAGGCGCCGCGGGTGCGCTGTACCGACGAATGGGTGGTCGGCCGGGGCGGCCTCGCCATCGTGGTCTGCCGCGAGATCCTGGCCAACGGCCAACTGATGGCGACCAACACCTTCGTCCGCCTGAGCGACGGCTGGCACATGGTCGGCCATCATTCCGGCCCCGTGCCGGTGGTCGAGCGGCGACAGACTGCGTCAGCGGCGACGCCCCTCCCCGACCGGCGCAAGCTGCACTAGGCCGTCGGGCCGCAGCAGGTTGGCGAGCCGCGCGTATGGGATCGTCACCCTGTAGATGCCGGCCGCGTAGGGCCCGACCTCGTACTGGTTGAAGATCAGCTCGAGCGCGTCGGCCTTGAACAGGTAGCGGTCCGATTCCTTCAGCATCTTGTCGAACTTGTCGGGTTGCAGCGCGTCGTCGAAGCCCGGCCGCTCGATGAACTGCTTCTTGAGGTCGGCGCGCGCCATGTCGGTCAGGCTGCGCTCCCACGGTGCGCCCTCCTTGAAGACCTCCGCCGGCTCGACACTGCTGCCGCCGCGCAAGTCGACCAGCGTGGCGCTCACGTTGGTCGAGCCGTGCGCGCCGCCGGTGAAGATGTAGGACGTGACCTCGACGGCCACCGCGTTCGGCCCGGGCCGGTAGAGCGCGAAGCTCTGGTCGTAGGTCCAGGTCTGCTCGCGCGGATCGTACACATCGGCGGCCGGGATCGCATCCTTCGCGCCGTTGCGCGCAGTCTTGGCGAAGTACTTGTTGAGGTCTCGGAAGTCGCCGCTGCCGTCGAACTGCGGATAGCGCGCGTCGATCTCGTAGGCGATCGCCTTGACCTTGCCGGTCTGCTGCAGCGCCTGCTCGCTGATGGAGGGGTACTCGCCCTCTCCCGCCGCCTTCAATGTCGCGAGGCGCAGGCGGTAACGGTTGCCGAGACACCAGGCCAGCTCCGCGGTGCAGCTCTTGCCGCGATTGGAGAGCCAGCGCAGCTCGTCGTTGGTCAGATGCTCCTTGGCCGGCCCCGACAGCTTGCCGAGCAGGGCACCGTAGACGCTGGCGAGCTCGCGATCGACGGCCGCGAGCCTGGCATCGCCGCAAATCGCGCGCTCGACGGGAGTCGAGGCCTTGGCGCAGTCGAAGCTCGGCTGCGCGACGGCAATGCCCGGCGCGAGCAGCGCCAGAACGAGGGCGAGCCGCAGCGTCATCCGCGCCGCCACTGCCTCAGCCGGCGCACCGCTTCCTCCATCTCGGCGGTCGAGCCGGCAAAGGAGATGCGCAGCGTGCCGGCGCCGCGGGCGCGATCGAAGTCGACGCCCGGTGTGGTCGCCACGCCCGCCTCGGCCAGCATGCGCTTGCAGAAGTCGCGGCTGTCGTTGGTGAGGTGCGAGACATCGGCATAGATATAGAAAGCGCCCTGCGCCGGCGTGAGCCGGTCGAGCCCCGCCGACGGCAAGCCGGCCATCAGCAGGTCGCGGTTGGTCTTGTAGCGGCGGACATGGCCATCGAGCTCGTCGCGGCAGTCGAAGGCGGCGACCGCGGCATGCTGGCTGAGCGTCGGCACCGAGATGAAGAAGTTCTGGGTCAGCCGCTCGATCGGCCGCACCAGATCGGGCGGCACCACCAGCCAGCCGACCCGCCAGCCGGTCATCGAGAAGTACTTCGAGAAGCTGTTGACCACGATGACGTGGTCGGAGACCTCGACTGCCGATGCAGCCTCACCTTCGTACACGATGCCGTGATAGATCTCGTCGGAGATCAGCCGCACGCCGTGCGCATGGCACCAGTCGGCGAGCGTCTTGAGCTCGCTGCGCGTCACCATCGTGCCGGTCGGATTGGAGGGGCTCGCCACGATCAGGCCGGCGATCGGCCCTGCTTTCTCTAGCGCCGCGACCGTCGGCTGGAAGCGGTCGGCGGCGGAGGTCGGCAGATCGATCGCCTCGAGGTCGAGCGCCGCCAGGATGTTGCGATAGGCCGGGTAGCCCGGCGCCGCCAGCGCGATGCGGTCGCCGGCATCGAAGCTCGCCAGGAACGCCAGCGGGAAGCCGCCGGACGAGCCGGTGGTGACGACCACACGCTCGGGCGACACCTCGACCCGATAGGCTTCGCGATAGTGTCGCGCGATGCGCTCGCGCAAGGCGGGGATGCCGAGCGCCGCGACATAGCCGATGCGGTCGGTGTCGAGGGCGGCGTGCGCGGCCGCCAGCGCGCCCTTGGGTGCGGGCGTGCTGGGCTGGCCGACCTCGAGATGGATCACGGTGTCGCCGGCGGCCTCCTTCTCGGCAGCGGCCGCCATGACGTCCATGACGATGAAGGGATCGACCGCGCCCGAGCGGCGCGAGAGCGGACGCGACATCGGATCAGCGCAGCGTCGCGTTCAGTGCGAGCCCGCCGCCGGCAGGATCGTTGCCGCTGTTGCAGCTCGAGCCACCGCCGCGCACGCCGTCGGGACAGGCGATGGCATTGACCCAGCCGCCGCGGCCGGCATGCGCCTGCAGCGCCGCCCCCACGTACTGCTTGTCGCGCACCGTGCCGCGGGCGATGTAGCCCGTGGCATAGGCGGCCGACGGCGAGCCGCCGCCCGCGCCGGCGAAAAGCGCCTCGCCGTTGCCCGGATTGCCGATCACCAGCGGGCTCACCGCCGTGCTGTCGGCGGTCGGCGTGCCGAGCAGGATGCCCGTATTGGGCACCATCACGCGCGCGCCGAACAGCTGGCCCATCGACAGGCTGCAGGCCGCCGCGCCGCCCGCGGTGTCGATCGCGGCGAAGCCTGCGATACCGCCCGAATCGGTCGGCACCGTGCCGCTCGGCCCCGCCTCGCCCCGCCATCCGGCCAGCACCTGCGCGCCCGCCATCGGTGCCGGCGCGACATAGACCTTGAAGCCGCCGTAGCTTTCACCGGCCGGCGGGCCGGCTTGCGGCACGGCATTGCGCAGGCTCTCGAGCGGCATGTTGCCGCCGATCTGCGCGACCTGGTCGGCGATCACGCGCCCCAGGCTGCCGCCGAAGAAATCGCCGCCGCCGCGCTGGCGGATGATGCCCAGAGTGGCGGCGAGATCGGTCTGGATGAAATTGTCGCCCTCGGTCACCGCCGTGCCGGTGCCGCGGCCGAAGATACGGCGCGCCTCGCTGTCGGCGCCCAGCACCGCCGCACCGGCCTGCAGATCGCGCGACAGCGCGCGCGATACCGGCACACCCAGCCGCGCCAGCCGCTCGCCCGGCGCCACCACCGCCTGCCACGGCGCCGAGCCATGGCGGGCATGCATCAGGGTGACCGCCCGCACGCCGCTCGGCACCGTGATCTGGGTGCCGCGCACGCCGCCCGGAGCCGCCACGGGGGCGAAGACGAAGGCCTCCCCGGCGTGCGTCTTTGCGTTATGGGCAATGCAGACACCCGACGCCCCCAGGCTGGCCGCCGACGGCAGCGTGACCGCCATAGCAAAGTACATGGCAACTGCGGCATCGGTGGCGTTGCCGCCGCCGATCAGGACGTCGCGACCGACCTCGGCGGCGCGGCTTTCGTCGGCGGCGACGCCGGCGAACTTGGTGCCGCGAAAGATCGCGCTGAGCGGCGCGCGATTGGTGGCAACACCGGTCGGATTGGCCAGATTCTCGCGCTCAGGCTCACCACCGCCGCTACAACCCGTCAATATTAAGGCGGAAAACAGCGCCACCCTGCGCAATTGACGGCGCGCGCGAGCGTTCATAGCCTGCGCCACAGCCGTGCCACCCGTGTCCCGTCGCATCTTAACCCTCTTCTGTGTCACCTTGCTCGCGCTCGTGCCGTTTCGTGCCGGGCTTGCGCAGCAAGGTCAACGGCTCAGTCTGATCCGCGACGCCGAGATCGAGAACAGCATCCGCACGATGGTGACGCCGATCTGGCGCGTCGCCGGTCTCGATCCCAGTGCGGTCGAGATCATGATCGTGCAGGACGGCACGCTCAACGCTTTCGTCGCCGGCGGCCAGCGCATCTTCATCAACACCGGCCTCTTGATGCGCACCGAGCGGCCCAACCAGTTGATCGGCGTGCTGGCGCATGAGACCGGCCACATCTCCGGTGGCCATCTCGCGCGCGCGCAGGAGGAGATGGAGCGGCTCTCCACGCTGCAGATCCTCGAGGCGCTGCTCGGCGCGGGCGCGATGGCCGGCAGCTCGATCGGCGGCGGCGGCATGGGCCGCCCGGCGCCGGCCGACTCGGGCGGCGGCATCGGCGCGCCGGGCTCGCTGCTGGCCTTCCTGAAATACACCCAGACCCAGGAGAGCTCGGCCGACCAGGCGGCGATGACCTTCCTCGAGCGCACCCACCAGTCGGTCAAGGGCACCATCGAGTTCCTGCGCGTCCTGCAGCGCGAGGAGCGCATGCTGATCGGCCGGCGCGACCCGTACCTGACGACCCATCCGCTGACGCCCGAGCGCATCGACGCGTTCGAGCAGGCGGCGGCGCGCTCGCCCTACACCAACACGCCCGACACCCCGCAGTTCCTCGACATGCACCATCGCATGGTCGCGAAGCTGCTGGGCTTCATCTCGCCCAGCAGCGCGCTGCAGCGCTTCTCCGAGGCCGACCGCTCGGTGCCGGCGCGCTACGCCCGCGCCATCGCGCTCTATCGCACCGGCGCGCTCGGCTCGGGATTGCTCACCATCGACGGCCTGCTGAAGGAGCAGCCCAACGATCCCTACTTCCACGAGCTGCGCGGCCAGATGCTCTACGAGAACGGCCGTGCCAACGAAGCGGTGCCGTCCTACCGGCGCGCGGTGCAGCTGCTGCCGGCGGTGGGCATCATCAAGGTCGATTTCGCCCGCGCCCTGCTCGAGACCAACAAGCCGGAGAATGACCGCGAGGCGGTGCGCAACCTCGAGATGGCGGCGCAGACCGAATCGGGCAGCTTCGATCTGTGGCGCCTGATGGCGTCCGGCTACTCCAGGCTCAACAATCCCGGCATGACGTCGCTGGCGCGCGCCGAGATGGCGATCATCCGCGGCCAGCGCGCCGAGGCGCAGGCCCATGCCGCCGCCGCCGAGCGCCAGTTGCAGGCCGGCACGCCGGCCTGGCAGCGGGCGCAGGACATCAAGGCCTACATCAACTCGCGGCCGCGCAAGAAATAACCCCTCTTCCGGAGTGATCCCATGCGTTCGATTCTCCTCATCCTCTGCGGCGGCCTGATCGCCATCGGCGCCGTCCTCGGCGTGCGTGCCCTGCCCGACCGGGCATCGGCATCGGCCGCGGCCACGCCCGACAAGGCGGCGCTGGGCAAGGCGATCCGCGACTACCTGATCGCCAACCCCGAGGTGCTGGTCGAGGCGATGCAGGAGCTCGAGCGCAAGCAGGACAGCCAGCGCGACACGCAGGCCGTGAAGGCGATCCTGGAGCACCGCGAGGGGCTGCTGAACGATCCCGAGACCCCGACCACCGGCAATCCTAACGGCGACGTCACCATCGTCGAGTTCAGCGACTACCAGTGCCCCTACTGCAAGCGCGCCCACGCCGCGGTGAAGTCGGTGCTGGCCGCCGACGGCAAGGTGCGGCTGGTGTTCAAGGACCTGCCGATCCTCGGCGAGCCGTCGCGCATCGCCGCGCTGGCGGCGCTGGCCTCGCGGGCGCAGAACAAGCACCTCGCCCTGCACAATGCGCTGATGGAGTTCAACGGCAAGCTCGACCGCGACAAGATCATGGAGATCGCCGGCTCGGTCGGCCTCGACGTCGCGCAGCTGCAGAAGGACATGGAGGATCCGAAGCTGAAGGCGATCATCGAGCGCAACATGGAGCTCGCCCAGGCGCTCGGCGTGCGCGGCACGCCGGCCTTCGTGATCGGCAAGCAGTTCGTGCCCGGCGCGGTCGATGCCGGCACGCTGAGGCAGATGATCGCCGACGCGCGCAAGGGGTAGAGCAGGGTCCGCTCGCCGTCCCACTCGTCCCAAGGGGCCGTGGGGCGGGGTAAATGCCGATGGCATCAGCATCGGAGGCCTCCGAGTCCCAAAATTTTTTTGAGATGCTCCGCCTCTTGTGCGCCGGCTCTCCGCGCCCGTGGCGCGCGACGGTTCGAACAAAAAGCGGGCCTCATCATGCGCGCCACACTGCAGCAACGCACGTCAGACTCCCAATATGGGCAATGGCCGCGAATTTTGGCCCCGGAAATCAGGAACCGGCTCGCAGTCCATTGCCCATAATGAGGCTCGTCCGCGCAGGCTTATCCACAGCCAAACAGGCATCTCGAAGGCGAGGCGATTCGACGTAAGAGGCGATGGCTAACGGGAGAGCGTCGCCGAGAGGCCGAGCGCGTCGACCAGGTCGGGACCGGGCCGGCTGAAATACGGCGCCTTGTCGAGGCCGATCGGGCTCGGCGGCTTGGCCTCCAGGGTGAAGGTGCCGCCGCGCTCGATGAAATGCGCCGCGGTGTCGAGCAGCTTGCTGAGATCGTCGGTGATCAGCACGCCGGGCGGCTGATAGCGGCGGACCTCCTGGGCGAAGGCGGCGCGTACCGCCGCCGGCGCCTGACCGGAGGTGGCCGCGACGGCCTTCATCGAGCGCTCGACCAGGCCGCGATCGGCGACGACGATCCTGGCGCCGCCCACGCCCGCCTTGCTGCCCAGCAGCGCGAAGGTGTTGCCGTCGTCGATCGCCTGCCAGAACGGCGGATCGGCGTTGACCACCTTGAGCGACAGGTCGACCTCGCCGAGATCGGGCCCGCTCAGCGCGCAGCGATCGACGCCGACTTCGCCCTTGGCGCGATCCTCGGTGCCCGAGCAGTCCATCGCGAGCTTCAGCTCCTTCAGCCCCATCGCCTGCAGCACGATGCGGATCTGCAGCGCTTCGCGGTTGCCGGCCGGCGGGTTGAGGACGAAGCCTTCGACGAGCATGCGCGAATGCCGGACGTCCTTGTTCTCGTACTTGCTCTGATGGGTGATGCTGCCGAGCGCGATGCCGTAGCGCCGCAGCGCTTCGCCGCCGAAGCCGGTCATGCTCGCCGATCCGAGATCGACGCGGCCCAGCGGCATGCCCGGCCGCCACGCCACGCCGCTCATGGCCTTTAGCCCGCGCTGGAAATCGAGGTCGCCGAGCTTGAACTCGGCCATGCGGAACATCGGCTCGCCCAGCGGCTTGCCCCCGAGCTCGAAGCCGGTCATGACCATCGCGCCGACTTGGCCCTTGTCGAACCGGTTGATCACCAGCGAGTCGATCGCGAGCTTCTCGTTGGTGAGCAGGTTGGTGACGGTCGCGCCCTTCTCCTCCGCATGGCCCATCGACAGGGCGGCGAGGATGCGCGCCGTGAGATGGCTGAACTGGCCCGGCCCGACCGCCGGGTCATAGCGATCGAGGCTGAACTCATCGACCGCCAACGACGCGACCGACCAGCGGGCCTTGTCCTGGACCATGGTGAGGTCGTGCACCTCGAGGTGCTTCGCCCGCAGGGGATCGCCGAGCTTCAGTCCCGACAACGGTGTGTTGCCCTTGATCAGCTCGCCCAGCGGCCAGGCCAGGCCCGACGCCTCCCAGCGGCCGATGCTGATCTCGCCGACGCGCACGGCCTTCAGGTCGTTCATGACGATCTTGCGGTCGAACAGGCCGACCTCGACAGAATCGACCCTGGTGGCGCCGTCGCGCTCGATGTCGGCCTTGATCTGCCGGGCGGCGCGATGCTCGACCAGCGGTACCGCCGCGACGGCGGCGCCGGCCACCACGACGGCGGCCAGCGCCGCGACGAGGCTTTTCCTCATGGCTCGGCGTCCGGCTGCTTGGACGGTTGCGCCGAGTCGAAGGCGGGATGCTGCATGCAGGTGGTGTAGATGCGCTGGATGGTCGGGAACTTCGCCATGTCGACCTTGAAGCGCTGGGCGTTGAAGACCTGCGGCACCAGGCAGAGGTCGGCCATGGTCGGCAGGTCGCCGTGGCTGAAGGCGCCGGTGTGACGGTTGTGGGCGACCGACGCCTCGTAGGCCTCGAAGCCGGTCTCGATCCAGTGCCGCGACCAGGCGAAGGTGCCCTCCTCCGACTGCTCGTACATTTCGCGCAGGTAGGCCATCACCCGCAGGTTCTGGATCGGATGGATGTCGGCGGTCGGGATCAGGGCGAGCGCACGCACCCGCGCGCGGCCGACCGGGTCCGCAGGCAGCAGCGGCGGGTCGGGATGCGTCTCCTCGAGATACTCCAGGATCGCCAGCGACTGGGTCAGCACCTCGCCGCCGTCGAGCACCAGCGCCGGGACGAGCTTCTGTGGATTGATCGCGACGTAGTCGGGCGCGCGATGCTCACCCTTCCGCAGATGGCGGGACGCATGCTCGACCGTGATGCCCTTGAGGTTGAGCGCGATGCGCACGCGAAACGCCGCCGACGAGCGGAAATAGCCGATCAGCTTCATGAGGCCTCCGGAGGCACCTTAGAGGCTGGGGGCGTAGGCTGTCATCCTGAGCGAAGCGAAGGATCCTTCGCTTCGCTCAGGATGACAAAAACATCAGCCCGGCGGGTCGTACTTCACGACCTTCTGGTCGATGGCGCCGAAGATCGACTGGCCGGCCTTGTCGAACATCTCGATGCGGATGTGGTCGCCGAATTTCATGAAGGGTGTCACGGGCTTGCCGGTATCGATTGTTTCCCGCACCCGTCGCTCGGCGATGCAGGAGCAACCGACCGCGGAGTCGCGGTTGGCGACAGTCCCCGAGCCGACGACGGTGCCGGCCTCGAGGTACCGCGTCTTCGCTGCGTGGGCGATGAGCTGGCCGAAATCGAAAGTCAGGTCGGTCGCCGCATTGGGATGGCCGAACTCCTTGCCGTTGAAGGTCGAGATCAGCGGCAGGTCGAGCCGGGCGCCGTCCCAGGCCTCGCCCAGCTCGTCGGGCGTGACCGCGACCGGCGCGAAGGCGGTCGCCGGCTTGCCGTGGAAGAAGCCGAAGCCCTTGGCCAGCTCCGTGACGATCACGTTACGCAGCGACACGTCGTTCAGGATGGTCACCAGCTTGATGTGCTTGCGCGCCGCCTCGGGCGAGATGCCCATCGGCACGTCGTCGGTGATCACGCCGATCTCGCCCTCGAAATCGATGCCCCAGGCTTCGTCGGCCAGCTCGATCTCGTCGGTCGGGCCGACGAAGGAGTCCGAGCCGCCCTGGTACATCAGCGGATCGGTCCAGAAGCTGGGCGGCATCTCGACGCCGCGCGCCTTGCGCACCAGCTCGACATGCACGACATAGGCCGAGCCGTCGGCCCACTGGTAGGCGCGCGGCAGCGGCGCCGCGAGCGCCGTGCGATCGAGCTCGAACGAGCCCGGCGCCCTGTCGTCGCGCAGCGTCTCGGCCAGGCCCTGGAGCTTGGGCGCGAACGTCGACCAGTCCTCCAGGGCCTTCTGCAGGGTCGGCACGATGGCGCTGGCGCGCACGGCACGCTTCAGGTCGCGGTCGACGACGATCAGCGTGCCGTCGCGGCCGCCTTCCTTCAAGGACGCAAGTTTCATCTCTTCCCTTCCCTCACCCTGAGGAGCGCCGCGCAGCGGTGCGTCTCGAAGGGTGGCCACAGTCTCGGTGTTGCCCACCCTTCGAGACGCGGCCCTGCGGGCCGCTCCTCAGGGTGAGGTGGTCGTGGTGCTTCGCCTACTCTGCCGCCTGCTTCATCTCGGGGGGACGCCACGACTTCACGTAGCCTTCGAACTCGACGCCGGCCGGCATCGCGGCGATGTCGATCGCGTCACGCGTGTCGACCATGACGGCCACTTCGTCCGTCTCGGTCTTGCCGCCACTTTGGACCGACTTGGTGGCGGCGTTGAACGCCTTGGGATGCGGGCCGTGGGTGAAGCCCGACGGGTGCACCGTCATCATGCCGGGATGGATGTTGTCGCGGCTGAAGAAGCTGCCCTTGTGATAGAAGATGACCTCGTCGAAGTCGTCGTTGTTGTGGAAGAACGGCAGGCGCAGCGCCTCGGGATCGCTCTCCAGCGGCCGCGGCACGAAGGTGCAGACGACGAAGCGGCCGGCCACGAACGTCGTGTGTGCCGACGGCGGCAGATGGGCGCGATGGCTCATCAGCGGCCTTATGTCCCGCCAGTTGATGCGCACGACGCTGAGATCGCCGTGCCAGCCGATCGCGTCCAGGGGATTGAACGGGAAGGTCACGGTCGACAGCGCATGGCGGCGCTTCACCGAGACCTTCCAGGGGCGCTCGTCCTGCTGCGCCTTGAAGGCGTCGTCGATGTGCGGCGTGTCGAGCATCGCCGGATCGAAGATCGCGTGCCGGCCGACCATGCCCTTCTCCGGCAGGGTGAAGTGGTCGTTGGTCGCCTCGATCATCAGCGACACGGTCGGCTGCTTCGGGGAGAGCCGCCACATCGTGCCGCGCGGGATCACGATGTAGTCGCCGTCGCGATACTCGAGATGGCCGTAGTCGCAGAACAGGTCGCCCGCGCCCTCGTGGACGAACAGGAGCTGGTCGCCGTCGCTGTTGCGCGCGAGCTCGGTCATCGGCTGGTCGAGCTTCCAGATCCGCATCTGCAGGTGCGGGTTATTCATCACCAGCTCCCCCTGCCAGGGATTGGCGTGCGCCGTTGCGAGCTTGTTGAGGTCGAGCGCGCGCGGGCGGATCGGCCCGTCGAAGTCGACCCAGTCGGTCGGCTTGTGCTTGTGATGGAACTGCGCCGAGGGGCCGAAGAAGCCCTCCTTGCTGATCTCGCGCTCGTAGGTGCCTTCAGGCAGCCGGACATGCGCCTGGCGCGAGGCCGTGCCCTCCACCTGGCGCAAGGGAATCCAATTCTTGGCCATCTCGTTCCTCCTCTAACTTTCCTCCCCATTCACATGGGGAGTGTCGGCGTCTGCGCCGACGGAGGGGTCATGAGCTTCTTCGCGATGCCTCCGACCCCTCCGCCCCGCTATGAGCGGGGCACCTCCCCCGATGACGGGGGAGGATTTATTCCTTCAATACCCCGCGGCGGATCTGGTCGAGTTCGATCGATTCGAACAGGGCGCGGAAGTTGCCCTCGCCGAAGCCCTCGTTGCCGCGGCGCTGGATGATCTCGAAGAAGATCGGGCCGATCACCGTCTGGGTGAAGATCTGCAACAGCAGGCCGCCGCCCTTGGTCGGCGCGCCGTCGATCAGGATGCGGTCGGCGCTCATTCGCTGGAGGTTCTCGCCGTGCTCTGGCAGGCGCACATCGACCTGCTCATAGTAAGTATCGGGAACGTCCTGGAACGGCACGCCCTTGAGCTTGAGCGCTTCCACGGAGTCGTAGATGTCGTTGGTGCCAAGCGCGATGTGCTGGATGCCCTCGCCGTGATAGGCGGAGAGATACTCCTGGATCTGCGACTTGTCGTCGGAGCTCTCGTTGATCGGGATGCGGATCCTGCCGCACGGGCTGGTCATCGCCTTGGACTTCAGCCCCGTCAGCTTGCCCTCGATGTCGAAGTAGCGGATCTCGCGGAAATTGAAGAGCCGCTCGTAGAAGTCCGCCCACTCCGCCATGCGCCCGCGATGGACGTTGTGCGTCAGGTGGTCGATGTAGGTGAGGCCGACGCCCTGCGGATTGGGATCGATGCCCGGCAGGTACTCGAAGTCGACGTCGTAGATGCTGCCCTTGGAACCGTAGCGGTCGACCAGGTAGATCAGCGAATCGCCGATGCCCTTGATCGCCGGGATGTTGAGCTCCATCGGCCCGACCTTGCCCTCGACGCCCCAGGCGCCGAGCGACAGCGCCCGCCGGTAGGCGAAGGCCGCGTTCTTCACCCGGAAGGCGATGGCGCAGATCGAGGGACCGTGCACTCGGGCGAAGCCCTGGGCGAAGCTGTCGGGCTCGGCATTGACGATGAAGTTCACGTCGCCCTGGCGGTAGAGCGAGACGTTCTTGGAGCGGTGCTTCGCGACCTTCACGAAGCCCATGCTCTCGAACAGGCGGCCGAGGGCAGCGGGATCGGGCGCGGTGTATTCGACGAACTCGAAGCCGTCGGTGCCCATTGGATTGACCGGATCGGCCTGCAGGAGCTTGGGGTCGCTGACGCTTGCGCTTGCCATGATTGACCTCCAACGCCGATTGGTTTCAGATGTAACTATTATGCCGTCCCCTTTGCAAGCCCCCTCGCGGACCCTCGAGCTGGAGAAATTCCTCCCCTATCGGCTGTCGGTGCTGGCCCAGCTTGTCAGCGAATCGCTGCATGACCTCTACGCCGGCCCGTTCGACCTGGCAGTGACCGAATGGCGGGTGATGGCGGCACTGGGCCGGTTCGCGCCGCTCACCGCCTCTGAGGTGGGTCAACGTATCGTCATGGACAAGGTGGCGGTCAGCCGGGCCGTGGCAGGCCTGGAGAAACGCGGGCTGGTGGAGCGGACCGCGGACCGGGCCGACCGCCGCCGCGCGCCCCTCAGGCTCAGCGCCCGCGGCCGCAGCGTCCATGCCCGGATCGTGCCGTTAGCCCTGGAATACGAGGCCGAGCTCTATGGGGCGCTGACGCCCGAGGAACGGCGCCAGTTCGATGCGCTCAGCGACCGGCTTTTCATCCACGCCCAGCTATTGCGTCAAAACCGCTAGTTACTGCTATAAGGCCGGCCAACCTACGACGGAGGCAGCCTTGGCCGCTAAGGCCGCCCGGCGCCCGCCGGCCTCGGAGACGAAGCCGGTGCTGGTGCTCAACGGGCCCAATCTCAACATGCTGGGCAAGCGGCAGCCGGAGATCTATGGCCGCGAGACCCTGGTCGACGTCGAGGCGGCCTGCCGGACGGAAGCCAAGCGGCTTGGCCTCGGCGTCGAGTTCTTGCAGAGCAACCACGAGGGCGCTCTGGTCGACCGCATCCAGGCCGCCCGGGAGCAGAATTCCGGCATCGTGATCAATGCCGGGGCCTATACCCACACCTCGGTGGCCCTGCTGGACGCCCTGAACGCCGCCGAACTGCCGGCAGTGGAAGTGCACCTTTCCAATATCTACAAGCGTGAAGCCTTCCGGCATCACTCCTATATAAGTCCGGCCGCGGTCGGCGTGATCGCGGGGCTCGGCAGCCAGGGTTATCTCCTGGCCTTGCAGGCGCTCGCCCGCCTGCTGGCGCGATAAGATTTTCGGGAGAGAAACCCCATGGCCAAATTCGAGATGGACACCGACTTCATCCGCAAGCTCGCGGCCATCCTCGAGGAGACCAATCTGGGCGAGATCGAGCTGGCCGACGGCGAGCGCAAGATCCGGGTCGCCCGGCCGACCACGGTGACCGCTTCGGCCACCGCGCCGATCGCCCTCGCCCCGATGGCCGCCGCCGCCCCGGTTGCGATGGTGCCGGTTGCGGTCGCTGCCGCGGGTGACCATCCGGGGGCCGTGAAATCGCCGATGGTCGGCACTGCGTACCTGTCGCCCGAACCCGGCAAGCCGATGTTCGTCAACGTTGGCGACAAGGTCGCGGCCGGTCAGACGCTGCTAATCATCGAGGCGATGAAGACCTTCAACCCGATCAAGGCGCCCAAGGCCGGCACCGTCACCCAGATCCTGATCGAGAACGCGCGGCCGGTCGAATTCGGCGAAGTTCTGATGATCGTCGAATAATGTTCGACAAGGTCCTGATCGCCAATCGCGGCGAGATCGCGCTTCGCATCCATCGCGCCTGCCGCGAGATGGGCATCCAGACCGTTGCCGTGCATTCGACCGCCGACAGCGACGCCATGCATGTCCGGCTGGCCGACGAATCGGTCTGCATCGGGCCGCCGCCGGCGCGCGACAGCTATCTCAACATCCCGTCGATCCTGTCGGCCGCGACCATCGCCGGCGTCGACGCCATCCATCCCGGCTACGGCTTTCTGTCGGAGAATGCGCGTTTTGCCGAAGCGGTGGAGGCGCACGGCTTCACCTTCATCGGTCCGACCGCCGAGCACATCCGCATGATGGGCGACAAGATCGTCGCCAAGCAGACCGCCCAGGAGCTCGGCCTGCCGCTGGTGCCCGGCTCGCCCGGCCCGGTCGGCTCGCTCGGGGAGGTCGTCGAGCTGGGCGAGAAGATCGGCTGGCCGGTGCTGATCAAGGCGGTCGCCGGCGGCGGCGGCCGCGGCATGAAGGTGGTGAACAGCCCCGACGAGGCCGCCGAGGCGTTCTCGCTGGCCCGCGCCGAAGCCAAGGCCGCCTTCAGCAACGACTCGGTCTACCTCGAGAAGTATCTCGGCGCGCCGCGCCACATCGAGATCCAGGTGCTGGGCGACGGCCGTGGCGAAGGCGTGCATCTCGGCGAGCGCGACTGCTCGCTGCAGCGTCGGCACCAGAAGGTTCTGGAGGAAGCGCCCTCCCCGGCCCTCAACGCCGAGCAACGCGCCAAGATCGGCGAGCTTGCCGCCGCGGCGGTGCGAAAGCTCAAGTATCGCGGCGCCGGCACCATGGAATTCCTGTTCCAGGACGGCGAGTTCTACTTCATCGAGATGAACACCCGCCTGCAGGTCGAGCATCCGATCACCGAGGCGGTGACCGGCATCGACCTGGTGCGCGAGCAGATCCGCATCGCCGCCGGCGGGCCGCTGGCGCTCAGCCAGAAGGACATCCAGTTCCACGGCCACGCCATCGAATGCCGGGTCAATGCCGAGAACCCCGAGACCTTCACGCCCTCGCCCGGCAAGGTGATCGACTACCATCCGCCCGGCGGCCTCGGCGTGCGCGTCGATAGCGGCCTCTATGCCGGCTACTCGATCCCGCCGTTCTACGATTCGATGGTCGCCAAGCTGATCGTGAGCGGGCCCAGCCGCAACGAGTGCCTGATGCGCCTGCGCCGCTCGCTCGAGGAGTTCGTGATCGGCGGCATCGAGACCACCATCCCGCTGCACCAGAAGATCATCCAACAGCAGGAATTCATCGACGGCGAGTACAACATCCACTGGCTGGAGAAGCTGGTCGGCCTCAAGAAGTAGCCGGATGCTGGAGATCACGCCCGAGCTGCTGCTCCAGGCCTACCGCATCGGCGTCTTCCCCATGGGGGAGCGCCGCGACGATCCCAAGCTCTACTGGCTCGATCCCCGGCTGCGCGCGGTCCTGCCGCTCGACGGCTTCCATTTGCCCAAGCGGCTGGCCCGCACGGTGCGCCAGGGTACCTTCGAGGTCACCGCCGACCAGGCCTTCACCGACGTCATGCGCGCCTGCGCCGAGCCCCGGCCCGGCCACCCCGAGAGCTGGATCAACGAGCCGATCCTCGGCCTCTATGGCGACCTGCACCGGCGCGGCCACGCCCACAGCATCGAATGCCGGCGCGACGGCCACCTGGTCGGCGGCCTCTACGGCGTGTCGGTCGGCGCGGCGTTCTTCGGCGAGAGCATGTTCAGCCGCGAGCGCGATGCCTCCAAGGTGGCGCTGGTCCATCTGGTGGCGCGGCTGATCAAGGGCGGCTTCCGATTGCTCGACTGCCAGTTCATGACCGAGCATCTGCGCAGCTTCGGCGCGGTCGAGATGCCGCGCGAGGAGTTCCGGGTGCTGCTGGCCGAGGCGGTCGACCGCCGCGCCGCGTTTCAGCGCGAGCTGGGGGGCGAGGATCCCTGCACCATCGTGCAGGCGAGCACACGCACGTCGTAGACGCCGTCGTCGAGCGCCGACAGTGCCGGGGTCGAGGCGAACATCCAGCCGGCGAACAGCTTCTGCTCGGACTGACCCGGCTTGTGATCGATGATGGTGAGGTAGGCCGCCGATTCCGGCGGCGCGTCCGGCGTGTTGACCATGCAGTCGCCGACCTGGATGTCGAGGGTGCCGAAACGCGTGGTCTCGCCGACCGGGGCGTAGAAGCGCCGCGTGCGCGCCGTCACCTTGTCGAGGCCCTGCAGCTCGGCCACCCGCTTGCCCGGCCCGTCCGGGATCGCCCGCAACGACGGATTGGCCTGCTGCGCGGCGGCGGTGCCCATGACAGCCAGGAACACAAATCCTGTCGTCCTGAGCGCAGCGAAGGACCTCATGGCGATTGCCACCAGTATGCGTGTTGAAAGGCCATGAGATCCTTCGCTGCGCTCAGGATGACAGAAGGGTTCAGCCCTTCTTGTCGTGAGGAACCGGCAAGCCTTCGATCAGCTCGTGCAGCGCCTGCTTGATCTGGTCCGCGTCGCATCCCATCAGGACTCCGTCCTCCAGCGCGTCGGCGCAGAGGGTCTCGATCTCCGAGATGTTCTGGTTCAGGACCTTGATCTTTTCGAGGCAGGATACGGGCTTGCCGTCCGATTGCCGCCACACCGGCGACGCCTTGGGCGGCGTCTTGGAAACCCGAGCGTTCATCACTTCGACCCCGTGCCGCTGAACATGAACTTGGCGAGCAACTCGGTGAAGGAAATGGCGTCCTGCGTATTGTTGATCTCGCCGCCGGCTTTCAACATGGTCTTGTCGCCGCCGGGATCAAGCACCACCACCATGCCGCCGAGCAGCGATTCGGCCACGATCTTGGCGTTGGTGTCCTCAGGGATCGGCACGCTCGACGACACCGCGAGTCGCACCACCGCCTGGAACGTCTTGCGGTCGAGCTCGATCGACGTGACGGTGCCGACCTTGACGCCGCTCATGGTGACGTCGGCGCCGCGCTTCAGCCCGTCGATGCGGCCGAACCGGGCGACCACCTCGTAGCCGTCGGGGCCCGAGCGGTCGGACTTGGCGAAGGCGTAGAAGACGAAGACGCCGGCGACCAGCAGGACCAGCGCGCCGACGATCGTCTCGACGAAGTTGCGATTCACGTGATCACCCTGGGCGCCAGGCCTCGTAGTGCGGCTTGGGCTTGTTCTCGCTCGCCACCACGGTCGAGCCCGGCGGATGGTAGGCGACCGGCGTGCCGGTGAGGTTGGGCACATGCTCCTTCTGCCACGGCCGGCGCGGGTAGCCGCCGGCCGGCGGCGGCGTGTCGGAGGTGTAGTGCAGCCAGCCGTGCCAGTCGGGCGGCACGCGCGAGGCCTCGGGTTCGCCGTTGTAGATCACCCAGCGCTTGCGGCGGCGCATGCCGGGGATCAGACGCTTGTCCTGAAAGTAGCGATTGCCTTGCTCGTCGCTCCCGACAAGTTCGCCGCGCATCTTGGTGAAGAGCCAGGTGCCGAACGTCATTCACTCACTCTCGTAAAAGCCGTGCGCCGCTTGTACGCGGGCGCTTTGTGACTGGCAACGCGACGGTACGCACAGCCTCGCGACGATCGTTCGTCGTCATGCGAATTAGCCGGTCTCGCCCCCTGTGTTGCCAAGTTGCATCATGTAGTGCCATCAACATACTGGTCTACAAAATGTAGTTGCGCACACAAGATTTTGTAATTTAGTATCGCTGTGTGCCCATATGTGCGTGCTCAGCCTAACACTTCGAGCACCCCGCGACTGAACTTTTAACGACGGCAACTGGGTACGGGGGATCGGTCGATGCGCTTGGAGCGCCGGTTTACGCGAGCAGGAGAATCGCCATTCGAAAGGATGGCGTTCCGTGCTGGCGATTCCGAGATCCGCAATCCCGACGGCACCATCGTCTTCCAGCAGCGCAGCATCGAAGTGCCCGACGCGTGGTCGCAGGTCGCCACCGACGTGCTGGCGCAGAAGTACTTCCGCCGCGCCGGCGTCGCGCGCCATCTGAAGAAAGTCGCCGAGGCCGATGTCCCCGAGTGGTTGTGGCGTTCGGTTCCCGACGAGACGGCGGCCGACCAGCAGCTCGGCGGCGAGATCAGCGCGCGTCAGGTCTTCCATCGCATGGCCGGTGCGTGGACCTACTGGGGATGGAAGGGCGGCTACTTCGACGGCGAAGCCGACGCCCGCACCTTCTACGACGAGCATTGCTTCATGCTCGCCGCGCAGATGGCGGCGCCGAATTCGCCGCAATGGTTCAACACCGGGCTGCACTGGGCCTACGGCATCGACGGCGCGGGCCAGGGCCACTGGTACGTCGACCATCGCGACGGCGAATCCCATCCGTCCGACTCGTCCTACGAGCGGCCACAGCCGCATGCCTGCTTCATCCAGGGCGTCGCCGACGAGTTGGTGAGCGACGGCGGCATCATGGACCTCTGGGTCCGCGAGGCGCGCCTCTTCAAGTACGGCTCGGGCACCGGCTCCAACTTCAGCAGCATCCGCGGCTCGGGCGAGAAGCTCTCCGGCGGCGGCAAGTCGTCGGGGTTGCTGTCGTTCCTCAAGATCGGCGATCGCGCCGCCGGCGCCATCAAGTCGGGCGGCACGACGCGGCGCGCGGCCAAGATGGTCGTGGTCGATGTCGACCATCCCGACGTCGAGGACTTCGTCTCCTGGAAGATGCTCGAGGAGCAGAAGGTCGCCGCCCTGGTCGCCGGCTCGAAGCTCGCCAACCGGCATCTCAACGCCATCATGCAGGCGTGCGACGACGGCTTCGACCCCAAGCAGAACCCGCGCCTGCGCCGCGAGATCGTCGCCGCCCGCCGCGCCGAGGTGCCGGAGAACTACATCCAGCGCGTCATCCAGTTCGCGCGCCAGGGCTACCGCCACATCGAGTTCCCGACCTTCGACACCGACTGGGAGTCGGAGGCCTACGCCACGGTCTCGGGCCAGAACGCCAACAACTCGGTCCGCGTCACCGACGACTTCCTGCGCGCCGTCGCCGAGGACCGCGACTGGGCGCTGACCGCCCGCACCACCGGCCAGGCGATCAGGACCGTGAGCGCCGCCCAGCTCTGGGACCGCATCGCCGAGGCCGCCTGGCACTCCGCCGACCCCGGCGTGCAGTTCGACACCACCATCAACGACTGGCACACCTGCCCCGAGTCGGGCCGGATCAACGCCTCCAATCCGTGCTCCGAGTACATGTTCCTCGACGACACGGCCTGCAATCTCGCCTCGCTGAACCTGATGCGGTTCCGCCGCGAGGACGGGTCGGTCGACACGGCGGCGCTGGAGCATGCCAGCCGGCTGTGGACCGTCGTGCTCGAGATCTCGGTGATGATGGCGCAGTACCCGTCGCGCCGGATCGCCGAGCTCTCCTACCGCTACCGCACGCTCGGCCTGGGCTACGCCAATCTCGGCGCCCTGCTGATGGCCCGCGGCCTGGGCTACGACTCGGCCGCCGGCCGCGCGATCGCCGGCTCGATCACGGCGATCATGACCGGCACGGCCTATGCCACCTCCGCCGAGTTGGCCGCCGGCATGGGCGCCTTCCCCGGCTTCGCGCCCAACCGCGAGGCCATGCTGCAGGTCATCCACAACCATCGCCGCGCCGCCTACGGCCAGGCGAGCGGTTACAAGGCCCTCTCCACGCCGCCGGTGGCGCTGGACATCGCCCACTGCCCCGCCGATCTCGCGGCGGCCGCCAAGAAAGCCTGGGATCGGGCTCTTTCTCTCGGAGAGAAGCACGGCTTCCGCAACGCCCAGGTCTCGGTGATCGCGCCGACCGGCACGATCGGCCTGGTGATGGATTGCGACACCACCGGCATCGAGCCCGACTTCGCGCTTATGAAATTCAAGAAGCTGTCGGGCGGCGGCTACTTCAAGATCATCAACCAGACGGTCCCGCTGGCGCTCGCCACCCTTGGCTACGACGCGGCCACGACGGCCCGGATCGTGTCCCACGCGGTCGGTCACGGCACGCTGAAGGGTGCGCCGGCGATCAATCACCAGACCCTGGCGGCGCGCGGCTTCGATACCGAGACCCTGGAGCGTCTCGAGAAGGCGCTGCCGACGGCCTTCGACATCCGCTTCGCCTTCTCGCGCTACTCGCTGGGCGACGACTTCTGCCGCAAGGTGCTGGCGCTCGACGACTCCGAGCTCAACGATCCACAGCTCGACCTGCTGGCGCGCCTCGGCTTCTCGCGCTCCGACATCGCGCAGGCGAACACCTACGCCTGCGGGACGATGTCGATCGAGAGCGCACCCGATCTCAAGCGCGAACATCTTTCTGTGTTCGATTGTGCAAATCCCTGTGGACGAGATGGCACACGCTGCTTGTCTGCAGAGAGTCACATACGCATGATGGCTGCAGCACAACCGTTCATTTCAGGCGCGATCTCGAAAACGATCAACATGCCGAATGCTGCAACGGTAGACGACTGCAGGAAGGCTTACGAACTGTCCTGGAAGCTTGGCCTCAAGGCCAACGCACTCTATCGCGACGGCTCCAAGCTTTCGCAACCGCTCTCCGCCATGGCGATCGGCGACGATGTCGCCGCGAACGACGACCTCGTCGACATGACTCCGGCCGCCCGCGCGCCGATCATCGCCGAGCGGATCGTGGAACGCATCGTCGAGCGCGAGGTCGCCCGCGGCCGCGAACGCCTGCCGCAGCGGCGCAAGGGCTACACGCAAAAGGCCATCGTCGGCGGTCACAAGGTCTATCTGCGCACCGGCGAGTACGAGGACGGCCGGGTCGGCGAGATCTTCATCGACATGCACAAGGAAGGCGCCGCCTTCCGCAGCGTCATGAACAACTTCGCCATCGCGATCTCGATCGGCCTGCAATACGGCGTGCCGCTCGAGGAGTTCGTCGAGGCCTTCACCTTCACGCGCTTCGAGCCGTCCGGGATGGTCGAGGGCAACGACGCGATCAAGATGTCGACGTCGATCCTCGACTACGTGTTCCGCGAACTCGCGATCTCCTATCTCGGACGAAACGATTTGGCGCATGTCGAGCAGGCCGACCTGCAGCCCGACGGCGTCGGCCGCGGCATGGTCGAGGACGGCCTGCCCGCAGCCGGCAGCGACGCCGCCCAGGCGGCGGCCGATGCGGTGAGCCGCATCGCCAGCGTCGGCTACATGCGCAGCAACCTTTACGTATTGAACGGCCGGACGGCCGGCAGTGTCGCGATCGCCGATGAAGCGCTCGCCGCCGCCTCCGCGCCCCACGGACTGACGGACGGCCCAGCCGTCGCTTCGGCGCACAACGCCGGAACGGCCGTCGTCGGCGTCGCGACCGGATCGGCCTACGCCGCGAAGCTGAAAGGCTTCGAGGGGGATGCCTGTCCGGAATGCGGCAACTTCACCATGGTCCGCAACGGGACGTGCCTCAAATGCACGACCTGCGGCGGCACCACCGGGTGCAGTTGAGCATGCGTGGCGTAGCGTACCCGCGTACCCCAGGGGTCTCACGGTTGAGGACCTCATAGCTAACCATAGGAGACAGTTATGGCTGCTAAGAAGAAAGCTGCGAAGAAGAAGGCTGCTAAGAAGAAGAAGCAGTAAATCAGGTAAGGGCGTAGGCCAAAGCCCCAGGCTTTGGCCCCTCTAACCAAACGCCTTTCGGCCTCCGGTCGGGCGCTTCCTTCATTCGGAAGCCCCGCCGGAGGCCACCTTCAAGAATTTGTGCAGCTAAGCCAATCGACGCCCGCTTGCGGGTGAAAGGCGAACCTGACGTCCGGCGTGCCTCAGCTGCCGGACTTTTCTTTTGCCTGCAGTTCTGGACCGGCAGGCATGTCCCGATGCCGGCCCCATTGCTGGCACGATTCGCGCTATGCTCCCTGCCATGCCCGATGACAGCCCGACCGTCGGCCTGCGCGTCGTCGATACCCTTTCCGGCGTGGAAGCCGCGCAGTGGGATGCCTGCGCGCTGGCGTCCGGCTCGGCCGGCAGCCCGTTCCTCAGCTACGCCTTCCTGAAGGCACTGGAAGACTCCAAGTCGGTCGGCCGCCGCACCGGCTGGCAGCCGCAATACCTGCTGGCCGAGACCGACGACGGCACGCTGCATGGTGCGGTGCCGCTCTATGTGAAGGGCCACAGCCAGGGCGAATACATCTTCGACCATGGCTGGGCGCAGGCCTTCGAGCGCGCCGGCGGCCGCTATTACCCGAAGCTGCAGGCGGCGGTGCCGTTCACGCCGGTGCCCGGGCCGCGGCTGTTCGTGCGTCCGGGCCCGTACGCCGACGGCGTGCGCGACGCGATGATCGACATGCTGGCCAAGATCGCCGACGACAACAACATCAGCTCGGTGCACGCCACCTTCTGCAGCGAGGCCGACTGGAAGCGCTTCGGCGCGCACGGCTGGCTGCAGCGGCTCGGCCGCCAGTATCACTGGGCCAACGACGGCTACGGGACCTTCGACGACTTCCTGGGCGCGCTGGCCTCACGCAAGCGCAAGGCGATCCGCAAGGAGCGCGACTCGGTGCGCCGCGACGGGCTGGTCATCCGCCAGCTCTCGGGCGACGACCTCAAGCCCGAGCACTGGGACGCCTTCTTCGCCTTCTACATGGACACCGGTGGGCGCAAGTGGGGCTCGCCCTACCTCACCCGCTCGTTTTTCGACATCCTGGGCTCGACGATGGCCGACAAGGTCGTGCTGGTGATGGCCGAGAGCGACGGCCGCCCGGTCGGCGGCGCGCTCAACATCAAGGGCGACGACACGCTCTACGGCCGCTACTGGGGCTGCCTGGAGAGCCACGCCTTCCTGCATTTCGAAGCCTGCTACTACCAGGCCATCGACTACGCGATCGCCCACGGACTGCAGCGCGTCGAGGCCGGGGCGCAAGGCGACCACAAGATCCAGCGCGGCTACCTGCCGGTGAAGACCTACTCCGCTCACTGGATCGTCGATCCGAGCTTCCGGCGCGCGGTCGACAACTACCTCAAGCAGGAACGCCCGGCGGTCGAGCAGGAGATCGCCGAGCTGATGCAGTACTCGCCGTTCCGGAAGGAAAACCAGTCGTCGTGAGCCGTCAGCCCCTCGGTGCCATCAGCATGCCGAGGAAGAAGATCGCGAAGAAGACGACGTACTCCGTGGTGTCGAGCCACGAGAACGCCAGCCCCTTCCAGCCGCTGCGCTCGATGATGTAGAGAACCACCGCATAGACCGCGGTGGCGAGCGCCGCGGTCCGGGCAGCGACCCAGAGGGGCCGTAGAGCCTTCACTCAGCCAGCACGGGTTCCTGGCTGGCCGGCGGCAGGGCCTTCGGCTCGGGCGGCAGGAAGATGAAGACGAGCTTGGCCGCGGCACCCTCACCCTCGACGTCGACACGTACCGTGCCGCCGCCGTTGGAAAGCTTGCCGAACAGCACCTCTTCCGCCAGCGGCTTCTTGAGATGCTCCTGGATGACGCGGGCCAGCGGCCGCGCGCCGAACAGGCGGTCGTAGCCCTTCTCGGCCAGCCAGCGGCGGGCACCGTCGCTGAGCTCGATGAAGACCTTGCGGTCGGCGAGCTGGACCTCGAGCTCGGCCACGAACTTGTCGACCACCCGGTTCATGCTCTCCGGTCCCAGGTTGGCGAACTTGATCGTCGCGTCGAGCCGGTTGCGGAACTCCGGCGCGAACATGCGGTTGATCGCATCATCGTCCTCGTCGTGCCGGACCTCGCGGCCGAAGCCCAGCGCCGGCTTGGCGAGATCCGCCGCGCCCGCGTTGGTGGTCATGCACAGGATGACGTTGCGGAAGTCGACGGTGCGGCCGTTGTGGTCGGTCAGCTTGCCGTAGTCCATCACCTGCAGAAGGATGTTGAATACGTCCGGATGCGCCTTCTCGATCTCGTCGAGCAGGATCACGCAGTGCGGGTGCTGGTTGACCTGGTCGGTCAGCAGGCCGCCCTGGTCGAAGCCGACATAGCCCGGCGGCGCGCCGATCAGGCGGCTGACGCTGTGCCGCTCCATGTACTCCGACATGTCGAAGCGGATCAGCTCGAGGCCGAGCAGGCGCGCGAGCTGGCGCGTCACCTCGGTCTTGCCGACGCCGGTCGGGCCGGCCAGCAGGTAGGAGCCGATCGGCTTCTCCGGCGAGCGCAGGCCCGCCCGGGCGAGCTTGATCGCCGCGGCGAGCTGGTTGATCGCCTTGTCCTGCCCGAACACCACCGTCTTCAGGTCGCGGTCGATGTTGCGCAGCATCTCGGTGTCGTCCTTCGACACCGACTTCGGCGGGATGCGCGCGATCTTGGCGACGATCTCCTCGATGTCCGGCACGTCGATGGTCGACTTGCGCTGGTCCTGCGGCCGCAGCATCTGGGCGGCGCCGACCTCGTCGATCACGTCGATCGACTTGTCGGGCAGCTTGCGGTCGTGCAGGTAGCGCGCCGACAGCTCGACCGAGGCCTTGATGGCGTCGTCGGTGTAGGTGACGTGGTGGTGCTTCTCGTAGACCGGCTTCAGCCCCTTCATGATCTCGATGGCGTCGGCGATCGAGGGCTCCGGGACGTCGATCTTCTGGAAGCGCCGCACCAGCGCGCGGTCCTTCTCGAAGTAGTTGCGGTATTCCTTGTAGGTGGTCGAGCCGATGCAGCGCAGCTCGCCCGACTGCAGCGAGGGCTTGAGCAGGTTCGAGGCATCCATCGAGCCGCCCGAGGTGGCGCCGGCGCCGATGATGGTGTGGATCTCGTCGATGAACAGCACCGAGTTGGGCTTCTTCTTGAGCTCGGCGAGGACCGCCTTCAGCCGCTCCTCGAAGTCGCCGCGATAGCGCGTGCCGGCGAGCAGCGCACCCATGTCGAGCGCGTAGATCACCGACTCCTTGAGCACGTCCGGCACCTCGCCCTCGACGATCTTGCGGGCCAGGCCCTCGGCGATCGCGGTCTTGCCGACGCCGGGCTCGCCGACATAGAGCGGGTTGTTCTTGGTGCGCCGGCACAGCACTTGGATGGTGCGCTCGACCTCGTGCTCGCGGCCGATCAGCGGATCGACGCGGCCTTCGCGATGCTTCTGGTTGAGGTCGACGCAGTAGGCGGAGAGCGCCTCGTTGCCCTGCTTGACCGCGGCCTCGCCGCCGTTCTCCTCCTCGGAGCCGGTGACGCGGCGGGCGCGGGCGCGGCCCGGCACCTTGGCCTTGCCGTGGCTGATGTAGTCGACCGCGTCGAGCCGCGACATGCCCTGGTTCTCGAGGAACGACACGGCATGGCTGTCGCGCTCGGAGAACAGCGCGACCAGCACGTTGGCGCCGGTGACTTCCTTGCGACCGGACGACTGCACGTGCACCGCGGCGCGCTGCACCACGCGCTGGAAGCCCGCGGTCGGCAGCGGCTCGCTCGGCGTCTGGGTGACGATGCCCTTCAGCCGGTTGTCGATGAAGGATTCGAGATCATGGCGCAGGCGATCGATATCGACCCCGCAGGCCTTGAGCACGGGGGTCGCATCCTCGTCCTCCGTCATCGCCAGCAGCAGGTGCTCGAGCGTGGCGTATTCGTGCCGGCGCTCGCCCGCGAGGGCGAAGGCACGGTGGAGGGACTTCTCGAGGTTCTTGGATAACATGGACATCGAACACCTCGACTTCTAACGGCTGACTACTCTTTCTCGAGCGTGCACTGCAGCGGATGCTGGTTCTTGCGCGCGTAATCGACAGTCTGGGTGACCTTGGTCTCGGCCACTTCGTAGGTATAGACCCCGCACACGCCGACGCCCTTTTGATGGACATGCAGCATGATCTTGGTCGCTTCTTCGCGGGTCTTCTGGAAGATGTGCTGCAGGACGTCGACGACGAACTCCATCGGCGTGTAGTCGTCGTTCAGCATTAACACCTTGTACATCGACGGCTTCTTGGTCCGTGTCCGGGTGAGCGTCAGCGCCCCCGAACGCCCTTCGCCTTCGTCGTTACTGCTTCCATCGTCCCGGCGCGACGGCGGCTTCGGCGGACCACCCGGCGGCTCATTCGGGCCACCGAGCCGGTCGCCGAGAAGGCGCCAGTCGTCTGCGGAACCGGAAGAAATCATCTCGCTCGTCTTGACCTCTGTCGAACCGATCTACGAATTATATAGGGATGCCAAGCCTTTCCGCCATACCGCTACCTCGGCCGCAAGCCATCCTTTCCCACAACCAGCGTCCAGCGGTCCGCCCTGTCTCCGCGTCCCGGACGCAAGTTGATCGGATCGCGCCGCAGTTCGGCGGGCTCCAGGTTGCGCGGGCGGTTCACCGCTATGCCAACGTTGTCGAGGGCAAACAGTTTCTCCGCAAAGCGTACAGTCGCGAAACGGTCAGTGGGATAATGATAGGCTTGAAAGCCCCAGACGCCGTTGCGGCAGGACGCGACGGTCCACCAGAAGTCGTTGTCGGGCAGACGAAGGCCATCGCGTGGCGGGCCGAAGGCCGCGCTCGCCTGCAACAACCCCATGAGATCCGCGGTCTCCGGCGCCGGCAGCAGGCGCTGCCCTTTTCGCATGCGCCAAGGCGCGGTCGCATCGCCGAGCGAGCCGATGAAGATGCTGGAGACGGTGGTCGACGCACTCTGATCGACCAGCACGCCCATGTTCAGCCCGGCCGTGCCGTCAGGCTGCAGGAACAGCTCGTAAGTCCGGACCTGCTCCTCCCAGAGCGCATTATAGACCAGCCTGACACGGCTGCGCTCGCCAGGCCGGCAGGCGGCGCGGATGTCGTCGCCGCCGACATAGCCGAACCAGTTCAGACTGCGCACGACCGGCGGATCGACGTTGCGCTCGGCGCGCTGCGCCCAGGCGGTCGTCGAAGCGATCGCGACAGTGAGCCCTAAAGCCGCAGCCATCAGCTTCTTCATGGTCGGACCCTCTTTGCCATGCAGTTTTCGAACCAATGGGGCAGCATGGCGGCCCTCCGAAAGTTGCATTAATCCCACAACTTTTGTATTCTTCAAGAAATCGCCCATAACCTCTTGTGTGGGCAAGAATAATTAGACTTTCACCCTGTGGCGTTTTTGAGATGACCCCCTCCCTCAGGCGCTTTGTGGCAGGTCTTCACGGGCTTGCCATCTGCACTCTCGTTGCGACTCTGCTGGTTCAAGGCAGCGTCCAGGCCCAGCCGAACTCGGCGAAGGCCCGCCCGACGCCGAGCGGCAAAGGGCATGCGCTCAGCAAGGCGGTGCGAACGCCGTCGCCCTGGGTGCCCAATCCCAACGTCAACGCCAAGGACGCCTACCTGATCGTCGATGCGGCGAGCGGCCGGGAACTCGGCTCCGACCAGCCCGACGAGCTGCGGCATCCGGCATCGCTCACCAAGCTGATGACGCTCTACCTCACCTTCTCGGCGCTCGATTCGGGCAAGCTGTCGCTCGGCGACGCGCTGCCGGTGTCGATGAGCGCTCTGAATGCACCGCCGACCAAGATGGGCATGCAACCCAACGGCACGGTGCTGGTGCGCGATGCGGTGATGGGCCTGGTGACCCGCTCGGCCAACGACGCCGCGGTGCTGCTGGCCGAAACGCTGGGCGGCAGCGAGGAAGCCTTCGCCGCGCAGATGACCAACAAGGCGCGCCAGCTCGGCATGTCCTCGACCGTGTATCGCAACGCCTCGGGCCTGCCCAACCCCGAGCAGGTCACCACCGCGCGCGACATGGCCCGGCTCGCCAACGCCCTGCTGCGCGATTTCCCGCATTACTATCCGGTCTTCTCGGTCCTCTCGTACAACTATCGCGGCCGCTCGCTCGAGAACCATAACCGCATGCTGGCGAGCTACGCCGGCGCCGACGGCCTCAAGACCGGCTACACCAACGCCTCGGGCTTCAACCTCGTGATGTCGGCGGTGCGCGACAACCGCCGCCTGATCGGCGTGGTGATGGGCGGCAACACCGCCTTCCAGCGCGACCGGCTGATGGCCGACCTGATGGATCAGGGCTTCCAGGCGGCCCAGGCGCAGTCGATCCAGCCCTGGACGAGCGCGCGCGTGCCGGCCTCGGCGCGCTACACCGCCGCCAACTTCGTGCCGGGCATCGGCCCGCTCGACGGCCGCAGCCTCGCGGGCTTCACCAAGTCCGAGCCTTCCGCCGTGGTGCATGCCAGCACCGCCCCGGCGACCATCGCCGGCAGCTGGGTGATCCAGGTCGGATCGTTCAGCGATTCACGGGCCGCGCAGGCAGCGCTGGAGCGGGCGACCGGCGCGCTGCCGGAAGCAACCCGCGGTCACGGTGCCGTGACGATCGACGAGGTCCAGCTTCCGGACAAGACACTGCATCGCGCGCGCCTGACCAACCTCTCGCAGCAGGAAGCGGTCGACGGCTGCAAGAAGCTGAGCGCGCGCAAAATCCACTGCTCGGCGCTGCAGATCACCGCGCGCTGATCGCGCTGAGGGCCGGCTTGACGCGGGCGAGGAACGCCCGCTTGTAGCGTCGCTGCCAGGCGGCGAGATCCCATGCGCCGCTGGTCGGCTGGAACCGTTCCTCCAGCGGCGCGAACACCGACACCGTGGTCATCGCCCCGTCGATCCGCACCTTGAGCGGCGCGATGCGGTAGCGCGGCCCCTCGTAGCGCGCGAGGCGCTCGACGTCGCGGATGCTGAGGCCGCCGACGATGGCGCCCCTCACCTCGTCCTTGGGATCGCGCACCACGATCGGATAGCTCGCGCCCTTGACCCGCCGGCGCGCATGGCCCGGCAGGGCCGCCGGCGTGTAGGCCTGCGGCGGTAGCCGTCGGCCCAGCACCAGGCTGATGACGTCGTGGTCGAGCAGCGTGCCGTAGAAGAAGAAGCGCATAACGTGCTTCTCATATCATACGGACCGCGGGTCTCCAGGCCCGCTCATGACTCATGAGGCGGGCCTGGAGGCCCGCGGTCCAGGAGACATGAACCCTTAGTGGTGCGCGCTCGGCTCGTCCGGCAGCTCGACGCCGCTGGCCGACAGGGCGGCCTTGAGGTCGGCCTTCAGGCGCTCGAGACCATCCTCGTTGTGGCTCTCGCAGCGTGCGACCAGCACCGGCTGGGTGTTGGAGGCCCGCAGCAGCCACCAGCCGTCCGGCGTGTTCACGCGTACGCCGTCGATGTCGTTCAGCTTGGCGCCGGCCTTCTTGAGCCGCGCCTTGACCTCGTCGACGACCTTGAACTTGTGGTCGTCCGGGCAGTCGAAGCGCAGCTCCGGCGTGTTGATCAGCTGCGGAAGCTTGTCGCGCATGCTGGCGAGGCTCTCCTTGCCGCCGGCCACGATGTTCAGCAGGCGCAGCCCGCAATAGAGAGCGTCGTCGAAGCCGTAGAAGGTATCGGCGAAGAAGACATGGCCGCTCATCTCGCCGGCGAGCGGTGCCTTGAGCTCGGCCATCTTGGTCTTGATCAGCGAATGGCCGGTCTTCCACATCAGCGGCGTGCCGCCGGCCTGCTGGATCTCGTCGAACAGCGCCTGGCTCGCCTTGACGTCGCCGATGATGGTGGCGCCCGGGTGGGCCTTCAGCACGTCGCGCGCCCACAGGATCATGAGCTGGTCGCCCCACAGGATGCGGCCCTTGCCGTCGATCGCGCCGATGCGGTCGCCGTCGCCGTCGAAGGCGATGCCGAGGTCGCAGCCCTCCTTCTTCACCTTGGCCTGCAGCTCCTTGAGGTTCTCCGGCACCGTGGGATCCGGATGGTGCGCCGGGAAAGTGCCGTCGACCTTCTCGTTCAGGATGTAGTGGGTACCGGCAAGCTTGCCGACCACGGCGCGGATCGACACGCCGACGGCGCCGTTGCCGGTATCCCAGGCGACCTTGAGCTTGCGGCCGGGCTTCACGTCCTTGAGCAGGCGGGCGGCATAGTCGTCGAGCACCGGGCGCTTCTCGACCTTGCCCTGACCCTCCTCGAAGTCGCCCTTGCCGGCGATCTCGCCCAGCTTCTGGATGTCGGCACCGAAGAACGACTTCTTGCCCATCATCATCTTGAAGCCGTTGAAGTCGGGCGGATTGTGCGACCCGGTGATCTGGATGCCGCCGTCGGCATCGAGGTGCCAGACCGCGAAATAGAGCATCGGCGTGGCCGCCAGCCCGATCTCGATGACGTCGATGCCGGCCGCGTTCAGCCCCTCGACGCAGGCCTTGGCGAGCTCGGGCGAGCTGAGACGGCCGTCATAGCCCAGCGCCACGCGCTTGCCGCCCTTGCGTTTGACCATCGTGCCGAAGGCGCGGCCGATGGCACCCGCATCGGCGACGTGCAGCGTCTTCCCGACGACGCCTCGGATGTCGTACTCGCGCAGGATGGAGGAATCGAACTTGTGGGCCGTCTTGCTCATCAATCGCTCCGCAATGACTGTCAGGGGCGCGGCCGGGGCCGGCCGACGCCTTCGTAGGTGAAGCCGAGACCGCGCATCTCTTCCGGATTGAAGATATTGCGCAGGTCGACGATGCGGGGCTGGCGCATGACCTGCTTGATACGCCGCGGATCGAGCCCGCGGAACTCATGCCACTCCGTGATCACGACCAGCACGTCCGCCTCGAACGCCGCCTCGTAGGCGGTCTTGGCGAAGGTGATGTTCTTCAGGAGCTTGCCCGCCTCGCCCATGCCCTCGGGATCGAAGGCGACGATGTTGGCGCCCGCCGCCTGGAGCGCCGGCACGATGTCGAGCGAGGGCGCATCGCGCATGTCGTCGGTGTTGGGCTTGAAGGTGAGCCCCAGCACGCCGACGTTGAGGCCGGCGACCGTGCCGCCGCAGAAGTCGATGACCTTGCGCGCCATCCGCTTCTTGCGGGCGTTGTTCACCTCGATGACCTGCTCGACGATGGTCTGCGGCGCATTGACCTCGCGCGCGGTGTAGGCCAGCGCCAGCGTGTCCTTGGGGAAGCACGAGCCGCCGAAGCCCGGGCCGGGATGCAGGAACTTGCGGCCGATGCGGCCGTCCAGGCCGATGCCGCGCGCCACGTCGTGGACGTCGGCGCCGACCTTCTCGCACAGGTCGGCGATCTCGTTGATGAAGGTGATCTTGGTCGCGAGGAAGGCGTTGCCGGCGTACTTGGTGACCTCGGCAGTCTCGATGTTGGTGAACACCATCGGCGTCTGGATCAGGTTGAGCGGCCGATAGACCGCGGCCATCACGTCGCGGGCACGCTGGCTCTCGACGCCGATCACCACGCGGTCGGGCTTCATGAAGTCCTCGATCGCCGCGCCCTCGCGCAGGAACTCGGGATTCGAGGCGACGTCGAACTCAGCGCTCGGCTGGCTCTCGCGGATGATGCGCGCGACCTCGCGGCCGGTGCCGACCGGCACGGTCGACTTGGTGACCACCACGGTGTAGCCGCGGAGCGCCCCGGCGAGCTCGGCGGCGGCGGCATAGACGTAGGTCAGGTCGGCATGGCCGTCGCCGCGCCGGGTCGGCGTGCCGACCGCGATGAACACCGCGTCGGCTTCGCCGACCGCGAGCTCGGTGGTGAACTCGAGCCGCCCCGCCTTGACGTTGTCGGTCACCAGCTTGTCGAGGCCGGGCTCGTAGATCGGGATCTCGCCCTTCTTCAGGCGCTCGATCTTGGAGGGATCCTTGTCGATGCAAACCACGTCGTGGCCGAACTGGGCGAAGCAGGCGCCGGACACCAGCCCGACATAGCCCGACCCGATTATGGCGATGCGCATCGCTTAGCCTTTCAGCAGGCGCTCGAGCAGCGCCCGCGTCTCCGACGCCGTGTCCTTGCGGCCGAGCGCGACGGCGACGTTCGCCTCGAGGAAGCCCAGCCGGTTGCCGCAATCATAGCGCCCGCCGGTGTAGCGCATGGCATGGAACGGCTGGGTGCCGATCAGCTTGGCCATCGCCTCGGTGAGCTGGATCTCGCCGCCGGCGCCGACCTCGTGCCTGTCGAGATGGTCGAACACCTCGGGCATCAGGATGCTGCGACCGATCCAGGCCAGGGTCGAGGGTGCCTCGTCGGGCTTCGGCTTCTCGACGATGCCGGTCATCTCGGCGAGTCCGTCCTTCTCCGTCTTGATGGCGACGATGCCGTAGCTCTTGGTCTGCTCGCGCGGCACGTTCATCACCGCGACGACGTTGCCGCCGGTCTTCTCGTGCGCCGCCACGAGCTGGGCGGTGCAGGTCGGCGAGCTCACCATCAGCTCGTCCGGCAGCAGCACGGCGAACGGCTCGCGGCCGATCCAGTGGCGCGCGCACCACACCGCGTGGCCGAGGCCGAGCGGCTTCTGCTGGCGGGTGAAGATCGCGTTGCCGGGCTTGATCGTCGCCTGCTCGGCCTGCTTCAGCTCGACCCGCTTGTTGCCGCGCTGCGCCAGCGTCGTCTCGAGCTCGTAGGCGTGGTCGAAGTGATCCTCGATCGCGCCCTTGTTGCGGCCGGTGACGAAGACGAATTCCTCGATGCCGGCGGCGAGGCACTCCTCGACCGCGTACTGGATCAGCGGCCGATCGACGACGGTCAGCATCTCCTTGGCCATCGCCTTGGTCGCCGGCAGGAAACGGGTACCAAGACCCGCGACCGGCAGGACGGCTTTACGGACGCGCTGGGCCATGTCGGTCGACCTCTTCTTCGGCAACAATATTTGACAGGTAAATCAACGCTTTGACCGCGTCACGGCGGCGGTTCATGCCACGCCCGGCTGGAGCCGGCAAGTCATACCCCCCATCTCATAAACCAAGCAGGACGTCCTTGGCGCGGTTGATGAGCGCCGCCAGTTCCGCCGTTCCGCCGGCATCGGGATGCATCCGGACAATGAGACGTCGGTGCGCGGCGCGGATTTCCTCATCCGTCGCACCTTCTTGCAGCCCCAAGGTGGCCAGCGCCTCCTGCCGTGTCATATCTGTGTGCGGACCGCGGGGCGGTGGCGATGCCTGTCGCCAGTCCGCACCCAGCCGGCGATCGAGGTAGGACTCCAGCACCTTCAGCGAATCGGAGTCCGACGCGCAGTCGCCGTAGAGGTCGCGCAGTTCGCCCTCGGTCATCGTCTCCAGGCTGCGGCCGGCGAAGCGGCCCTGCAGCACCCGGCCGCCGATATCGCCGGTGCCGTGCTCGAGCCAGGCATAGATGAAGGCCGTGTTCACATGCGTACGCTGGCCGCCGGGTTGGTTGAAGTCGCCACTCGGCTGCCGGTTGAGCCAGCGCCTGAGCAGCGCGATCGCTGCGAAGCCTGCAATCGGCAGCAGCACCGGCAGAAGCTCCGGCAGCAGGCGCATGCCGAAGATCAGCAGGCCGCCGACGCCGATGACGGCCAGCCCCACGAGGAGCGGCCGCAGCGTCCGCGCGACGCTGGAAGGGTTCGCCCGCATGAACCAGAAGAGGCCGATCCCCAGGACCGCAAGCACCGCCAGCGCCAGGAGCACCGCCGGCATGGCTATGGCTTGGCGGGTGGGGGCGCCGGCGCGTTGGGTTGCGGCGGCTGCGACGCCTGTTCTTGCTTCTGCTTCTGGATTTCCTTCCAGCGCGCCACGTTGCGATTGTGCTCGTAGACGTTGGCGGCGAAGGCGTGCCCGCCCTGCCCGTCGGCGACGAAGTACAGCGAGCGGTCGCGCGACGTCGGCGAGAGGGCCGCCAGGATCGCGGCTCGGCCGGGATTGCAGATCGGCCCGGGCGGTATGCCGGCCACGACGTAGGTATTGTAGGGCGAGCTCGACTGCAGGTCGGCGCGCGTCAGCTCCTTGCCCTGCATGCCCCTGCCGCCGGTCACGCCGTAGATCGTGGTCGGATCGGATTCGAGCTTCATCTTGAGCCGCAGGCGGTTGACGTAGACCGCGGCGACCCGGGGCCGCTCGGCGGCGATCGCGGTTTCCTTCTCGATGATCGAGGCCATGATCAGCGCGTCGCGCTTGCTGGCATAGGGCAGCCCGGCGGTGCGCTTGCGCCACGCCTCGTCGAGTGTCTTCTCCATCGCCTCCTTCATGCGCGACAGCACGCCGTCGCGGGTGTCGTCGCGCGAGTAGAAGTAGGTCTCGGGCAGGAGGTCGCCCTCCTTGAGGTCGAGAGTGATCTCGCCGCTCAGCGCGTCGGTCTTGCGCACCAGCTCGACGATCTCGGCGGTGGTGGCGCCCTCGGGGATGGTCAGGCGCCGCTGCACCACCTTGCCCGACTGCAGCAGGTCGACCAGCGCCGACATCGAGATGTGCGGCGGCACCTCGTACTCGCCGGCCTTGATCGGCTTGGGATTGGGATCGACCATCAGCGCGACCCGGAACAGCTGCGGATGGGAGATCACGCCCTCGCCCGTCAGGATCCTGGCCATGGTGGCCGGGCCGGCGCCGCGCGGGATCAGCACGGTCCTGGTCTTCTCGAGCGGCCCGCTCGCCACCAGCATCTGGTGGCCGAGCAGCAGCCCGCCACCCATCACGGTGACGAGCAATGCGATCCAGACAAGGACCCAACGGAAAAAGCTGAGCATGCCTCAGCCCCGGGTCAGGCGGGGCCGACGATCAGACAGGCGTTGGTGCCGCCGAAGCCAAAGGAGTTGCTGAGCGCAAAGCGCACCTTGCGCTGCTTGGCTTGCTTGGCCACCAGGTCGATGTCGCAGCCGGCGTCGGGCTCGTCGAGGTTGAGCGTCGGCGGCACCGCCTGCTCGAGCACCGACTTGATCGAGTAGATCGCCTCGATCGCGCCAGCGGCGCCCAGCAGATGGCCGGTGGCCGACTTGGTCGACGACATCGACAGCTTGTAGGCATCGGCGCCGAAGGTCTTCTTGACCGCGCCCAGCTCGATCACGTCCGCCATCGTCGAGGTGCCGTGGGCGTTGACGTAGTCGATCTGGTCGGTGCCGAGACTGGCGCGCTTCAGCGCCGACTTCATGGCGCGCATCGCGCCGTTGCCGTCTTCCGACGGCGCGGTGATGTGGTAGGCGTCGCCCGACAGGCCGTAGCCCAGGATCTCGGCGTAGATCTTGGCGCCGCGCTTCTTGGCGTGCTCGTACTCCTCGAGCACCACGACGCCTGCGCCCTCGCCCATGACGAAGCCGTCGCGCCGCTTGTCCCACGGCCGCGAGGCCTGGGTCGGCGTGTCGTTGAAGTCGGTCGAGAGAGCCTTGCAGGCGTTGAAGCCCGCGATGCCGATGCGGCAGATCGCGGCCTCGGCGCCGCCCGCCACCATGACGTCGGCGTCCTCGAGCTGGATCAACCGCGCCGCGTCGCCGATCGCATGCGCGCCGGTCGCGCAGGCGGTGACCACCGAGTGGTTCGGCCCCTTGAAGCCGTATTCGATCGAAACCTGGCCCGAGGCCAGGTTGATCAGCGCCGACGGGATGAAGAACGGGCTGACCCGGCGGGGTCCGCGCTCCTTCAGCACCAGCGACGTCTCGTAGATGGTGCTCAGCCCGCCAATGCCGGCGCCGATCATCACGCCGGTGCGCGCGAGGCCTTCCTCGTCCTGCGGCTTCCAGCCCGAATCCTCGACCGCCTGCTTGGCCGCGGCCATGGCGAAGACGATGAACTTGTCGACCTTCCGCTGGTCCTTGGGCAGCATGTAGAGGTCGGCATTGAACAGGCCGCTCTCCTTGTCGCCCTGGGGGACCTCGCCCGCGATCTTGGTCGCGAGATCGGCGGTGTCGAACGCCTGGATCGCGCGGATGCCGGACTCGGCTGCCATCAGCCTGCGCCAGTTGGTGTCGACGCCGTCACCCAACGGCGTCACCATGCCCATGCCCGTAACGACGACTCGTCGCATCGTCAGTCTGCCTTCACGTTGAACGGAAGGGACCTAGGATTTGGAGTTGCTGTTGATGAAGTTGATGGCGTCGCCGACGGTCTGGATCTTCTCGGCCGCGTCGTCCGGAATCTCGATCGAGAACTCTTCCTCGAAGGCCATGACCAGCTCGACGGTGTCGAGAGAGTCCGCGCCGAGGTCATCGATGAACTTGGCGTCTTCCTTGACCTGGGCGGCCTCGACGCCGAGGTGCTCGACGACGATCTTCTTCACGCGCTCGGCAATATCGCTCATTCTCTTGTCCTTCCCGTCTCTCAAAGTCGTTTCGCCGGAGGGGTTGGCGATTTCGGGGTCTCTAACATAGCCGTCCGGCCAAAACCAGCGGCGGAAAGCCCACGAAATCAGGCACTTGTGGGCCTTCTCCCCTAAATCATCGCCATGCCGCCATTGATATGCAGGGTCTGGCCGGTCACGTACGCGGCCTCGTCGCTGGCGAGGTAAACCGCGCCGGCCGCGATCTCGTCGGGCGTGCCCAGCCGATCGGCCGGCACCCGGCCGAGGATTCCCTTCTTCTGCTCGTCGGTCAGCACGTCGGTCATCGGCGTGGCGATGAAACCCGGCGCGATGCAGTTCACGGTGATGGCGCGCGACGCCAGTTCCTGGGCCAGCGACTTGGACATGCCGATCAGGCCCGCCTTGGCCGCGGCGTAGTTGGCCTGGCCGGGGTTGCCCGTGACGCCGACGACCGAGGTGATGTTGATCACTCGGCCGTGGCGACGCCGCATCATCCCGCGCATTGCCGCTCGCGTCAGGCGGAAGGTGCCGGTGAGGTTGACTTGCAGCACCTTCTCCCAGTCCTCGTCCTTCATGCGCATCGACAGATTGTCGCGCGTGATGCCGGCGTTGTTCACCAGGATGTCGATCTTGCCCATCGCCGCCTCGGCCTCCTTGGCGAGGCGGTCGATGTCGGTCGGATCGTCCATCTTGGCGGTGACCACATGCGTCCGCTCGCCGAGCCCGGCCTTGAGCTGCTCCAGCGCGTCGGCGCGGGTGCCCGAGAGCGTGACCGCGGCGCCCTGCTTGTGGAGGGCGCGGGCGATCGCGCCGCCGATGCCGCCCGAGGCGCCGGTGACCAGCGCCGTCTTGCCGGTGAGATCGAACATCCGTGTCTCCTCATGGTCCTTCCTCCCCTTCGCGGAGTCCGCGAAGGGGAGCGAAAGCTCAACTCGTCTTCAAGAAGGCTTCGATATCGGCCGGCGTGTTGAGCGCTAGGCCGGTCATCTCGCGGTCGATGCGCTTGACCAGGCCGGACAGCACCTTGCCGGTGCCGCACTCGACGAGCGTGAGGACGCCCTGCGTCTTCATGTACTGCACGCTCTCGCGCCAGCGCACCATGGCGGTGACCTGCTCGACCAGCCGCTGCTTGATGTCGGCCGGGTTGGTGACCTCCGCGGCCAGCACGTTGGCCACCAGCGGCACCGAGGGCGTCGACAGGGTGACCTTCTCCAGCGCCTCCTGCATGGCGTCGGCGGCGGGCTGCATCAGCGGGCAATGGAAGGGCGCGCTCACCGGCAGCAGCATGCCGCGCTTGGAGCCGCGCGGCTTGGCCGCCTCGATGGCCCGTTCGACCGCGGCCTTGTGGCCGCTGACCACCACCTGGCCGCCGCCATTGTCGTTGGCGACCGCCACGACCTCGCCCTGGGCGGCCTCCTTGCACGCCTCCTGCGCGGGCTCGAGCTCGATGCCGAGCAGCGCCGCCATCGCACCGACGCCGACCGGCACCGCCTTCTGCATCGACTGGCCGCGCAGCTTGAGCAGCCGCGCCGCGTCGGCCAGCGGCAGCGACCCCGCCGCCGCCAGCGCCGAATACTCGCCCAGCGAATGGCCGGCGACATGGCTGGCCAGCGCGGTCAGCGGCTTGCCGCCGTCCTTCGCGAGGATCCGCACCACGGCGACGCTGACCGCCATCAATGCCGGCTGGGCGTTCTCGGTCAGGACCAGGTCCGATTCGGGCCCTTCGCGCATCAATTTCGACAGATTCTGCTTCAGCGCCTCGTCGACCTCCTGGAAGACGTCGCGGGCAGTGGCGAACGCGCCGGCCAGGTCGGCGCCCATGCCGACGGCCTGGGATCCCTGTCCCGGAAAGACGAATGCACGGCTCATGGGGCGCTTTCTCCCGGTTCTTGCCCTGAATTGGCGGTCCCTATACCCCAGCCTGCCCCCTGCCCGGAATGGCTTGCTTTCGGGGGATTTGCGTATATAACCGCCGCTCTTCGGGGCCTAAATCGGCCCCGTCTCCTTGCCGGTCCGTTCCTCTCCCGAGGTTGGGGCCGGCTAGATCCGGCCGGTTTTCGAACTCCGGGTCGCTAACAGCCATAAGGAGCCTCGATGGCATTGTACGAGAACGTCTTCATCGCGCGCCAGGACGTGCCGGCGACGCAGGTGGAGACCCTGACCAACCAGTTCGCCGAACTGGTCACCGCCCAGGGCGGTACCGTCCAGAAGAAGGAATACTGGGGCCTCCGCTCCCTCACCTTCCGGATCAAGAAGAACCGCAAGGGTCACTACACCCTGATGAACATCGATGCGCCGCCGGCCGCCGTGAAGGAGCTCGAGCGCACCATGTCGATCAACGAAGACATCATCCGTTACCTGACCGTGCGCGTGGACGCCCTCGAAGAGGGTCCGTCGGCCGTCATGCAGCGCGGCGCCGACAAGGCCGACCGGCCGGGCGATCGCGGTGACCGAGGCGACCGCGGCGGCTGGGGCGAGCGCCCGCGCCGTGAGCGTCCGCGCTTCGGTGAGGAAGCCGCCGCCAGCCCCACCGGCATGGGAGAAGAAGAATGAGCGCGCAACGTCGTCCCTTCACCCGCCGCCGCAAGTCCTGCCCGTTCTCCGGCGCCAATGCGCCGAAGATCGACTACAAGGACGTGCGCCTCCTGCAGCGCTTCATCTCGGAGCGCGGCAAGATCGTGCCGAGCCGCATCTCCGCGGTGTCGTCCAAGAAGCAGCGCGAGCTCGCCCAGGCGATCAAGCGCGCCCGCTTCCTGGCGCTCCTGCCCTACGTCGCGTGCCGAAGCTCGGCCAGATGGGAGATGTGGTGAAGGTGAAGCCCGGCTTCGCCCGCAACTACCTGCTGCCGCAGAAGAAGGCGCTGCGCGCCACCAAGGACAACATCACCTACTTCGAATCGCAGCGTAAGGTGCTGGAGGCTCAGAACCTCGAGCGCCGCAGCGAGGCGGAGCAGGTCGGCGAGAAGATGAAGGACCTCAAGGTCACCCTCATCCGCCAGGCCTCCGAGGCCCTGCAGCTCTACGGTTCGGTAACCTCGCGCGACATCGCCGACGCGGCCAATGCCGAGGGCGTCAAGCTCGAGCGCAGCCAGGTCGAGCTCGACAAGCCGATCAAGGCGCTGGGCTCGCACCGGATCAAGGTCCACCTCCATCCGGAGGTCACGGTCGAGATCACCGCGCTGGTCGCCCGCTCGCCGGACGAGGCCGAGTTCCTGGCCAAGGGCGGCAAGCTGGTCGCCGAGACCGAACGCGCCGCGCAGGAGGCCGCCGAGGCCGCCCAGCGCGCCGCCGAGCAGGCTGCTGCCCTGTTCGAGGCCAAGCCCGCCGCCGAAGGCGAGGGTGAGGCCGCTCCGGCCGAGGCCGGGGCCACGCCGGAAGAGAAGTAAACCGCGGTCGAATCCCTCCACTCGACCCACGAAACGACGCCCGCCGTTGCTGCCCGCAACGGCGGGCATTTTATTTTTGGGGTCCGAAGAATATTTCATCGTGTCTTTCGTCCCGCCCTTTGCGTTGAAATCGCCAATCGGATTAACATTTAAGGCGAGAAAGTGGCATTGCCGGTGGAGGTTCCCCTCACCGGCCCGTGAGGTACGACGGATGCTCCTAGCCAAGGTTCTTTCCCGGGTACTGGGGGAAGGCCAACTGACCATCATCGATTCGACCGGCGGGGCGCACCGGATTGCGGGCGCGAAGCCGGGCCCCTCGGTGACCATGCGGATACACGACCGCTGGACCGGTCTGCGCCTGCTGCTTCGCCCCCGGCTCGCCTTCGGCGAGGCCTACATGGATGGCACGCTGACCGTCGAGGACGGCGGCGACATCTACGATCTGGTCGACTTGCTCGGCCGCAACATGACCGCCCTTGAAGCGACCCCGTTCGTCAGCTGGTCCTATGCCTGGCAGCGCATGGTCCGGACCATCGAGCAGTACAATCCGATCGGCCGCGCCCAGCAGAACGTGGCGCATCACTACGACCTCAAGGACCAGCTCTACGACTTCTTCCTCGACCGCGACCGGCAGTATTCCTGCGCCTACTTCAAGACCGGCGAGGAATCGCTGGAGCAGGCGCAGCTCGACAAGAAGCGCCACGTCGCCTCGAAGATGCTGCTGCAGCCCGGCCAGAAGGTGCTCGACATCGGCTCGGGCTGGGGCGGGCTCGGCCTGTTCCTCGGCAAGGAATACGGTGTCGACGTCACCGGCGTCACGCTGTCCAAGGAACAGCTCGCGGTGTCGAGCCGGCGCGCGCTGGAGACCGGGCTGGCCGACCATGTCCGCTTCAAGCTGCTCGACTACCGCCAGGAGCCCGACCGCTACGACCGTATCGTCTCGGTCGGCATGTTCGAGCATGTCGGCGTCACCCACTATGTCGAGTTCTTCCGCAAGGCGAAGGACCTGTTGAAGGACGACGGCGTCATGCTGCTGCACGCGATCGGCCGCATGGAGCCGCCGGGCGCCACCAACACCTGGATCAAGAAGTACATCTTCCCCGGCGGCTACACCCCGGCCCTGTCCGAGGTGCTGGCGGCGATCGAGAAGGTCGGGCTGTGGGTGACCGACATCGAGATCCTGCGGCTGCACTATGCCGAGACGCTGCGCCACTGGCGCCATCGCTTCCTCGCCAACAAGGAGCGGATCAAGCAGCTCGCGGGCTACGACGACCGTTTCTGCCGGATGTGGGAATTCTATCTCGCCGGCTGCGAGGTCGCCTTCCGGTACATGAACCAGATGGTCTTCCAGATCCAGATCGCGCGCCGCCAGGACGCGGTGCCGCTGACGCGCGACTACATCGTCGATGCCGAACGCGGCGTCGCCGTCGCGCGTGCCCGCTCGATGGCTGCGGAATAGGAGCGCGGAAGTTTTCCCCGCTGTCCACGCGATCAGCCGGCGTGTTGATCGAGGGTCACTCATTTGACATGGTGGCCGTCCCCTCACGCTCGTAAGAAGGCTCACATGGAGCCCCTCAAGGAAACGTCGAACGTCACGCGTCTGCCCGGCGCCGAAGACGTCCGGCTGCGCGAACCGCCACACAATTTCGAGGCCGAGCAGGCTTTGCTCGGCGCGATTCTGGTGAACAACGCCGCCTATCAGCGCGTCGCCGAATTCCTGCGCCCCGAGCACTTCGCCGATCCGCTGCACGGCAAGCTGTTCGATTCGCTGACGCGCCTGATCGAGCGCGGCCAGGTGGTGAGCGCCGTCACGCTCAAGACCTACGTTGAGAACGACGAGGACATGAAGGCGGTCGGCGGCCCCGCCTATCTCGCGCAGCTCGCCTCGGCGTCGGTGCATGTCATCGATGCCGGCGCCTTCGGCCGCGCGGTCCATGACCTCTACCTGCGCCGCCAGTTGATCGATCTCGGCGAGGGCGTGGTCAACGGCGCCTTCTCCGGCGACGTCGAGGAGACGGCGCTGCAACAGATCGAGACGGCGGAAAAGAAGCTCTACGACCTCGCCTCCACCGGTCAGGCCGAGGGCGGCTTCAAGTCCTTCCGCACCTCGCTGACCGAGGCCATGGTCGCCGCCGAAGCGGCCTACGGCCGGGCCGGCCAGCTCAACGGCGTGGCGACCGGCCTGTTCCAGCTCGACCAGCTTCTCGGCGGCCTGCACAGGTCGGACCTGATCATCCTGGCTGCCCGCCCCGCCATGGGAAAGAGCGCGCTTGCCACCAACATCGCCTTCCACGCCGCCAAGACCTATCGCGAGGAGATCGTCGACGGCGCTCCCAAGGTGGTCGACGGCGCCGTGGTCGGCTTCTTCTCGCTGGAAATGTCGGCCGAGCAGCTCGCCACCCGCATGCTGTCGGAGCAGGCCGAGCTGCCCTCGGAGAAGATCCGAAAGGGCGAGCTGATCAGCGCCGACTTCGACCGCGTGCTGAACATCAGCCGCGAGCTCGAGCATCTCAACTTCTTCATCGACGACACCCCGGCGCTCTCCATCGCCGGCCTGCGTACCCGCGCGCGGCGCCTCAAGCGCACGCACGGGCTCGGCCTGATCATCGTCGACTACCTCCAGCTCCTCGCCCCCTCGGGCAAGACGCGGCAGGAGAACCGCGTGCAGGAAGTCTCGGAGATCACCCGCGGCCTCAAGACGCTGGCCAAGGAGCTCGACGTGCCGGTGGTCGCCTTGTCCCAGCTCAGCCGCGCCGTCGAGCAGCGCGAGGACAAGCGGCCGCTGCTCGCCGACCTGCGTGAATCGGGCTCGATCGAGCAGGATGCCGACGTGGTGATGTTCATCTACCGCGACGACTACTACCTGATGCGCGAGGAGCCGAAGCGGCGCGACAACGAATCCAACGAGCACTTCAACCAGCGTGTCGACGACTGGAAGCAGCGCTGCGAGCAGAACTACGGCAAGGCCGAGGTCATCATCGCCAAGCAGCGCCACGGCCCGACCGGCATCGTGCGGCTCGCCTTCGAGGGCCAGTTCACCAAGTTCGGCAATCTGCCCGCCGACGGCGCCGGCCCCGCTTTCGAGTAAGATCGCGCGATGTCCTCGTCCGCCGACCAGGCCGCGTCCGAAGCGGCCCAGACGCGCCGGGCCGGCGCGATTCTCACGGTCGACCTTGGCGCGATCGCCGCCAACTGGCGCGGCCTGCGCGATGCCGGCCGTGCCGACGGCCGGCCGGTCGACTGCGCCGCTGTGCTCAAAGCCGACGCCTACGGCACCGGCGCCGCGCTGGTCGGGCCGCGCCTGGCGGCGGCGGGCTGCCGGCACTTCTTCGTCGCCCATATCGACGAAGGCCTCGCGTTGCGCGCGGTCGTGCCGGACCATCCGATCTACGTCCTGAACGGGCTGCTGCCCAGCACCGAGCCCGACTTCGTCCAGGCCGGCCTGACGCCCGTCCTGAACCATCTCAACCAGCTCAATGCCTGGCGCGCGGCAGCGCAGCGCTACAACCGGCCGCTCGACGCGGTGATCCATGTCGACACCGGCATGCACCGCCTGGGCTTCAGCCCGGAGGAGGCGCAGGCGCTGGCCGCCGACCGCGGCCGCCTGCGCGGCCTCAGGCTCGCCCTGCTGATGAGCCATCTCGTGGTCTCCGAGGAGCCCGACAACCCGATCAACGGCGAGCAGCTCTCGCGCTTCCGCAGCTTCGTCCGCACCATGCCGGGCGCGCCGGCGTCGTTCGCCAACTCCTCCGGCATCTTTCTCGGGCCCGACTACCACTTCGACATGCTGCGGCCGGGCGCGGCGCTGTACGGCATCAACCCCCTGCCCGGCCGGCCCAACCCGATGCTGACGACCGTGACCCTGCACGCACGCATCCTGCAGGTCCGTCGAATTGACGCTCTCCAGACCGTTGGATACGGTGCCGCATGGCGGTCAGCGCGGCCCAGTCGCGTGGCCACGATCGCGCTTGGATATGCCGACGGCTACTTCCGTACCCTCATCAACCGCACCCATGTGCATCTCGGCGGACGCAAGCTCGCCGTGATCGGTCGCATCTCCATGGACCTGGTGACGGTCGACGTGACCGACGTGCCCGAGGCCGAGAGCCAGCCCGGCGCGCTGGTCGAGGTGCTGGGCCCGCACCTGACGGCGGACGACCTGGCCGAGCATGCCCGCACCAATGCCTATGAAGTAATGACCGCGCTCGGCCGCCGCTATGCGCGGGTCTATGTCGATTCGGAGCGTCACGCGTGAGCATCCCTCTGGTTACCCTGCTCGGCCGCGTGACATTGGCGCTGCTGGCCACGATTGGCGCCGTCACGTCCTTTGCCGGCCGCGCCCTCCAGCGCACCGTGCAGCCGCCCTACTACAAGGCGCAGATCCTGCGGCAGATGCTGGAGATCGGTTACTACTCGCTGCCGGTGGTCGGCCTGACCGCGATCTTCACCGGCATGGTGCTGGCGCTGCAGAGCTACACCGGCTTCGCCCGCTTCTCGGCCGAATCGGCGATCCCCAACGTGGTCGTGGTGTCGCTGACCCGCGAGCTCGGGCCGGTGCTGGCGGGCCTGATGGTCGCGGGCCGCGTCGGCGCGGCCATGGCGGCCGAGATCGGCACCATGCGGGTCACCGAGCAGATCGATGCGCTGAAGACGCTGTCGACCGATCCGTTCAAGTACCTGGTGGCGCCGCGACTGATCGCCGGCGTCATCACGCTGCCGATCCTGGTGCTGGTCGCCGACATCATCGGCGTGCTGGGCGGCTACCTGGTCGGCGTCTACAAGCTCGACTTCAACGACGCCACGTACCTGCGCAACACCATCGACTTCCTGCAGTTCCAGGACGTGTTCTCGGGCCTGGTGAAGGCCGCGGTGTTCGGCTTCCTGATCACCCTGATGGGCTGCTACCACGGCTACACGTCGAAGGGCGGCGCGCAGGGCGTGGGCATCGCCACCACCAATGCGGTGGTGTCGGCCTCGATCCTGATCCTGACCGCCAATTACTTCATCACCGAAGCCTTCTTCGCCCGCTGACATGAGCGCCGTACCGAAGATCTCGCTCCGGGGTGTCACCAAGTCGTTCGGTGACAAAAAAGTGCTGCGCGGCATCGACCTCGACGTCGCGCCGGGCGAATCGGTGGTGGTGATCGGCGGCTCGGGCACCGGCAAGTCGGTGCTGCTGAAATGCATCCTCGGCCTGATGGAGCCCGATTCCGGGTCGATCAAGATCGACGGCGAGGAGACCGCGAACCTCAGCGACTCCGACCGCCAGCACGTCATGCGCAAGTTCGGCATGCTGTTCCAGGGCGGCGCGCTCTTCGACTCGCTGCGCGTCTGGCAGAACGTCGGCTTCGGCCCGATCCAGAGCGACGGCATGGCGCCCACGAAAGCGCGCGAGATCGCGATCGCCAAGCTCGGCAATGTCGGCCTCGGCCCCGACATCGCCGAGCTGTTCCCGTCGGAGCTGTCGGGCGGCATGCAGAAGCGCGTGGCGCTGGCCCGCGCGATCGCCCGCGAGCCCGAGATCATCTTCTTCGACGAGCCGACCACCGGCCTCGACCCGATCATGGCCGACGTGATCAACGAGCTGATCGTGAAGTGCGTCAGCGACCTCGGCGCCACCGCGGTGTCGATCACCCACGACATGGCGTCCGCGCGCAAGATCGGCCATCGCATCGCCATGCTGTACGAGGGCAAGCTGATCTGGCAGGGCGCGGTCGGCGAGATCGACCATTGCGGCAACGCCCATGTCGAGCAGTTCATCCACGGCCGTGCCGAAGGCCCGATCCAGATGCAGGTGCGGCGGCTGTGAGCCTGGCCGGCATGCCGGACCTCGAGCAGGTCCGTCGCTGGTTTGCCGAGGACCTGCGCGTCATCGGCCATCTCGGCGATCAGCGTGTGGTCGATGCCTTCGCCGCGGTGCCGCGCGAGCGTTTCGCCGGTCCGGGACCCTGGCGCATCCGGCATCTGATGGACGGCTATTGGTCGACGCCCGACGACGATCCGCGCCGGCTGTACCACAACGTCCTGATCGCGCTCGACGAGACGCGTGGCCTCAATATCGGTGAGCCGATCCTGTGGGCGCGCCATTTCGACCGCATCGGACTCGAGGGCGGCGATCGCGTCCTGCAGATCGGCACCGGATCGGGCTATTACACAGCCATCCTTGCCGAGTTGGTCGGACGGACCGGCCGCGTCGACGGCATCGAGATCGATCCGCCGCTCGCCGCCGCGGCGACGCGCAATCTCGAGGGGTGGCCTGCCGCCGCCATTCGGGAGGGCGACGCCGGCCAGCCGATTGCCGGCGAATGGGACCTCATCGTTGCCTTTGCCGGCGCAACGGCGCCGCATGCCTGGTGGCTCGACGCCCTGGCCGACGGTGGACACCTGCTGCTGCCGCTGACGGCCGGCAACCTCGGGCTGCGGGGCGGCTTCATGCTGCGCGTCGATCGCCGGGGCGACGCCCTGGCGGCCCGATCGGCAGGCTGGGTCGGCTTCTATCCCTGTGCCGGCGCCCGCAACCCCGATGACGAAGCAGCCTTGTCGGCCGCGCTCGGCGACCCGGTCGGGCAGCAGGCAGTTCGCAGTCTGCGGCGCGAAGCGCACGACCGGGATGAGACGTGCTGGCTTCATCGCGAAAGCTGGTGCCTCAGCAAGCGCGAGCTGAGCTGAGCCATGGCACGCGCAATCAACCGCTTCGTCTGCCAGTCGTGTGGCGCCGTCACCTCGAAATGGAGCGGCCGCTGCGAGAGCTGCGGCGAATGGAACACCATCACCGAGGAAGCTGGCCTCGCGCCCGGTCCCGCCGGCGGCGGCGGCCTCGCCCGCGGCGGCCCAGGGCGCCATAGGGGCCGCACGCTCGAGTTCGCCGACCTCACCGGCTCGACGCCGCAGCCGCCGCGCTACAAAAGCGGCATCATCGAGTTCGATCGCGTCTGCGGCGGCGGGCTGGTCGTCGGCTCGGCGCTGCTGATCGGCGGCGATCCCGGCATCGGCAAGTCGACCCTGCTGCTGCAGGTCGCAGCGGCGCTCGCCAAGCAGCACACCGCTTGCGCCTACGTCTCCGGCGAAGAGGCAATCGACCAGGTGCGCCTGCGCGCCGAGCGACTCGGGCTGGGCGGCGCGCCGGTGCAGCTCACCGCGGCGACCTCGGTGCGCGACATCGTGGCGACGCTCGAACGGCCCGACGCGCCGCGGGTGGCGGTGATCGATTCGATCCAGACCATGTGGCTCGACACGGTCGAATCGACGCCCGGCACCGTGACCCAGGTGCGTGCCTCGGCGCAGGCGCTGGTCGAGCTCGCCAAGCGCCGCGGCATCGCCGTGCTGCTGGTCGGCCACGTCACCAAGGACGGCGCGATCGCCGGTCCCCGCGTGCTCGAGCACATGGTCGACACCGTCCTCTATTTCGAGGGCGAGCGCGGCCACCAGTTCCGCATCCTGCGGACGGTGAAGAACCGCTTCGGCCCGACCGACGAGATCGGCGTGTTCGAGATGTCCGATCGCGGCCTCTCCGACGTCGCCAACCCGTCGGCCCTGTTCCTCGCCGAGCGGCGCGGCCACGTCTCGGGTGCCTGCGTCTTTGCCGGCATCGAGGGCACGCGGCCGGTGCTGGTGGAAATCCAGGCGCTGGTCAGCCCCTCGGCGCTCGGCACGCCGCGCCGAGCGGTGGTCGGCTGGGACAGCAATCGCCTCGCCATGGTGCTGGCCGTGCTCGAGGCCCGCTGCGGCGTCAGCATCGGCGCCAACGACGTCTACCTCAACGTCGCGGGCGGCCTGCGCATCAGTGAACCGGCGGCGGACCTGGCGGTCGCCGCCGCCGTGGTCTCCTCGCTCGCCGACGAGCCGGTGCCAGCCGACATGGCGGTGTTCGGCGAGATCGGCCTGGGCGGCGAGGTCCGCCCGGTCGGCCAACGCGAGGCGCGGCTGCGCGAGGCCGCCAAGCTCGGCTTCCGCTCTGCGCTGGCGCCCCGTGGGCGCTCCGGCAGCGGCCCTGCGCCGCGCCCGCCGGAGGGCATCATTGTTGACGAAATCGAGCATCTGGCCGACCTTGTGGCCCGTTTCCAGCCGGCTGATCGGCCCCTCGAGAAGCGACGCGAGGCAGGCCCGGGGCAAAGGCGCGAGTAACGCCCGAAGGGCACCACGGGGATCATGGAAAAACTCGGCATCAACGTATTCGACGTGGCCGTCATCGCTGTCGCCGTGTTCGGCGCGATCATCGGCATGTCGTCCGGCTTCGCCCACGCCGTGCTGTTCATCGGCTCGTGGATCGCCGCCGGCTGGGTCGCGCTGAACTACTCGCAGCTGATCGAGCCCGAGATCATGAAGCTGGTGCAGAGCGCCGAGCTCGCTCGTTTCGGCGCCATGCTGGTGGTGTTCGTCGGCGCCCTGATCATCCTGGTGATGCTGGCCAACGCCCTTTCCAAGGCGATTCGCTTCAGCCCGCTCAACAAGCCCGACCGCATCCTCGGCGCGGGTTTCGGCGTGATCTGCGCCTGGGCGGCGATGGGCCTGGCCTTCCTGTTTTACACATACCTGGGTCCCAAGCCGGTCCCGCCGGTGGTCGAGGGTGGGGCGACTTTTCCCCTGATCCGCGAGATGGCGGAGGCGATCGAGCCTCATTTGCCGCCGGGATTCCGCACACGGCTCACGCAAAAGCCCGACATCAACCTCGATCCCGGGCAGATCAAGCTGCCGGAAATGCCCAAACCGCCGCAGTGACATATCCTTGATGCACGGACGACGGCCCCCAGATATAAGGCCATCGTGCTGACCCCCAGGCGCCCTCCGGAAGACGACAAGTTCCACGAGGAATGTGCGCTGTTCGGCATCTACGGGACGACCGATGCCGCAGCCCACACCGCGCTCGGGCTCCATGCCCTGCAGCATCGCGGCCAGGAAGCCTCGGGCATCGTCACCTACGACGGCCGCCACTTCTACAATCACCGTGCCGCCGGCCTGGTCGGCGACATCTTCGGCGACCAGTCGGTGATCGCCACGCTCAAGGGCTACAGCGCGATCGGCCACAACCGCTACGCCACGACCGGCGGCTCGTCCGACCGCAACATCCAGCCGATCTTCGCCGACTTCGATTTCGGCGGCCTGGCGCTGGCCCACAACGGCAACCTCACCAACGCCTACCTGCTGCGCAAGGAGCTGGTGCGGCTGGGCTGCCTGTTCCAGTCGACCACCGACACCGAGGTGATCAACCACCTGATCGCCCGCTCGAACTACTCGACGGTCGTCGACCGGGTGATCGACGCGCTCGGCCGGGTCAAGGGCGCCTACTCGCTGCTGATGCTGACCAACGAGGCGCTGCTCGGCGTGCGCGACCCGATGGGCGTGCGGCCGCTCTGCGTCGGCCGCCTCGACGACGCCTGGATCCTGACCTCCGAGAGCTGCGCGCTCGACATCATCGGCGCCCGCTTCGTGCGCGACGTCGAGCCCGGCGAGATCGTGATCGTCGACGGCACCGGCCTGCGCTCGATCAAGCCGTGGACCAAGCAGCCGCGCCGGTTCTGCGTGTTCGAGCACATCTACTTCGCCCGGCCCGACAGCAAGATCGAGGGCGTCGGCGTCTACGAGGCGCGCAAGAAGATCGGCGCCCAGCTCGCCACGGAAAGCCCGGTGCCGGCCGACGTGGTCGTGCCGGTGCCCGATTCGGGTGTGCCGGCGGCGATCGGCTACAGCCAGCAGTCGGGCATCCCGTTCGAGCTCGGCATCATCCGCAACCACTATGTCGGCCGCACCTTCATCGAGCCGGCGGACAACATCCGCCATCTCGGCGTGCGCCTGAAGCACAACGCCAACCGCGCCCATATCGAAGGCAAGCGCGTCATCCTGGTCGACGATTCGATCGTGCGCGGCACGACCTCGATGAAGATCGTCGAGATGGTCCGCGGCGCCGGCGCCCGCGAGGTGCACATGCGCATCGCCGCGCCGCCGACCACCGACCCATGCTTCTACGGCATCGACACGCCGGACAAGGACAAGCTCTTGGCCTCGCGCTACGACGTCGCCGGCATGGCCAAGTTCATCGGCGTCGATTCGCTCGCCTTCCTGTCGATCGACGGCCTGTACCGCGCGATGGGCCTGCCGGGCCGCGACCCGCGCAACCCGACCTTCTGCGACGCCTGCTTCACCGGCGACTATCCGATCTCGCTCGACGACGTGACCGGTGTCGAGGACCGTCAGCTCTCGCTCCTGCACGAGCCGGCTTAGGATCATGGCCGTCCACTTCTTCACCTCCCCCGTCATACGGGGGAGGCAGGGAGGGGGACGGCCGCAGGCACGTCCATTGCTCTCCCCCTCCTCTATCCTCCCCCGTGTGACGGGGGAGGAGGTTTGAGCATGCGCCTGAAGGGCCGCATCGCGCTGGTCACCGGCGCGTCGCGCGGGCTGGGCGCCGCCGCCGCCGTGGCCTTCGCCAAGGAAGGCGCGCATTGCGTGCTGGTCGCCCGCACCGTCGGCGGGCTCGAGGCGGTCGACGACCAGATCAAGGCGCAGGGCAGCGAGGGCGCCACCCTGGTCCCGCTCGACATCACCGACGGCCCCGGCATCGATCGGCTCGGCGCGGCGCTCTACGAGCGCTTCGGCAAGCTCGACATCCTGCTGGGCAATGCCGGCTTGCTGGGCAGCCTGTCGCCGATCGGCCATGTCGATCCCGACACCTTCGAGCGCGTGATGGCGGTCAATGTCACCGCCAACTTCCGTTTGATCCGCTCGCTCGATCCGCTGCTGCAGCGCTCCGACGCCGGCCGCGCGATCTTCGTCACCTCCGGCATCAGCCGCCGCGTGATCCCCTACTGGTCGCTCTACGCCACCAGCAAGGCGGCGCTCGACATGATGGTCGGCACCTACGCCGCCGAATGCGCCCACACCAAGGTGCGGGTCAATCTCTACAATCCGGGGCCCACCCGCACCGGCATGCGCGCGCAGGCCTTCCCGGGCGAGGATCCGCAGTCGCTGCCGCCACCGGAAGCGCATGGCGAGCGGCTGATCGCGCTCGCGTCGCCCGACTGCGCGCTGAACGGTGAATGGGTGGCCGGCGACGCGTCCTGACCGCGCGCCGTTTCGACCGTTTTCGCCGTTTTTGACCAGACCCACGGTTTGCTGCTCCTCAAGACGCGGGACGTCCGCGCGCGGGCAGCATCGCAGGCTCGCTTCGGGAAACCTATTTTGGGCATTGGCCGAGAATTTTCGGCAATGAGATCAAGGATCGAATCGCGTTCCATTGCCCATAATGAGGGGCGAACGCGAAGCCTTATCCACAGACTTTCAGCGCCGCTTGGCGCGGCCGGCGTAGGGATTCTTCGGCTTGCGCATGGTCAGGCGGATCGGCACGCCGGGCATATCGAAGTCGTCGCGCAGGCGGTTGATCAGGAAGCGCAGGTAGTCGTCGCCCAACTCCTCGGGCTGGCTGACCGACAGGATGTAGGTCGGCGGCCGGATCTTGATCTGGGTCATGAAGCGCAGCCGGATGCGCCGGCCATGGGCCAGCGGTGGCGGATGCAGGGTCTCCATCTCGCGCAGCCAGCGGTTCAGCTTCGGCGTCGGCACACGCTTGTTCCAGACCGCATAGGTCTCGAACACCGCCGGCATCAGCCGCTCGACGCCGCGGCCGTTGAGCGCCGAGATGCCGACGATCGGCACGTCCTTCACCTGGGCAAACGAGGCCTCGAGCCGATCGCGCAGCTTGCGCCACTGCTTCGTCGCCTGCGACCGGTCCTCGGCCAGCAGGTCGGTCTTGTTGACCGCGATCACCAGCGCGCGGCCCTCCTGGATCACGTGGCTGGCAACCGCGAGATCCTGCTTCTCCATCATGTCGCCGGCGTCGAGCACGACGATCACCACGTCGGCCAGACGGATGGTGTCGAGCGTGTCGGCCACCGAGGCGGCCTCGAGCTTGGCCTCGATCCTGCTGCGGCGGCGCATGCCGGCGGTATCGACCAGCCGCACCTTGCGGCCCTTCCAATTCCATTCGACGCGAATGGCGTCGCGGGTGATGCCGGCCTCGGGTCCCGTCAGCACCCGCTCCTCGCCGACCAGGCGGTTGAGCAGGGTCGACTTGCCGACATTGGGCCGGCCGACGATCGCCAGCAGCACGGGGCGCTTCTGCAGCTCGGCGTCCGCCGCCGCCTGCTCCTCCTCGCTGAGCTCGACCTCCTCGTCGTCCTCGTCCTCCTCGGGCATCGGCTCGATGTGCTTGGCAAGCGCCTCGTGCAGGTCGCTCAGGCCCTCGCCATGCTCGGCCGAGAACGGGATCGGCGCGCCGAGGCCCAGCGCATGCGCCTCGGCGAGACCGGTCTGGCCGGCGCGGCCCTCGCACTTGTTGGCGACCACGATCACCTTGGCGGCGCGCTTGCGCAGCCAGCCGGCGAACGCCTCGTCGAGCGGCAGCACACCGGCGCGGGCGTCGATCAGGAACAACACAGCGTCGGCCGAGTCGATGGCGCGCTCGGTGAAGCGGCGCATGCGCGCCTCGAGCTTCTCGCCGCCCGCGGTCTCCCAGCCGGCGGTGTCGAGCAGGGTGAAGGCGAGATCGCCGAGCTGGGCGTCCTGCTCGCGCACGTCGCGGGTCACGCCGGGCGTGTCGTCGACGATGGCGCGGCGGCGGCCGACCAGGCGATTGAACAGCGTAGACTTGCCGACGTTGGGGCGGCCGACGATGGCGACCCTTTGCTTGCCCGGGGACTTGCCTTCAGCGGAGCGCAATGAGCCTGCCCGTATCGGCCAGGATGTAGATCGTGCGGTTGGCCACCACCGGCGCCAGCCGCATCGGCGAGCCGATCGCGAGCTTGCCGATCACCTCGCCCGTGTAGGGCGACAGCGCCAGCAATTCGCCGGTCGAGCCGCCGACCAGCAGCCGGTCGGAGGCCAGCACCGGCCCGACCCACTGGATGGGATTGCGCCGCTTCTCGTCGGCATACTGGGTGAGCGGCGTCACCCACTTCACCTTGCCGGTGTCGCGCTCGACGGCGGCGACGTCGGCCGCGCTGGTGACCACGAACAGGAAGCGGCCGGCCACCCACGGCGTCTGGCTGCCGCCGATGTTGCGCTCCCAGACGCGCTGGCCCGAGCGCAGGTCGATGGCGGCCAGCGTGCCCGCCGAGCCCATCGCCAGCACCAGGCCGCGATCGATCACCGGCCGGCCGCGGATGTCGGCCAGGTTGCCGAAGGCGCGCGATTCGCGGCGCGGCCCGACCAGCGATTCGTTCCACACGGTGCGGCCGTTCTCGGCGCGCAGCTCGACCAGCTCGCCGGAGCTGAACGGCGCCACGATGACGTCCTGGAAACCCGACGGGCTGTTGCCGCCGACATAGCCCGCGATTTCCTGCAGACCCGAGAAGTTCCACAGGTCCGAGCCGTCGACCGCCGCCATGGCATGCAGCTTGTTGTCGATCGACACCGCGAACACGCGATCGGCGATGACCAGCGGCGCGCCGCGGATCGGCGCGCTGACCGTCGAGTTCCAGATCACGTTGCCGTCGTTGGGATCGAGGCAGAAGACGTTGGCGAAGCCCGTGGTCACGAACAGGCGGCCGCCGTAGTAGGCGACGCCGCCGCCGAACTCGTCGGTGTCGCGCGCCTTCTCGGGCTTCAGCGTCACGCTCCAGATCTTGCCGCCGGTGTTGGCGTCGAACGCCGACACCGTGCTCTGGGCGTCCTTGGCGAAGACCTTGCCCTCGGCCACCACCGGCGGCGCGGTCAGGATGCGCGACGAGCCGGAGCCGGCGCCGACGTCGGCGGTCCACAGCACCTGCGGAGAATCGCCGATCGCCAGGTGCTGCATGGCGTAGTTCGGATAGCCGCCCGATTCGGGCCAGCTCTCGTTGGCCGCCGGCGCCGGCAGGGTGACCTGGATCGCGCCGGCCTCCTTGTCGGGCTCGAGCTCCTTGCGATCGCTGAAGACCGGCACCCGCTCGCCGACCAGCGGCGGCTTCTTCTTGTCGAACCAGTCGCAGCCGGACAGCGACAGCGGCAGCAGCAGGGCCGCGAGCAGGAAACGCGAAGCGTAGGTCATCTGTGTTTTCTATTTGCTCTCGGCCGGGCCGTGAAGAGTGAGCATGGCCTGGGCGCGCTGCTGCACGCCCTGCGGCGCGCCGGTATCCTTGAGCAGCGAGTTCCACAGGTCGCGGGCCTGCTTGAGGTCGCCCTTGCGCGCCGCGGCGAGCGCCTGCAGCTCGATCACGCCGGCATGGAACGGCCGGTCGGACTGGGCAAGCGGGGCGAGCTGGCCCAGCAGGCCGTCGAGCTTGCCGCTGTCGACGCTGCGGTAGCCCGCGATCACCAGCGCGAGGTCGGAAAGCTCCGGCGGCAGGCGGGCAGACACCGCCTGCAGCGCGGCGATCTGCTCCTCGGGCCTGTCGAGCAGTTGCGCGGCGGCGAGTGCCGCCAGCGAGCGATAGGGCTCGGGGGCGCTCTCGGCCTGCTTGTTCAGCTCGGTGTGGGCGGCGGCCCGGTCGGTCTCGATCTTGGCGAGCGCCTGTGAATAGGCGGCGCTGGCCTCGCCGCGGCGCGAAGCATCGTACTGGCGCCAGCCGACCAGACCCGCGACCGCCACGATGAGCAGCACCGCGACGGCCACGACCCCCGTGCCCCAGCGCTTCCACCACAGCTTGAGATCGTCCTGCCGGACGGCTTCGTCGACTTCATGGAAGGCGGCGGAGTCGGACACTCGGGGCTCCTGAAAATGACGCAGAATCAACAGCTTTGGCCGCGGTTCATAGCCCCCCACTCGGGGTTTGGCAAACCGTCAGCCTTCTGCAACAATTCACCGGTACGACATGAGCACTCTGTACCGTCTGGCCGACCAGAAGGCCCGGCGCCGGATCGTCTCCTTCGACCGGCGGGAACTCTCGCGGCTGCTGAATCTCTACAGCCTGCGCGTCGCTTCGGGCGAATGGCGCGACTATGCCATCGACTTTCGGCCGGGCATGGCGACCTTCTCGATCTTCCGCCACACCGCCGAGCAGCCCCTGTTCGCGATCGCCAAGGTGCCGGGCACCGCCCAGGGCGGCTACATGGTCTATAACGGCCCGCGCAAATTGGCCCACGGCGACAGCCTGGAGGACGTGCTGCGTGTCTTTGATCGCAAGCTCAAGCTGCTGCTGAGCTAGCCGCTGCGGCGGCTATTTTTATGTGGCTATTCTACGCGGCTATTTTTCCTTGGCGGTCGCCGCGCCGATCCCCGCACCGACCACGCCGCCAACCAGCGCTGGAGCGAGCAACGGCCAGCCGGCCACGGCACCCACCGCCAGACCGGCGCCGGTGCCGATCGCACCGCCGGTGACGGCGCGCTGGCCCCAGGTATCGCCACAGGCGGACACCGACAGGGCGAGCGGGAGGAGCATCACAGCCAGGATCTTGCTTTTCATCGTTGAACCTCAGAGGGGATCCTACCCTCTGCTTTTTAAGGTTGTACGTCAAGATGGAGCCGTAATACTCTGCGATTAAATCATAATTCCGCCTTATAGATTTCCGGCTTGAAGCCGACCAGGAGCTTCCCGCCTGGCGCCTCCAGGACCGGCCGGCGGATCATCGACGGCTGCTCCAGCATCAGGGCCAGCGCCTTCTTCTCGGTCAGCCCTTCCTTGGCCGCGTCGGGCAGCTTGCGGAAGGTGGTGCCGGCGCGGTTGAGCAGCGCTTCCCAGCCGACCTTCTTCGCCCAGCCTTCCAGCCGGCTGCGGTCGATGCCGGCGGTCTTGTAGTCGTGGAAAGCGTAGGCCTTGCCGGCCGTGTCCAGCCAGGCGCGGGCCTTCTTCATCGTGTCGCAGTTCTTGATGCCGTAGATGGTCAGGTTCATCCCGTCCCTCGCCGTCGATAGAGATGGCCGGCCGGCAGGCCGAGCCGGCGACAGGATTGCACGGCCGGGCTGCCCGGCAACACCACCCGGTCGGCGAGCGCCCCCAGCCGCCGCACCAGTCCCCGCTCCCACCGGCGCAGGCCGAAGGCCGGGCCGAGCCCCAGCCGCTCGCGCGCCCAGTCGGGCACCAGCTCGACCGCGGCGCGGATCAGCAGCCGCTGCAGCGGCCGCAGCATCCACGGCGCGACCGGCGCGTCGCGCATGATCGCCAGGAACTCGAAGACGATCGGCGACGGTTCGAGCCCCGGCCGCATCGCCTCGAACAGGGTGCGCCGCTCGGCATCCGATCGCGGCGCGTCCGCCGCGCCATAGAGCGCCGCCGCCGGAGCGCCTTCGGCGTAGGCCCGGTCGATCTCTGCCGGCGTGAGCGTTCGCGCGTAGCGGCGATAGGCCTCGATGAAGCCGAAGGCGGCGGTCGCCTGCACCCAGGTGAGCAGCCGCGGGTCGTTGGCGCGATAGGGTTCGCCCGCCGGCGTCGTGCCCTGCACCCGCGCGTGCATCGCCACGACGCCCGCGATCATCTTCTCGGCGACGCTGCGGGCGCCATAGACGGTCACCATGGCCGCGAGGCCGGTGCGCTGCAGCCGCCGCACCGGATCGCGGCGAAAATCGGTGTGCACCCACACGCCGGTGCGCACCGAAGGTTCCGCAAGCTCGAGCAGCACGGCGGCGACGCCGCCGACGAAGAGCGCCACGGGATTCTTGAAGATTCGCCATGAAACCGACTCAGGCGGCGTCAGCGCCGGCTCGCCGGCAGGCGTGGTGAAGTCGGCCGACGGGAAGCTCAACATTGCCACAGGTCTTCCATGCGCGACGCCGGCGGGTTCAGGTCCGCCGGCGATTCTGTTCATCGGGAACGCGGCCCGGCATCAGGTAGCCCATGAGCAGCCGGGTGACCTCGTCGATGAAGCGGTCGCGGTCGCCGGCCAGCGCGTCCGGCTTGTTGATGACGAACTCATGGGTCAGGGCTTCGACGGCGGTTACGCAGATCTTGGTCGCGGCATCGAGGTCCCTCACCGAGATCTCGTCGCCGTGTTCCTCCAGGTAGCTCCTCATCAGCAGGAAGGCTTCCTGTTGCAGGGATTCGATCTTGGCCAACTGGCCCATGCGCGGGACCTGCTCGGCGAAGATGCGATGCAAAGCGGGATCGACCAGGTGGGCGTCGACCGCCGCCCGCACCAGCTCGCGCATCGCCGTCGCAAGATCGAGCGACGCCACCTTTTTCACGGCATGGCGAACGAGCTCCAGCAGTTCCCGGTTGTGGCGTGCGACCAGCGCCGCCACCAGCGCCTCCTTGTTGGGGAAGTACTGGTAGAGCGAGCCGACGCTGACGCCGGCCGTCTCGGCGATCCGGTTGGTGCTGGCGCGATCGTAGCCTTGCCTGACGAGAACGCGAGCGGTTGCGTCCAGCAGCGTCTCGACCGTCGCCTTCGATCGCTTCTGCGACGCCGATTTCCGCGGGATCGTCGGGATTGCACGCGCCATGGAGCGCCCTCTTTGCCAATGCGAGTAGACAATGCGAGTGATAGCTCGCAAATTCTGGGCACGCAACACGCTCCTTTCGAAAGGCGCCGCGATGTTCACCCTCCCCTATCGCACCCTGATCCACTACAAGCGCTGGGCGACCAACGGGCTGAATGCCGTCGTCGCCGAGACGATCGACCGACTGCCCGACGGTGACCGGGTGCTGGTCCTGCGTCTGCTCGACCACATCCAGACCGTCGACGAGATCTTCCGTCACAATCTCGAGGCGATCCCGCACGGCTATGCGGCGCCGCGCTCGGCCGAGATCCCTTCCCTCGAGGTGCTGAGGAACGAGGCCCGCGCGACCGCCAACTGGTACGCCGACTATGCCGATGCCCTGGTGGCCGACGAGGTCGACGAGACGATCGACTTCGCCTTCTCCAACGGCGAGCCCGCGAGCATGACGCGCGGCGAGATGCTCCTGCACGTCGCGATGCATGCCGCCGGCCATCGCGGTCAGGTCGCGCTTCTGCTACAGAAGAACGGCATCCAGCCTTGGCCGGACCGGATCACGGATTTCCTGAAGGCCGGGAACGCCGGCCGGCAGCGCCAGGCTCCCCTCGCGGAGGTCGCGGTACGATGAACAAGCTGTCCCTCGATCGTTTCCCCATCCATCTCGGCCTCGGCGCCCGCGCCGTGCCGCAGCCCGAGTTCAGCGGCCGGGAATGGTACGACGCCTATGTCGAACGCAATGCGGCCGACGGCGCCGAAGGCCGCATCGTCCAGCTCTACGACTTCCGCGAGAGCTGGACGAGCTGGGAGCGGCATCCGGCCGGCGACGAGGCGGTGATCTGCACCGCCGGCGAGATCACGCTGCTCCAGGAATTGCCCGAGGGCACGCGCAAGACCACGCTTCGCGCGGGCGAATATGCGGTCAACCCGCGCGGCGTCTGGCACACGGCGGACGTTGCCGGCCCCGCCACCGCCCTGTTCATCACCGCCGGCGTCGGGACGGAGCACCGCCCGCGCTGACCCTCACGCGAACGGACCTCGGTTGATCAGACATACTTGGCTCCCAGGATGACCGAGCCGGTCTCCAGCAGCGACTTGAGGTTCGACAGGATCTGCGGCCAGCCGCCCGAGACGGCCTCGATGAACTTCGAGTTGGCGCGCTCGATCGCGTGCGTAACCGTGAGCTTCACCACGCCCTCCACCAGCTCGATGTCCATGGTGCAGAGCGACCAGCCCTCGTCCTTGAGCTCGGGCCGGAACTCGTTGCGCCAGCGGATGGCGAGCTTCCGGTTGGGCTCGCAGGCGACGATCTCGCCCGCATCGGCCAGGCGGCCGTCGGGGAACTTCAGCTTCCACGCGCCGCCCACCTTCCACTCGGCTTCGGGATAGGCGCCGCGCCAGTACTCCCGGGCGAACTCCGCGCCGGTCAAGGCCGCCCACAATCGCTCGGGCGTGGTGCGGATGTAGGTGACGTAGACGAAACTGCTCCTTGCCCCTTCAGTCATGGCCTTCTCCTTCCAGCTTGCTCTTGAGGGCGGCGAGCGCGCTCAAGTGGCGGCGCTCGAATTTGCGGATCCAGCGTTCGGCGATCGCGTTGATCGGCACCGGATTGATGAAATGCAGCTTCTCGCGGCCCTGCCGCTCGGTGGCCACGAGATTGGCCTCCTCGAGGATCGCGAGATGCTTGGCGACCGCCTGGCGCGTCATGTCGAGCCCCTCGCAGAGCTCGACCAGGGTCTGCCCATTGCGGCGGTGCAGGCGATCGAGCAGGTGGCGGCGGCTGGCATCGGCCAGCGCGCGAAAGACGGCGTCCTCCTGCTGCGGAATAGGCAACTTCATGGTTCCCTATTAATAAGGAACCAATAGGTTGCCTGTCAAGGCCTGCACGCAGCGTCTGTCGCCTCGAATGACGGCAGTCAGAACATGTCCGGCGTGATGACGTTCTGCGGCCGCGGTCCGACCATCGCCGCACGCATGGTTTCCGCAGACTTGAGCCGGATGTCGTCCCACGCCTCGGGCGTGAAGAAGGCGGAGTGCGGCGTGACGATCAGCCGCCCCTCGCACCACGGCTCGCGCGCGCGGTAGGCGCGCAGCAGCTCGGGGATCGGCTCGACCGGCGGCTCCACCGGCAGCACGTCGAGCCCGACGCCGGCGAGATGGCCGCGTTTCAGGAGATCGGCGAGCGCGTCGACATCGCAGATCGGTCCGCGCGCCGTGCTGACCACCACGCCGCCCTTCGGCATGCGCTCCAGCATGGCGCGCGAGATCATCCCGCGCGTTTCCAGGGTCAGCGGCGCGTGGACCGACAAGGTGTCGGTCTGCTCCATCAGCGCCTCGAGCGAATGCACGCGCTCGACGCCGACGCCGAGCTCGGTGCCGTTCGGCATGTAGGGGTCGTAGGCGACGACGCGGAACTGGAAGGCCTTGGCCCGCAGCGCCGCCGCCGTGCCGATGCGGCCCAGGCCGACGATGCCGAAGGTCTGCACGCCGTTGCGCCGCAGCAGCGGGTCGCTCACGTAGCGCCACGGCGCGGGCTGCGGCCGCCGCTGCGCCTCGAGATGGAGCGCGATACCGCGGCGCAACGACAGGGCCAGGGCCAGCGCGTGGTCGGCCACCTCGGTGGTGCCGTAGTCCGGCACGTTGCACACCATGACCCTGCGCGCGGCGGCGGCCTGGCGATCGATCTTGTCGTAGCCGACGCCCATGCGCACGACGCAGGCGAGCTTGGGGAACCTGGCGAGGTGCTCGGCGGTCACCGCGTGCCGCAGCACGCAAAGGCCGTCGACGTCGGCGCAGTCGCGCGCCTCGAGCTGCGACAGGTCGGCGACGTTGCGCCACACCACGCGCACGTCGGAGCCGAACACCTCGCGCTCGACGGCGTCGTCGTCGTACAGCTTCTCGGCATAGAGGACGGTCTTGACCATGGTCTGGGCATCTCCCGCTGAACGCGGCATCCTAGCGGCACCTCGAGCACGACGGCAAAACAGGAAACAGGACCGCGCCTTCCTCGAACCCGATGCGGTGGCCACGAGATGTCCTTCTGCAATTTCACCACGGGGAACGGCCACTCCTTCGGCGGTCGCCCTCTCGAGCTCGTCCCCAACCAGCCGAGCGATGCTCTGGAGCGGATGACTCGAGTTCTCTCGTCGTCCCGACCGGAGTGCCGAAGGCGCGGAGTGGAGGGACCTCTTTTTGAACATGCATCAGTAAAAAGAGGTCCCTCCGCTACGCCTCGCTACGCTCGGCTCCGGTCGGGACGACGGAGGGAGCTCAAGTCATCTTGCTCTACGCGCCGGGGTGAAGACCGGGCGCTTCCTGGCCGGTCCGCGCCACATAGTCCGTGTAGCCGCCGCCGTACTGATGGACGCCCTCGGGCGTCAGTTCCAGCACGCGATTGGAGAGCGCCGCCAGGAAGTGGCGATCGTGGCTGACGAACAGCATGGTGCCCTCGAATTCCGCCAGGGCGGCGACCAGCATCTCCTTCGTGGCCATGTCGAGATGGTTGGTCGGCTCGTCGAGCACCAGGAAGTTCGGCGGGTCGAACAGCATCTTGGCCATGACCAGCCGCGCCTTCTCGCCGCCCGACAGCACGCGGCAGGGCTTCTCGACATCGTCGCCGGAGAAGCCGAAGCACCCGGCCAGCGACTTCAGCGCGCCCGTGCCGGCCTGCGGGAACGACCCATCCAGCGATTCGAACACCGTCTCGTCGCCGTCCAGCAGGTCCATGGAGTGCTGGGCGAAGTAGCCCATCCGGACGCTGGCGCCGAGCGTCACGCTGCCCTGATCCGGCTCGGTCGCGCCGGCGACCAGCTTCAGCAGCGTGGATTTACCCGCGCCGTTGGCGCCCAGCACGCACCAGCGTTCCTTGCGCCGCATCCGCAGCTCGAGCCCGGCATAGACCGGCTGGCTGCCATAGCCCTTGTGGACGTTCCGGAAGCTCACGACGTCGTCGCCCGAGCGCGGCGGGGCGCGGAACTCGAACCGCACCGACTGGCGCCGCCGCGGCGGCTCCACCTTCTCGATCTTGTCGAGCTTCTTCACCCGGCTCTGGACCTGGGCGGCGTGGCTCGCCCGCGCCTTGAAGCGCTCGATGAACTTCAGCTCCTTGGCGAGCATCGCCTGCTGGCGCTCGTACTGCGCCTGGCGCTGCTGCTCGCTCAGCGCCCGCTGCGCCTCGTAGAAATCGAAGTTGCCCGAGTAGGTCACGAGCGCGCCGCCGTCGATCTCCACCACCTTGCCGACGATGCGGTTCATGAATTCGCGGTCGTGGCTGGTCATCAGCAGCGCGCCGTCGTACGTCTTCAGGAAGTCCTCCAGCCAGATCAGGCTTTCGAGGTCGAGATGGTTGCTCGGCTCGTCCAGCAGCATGGCGTCGGGCCGAGCGAGCAGGATGCGGGCGAGCGCCACGCGCATCTTCCAGCCGCCCGACAGCAGGCCGACATCGCCGTCCATGCGTTCCTGGCTGAAGCTCAGGCCCGCCAGCACCTCGCGCGCCCGCGCCTCCAGCGCATAGCCGTCCAGCTCCTCGAACCGCCCCTGCATCTCGCCATAGCGCTCGACCAGGGCGTCCATGTCATTCGCCTGCTCGGGATCGGCCATCGCCGCCTCGAGCCGGGCGATCTCGGTGGCGAGCGCGCTCACCGGGCCGACGCCATCCATCACCGCCGATACGGCGCTCTGGCCCGACATCTCGCCGACATCCTGGCTGAAGTAGCCGAGCGTCATGCCGGGATCGACCGACACCTGGCCGTCGTCGGGCTGCTCCTGGCCGGCGATCATCCGGAACAGCGTCGTCTTGCCGGCGCCATTGGGCCCGACCAGCCCCGCCTTCTCCCCCTTCTGGAGCCCCATCGACGCGTCGATGAACAGGATCTGATGGCCGTGCTGCTTGCTGATGTTATCGAGGCGAATCATGCGGCCGGGGTCATAGTCGGCCGCCGTGCCGTCAGTCGAGGTGACGCTAGCGCGCAGGCACAGAAGCGAAATCGCTCTCTATGTACCCTCGGATCCGCTCCTTGATTTCCGCGGAGATGGGCGTTTGTTCGACCAGCGCCAACAGCGTCTCGCGATCGACCAGCCCCCTCCTCGCGAGCTGCCGGGTGAAGGCCTTGTCCTTGTCGCGGCGAGCGGCGTACTTCGAAATGGCCAGACCGTGCGGCTCCAGGCAGAGGCCTCTGACGCCGCCCGTATCGCCGGCCGGCAGATTGACCAGCCGCCCTTTCCATCCCTTCGGCAGCACCGCCGTCGCTTCATCGACCGGGTCGGCGTAGAAGCCGTAGGTCGCGTGGAACGGCGAATCGACGCCGATCTCGCTCAGCAGCTCGGTCGCATCCGGTTGCCGGGGCGCGAACAGATCGACTTCCGCGGACATCACGATCGTGTCGGCCAGATCGGGATATTTGCCGTGCAGCGCCTGGCTGCCGACGATCACGAACTGCTTCTGCCCCGTGATGGTGCCCGCCGCCCGCAGGATGTGATCAAGCTGCTGCTTCTTCATGCAGGCGCCGAACCTCCGACTGTGCCAACAGACCGACGAACGGCATCGATTCGCGCAGCCGCGTCGCCGTATCGTCGCGCCCCAGCATGGCCGCGAACAGCTCGCCGTCGTCGCCGCGCCGGGCGATGTCCCGCCACTCGTCGTAGGCCGATACCCAGACGCCCTGCTCCCGCCAGCGATGCAGGTTGGCCAGGATCTGGGCGCGAACCTGCGACGGCGTGAAATCCCGCACGACGGCGAGTGCAATCGACCGCTTCAGGTCATCCAGAGCCTGCGGTGCCAGCTCCCCCTTCGTAGGAGGGCGCAGACCTTTGGGGGTCGCTTCCACCTGGTCGCCCTCGCCGACCGCCCATGACTCGAGGAGCGGCTTGGGCAGGATGACGCCCAGCGAATTGCCAATCCTGCGAATGCCCAGTTTCATGACTGTAGTTATAACGCGTTATAACTACAGTCGCAAGCCGCCCAGCTCGGGGCGGTCAATCGACGGTCGCCCCCGAGATACGCACCAGCTCCGCCCATTTCGGCTGCTCGGCGGCGACGAAAGCGGCGAAGTCCTGAGGGGTGCTGCCCACGGGATCCGAGCCCTGCTCGGCAAGACGCGCCCGCATGTCCGGGCTGCCGACGATGGCGGCGATCTCCGAGCCGAGGCGCGCCACCACCGGCGCCGGCAGTCCCGCCGGGCCCATGATGCCGTTCCACAGCGCCACCTCGTAGCCCGGGATCACTTCCCCGATGGCCGGGACGTCCGGGAGCAGCGCCGAGCGCCGCAAGGGGGTGACGCCGAGCGCGCGCAGCTTGCCCGCCCTCACCTGCTGCAGCACCTCGACCATTGGGCTGAAGCTCAGCTGCAGCTTGCCGGAGACGAGGTCGGCCGCGACCGGGGCGCCGCCGCGATAGGGCACGTGCACCATGGAGAGGCCGGCCCGGAAGGCGAAAACGGCGGCGGCCAGATGCAGGGAACTGCCGGCGCCGCCCGAGCCGTAGTTCAACTGGCCCGGCTTGGCCTTCGCGTAAGCCACCAGCTCGGCGATGCTGTTCACCGGCAGCTCGGGATTGACGACGAGCAGGTTCGGCACGAAGGCGATCTGCGAGATCGGCGTGAAGTCGCGCAGCGGATTGAACGCCAGCCGCCGATAGAGCGCGGCGTTGGTGGCGTTCGTCGAGCTCGTCGCCAGGAGCAGCGTGGTGCCGTCAGGCTCCGCCCGCGCGACGGTTTCGGCGCCGATATTGCCGCCGGCGCCGGCGCGATTGTCGACGACGACGGACTGGCCCAGCCGCTCGGCCAGCGCACCGGCCACCAGCCGCGCAGTGACATCGGTGCTGCCGCCCGCCGCGAAGGGAACGACGATGCGGATGGGCTTGTCGGGCACCCAGCGGGCCTGGGCCTGGGCGGATCGGCCGGCCGAACCGCCCAGCATCAGGGGAAGCGCCGCAAGGCCCTTCGTGAAGGATCGACGGTCCATGACTCATTCCTTCCCACATGACGCCGGCCACACGGCATCCTGCCGTCCCCGTTGATTCCCGGCAGAATGCGCCCTTTCGCGCGCGACCTCCATGGCTGCCCCTCGGCGCCTGAGCAGTACGGGTCTCTAGGCGCGGGACACCGATCGATTTCAGACAGCGCGCGTGCTGGCCTCAGGCGCGGCCGTCAGCCATCACGTCGGCGGTATGGACCAGCAGCAGTTCAATGCGGATTTCCTAGCGGAAGATCGGCAGCACATCCGACGATCAAAGCTGACCTAGGCACCCACATGACTGACCCAACCGTTCAAGAATACGCAAGCAGGTGCTCGTTGCGAGGATAGTCGTTCAGCGCTTCCGCGATCAGCTTCTTGATACTTATGTTGTCGCCGCCACCTCCCCTTTCGAGAAGCTTCAGTGCTTCGAACCATACACTGCGTCCTGGCCTACCGAGGGTTAGCCGCGAAAGGTCGCCTCCCGCACGCTCCCAGATATCGCGATCTGCAGGACCGCCCGGGTAGAGACCGACTATCAGCTCTCTAACGCTGTCTAGCAGCGTCGTAGCATCACCAGGTCCCTTCGCCCCTGCATTACGCCCAAGGTTCAAGGCAATGGCGAAGTTCTTTTCGATTTTCGTGCGCAAGATCGGATGCTGATGGTCCGCAGTTATCGCCGGCACTCGATCGGCAACATATTCGAAGAGACTGAAAAGCTTCACTACGCCTTCGCCATAAAAGTCGGCTGCACCGTTCAGTCCCTCGAGTAACGCAGTCGTAAAGGCGCTGTTCCGCGCACCGGGTAAGATCAGGGAAGTCTCGGTCAGCCGCGACGACGCGATGATTGCACGGCCTACCCCAGCTGACAGCATGTCGATCGATTTCGACGAAATGCCAAGCGTTTCGCCATCTGGATCGGAAGCGCCCTTGATCGCACCAGCGCCACCGGCATGGCAAGCGTCCAGGAACACCGTGACCCGATTGGCGCCGATCGCATGTAATTTATCGGAGAAGGTGGAAGCCGCGATCGCCGTACCCGTAAGGTCGGCGCGAGCGACGTCAACCGGGAGGAGAAAGCTCTCCTCCGCATGGTCAGCCCGCCAGCCGTGGCCGGAGAAATAGATGCAGACCGAGTCATTAGGACCGGCCACGGCTGCTAAGCGATCTAGCTCGGCTAGAATGGCGTCCTTGGTTGCTTTCGCGTCACGCAGGATGCGCACTTTGGCAGGATCATAGCCGCATCGCTCAGAAGACTGCAGGACCGTTGCGATATCATCCGCGTCGTTGATCACCGCTTCTGGCAGATTGCGAACCGTGCGGTAGTTTGCGATTGCCACTAACAGCGCATGGGCTCCGGGAAAAGCACCGGTCGCGGCCATTACCATCCCCTCTTCTGCGGCCGGGTGATGTCCGTATCGTTCACCATGAAGCGAAGGTCTCGATTATTCTTGTAGTCCTTTAGCATTTCCGCCAGCAGTATCGTTATTTGTGGGCCGTCACCCCGACGAACTGCCCGCAGCGCTGCCCGCCAAATTTCAGCACCCGTAGTTCGCCTCAAGAGAGCGGAATTGCGGCCCCCCGAACGCTCCCACAGGTCCCGCTCCTCGGGGCCGCCGGGATAGAGATCGGACGCGAGGGCAGCTAAGCCCTCCCACTTCTCTTCCACGCTGATAGGGCTGAGTCCCAGCATCCAACGAGTGATGGGCAAGAGCATGGTAGCGCAAACCCTGAGCGCCGGCATGAACTCACGCTGAAGCCATACGCGGTCGCGAACACGATCGAGCAAGGTTGACCATCTGCGGTCCAGAATGATCCGCCCCAGCAGCTCTGCGTCATGAATGGTGAATGATCCGGCTTTGGCTTGATCGCGAAACCAGACCAGAGCCCGTTCTTGCGGCAACCGGTCGAGCGACGCGATGATGTTCAAGGCTATGCCAATCCGGCGGCCGAGCCAAGAATCCAGCCGCCCCGGCTGCATCACGGTCTCTTCCAGTCGAGTATCGAATGGATAGGGATTGCCATCCCCGGCGCGGCGCAGCCAGCCCTCGGCTGTCGCTGCAAGGAAAGGCTCAGCAGGATCAATCCGATCCCAGACCTCGGCGCGGCGCCCGTAATCCGAAAGATCCGCGAGGGGTGTGGCGCTGAAAGCCCCGATGAGCGGCGCGAATACGCGATCGTTGTCGAGAAGGCGATCCAGGATCGCGTTGCGCGCAATAAAAGGCTCTTCAACTCCCTGCCAGCTAGCGGCGTTGATATCGATCGCCACGACCCATAGCCGCTGCGTAGCAACGTCTCGATAGTCAAGCGCCCGGAGGAGGCTGAAGTCGGCCGCAATCTCAGCGCCAGCAATGACGTCGAGCCGTTGCTCGTGCCCCGCGATGGCAATAGCCACGCGCTCCGCCGGCCGCGCGCGAGAGAGTGCCGCACGAAGCCCGTCGAGAAAGGATGCCGATTTGTCGACATCGAGCTGCGCACGTACGGCGTCCGCTGGTGCTCGGCTCGCCGCTAGAACGGCTCCATGAAGCGTGAGCCAGCTACGGATCGCGAGGTGGTGTAGCAGTGCGGAGGCGTCGAAATCGAGCCGCTGTGGGATCGCGCCCAGGAGCGATCTTTCGGCCGCGGGGTCGTGAGGAACGAAATCGAACAAGGCCTCGATAAGCTGAGGCTGCCGCAAAAGCCAAGTCCAGAACGCCATCGCAAACCGAGTAGGCTGGACGGAGGCCATAGCGCGCCCGCCGCGTGTAATTGCCATTCGCCAGTCGGCAATTGCCTCACCAGGGTTGTGGCTCGCCGCGATAATGCGGGTCAGTTCCACCACTTCCGTCGAAGCGCTTGCGTCTTGTGTCTCCATCCAGCGTTCTGCCGCCTCCCACACCGGCTGCAGGGTCGAGAAACCCGCCAAACTGAAATTTCGCAAGCTCATCATTTGCGCCGCGGTTGCGGTAGGCATCATGGCCGCCAAGCGCCGGATCAGGTCCGCCTTGATCGGTTCGCCACAATCCGCAGGTGCCAGCAAGTTGATGAGCCGCATGCCCCCAGCGAGCGCATCAAAGTCAGTACCCTGTGCAATCAGATCTTGAGCCCGTACGGCTAGCGGGAACTCGGATAGATCGAGGTCGGGCCGACCGATGCTCGTTGCGAAGCCCATCACCAGGGCGGCGTCGGCATCGCCGGAAAGAATTTCCGCTGCACGCGATGCCGGAGAGGACGCCTGGCCGATCACCGGATAGGCCTGCCAGCGCACCGCCAGCGACTGTGGGCTGTAGACGATCACCGGGGCAGGAGCCTCGACAACATCGTCGGGGCCAAAGCTCAGACGAAAGGCGAACTTCCGGCGCATGCCCGGCCAGAGATGCGCCCATAGCGCCGCAGCGAGCGTTTCGATCCCGTCGGCTCCGAGTTTTACGATCGGCCTCTTTCCGCGTACGCCCAACAGCGCAGCGACCTCGCGAAGCTCTGGCGCCGTAACCACGATGGGCGCGTCCTCGATCTCGAACCCAACAGGCTCCGGAATCTGATCAAATCGGACCGCGAGCCGATCGAGCAGGCGCGCGAGCGAGGTGAAATCCTGGATGTCATCGAGTGACGTGAACAGTGCATGCGCGAGTACCATGTTACCGCGCGGAGCATCCGTATCGAGGAAGGTCCGCCCCACAACATATCGGCCATGCGCCGGGAAACCGCTGATGGCGGGTGACCACACGACGCCGGGAGGTGGGTTGGACGGGAGATCGAAACGCCCGGCAATGCTCCTAGCGAATTCGACATCCGCGCTGGCAACGCGAAGAGCGTGGCCATTGGCGACCTCCCCGTAGATAGCGGACTCGACCCGCATCTCGCGCTAAGTCCCTCCGATGAGGCGCGTGATCGGCCAAGTGATGTCGTGGTTTTCGGATCCTTCTGGCTGCACGATATACCCGAAGGTTTCAGGCCCCCGGGTGGCGTAATCGATGTCCGACTGCTCCTCGCTGAGTGGCCGCTCGAGTGCCGACAACCCAACGACAGTTGGTCGCTCCCAAACGCTTTCCACGAAATCACTGAACAAAGGCAGGCTCGACCGGAGCGCCTCGCGAGGTGAAGTCTTCGCCTCGACCTCGTCCCAGCAACTCAGGAGAATAGTGAGCGAAGGCACTCCGATCGGCATGTCGCGTGATACAGGTGCAACATGGAGCAGCATCTGTAGCAACTCGACCAGCCGCGCCTGATCGGAAGGCTTACGCTCGGCTGGCGGCGTCGACGTTTTGCCAAGCTCTGCGAGTGGGCGCGAGAAAATATCGGCATCGTGCTTCAGGATATGAAGGCGCACCAACAGGATCCAGTCGGTCGCCAAGAGCACGCGATCACGCCAAGCAACGGCGATCCGATGATCGGCAATTAGGTTCTTAATCTGCTCGCCGCCATAGTCCGGCCAGATCAGCTCTGCACGATTGCCGCGAGCGTCGACGACCGGCCAGACGCTTTCGTCATAGGTCTTGGACGGCGTATGACCGGTCGCGCGACCGTCCGCGAGGCAGTCCATCGCCTGCTCGAACGGCCCGAGATTTGTCGCCTGACCAAACATCTTTAGGGATGAGCGACCGACGATCAGGCGCTTGAGCACCTGCGCGCCATAATGGGTCTTGCCGACATTGGACTCCCCGAGCAGGAGGATAGATCGTTGAGAACCGGCCATTACTATCTCCGGCCGAAGAGGAACAGGGGGTCGGTCTTTGCGCCGATATCGCGCGTGAAAACGGCACCTGGTCGCCGGGTCCGAATGATCCATTCAAACAAGGATACAAAGCTGATCCGGCTCTCCTCTTCCTTTCCAAAGATGCTGATCGTGAATTCTGCTGCATCCTGCATCTCGTCCATGACCGCCGCACGGATGACGGCTTCCACTGCACTGCCGATCGCGACATCGCCCTTGGTCCACACAAGGGCGAGGGGCCGCCCGCGTCGCTCGGCCGCGATACGCTTGGCAAGCAGTTGAAATCCGTTGCGAGCCTGACCGAGCTTTGGTCCAGCCAAAGCCTGCCGATCGGCGACGATCAGGAAGATGTCTGCATGGCGCGCGAGCCAGCGCGCACCCTCAGCATCCGTCGCATCAGCGTTCACTGACCATTTCTGAAACCAGGCGCCCGGGGCATCAGCAAAGACCAAGTCGCGCGACCGCCCATTCCTCTTTCGGATCGCGACGTGGAGAAGACCGGGAGCACGAGCGTCGCGGCTCGTGGTGTGTGGGGGGAAAGTGGGAGGCTGGCCTGGCTCCCATCGCAGAGATCCGGCGATCGCCTCCCAACCGGCTAGCGAGAAGGAGCCGTTAAAATTCGTCTGGTCGTCGAGCAGCCTGCCCCGCCCCATCAGAAGGTACCAACTGGCGAGTAGGGTAGTTTTGCCCGCGCTCTCGGGTCCGGCGATGGCGACAGTAAGGGGCTTCTCTCGACCCGAAATGAAGCTCAAGTCCGTTAGGCCAAGCGCCGTGCCCGTCCAAGGCAGCAAAATCTGTTCATCCGCGCCGGAAACGGTAGGCGACCCGTCCCCGTCGCCTGCCCAGCGCGGGCATTTGCGATAGTCGAGATTGCCGAGCCCACACAGGGTATCAGGCGCGAAGCATGTCGCTACTGGGCATTTCGCCATAGCTTAAGCCTTGCGCCGAGGCCGCTTGGGATTGGCCGTTTGCGTAGCGCGGGCCGCCTGCAGTTCGCGGAAGAGATGCGCTCCCCATTGCGCGGGCCCCATGCGAACGTCGTCTCCGAGGCCAACAGCCTGCCGAAATGCAATGCCGCTCACCGTCTCGGGCGAGACGTGGCCGATGATGGTAAGGACCGGACGGCGCCCTTCCGACGATGGGGCGCAGCCCTTGGCAACTTCACGCAACGGGGCGGTCTGCACATCGCTAAGCAAATCGGCCACGATTTTGGGCACGCTCGTGTCTTCACGGGCGGATACTTTTGGCAGAAGGAGGATCGCCTCGTTGAGAAAGGCCGACACGCTCGCAGGCGAGAACGTCGGCACCTGCTCGAACAGATCTAGTGCCATGATTGACGCTGCGGAAAACGGTTCCATCACGCGGTAGCTGATCCGGGCACTGGGGGAATAGAGCGCCTCTTTCCACCATAGGAGATTCGCACGTCGCTGCAGCCCGGAGGTGGCCGCACTGAAGGCTTGCATAACGTCGCCGACATACCCACCGACAGCAGATGCGAGATCCTTGAGGGGCGGTGACAGATCCACAGGCGCGATCGCGTTGGCCTTGGAGACGGCATCGATTGCATCCGCGACAGCCACGGTCATGCGAGAGGCGAATTCCTGAGCCCAGGCACTTGGATTGTTGTTCGGCCAATGCGGGTTGGCGTTATTGCCACCGGTTGCGCCCGCTGCCGCGAGGATCTTTGCCTGGAGGGACTCTCGTTTAAGAACGCTACCGCCGCCTCCGATCTTTATGTCGCCGGCTCCATCATAGGCCATGGGCGCGATCTGGACGGCCTCTGGCGTCGTCCACTCAGCCTCTGCCTTGGCGTCGACCAAATCTTCGACACGTTCGACGGCTGCCTGCCACACACCAGCCTCATCGCCGAGCGGCATGTGCGGCAGCATGTTCCGCGCACTGTTGGCGAAAGCCACTGCAATCGCGTCGTTCTTGGCAGCGCTCTGAACGAGAGCGTCGAGCAGAGACGCTCGTAGAAGCGCGATCGGCACAGACTGGTAGCTATTGACGACCGTAACCCAATTCTTCTTGAGGGCTGTCCAAGCCTCAGCGACGATCGGGTCTTGCGCTGGAATCTCCGGATCAACCGCAACGAGAGTCCATTGTGTCGTTCGCGCAGGCGTCTTCTCCAGAGCAGCAGCAAGATCCTTGGTCGTGTCGCGCAGCTTTTCGAGCTTCGTATCGTCGGAGCCAACATTCAGTACGCCGGCTTCTAGAAACTTAAGGAGAATCTCGTCGCTCATGGATGCTTTCACCTATTCCGCCCCGCTTTGATGCTTAGGCACAGGCACAGCATCAACCAAACCGAGAAAAACTTCTACTCCCACTCAATCGTCCCCGGCGGCTTGCTGGTGATGTCGTACGTCACCCGGTTGATCCCCCGCACCTCGTTGATGATGCGGTTGGCGACCCGGCCCAGAAAGCCGTGGTCGAACGGGAAGTAGTCGGCCGTCATGCCGTCGGTCGAGGTGACGGCGCGCAGCGCGCAGGCCTGGTCGTAGGTGCGGCCGTCGCCCATCACGCCGACGGTGCGCACCGGCAGCAGCACCGCGAAGGCCTGCCAGATCTGGTCGTAGAGGCCGGCGCGGCGGATCTCGTCGAGATAGACGGCATCGACCTGGCGCAGCAGGTCGAGCTTCTCCCTGGTGATGTCGCCGGGGATGCGGATGGCCAACCCGGGCCCGGGGAACGGATGGCGGTTCACCAGGTCGGGCGGCAGGCCGAGCTCGCGGCCGAGCTCGCGCACCTCGTCCTTGAACAGCTCGCGGAGCGGCTCGACCAGCTTCATGTTCATGCGCTCGGGCAGGCCACCGACATTGTGATGGCTCTTGATCGTCACCGACGGGCCGCCGGTGAAGGAGACCGATTCGATCACGTCGGGATAGAGCGTGCCCTGCGCCAGGAACTGCGCGCCGCCGATCTTCTTCGCCTCGGCCTCGAACACGTCGATGAACAGCGCGCCGATCGTCTTGCGCTTGGTCTCCGGGTCGGTGACGCCGGCCAGCGCCTTGAGGAACAGCCCCGAGGCGTCGGCATGGACCAGCGGGATGTTGTAGTGGTCGCGGAACAGCCGCACGACCTGCTCGCCTTCGTCCTTTCTGAGCAGGCCGTGGTCGACGAACACGCACTGGAGCTGGTCGCCGATCGCCTCGTGCAGCAGCACCGCCACGACCGAGGAGTCGACGCCGCCCGAGAGGCCGCAGATCACCCTGCCCTTGCCGACCTGGGCGCGGACCTGGGCGATCGCCCGCTCGCGGAACGCCGCCATGGTCCAGGTGCCGCTGCAGCCCGCGATCTTGAGCGCGAAGTTCCGGAGGAGCTTGGCGCCGTCGGGCGTGTGCATCACCTCGGGATGGAACTGCACGGCGTAGTAGCCGCGAGCCTCGTCGGAGATCGCCGCGAACGGCGCGTTCTCGCTGGTGGCGATCACCCCGAAGCCGGGCGGCAGCCTGGTCACCCGGTCGCCGTGGCTCATCCAGACCTGCTTGCGGTCGCCCGGCTGCCAGACGCCGTCGAACAGCGCCGACCTGGCCTTGACCTCGACCTCGGCACGGCCGAACTCGCGGTGATGGCCGGCCTCGACCTGGCCGCCGAGCTGCTGCGCCATGGTCTGCTCGCCGTAGCAGATGCCCAGCACGGGCACCTTGGCGGAAAAGACCGCCGGATCGGCGGAGGGCGACTGGCCCTCGATCACCGAGGCCGGGCCGCCGGAGAGGATGATGCCGCGCGGGTCGAATTTCTCGATCTTCGACGCATCGACCGACTGGAAGGGATGGATCTCGCAGTAGACGCCGGCTTCTCGGACGCGCCGGGCGATCAGCTGGGTGACCTGGGAACCAAAATCGACGATCAGCAGACGGTCGCTCATGGGCCGATATAAGGGCGTGGGCGGAACGCTGCAATGTGGGATTCGGGTGCTGGGAGCGCGGCACTCCAGTGCCGCTCATGAGCGCCTCTGGAGAGGCGCACTCCCAGCGAAAAGCCTGTGGATAAGGGCTCGCGGTGCAACCGCATTATGGGCAATGGAACGGCCTGAGAGGGCCCTGTTCCCGAACAAACAGCAGCTTCCATTGCCCAGAATAGGTGTTCCGGCCGGCCTGAGGCAGTGTGCCCGCATGACGATGCCCGCCTTGCGCCTGATGCCCTTCACCCACCCCGGACAGCCCGGCACTCCCGGCGATGGGTGTTTTTTTCGGGGGGCCCCTGTGTCGGTGGATTCGTGGACTCGGAGCCCCAAATGCCGATGCCATCGGCCTCCATCCGGTCCACTCGCGAGTGGACTCCCGTGGACTCTCTAGCCCTCCTCCCCGCCTTCCGATTCTGGCGCGAGCTTGCGGCGGATCAGCGGCGCCTCGAGGTCGCGCCAGGCATAGGCCGCCTCCTCGACCTCGGTGCTGCCCATGCGGTCGGTCCGCCGCCCGACCAGGGCGCCGCCCAGCCCCTCGTAGAAGAAGCGCGTCGGGTTGTCGGCCAGCATCCACAGCACGGCGGTGTCGCAGCCGTCGGCCTGGAGCTGGCGGAACATGGCGTCGAGCAGCCGGCGGCCCAGCCCCCGGTTCTGGAAGTCGGGCTCGACATAGAGCGTGTAGACCTCGCCGACTCGGGCTTCGGTGCCGTCGAGCCCCTCGGGGATGTCGCGCACCGGCCCGCAGCTGCCGAAGCCGACCACGCCCATGTCCTCGTCGTCGGCGACGAAGATGCCGCGCGATTCGCGCGGGTCCTCGATCGCCCGCGACCACCACGCCGACTGGCGCACGCCCGACATGCGCACCAGCATCGCGTCGGGCAGCAGCCCGGCATAGGCCGACTGCCAGGTCTCGACATGGACCCGGCCGATCGCCCCGGCGTCACTCTTCCGGGCGCGGCGGATCGTGATCGACATCGTCGGGGTGGGGGCCGGTGTCGGGGTCGTCGAGATCGTCGAAATAGCCGTCGGTATGATCGCGATCGCGCGGACGTTCGATTTCCTTATCGATCCCCTGGCGCGTCAGCACGGCGCCGAAGAAGCCGTCGGTGCCATGCCTGAGGGGCGACAACCGCAGGTACGGCCCGGCCGCGAGCTCCGGCGCCAACTCGAGCTCGGCGATCGGCGTCACGGCGAACTCGGGATGCCGTTCGAGGAAGGCCTCGATCTGCCGCTCGTTCTCGGCCGGCAGCACCGAGCAGGTCGCATAGACCAGCCGGCCGCCCGGCTTCACCAGCCGCGACGCCTGGTCGAGGATATCGGCCTGCTTCGGCACCAGCTCTTCGAGGTCCTTGGGCGCCAAGGTCCAGCGGCCGTCGGGATTGCGCCGCCACGTGCCGGTGCCGGTGCACGGCGCGTCGACCAGCACGCGGTCGAAGGCGCCTTTTTGCCGCTTAAGCCACTTGGCGTTGTCGGTTATCGAGCGGCGCTCGACATTGTGCAGGCCGGCGCGGCGCAGGCGCTGGGCGGAGCGGTCGAGCCGCGTCTCCAGCACGTCCATCGCCACCACACGGCCCTTGTTGTTCATGCCGGCGGCGATCGCCAGCGTCTTGCCGCCGGCGCCGGCGCAATAGTCGGCGACCTGCATGCCCGGCCTCGCGCCGACCAGCACCGCGATGAGCTGCGAGCCCTCGTCCTGGATCTCGACCAGCCCCTCCTGGAAGGCCGGCCCCGCCACCACCGACAGCCGGCGCTTGAGCCGCAGGCCGTCGGGCGCGTAGCGCATCGGCTCGGTCTCGATGCCTTCGCCATGCAGCGCCTTGCGCGCCTGCTCCGGCGTCGCCTTGATCCGGTTGACGCGCAGGTCGACCGGCGGCGGCGTCTCGAGGGCGGCGATCTCGCGGCCCCAGGCGTCGCCGTAGGCATCGCGCAGATGCGGCGCCACCCATTCCTGCACGTTGAGCCGCACCCAGTCGGGCTGCTCGGGATGGGGCAGCGAATGCCCCTCCATCTGGCGCAGCGCGCGGCGCTCGGCATCGTCGATCGGCGCCGGGCGGTAGCGGCCGCCGTCGAACATCGCCTCCAGCTCGGCGAGCTTCACGCCCTCGTGCAGCATCAGGTCGGCCGCGACGATCGCCCGCGCCGAGCGGTCGCCACTTGGCGACCTGTCGGGATGGCGCGTGCGCTCGAGCCACCAGTAGAGCTGGCCCCAGCGGCGCAGGATTCCCCAGACGCGATCGGACACGGCGCGGCGGTCGCCGCCGCCGATGAATCGGCGGGTGCGGAAGTAGGCGTTGGCGACGCCGTCGGCCGGCCGGGCCCTTCCCTCTCTGAGGGGCTGGCTGACGATCGCGTCCAACAGTTCCATGGTGGCGGCAACCCGTGCGCCCGGTGTCACAGTCGTTCCTTTCGACCCTGCCGCTACGATGAATGGACCTGCCGCGCAACGGCTAACTCTGCGGCCAACTCTGCGACCAACTCTGCGCGCGCTGCGCGCAGGCTCTCGGCGCCCTGCCCGCGACCGCAATGGGCTATGGTGGCCGCGATGAGAGAGTGGATCGGGCGGACCGGCCTTGCCATCGCGGCCGTCGTGTTGACGTTTGGCGTGCTGGAGATCGGGCTGCGCGCCGTTTACGGCTGGCCGCCTTGGGACAACCTGGTGCTCAACGCGCGGCAAGTGCTGGCCGACCGCGAGCACAGCCGCTTCATCGACGATCCCCTGCTAGGCTACGAGCCCAGGCCCGGCTACACGGCGGCCGGCGTCACCTTCGACGGCGAGGGCTTCCGATTGACCGGCGAGGCCCGGCCCGGCCCGGCCCTGCTGGCCGTCGGCGATTCCTACACCTACGGCGACGAGGTGAGCGACGGCGAGACCTGGCCCGCCCATCTGCAGCGGCTCGGCGGCGCGCGCGTGCTCAATGCCGGGGTGAGCGGCTACGGCTTCGACCAGAGCGTGCTGCGCGCCGAGAAGGTCGCGGCGGGCCGCGCGCTGTCGGCGATCGTGGTCGGCTTCATCGCCGACGACATCCGCCGCACCGAGATGAGCCGGCTGTGGGGCGCCAACAAGCCCTACTTCGACATCGCCGGGGACCGCCTGGTGCTGCGCAACGTGCCGGTGCCGCCGCGGCCCGATCCGCGCACGACGCTTTCGATCTGGCAGCGCACGCTCGGCCATTCGTTCCTGGTCGACTTCGTGCTGCGCCGGCTGGACCTGCTGCACGACTGGTTCGGCGACCACATCCGCGTCCACGGCGAGGGCGAGGGCGAGCGCATCGCCTGCCTGCTGGCGGGCCGGCTGGCCGAGCTGCAGCAGATCAGCGGCGCGCGCGTGCTGCTGATGGCGCAGTACGATCCGGTGGTCTGGCAGGATCCCAAGTTCGCCGCCGAGCAGCGGCGCCTGACCGCCGGCGTGCTGCGCTGCGGTCAACGGGCCGGCCTCGGCGTGCTCGACACCTTCGAGCCGCTGGCCCGCGCCGAGCCCAAGCACCTCTACGGCCTGTGGCACATGAACGACGCCGGCAACCGGCTGATCGCTGCGCTGGTCGCGGCGGCGCTGAACGGCGCGCCCTGAGATGGCCGGACGCCTCGCGCTTCTGGTCGGCTCGATCCTGTTCAGCCTGGTCGTGCTGGAGCTCGGCGTGCGCGCCCTCGACGGCTGGGACGGCCTCACCCACTGGCCCAACCTGGTGCTGAAGCAGCGCAACGACAGCTGGGCCCGCGGCGACAGCAGCCGCGCCGTGCCCGATCCGCGGCTGGGCTTCGTCGGCCGGCCTGGCTACCGCTCGGGCGGCGACGGCGCGCTCACCTACGACGCGCACGGCCTGCGGCCGACGCCGGCGCCGGAGGGCATAGCGCTCGCCGAGCCGCCGGTTCTGGTGGTGGGCGATTCGTTCGCGCATGGCGACGAGGTGCGCGACGGCGAGAGCTGGCCGGCGCGGCTGCAGCCGCTGATCGGCCGCCGCGTGATCAACGCCGCGATGAGCGGCTACGGCATCGACCAGATGGTGCTGCGCGCCGAGATCGTGGCGAAAGAGGCGAAGCCCGCGGCGATCATCCTGAGCTTCATCGCCGACGACGTGCGGCGGGCCGAGATGAAGCGCGTCTGGGGCGCCGAGAAGCCGTACTTCGAGCCGGTGAACGGCGAGCTGGTCGAGCGCAACGTGCCGGTGCCGCCCTCGCCCGACCCGCGCTCCACGCTCGACCTCTGGCAGCGGCTGTTCGGCTGGTCGGTGCTGCTCGACACCGTGCTGCGCCCCTGGGGCTGGCAATACGAATGGGCGATCGACCATGTGCGCGTGCTGCCGCACGGCGAGGGCGAGCGCCTCGCCTGCCCCCTCTTCAAGCGGCTGGCGGCGATCGGCGTGCCGGTGCTGGTGGTGGCGGAGTACGACTCGTTCCACTGGCGGGACGAGAGCTGGCGCCGGGTGACGCGGAAGACCGATGACGCGGTGCTGGCCTGCGCCGGAGCGGCGGGGCTGGCGACCCTCGACCTGTTCGAGACCATCGACGAGGGCGTGCGCCGGCAGGGCCTGGGAACGATCTACCGCCGCGGCCATCCCTCGCCCATCGGCACCGAGCTGGCGGCGAAACGCATCGCCGCCGAGCTCGCGGCGCGTCACATCCCGCCGGCCACCGCGCGGTAATCCGCGCGCTCGCGCGATGTCACAACTACATGCCCACCCGATAGTTCGGCGCTTCGCGGCTGATCTCGACGTCATGCACATGGCTCTCGCGCAACCCCGAGCCGGTGATGCGCAAAAACTGGCAGTTGGTCTGCATCGCCTTGATGGTGCCGTTGCCGGTGTAGCCCATCGCCGCCTTCAGGCCGCCGACCAGCTGGTGGACGATATTGCCGACGGGGCCCTTGTACGGGACGCGACCCTCGATGCCCTCGGGCACCAGCTTCAGCGTGCTCTCGACCTCCTGCTGGAAGTAGCGGTCGGCCGAGCCGCGCGCCATGGCGCCGATCGAGCCCATGCCGCGATACGACTTGTAGGAGCGGCCCTGGTAGAGCAGCACCTCGCCCGGCGCCTCGTCGGTGCCGGCGAGCAGCGAGCCGATCATGGCGCAGTCGGCGCCGGCGGCGATCGCCTTGGCAAGGTCGCCCGAGAACTTGATGCCGCCGTCGCCGATCGCCGGCACGCCCGCCTTGTGGCAGACCTCGGCGGCCTCGAGGATCGCGGTGAGCTGCGGCACGCCGACGCCCGCCACCATGCGGGTGGTGCAGATCGAGCCCGGGCCGATGCCGATCTTCACCGCATCCGCGCCGGCATCGATCAGCGCCTGCGCGCCCTCGGCGGTGGCGACGTTGCCCGCCATCACCTGGCAGTAGTTGCTGAGCTTCTTGACCCTGGTCACCGCCTCGAGCACGCCCCTGGAATGGCCGTGCGCGGTGTCGACCACGATCACGTCGACGTCGGCGTCGATCAGCATCTGGGCGCGGCGCAGCCCGTCCTCGCCGACGCCGGTCGCGGCGGCGGCGCGCAGGCGGCCCTTCTCGTCCTTGCTGGCGCCGGGGAACTTGTTGGCCTTCTCGATGTCCTTGACGGTGATCAGGCCGATGCAGCGGTACTCGGCATCGACCACCAGCAGCTTCTCGATGCGGCGCTGGTGCAGGAGCTTCTTGGCCTCGTCGCTGCTCACGCCCTCGCGCACCGTGACCAGCTTCTCCCAGGTCATCAGCGCGCTCACCGGCGTGCTGTTGTCGGTGGCGAAGCGGACGTCGCGGTTGGTCAGGATGCCGGCGAGCTTGCCGGTGCGCTCGACCACCGGGATGCCGGAGATGTTGTAGCGCTCCATCAGCGCCAGCGCGTCGGCCAGGGTCTGGTCGGGATGGATGGTGACCGGGTTCACCACCATGCCGGACTCGAACTTCTTGACCTTGCGGACCTGGTTGGCCTGCGCCTCGGGATCGAGGTTCTTGTGGATGACGCCGATGCCGCCGTACTGCGCCATGGCGATCGCCATCGGGGCCTCGGTGACGGTGTCCATCGCCGCCGACATCAGCGGGATGTTGAGCTCGATGGTGCGGGTGAGCCGGGTCCGGGTGTCGGTCTGGTTGGGCAGCACTGCCGAGGCGGCAGGCTTCAGGAGGACGTCATCGAATGTGAGCGCTTCCTGAAACCGCATGCCAACCTCCGCTCGGAGAAAACAAAACCGGCGGCCCTTTGGGGGGCCGCCGGGTTGGCGAGCCGTTATACACATTGCCGCGGATAAACCAAGCCTGTTGGCAACCCGCGGCTGTCCACAAAGCCCTACCGGGCGCCGAGGAAATCTCGTTTCCCGATCTCCACGCCGGCCTGACGCAAGATTGCGTAGGTCGTCGTGCAGTGGAAATAGAAGTTCGGCAGGGCGAGACCGGTCAGGTACTGCTCGCCCGTGAGCTTGATCGGGTTGCCGGCGATGGTGAGGCTGATCTCGCGGCTCTCGCTGCCGTCGATCTGCCCGGGCTTGTAGGCCTTGAGCGCTTCGAGCACCGCGGCAATGCGCGCCCTGAGCTCTGCGAGGGTCTTCTCGGCGTTTTCCGGCGCCTTGGGCACCTCGGCGCCGGCCAGCCGGGCGGCGCTCTCTTCGGCAAATCGGCAGGCGATCTGCACCTGGCGGCTGAAGGGCAGCATGTCGGGGATCAGGCGGGTGCCCATGAGGACGGCCTCGTCGACCTTCCTGGCCTCGGCCCAGGCCGAGCCCCTCTCCAGGACCTTGGATATGGCGCCGAGCTGGCGCTGATAGACGGGAACCGATGCTGCATACATGCCAAAAGCCACGGAACTCTCCTCCGGTTGGGCTGGAATGCGGCAAATCTAGCCAACCCGAGGGCCTTCACACAGCTTGGAAATCAGGCTCGGTGGAGTATGGTGCCGGCCGTTTCGCCGGGATGATGACGAGAGAATGAAAAGCGCGCTGAAGAACATCGTCCTGGTGGCGGTCGTGCTCGTGGTCTGCGGCCTTCTGCTCGAGGCGATGACGCGGCTGTTCGTCGACGACGGCATGACCTACGAGCTCGAGATGTGGAAGTACGCGACCCAGGTGAAGGAGCGCGACTTTCGTCCCGACATGGGCCACAAGCACGGCGCCAACCGCAGCGCCTCGCTGATGAGCGTGCCGGTGCGCACCGAGGCGCACGGTTTCCGCGGCCCCGCGATCGGCGAGCAGGCGGCGCCGGGCGTGGCGCGCATCGCCTTCGTCGGCGATTCGACGACCATGGGCTGGGGCGTCGCCGAGCAGGACACCTTCGCGCATCTGGTGATCGACAAGCTCGCCAGGCAAGGCCGCAAGGTCGACGGCTTCAACGAGGGCGTCGGCAACTGGAACACCGCCCAGGAGCTGACGAACTTCAAGGACACCGGGATGAAGATGAAGCCCGACATCGTCGTGCTGACCTACTTCATCAACGACGGCGAGCCGATGCCGACCTATCCCAAGGAGAGCTGGCTCGATCTGCATTCGGCGGCGTGGATCGTGCTGAACTACCGCCTCGATTCGCTGATCCGCCAGTTCGGCCCGCGGCCCGACTGGAGGCATTACTATCGCAACCTCTACCGCGACGACGCACCCGGCTGGCAGGCGACACAGAAAGCGCTCGGGGAGTTCGGCCAGATCGCCAAGTCCACCGGCATCAAGATCATCGTCTTCCACCTGCCCGAGCTGCGCGAGCTCGAGCCCTATCCCTTCCAGGACGTGACCGACAAGGTGAAGAAGGCTGTCGACGCCGCCGGCCTGCCCTTCGTCGACCTGCTGCCGACGGTCGAGAAGATGGATCCGTCGAGCCTGTGGGTAACCGTCCCCGACCCACATCCCAACAGCAAGGCCGACGCCGCCTTCACCGACGGCATGATCAAGCAGTTGCTGCCGGTGCTCGACGACCTCTGCCGCACCCAGCAGAAGGGCTGCTAGCGAGCGCCTGCTCCGCCGCGGAATCCCGTCGCGACCACGTACATCTCCGCTGAATCGGTGCGGCTGGCCTCGGGCTTGACGTGCTTCACCTTGACGAAGTCACGCTTCAGGCGATCGAGCAGCTGGCGCTCGGTGCCGCCGCGCAGCACCTTGGCGACGAAGCTGCCGCCGGGCTTCAGCACCTCTGACGCGAAATCGTGCGCCGCCTCGGCCAGCCCCATGATGCGCAGATGGTCGATCTGCGGATCGCCGGTCGCCGCGGCCGCCATGTCGCTCAGCACCACGTCGGCCGGGCCGCCGAGATGCGCCTTCAGCACCTCGGGCGCATCGTCGTCGTAGAAATCCTTGGCCAGCACCGTGGCGCCGGCGATCGGCTCGACCGGCGTGAGGTCGATGCCGACCACCACGCCGCCGCTGCGCTCGGGCCGCACCCGCTCGACCGCGACCTGGGTCCAGCCGCCCGGCGCCGCGCCGAGATCGACCACCCGCGCCCCGGGCTTGAGGAAGCGGAACTGGTCGTCGAGCTGCAGCAGCTTGAAGGCGGCGCGCGAGCGATAGCCGCGCTTCTTCGCCTCGACGACATAGGGATCGTTGAGCTGGCGCTGCAGCCAGCGCTGCGACGAGGTGGTGCGGCCACGCGCGGTCTTCACGCGCACCGTGGCGGCCCTGCCCGTCGGCAGACTTCCCGTCGGCCGGCTCCCCTTGCCCTTCTTCTTCATGGGATCAGCCGGGCTGGCGGCGGTGGTGCGGATCGGCATCGCGGTCGGCCTGGCGCATCAGGTCCATCAGCACGCCCTCGCGCAGGCCGCGATCGGCGACGGTGACCATCGTTGCCGGCCACTGCCGGCATACCGCCTCGAGGATCGCGCCTCCGGCCAGGGCGAGATCGGCACGGTCGGTGCCGATACAGGGCAAGGTGGTGAGCTCGTCAACCGACATCACCGAAAGTTGGTCGCAGACGCGCAGGATCGATTCGTGGCTGAGCCGCGAGCCGTCGACCAGGGTGCGGTTGTAGCGCTTCAGCCCGAGGTGATGGGCGCTGACCGTGGTGACCGTGCCCGACGCCCCGATCATCTGGACCTCGCCGCGCTGGACGGCACCGCCGATGCTGTGGCGGGCGCAGAACGGCCGCAGGTCGGCGCGGATGCGCGCCACCATCTCGTCGTAGCAGGCGCGCTCGACCCGCCGCTCGCGCGGATGGCCGTGCACGCACGACTCGGTGAGCGTCACGACACCCCACGGCACCGAGGTCATGTCGATCAGCTCGATCGAGGTGCCGCCGCAGCGGCCGCCGCTCCGGCCGACCTTGATCCAGCTCACCTCGGTCGAACCGCCGCCGATGTCGATCAGCAGGCCATAGGGCACGTCCGGATCGAGCAGGTTCTCGCAGCTCGCGAGCGCCAGCCGCGCCTCCTCGGCGGGCGGGATGACCTCGAAGCGCAGGCCGGTACGGGCATGGACGACGCCCAGGAAGTCCTCGCCGTTGCAGGCACGCCGGCAGGCCTCGGTGGCGATGTGGCGGGCACGCGTGACGCGATGACGCTCGATCTTGGAGGCGCAGACATCCAGCGCCTCCAAGGTGCGATCGATCGCCTCGCCGCACAGCGTTCCGCTCAGCGCCACGCCTTCGCCCAGCCGGACCGGCCGCGAATAGGCATCGAGCACCTCGAAGCCGTCGACGGACGCCCGGGCCACCAGGAGCCGGCAATTGTTGGTGCCGAGATCGATGGCGGCGAAGGTGTGCGCGAAACGACCGCTGTGCCAGCCTCCCTTTTGCCTTTGATCCGGCGTTAGGTCCCCGGCCATTCCGATCTCTTGTTTCTTCTGTTCGGATGGTAACCGAGGACGGGCCCCGGACCAAATGCCGCGCCACAGCCCGGCTGCACCCGGCGGTCTCCCGCGAACTGCGGCAAGCCCGCCGCAAGCGACGGAAAGACACGGGATTCCAGTGCCATCGTCGTCAACACTTCATGCATGGTCACTGGACCCGACAGCGCCCCCGCGCTACCCTTGCGCGATTTTCTAAGGGGGCTGAGTGGGACGGGGTGAGGTTTACGAACGCCTGAAGAAGATCTTTCTCGACGTATTTGATTCAGAGACCGAAATAGGCGACCGGACCACGGCCGCCGATGTCGAAGGGTGGGACAGCCTGAGCCACATCCGGCTCATTCTCGCCGTCGAGAAGGAATTCCGTGTGCGTTTCGCGGCATCGGAAGTCGGCATGTTGAAGAATGTCGGCGAGCTTGTGGGGCTCATCACAGCCAAAGCGGGGAGCTGAGCGGTCGCCATGACGTGGTCTCTTCCGGAGCTGCCGTGGCTGCCCGCGGCAGAGGAGTTTCGCGAGCGGTGTCGCGCCGTCGACCCTGCCTCGAGCGGCGCGGATAGCGAGCTTCGGCGCCTTGCCAACCATACCCTCGACATCAACCAGCTCAGCCAGCTCGCCCGCCTCCTCGGCCGCTGCGAGGCCGCCGGCAACGCGCTGAAGACCCTCGGCACCGTCCGCCTCGCCCTGCTCGGCAACGGCACCCTCTCCTTGCTGGCGCCGGCAATCCGCGCCACGGGCCTGCGTCACGGCCTGCGGGTCGAAGTGCTCGAGGCGCCGTTCGGCGCCGTCGCCCAGGAGGCGCTCGACGCCCAGTCAACGGTGAGCCAGTGGAAGCCCGACCTGGCGCTACTGGCGATCGACCATCGTGCACTACCCTTGATTGAAAGTATCGACAATCCGGGCCAGTCGGAAAACGGCGTCGTCGACAGCTTGTCCCTCATCCAGACGCTGCGGACCAACCTGCGCGAGAATGCGGGTGCCGCCTCGATCGTCCAGACCGTGCCGAGCGTCCCGGCCGCGCTGTTCGGCAGCTTCGATGCCGCCCTGCCTGGTACCCTCGGGCGCGCGATCGACGGCTTCAACCGCGAGCTGGCCGATTCGATCGGCGCCAGCGGCGACCTGCTGTTCGACGTCGCGTCGCTTGCCGCCACCGTCGGCCTCGACCGCTGGCACGACTCAGCCAACTGGAACCACGGCAAGCTGCCGTTCGACCCGCACCTGACCCCGCTCTACGCCGACCACCTGTGCCGCCTGCTCGCCGCCTATCGCGGCAAGAGCCGCAAGGTGCTGGTGCTCGATCTCGACAACACGTTGTGGGGCGGCGTGATCGGCGACGATGGCCTCGAGGGCATCGCGCTCGGCAACGGCAGCGCGCTGGGCGAGGCCTTCCTGTCGGTGCAGCAGATGGCGCTGCGGCTGCGTCAGCGCGGCATCGTGCTGGCAGTGTCGTCGAAGAACGACGAGGCGCGCGCCTTGGAGCCCTTCCGCAGCCATCCCGAGATGCTGCTGCACGAGAACCACATCGCCTGCTTCCAGGCCAACTGGGAGGACAAGGCGACCAACATCCGCGCCATCGCCGAGGAGCTGTCGCTCGGCCTCGACTCGTTCGTCTTCCTCGACGACAACCCGGCCGAACGCGCGCTGGTCCGCCGCTTCCTGCCGCAGGTCGCGGTGCCGGAGCTGCCAGCCGATCCGTCGCAATACGCCTCGACGATCTGGGCGGCGGGCTATTTCGAGGCGATCGCCTACTCGTCCGAGGACGGCAAGCGGGCCGACGACTATCAGGCCAATGCCAGCCGCCGAAAGCTCGAGGGCGCCGCCGGCGACCTCGACGGCTACCTGCGGTCGCTCAAGATGAAGATCCACTTCGCGCCGTTCGACGATCCCGGTCGCGCACGGATCTCGCAGCTCATCAACAAGTCCAACCAGTTCAACCTGACCACCCGGCGCTATTCGGAGGTCGATGTCTCCGATATGCAGCGCCAGGCCGGCATCTTCACCCTGCAGGTCCGCCTTGCCGACATGTTCGGCGACAACGGCATGATCTGCGTCATCGTCTGCCGCGCCGAAGGCTCGATCTGGGAGATCGATACTTGGCTGATGAGCTGCCGCGTGCTGAAGCGGCGCGTCGAGGAAGCCGTGCTGCAGGAGATCGTCACCCAGGCCCGCCAGGCCGGGATCAAGACCGTGGTCGGCCGCTACATCCCGACCGAGCGCAACGGCATGGTGCGCGAACACTACAAGACGCTGGGCTTCGATCTGGTCGAGCAAAGCGATGGCGGTGAGAGCGTCTGGCGCCTCGACGTCGCCTCGACGGCGGACAAGAGCCTGCCCATGCAGGTGATCCGCGAAGGCTTCACCCCGGTCATCCTCGACAGCGCCGCGGCCGAATGATCTTCGTCGATACGCGGTTCCTGGCCGTCTGCGCGGCCCTCTTCGTCGTCGGCCGCCTGCCGCCGTCGCGCCTGCTGCGCGGGGCCGTGCTGGTGGCGGCGAACGTCGTCGTCCTCCACCTGATGGTCGGCAACGTGCTGGCGCTGTGGCCGGTGCTGGCGCTGGCCGCCATGGGCTACGCCTCGCTGTTCTTCATCCGCCAATCGCGCGGCGTGGCGATGGCCTCGATCGCCGTCGTGATCGCCTTCTTCCTCTATGTGAAGCGCTATCCGCCGTTCGATGCGCTGCCGACCGGACCGGCGGCGATCATGGCGACCGTCGGCCTGTCCTACGTGCTGTTCCGCACGCTGCACATCATGATCGACTTCAAGGACGGCAGCCTGGCGGAGCGGCCGTCGATCGCCACGACCTTCAACTACAATTTCCTGTTCCTGTCGTTCCTGTCTGGCCCGATCCAGCGCCTCGAGGGCTTTGCCGGCAGCAGTTTTCTCGATCGCCGCGTCAGCATCTCGATCGAGGATTTCGGCCGGCAGGCCGCGCGCGTCGTCACCGGCCTGTTCAAGATCCTCGTCCTGTCGGGAGTGTTCGAGTACTTCTTCCGGACGGCCCTCTCCGACATCCCGACGGCAGCCGACCACGGCGCGCGTGCCTGGTGGATCGCGGCCGCGATCGTGGCCTTCGTCGCCTATCTCTACGCCAATTTCAGCGGCTACATGGACGTCGTTGTCGCGATCGGGCGGCTGCTCGGCTTCGACCTGCCGGAGAACTTCGACCGGCCATTCTCCGCCGCCAACATCCAGGAGTTCTGGCAGCGCTGGCACATCACGCTGTCGCTGTGGATCCGCATCTACCTGTTCGGCCCCCTGCAGCGCTACATGGTCGAGCGCACCGCGACCAAGGCGGCCGCCGCCAATGCCAGCCTCGCCTGCACCTTCATCGCCTTCTTCGTGATCGGCGCCTGGCACAGCCCGTCCCTCTCGGGCCTGGTCTACGGCACCCTGCTCGGCCTCGGCGCGCTTGCCCATCAGCGCTATCGCACCTGGCTCGCCACCCGGCTCGGCCGGCAGGGCCTGCGGGCGCTGGATGGCGAGCTCTGGTACCGATCGGCCGCACGGGCGCTGACACTCACGCATTTCTTCGCCAGCGTGGTCTGCCTGTGGCCCGACCAGGCCATGGTCGCGATCCTGTTGCACAACCTGCCGACGCTCGACATCGCCGGCGGCCTCGCCCTGATCTTTGTTGCGATCTTCGTGCTGGGCATTGTCGCGGCAGCGGCCGCCGCCGTGATGGCCGGCATCCCGCGCTGGCCGCCGGCCTATCTCGCGCGCACCTCGCTGGCGACGGCGCAGATCATCATCCTCGTCTTCTCCACCTTCGTGGTCGACGCCCCGGTTCCCGGCTTCGTCTACGGGGGATTCTGACCGTGGCCACCGTACAAGTCCCCGCCGCCGGGCTTCCGCTCCGGAAGATGCTGCTCGCCATGCTGGCGACGGCGATCCTGACGACGGTCGCGATGATGGGATCGGCCGAGATCCTGGCGCGCTGGCTGTGGCCCAAGTACAGCGATCCGACCTGCCTCGTGCCGGCGCGGCTCGGCCAGGTCTACGCCCCCAATTGCGTGCGGCGGGAGCGCATTTCCGAAGGCCAGAGCGAGATCCTCTATCGCTACAACGCCTGCGGCCTGCGCAGCGACGGGCCGTGCGCCGCCGAGATGCCGACCGGGGTCCGGATCGCTCTACTCGGCAACTCGTTCCTCGCCGGCAACCGGGTGAACCAGCCCGACTCGCTCGCCGAGGTGATGGCCGATTCACTGCGCAAGCAGTGCACCAGGGGGATCGACCTCCAGAACCTCGCCGTCGAGGACTACCTGTTCTTCGATCAGTACTTCCGGCTCGACGCGGCGCTGAAGCTGCATCCGTCGGCCGTCGTGCTGATGGTCATGCCGACCGACATGTTCGAGCCGATGTCCAGGCAGGAGTGGGAGAGCCGGCACGCCCCCAATGTCATGCGCAAGTCGCGGATTCCCACGACCGATGAAAGCGGCATGTCGCTGCTGGTCCGGGCACGGCGGTCGCTCCGGAAGAGCCGCGTGCTGGAGATCACGCAGCACTACGTGTTCCAGAACCTGCCGCTCTACGTCCGCCTCTACCGCGCCTATACCGACGCCGCCTTCGGCGATACCTCGGACTACCTGCTGGCCGCGACGTCGCCGGGTTGGCAGAAGCGCTATGACGACGCTCACCTGATCCTGGGCGAGATGGCCGAGAAGACGCGGCAGGCCGGCGCGCGGCTGGTGCTCGTCGCTTTTCCGCAGCGCGTGCAGGCGGCCTTGCTCGAACTCAAGACCGACGAGACCCGCGCCTCGGCCACCGCCTTCACCAAGCAGATGGGCGCCATCGCCAAGGCGAGCGGCGTGCCGTACATCGACGGGCTGGAGCTCATCTCCAGCGAACCTCATCCCTCACGGCTGTTCTATCCGGTCGACGGCCATCTCAACGTCCCATCGCAGCGGCTGGTCGCCGAGAAGCTCGCCAAGACGCTGGAGAAGCTCGGGATCGTCACCGGCGATCAGTGCCGCTGACCTAACTAACCCCGGAGCTGGCGCAGCAGGTCGAGCGCGAGTGGCGCCGGGTCCTCGCCCGTCACGCCGGAGCGGTTGATCGTCTGGTCGGTCTCGAGCCGCGGCAGCCGCGGCGCGAGAAAGCGGATGTCACGATGCTTCGCCGCCAGCGATGCGATCATCGCCTCGGCGGCGGCCTTGGCCATCGCGTATTCCGTGAGTCCCGGCTGATGCTCGGCGACGGCCACCGATGACGGGAAGAGCACGCTCGACAGCGACCGGCCCTGCGCCTGCACCGTCTCGAACAGGCGCAGGAACGCCCGGACATAGGCCTCGAGGAAATGCTCGAACAGCGCGTCCGAGAAGCTTCCCTTGGCGCCGACGAAGATCGGCGGCGTCGCCGTGTAGAGAAGATGGGTGAAGCCGCCGGCATCGTCGGCGATCCTCCGCAGGCCTGCGGTGTCGTGCTCGAAGATGTCGAGCCGCTCGAACCGGCATTGGCCGGGCCCGCTGCCCAGCTCCTTCGCGAGCGCTGCCGCTTCGTCCTTGCCCATGTTGAAGGTGCCAACCACCTCGGCGCCGCCCACGACCAGCAGCCGGGTGAGAGTTCCGCCCAGGCCGCGAGTCGCGCCGACCACGAGGGCTTTGACGCCATTGAATTCACCGGAGGCGATCGAGGACAGCAGCACAGCCTCCTTCGCCGAGCGTTCGGCGACCGGCCGCTCGAACGCGACCATCGTGCCGCGCACCAGGGGCGAGCCGACCTCGAGCGTCAGGCGGCCGAACCGGTCGTCGAACTCAGCCACCTTCCACGCCAGGGCCGGCGCGGCCTGCTGTTCGAACCCGAGATCGATCTCGGCCAGGATCGAGCGCAGGCCGGGGCAATGCATGCCTACGATTCGCGTCAGCGCCGCAAGCACGGCAATCTGGCTGCGCGGCAATCCGGAGGCGAGATCGGGAAACAGCGCTTCGAGGCCCGGGCCGAGCTCGAGCCGTTCCTCGCCCGTCATCGACGCGAAGGCGCTGCTGTCGACCAGAGCCGGCGCCCCGGGTGCGGGCGCCTCGCTCACCGGCATGTCGTCGATGGCCGAGCGGTCCTCGTATTCGACCGAGCCGCGCGCTGCGACCGTGCCACGCCACAGGATCCTGAACCGGAGCTTCGGCCACTGGCCGCTGCTTTCGAGCGTGAGCTCATCGCCGACCGGCGCCGGCTGAAGGAAGAGCGCCTTCAACGCCCGCAGGCGCGCCCGCCCGCCTCCATGCTGTCGCAGTTGATCGTCGAGCAGCCAGGCGATCAGCATGACGCCGTGCACGACCGGCCGATTGAAAATCATCCGGCGCGCCGCAATCGGATCGACGTGGATCGGGTTCACGTCGCCCGACAGCCGGCCGAAGCTCTGGACTTCCTGCGGGGCGAAAGAACGGACCGTCACGTCGACTCCTGTGCCTTCGAGAGGCCGCTTGCCAAGGGCCTGAGAGGCCGCTAAACCCACCCGCCTGCCGGCCGTTCGGCGCCCGCTGGGGGATAGTTTAACGGTAGAACAACCGGCTCTGACCCGGTTAGTCTAGGTTCGAATCCTGGTCCCCCAGCCAGCCGCGCGCCTTCAGGCCGTGCTCCCCATCAACGCATAGAGACAGGCCGCGCCCCACGCCAGGATGCAGGCGATCAGCGGCCAGTCGGTCAGCAGCACGTCGGTCGGCGATTCGCCGCTCTCGCGCGTCTCGACCAGGTACCAGTAGCGAAACAGGCCGAAGATCACCATCGGGATGGTGATGACCAGCTGCGGGTTACTCGACATCACGAACAGGCTGTAGAAGATCAGCGCGCCGACCGCCGACATCTCGGCATAGCGGTCGACCAGGTTGACCGAGTAGTCCTTGAGCACGCGGCGGCCCTCGGAGCCCGCGGTGACCAGCTCCTGGCGGCGCTTGATGGCGGCGAGGTAGAGCGCAAGGCAGAGCGTGGTGACCGCCATCCAGCTCGACAGCGGCACGTTGATCGCCTCGGCGCCGGCATAGATGCGCAGCACGAAGCCGCCGGCGACCGAGAAGATGTCGAGCACCGGCTGGTTCTTGAGGTAGAAGCTGTAGGCGAGGTTCAGCGCGATGTAGCCGCCGATCGGCACGATCAGCGCCGGGTGGAGGATGAAGCCCGCCACCAGCACCGCGTAGAGCGCCGCCAGCAGCGCCATCGCGGCGTTCAGCGACACGTGGCCGGCCGCGAGCGGCCGGCTCCAGCTCTTGATCGGATGGGCGCGGTCGCGCTCGATATCCTTGATGTCGTTGACGACGTAGCAGGCCGACGACGCGATGCAGAACATCGCCAGCGCGAACAGCGCCTGCTGGATGGCGACTGGATCCGTGAAGGACCGCGCGAAGACCAGCGGCGCCAGGACGAACGTGTTCTTGACCCACTGCTTCGGCCGCCCCAGCCGCAGCAGCGAATAGGCTGTGCTCGGAATTGTCCTTACTCCCCTTACCCCGGCACCCATGATAGCAAAAGCGGGCCGGACCTAGAGATGGAAGAACTGCAGGGCGGTGTGCAGGTCCGGCTCATATTTGTCAGGGATGCGGCGCATCGAGATATGGCAGCCGATCTCCGCGTTATTCCAGTGCGACCGCCGGTCGAGAATCCGCCGCAGCAGCCGCGGGTCGAGCGAGCAGTCGAGGACGTCGCCCTCGCGCAGGCAGCGCACGTTGGTGATACCGCGCTCGCGCAGCCAGTCGGCGCATTCGTCCCAGGTCGTGGTGCCGAGATAGGCGTTCTTATGCCGCAGGTCGCCGCCCAGGACATAGGCGCCGGCGAAGGGCAGCACGAAGCGCGGCTTCATGGCGAGGATCTCCTCGCGCATCAGCTCGAAATTGCGGCCGAGCACCCACCGCGACTTCTCGACTTTCTCGGCGTCGGTGAAATGGTCGAAGCAGGACGGGAAACCGCTGGCGCCGTTGTACGGCAGCATCGCCAGGCCGATCGGCCCGTACTCGCGGCCGATCATCTCGGCAGCGCTGACGTCGCCAAATCGGCCGGGATTGTTGTCGTTGGCGTCGAACGCCGAGACCCCGTCGCAGGAGATCAGCATCGCCGAATCGATCAGGTTACCGAGCTCGGCATCCTCGTAGGCGTGCTTGACGAACGGCGCGAACAGCGTGATCTCGAGTTCGTTGAACTTGACGGTCTCGCACTCCTTGATCGCGATCAAGTTGGTGTAGCCCATCGCCTGCAGCTTCTTCGGCAGGAAGTTGCGGCCGTGATCGAGGACGATCAGCGGCTTGTCCTTGGCGAAGTTGAAGTGACGGTCGTCGAAATGGTCGGGATGGAGATGGGAGACGTAGACCGCATCGACGCCGAGGACATCCTCGACCTTGGTCTTCAGCGGCGGATAATGGCACCAGCTCCCCTCGAACACGCCGTCCACGAGCCAGGGATCGCAGAGGACCCGGGTCCCGTTTTTGCCGATGAAGATCCCGCAGGCATTGCCGATGAAGCTGAAGCGAAGCATGGCCGTCTCGAAGGCTCAGCGCGTCTGAGGGAGCTCAGCTGCTGTAATAGTCGCGATACTTGGAATAGTAGTAGCCGTAGTCGCCGTAGCCGTACTTGGAGTGACGGCGGATATCGACCTGCACCAACACCACGCCGATGCTCTTGGGAAGGTCGCGGAACAGCCGCAACGCATTGATCGCAATCTCGCGCGGCGTGCGCTCCCAGCGCACCAGGAACAGCACGTAGTCGGAGATGCGCGCCGCCACCAGCGCGTCGGCGACCGCCATGATCGGCGGCGTGTCGAGGAAGATCAGGTCGAACTGCTCCGACAGCGACTTGATGAACGATTTCATCGCGTTCGAATCGAGGATTTCGGCCGAGTTCGGCGTATTGCTGCGGGCCAGGATATAATAGACGCCGCTCTGCTCGTCGCGGCCGATCACTTGGTCGAGCGTCTTGGTGCCGGCCAGGTACTCGTCGATCGTGCCCTCGGTGCGCTGTACGCCGAGCGTGCCGGCGACCGAGGAGCGCCGCAGATCGCAGTCCATCACCAGGATTTTCTTGTCGATGTTGGAGCGTGCCACCAAGCCTGCCAGCGAGCAGACGAAGGTCGACTTGCCCTCGGCCGGCAGCGACGAGGTGACCATCACCACGCGCGGCGGCTTGTCGAGGTTGCCGAGCGTCATCGCGGTATAGGCCGAGCGCAGCGCCTCGGCGTAGGCCGATGTCAGCTTCTCGATGGCGAAGCGTGCCGGCACCATCTTGCCGAGCGTCGAGCGCGACAGGCCGGGGACCATGCCGATCAGCGGCCGGCCGGTCAGGCGCTCGATCTGCTCGCCGGTACGGAAGCCGCCGTCGAGGCGCTCGAGCAGCAGGATGACGACGGCGCCCAGCACCAGGCCGATCGCCAGCGCGCCAGCCATGGTCAGCGCATAGCGCGGAAAGGCCGGCGAGGTCGGCAGGTTGGCCGGTGCCAGGATGCGCGCGTCGGGCTGCTGGATGTCCTGCTGCTCGCGCAGTTCCTTGGAGCGCTTCAGGAAGTCCTCGTAGACAGCGCGGGACGACTGGGATTCGCGCTCGAGTTGGCGCAGTTCGACCTCGTTCAGGCCCAGTCCGCCGGCACGGCGCTCCAGGTCGTCGACCTGGGCTTGCAACTGCGCCTCCTTGGCGCGCGCGGCCTCGGCGTCGCCCTGGACGCTGGAGATGATCTTCGCGACCTCCTGGCTGATGCGGCCCTGGATCTGACCCTGCTCGGCGCGCGCCTGCAGGATGCGCGGATGGCTGTCGCCGTAGCGCTGGCCCAGGTCGCCGACGCGGCGCGCCACCTCGGCCTCCTGGGCACGCAGCGACGAGATCAGCGAATTGGCCAGCACCTCGGTCACGCCGCCCAGCGTGGCGGGGTTGCGCGCCGCCTGCTGCAAGGCGATCAGGCGCGATTCCTTATCGGCGCGCTGGGCACGCGCCTGGACGAGCTGCGAGTTGAGCTCCGACAGCGACTGCGCGGCGATGGTCGCGTCTTTGGCGATGGTCAGGCCCGACTTTTCGCGGAAGGCGGCGACGGCGCGCTCGGACACCTCGACGTTGCGCTTCAGCTCCTCGAGGCGGTCGTTGAAGAAGTCGGTCGCACGCTTGTTGGCGTCGAGCTTCGCCTGCAGCTGGTCGACGATGTAGTAGTCGGTGATGGTGTCGAGGATCCGCTTGGCCTTGACCGGATCGTTCGAATCCATAGAGATCGCGATGACGTAAGAGCGGCCGCGCGCCAGCGTGGTGAGGTTGCGGGTGAGCGCCGTGATCGCGCGCGAACGCGGGCCGTTGTCGGCGTTGGCGGGCGTATCGGGTGCCTTGCGGAATGGCACGTACTTGGACACCATCTCCTTGCCGCGCTGGATCAGGTCGCCGATCACGGACCGCCGCACCGCACCGAACTCCGGATCTAGGTCGAGATGCAGCTTGTCGGAGACGCGGCCCAGCAGGGCCGCCGAGCGGATGATCTCGATCTCGGTCTGGATCGCCGGGATATCGATCACGCCCGTGGTCAGCACGTCGGCGGTGTTGGTCACCTTCGCCTTGCGGGTGTCGAGCATGACCATCGCCGACGAGCGGTACTCCGGCACCAGCTGCAACAGCAGCAGCGCCGTCAGGGCGCAGACCAGCGCGGTGACACCGACCAGGTGCCACTTGCGGCGGTTGAACATCCGAAGCAGTTCGCGCGCCTCGATCCGCGCGGTCGCTCCGAACGCCGGCAGGTTGGGCTTGCGCTCTTCGGTCGTCGTCGTGGTCTCGGTCGCGGTGCTCACGGGCGCACGATGCTCCGGTATGAAGGCTTCAAGCGGGCTGAAAACGGCCCCCCGGCCGCTTGGTACTGTGTTACCGCTTTTTCGGCGCGCCCGCCACTGGGCGTCGTTGTCGCGCCGCTCTCAGGACTAGAAGAAGCGCTCGGGTACTCGAATGATGTCGCCGGGAAAGACCGGGTCGTTTTCCTTGGCCGCCTCCTCGTGCGGCGCGCCGACGCGCTGGATGGTGATGCGAGTGCGCGACGCGCGATAGGTATAGCCGCCGGCGATCGCAACCGCCTGGGCGACCGTCAGGCCGTTGACGTAGGGATAGGAACCACGCTTCTCGACTTCGCCCAGGATGAAGAACGGGCGCAGGTTGGTCAGCTCGATGCTGATGCGCGGGTTCTTGAAGAAGCCGCGGCTGCGATACTGCTCGATCATCGCCTGCTCGACTTCCGACACGGTCATGTTCTTGACCTGGAGGCGCCCGATCAGGCGCGCCGAGATCGCGCCGGTCGCGTCGATCTCGTACTCGCCCGAGGCGTCGTCCTCGCCGAACACCGTGACCTTGATCTTGTCGCCGGAGCCCAGCCGGTAGCCCCCCTGTGCCCGAGCCGGAGCGGCCATCGCCAACGGCACCATCAAGGTACCGGCCGCGAGCCTCAAGAACTTCGACCGCGGCAACATCCCTTCCCTCCGCACGGCGTGAGGCCGCTGTCATAAACAGAAAGCCGCCGATTGAACATCGGCGGCTTTCCTCAAGGCAAGGTTATTTCGTCACAGCCGGTTACAGCCGCGCGCCCAGCCGGAGCATGACCATGTTTTGGTCATAGTCGTTGAGCGGCAGGTTCGACGAGCGATGCAGGTACTGATAGGTCGGGCCGACGTAGAAGTTCGCGGTCGGCCGGTACAGCACGCCGGCGCGCAGCGTCAGATACTGCTCGTTGCGCTGCTGGGTAACGCCCGGGAAGGAACCGTAGTCGGCGATCGCGTAGTCGCCGTGGGCGTCGAGGGTGATGTTGGGCCTGACGTTGTAGGTCACGTCCGCGCCGAACGCTGTGTTGACGTACGACACCGCCGTCGTCAGCGCCGAGTCCTCGACCGTACGCCGAACGAACGGCCGGATCATCAGCTCGCGGAGCGGGTTCCAGTAGCCGGTCAGGCCGAACATCGGCGCCGAGATCTGCGACAGCCGGCCGTCGACGTAGTTCTGCTGGATGTAGCCGCCGAACGCCTCGAGCGAGGTGATGCCGCCCAGGTCGACGGTGACGCCGCCGACCAGGTCCCAGCCGCTCGAATTGCGGTTGAAGCCCGTGCTGTCGGGAATGGTCATGTAGGAGCGCTGATTCAGGCTGCCGCGCACCCAGACCTGATAGCCCGGCGAGAACTCGTAGCCGAAGCGGGCGGACTCGCGGAACTCGTTACGGTTACGGTCGCTGTTCTGGATCACGCCCTGCGCCGTGCCCAGGCCGTTGTTGAAGTAGGTGTAGTTGTCGAGACGGCCGTCGATGCGAACGTTCAACCGGTTGAAGCGCTGGTAGTAGCCGACGTTGCCGACCAGCTGGTTGTAGATGGTCGGCGAGAACAGCGACGTCGTCACGTTGGGTGTGCCGCGGTCCTCGTGGCGACGGTTGAAGGAGCCGCCGCCGTAGACGTTCCAGTCGCGCTGGATGTCGAACCGGCCGTCGAGGCCGACGCCGAAGTCTTGATAATTCTCGGTCGAGCTCGCGCTGTAGAAGCCGAAGGCGCCTTTCGCGAACAGGTTCAACATGTGGTTGTTCCAGTCCGAGCGCAGGTCGAGCGTCGGCTTGACGACCTGGATGAAGCTCGCGGTCCGGCCCGAAGTGCCGTTCGCCGTGGCGTAGATGTTGTCGTTGTAGACCTCGTTCAGCTCGAGGTCCGGGAACAGCCGGAACGATCCGATCGGAACGCCCTGCGCATCATAGTTCTCCGCCGCCCTTGCGGGCGCGGTCTGGCTGCCCGGGCGCTCCTCGCGGACGCCCGGCGAACCGACAGCGCCAGGAGTCTGCGCCTGCGCGACCCCTCCCCCGACGACAACGGCGAGCGCCGCCGCGCCCAAGACCCGCTCAACCCCGAATCGCTTGTCGTTTCTCATGGTTAGCCGCCCTTACGATGTCTGTGTTCTTGCGACCGTCAGATCACACTCTAACGGCAGCGCAGCAATGCATTCCAAGACGGCCCTCTTGGAAAGCGGGCTGGGCATCAGACCACCGTCTTTTCGCCCAAAAGCTGACACTGGCACCCATCCCCGAACTCCCACGCCCCCTGTAGGGGCCTTAATAGCTTGCAGCATCAGGGGCTTGCAACTGCGCGCTTGCGAAGATTTCATTCCGCACATACCACAAATGCGTTACTCCGATGTCGATTTCGGAAGAGACCTACGAGATATAGTATCCCGAATCGGGAACATTATCCCATATATTTTGCACATCAGGACTGCGACAATCTTTCCTCCACGAGCTGGCTGCTGGTGCTCTGGCTCCAAGCAATGCCCAAGATGGCAAAGTAGCAGCAAGCAACGGCCGGTATCTGGAGGCTGAAGTCGAACAATGAGTGGAAGCCGGCCAAGGCCGTGGCGAACACGCCCAGGCCGGCCAGCTCACGGTCGCGCCGGCGGGTGACGAAGCCTACGACGCATTGTCCGGCGATCCAGCCGACGGCGACCACCAAGGCCAGCGCCATCGGCACGCCGAGGTCGAAGGCCAGCTCCAGATACGTGTTGTGAACCTTGTCGTAGTACTCGTTCAGCGCCGGCGGCTGGAAGACGCTGTAGAGCTGCTCGAAGGAGTTCATGCCCCAGCCGGTCAGGGGCCGTAGCGCGATCGCCGTCAGGGCCATGGGAAACAGCAGCTCGCGACCGGACTCGCCTTGCGCGAACAGCTTGGCCATCCGCGTCACCAAACGCTCTCCGCTCGGCACCAGCAGGACGACGGCCGCCACCATGAGGAGGATCAGCGAGACCACGACGATCCGCGTGGAGCCGCGGACGTAAAAAACGGCGAAGGCGATCAACCCGATCGTCAGGCTGATCGCGCCGCCGCGAGAGCCCGACAGCACGACCCCCATGCACAGCACCAGGGCCAGCGCGAACCACAGGCCGCTCAGGCCGGTCATCACGGCGATCCGCCGGCGCCAGCGCTCCCGCGCGGTCTCCTTGGCGGCCTGCCCGCCAGCCGGCCGGAAGGCGAGCACCAGGGCCGAGAGCGCCGCGATGCCGCAGTAGGTGGCGTAGTGGTTGGAGCTCATGAAGGTGCCGGTGAAGAATTCCACATCCGGCACCCAGACCGCGACGCCGGTGATCCGCGCCTGGCCGTTGACCGCCTGCGCCGCCATTGCATAAAGGGTCATGGCCGCCGCGACGATCACAATGGTTGCCAGGATTTGCCGCGCGTCCGAGGCCGAGTGGCTGAGTATGGCCGCCAGCGCGAAGACGCCAGCGTAGGTGAGCAACCGCATCAAGGCCGTCCATTGCTGTTCGCTGTCGAATGCAATCGACTGACGCGTCTCCGGCAAACCGAGCGAGGCGCTGTCCGAGATCGAGGTCGCCCAACCCGCCGGCGTCCAGCCCGAGAGCTGTACCAGCCCCCAGATCACAACCAGGCCGAACAGCACGCCGGGCACCAGCAGCGTGTCAAACCGGACGAAGGCGCGGCGCTGCCAATCGCGATCGAGCCAGGCCAGCGCCGCGATGCCAACCAGCAGCACCCCTACGATCCCGCCGAGAGGACTAAAGGCCCAGTCATATTTGCTGCCGAAAGGCACCGGCGCCAGGGCGACCGTCGCCGCGAATAGCACCAGGAGCAGACGCCGCATACGCGTCGTCCTACCGGGCAGCCGCCAGCCTGTCGAGCAGGATGCGACTGACCCGCTGCGCGCCCGCGCCGTCGACGATCGCTGCGGCGGCGCGCGCCTGGTCAGCGAGCGTCTGCCGATCATCGTCAAGAGCGGCGAGAGCGGCTGCAATGTGCTGCGGCGTCGCCGCGGCGAGGTCGCCGAGTGAAGTCGCAGCGCCCAGCCGGACGAGGCTCGCGACACCTTCGCGCTGGTTGTCGGCCAACACGATGACCAGGCTCGGCAAGCCCAGGCAGCAGCGTTCGAGGCCGGTGCCGCCACCACTGCCGATGGCGATGTCGGCCTCGGTCATCAACTCGGCCATGCCGCGTGCATCAAGGTCGACATGCAGCCGCAGCGCACCGGCCCGCGCCTGCGCTTCGAGCCACGGCAGGCTGCCGGCGGTGCGGCCGGTGACGACGTCGATCGCCAGCCCCCTGCCCGCCAACAGTACGCCTTCGACGGCATGCCGGCTGGCGCCACCGACATCGGTCAGCCCCATCGCGATCAGCACCCGCCGCGGCGCCTGCCCCTGATGGCGCGCCAGTGCCCGCGGCCGCAGCGCGCGGAATTCTGGCCGCATCAGGGCATAGGTGGGTCCCGTCAGCACAGTGCAGCCGGTCGGCACCAGCCCGGCATAATGGGTGCGCTCGCGGCCTGCGGCATGATCGACCAGCACGTCGCAATCGTGCGAACGGTTGGCGAGGTCATCGATCGCGACCCGCAGCCCCGCGATACCGTTCCATCCCACTTCGACCGCGTGGTTGAGGGTATAGCCGTCGAAGATCGCGATGTCGGTATCGCGCAAGGCCGGATGCCTGTGCGCGATGGCTGGCGTCGTCTCGACCACTTCGGCGCCGCTCGATTCGAGCAAACCGACGGTATCGCGGGTCACGCGATCAATGGCAAACCGCGATCGCACACCGAGCGCCGCGAGGCTTTCCGCCAGAGCGAGGCATCGGAGCACATGTCCGCCGCCGATTTGCGGCGCCGCAGCCGTCACGAACGTCGCCTTGATCACGCGGCGCACGCTAGCACAGGCGTGTACGCCGCCGACCCGCTTTATTGTCCCGATCACCGTCGGTCAGTAAGCTGACCGTGCGGAAACCCGAATCGGAGCGAGTGCTTGATTCCACCTCGTGTGACGCGCCGCGGATTGATCGCCACGGGTCCGCTCGCCGTGAGCCTTCCGGCCGCCGCCCTCGCGGTCGATCTCAAGGATTTCGGCGCCAAGGAAGGCAACGACATCAGTCCGGCGATCACGCGCGCGCTGGCGGAAGCGCCCGGCCGGCCGATCGGCCTGGGCCCGGGCGAGTACCGGCTGGCGTCGCCGTTCGTCTACATCAACCGCGACCTTCCCGGCGCCTCGCGCGCGCCCGGGCTCGTCCTGAGCGGAAGTGGCTCCCAGCGCACTTTCATCCACTGCACCGGCCCGGGTGAGGCGGCATTCGAGATCGGCCAGGAGGTCCCCTACCGGTTCTCGGTCGGCGGCCGCCTTGAAGGCTTCACGCTGGTCGGCAACCGCTCAGCGCCACCGCAGGACGGCCTGCGGTTCTCGGGCGCGTGGAACTACACGCTGTCTGACGTCTGGGTGCGCGGCTTCAGCGGCAACGGCATGTCCATGCCGTGGCGCCATGACCTGCGCTGGAAACTCGGTGACTTCGAGACGACCAGCGGCTCGACGATCGCCCGGCGCTTTGCCAAGGGCGGCTTCAACGAAGACATGCGCATTTGGAAACTGATGCGGATTTTCGGTTCCGGTATCCCGCCCGACACCATCGTCGAGCGCATCATCGACGAGACTACCCTCGAGATGTCGAAGCCCGCGACCGAAAGTGGTCCGCGCACGATCGAGATCACCGGCAACCTCGATGCCTTCTCCTCGATCATCCATGTCAGCGAGTGTGCATTCAGCGACAATCGCGGCTGGGGCGTCCATGACGGCGCCGCCCAGGCCGCCATCCTGAATTGGCAGCGCAGCGAGGCCAACGGTAACGGCGCCGGCGGCGTCTATTGCAGCGGCAGCGGCTGGAAAATCGACGGCGGCTCGATCGCCGTCAACGGCGGCGTCGGCTTGCTCGTCGAGCGGGTCGCTGGCACGCCGCTCATCCTAAAGGTCGAGCGCATCGAGTTCGACAGCAACCTCGGCAGCCACGTCTGGCTGAAGGAGGCCGTCACCGCGACCTTCGAGCGCTGCCGCTTCATCACTCACCACGATCCGGCGGCCGGGAAGAACCGCCCCGAGATCGGCGTCGTGATCGGCAACACGCCCTACAAGCATCTGGTGAGCGACGTCGAGCTGAAGGGATGCCAGTTCCGCGCGACGCCGGACAGCGCCCACAAATACTCCGCCATCCGCTTCGGCGCGCCGGGCGGCTACCGCAACATCCAGATCGTCGACCCGGCCTGGGTCGACAAGGCGCCGCAGCACCTGCTGCTCGACAACGAGCCGGCGGCCGGCGCCCACGTGCTGGTCCAGGAGAACGGCTTCACCCGCTATGCAGATCGCACGCCGCGGGCCTGGGCGATCATGGAACGGGGCGCTGTGCAACGGATTGCCGCCAGCGCGGCCGTCGAGCTGGTGTTCGACCGCGCGCAGGGCGACTTCGGCCGCGGCGGCGTGACACCGCAGAGCTACATCTCTACCAAGGCGACCCGCGACAGCGATTGGCTCGCGGTGGCGACAACCGCCGGTTTGCGCGCGGGCCTGCCGGTGTCGGACGGCTCCGGCCGCTTTGTCGCAGACAGCCGCATCCTCGCCGTCGAGCAGGACCGCATCCGGGTTTCAACGGCGGCGCGTTCGGATGGCGACCTCATGCTCCTGGTGGGCGGCCTCAGCGTGCCCTATGCCCAACTCTATGAAATCGACGCGCTGGTCTGCGTCGAAGGGGCGACCGCCGGTTCGACGATCGAGCTCGCCCTTGTCGTCGATGGCGTGATCCGCCGACAGGCGATGCTCGCCGCCGGCCCGATCCTGCGACAAAGCCTATCGCTGCGGGCGCTTTTACCACTCGCCACCGGAGCCCGCGTCGGTCTGCGGCTGACCCATGACGGCGAGCGCGAGATCGTGGCGATGGCCGGGGCAACCGGCGGCAGCCTGAGCATCATTGCTGCCACCTGAGCGATAACCACCCTCAACGGTCGCGTACGCCGGGCGGCGGCAACCGTACGCGGGATGGGGCTCTTGTCCCCCCGGGGCGGACAGCGTATCCACTCCCCTCACCCTTGGCATCGGGCTGTCCGAATGGCGTCTTCGCCGACCTATCCTTCGCTCGATCTGAGCTTCGTGCGGCACTGGTCGCCCGCTCGATGCATGGCTGTCGGCATGGTCGTCTATGCCGTCGTCGCGGTGACGTCGCCTCTGGAATTCAACTATTCCTACGTGACCTGGACGGCGGCGGTCTATGCCCTGGCGATCATGAGCGCGTTCTTCGGCGGATGCTACGTGTCGACGAACACCGGTCCACCTATCGACACCGTCAAGCCGCTGCCTTTTCAAGCATCGACCGGCCGCTACATCTACCTAACGATCATCATCGCCTTCCTCGGCATTCTCGCCCGCGTCTACGACCGCTTCATCCTGCGCAGCTTCTCCGTTCAGGAAACCTTCGCTGAGACCCGCGAATCCCTGGAAGGGCAGGTGTCGGTGTTCGGGTACATCGGCGGTCTGGCCTTCTCGTTCGGCCTGATCGCACTCACCCTGGTCTGGCTGACCAAAACCGACCGCCGCCGGCCGGTCGCCACGGCGATCGCGATGTTGTTGGCCGCCTACCCGATGACCGAGGGCCTTCTCGGCGCGAGCCGCTCGCCGATGCTCCACACGGCGATCCTGGTCTTCGTGCTGGCGCGGGCGACCAGATCACTGACGTGGCTCGTCCATTCGCGGGTCGCCCTGCTCGCGGTCGGCCTCGTGCTGATCACCTTCTTCCAGCTGCTGTTCGAGATCCGGACGCTGGAAGGCGGCGGATACGAGGAATCGATCGCCGAAGCCTTCCGGTTCACCGGCATGGCCGAGTTCGCCGCGCCCCCGGCCTGGATCACCAACGCCATCATCGCGACGGACGGTCAAGGCTTCTACGTCGCCATCCTGAAGAACCTAGTCCACATCGAGCAGCACATCACCCATTCCTGGGTCGTCTACTTCGCGAACTTTGCTCATTTCGACGAACTGGAATTCGGCGACGGCTACATCCACTTCAGCCTTCCTCTGCGTGTGATCGCCTACATCACCGGCCAGCAGATCTTCTACAGCCCCTTCGTGCACGGCATGGAGGAAGGCATGTATTCAGCGTCGCTGTCGAACATCTATTACGATTTCGGCCTTCTCGGCGTGCCCCTCGCCTTCGCGTTCGGCTATGCCCAGACCGTGCTTCACCGTAAGGCGGTCCACCTGCCCGAGCGCTGGCTGCCGCTGCACATCCTCATGTGCTTCGCCAATTTCATGACGTTCATAGACAATCCCCTGACCGGCGGTCTCGGCGCCTTCGCCGTGTGGGGAACGCTACTCTACGTCATCATCCACTTCATTGTGGCGACGCTCTCGCGCGAGTCCGAGATCAGCGAGCTGCCCTCGCTGCCGGCTCGATCCGGCGCCCCCAACGCGGGAGCGACGTGACGCCTCCGCCGGATGTGGGCTCCTTCGTGCTCCGCGACGCGACGCTCGACGACGCCGCCGAGCTCCTCGAATGGCGTAATGACGCGGTAACCCGCGCGATGTCGCGCAACACCACGGCGGTCTCCGACGCGGACCACAGGCGATGGTTCGCGCGCACTCTCGACGACCCGGCCAAGCTCCTGCTGGTCGGCTGCATTGCTGGCGACAAGGTCGGCATGGTGCGCTTCGACCGGCTGGCGTCCAGCACTTGGGAAGTGAACATCAACCTCGCCCCGGGGCATCGCGGCAAGGGATGGAGCCATGCCCTGCTCGCCGCCGCCCTCGAATCCGTCATGGCGGCGCATCGGCCGGCGGAGATTGTCGCCGAGATCAAGCCGGAGAACGTGCCGTCCCGCCGGCTGTTCGAGGCGCACGGCTTTCGCCGCATCGGCTCGTTTGGCGAAGTCGACCGCTTTGTGCTGTCGTGCCGCGGTTGAGGAAATGGGCCGTGTGCGTTAGTTTCCGTGCGTGTGCCGCGGGCTGGGATGGGCGGCTTTGAGTTCTTTTTGGGGGCGACGATGGGTGCGCTGGCACGGGTGAGGCGCAAGCTGCGGGACCTGCGGAGCTACGCCAACATCCGCGGCGTCGTGTTCTTCGCGCAACGACGCGTCCGTCAGAGTGCGCCGCGCCGTCGGATCGCCGGCCTGGTCGCCCGTTTTCTGCCGCCCGCGAAGCCCGTCGACCCGCAGCTGGCTCCGGACGTCAGGCACCTGCAGGACCAGGGCTTCGTCAATCTAGACGGGCTCGTGACGCCGGCGATGGCCGAGGAAATGCGGCGGCATTTCGAGAAGAGCAAGGTGTTCGCGCCCTACCTGGAGCACTCGCCGGTGGTGTCGCTGCAGGAGGCAGCCAAGCTCGACAGCCATGTCCTTCAGATCGCCGACCAGGACCTGATCACCTGTCCGCATCTGCTCGACATCGCCAACGATTCCAAGGTGCTGTCGATCGTCGAAGGCGCCTTCGGCTGCAAGCCGACGATCGGTCTGATGATGGCGTGGTGGTCGGTGCCGACGACGGACCGCAAGGCACGCCATGCGCAGCTGTTCCATCGCGACTACGACGACGTCGATTTCCTGAAGCTTTTCATCTATCTCAACGACGTCGATTCCGAGAACGGCCCGCACGAATTCGTTCGCAGCTCCCAACTCTCACCGAAGCTGCGCGGCGCGGGCCGCTACTCCGACGAGGAGGTCGCTGCGGCTTTCCCGCCGGACCAGATCGTGAGCTTCACCGGCCCGGCGAGCTCGGCGTTCATCGTCAACACCACGGGGCTTCATCGCGGGCTCAACGTCCAGAAGGGCACGCGGCTGATCCTGCAGGTCGTCTTCTCGATGCTGCCGATGGCGTACGGCCCCGCAAGGCCGTTCCAGCGCCGCGAGTTCTCGTCGACCAACGCAGCGATCGATCCCTACATCAACCGCGTCTATGTCGACCATGCCTGACGCACGCGCCCGCGGCACAGCATGCTGAGGGCCTTCTTCGCCTGCTCGCCGGTGCGGCTGGTCACGCGCGGCATCATCTTCCTGATCCAGCAGGGCGAGCGCATCGCCAACGTCGCGCGAGCTCGCGCCATGTTGCCGCAGTCGAGGGACGTGGTGATGCACTGGTCGGTCGAAGTGAAGTTCCCCGAGCGCATCAAACTCGGGACCCGGGTGATCGTCGGGCCGGGCACGACGCTCGGCGGCGACGCCGGTATCGTGCTCGGTGACCATGTCCGGATCTCCAAGGACGTGGTGATCGAGACCGCCGGGCTCGACTTCTCCGGCCCGGCGCCCTATCCGCACGTCGCCAAGCCGATCGTGATCGGCGCCGGCGTGTGGATCGGTACGCGGGCTATCATCCTGGGCGGCGTCACGATCGGCGAGCGCGCGATCATCGGCGCCGGCGCCGTCGTCACCAAGGACGTCCCGGCCGATGCGATCGTTACCGGCGCGCCGTCCCTCATCCGCAGTCGCAAGCCAAAAGTCCCCCTCCCCGAAGTGCATCAGGCTAGGGCCCATGAGCCAGACAACGCCTAGTAAGACGGCGGACAAGAAGTTCTACGACGCCGAAACCCACTATTTCAGCGATCCGTCCTTCATGACGGACCACCAGGCCGTCGTCGAAACCTATGTTGCCAAGTATCGCGCCACTCTTGCCGCGCTGGCCAAGCGCAAGGGCCGCAAGCTCAAGACGCTGGAGCTCGGCGCCGGCACCTGCACCCTGTCGCTCACCCTGTCGCGCGAGCCGTGGATCGGCGCGATGCACTGCACCGACATCTCGGCCCATCGCATGGATTCGCTGGCGCGCACCGTCGCCCAGCATATCGGCGGCCGCATCGAGCTGCTGACCTTCGGCGAGGCCGACTTCACCGACCCGCTCCGGTTCGGCGATGGCCAATTCGACGTCGTGCTGTTCGACGCCGCGCTCCACCATTCGCGCAACATGTGGACCACCCTGCGCGAGTGCCACCGCGTGCTGGCTGACGACGGCCTGCTGATCGCCCAGCGCGAGCAGTACGCCGCACCCCTCACCTACCCGTGGGCGCTGCGCAAGCTGCTGCGTTCCGAGGAGGTCGCGGCCGGTGTGACCGAGAACAGCTATCTCAAAGCGCAGTACGAGTACTACATGCGCGCCACTGGCTTCCGGCCGACCTTCCTGCCGGTCGGCCATCGCCAATTGCCGGGCCTGTGGTTCCTGAACGGCCTGGTCTTCAGCAAATGGGTGATCGTCGCCGAGCGCCGGCTCACCTGCCCGGCTCTCGACTGAGCGCTACCTTGTTGCGGCGGATCGCCTGGGCGAACCGGGCGATGCCCTCGCTCTCGGCAAGCAGATAGTCCGGCTGGGCGCGCGCGGTGGAGGGCGTCAGCAACCGGGCCGGATTGCCGGCGCACGAATTGGCATGGAGGATGGCCAGGAACTCGACTGAGCGGGCCCGCCGATCGACCGCGGTCGACGGCGCCGTGGCCTCGTCGAGCAGCGCCTGTATCTGCCATTCGAGCGGATGGCTGCGCGCCACCGGCTGGTTCCACAGCAGCGACGAGAAGAAAACCGGCGCCAGCCCCAGCGCCGGCACCCCCATCAAGGCCGCCTCGTAGGCCGGCGTGCCGGAGATGGTGACGACGATGTCGGCGCCGCGGATCAGCCCGTAGATGTCCTGGAAAGGATCGATCAGCCGCACGTTGGGCAGCGCCAGCATCCTCCGGTACCAACCGAGCGACCTGTCGCCGATCGCGCCCTTATGCTCCTTGATCCAGAGCTTGTGGGTTGCTGACAGGATCCGACTGAGGGTCGCGATCAGGGCCTCCTGGTTGCTGTTCAGAGAGCCATAGACGTCGACCGACGCCTCGGGCTGGTGATGCAGGGGGAAAAGCACGTAGCGCTCGCCCGGCGGACCGCGGTCGAACGGGCTGAAGTAGCGTGAGCCCAGCGCATTGACCATGCGCATGGTGCGGTCGGCGATGCGGCGATGAAGGGGCCACAGCGTCGCATCGTGGCGATCGAGGTCGGGGCGCAACAGCCCGATTACCAGCTCGCGCAGCCAATGCCGCTGGAACAGCTGATAGCCCTTGGTGTGGCTCTGCATGTACTCGGGCTGCGTCGGCCGGTTCAGCCATTCGTCGAGGAACGCCGTCGCCCAGACCCGATCGTCTTCAGTGGCCGGCATGAACTGGTGCAAGCCCGCGGTCACCGCGTCGGAGAAATAGAAGCGATCGCCGGGAATGCGCGTCGATGTCGGGGTCAGCACCGGAATGCCGTGATGCTGGCCCAGAAGCCAGATCAGGATCTCGAAGCCCCAGGTTCCTTCGCCGAACACAGCCTCGACCTTGCGCTGCAGGAGGATCGGCTCGACATGCCGTCGGGCGACCGCCAGGTAAGCGTAGGCGGAGCGCCGCGGCCAGCGCTTGAGGTTGCGGCACATCTGGATGGCGTTGCTGATCGTGGCTGGCGGCTCGTCCTCGATGTCGGCGAGCGACGCCACCGCCTGCTCGATCGACAGGTCGCGCCATTCATCCGCATGGTCGGGGAGGTTGACGACGTCCTGCTTCGGCCAGCCCTCGGCGATCAGCCAATTCGTCCATCGCGTGCTCGGCGACAGCCAGACGATCTCCTCGCCGCGCGCCCTGAGGCGGCGGGCGATGTCCGAGAAGGGAACGGTCAGATCCTTGTTCGCGATGAAACACAGCGACATCGTCACGCCGGCCCTGGCAGGAGGTAAATGAGCCCTGGCGCCGCCAGCAACGGCAGCGCCCAGTAGGCCCTGCGGAAGTCGATACCCCTGCGCAGCAGGAGCCGCATCTGTGTCAGCAGCAAGATGGCCATCATCACCGAATAGAGGTTGATGACCGTCATGAGGGTGAGCAGGCCGAGCGCGGTGACCGCGGTGCCGACCGCCAGCCCGCTCGCGGCGATCACCACGCAGGCCACCGACGCCTGGCGCGACAGCAGCTCGCGCACCACGAAGATCTCGAGATTGGAGTTCAGCACCCAGAACGACGTCTGAATGACGACCGCCGGGAATACCGCGGCGAAATCGGCCGCCGGGGTGGTCGTCCCGGCAACCAGCAGCGGTGCGCCGTAGTAGCCGGCGATCGCCACGACCAGAGCGATCGCCGACAGCGCGGGGATCCAGAGACTGAAGGCGCGGGTAATGGCCTCGCCGCCGGCCTTGTAGATCGGCCGGAACAGCCCCGTCACCAGGGTCTGGCTGACGAAGATCAGCACCAGGCAGATGCGCGCGCACAGCGAGAAGCAGGCAACGTCGCGCAGAACCAGCTCTTGGGCGATGGCGATCCGGATCGTGCCGAAGATCAGCGCTATGGCCGCGCCGAACAGCATCATCGGCACGCCGAGAGCGAGGACGTCCGCGACGATCGGTCTCCAGGGGCCGATCGGCCGCCGCATCAGGCCCCACACGGCGGCGACGCCCGCGGCTGCCGATGTCGCCACGACACCCCAGGTGAAGGTCGGCAGGTCCGCCCTTCCCAACAGGACCACGAGAACGACCAGGACGAGGGTGATCATGATCGAGATATTGTCGAACCAACCCGACCAGTGGACCTGACCGCGGATGCGGGTAAGGCTCGCAGCCGAAACCTGGAAGCCGACGATGCCGATCATGGCCGCGCCACAGATGTACTGCACGGCCCATCCGGCGGCGGCCAGACCGGCCGCCGCGGCCAGCCCGATCAGGACGAGCCACAGGCAATGGACGAAGACGATGGTTTCGCCGCGCGGCTCGTTGTCGACGAGAGCGCGTCGTGTGCCGACCGAGGTCGCGCCCAGTCCGACGACCGCAGCGCCCAGCGTGCTGATCGTCAGCGCCAGTTCGATGCCGCCGTACATCTTCGCGTCGATCAGCCGCGGCAGCGCGAGCGCCGCCAAGAAGGATGTGCCTTTCCCGAGCCCGAAGGACAAAACGAAGGTGACGCCAGTCCGAATGACGTTCGACGACAATACCGACATGTTCGGTTCGATCGAGCTTCCCCAGCGCCTATCGCCCGGCCATCTTATATATAGTTCCGCGCGACCCGACCAAGGATTGATGTGGCGGGCGATTTACGCGAATTTGGACACATGAGAATACTCGAACGGCAGGATCGCGACTTCGAACGCTTTTGGGCGGTTTTGCTACGTAACCACGACAATCCGACCGCGCTGATCTCGCAATCGCATTTCGCCTACCGCGCCCTCTACCTGGGACAGGCGCTCGAGAAGCAGGTTTGCGCCGTCGTCGTCGAAGGCGATCGGCCGATCATCGGCACCTACTTCGAGCTGCTGCGCGACACCGGCGGCCGCCGCGCGCTCGACGCGACGCAGATGGCGAGCCAGATCATCGTCGCCCGCGACACCGCGGCGCCAATGCGCAACGGCGCCGAGACGCTGCTTCGGAAGTGGATCTACGAGGCGGCCGACAGCAGCAAGGTGGAGCGGCTGACCTTTCGCGACCAGCTCCTCGACGGCGGCCTGTCGCCGCTCACCCATTGGGCGCTCGATCAGGGCGCCCACATCGAATCGGAGTTCAACCAGATCGTCGACCTGACGATCGACGAGGAATCGCTGTGGCGCGCGCTGACCAAGAGCTGCCAGTGGGCGGTGAACTGGGGCCGCAAGCATATGGTCCTGAGGGTTCGGCGCGACCCTCAGGCGCTGAAGGAATTGCGGCGCCTGCATCTCGAGGCAGCCGGCGGAGCGACGCGCCAGGCCGCGACCTGGGAACTCCAGGGCAAGATGATGGAGGATGACGAGGCGTTCGTCGTCACCGCCGAGCTGAACGGCAGCATCGTCTCGGCCGCGCTTTTCCAGGTCTCCCGCTCGGACTGCTACTACGGCGTCAGCGCGTCCGATCGCCTGCTGTTCGACAAGCCGCTGAGCCACGCCATCATCTGGGAGGCGATCAAGCATACGCGCCAGCGCGGCTGTCTGCGTTTCTGGCTGGGCAGCCAGGTATGGGAGCGCTACCGCTGGCATCTGACGGCGCCGAGCCGCAAGGAAGTGAACATCTCGCGGTTCAAGCGTAGCTTCGGTGGCCGGTCGCGGCCGGAATTCGTCGTCACCTTACCCCTGGCCGCATATCAGCCGGCCGCCGCCGCATCGAGCTCGCCTAGCGAGGTCCCTCTGCGCGAGGTCTTACCTGCCGCGCTCGCCGATCCGGCCCTGTCGCGCGGCGAGCGGGTCATGTTGCGTCCGCTAACGCCGGGGGACGTGACGCCGCGATATCTAAGCTGGTTCGCCGATCCCGAGGTCCACCGCTACCGCGAGGTTCGGGGGATTTCCGCCGATGAGGCGCGCGAGTACATCGAGGAAGGCCCGAGCAAGAACATCTACTTCATGTGTGCGATCTGTGACGCCGAGACCGGCTTGCATGTCGGCAACCTGAAGATCGGGCCGATCCGCTGGCAGCAGAGCGTCGCCGACATGGTCACCGTGATCGGCGACAAGAACTACTGGGGACGGCAGACCGCCACCGAGGCGATCCGACTGGCCAGCCGGCTGGCCTTCCGTACGCTGGGCCTGCAGAAGCTGCATGCCTCGATGTACGCCGACAACATCGGGTCGCTCCGGGCCTACACGCGGGCCGGCTGGCACGTCGAGGCCAGGCTGAAGCAGCATAGTCTATTCGACGGCCGGCGCCAGGACACGCTTCTCATCGGCCAGTTCAACCCCGGCAACCGCTAGCGCCGCCACGGTTGGCGGCCGCCAGATCGAGGGTGCGTTGGAAGGCCGCGGGCGCCGGGTGGCGCGTCCTCCCCAGCACTTGCCGCTCCGCCTCGCCTATCGGTTGCATGCCGACCGCAAAGGCCGTCGGGCCGATCTAGTCGCAAGTACCGTCCGACCAGTCCGCCGTTTCGACCATCGTCGTAACGCAAATGCGATCTCGGCAGCCAGCGCCAAAATGCCAGTTGCATGTCTGCAGTGGGAGCGGCATACGGTCGGCTCACTCGCAGACGTCGTCATCGTTGGGCCATTTGGGGGGCTTACTTTGAGCGCTGAGTCTTTGAAGGATTCCGTCGTCCTGGTGACTGGCGGTACGGGGTCGTTCGGTCGCCGTTTTGTAAAATTCGCTCTCGACAGCGGTGTACGCCGCCTCGTCGTGTTCTCGCGCGACGAGCTGAAGCAGTTCGAGCTGGGACAGAAGATCGACGATCCGCGCATCCGCTGGTTCCTCGGCGACATTCGCGACGAGGCGCGCCTGCAGCGCGCCCTCCATGGCGTCGACTATGTCGTGCATGCCGCCGCGCTGAAGCAGGTGCCCGCGGCCGAATACAACCCCATGGAGTGCATCAAGACCAACGTGCTGGGCGCGGAGAACCTGATCAACGCCAGCATCGATGCCAAGGTGAAGCGCGTCATTGCGCTGTCGACCGACAAGGCGGTCAACCCGATCAATCTCTACGGCGCCACCAAGCTGTGCGCTGACAAGCTGTTCGTCGCCGCTAACCACCTGGGCGGCCGTGGCGGCACGCGCTTCGCCACCGTGCGCTACGGCAACGTGGTCGGCTCGCGCGGCTCGGTCATCCCCTTCTTCATCGCCCATCGCAAGCACGGCTGGCTGCCGATCACCGACGAGCGCATGACCCGCTTCTGGATCACGCTCGAGGACGGTGTGAAGTTCGTCTCCTCCTGCCTCGACGTGATGGACGGCGGTGAGATCTTCGTGCCCAAGATCGCCACCATGCGCATCGTCGACCTGGCCAAGGCGATGGCGCCCGAGGCCGAGTTGCGCAACGTCGGCATCCGTCCCGGCGAGAAGCTGCACGAGATCCTGGTGCCGAAGGACGAGGCGCGCAACACGCTCGACCATGGCAGCCTCTATGTCATCCGTCCGGCGATGCAGAACTGGACTCGCGACCGGCAGATCACCGTGCGCGGCGTGCCCGGCAAGCCGGTCGACGAGGAGTTCGAGTATGCCAGCGACTCCGCCGAGCAGCGTCTCGACGCGGCCGCGCTGCATGCGATGATCACCCAGACCGCCGCCGACTACGACTGAGCCATGACCGAGCGCTTCCTCTCCTACGGCCGTCACCTCGTCGACGATGACGACATCGCCGCCGTGGTGGAGGTGCTGCGCGGCGAGATGCTCACCACCGGCCCGATGGTCGAGCGCTTCGAGCGCGCCGTCGCCGAGCGGGTCGGCGCCAAGCATGCCGTCGTGGTCAATTCGGCGACCTCCGGGCTGCACATCGCCTGCCTGGCGGCGCGCATCGGCGCCGGCTCCGAGACGGTCACCGCACCGATCACCTTCGTCGCCAGCGCCAACTGTGTGAAGCTGTGCGGCGGCACGGTCCACCTGGCCGACATCGATCGCGAATCGCTGTCGCTGTCGCCGGCGGCCCTGCAGCGCACGCTCGCGGCGCACCCGTCGGTGAAGGCCGTGATGCCCGTCCACTTCGGCGGGCTTGCCTCGCACGCCGCCGACCTGCGCCGCATCGCCGGCAGCCGGCTTCTGATCGAGGACGCGGCGCATTCCTTCGGCGGCGCCTACGAGGACGGCCGGCTGGTCGGCAGCGGCGCCTACGCCGACATGTCGATCTTCTCCTTCCATCCGGTGAAGCCGATCACGACAGGCGAAGGCGGCGCCGTGGTCACCAACGACGACGAGCTCGCCCGCCTGCTGCGGCTGTTCCGCGGCCATGGCATCGAGCGCGAGCCGGCGCGCCTGGTCGCTCTCGACGACGAAGGCACCGACACGCCGCCGCCCTGGTACTACGAGCAGCACGAGCTCGGCCTCAACTACCGCCTTACCGATCTGGGCGCGGCGCTGGGCCTGTCGCAGATCGGCAAGCTCGACCATTACCTCGCGCGCCGGCGCGCGATCGCCGCCTATTACGACGAGCGGTGGCGCGGCCTGCCGCATCTCGCCATCCCGCAATCGGCGCCGGGCGAACGCGCCCGCTCGGGCCTGCATCTCTACATCCTGCGCTTCGACTATGCCGGCCTCAAGACGACGCGCCAGCAGGTCATGGCGGAGCTGCGCAAGAACGGCGTCGGCAGCCAGGTCCACTACATTCCGGTCTATCGCCAGCCCTATCATCGCGACGGCGTCGATCGGGCGGCATTCCCCGAGAGCGAGGCGTATTATCGCGAGTGCCTGTCGATCCCGCTGCATCCCGGCCTCACCGATGCCGAGGTCGAGCGCGTGATCGGCGCGGTCCGCAATGTCTGCATGCGCAACGGCTGAGGAGCCCATGCATCCGGAGATCGAGATCGCGGGACGCAAGATCGGGCCGGGACACCCGCCCTACGTGATCTGCGAGCTGTCGGGAAATCACAACGGCAGCCTCGAGCGCGCCCTCGAGCTAGTCGACGCCGCTGCCGCGACCGGCGCCGACGCGATCAAGATCCAGACCTACACGCCGGACACGCTGACCATCGAATCCGACCGTCCCGAGTTCCGCCTCGAGGGCGGCCTGTGGTCCGGCAAGACGCTGTACGAGCTCTACGGCGAGGCGCACACGCCCTACGAATGGCACCCTGCGCTGTTCGCCCGCGCGAAGGAGCATGGCGTCACGCTGTTCTCGACGCCGTTCGACGAGACCGCGGTCGATCTGCTCGCGAGCCTCGATGCGCCAGCCTACAAGATCGCCTCGTTCGAAGTGATCGACCTGATGCTGATCGAGCGGGTCGCGCGCCAGGGCAAGCCGATGATCCTTTCAACCGGCATGGCCAACCTCGCCGAGATCCAGGATGCCGTGGCGACGGCGCGCAAGGCCGGCACCTCCGACATCGCCCTGCTGCACTGCGTGAGCTCCTATCCTGCGCCGGTGGGCGACGCCAATGTGCGCACCGTGCCGCATCTCGCCAGCGCCTTCGGCGTCGTTGGCGGGCTGTCCGACCATACGCCCGGCACGGCGGTTGCGGTCGCCGCCGTCGCCCTCGGCGCCGCGGTGATCGAGAAGCATTTTACCCTGGCGCGCGCCGATGGCGGCCCCGACGCGGCCTTCTCGCTCGAGCCGGACGAGTTCAAGCGCCTGGTCGAGGACTGCCATGCCGCCTGGGAGGCCCTGGGCGACGTCACCTACGACCTGCAGGGCAGCGAGCGCGGCAGCACGACCTTCCGCCGATCGCTCTACGCGATGCAGACGATCGAGGCCGGCGAGGCCTTCTCGATGCAGAACGTGCGATCGATCCGACCGGGCTTCGGCATGCCGCCGAAGGAACTGCCCGCGCTGGTCGGACGCAAGGCGCGGCGGCGCATCGAGCGCGGCGAGCCGATCCTGCCGTCGGTCGTGGAATGACCGGCCGCTTTCATCTCTTTTAGGGGGCCCTCATGTCGGTACGCTACGCGCATTCGGAAGAGCAGCTGGCGCGGGCGCGCAGGACGATCCCTCTGGGCGCGCAGACCTTCTCCAAGAGCATCACCCAGTTCCCGCTGGGCGTCTCGCCCTACTTCGCCGAGCGCGGCCAGGGCAGCCGGCTGTGGGACGTCGACGGCAACGAGTACATCGACTTCATCAACGCGCTCTGCTCGGTGACCCTGGGCTACTGCGACCCCGACGTCACCGCGGCGGTGTCGGAGCAGCTCGCCAAAGGCACCATCTTCTCGCTCTCCCATCGTCTCGAGAGCGAGGTCGCGGAGATGCTCTGCCAGCTCGTGCCGTCGGCGGAGATGGCGCGGTTCGGCAAGAACGGCTCGGACGCCACGGCGGGCGCGGTGCGCGCTGCCCGCGCCTTCACCGGCCGCGAGCACGTCATCGCCTGCGGCTATCACGGCTGGCAGGATTGGTACATCGGCGCCACCGCGCGCAACAAGGGCGTGCCGGTAGCGACCGGCACGCTGACCCACGTCGTGCCCTACAACGACCTCGGCGCCCTTGAGCGCGAGCTCGAGAAATGGAACGGCCAGGTGGCCGCGATCATCATGGAGCCGATGAACGTCCAGTACCCGGCGCCGGGCTACTTGGAGGGCGTGCGTACGGCGGCGACCAAGGCCGGTGCCGTGCTGGTGTTCGACGAGACCATTACCGGCTTCCGCTTCGCCATCGGCGGTGCGCAGGAACAGTTCGGCGTCACCCCAGACCTCACGACGCTCGGCAAGGGCGTCGCCAACGGCTACCCGCTGTCGGTGGTGTGCGGCCGCAAGGACATCATGGCCGAGATGGAGGAGGTCTTTTTCTCCTTCACCATGGGCGGCGAGACGCTGTCGCTGGCGGCGGCGCTGGCGACCATGCAGAAGCTGGTGCGCGAGCCGGTAATCGCCACCATGCGCGAGCGAGGCGAGCGGCTGTCCAAGGGCGTGACCGAACGACTGGCGAAGTACGGCGCCTCGGGCTTCCTCGCCCATTCCGGCCATCCGACGTGGTCGTTCCTGAATTTCTCCGACGCGGCCGGCGCCACGTCGTGGGAGATCAAGACGCTGTGGCTGCAGGAGATCTTCGAGCGCGGCATCCTCTCACTCGGCACCCACAACATCAGCTACGCCCACTCGAACGAGGACATCGACCGCCTGCTCGCGGTGTACGACGAGGTTATCCCCTTCGTCGCCAATGCGGTGCGCGACGGCGCGGTCCGCCAGTACCTGCGCTGTGATCCGCTGGTTCCCCTGTTCAAGGTCCGATAGCGCCCGCATGTCCAACGCCGGCCGCATCGGCCTCGGGACTGTCCAGTTCGGAATGGCGTACGGCATCGCCAATCCGCATGGCCAGGTCGCTCTCGAAACCGCCGCCGAGATCCTCCGGCTCGCGCGCGGCGCCGGCGTGCGCCTGCTCGACACCGCGGCGGCCTACGGCCAGGCCGAGGAAGTGCTCGGCCGGCTGGTCGCGCCGGATGACGGATTCCGGATCATCACCAAGACCGCGCCCGGTGCCGGCATCCAGGGCGTGGTCGACCGCGCCCGCCAGTCGCACCGCGTGCTAGGCGGCCGGCGCCTGCACGGCCTGCTGGTCCATTCGGCCGCCGACCTGCGCACGACCGACGGCCCGGCGTTGTGGGGAGCGCTGCAGGGTCTGCGCGACGAAGGCCTGTTCGCGCGCATCGGCATTTCCGTTTACGCCTCGGACGACCCGCTCGAGCTGGCCCGGCGCTTCCGCCCCGACATCATGCAGCTGCCGGTGAGCGTGCTCGACCAGCGGCTGGTCCGGAGCGGCGTGCTGCGCGGCCTCAAGGATCTCGGCGTCGAGATCCATGCCCGCTCGCTGTTCCTCCAAGGCGCGATCTTCCTCGATCCGGCAAAGCTGCCGCTCTGCCTCGCCCATGCTGCGCCCCGGCTCGCGGCCTTCCAAGCTCGGCTGGCCGCGCTCGGCCTGTCGCCCGTCGAGGCCGGCATCGGCTACCCGTTGTCGGTCCCGGAGATCGACTACGCCCTCGTCGGCGTCACCGCGGTCGCGGAAAGCCACCAGATCCTTTACGCCGCGGCACAGGACCGCAGCGGCGTGCCGTGGCATGAGCTCGCCGTCGATGACGAGGTCCTGCTCGATCCGCGCCAGTGGGTGTCCGACGAGGCATTCCGTGCCCGCGCCGCGGCCAAGCCGGTCGTGCTAGCGGTCCTTCAGGCTCGCATGAGCTCGACGCGTCTGCCCGGCAAGGTGCTGAAGCCGATCCTCGGCCGGCCGATGCTGGGCCGCCACATCGACCGGCTGAAGCGCAGTAGGATGATCGACCGCCTCGTGGTGGCGACCAGCGTCGATCCCAGCGACGACCCGATCGCCGCCTTCTGCGCCGCCGAGGGGATTGGCTGCCATCGCGGCTCCCTGCACGACGTGCTGGCCCGCTACGAGGGCGCCGCCCGGGACAACGATCCGGTCGACCACATCGTCCGGCTGACCGGCGACTGTCCGCTCGCCGATCCCGAGGTCATCGACCGCACGATCGAGATGCACGTCGCCGGGCAATACGACTATTCGTCGAACACCAATCCGCCGACCTATCCCGACGGCCTCGACACCGAGGTCATGACCCGGGAAGCCCTGCGCCTGATGGCGGTGGAGGCAGCGACCGCCCACCAGCGCGAGCACGTCACGTCGTTTCTCTACACCCAGCCCGAGCGCTTCCGGCTGGGCAAGCTGCACAACGACACAGACCAGAGCCTGATGCGCTGGACTGTCGACACACCGGACGACTTCCACATGGTCGACGCGGTCTACCGCGAGCTGCTGCCGGTCAACGAGCGGTTCGGCTCGGCGGACATCCTGGCGCTGCTCGAGCGCCGGCCGGACATCGCTGCCATCAATCGGCCGCGCTAATGGCCCACATCGTCCACGTCCTGAAGTGGTACCCGCCCTCGATCGGCGGCATCGAGAAGGTCGCCGAGTTCTGCGCCGACGCCGCGCGCAGCGCCGGGCACGATGTCACCGTGCTGGTCTGCGAGAAGGACAGCGAGAAGGCCGGCCGCTCCGTCACGCCGACCGGCGTGATGGTCGAGCGCCTGCGCAGCCTGGGCATCCTGTTCTCCATGCCGGTCGCGCCCGGCCTGCCGTTCGCGCTGTGGCGCCTGATGCGCAAGGCGGACCTGGTGCACTTCCACGAGCCCTACCCGGCCGCGACCCTGTCTATGCTGCTGATGCCCAAACCGCGCAGGCTGGTCATCACCTGGCACGGCGACATCCTGCGCCAGAAGCGGCTGAAGCCCTACGCCGAGTGGCTGCAGGACAAGCTGGCGCGCCGCGCCGATGCCATCCTCGCCACCTCCGAGCGCATGCCGGCCGGCTCGCCGGTATTGGGCCGCCATACCGACCGCATCCGGATCATGCCGTTCATGATCGACACCACGCCGTTCGACGTCCTGCGCGGCCAGACCGACCGTATCGCGGCGACGCGCAAGCGCTGGGGCGGCCGCTTCGCCTTCGCCTGCGGGCGGCTCATTCCCTACAAGGGTTACGAGGTGCTGATCGACGCCGTCTCCGGTACCGATCTCAGGGTGGTGATCGTCGGCGAAGGCCCGCTGCGCGAGTCGCTGCTGGCGCAAGCCAAGGAGCGCGGTGTCGCCGACCAGATCGTGTTCGCCGGCGCCGTCGACGACGAGACCGTGCGCGACCTCTACTGCGGCTGTGAATTCCTGGTCTTCCCCTCGGTCACCCAGGGCGAGGCCTTCGGCCTCGTCCAGCTCGAGGCCATGGCGGCCGGCCGGCCCGTGATCAACACCTGGCTGATGACCAGTGTGCCGACGGTCAGTCTGGACGGGGTGAGCGGCCTCACCGTCGAGCCACGCGATCCGGTGGTGCTACGCGAGGCCATGCTGAAGCTCTGGAACGACACGGAATTGCGGGAGCGACTAGGCGCCGGCGCCTTGACCCGCATTCGCAAGGTCTTCGAGCGGAGCAGGGTCCTGGGCAAATTGCTGGCATTTTATGACGATATTCTCGCGACTTAACCGCGCTGTACCTTGGAGCGCGCAGGGCCCCGTGATATTCAAGGGATGGGATTTCAGCGCATTTCCACCTGCCGGGGCACCCCGTTGACCGCGCACATCTTCACCATCGATGTCGAGGACTGGTTCCACATCTCGGACCTCGACAACACGCCGCTGGTCGGTACGTGGCACGAGTACGAATCGCGGGTCGAACGCAACCTTCGCGATCTGCTCGACCTGCTCGACAGCCATGGCGTGAAGGCGACCTGCTTCTTCCTCGGCTGGGTCGGCGAGAAATTCCCTGGCCTGGTGCGCGAGACCGCGGCGCGCGGTCACGAGGTGGCGAGCCACGGCTACGCCCACGAGCTGGTCTACGAGATCACGCCCGAGGTGTTCCGCGCCGACATCCGCCGCGCCAAGCAGATCCTCGAAGGCTGCTTCGCCGGCACCGTCCAGGGCTATCGCGCGCCGGGTTTCTCGATCACGCCGCAGACGCCGTGGGCCTGGGACATCCTCGCCGAGGAAGGCTATCGCTACGACAGCTCGCTGTTCGCCTCGAGCCGCAGCTTCGGCGGCGATCCCGATGCCTATCCCAAGCCGCACGTCCGCCCGTCAGGCAAGTCAGAGGGGGGCAGCTCCGGAGTCGTTGCGATGCCGCTGCGCCCGGCGCGCGCCTTCGGCAAGTCACTGATCTTCTCCGGCGGCGGTTATCTCCGCCTGCTGCCGACCTCGGCCATCACCTTCCTCGCCGACAAGCTGGCGCAGCCCGACGCGCCGATCATCTACTACATCCATCCGCGCGAGATCGACGTCGAGCAGCCGCGCCTGCCGATGCCGTTCGGCCGCAAGTTCCGCTCGTACGTCAATCTGTCGTCGACGCGCGGCAAGATCGCAGCGCTTTGCCGGCGCTACGAGTTCGAGCGCATGATCGACTGGGTGGAAGCGAACGAGACCAGGCTGCCGACACTTTCCGGTCGGATGCACGCCTCCGCCTGACGGATCGCCATGTCCCAAGCGTTGTCCCTCGAGAAGCCGACCGCTGAGAGCCGGGAGACCGCGCCGGCCCGCAGCGTCTGCCTGCTGTCGAGCGCCAACTGGGACATCCTGCTGCGCCGGCTGTCCGACACTTGCTCGGCCAGCGCCGGCGTCGCGACCAAATTCGAGGCGCCGCCGTTCGGCCAGTACCGCATCCTGCTGAACGACGAGACGTCCGGGCTGCGCCGCAGCACCTGCGACTTCTACGTCTTCGCCGAGCGTATCGAGGACTTCGCCGGTCCGTTCGAGACGCTCGATGCCTCGGCCATTCCCAGTATCCGCCAGAAGTTCGCCGACTACGTCGACGACATCCGCCACGCCCGCGCGCTGCTGGGCGGCCGCTTCCTGGTCAACAATTTCGCGCCCGTGCGCCCGTTCGCCTCGACCATCGCCGAGCAGACCGGCGCCGCGATGGGCATCGAGCGGCTGATTGCCGAGCTGAACGCCGAGCTGGTCGCGGCGCTCGCGGACCTGCCCGACACCCAGGTCGTGCCGGTGTCCAGCATCGTCGCCGATCTCGGCCGGCAGGCCTGCGATCCCGGCAAGTACTGGCTGATCGGCCGCGTCCCCTTCTCGCGCGGCTTCGCCGAGCCCTACGCGCGGCTGGTCGCCGGCATCATGATGGCGCAGACCGGCAAGACGGCGCGTGCGCTGGTGATCGATCTCGACAACACGCTGTGGGGCGGCGTGGTCGGCGACGACGGCATGGACAACCTGAAGCTCGGCGCCGACCATCCGGGCAACCAGTTCCTGGCGGTGCAGGGTGTGCTGAAGGCGCTGGCCCGCCGCGGCATCCTGCTCACGCTGGTCAGCAAGAATACCGAGGCCGTCGCTCTCGAGGCGATCCGCGAGCACGGCGCGATGGTGTTGCGCGAAAAGGACTTCATCGCCTGGCGGATCAACTGGGATCCCAAGTCGATGAACATCGATGCGCTGGCCCGCGAGCTCGACCTCTCGACGGCGTCGTTCCTGTTCGTCGACGACAATCCGGTGGAGCGCGCCGAGGTCGGCGAGAACGTCGCCGGCATCGCGATCCCCAACCTGCCGGCCGATCCGTCGGAATGGCCACGCCTGCTGCTTGCCCATCCCGGGTTGACGACGCTGGCGCTCTCGGCCGAGGACCTCAACCGCGCTCGCAGCTACGAGGTGCGCCGCGACATCCGCTCCGCCGGCAGCCGTCCGGGCGGCCGCGAGGCCTTCCTGCACAGCCTCGGGCTGGTGCTGGAGATGCGCAAGATCGACGCCAGGACACAGCTGCGCATCAATCAGCTGTTCGCCAAGACCAACCAATACAACACCACCAGCCGCCGCTATTCCGAGCGCGAACTGAAGGACCTGGTCGCCAACGGCGACGACGTATTCGCCGTCCGCGTCATCGACAAGCAGGGCTCGGACGAGATCGTCGGCGCGATCGTGGTGCGCTACGACGGGCCCACCGCCTCGGTCGACAACTTCGTCATGAGCTGCCGTCTGCTCGGCCGCGGCGTCGAGACGGCGGCGCTTTCGGTCGTCTGCGAGCGCGCGGCCGCGCACCGCTGCACGACGCTGGCCGGCGCGATCATCGAGACGCCGCGCAACGAGCCCTGCCGCAAGCTCTACAGCGACCACGGCTTCCGCGCCGAGGGCGATGGCCGCTTCAGCCTCGACCTCGCCACGCCGATCGCGCGCCCCGCCTGGTTCGAGATCCGGACATGACCGCGATGGCCGGCCTGGCGCCAGGCGCGCTGGCGCGCCTCGGCGTGCTCGGGGTCGACCATGTGGCGGTGACCACCCGCCGCTTCGAGGAGACCCTCGCCGACTACCTGTCCGCGCCGGGCGCCAAGCTCGTGAAGGGCCCGGGCTGGAATCCGACCCAGAAGGTCGACTACGCCTTCGTCGCCGTGAACAGCGGCCTCACGGTCGAGATCCTCGGCTTCAAGGAGGGCGTCGACTCGCCGATCGAGCAGCATGTCCGGCGCGGCGGCGGTGCCTACCATCTCTGCTTCGTCGTCGCCGATATCGAGGCCGCCCTGGCCGAGGTCAGGGCGGCGCGCGGCATGATCGTGCTCAAGCCCACGCCCGACGTCGCCTTTGGGGGGAGACGGATTGCGTTCTTCATGCATCGGGCCCATGGACTGGTCGAATTGGTGGAGGCTGAAAAGCCGGGGGAAGGGAAAGAATGACGACGACGCTGGACCGCGTCCGCACGGTCGCCGCCAGGGAATTCAAGGTCGATGCTGCTAGTCTCAGCGCCGCGAGCGAAGCCGCCGATGTTTCGGGTTGGGACTCCTCGACCCACCTGGTGCTGATGATGGCGCTGGAGGAAGAATTCGGCATCGCCTTCGAGCTCGACGAGGTCACCGAGCTGACCTCCATCGGCGCGATCGCCGACGCCATCGATGCCCGAACCGGCCAGTAAGAAGCCTGCGCCGCCCAGCGCGCGCATCGTCGCGAGCCCGTTCGACGAGGCGGTGCTCGCGGGCTACCTCGCCTTGTCCGCGCGCCACTACGGGACCGACTCGCGCAGCGCCCATGCCGGCCACGCGCGCTGGAAGCTGCAGACGCCGCCGGCCGGGCCAGCCGCGCATTTCGCCCTGACGCGCGAGGACGCAGAGATCGGCCGCATCCTGCTGCAGCGACGCGACCTCAGGCTCGGCGATCGCCGTCTGCGTGCCGGCTACACCGTCGACTTCCTGGTCGACGCGCAGCAGGCCAAGGCGACAGACGCGCTGAAGCTCGTTGCGTCGGTGCCGAAGGCAGCCGGCTTCGACCTGGTCTACCAGACCTACAACGAGCGCTCGGCACCGCTCTACGAGCAAATCAAGCAGTTCTTTCCCAACTACGTCGAGCGCTTCCGTCTGATGCCGTACGGGCTGCCGCTGCGGGTGCGCCGGCCGCTTGCCAGTCTGGCCAGGCTCGACCTCCCTGGCATCGACATCCTGGCCACACCGTGGCGGCTGGCCCTGTCGGCATTCGCGGCGACGGCGCGGATCGAGGCGACCACCGAGGCGCCGCCGGAGGCCGAGCTCGCCGGCCTGCTCGATCGCTTCGCCGCGACGGCCGGCTTGCACAGCGTCCGCGACCCGGCCGTCCTGCGCTGGCGTTTCGCCGACGGGCCGTTCTTCAACGGGCGGGTGGCCTATCTGCGTCGCAACGGGGCGCTGATCGGCTACTACGCGACCACGGTCACTGAATTCGCCGGTGCGAAGTTCCTGGCGCTGATGGACGCCGTGGTCGATCTGGCGGCCGGTGACGGCGGAGTCAGGGCAATCAAGCGTCGAGTCCTCGCTGACGCCCTGGCGGCGGATTGCGACATCCTGTTTGCGATGTTCAATCCGCAGTCACCGCTGGCCCAGCGCTTCCTCGGCTTCCCGTTCCTGCCGCTGCCCGAGCGACTGATGAAGCACCCCACCCCGATCTTCGTCCTCGATATCGACCGTTCGCTAGAAGACGCCGCAGCGCGGCGCGACGGCTACTTCCTCCTCACCGACCTCGACTACTTCTGATGGCCAAGCGCGCTTTCGATCTCGCGATGATCCTGGCCACGGCGATGCCCATCCTGGCGGTGTGCCTGGTCGTTGCGATCCTGGTGAAGGCCACCTCCCCTGGGCCTGTCCTGTATTGGTCGGACCGGGTGGGCGCGCACAGCCGCATCTTCCGGATGCCCAAGTTCCGGACCATGCGGACCGATACGCCGGTGGTGGCAACGCATCTACTGCAAAACCCGGCCCAATGGATCACCCCGATCGGCGCCTTCCTGCGCTCGTCCAGCTTGGACGAACTGCCGCAGCTTTTGAGTGTGCTCCGAGGCGACATGAGCCTCGTTGGACCGCGTCCGGCCCTTTATAATCAGGCCGACCTGGTGGCGGCGCGTCGAGAATGCGGGGTCGACGCCCTCCAGCCGGGCATCACGGGATGGGCGCAGATCAATGGGCGTGACGAGCTGCCGATCCCGGAAAAAGTGGCCTATGATCACGAATACCTTAAGCGGCAGTCGTTTGTCTTCGACTTGCGGATTATCCTGTTGACCGTCGTCAATGTCCTGCAACGCAAAGGAGTGAGTCACTGAACTGACGGGACGCAGGTGTAGATCGTTCTTGGCAGCCGGGAGGGGTGGGAACTCAGGGCGCCTAGTGGGTTGGGGAAATGGGCAGGTTTGGCAACATCCGTAGAAAGCAGATGGTCGCCTTCGTTCACGACGTGGCGATGGCGGTCATTGCCGTGTTCGTGGCCGTGGTCTTCCGTTTCGGCACGTTCGACTATCTCGAGGAGCGCGGCCTGTTCAGCGGCGCGATCCTGCCGTTCACGGCAGCTGCTGCGATCAGCCTGATCCTGCTGAGGAACTACCGCACGAGCTGGCGGCACGTCTCGACTGCCGACCTCGTCACCATCGTCCAGACCGCGACGCTCGCGGTGCTCATCTACCTGCCGTTGTCGTTCGTGACGACGCGCCTCAGCGAGATTCCGCGTACCTTCGTGGTGATCGCCTGGGTGCTGTTCATCGTGCTGATGTCGGGCTCGCGAGTCGCCTACCGCCTGTTCCACGAACGCGGCCTCCTGTTCATGCGCCGCTCGATGCAGCCGGGCCAAGTGCCCGTTCTGCTGGTCGGCGGCGGCAACAACGCCGAGATCTTCCTGCGCAGCCTCGACGACAAGTCCGAATTCTACGCCGTCGGCGTGCTCGATGACCTCGCGTCGGGCAACCTGCTGCGCGGCGTTCCCGTGCTCGGCCGGATCGACGAGGCGGAAAAGGTCATCGAGAGCTTCGGCGACGACGATAACCGGCCGCGCAAGCTGGTGGTCGTCGAGCGCACCCTGCCGACCGAAGTGCTCGAGCAGCTGGTCGCCCTGGTCGCCCGGCTCGGCCTCACCATCGCGCGCATCCCCGATCTCAGCCAGCTGCGGCCTGGCACCGAGGACAAGCCGGAACTGCAGCCGATCTCCGTCGAGGACCTGCTGGGCCGGCCGCAGATCGTGCTCGACCCCGCGCCGGTGATGGGCCTGATCGCCGGCAAGCGCGTGCTGATCACCGGCGCCGGCGGGTCGATCGGCTCGGAGATCGTGCGCCAGGTCTGCAGCATCGGCCCCGCCGCGCTCTGCCTGGTCGACAGCTCGGAGCTCAATCTCTACACGATCGACGGCGAGGTCGCGCGCGACTGGCCGCAGTTCGAGCGGGTCGCACGCGTCATCGACGTCCGTCATCGTCCCGGCATCGGCGCCTGCATGACCGGCTTCAAGCCCGACATCGTGTTCCATGCCGCGGCGCTGAAGCACGTGCCGATCGTCGAGGCCAATCCGGCCGAGGGCATCTGGACCAACGCGATCGGCTCGCGCAACGTCGCCGACGCCGCCGTCGCCACCGGCTGTCGCACCATGGTGCTGATCTCGACCGACAAGGCGGTCAACCCGACCAACGTCATGGGCGCCAGCAAGCGCTGCGCCGAGAGCTACGTGCAGGCTCTCGCTCTGGCCCAGTCGGTCCGCCCCAACGCGACCCGCTTCGTCGCCGTGCGCTTCGGCAACGTGCTCGGCTCGACCGGCTCGGTGGTGCCGCTGTTCGAGCGCCAGCTTAAGGCGGGCGGGCCGCTCACCGTCACCCATGCCGACATCGAGCGCTTCTTCATGACGATCCGCGAGGCGGTGCAGCTCGTGCTGCAGGCCTCCGCGCTCGGCACCCAGGATGTCAGCGCCCAGGGCAAGGTGTTCGTGCTCGACATGGGCCAGCCGGTGAAGATCGTCGATCTCGCCCGCCAGATGATCCGTCTCGCCGGCCTGCGGCCCGAGATCGACGTCGCCGTCCAGTTCACCGGCCTGCGCCCCGGCGAGAAGCTCTACGAGGAGCTGTTCCATTACGGCGAGCAGATCGCAGCCACCGCCATCCCGCGGGTCAACGTCGCCTCGCCCCGCACCGCGGGCCTGCGCCAGCTCACGGAGACCTTGTCGCGCCTGCAATTGGTCTGCGAAGCTGGCAATGCGGCCGAGGCGATAGCCATCGTCAAATCGCTGGTGCCGGAATTCCGTCATGCCGGCGCCGCTCCCCAGCCGGTCGCGGTGCTCGAGCCCGTCACCATCTAGGACGTCATCAGACTAGGACTTCATCGGAATGAACCGCCGGATCTCGGTCATCGGCCTCGGCTATGTCGGCTTGCCGGTGGCCACCTCCTTCGCGCGCCTCGGCGGGCCGGTGGTCGCCTTCGACATCGATCCGCGCCGCATCGCCGAGCTCGCCTCCGGCCACGACCGCACCGGCGAGGTCGCGGGCGGGGACCTGCGCGCCAAGGGCTTGAACTTCACCACCCGCACCGCCGACCTGCGCCAGGCCGACTTCCACATCGTCACCGTGCCGACCCCGATCGACGCCAGCAAGCAGCCCGACCTCGAGCCGCTGCGCAAGGCATCGGCGACCATCGCAGCGGCGCTCAAGCAGGGCGACATCGTGGTCTACGAATCGACCGTCTATCCCGGCGTCACCGAGGATGTCTGCGTGCCGGTGCTCGAGCAGGCCTCCGGCCTGAAGTGGAAGGCCGACTTCAACGTTGCCTACTCGCCCGAGCGCATCAATCCGGGCGACAAGGAGCGCCGGTTCGACAACATCCTGAAGATCGTCTCCGGCGACACCCCCGAGACGCTCGACATCGTCGACGCGGTCTACCGGAGCGTGGTCACCGCGGGCACCCATCGCGCGCCGTCGATCCGCGTCGCCGAGTTCGCCAAGGTGCTGGAGAACACCCAGCGCGACGTCAACATCGCCCTGATCAACGAAATCGCGCTGATCTGCGATCGCCTCGGCGTCGACACCCAGGACGTGCTGCGGGCTGCCGGCACCAAGTGGAACTTCCTGCCGTTCCGGCCGGGCCTGGTCGGCGGCCACTGCATCGGCGTCGACCCGTTCTACATCGCCCACAAAGCCGAGGAAGTCGGCTACCACCCGCATGTCATCCATTCGGGCCGGCGGGTCAATGACGGCATGGGCGTCCATGTCGCAAGCCGCGTCGCGCGCAGCATCATGCGCCGCGCCAGCAACGGCCGGCCGGTCGTGACCGTGCTCGGCGCCACCTTCAAGGAGAACGTGCCCGACATCCGCAACACGCGCGTCGTCGACATCGTGCGCGAGCTCGAGGATTTCGGCATCACCGTCCAGCTGCACGACCCCGAGGCCGACGGCGGCCTGCTGCACGAGGAGTACGGCCTGACGCTGATGCCGCTCGAGGCGATGAAGCCCGCCGACGCGGTGGTGCTGGCCGTCGCCCATCGCCAGTACCGCGAGGCCGGCTGGGATCTCGTCAAGACGCTGATCAAGCCGGGCGCCTTCGTCGCCGACGTGCCCGCCCTGCTCGACCGAGAGGCGACGCCTCCGGGCGTCAGCCTCTGGCGGCTGTAGCCGCTACATCGGCGGCATCATGCCGTCCTTGCCGACATTGAGGCGGCCGGCGGTCATGCTGCCGTCAGCAGCCTTCTGCGCGCCGACGAAGACCTTGGCGCCGACCTTGGCATCCTCGCGCTTGCCGGGCTGGAAGGTGACGATCGGCGTGCCCGGCTTGACCTTGATGGTCTGCGTGCCGCCGCCCTTGTAGTCGAGCTTCAGCGTCTGACCGTCGGCGACGCCCGACACGGTGGCGACGGTGGCGTTGGTCATCATGCTGCTCGGCTGCAGGTCCCAGGGATAGTGGCCCTCGTTCGAGCCCTTCATGGCGTCGGGGAACACCAGCACCTCGAGCGCGGTGCGATCGGCATCGCTGCCCAGCGACGCAATGCCGACGAAGGTGCCCGGCTTGATGTCGGCCAGACTGGCCGGCACGACGAGACCGACCGTCCAGTTGTCGGCCAGCTTGACGTTGACCGTCGTGCCCTCGCGCGTGGCGATGGTGACGGTCTTGTCGTCGATCGCCGTGATCGCGCCGCGCAGGCGCACCGGCGTGGTCTGGGCCGCAGCGATCGCGGCCGAAAGCAACGCAACGCCCGCAACGAGACACGACGTGATCAGCCGAATGGTGCGCATGCGGTCTCCTCTCACAGAGAGCGCGCAGCTTCCCATGCGGGCCGGGTACGAACCCCTTACGTTTGCGTGAGCCGTTCGTGTGCTCCCGGGCATGCGCGGCCGTTGCACGGCCACTGACAGCGTCAGTCGTCGTCGGCCTCGTCGCCGGTCGACAGGAAGCGGCGCTCGCTGCCGCGCAGCACCAGGCAGGTGAGACGGCCGCTCACGAACGCGCCGGTGTCGATGTTGACGCGATGGTCGCGATTCTGCGGCAGGTCGCAGATCGTGTGGCCGTGCACCACCACGCGGCCGGGCAGCGGGATGCGCACCCGCAGGAAGTCGTCGCGGATCCACAGCAGGTCGGTCTGGCTCTGCTTCTCGAAGGCGATGCCGGGCCGCACGCCGGCATGGACGAAGACGTAGTCGCCGACCGTGTGGTGCAGCGGGCAATTGCGGAAGAAGCTGACGTGGCTCTCCGGCACCGCCTCGAGAAGCGCCTGCTGCAGTGCCTGCACCGCCGCCGCCGTGCTCGGCAGGCTGCGCAGCGGCACTCCGTACGACAGCAGCGTCTCCAGCCCACCGAACGACAGCCAGTCGAGGCCGTCGCTCTCGCCGTCGAGGAAGGAGAGCATCGCCTCCTCGTGGTTGCCCAGCAGCCGCACCGCGGCGAAGCCCGGCAGCGGGTCGGACATCACCGCCTCGACCACGCCGCGGCTTTCCGGACCGCGATCGACATAGTCGCCGAGGAAGACCAGGGTGCGCGCCGCATCGGCTGAGTGCCGGGCAGCGTCGTCACGGATGCGGGCAAGCAGGTCCTCGAGCAGGTCGAGCCGGCCGTGAACATCGCCGATGGCGTAGACCGCCTGGGCGGCCGGGACCGTTCCCGGCCGCGTCGCCGGCGCAAGCCCTAACAGACGTCGCAACATGTGAAGCGGTTACCCCCGTGCGACAGGGGGCGCAACTCACTTCATCCGCGGCACGATGCGCTTGAGCTTGGCGATGCCGCTTTCGTCCTCGCCGGCCACCGGTCGCGGCCGGGTGACCGGGCCGCCGCCTGCTTCGCGCCGCGGTGCGGCCTGGGCGTTGTCGGGCTTGCCGCTGCCGCCGCTGCGCTGGCCGGGATTGGCGCCGTAGTAGGAGTTGTAGCGCGAGTAGTAGTCGCCGTAGTCGCCGTACTCGTACAGCGCGTGCTTGGCGAGGTTCACCTTGTTGATGACGATGCCGACGCGGTCGGTGACGCCCAGCAGGGCCGCGACCGCGCTCTTCACCACGTCACGCGGCGTCTTGGCCCAGTGCACCACGAACACGGTGTAGTCGGCCAGCTGGGCGATGATGCGCGCATCCGACACCGCCATGACGGGCGGGCTGTCGAGCAGCACCAGGTCGTAGCGGTCGGCGAAGGTCGCCAGCGCGGCCTTCATGGCATGCGATTCGAGGATTTCCGGCGCGTTCGGCGTGTCGGCCCGGGCGCAGATGTAGTCGACGCCCGAGGCCTCGTGGCGATGGATGCACTGGTCCAGCGTCTTGGTGCCCATCAGGTACTCGTCGATGGTGCCGCCGCGATCCTTGACGCCGAGCGCCACCGCCAGCTTGGTCTGGCGCAGGTCGAGGTCGACCAGCAGCACGCGCCGCGAGGCGTTCATCTTGGTCAGCAGGCCGCCCAGGGCGGCGCCGAAGGTGGTCTTGCCCTCGGCCGGGGTCGACGAGGTGATCGCGATCACCCGCGCCGGACGGTCGAGGTTGCTGAGGCTGATCGCGGTGAACACCGCGCGCATCGCCTCGGCCGCCGACGAGGTCGTGCGGTCGAGCACGGTGGTGACGATGTTGGCGCGCAGGCCGCCCGAGCTCTTGACCAGCGGCACCATGCCGAGCACCGCGACGCCGGTCGCCTTCTCGACCTGCGAGGCCGAGCGGAATACCCGGTCGAGCTTCTCGGCCGCGATCGCGCCCGCCATGCCGAGCAGGCAGCCGATCAGGAAGGCGGCGAACAGGCCCGACTTGTACTGCGGCGAAGAAGGCGCGCCCGACGGCCAGGCATAGGCCAGGATGCGCGCGTCGGCGCGCTGGATGTCCTGCTGCTCGCGCAGTTCCTTGAAGCGGTTCAGAAAGCTCTCGTAGAGGGCGCGGTTGGACTGTGCCTCGCGCTCGAGCTGCTTGAGCTCAGCCTCGTACTGGCTGCTCGCGCCCACCAGGACCGAGGACTTGTCGACCTGGTTGCGCAGCTCCTCTTCTTCCGACTTGGCGGCATCGAGCTCGGCGCGAATCGCCAAGGTGATGCTCTGCGTGGCGGCGAGGAAGCGGCCGCGCACCGAGGCCAGCTCGGCCTGGGCCTGCACGACCTTGGGATGGTTCGGCCCGAAGGTGGTCTGGTACTCGGCGATGCGCCGGTTGAGGTCGGCCTCCTGCTGGCGCAACGTGCTCAAGGTGGCGTTGTTTGCCACCTCGGCGATGTTGGCGACCTCGTTCGGGTTGAGGCTCGCCTTGCTGAGCGCAACCAGGCGGCTTTCCTTCTCGATGCGCCGGGTCTTGGCCGCGATGTAGCGCTGGTTGAGGTCCGACAGCGTCTGGGTAGAGACCACGCTCTCGGGGCTGCCGGCCAGGCCCTTGTCGCGGCGATAGCTGACGACCGCCTCTTCCGCGACCTGCAGGTTGCGGCGCAGCTCGGCCAGGCGCTCTTCCAGCCATTCGGTGGCGCGCCGGTTGGCCTCGTTCTTGTTGTCGACCTGGTCGGCCAGATAGACCTCGGCGATCGCATTGGCGATGCGCGCCGACATCGTGCCGTCGGTGCTCTCGACCGTGATCAGGATCACGAAGGTGCGACCGAGCAGCTGGACGCTGAGATGACCGGCGACCGTGCCGATGGCGGTGCGGCGGCCGGGGTCGTTGTCGTCGGTGCGGCCGGGCTTCGACGCCTGCGGAGGCGACTGCGGCGCGCGCGGCTGCGACGGCGACAGCAGCGAGGCGATGCCGGAATGCCAGAGCTCGCGGATCGGCGCCAGCGAGCTGTCAAGGAAGCCCGGCGGCTTGGTGCCATTGAACTCGGGATTGGAGGCGAGGCCCAGGCGATCGACCACGCGGCCGATCAGGAACTCCGACTGGATGACCTCGAGCTCGCTCTGGATCGCGCCCATGTTCATCGTGTCGACGCCCGACAGGGCGGCCTCGGCCTTCACCGGGGTGAAGGTGCGGGTATCCAGCATGATGCGGGCCGAGGCCTTATACATCGGCGTGGCCTGGGCGATGATCAGCGCCATCAGGGCGACCGCCAGCAGGCCGGCGCCGATGATCAGCGCCTTCCGCCGGTTGAGCAGGCGCAGCCATTCCCACAGCTCGTTCGGGGCCTCCATCGCGTGCCCCGAGGAGCCGACGGGTTCGCCCGCCGCTGACATCCGGTTCAGACCGGCCTCGTCATCCATCTGTCCAGCCTTCGACACAGAGCCCATAGCTTACCATCCTGCGACCGGATTGGCCGCAACCCTTCCCACACCCGACCTGCCGGCGTCCCCACGCCGGCGGCTGCCTATCCGGAACGAGAGCCCCCAACAGCCCCGCCCCGATTTCCTGTCGTGTCCCTAGAACCACCTCTCCGGGATTCGAATCACGTCGCCAGGTTCCACCAGGGTGTCCTCGGTGACGTACTCTTCTTCGGCACTTGTAGAGTAAAACCGTTTGATCGTGAGCCGCGTCTTGCCGGCCCGGCGGGTGAAGCCGCCGGCAATGGCAACCGCTTGGATCACACGCAGGCAGTTGACGTAGGGGAACTGGCCCGACCGGGCAACCTCCCCGACAATATAAAAGGGCCGCATCGAGACCAGCTCGACGCTCAGCCGCGGCGAGACCAGGTAGCCCTGCTCGCGATAGCGCTCGCGGAGATACTCCTCGATCTCGCCGACCGTCTTGCCGACCACCTGGACCGGGCCGAGCATGCGCACCGAGATGCCGCCCGAGGCGTTGACCTCGTAGTCGCCCGAGAACTCGGTGTCCTGCAGGACGACCACCCGGATCTTGTCGCCCGCGCCCAACCGGTAACCCGCGCCGGCCTGCTTGCAGTCGTTGGTCTGGCCGAGCGCCGGGCCGGTGATCGGCGCCGCGAGGTTGTTGAACGTGGCGGCGTCGCGATTGGGCGGCATCGGCAGCTGCCAGACGCCGGTCGTCCTGGTATCGCAGGCCGCCACCCCGAGCAGCGCGACCAGGGTAACGCCGGCGATCGCGGCCTTGGCCGGTCTGGGGCGACGGAGGAATTCGGACACGGATCTCAGCACGACATCACCGCTTCGCGATCAGACGGAGGGAGTAGATTTGGCGATCATAGCTCGGGCCCAGCGTCGAATCCGTCGACGAGCCGCGAGAGTATTCGAAGAACGGGCCGATCTGGATTTCCGGCTTGATGCTGTAGAGCAGGCCGATCTGGCCTCGCATGAAGAAGTCGGTGCGCGGCCCGACACTCGACCCGGCAGCCGGATTGTAGTCGGCCGTCTGGAACATCAGGCCGCCGGCCAGCGTCCATTCGTTGTGGATTTCGTAGTTGAAGTCGAGCGCATAGGTCGTCGAGACGTAGTTCTTGTAGTTGCTGAGCGCCGTCTCGTTGATCGAGCGCAGGATGGTCGGCCGCAAGGTCAGCGGCGCATAGCCGGTCCAGCTGCCCTTCAGCCCGTAGGACAGCGCCGAGGTGCTGCCGCCCTGGGTCGGGTCGTTCCGGGTCTGCAGGCCGATCTCGCCGTCGAGCTTCGAGATCTCATTGATCTTCCAGCTTGCGCCGATGCCGATGTTCGAGCCGTCCGCATCGCGCTGCTGGCCCGCCGAGTTGATCTTCTCGAGGTAGCGGACCTGCTGCAGCGACGGCGTGAGGAAGATGTCGACGTCCTCGTTGACGTGGTAGCCAAGCCGCAACGATTCGCTGTACTCGAAACGGTCGCGGCTCTGCGCCGGCAGGCCCTGGGAAGTGATCACGCTGTTGTCGTAGTGCCAGTAGCGGGTCGCGCCGGCTTTGACCTCGTAGAAGAAGTTGTTGAATTCCTGATGGAAGCCGAACTCCACGGGCAGCGTGTCGACGACGGTCGGCGCCTTGGCGAACGCCACGTTCGGCGTACCGAGCGCTTCCGTCGCGCGGCGGAAGCCGACCGTGCCGAAGGCCCAGATGTCGTGGTGGATGTCGACCTTGCCGTCGATCAGGATGCCGTAGTTCTGGTAGTTCTGGGTCGGCGCGCTGTAGTAGTAGCCGAACGCTCCCGACGCCAGCACGTGCAGCAGGTGGTTCGACCAGTCGGACTTCAGCTCGAACGACGGCGAGATCGTAGTGTACATCGAGCCGGTCGGCGCCTGCCCGTTGCCCTGCGCGAACACGTTGCTGTCGAGGCCAGTGCTGACCTCGAGCATCGGCGTCAGCGTGAACGGGCCCAGGCCGATGCCGGTCTCGTCACCCGGCCGGGCCGCGCCGCCGACGGCCGACGAGCTGCTCAAGCCGCTAATGCCGCCATAGTACGGCACGCTGGCGCCGAACGGCGAGTTGACGATCGTCGTGCTCGCCGACGGCACGGTGGGCGCCGTGAGGGGCGCATCGGGCGGCGGCGTCAGTGGCGGAAGCTTCAGGCTGCCCGGCTGCGACTGCGTGCCCGACGTGCCGCCCGAGGTGACGATCACCGGCGCGGCGCCGCCGGCCGGCACCGACGGAGTCGTCGTGGCGTTGGGATCGGCATCCGATTGCGTCGGCGACTGCGCATACACGACGCACAGGCTGCACGACAAAACCACCCAACCAGCCAACGGCGACCAGATCAGCCGGGAACGATGCGCACTAATCGTCATAGGCCTTTCACGCCATCCCGGAACCGGTCCAATGATCGGCTGGTAGAAGTTCCGCACGGCCTTTGATCGTTAGGTGCAGCCGCTGGTCTGCGACTGGCATGGCGGTGTCGGCGTCGGCGGAACCGGCGGCGTGGGGCTGCAACCCGTCGTGCATCCGGCCGTCGGCGGAATCGGCGGCGGCGGCGCTGGTGGGACGAACGTCGGCGGTGCCGGCGGCGGCGTCACGATGGGCGGCGTGGACACCGGCGGAGTCGGCGGACTTGATGGGGGCGATGGCGCCGGCGGCGGGGCCAGCGCAATCGACGGCGGAGGAGGCGCAGGCGCGTCGGTGGGCGGCGCCAGCGGGGCAGCCGGCGGCGGAGGAGGAGGCGCCGGCGGCAGTGCAGCCATCACCGGCGGCGCGTTAGGCGGCGCCACCGAGGTGAGCATCGGACCGCCAACGCCGGCAGGTGCCGCATTCAACAACGGCGCCGCACCCTGCAACGGACCCGCGCCGAGCAACGGGCCGGTGCCTTGCAGCGGCCCTGCTCCCTGCAACGGTCCAGCCCCCAGGAGCGGTCCGGCGCCCTGCAGCGGTCCGGCGCCCTGCAGCGGCCCAGCGCCGAGCAACGGCCCGGCGCCCTGGAGCGGCCCCGCTCCCTGGAGCGGCCCCGCTCCCTGCAACGGTCCGCCCGCGAGCGGTCCGCCACCCTGAAGTGGTCCCGCGCCCTGCAGCGGCCCACTGCCATCGAGCGGCCCCGTCCCAGCGGAGTTGTTTCCTTGAAGCGGCCCCGTCCCATCGGGATTGGCCCCTTGAAGAGGACCCGTGCCCTGAGGGCTGTTCCCTTGAAGCGGCGTGGTGCCGTTCGGATTGGCCCCTTGGAGCGGCCCGCTGCCTTGCGGATTGTTTCCCTGCAGCGGCCCCGAGCCGATCGGATTGCCGCCCTGAAGCGGGCCCGCGTTGTTGTCCTGGATCTGCTGTTGCTGATCCTGATTCTGCTGTTGGGTCTGCGCGAACGCGACGCCTGTGCTCAGCACGGTCAGAATGGCGACCAAACTCTGCGTCTTTAATGCAATTTTATGCATAGAGGTCACCCATTTCCTCCCGGCAGCAGATCCACAACTACGCCGGGTCATCTCTTGCCCAATCGACTTGGACCCCGACCGATGGCCGTGGTTCCCACCCAAATCTGCAGCCAAAATACCGAAATCTTGGTTCGAATCCAAGCCACTCCAACCTTGGGGCTGGTAGCAGATGTTTCCGACAGGTCCGGGAAAGGCGCAGGATCATCCACTCTGCCGACGATCCGCCAGCGCATCCAGGGCGGCCGCCAGCCTCCCAGGGTCGCCGCAGGGGACGCGCCAATAAGGCAATCCGGTTGCCTCGGCGAGCAAGTGTACGTCGGAGTTCGCATTTCCGACGAAAATAAGTGGCTTGCCGGACCCCAAACACGCATAAATCTTAGACGGCATGACGAATCCGACGAAGGCGTCCTTGAGCACCACCAGGTGTGCATCGGGCGCCTTCAACAGGCCGGGCAGCCGGTCCAGGGGCACCGGCTTGGAGCGGTGAAACGGCAAATCGAGGGCGGCCAGTCGCGAGGCGACTTCTTCCGCCCCTGCCCCTGTGGCACTGAGCCACAGCCGGACCCGGCCGCTCCCGAACTTGTGATGCAGCCGATAGCCCTCGACGACGGTCTCGACCTCATGGGCAATGCCGTAGTTGCCCGAATAGAGCAGCACGCAGGCCTCCGCCAGATCGTCGGGCACCGGCACGGGCGCGTCGTCGTCGCGGAACTCCACGGGCGAGCCGTCGCGCACCAGGGCGATGCGCTCGCCGCGAATGCCCGCCTCGTCGCGCAGGCGGCGCATCTGGTCCTCGCCCAGCACCTCGAAGCGGTCGACCCGCCGGCGCCAGAAGTTCGTCAGGCCCAGCAGCAGCTTCAGGCCGCGCGAGGGCCGAGCCTGGGCGGCGATCAGGCATTCGGGATGGAAGTCGGTGATGCGATAGACCAGCCGCCCCCGCCACAGGACCTTCAGCGGCACCAGCAGGTGGATCAGGAACGGCGGCGAGCCGGTGAACAGGATGCCGTCGGCCGCGCGCAGCCGAGGAAAGGCCGCGAGCACCAGACGCAGGTTGGTCCAGATCGTCCACAGGAGCCGCGTCACCAGCGAGCCGCGCGGCACCGGCCGCGCCTGCAGGCGGATCTCGGTCAGGCTGCCCTTGCCGAGGTCGCGCCGCACGATCGACGCCGCCGCCGTCGCGAGGCCGACCAGCGTCACCTCGTGGCCGCGCTGCGCGAGATACTCGGCGCGCATCTGCATGTACTGGCCGACCGCACCGAAATCCGGCGGCAGCCAGTCGGCGATGATCACGACGCAGCGCTCGGTCGCCAGATCGAACGGGCTCTGCTCCAGCAGCTCGATCATGGACGCGCCCGCCGTGCCGCGATCACCGTGCGGTAGAGATCGGTCATGCGCTCCGCCACCATGCCCCAGCCGTAGTTCGCGATCACCATCTCGCAGCCCCGCCGCCCCATCGCGCGCCGCGCCGCTTCATCGGCCAGCATCGTCTCGAGCCCGCGAGCGATCGCCTGCGGCGTCGGATCGACGATCACGCCGGCCTCGGCCTGGCGCACGATCTCCGACATGCCGACGTCGGCGGTAGTGAGCACCGCGAGGCCCCGGCGCATCGCCTCGAAGGCGGCCATGCCGAAATTCTCCGACAGCGAGGTCATGGCAGAGCACGCCGCCTGCGCGAACAGCGCCTCCTTGTCGTCGCCGGAGATGTTGCGCGGCAGCAGGGTGATGCGATCGGCAACACCGAGCTGCCGCGCCTGCTCGGCCAGCGCCGTCGCCTGGCCGCCGTCATTGCCGGCGATGATCAGCCGCGCCGCCGGCACCAGCGGCATCGCCGCGACCAGGCGGTCGAGCCCCTTCTCCCAGCTGATGCGGCCGAACGCCAGCACGGCCGGCGGGCCGGCGAGCGCCGCCGCGACATCGGGCGATATTCTTGTGCCGGCGGTTGGCGGATCGTCGACGCCATGCGGGATGGTCGCGACCGGCGGCAAGGTCCAGCCGAAGCTCTCGAGATGATGCGCCTCGATCTCCGAGGTGGTGTGGAGGGCCGCCGCCTGCTCGAGGTTCGGCTGCTCGATCAACCGGATCCACACCTGCTTGATCCAGCGGTTCTTGCGGCGGATCAGCTCGGGCACCAGCATGCCGCGCGGCGACAGCACGTAGGGCACGCCGTGCCGGCGCGCCGCCCGCGCCGCCATCCAGGTCGGCCAGAGATAGATCGAATGGACGTGCACCAGGTCGTAGCCGCCGGCGCGCGCGAACAGCGCCCGCCCCATCGGCGGCGACCAGTACAGCCGCCGCAGCACGCGGCTCGGAAAGTAGGTCACCTGGACACCTTCGACATCGACCGGCGTGCCGAGCGGCACGTCGCTGTCGCCGGGCCCGTCGACATTGGTGGTGAAGACGTCGGTCGTGTGGCCCTGCCCGGCCAGCGCGCGGCAGAGCGCGTGAACGGTGCGGATCGGGCCGCCATAGCGCGTCGCCGGCAGGTAGGTCGGGATGACGTGCAGCAGGCGCAGCGGCGCGCCGCCCGACCTCGGCGCGGCGGCAGTTCTGCGTGCGGTCGTCCCGGCCGTAAACGTCTCCCCCATCAACGCTTGCGCCTCTGGCATAGTTGGGCGGGGAAGCCAAGCCCCTCAGCCCCGGAGTATCCCGTCATCCCATGAAACTGCGCATCTTCGGCAAACCCGCCCTCGCCGTCAGCCTTCTCGGCCTGGCGGCGTTGGCGCTCGCGGTCGTGACGCGGGCGATCGGTTGGCCGTATGGGCTGATCGTGCTGCCGGTCGCCCTCCTCTACCTCGTCCTGTTCGGCCTCGCCGGCTGGGCGCTGTCGCGCCTCGCCATGCTCGAGCGCTGGACCGACTGGAACGAGCCGCAGCGGCTGCTGATCCTCAGCCCGCACGAGGACGACTGCGTCATTTCCTCGGGCGGCATCGGCCCGCGCAACCACGCGCTGGGCGGCGCGACGCGCATCGTCTATCTCGCACCCGACGAGGCGCCCGGCCTGCCGGATCGGCGGGCCGAGGAAGCGCATGCCGCCTGGCGCGAAGCAGGCCTCGCGGCATCCGATCTCGTCCATCTCGACCTGCTGCCGCGGCTGCGCGAGCGCGATCCGCAGAAGCTTCGCGTCACCGGCGAGCGGCTGCGGGCGATCATCGACGACTTCCGGCCGACCGTGCTGGTGATGCCGATGTTCGAAGGCGGCCATATCCATCACGACATGGTCGCCGGGCTGATCGGCTCGATCGTGACGCCGGCCGACGGCTTCGAGATCTACGAGGCACCCGAATACAGCCCCTACGCCTCGCTGCGCTTCACGCCGCACCGTGTGATCGGCCTGTGCACGCGCTGGCTGGGGCTGGTCTCCTACTACGGCCCGCCCGACGGCATCGATGCGCGGCCGGTGCTGAAGATCCGCCTCACCGCCGCCGAGCTCGACCTCAAGCGCCGCATGCTGGGCGCGTTCGTCTCCCAGAACGCGCCGTCGCTGATGGAAACCCGCTCCTACCCCGACCGGCTGGTGCGCTGGACTCCCGGCGCGCGCCGCCATCCGTTCGAGCTCAGCGGCTCGTTCCTCGCCTTTGCCCTCGCGGCGCGACGAGTCCTGCCGGCCGCGATCGTCGACCGCCTGCTGCCGGTCGAACATGGCACGATCGGCCGCGAACCCACGCTCACCGACTGGGAGGCCGAGATCGGCGGCCGCTAGAGAAAGGTCCCCCCGTTCCACCCGTCCCAAGGGGGCCTGGGACGGCTTCGATGCCGATGGCATCGGCATCGAAGGTCTCTGAGTCCCAAAATTTTTTTGAGAGGTCCCACCTTTTCGCGCCCACGTTCTCCATGCCCCTGGCACACGGCGGTTCGGACAAAAAACGGGCATCGTCATGTGCGCCACACTGCAGCAAGGCGCGCCCGACTCCAAATAAGGGCAATGGCCGCGATTTTTCGTCAAGAAAATCAGGAGGCGATTCGCGTTCCATTGCCCATAATGAGGGTCGCCCGCGCAGGCTTATCTACACCTTCAGAGATACTTGTCGACCAGATCGACATAGGCCTGCGCCGCCGTCTCCAGCGTCAGGCCGTTGTCGAGGATCATCTGGCGCGGCGCGAAGCTGCCGCGCTGCACGCCGGGCCAGAAGCGGGCCAGCGCCGCGCGGAAATCCTCGAGGTTGGTGAACTTCACGCCGCAGCGATCGTCCCAGTAGGGCACGCTGGTCACCGGCCCGAAGCGCACGCCGCGCAGCAGGTAGTCGAGGCTCTGCCAGTCGCCGCCGGGATCCCAGGCCATGACCGGCACGTTGGCCGCCATCATCTGCTCGACGGCGATGCCCTGCGTCTCGTGCGGGCTGAGATAGATCATCGACTTCGCCCGCCTGCTCAGCGCGAGCAACTCGGGCTCGCGGTAGAAGCCGTAGCGCAGATAGGACACCGAAAGCCCCCGACGGCGCAGCTCGGCGATCATCGGCTCGACCAACGCGATCCGATGGCGATCGCGGAACAGCTTCTCGTAGACCAGCACGTCGATGTCCTTGGTGGTGCCCGCAGCGGGCAACCAAGTCTCGGTGTCGATGCCCACCGGCCACACCGAGACGAGGTTCGGCCAGACCTTGGAGAACATCTCCTTCACCCACGGGCTCGGCACCACGATCCGCCGGATGGCGTGGCGCCGTGGCAGCGCTTCGTCGTCGACCGGATGGTTGTAGAGCGCGGGGCCGAAGAGCAGCGGCGTGTGAGGACGGAAGCTGCGCAGGAGCTGCGGCTGGCCGATCAGGCAGACCGGCTCCTCCTCATGCTGGCGCATGTGGCGGAAGTCGTTGACCCGGTGAGCAACGCCGATGCGGTCGAGGCCCCGGGTCAGGTTCAGGAATACCCGCCGCGCGCCGCCGGGTTGCTGCGGGCCGCGCACCAGGAAGCGTATGACGCGGCGAGGATAATGGTCGAAAGGAAGCCAGCGGTCGGCATCTTCCTCCCGGAAGAAAATGCTAAGCGGCTTCCGAACCGTCACCTGCCACTGCCCGCGGAGGCATTCGAGCCTCGCTCCCCCGTGAAACACGGGGCTCTAGTATCACAGATTCACTGGCGCTGCAGCGCTTCGTTCTGCACTTCTGGTCGTCGCTGCAGGATGCTTCGATAAAGCTCAGCCATGTCGCCGGCAACGTCGGCCATCGTGCGCGTGCGGCCGACACCGGCGGCACGCTGCTCGAGCTTGCCCCGGTCGAGCGCGATCTCCTGGATCGCCGCGGCCCAGGCGCCGCTGTCGTCGAAGGGCAGCAGCCAGCCGTCGACGCCGTCGCGGATGCGCTCCGAGATGCCGCCGAGATCCGCGCCCATCACCGGGATGCCGAACACCTGCGCCTCCAGCACGACCAGCGGCCCGGTCTCCATGTAGTTGGACGGCACGGCCAGCACGTCGAGCCGGCGCAGGAAGTCGGGCACCTCCCCGCGCGTGATCGGCCCCAGGAACTCGATGCGCTTGTCGCCGTCCCAGGCCGCCGTGAGCTGCTTCAGATAGTGCGGCTCGGTGCCGCTACCGGCGATCAGCAGCCGGGCCGGCACCTGGGGCGGCAGGCGGTTCATCGCCTCGATCAGGATGTGCGCGCCCTTGTAATGCTCCAGCCGGCCGATGAAACCGACCTTGAGCTCCGCCGACTTGGGCCGCGGCGGCGTGCGCGCGGCCTCGCGCACCAGCGCAAGGGTGACGCCCTGACGCGAGACCGTGAGCTTGTCGGCGGCAATGCCGTTGGCCAGCAGGCCGTCATGGACCCAGCCGCTCGGCGCCACGATCACCTCGCTGAGGTCGGCCATCTGGCGCAGCTCGTGCGCCTGGACGAGGGCGCGCGAGCGGGCCGACAGCAGGGTCACCGCACGCGACAGAACCTTGGAGGTCGAGCCGCCCGCGAACGACATGCGCGGCAGCCGTGACATCGCGAAGGCAATCGACGACGGCAGGCCGCGCTGCTCCGACCAGCACTGGGCGCAGCGCTTCTCCTCGATCAGGCCGTCGCACGCCTTGCGACCATGCAGCAGCATGGTGCCGCGCATGCACAGCGCCGACGGCACATGCATGGTGACCACGCAGGGAATGCCGAGCCGAGCGATCTGCGACAGGTGCTCGAGGCCCGCGCCGCTGGTCCAGGAATGAAGATGGAAGATGTCCGGACGGTTCTCGAGCACCAGCTCCTGGAACTTGCTCAGGCCCGCGTGCGGACGCGACGGCGCGTACTCGCGAACATCCGCCCAGTTGCTGGGATAGCGCGCGACGCGAATGCCCTCCCACTCGTACTCGCGGAACCGCTCGTTGGTCGCCGCGACGACGTGGCCGTCGACCGACAGCTTGGCGAGCTCCGACAGGAGATCCTGCACATAGACTTCCGTGCCGCCCACCTGGTCGGGGAAATAGAAGCCCACGCAATGGGCGACTCGCGCCGGCGGGGTCATCCGGCCGGCCTTCGAAAGAGCGCCCAGATGCGGATGAGGCTTTCCGTCCGCCGGAAGCCGAACATCCGGTAGGCCCACTGGATCGGCGCACGCTCCGGCGGCGCGAAGTCGGGATCGAGCGCGAAGATCCACTCGGCGGCCCGCGTCGCCTCGTCGAGCTGCGTCTTGGCCAGCGTCCGCACGACCGGCCAGACATAGGACACCGCCGCCCGCCGCCGGCGCGGCGTCAACTCGCCCCTGCGCTCCAGCAGCGCCGCCGCCTTGCGGTAGACCTCGATGTTGGTCCAGTGCGCGAGGCTGCGCTGGAACCCCGCGGTGCCCTGCAGCCGGCCGCGGCGATGATGGCGATGCACGAACGCCGGCTTGTCGTAGACCGCGAGCCGCGGCCCCTTGATCGCCGCCTCGAGCACGAACATGCGATCGTCGCGCAGCGCGAACTCCTGGCGGTGCGGAATGTCGGCGATGAACGCGCGGCGAAACAGGAAGGCCGAGTAGTGCGAGAAGCTCACCTCGCCGAACTGCTGGGCAACGAAGTCGTCGCAGTCGACCCAGGGATGCGGCTCGAGCCGATCATCGTCCTCGTAATAGTCCTGGTATCCGGCGACGACGATGTCTGCGCCGGTTTCGCGCGCGAGCGCGCGCTGCTCGACGTTCGCCTGGGGCTCGAGCCAGTCGTCGGAATCCAGGAACCGAATGTAATCTCCTCGGGCCGCAGCCACACCCGCCACGACCGCCCAATCCTTTCCCCAATTCTCCTGTCGGATACTTACAACGTCCTGTCGGGTCTGCAACCATTCCCACGTGCCGTCGGTGCTGCCGTCGTCGACGACGATGACCTCGACGTTGCAGCCCTGCGAAAAGCAGGAATCGACCGCCTTGGGCAAATCCCACAGCCGATTGAACGTCGGGATGATGATCGAGACGTCGACCATCTCGACCTCAGTCCTTGCGCCGATAGATGGCGCTTTCCCAGGTCCAGCTGCTGTTGGTCGTGAACAGCCCGAGGATCGAGACCTGCTGCGGCAGGCTCGGCTGATGGACGAGGCGATATTCCTTATCGGTCAACCAAGATGGAAGCTGCGGCGCCATTCGATCTCCCGATCCGCCATAGGAAGCGACGACATAGAGGAGCCGCTGGCGGTGCTCGGGATGGCCGAGGCCGGAGTACGTGGTGATCAGAGGTCGCAAGCCTTCCTGCCGCCACAGAATGTAGTTCGCCGGTGATACCGCCAGGAACGCGTCGCTGCCGCGAAGCCTGTCGCGCAGCTGATCGATGGCCTCCACGGCAGGCCGCATCGATCCCCGCGTGGCGATCCGAACGTTCGTATCTCGAACTCTCTCCGGCAGGCTCAGGAGACACACCCCGGCGAAACCGATCAGGACCGCCACGGCATGGATCCGTCTCGACGTCGGCGGGATGCCGAGCGCAACGCCCGCGATGGCACCCAGCACCAGGGCGGCCGACATCGGCGGATAGTTTCCCTGATAAGGCATCACGATCAGGCAAAGCGGGCTGATGACGATCAACGGCACGATCGCCGAGGCCAAAGCGCTTCGGCCGGAACGCAGGCAATCGACGATGGCGGCGGCGACGAGCACGACCAGGACGAAAACGAATTTGCTGAGCGCCACGAAATAATACGGGTCGCCCACGGGAAACGCCCCGAGCCAAACTCCGAACTCGCCGCGCAGCAAGGCCAGGAAGTAGCCGCCTCCTGTCTCGTTCTGGGTGGTCGTTCCCAGGAAGACACCGGCAAAGGCCGGCAGCCACGCCGGAAAGAACAGAACCATGAGGCTGGCGCCGACAACCAGAACGCCGAGCGCGCCCGCCACGGTCCGAAGCCCTCCCGCGATGGCCGCGACCAGCCCCTTCTCGCGCCAGTAACGGTCCAGGACGACGATGCCGACGACGATCAGCCCCAGCCCTCCGGCAAACGGCGACACGAGCAGAGCGACGCCGCACAGGATGCCGGCGGCGACCGCCCCGGGGCCGAGCGCTTGTCGACGAAAGACGACCAACCCCGCCAAGCCGAGGCAGATGCCGAGCCCATCCGGCCGATCCACGCCCGGCAGGAAAAGCGAAGCGACGACCGAGATCGTCAGGAGAGACGCAAGCAACACCGGCCCAAGGCGCGGGAACTCGCGGGCAATCAAGGGCCTCACAGCGAGGAAGCCGGCAAGGCCGAGCGCCACGCCGACCGCGGCATTGAAGGCCTGATTGGTGACGGCCGAGATTCCGAACAGCTTTGCGAACAGTCCGAAGAGAAGCGGATAGATCGGCGGATATTGCGCGTAGACCTGATCCAGGAAGGTCGGATTGCCGAAAGTGAACCGCGAAACGAAGCCGAGGCCCGAGACCAGATTTATCCCGGCATCCTTGAAGTAGTAGATGTCGGTGCCGCCGAAGGCCGGCGGCAGGAGCAGGCCGTCGACGACGAACCATGACGCGCCGGCCACGGCGCTCGCCAGAAGCCACGTCCGGGAACTCGCAGGGGCGAGATGGGCGCGGCCTTCGACAGCCGAAGGACTGGTCATCGCGCGCTGTTTCCGCCGACCGGCTGAGGGTCACGCTCCGTGCGGGCCGCGACGCGCCTGAACTCGAGCGGCGCCGTCAGCCGCAGCGCGAGGTTGCCGACACCCTGGTCCTGGCGGAAGTCGTAGCCGATGTCGCCGGGGTTGCAGCCGGTGACGACGAACTGCAGCGCGCTGTCGACCTTGTGGTCGACGACGATCCCCGAGCTCGCGGTCTGCAGGTCGATGCTGTACTCGCCGGCTGCAAGGAACAGCGGATCCAGCGCCACCGTGCATTCGTAGCGCCCGGCCGCGGTCGGCAGCGTCACGCTGTTGAAGGTCCCCGAGGCATAGGAGCCGATCGGCAGATTGTGCTGGTCGCGCAGGGTGACGCTGAACGCCATGCCGGGCGCGCCGGTCGTCTCGATCGCGATCCGGAGCCGCAGCGGCGTGCCGGGGGTGAAGTGATCGGTCGCCGCCCCCTGCTCGTCGAGCAGCTCGGCCTCGACCAGGCTGGCCTCCTGGCCATGGCCCCAATCGCGCACATGGCCGGCCCGGCCGAGCGACGCCGTGTAGAAAGCGAGGCCCGCCTCGACCGGACCGTCAAAGGTGAGCCGCCCGGCTTCAAGCACGATGCTGCGCTTGGTCAGCGCCCGCACCGCGGCGAAGTTGTGGCTGACGAACAGCACGGTGCGGCCGCTGCCGGCGACCTCGGACATGCGATTGATGCACTTGGACTGGAACTCGGCATCGCCGACCGAGAGCACCTCGTCGACCACCAGGATCTCGGCCTCGAGATGGGCGGCGACGGCGAAGGCGAGGCGGACGTACATGCCGACCGAGTAGCGCTTGACCGGCGTGTCGATGAACTTGGCGACGCCCGAGAACTCGACGATCTCGTCGAAGCGGGCCTTCATCTCGGCGCGGCTCATGCCTAGGATGGCGCCGTTCAAGAAGATGTTCTCGCGGCCGGTCAGCTCGGGATGGAAGCCGGTGCCGACCTCGAGCAGGCTGTTGACCCGGCCGGCGATCGCGACCCGGCCTTCGGTCGGCTCGGTGATGCGCGACAGCACCTTGAGCAGGGTCGACTTGCCGGCGCCGTTGTGGCCGATGATGCTGACCAGCTCGCCGCGCTTGATCTCGAAATTGACGTCGCGCAGCGCCCAGAACTCCTCGGTGGCGGCCGGCAGGCCGGACGCGCGGCCTTTGACGAGGTCGACGCTGCGGCGGATCAGGGCGCGGGCGCCGCGCGTCATCGCCTCGCGCAGCAGGGGGTCCTGCTCGACCTGATGGCCGATGACGAACTTCTTGCTCAGGCCTTCGGCGCGGATGACGGTGTCGCTCATTTCAGATGATGTCCGCGAAGCCGCGCTCGATCCGCCGGAAGGTGCTGATGCCGAGCCACAGGAAGAAGACCATCACGCCGAGGCTGATGAGGAAGCCCGGCCAGTAGATCGGGCTGTCGCCGCCGACGATGCACCAGCGGAAGCCGTCGATGATCCCGACCATCGGATTGAGATTGTAGAGCAGCCGCCATTTCTCCGGCACGACCGAGCTCGGGAAACCGACCGGCGAGACGTAGAGGCCGAACTGCAGCACGAACGGCACGACGAAGCGGAAGTCGCGGTACTTGACCACGATCGCCGACGCCCAGATCGCGGGCCCCAGGCTCGCGAGCAGCGCCAGCGCCACGAACAGCGGCAGCAGCAGGATCTGCCAGCCCGGCACGACCCCGTACCACAGCATCAGCAGCGCCAGGATCGACAGGCTGACGGCGAAGTCGATCAGCGCGACCAGCACGGTGGCGAGCGGCACGATCAGGCGCGGGAAGTAGACCTTGCTGATCAGGTTGGCGTTGGAGATGACGCTGCTCGACGCGTCGCCCAGCACCGAGGCGAACAGGGTCCAGGGCAGCAGCCCGCCGATTACCACCAGCGCGTAGGGCACTGCATTGTCGGGCTGCACCCTGGCGATGTGGCCGAACACGACCGTGAACACCACGGTGGTGAGGAACGGGCGGATGAACGCCCAGGCGATGCCGACGGTGGTCTGCCGGTAGCGCACCGACACGTCGCGCCAGGCGAGGATCAGGAGAAGCTCGCGGAAGCGCCAGAAGTCCTGCCAGTACTGCCGATCGGCCCGCCCCGCTTCGAGGACGACGTACGGGGCCTTTGCTTGTGCATTCATGTCTGCGCTCGTCGCACGACGCGCCGGGCTCCGCCGGCCGGGCGGTCGAGCCACTGCAGCACGCGCGGATACCCGAAGCGTACGATGACGATGAAGACGATCGACACCATGATGATGGCGCCCAGCAGCTTCGGCAGCGACGCTTCCACGGTGTTCACCGAGGAGTAGATGATCACTAGCACGGTGCCTTCCCGGACCATCCAGGGCAGGTTCTTGCGGGTCATGAAGTACCGGCAGACGAGCCCGACCCCGAGCCCGATGACCATGATGCCGAGCAGCATGCCCGGGAAGCCGAGATCGGCGTAGTTCTCGCCGATATAGCCGACGCTGATCGAGGTGCCGGCGCGCACTTCCTCGGTCGGATCGCCCTTGGCCAGCCGGACATAGACGTCGCTGTCCGACAGGGCGGCCTTGCCGGGGAACAGGAAGCGCGGCTGCAGCACGTGGGCCAGCGCATCGCTCCACTGCCGCATCGCCTGCGGCTCGGGTGACGCTTCCTGCACGGTGATCACCGAGCCGGTGATGTCGACATAGGCGAAACGGATCAGCAGCAAGTAGCCCGACTCGCCCCAGTCGACGCTGCTCGGGGAAACGGCGCGGCTGCCGAGATAGCCCAGACGGTCGCTGAGCGACGCCGTGACGGCCTGCGATTCCTCCGAACCGGTCGCCAACTGGCGATACTCCATCTTCACGCCGGTCCAGAAGACCGCGAGAAAGATCAGCACCGTGCCCCAGACGACCGAGCCGATGCCCATCGTGACCGTCCAGCGGATGCGCACCGCGAGCGCCGCCAGGGCCAGGAAGAAGAAGACCGACTTGAAGTCCGCCAGGATGCCGGCGAAGCCGTTGACGACCTCGAACAGCACGACCCACGTCATGAAGCCGCCGCCGCGACCGGTCGTCAGCACGTTGGCGAACAGCAGGAACAGCGCCAGCGACTTGAGGTGAAGCACCGCCGTCAACGGCTGCTCGAGGGCACCGGACATCAGGCCGCTGAACCGCAGGAGCACCGCGAGGGCGAGCGTCGCGACATAGACCGAGATCAGGTCGCGCGGCTGCCAGCGCGCGTGCCAGGACCGCGCCTGGGGCGTCGGCTCGGGCAGGGTGCCGAGCGTCACCCGCATCGCAATCGCCAGGACCACGACGCTCGAGAGCATGTACCAGTAGGCCCGCTCCACGTTGGGGCCGAAAATGCCGCCGCCCAGGGCCTCGCCGTCCGGCAACGTCTGTATCGCCCGCGCGAAGACCTGCGCCCATTGCCACAGCAGCATGTAGACGACGGCAACCGGCATGTTGGGGCGGCCGACGATCCGCACCATCGCGTACGGCGTCATGCCGCCGACGGCGAAGGCGACGGGGTCCTTGGAGAACAGGCCGAGGACGAACAGGCCGACCCCCATGAACAGGAACACCTGCTCGAGGAAGCCGTAACTGAGCGTCGTGAACCGCTCTGGCCTCGCCAGCTTCGCCCCCAGCGGCGCTTGTTGTCGTCTTGTCGCTCTCAAAGCCCTGTCTCGTTCCCTGCGAGCCGCCGAAGGGCGGTGGCAGCATCCATAATACCTTGTGCCGTGCGACGGGGCGAATAGACGGCCAGTCGCGCCCTGATTGCCTCGCCGCTGCGCGCGGGATCGAGGGCAAGCGTGCGCGCCAGCGCTCCCGCCAGCCCCTCGATGTCGCCGAGCGGAAAGACTGCGCCCGTGGCGCCCTCCTCGATCAGGTCAGGACCGCAGCCCACCGCGTCCGACACGACCGCCGGCAGGCCGCAGGCCATACCTTCGTTGACGACCAGCCCCCAGGTCTCGCGCGCGTCCGACGGCAGGGCGAGCAGGTCGGCCGCGGCGTAGGTGGCGGGCAGCGCGCTCTGGTTGACGAAACCGTGGAACACGGCGGGTAGGCCGGCTGCCTCGGTGGCGCGCTTCAATTCGGCCTCGAGCTCGCCCGAGCCTGCGAAGGCGACCTCGACCTTGGCGCCGCGGCCCTGCAGCAGCGCCGCCGCCCGGACGAGGTCGAGCGGCCGCTTGCGCTCGATCAGCTTGCCGGCGAACAGCAGCCGCCGCCGGCCGTCGGGCGTGCGGCGCGCCGGACGGTCGTGGGTGAAGGCCTGGTTGTCGATGCAATGCGGCGCGAAGAACAGCCGCGACATCGGCGCGCCGTAGTGCTCGAAGTACGCGCGGCTGCGCTGGCCGACATAGAGGTAGCCGTCGAATCGCCGCATCATGCGCCGGTAGAACAGTGCCTTGGCGAGGCGAACAGCAGTGCTGCGCTGGCCCGGCAACTGCGAATCGCCCCGCACCATGACCGGTACCCGCGCGCGGCGGCAGGCGCGCACCGCCTGCAGATAGGTGCGCAGACCCCAGCCCGGCACGACGAAGGCATCGAAGCGGCCGCGCGCGATCTCCTGGGCGATCCCGGGCGTGTCGCAGCCGCTGAAACGGTCGGTCGAGGGCTGGCGCGCGACGTTCGTCAGGAAAGTGCTCCGGTAGCCGGCCAGCAGGTCGACGTCCCAGTCGAAGGCGATGCCGAAGCCTGCCTTGGCCTGCCCCTCGCCGGTCTGGCGATGGGCGAAGAAGACCGAGAGGTCGCAGCGCTCGGCCAACGCGCGGAAGATCGGCGCGTAGTACTGGATCGGGTGGCTGACCAGGAAGCCGAGGCGCAGGCTCATCGCTGCCCCCGCACACAAGCCTGGTCCAGCGCCTCCGCAAACGCCCGCGCCGAAGCGCGCGCCGACAAGGGCTCGAACGAGTCGTCGATCGTCGCCGGCACGGCGCGTGGCATCTCGACCATCGCCGTCAGCGCCGATGCCACCGCTGAAGGCTCGGGCATGGCGTTTTCGGTGAGCGGCAGCACCCTGCCCGTCTCGACTTGCTCGATCATGCCGGTCGCCGTGCTCTCGGCATGCAGCATCGCGAACACCGGCCGCTGCGACAGGATCGCCTGGAAGACCTTCGACGGCGTGTAGTGCCGCTCGGTCGAGCCGAGCACCAGCACGGCGCTGCACTGCCGGAAGTGATTGAGCGTGTCGACGTAGCCGATGCGATGCGGATGCTCGTCGACCATGTCGGTCACGCCGGCAGCGCGCGCGCGCGGCAACACCTGGTGGCCGTTCGGATCGTCGGGCGAGGTGCCGGTGCCGACGAAATGCACCCGCACCTTGTCGGCGACCGCCGGCGCGCTCTGCTTCAGCGCCCGCAATCCGGACAGGAAGGCGTCGAGCACGACGAAGCCCGCCGGCAGCATCGCGCCAGCATAGACCATGTGGAAGCGGCCGTCGGCCGGATCGAACAGGAAGGGCGCGCGGTGCAGCGCGCTCACCAGAGCGAAGTCTTCCGGCGCGCTGCCCATCGGCATGGTGGCGACGACGGCGTTCCTCGCGACCTCGGGATTGCGCTCGAGCATGCCCGCGACATAGCCCGGCGCCATGCCGGTGATCAGCGCGGCACCCTTCACCGACCACGGCTCGAGCATCGTCGCCAGCGTGTAGGAGCCCCAGGCGCGCGAGAATTTGCGCTCGACGCCCGGCCAGTAGGCGACCCACGGATCCTGGTAGTCGATGCCGAACGGCACGCCGAAGCGGCGATGGACCAGCCGGCCGAGCGGCGCGAAGAAGTTCGACGGGATGGTCACCATCAAGAAGTCGGCGGCACGCTCGCGCACCAGCTTGGCGATCGCGCGGTAGGCGCCCCAGAAGGCGCGAATCCCGACATCGCCGACCAGCGGCTGGTGCGGCAGGGTCGAGGCATGCACCACCTCGAGGCTGGGCGCGACCAGGCGCAGCAGATCGGGATCGGGCCGCTCCTGGTAGTGTCGCGGATCGCCGGTGACCACGATCGGCTCCCAGCCGAACTCCGGCAGGTAGCGCGACAGCAGCCGCGCGCGATGGCCGCCGACCAGGTTGCTGGGCGCGAAATGGCTGCTCGCGAGGACGAGGCGCCGGGTCACTTGGCCTTCCTCGCGACCAGGCGCGTGTAGAGCTCGAGATAGCGAGCCAGCACGGCCTCGGCGGAGAAGTGCTCGACCGCGCGTTTGCGGCAGGCGGCGCGATCGATCCTGCCAAGCTTGGCCACCGCGTCGCAGCCCTCCGCGATCGATTCGATCAGGAAGCCCTCGACGCCCGGCCGCACGATCTCGGGCAGCGCGCCGGTCGGGCAGGAGATCACCGGCGTGCCGCAGGCCAGCGACTCTGCGAACACGATGCCGAACGGCTCGTTCCAGCGGATCGGCACGACCATCGCCCTGGCGCCGCCCAACAGCTTGTCCTTCTGCACGTCGTCGACCGGGCCGACATACTCGACGCCGTCGCGGCCGATCTCGGGCACGATCTTGTCGCGCCAGTACTGGCCTTCCGGCCCGCTGTCGGAATGGTTGCCCGCGATGATCAGCTTGTTGCCGGTGCGACGCGCGATCTCGATCGCCCAATGCGCGCCCTTGATCTCCTCGACGCGGCTCAGGAAGACCAGCGGCGCGTCGGCCGGCACGCTCGGGCTGAAATGCAGGCTCTCGGTGTCGGCGAAGTTGGGGATGCCCAGCCATTCGCCGCCGCTCGGCCGGCCGTTGCGTGCGATGTATTCGCTGCAGCCGGTGAAGGTCAGCGTACCGGGCGCGGCGAGCCTGCTCGCGAAGCCCACGGTGCGCGGCGTCGGCTCGCGCTGGAACGACATCACCAGCGGCACGCGACCGCGCAGATGCGGCGTCAGGTAGGCGATGCGCGAGAAGCTGTGCACCAGGTCAGGCCGGAAGTCGCGCTTGGCCTTCCACAAGGCCAGTGTGTTCGAGACCGTGTCGCCGCGCGACAAAGAGCTCTTGCCCGGCCAGGGATAGAAGACGTCGGCCGAACATGTCGAGCCCTCGCGTGCCACCAGGCCGACCTGATGGCCCTTGGCCTTCAGGCGGCGCACCAGCACGTCGACGATGCGCTCGATGCCGCCATAGAGACGCGGCGGCACCTCGATCTCGGGATCGGCGGTCAGCAGGAGGCGCATCAACGCCCTCCTCGCGCGAACGCGGTCTCGACCGAGGCCAGCAACGCCCGCTTCTCGGTCTCCCAGTTGTAGCGCTCGCGGCCGAGCCGCGTGGCGTGCGCCTTGGCAGCCTCGAGGCCGCCGGCGAGTCGGTCGAGCGCCATCGCGATGCCCGCGGGATCGGACAGCGACACCACGGCCGCCGCCTCGCCGAGATCGGGCGCGAGCTGGCGCTGGGCGGGCGTGTCGCTCATCACCACCGGCACGCCGGCCAGCAGATAGGTGAAGATCTTGTTGGTGAGGCAGAGCCGGCGGTTCTCGCTCACGTCGGTCTCCAGCGACAGGCCGAGGTCGTAGGCGGCTGCCAGCCGCACCATCTCGTCCGGCGAGGCCATCGGCAGCACGCGCACGCGGTCGGCGAGGCCGAGGTCGCGCGCCATCGCCAGCAAGGCCGCGCCATGGGCCCACGGATCGGCGCCGCGCAGGTCGAGCTCGATGCTTGTGCGAGCCACGGCCATCGCTTGCAGAAAGGGCTGCAATCCGCGATCGAGACCGATGGTCTGCGAGAACCAGTAGGCGCGCAGCGGCGCCCCGGCAGGACGCGGCGCGGCCGGCTGGTGCGGCGCCATCTTGAGCGGAAAGACGTTCAGCACCGACACCGGTTGCACGCCATAGGCCGAGGCATAGGCCTTGGCGATCAGCGGCGACGCGGCGGTGAGATGCTTGCAGCGCGGCAGCCACTTGGCTTCGACGGCCCGCACCGTCGCCATGCGCAGCGACTCGGCCGGCGAGCCGTCGCCTTCGCCCGAATGGAAATCCTCGGCATCGAAGCCGAGCAGCGCGCCGTAGCGCTCGGCTGCGGCGCCGGCCGCGGGCAGCGCCGCGGTGTAGTGCGCGATGTAGAGGTCGGCCGCCACGCCGCAGGCGGCTTCGCGCAGGATCGCGACCGGTCCGCCCGACGCGGGTGCGGCGATCGCCGACGGAATGCTGACGCCGACGCCGTCGATCACCTTTGCCGCGACGCGCGCCGCGGCGCGGACATAGCGCTCGCTCGAGGCGCGCGGGGCGCGAACCACACGCCACCTCGCCTGGCCGCTGATCTCGTCGTCGAAGCGGCGCAGGCCCTGCGAGTAGTCGGACACCACCGCGGTGACCTCATAGCCAGCGTCCTGCAGCGCATCGGCTTCCTTCACGATGCGCGGATTGGCGGCGAGATTGCCGGGCGTCACGAGGCAGATGCGGCGCGCCATCAGCGCCTCTCCTCGACGAAGCGGGCCAGCAGGCGCTGCGCCGCCGCGCCAAAATGCTTGCGGCGATACGGCTCGACGGCGGCGGGATCGGCGCGGCCACGGCCGAGCTGGTCGAGGATCGTCGCCGCCAGCGCCTCGCGGTCGGACGGATCGACCAGTGCGCCGATCCGCTCGGGCACCGCGTCGGCGCTGCCGCCGCCCACGCCGCCGACGACGCGCACGCCGCAGCCTGCCGCCTCGAGATAGGCGATGCCGAAGCCTTCCTGTGTGCTCGGCATGACGTAGAGATCGGCGAGGCGATAGAGATCGAGCAGCTCCTCCTCCGGCACGAAGCCCAGGAAGCGCACGGCATCCGGCCCAGCCAGCGCGAGCGCGCGCTGCTCGAGCCAGGCGCGATCGTCGCCGCCGCCCGCCACGGCATGCACCGCCGTCGGATACTTGGCGCGCACCGCCGGCAGGGCGCCGAACACCTCTTGATGTCCCTTGTAGCGCTCGCCGGCCGACATGCGGCCGACGGTCAGCAGGATCGGGCCCGGCCCCAGCGCCAGCTTCTCGCGCAGCGCGTCGGAGGCGGGACCCGGCTGGTACTTGTCCTGCACCGTGTCGGGCAGCACCCGCACCTTGTGCGGCGGCAAGTCGACCCAGCGCAGCAGGATCGCGCGCGTGCCGCGGCTCACCGCCGTCACCAGGTCGGCGGCCTCGATGGCGCGGCGGCGCAACGCGGGCTGCGAGGTCCAGATCTCGGTGCCATGCACCTGCAGCCAGTAGCGCGCGCCGATCAGGCGAGCGGCGAGCCAGGCGACCGGCGCCATGAAGGCATGGCCGCAGAACACCGTATCGAACGGCCCGCGCCGCCATGCCGTCCACAGCGCATTGAGCGAATAGCGCAAACTGCCGAAAATCGGCGGCTGCTGCTCGATGCCGGCCGGCAACGCGATGCCCTTGGCGTCGCCTTTGCGGGGCAGCACCAGGATGCGCGCGCCGCCTTCGGCCAGGGCCTCGAACAGGTCCTGGTTGTAGCGGGCGATGCCGCCGCCCATGCCGTAACAATCGCTGACGAGAGCGAGCATGCGTGCGGTCATGGGCGGGTCAGGCCGCGGAGCCGGTCCAGCCGGCCTGCCAGACGCGCCGGGCCCAGACGCGCGAGGCGCTGGAGAAGCCGATATCGCTGGCGCCGCCCGAGGCGCTGGAAGCGTCGTGCATCCAGCGGCCGACCGGCGTGGTGAAGCCGGTCTTGGGCCGCGCGCGGCTCGCGTCGGGCAAGGGCGGCTGCGGCACGTCGGCCACCGCCTCCTTGGCCTTGATCGCGGCCAGCACGTCGCCCGGCGGCAAGGCGGCAAGGAAGAACGGATCGACGTAAGGCACGCGGATCTCGATCGACTGCGCCATGCCGGCCCAGTCGGCGTCGCGCAGCAACTGGTTGCGCATATAGAGCGACGTCTCGAGCGCTGCGACGCGGTCGAAGTCGCTGAGGCCCCGCCCCGCCTGCAGCTCGGCGGCGATGTGGCTGAGCGGCGCCAGGCGACGCAGCCCCTCCTCGACCAGCTTCGGGTCGAGCAGGCCGTCGAGCTCCCACGGCATGTAGACGCCGCGCCGCAGCAGATAGGCGCCCGCCCAGTCGCCGCCGTACTGCACCACGCCCGCCGCCTTGGGATGCAGGTGCGCGCCGGAGGCGATGGAGGACGACATCAGGCGGCGCACCAGCGCGCCGAGGCCCGGCACGAAGCGGAACGGCCGCAGCCAGTGGACGCTGCGCGGCACCTCGCGGAACGAGGGATAGCCGCCGAGGCACTCGTCGGCGCCTAGCCCGCTCAGCGCCACCTTGATGCCGGCCTCGCGCGCGGCCTTGGCGACGAACCAGGTGTTGATGCCGTCGATGGTCGGCAGGTCCATCGCGTCGAGGATCGCCGGCAGATCGCGCTCGAACTCGGCGCGGTCGACGGTGCGCACGACGTGGCGCGCGCCGTAGCGCCGGGCGATCTCGGCGGCGAGCGGCGCCTCGTCGTTGCCTAAGCCCATGTACTCGGCGAAGGAGAGCGTGACGGCGAGCGGATCGCGCACGCCCAATTCGGCCATGGTGCCGAGCAGCGCGCCGGAATCGAGGCCGGCCGACAGGAACACCGCCACCGGCACGTCGGCGACGAGGTGATGGCGAACCGAATCGTGCACCGCGGCACTGAGCTGGCGGCGCGCTTCGTCGGCACCGACGATACCCGTACGGCGACCGAGCGACTGCGCGACGCTGTAGTAGACGTGCGGCGCGTGCGGGCCGGTGGCGTCGACCAGCACGGTGGCGCCGGCCGGCACCGACCGGATGTCGCGCCATACGGTGAACGGCTCGGGCACGCTGCCCAGCAGATGGAAGCCGACGATGCCCGCCGGATCGGGATCGCGGCTGACCGCGCCTCCCGCCAGCAGCGCCTTGGCCTGCGAGGCGAAGCGCACGGTCCAGCCGTCGTCGGCGTAGTACAGCGGCTTGATGCCGAGCGGATCGCGCGCCAGCAGGAGCTGCCGCTTCGCTCTATCCCACAGGCCGAAGGCGAACATGCCGCGCAGCGCCGCGACCATCGAGGGCCCACGATCGGCATAGAGCTGCAGCAGCACCTCGGTGTCGGAGTCGGAGCGGAAGCGATAGCCCTTGGCCGCGAGCTCGGCCTTCAGCTCCTTGTAGTTATAGATCTCGCCGTTGAAGGTGATGGTGAGCGCCCCGTCGGCGCTGTGCATCGGCTGCGCGCCGCGCTCCGACAGGTCGATGATCGCCAGCCGCCGATGGGTGAAGCCGACGCGGCCGTCGTCGGAGAACCAGTCGCCGCTGCCGTCGGGCCCGCGCGCCGCCATGCGGGCGTTCATGCGGGCGAGCTCGGCGCGGTCGACCGGCGGGGCGACGTCGAGATAGGCGTGGAGGCCGGCTATTCCGCACATGTTGGGGAGCGTTCGACCTAGGTGTTAGCGGGCGCCGGCGCCGCCGAGCAGGACGGCGAAGGTCCGCAGCACGATCATCACATCGAGCCAGAGCGAGCAGTGTTTCAGGTAGTAGAGATCGTACTCCAGCTTGTGGCGCATTTCCTCGGCTTCGTGCGCGTAGCCCTGGTTGATCTGCGCCCAGCCGGTGACGCCGGGACGGACGATTCCCCTTAGCGCAAAATGCGGAATATCCTGGACATACTGAACATCGAGCGTCAGCGCCTCGGGCCTGGGGCCGACCCAGCTCATGTCGCCGCGCAGCACGTTCACGAGCTGCGGCAGCTCGTCGAGCCGGAAGCGGCGCAGGATGTGGCCGACGCGGGTGATGCGGTCGTCGACGGCCTGGGTGAAGCTCGGTCCGCCGGCGCCGTGCCGCATGGTACGGAACTTGATCATGCGGAAGACGCGGCCGCGCCGCCCCACCCGCTCCTGCAGGAAGAAGATCGGCCCCGGGCTGTCGAAGCGCACGATCAGCGCCAGCACCACCAGGATCGGCACCAGGATCGGCAGCATCAGCACAGTCAGCAGGATCTCCAGCCCGCGGCGGATCACCAGGTACTGGCGCGACGGCAGCAGCGCGCCGAATTCGTTGGGCGTCAGCCCGCCGAGCGGCGTGCGGCCGGTCAGGCCCTCGACGATGTAGCGCCGGTCGAGCACCGGCACGCCGGCGATCGCAGCACCTGCCAATGCCGACGCCTGGCTCTCGGTGAGGTCGGGGCCGAGGTCGGCCACCATGGCATCGACCCGGATGCCCATCTTCTGAACCTCGTCGTAGGTGACCCATCGGCAGGCCTTGGCCTCCGGCATCTCGGCGATCAGCGTCGCCGGCACGACGGCGTAGTTGCGCACCAGGTAGCGGCCGCGCAGCTGCGCCACGAAGGCCATCCACAGGATGGCGAGCACGCCCGAGCCGAACAGCTGCACGCGCGAATAGTCAGAGCGCATCAGCACCAGGATGACGGCGATCGCCGAATAGGCGAGCACGGCGACCGGCGCCACGTAGCCCAGGTTGCCCTGCAGGGTCGGCCGTGGGAACGCATCGAGCCGCCGGCCGCAGTACCACACGATCACGTAGGCCGCGGCGGTCGCGAGAATGGTCTGCTCGGTGGCGCCGATGCCTTGGGCGAAGGGCTCGCCGGTGGCATAGATCGGGATCGGCAGGACGACGCAAAAGACGAAGCCGCCCAGCGCATCGAGCCAGGTCTCGAAGAATCGTTCCGGCGCCGACCGGATCGCCGGCGCGGCGCGGGACGGCTTCGTGCCGTCCGATGAAGGCCCTCCAGCCTCCGCCGGCATCGCTCTCCGCAAGATGACCGCTCCTTCAAACACAGGGGCGCGCCGCTACGCGCGCAAGGTCACGCGAGGCCCACCCCCGCGGTTCCTGTCGCTGGAAAATCACACCCAAAATACCCTAGCCGCGTGCCCCAGCACACTGCCTGCACCCATAATGAGATTACTTTATTCCTCGGCCTCCGTAAAGGACGGTTCTTGCACGGGCGTGCGGTAAAATGTCTGGGCCCAGCCCATGCCCAGGAACGCTGCGGAAACGAAGGCGATGGCCGGGATCTGCAGGCTGAAATCGACTACGGAATGCAGGATCGCGATCCCGGGCACCGCGACCGCCGCGACCATCAGGTAGCGGTGCCGTCGCCGCCGCCAGGCGCCGACCAGGCAGACGCCCCAGGGGATCAGCACCGTCAGCAGGCCGGGCACCGTTCCGAGCACGCCGGTCTCGACCAGGAGCTCGATCGGCGTGGAGTGCGCCTTGTCGTTGGTCAGGCGGATGCGGTCGGGCTGGTAGGCGGCAAAGATCTCGGGATAGGTGCCGAGCCCCCAGCCCAGCCAGGGCGAGGCCTGGGCGGCCTGCAGCGAGGTCTGCCAGATGGCGGTGCGGTTGAACTGCGCGGTGTCGCCCAGCAGCGACACCTTGCGCAGCATCGTGCCGCCCGCGACGCCCAGCATGACCACGCCGATCACTACCCCCGCGATCATGGTTCGGCGGACATGGGCGGCCGACCGCCAGCGCCCGCGCATCGAGAGATAGAGCAGCCCGACCGTCACCACTGCGGTCACCGCGAAGGCGGCGCGCGACGACGAGAAGAGCTGCGCGCCCAGGAACAGCAACGCCAGCGCCACAAGCACCGGCGTGGCCCCGCTCAGCCGGCGCAGCAGCCGCGTGCCGCCGTCCTCGTCGTCGCCCTCGAAGGCGCGCTGGCGGCGGCGCTCCTGCAGCACCATGGCGACCGCCGCAGCGAACGCCATGCCGACAAAGCAGCCGAAGGAATTGCTGTTGGCGAAGGTGCCGGACATCAGGCAGCGGTCGCCGGTGTAGTCGCCCTGCTTCTTGAGCAGCGCCCCGACATAGCAGCCGCCGGTCGCCACCTGCTGCAGCAGGCCGTAGACCACGACGAACCCCGCGCTCGCCAGCAGCGCATAGAGCAGCAGACGCGCCCGCTTCGGCTCGCGGAACAGCGCGCGGGCGATCACGAACACCAGCACCGAGGCGAGGCAGCGCAGCAGCGTATCGCGCGTCTGGTCGACGGCGAGCGTCGGTACCGCGGCGTGGACCTGGCCGAGCAGCAACTGGGCGCGGGCATAGAACGGCGCGCTGCCGGTCGCCGGCGCGAGCGTCGAGAGTTGCAGCAGGCCGACGAAGGTGAACGCCAGGAAGCAGACGAGCAGCGCCAGCAGCGGCCAGCGCTCCTTCGGCTCGACCGCGAAGCCGCGCGGATCGCCCAGCCCCAGCGCGCACAGGATGCCGATCGTGCCCAGCATCATCAGCAGCGGCGCCCAGGCCCAATCGCGGTTGGCGCCGAGCGGCAATGGCGCCAGCGCCAGCAGCAGCAGGAACGAAGCGATCGTCAGCCAGCCCGCGATCATCACCGCAAAGCGCGGCCAGTCGATGCGGCCGAGCTCCTCGACCGGCTCCTCGTCGTGATGGCGGCGGCGACGGCGGCGACGATGATGGCGACGGCGGGGCCGATCGTCGTCGCTCATCGCTTGTTCACCTGTTCGATGATCTTGGCCAGCTCCTGCGGCGCGCCGGGGATGTCGCGCAGGAACCAGGTGAGGATCGCGTGGTCGGCGGCCGAGCGCGTGGCGTAGCCGAACAGCCGGCGATCGGTGCTCGACTGCCGCCACATCGTCTCGACGTGGCGCTTCAGCCGCTCCTTCTCCGGGCCGGTCAGCAGGGGCCAGCAGTCGAGGATCAGCCGCAGCCGCGTCGGCCAGGCCTGCGGGATGCCGCCCGCCATCTGCTGCGAGGTGAACATCAGGGCCACGACCTGGCGCGACGGGCCCGCGAGCTGCAGCTGCACGGCGGCGAGCCGCAGCCAGTCGATGCCATGGGCCGGTGCGTTGGCGAGGCCGGCGATCAGATCGGTGCGGGAGCGGCGCAGCCAGTCGGTGCGCTCGCCAGCCTCGAGCCCGGCCGACGGCGTCTGGGCCGTCGAGGCCAGCAGCTCCGAGCGCTCGAGGATGCGCGACGCCATCGGATCGAGAGCGATCGCCCGGCTCAGCGCCTCCACCCCGGCGGCGGCTTCCTTGCGGTCGATCCGCTTCTCGGTGCGCAGGGCATAAAGGACGCTGTCGGCCTGCTGGGCCTGCCAGGCCGCCTGCGCGATCGGCCAGCCCAGGACGATGGCGACGAGGCCGCCCATGACCGTCAGGCCCCGGGTGAGCCAATTCAGGAAGAGCGACAGGAAGTTTCCCCCAAGCACGGCCGGCTATTATCCCGCCAGTCCTACCTCTTTGCAGTCTTAAGTCAAAATGGCGTCACGCCGCGGGCTTGATCACTTTAGCGGGAGCCTCGGAGCGCGGCGCCGGCGCGGCGACCGGCAAGAGGGTGCGCACCTGGACGTCGACGATCGACTCGATGCCGACGCCGGGCGGGCCGGTGAAGCTGCCCTTGATCGGCATGGCCTGCTCGGGATCGCGCGCGACGGCGACGCGGATCAGGCGGTCGGAGCCGACGATGCCGTTGGTCGGGTCGAACTCCACCCAGCCAGCGCCGGGCAGGTAGACCTCCATCCAGGCATGCGGAAAGGCGGTCGAGACGGCCTGTCCCGCCGCCTGGTCAAGCGCCGGATCGTAGAGGTAGCCCGTGATGAAGCGGGCGGCGAGGCCGAGCGACCGGGCGCCCTCCATCATCAGCAGCGCGTAGTCGCGGCAGGTGCCGCCGCCGGTCTCCAGCGTCACCGCGGGCGGCTGGGTGCCGATCTCGAAGCGCATGGCGTAGCTGAGCTGGGCCTGGATGCCCTGGCACATGCGGACCAGCACGGCGAAGGTGTCGTTGGCGCCCTCCTCGCCGACCTCGAGGAACTGGCGCGCCCAGTTGCTCAGCATGGCATTGGGATCGGGATAGTGGCGCTCGACGTAGCGCGCCAGGTCGGGCGCCTCCTCGGCGAGATAGCTGAACGGCATCACGCGCGCATAGTCCTCGATCGGCGGCAGCTCGGGCGGCACGCCGTAATGCTCGACCTGGATGGTGCTGGTGAGCTCCAGCGCCTGCACCGGCTCCGGCGCGAAAGCGGCGAGGGCGATCGAGTTGCCGAACGGATCGTGGATCCAGCGCACGCTGGCTGCGGGATCGATCACCAGGCTGGTGTGCAGCAGGCGCAGGTCATGGCTGTCGCGCGGCCGGAACATCAGGCGGTAGTCGTTGAGCGTCACCGGCTCGGCGTACTCGTAGCGGGTGCGGTGGACGATCTCGAGGGTGCGCATGTCCGGCGATAATGCCGGGTTCCGGGCAAGGTTGCAGGATTTTCGGCCGCAAGGTTGACGGACGACACCCCTGCCCTATCTCTGGGGTGCGAGGCCACGTCCTCCCCCACCTCCGATGGGTTCAAGTCCGGGACGGCCCGGCGACTCAGGTTGGAGGAGTTGCCGTGGCTTGGTTCGTTCTCATCGGCGCCGGTTTGCTCGAGGTCGTTTGGGCCTTCTCGATGAAGCAGTCCGAAGGCTTCACCCGCGTCTTGCCATCGGTCGTCACCTTCATCGCCATGGCGTTGAGCGTCGGCCTGCTCGCCTGGTCGATGCGCTCGCTGCCGCTCGGCACCGCCTACGCGGTATGGACGGGCATCGGCGCGCTCGGCGCCTTCGTGGCCGGCATCGCGATCCTCGGCGAGGCCGCCGGCACGCTGCGGATCGTTGCCGCGGCGCTCATCCTCGGCGGCCTCGTGCTGATGAAATTTTCCAGTTCGGACTGAGGAGGCTGCGCTGCGCACGCAGGATCGGCCCGAACTGTGCTAGAATGCCGGCGGGGGCGTTCCAGCGTGTGGGCAGGGCAATGACCAATGAGGCAACGACTGAGGCGGAAAAGCTGAAGCGCGACATCGAAGGCAAGCTCGACGCGATACGCCTGTCTTGGGTCGAGATCTCCAAGACCATTTCTCCCGTGGAACGGGCGGAAATCCGATGGTCGATCGAGCTGCACCTCGACGACCTGAAGGAACTCATCGCCAACTAGGCTCGGCGGCGAGCCAAAGCGTATAGCCATAAATGCCGGAAATGACTTCAGGCATTTATGGCTATCGATTAAGGCCCGCGTGTAGGGGACAGGATGATGCTCGGGCTCCTCGCGGGGATCGAGCGTGTAGCCGTCCTTGCCGGGATCGTCGCTCACCAACCGACCGACGCCGCCACAGTTCGTCATAGGTGTGCTTGAGAGCGACGAAGCTTGCATAGGGATTGGGGGGACAGCCCGACCAAGAGAGCGCTCCTTCGTCAGCGTCTCTCCTACGCGGTTGCTTCATCGATCCATTGCGGACCGTCGTAGCGCCGCGCCCTGTGGACTGACCAGGCAAGCTTTCGCTGTCGGTCGCGGTCGTTGCGCAACCTGATTGGAGGCCTCAGCGCATAGCCATAAATGCCGAAAATCGATTTCGGGCATTTGCGGCTGAGGGATTTCGGACCTCGGTGTCGACCGGATGCCGATTTGCTTTTTCCGGAACAAGAAATTTCGGTCGGCCCCTCGATGCTGCGGAAAACGCGGCTTCCGCTCTGGCCTCATCGTTCTCCGTGAATTGATCAGTTAATCAACTTACGGCAAGATCGGTTAACCATGAAGCCGATCTCCCGCGAACTCCTCCACGCCTGGCGCCTCGCCCGCAGCCCGGCGATGCAAGCCGTGCTCGATCGCGCCGGCCTTCCCGAGCCGCGACCCACGTGGGGCGTCGACTGGGTCGAGCCCGACGGGGCCCTCTATCGGCCGGTGGCCGAGGGCGGCCGGGTCGCGGCGATCTTCGGCGTCTGGCAGGAGACGACCCTGCTCGACCTGGTCGCGGTGTCGCTGGAGACCCGCGCGATGCGGCGCCGGCTCAGCCTGGCGCTCCTGCTGGGTCACGACCGGCTCGAAGCAGCGCATCGCTCCAGCCGGCCGCTCACCGTCTTTCCCGATCCCCTCGCCTGGCTCGCCGCCGAGCGGCGCGGCGGCGTCGTGCTCGACTGGCGCGATGTCGGATTCGAGCTCGGCGACGTGCCCGCGCTCGCCTGCGCCGACGAGGCGATGGCGCTCAGGCTTCACCGCGCCCTCACCGGCTTCGCCGGCAAGGCGCCGCCGATCTTCATCACCTCTCGCCAAGCACAGGAGCAAGCCGATGTACGACCCATCCATCCAGCCGCCGCCCGGCACCGTGCAGTTCAACGAGGCCTGGGCCGGCTGGCCTGAGGTCGATGCGACCCTGATGGAGGATGGCCGCGGCGCCGTCCCCGCCTTCCCGCTCGACGTGCTGCCGACCGAGTGGGCGCGCTGGGTCGAGGACACGGCGACGGCCGCAGGCACGCCGATCGACTACGTGGCGCAGGGCGTGCTCGCCGCCGTCGCGGCGCTCTGCGGCGCCGGCGTGCTGGCGCAGGTCTCGACCTTCTGGGCCGAGCCGCTGGTGCTGTGGCAGGCGCTGGTCGGCTGGCCGTCGAGCGGCAAGTCGCCGGCGCTGGCCGCCGTGCGCTGCCGGCTCGACGACATCGAGGACGGCCTGCGCGCCGACGACGCTGTGCGCCTCAACCGGCATCAGGCGCGCGTCGACGCCGCGCGCCTGACCGCCGACCAGTGGCGCGAGCGCTGCGCCATCGCGATCAAGGAGGGCAGCACGCTGCCCGAGCGGCCGATGGAGGCGAGCTACGAGGAGAGCTTCGTGCCGGCGCAGATCCTGGTCGGCGACGCCACGCTCGAGGCGATGGCCGACGTCGTCTCGGGCAATCCGCGCGGCGTCGTCCTGTGGCGCGACGAGCTCGCGGCCTGGCTCGCCAATCTCGGCCGCTACGCCAACGGCGGCTCGGACCGCGCGCACTGGCTGGAGGCGTGGGCGGCGGCGGGCATCACGATCAACCGCCGCTCGCGTGGCAAGCCGCTGCATCTGCGCAAGTTCCCGGTGAGCGTGATCGGCTCGATCCAGCCCGACCGCATCGCCGAGGCACTGCAGGGCGGCGACGACGGCATGGCGGCGCGCTTCCTCTACACCTGGCCCGACCCGGCGCCCTACCGGCCGCTCGGCCAGCTCAGCCTCGCCGACGACGACGCAGCGATGGCGCGCCTGCAGCAGATCGCGGCCTTCGCGGGCAGCGTCGACCAGCCGCGCCGCATCGGCTTCGACGACGAGGCCTTCGTGCTCCTCGACGGCTTCCTCGCCGAGCTGCATGGCCGGCTGCCGGAGGCCGAAGGGCTGGAAGCCGGCTGGCTCGGCAAGGGCCGCGGCACGGTGGTGCGGCTGGCGGCGATGCTGGCGCTGCTCGGCTGGTCGGAGCAGGAGCCCGGGAGTCCGCCGCCGACGGTGAGCCGGGACATTCTGATTGCCGCGATAGAACTCTGGCAGAGCTATCTCTGGCCGCACGCCCGCACGGTGTTCAACCGCGCCGGCCGCACCGAGCGCGACCGCCACGCCCGCCGCATCATCCGCTGGCTGCGCCAGACCAAGGCGGCGGCGGTGACGCGCCAGGAGCTGCGCCGCGACGCGCTGGCCCAGGCGATCGACGGCCAGGAGACCGACCGCGTGGCGCTGCGGCTGGAGGATGCCGGCGTACTGCGGCTCGACGTGCCGGAGCAGCAGGGCCGCGGCCGGCCGGCGAAGCGGTGGCTGGTGAATCCGAGGCTAAGAGGTGACACGTAAGACGCCGGAAATGGATTTCCGGCATTTCCCGCTATCCCTTCTTCGTGTTCCCATCGCCCGAGGACCCCGCAGACCCGGAACCTGATGAGGAAGTTGTCCTCATTGGCGCCGGAGCGGGAGGCCGGGTCTGAACTTGGGAGACGGCCGTGTTGCTCCCTCCTTTCCGAAGGTAGCCTTCGGTTAGGGTCTGGGTCTTAGTGTAGCCGCGAGAAGCGATACGGCGGTCCTTCTTCTCGGTCATAGCGTCACCCTGGGCGATACGGAAATTCTACATGGATATTATCGGGGCTTCGAGCAAGGTAGACGAGTGGCGTTTCGAATAGCTTGTTGCCGTCGAAGTCGAATATCTCCGCGTCCCTCAGCACGAGCTCCCGCAACTTCTCGCTCTCGGAGAATTCCTTCACCCAACCTGCATAGACGATCTGGTTGGCGAAGTCCCGATAGTGGACGTACTCGACGGCAGCCACCGGCGAATTGAAGGTGAAGTCCCAGACATCTTCGTCCCCATAAGTCTTGGTGGCTCCGATCCATTGCAGAAAACGTGTGTCCCACTTGTGATTCGATCCGAACAGCCAAAGGATGGCGAGGATCAATCCGACCCCAATGGCTGACGCCACCTCTTTAAAGATCGAAGGCGTGAGAATTCCTTTGGCTGATGCATCCGCCAAGTCGGCAAGGGCGAACGGCCATCCCAAAAGCGCGTAGACACCGAACGTCGCCGCGTAAGATGCCAGCCCGAACTGGAACGCTCGCAGGACGAATTGAACCTCGGACGGCTTGGACTTCAGCGCGTACCTGGAATCAAGGCCTGCCCAAATCAGACCCGGCAAAAAGAGGATTGCAATCTGGACGATAAAGAGGTCGAACTTCATCACTCTAAAATAGTACACATTCCGTTTTTGAGCCAGATGGCAAAAACGGCGCAAACGGTGAAAACGGTCGCCAAACACTCCTGTGCGATTTCCGGCATTTATGGCTACTGGATTAGCCCCCTCACGTCCGCAGCAGCGCCCCATATCCCTCCACCGCCGACCGCACGCCCGAGACGCACAGGCAGTGCCACAGGCTCGCCTGGTTGGCCGAGATCACCGGGCGCTGCAGGTCCTGCTCCAGCGCCTCGAGGATCGCGACACAGCGGAAACCGGTGCCGGCGATCAGCACGCCGTCGGCCACGGGCGGGCACGCCGCCCTGATCTGCGCGTAGAGCGGCTCGACTTCCTGCTCGAAGCCGGCGCCCTGCCCGACCAAGTCGCCCGGCGGCAGGTCGCGCCACTTGCGGCCGGGGTCGTAGCGCAGGTGGCCCGCCGTCGCGAAGCCATGGTCGGCGTAATAGCGCACGCCCGCCGCCACCGTGTCGTCGTTGAACCACGGCGGCAGCACCAGGAACGGCCGCCGCACCTGCATCGCCCGCAGCGCCGCATCGATGTCGAGGCCGTTGGTGGTGACGAACGGCGTATTGCCGAGCACCGGCGCCAGGCTGGCGACGGTCGCGGCGTCCCAGCCCTTGCCGCCGACCAGGCTGCTCGAGCTGTGCGCCAGGGTGACGGCGTGCAGGCGCATCGCCGCGAACTGGCGCGCGCCGCGCAGCAGGTCGGCGGCGGGCTCGACCGCGGTCCTGTCCGCGTTCCACTGCGCCCACGGCGCCCGCGCCGTCACGCGCGCGGCATGCACCGAGACGCCCGGCGGCGCCATCGCCCACCATTCGGCCTCCGGCACCGCTTCGTTGCCGACGATGAACAGGCCGATGCGCGCCCGCCAACCCCAGTTGTCCTGTGCAGCCACGTCGTCTCCTTCGAACTCACGCGAACGGATAAGGGCCCGGAAAGTCGCCGATCGGCAACAGGTGCGTGACCATGCCGACCTCGGGGCGCCAGTGATGCAGCAGGAACGCCGGCGGCTCGACATGCGAGGCGGGCTCGGCCTCGGGCCGCAGACGCAAGGCGATCGCCGTCGTCGTGCTGGGCGCGGTGCACAGCACCGTGCCGCCGAAGCGCAGCAGCATGAAGCGATGGACATGGCCGCAGACGATGCGCTCGACCTGGCGATGGCGCGACACCACCTCGGCCAGCCGCGCGCCGTCGCGGCAGGAATAGAGGTCGAGATAGGGCACGCCCGTATCGAACGGCGGCTGGTGCATCATGATCACGGTCGGCCGCGCAGGCTCTGCCGCCAGCGTCTCGTCGAGCCAGCGCGCCGCGGCCTCGTCGACCGCGCCGTGGTGCAGGCCGGGCAGCGTGACATCGAGCGCCACGATGCGCACCGCGTTGCTGGCCGCGACGTAGTGCATCGGCCCCGCGGCGGGCAGGTAGTCGTGGTCCCCGAAGGCCCTGCGAAAGGCCTCGCGGTCGTCGTGATTGCCCGGAATGACCAGCGACGGTATCGCGAGGCCGTCGATCAACCCGCGCAGCTTGGCGTATTCCGCCGGCGTCCCCGTCTCCACCAGGTCGCCGCTCAGCAGGACGATGTCGGGCGGCGGATCGAGCGCGTTCACCTGGGCGATCGCCGCCGCGAGCTGCGCATTCGAATCGACGACGCCCTGGTAGAGCACGCCGTCGGGCCGGACATGCGGGTCCGAAAGCTGGGCAATCAGCACTCAGGAGTCCTTCCAGCCGTGTTGCTCGAGACCCGTCCGCCCCTTCGGCGTCAGGCCGTAGACACCGCGCTCGATCCGCTCGAACCAGCCGTAGTAATCGGCGGACAGGATCGCGGCCGCCTTGGGGGCATCGGCCGCGAGCCGTACGGCGGCGACCTTCATCGGCCCGTTCTTGGCGAGGAAGCCCGCGCAGCGCAGCGCCTCCTGCCGGTAGGCCGTCATCATCGGCACCTTGGTCGAGGAGCCGCCAAGAGTGGGATCACCGACCCGTCGCGCGTGCTCGCCGAGCATCCGGCCGAGCCGGCGCTTGTCCTTGCGCGGCCTCACGGGCGGCGGCGCAGGATCGAGCAGGACGTCGGCCCGGCCCTTCACCACCACGATCAGGCCGAGCCCCAGCCGGCGGCAGAGCTTGCGGACGCTACGGATGTTGTTGGGGAAGGCGCCGACCGCGAGGTAGACCGCGTCCGACAACGCCAGGCGGTTGACGCCCTGCAGCACCAGCCCCATGCCGAACGCCCGCTTGAGCTCGACGATCACTGGCGGCTCGTTGCCGCGCACGGCGACCACGTCGCAGCCCTTCACCTCGCCCTTGACGCTGTATCCCTGCCCTTCGAGCAGCGCCTTCACCGGCGCGTAAAGGTCGCTTTCCAACGACATGCGTTCCCACGCTAACATGCCGCGAAGCTTCGGAGCGGGGGAAAATCATGACGGAACTGTCCGACCAAGGGGCCGCTGCCATCGCCGCGGCAATCGCGGAAGCGATGCCGGGCCGATGACCGCTCCGTCCCTGGACATCGTCATTTTCTTCGTGATGGCGGTCGTGGTCGCGGTCGGCATCCAGCTCTATCGCGCCCGCCGCGCCGCCAGGAGCGAACGGACCGGCCCGCACGATCTCCTGATGAAGCGGGCCCAAGCACACGCCGACGGGAGCGCCTTTCTCGCCAAGGCCTGCAAGGAATACCGCGCCAACCGCCATCTCTCGGCACGCCAGGTCGAGGCCGTCGAGACGGCGCTCGAGCGGCTGGAGAGGAAGAAGGCGCAATGAGCGAAAAGGTCAGGATCTCTCGGCCCAGGACAACGCTCTCGGCCGACGCCGCCCGGCGCATCGCGCTCGCGGCCTCGGGCTTCGGCAGCGGACGACCCGAGGCGGTGCATGCCGGCCAGATGCAGCGCTGCATCGACCGGCTCGGCCTGCTGCAGATCGATTCGGTGAACGTGCTGGTGCGCGCGCACTACATGCCGCTGTTCTCGCGGCTCGGCGCCTACGACCGGGCGCTGCTCGACCGCGTCGCCTGGGGCCGCAAGAGCCAGCGCCGGCTGTTCGAGTTCTGGGCGCACGAGGCCTCGCTGCTGCCGCTGGTGAGCCAGCCGCTGCTGCGCTGGCGCATGCAGCGCGCGGTCACGGAGACCGAAGGCAATGGCAAGCTGCGGACGTTCCGCCGCGAGCGCCAGCCGTTCATCGACGAGGTGCTGCGCGAGATCACCGACAAGGGGCCGCTCGCCGCCTCGGAGCTCGAGAACGGCGGCGCCGGCCGCGGCGCCTGGTGGGGCTGGAGCGACGGCAAGCTCGCGGTCGAATGGCTGTTCTATGCCGGCATGGTCACCACCGCGACGCGGCGCGGCACCTTCGAGCGCGTCTACGACCTCACCGAGCGCGTGCTGCCGGCGACGGTCCAGGCTCTGCCGACGCCCTCGGAGGAAGAGGCGCAGCGCGAGCTGTTGCGGCTCTCCGCCCGCGCGCTGGGCGTGGCGACCGAGTTCGACCTGCGCGACTACTATCGCCTCGGCGTCGCCGACACCAAGGCGCGGCTCGCCGAGCTGGTCGAGGCGGGCGAGCTGCTGCCGGTCGCGGTCGAGGGCTGGGACCGGCCGGCCTATCTCGATCCCGCCGCGAAGATCCCGCGCCGGATCGACGCCCGCGCCCTGCTGGCGCCGTTCGATCCGCTGGTCTGGGAGCGCGACCGCACCGAACGCATCTTCGACTTCTTCTATCGCATCGAGATCTACACCCCGCTGAATAAGCGCATTTACGGCTATTACGTTTTGCCCTTCCTGCTCGGCGACCGCATCGTCGGCCGCGTCGACCTCAAGGCCGACCGCGCCAACGGCGCGCTGCTGGCCCATGCCGTGCATGTCGAGAAGGGGATCGACCGGCGGAAGATCGAAGGTCCGCTCAGCGATGAGCTGCGCCTGATGGCCGACTGGCTGGGCCTCGAACGCGTGATACGAGGGCGCGCGGTACGAGCGCGCGCGGGCTAGCGGCATGGGGCGATCGACGCCGTGGGACATCGCCCGCGAACCGCCGCTCGGCCTGGCGATCGCCTTCTCCGTCGGCGTGCGCCTGGCCTTTCACCACCTCTACGACCTGAGCTACGACCTCGACGCCGGCTGGTGGCAGATGCTCGACCCCGAGCTGATCCGCACCGCGCCCCTTCAATCGATCTACCTCATGCACATGCAGCCGCCGCTGCTCAACATGCTCTACGCAGCGGCGGTCGCCTTGCCGGGCACGCTGGGCTTCACCCTCCTGCATCTGCTGTTCGCCGGCGCGTCGCTGGCCGTCGTCGCGATGCTCTACGCCTTCATCCGCCGCTTCGGCGCATCTCCCTGGACGGCCGGTGCCGGGGCGGCACTGTTCGGCGTGCTGCCGCAGGTTGTGCTGTACGAGAACCTCTTCTTCTACGCGCAGTTGGAAGCCGTTCTCGTCCTCGCCGCAGCCGCCTTCGCCGCTTCCTACTTCGAGCGCCGGCGGCTGGCTCCTTTCGTCGGGTTCGCGGCCTGCCTGGTCGTCTTGGGGATGCTGCGCTCGCTCTTCCACCTGGGTTGGGTGGTGACGGTACTGATCGGCGCCTGCGTGCTGGCGAGCCGTCATCGCGACTGGGACCGCCGCGCCATCGCGGTCGCCGCCGCCTCGATCTTCGTCGTGGCCTCGGTGTACGTGAAGAATCTCAAGGAATTCGGGATCTTCTCCGCGAGCTCCTGGGACGGGATCAGCCTGATGAGCATGGCCATGCCGATGCGCGGCGGAGACGAGGTGAAGTTCGCGCCGGCGCTCGACGACATTCGCGGGCGCGCCGAGCGGGGCGAGCTCTCGCCCGCCACCGCCGAAGCCCTGGAGCACGGCGACGTCTGGTGGGGCTGGCTCGGATCCGCGAAGGATTGCAACGCGGGCCGCGAACGGCGTGAGGTCCTGTGCGCGATCGTGGACTCGCACGGCGAGCCGAACTTCAATCACATCGCGATCGTCGGCTACTCGCGCGATCTTGCCCGGGACGCCTGGCGTGTCCTGCGGCTCCATCCCCGCGTCTATCTCGACCATGCCGGGTCGAGCCTGCTCACCTTTCTCGGAACGCCGTCCTGGGACTATCGGCACATACCGTTCAAGCTCGCGGCCTACACCTCTGCCTGGAACAGGCTGCTGCTGTACGAATCGGTGCATACCTTCCGCGGCACCGGCCGCGTCGCGACCGGGTGGTGGGAGTCGACGATGAACCGGCTCGCCGCCAGCTCGCTGCCGCTGCTCTTCCTCATCGTCGCCGGCTCGGCCTTCATCGTGCTCGCGGGCATCGGCGACGCCATCGGCTATTGGCGCGGAACCCGCCCGACGGCCGACTGGGCCTTCCCGATGCTGGTGCTCGCGCTGTTCGTGTCCGTCCCGAACCTGATCAACGGAGTCGAGACCCAGCGCATCCGCTACTCGATCGAGCCGCTGATCTACCTCGCCATCTTCGCCGGCGTGCTGAAATGGCGGAGCAGGTGAGTTGCGTACGCTGCTTGGTCCATTAAGGTGATCCCGATGAACGATCTGGTGTTGAAGGGCGGACGGCTGATCGATCCGTCGCAGGCGATCGACCGCGTCGCGGACATCGCCTTCTCGGACGGCAAGGTTTCCGCGATCGGCGACAATCTATCGGGCAAGGATACGCGCGACGTCGGCGGCAAGCTCGTCACGCCCGGCCTGATCGACCTGCATACCCACGTCTACTGGGGCGGCACCTCGCTCGGCGTCGAGGCCGAGCTGCTGGCGCGCACCGGCGGCGTCACCACCTTCATCGATGCCGGCAGCGCCGGGCCCGGCAACTTCCACGGCTTCCGCCGGCACGTGATCGAGCCCTCGCCGGTGCGCATCCTGCCGTACCTCAACGTCTCGTTCCCCGGCATCTTCGCCTTCTCCAAGACGGTGATGGTGGGCGAGAGCGCCGACATGCGCCTGATCGATCCGCGCGAAGCGGTGCGGGTGGCGCTCGAGCACAAGGACCTGATCCTCGGCATCAAGGTCCGGGTGGGCAAATCGGCCAGCGGAAACTCCGGCGCGCAGCCGCTCTACATGGCGCTCGACGTCGCCGAGGAGACCGGCCTGCCGGTGATGGCCCATCTCGACAACCCGCCGCCGGCCCGCCACGAGGTGGTGAGCCAGCTCCGGTCCGGCGACATCCTCACCCACTGCTTCCGGCCGTTCCCCAACGCGCCGGTGCGCGCCGACGGCCGGGTGCGCGACGAGATCCTGGCGGCGCGCCAGCGCGGCGTGATCTTCGACATCGGCCACGGCGGCGGCTCGTTCGGCTTCGGCACGACGCGCGCGATGCTGGCGGCGGGCTTCCTGCCCGACGTCATTTCCTCCGACGTGCACACGATCTCGATCGAAGGCCCGGCCTTCGACCTGCTGACGACGATGTCGAAGTTCCTGTGCCTCGGCGTCGATCTCGCCACGGTGATCAAGCTCGCGACGGTCAATCCGGCGGCGGCGATCAAGCGGCCGGACCTCGGCACGCTCAAGGTCGGCAGCGTCGGCGAAGCGACCGTGCTCGACCAGGCGAACGGGCAATTCGACTACACCGATTGCATCGGCGAGCGACTGGTTGGGGATAAGCGCCTGCTGTCCGCCGGCGTGGTTCTGGCCGGCCGCTGGTGGCATCCGGCCTGAGCGCTGCGACACTCTGTGCGGCATCCGACAGTCGCGGCCAAGCCGTTGGAATCCTTGTCGGAACGACGTTGTCCCCTGGTGGCCCAGGGAGATTAGTCAGATTCTTTGAACTTTCACAGGAAGCTGCGCAACCAATTCGAAGGACGTGTCGTTGTGTCGATGTGACCGGGTCACTTGGCGTCGCCCCTGCCCCCCGCTCTGCGATGCCACCCTCCCCGCCTGGTCTCACATGCCCGCCCTAGAGTCCCTCTAGGGCGGGCTGACTACTTCTGGGGACGCTTTCGCTTCACGCGATGCTTTCGAGATAGACGACGGCGAACAGGCGCTCGGGATCGGTCCAGGTCTCCGCGACGCGAAAGCCGCCGCTGGCCGCCAGCGCCGACAGGTCGGCGGTGTCGTACTTGTACGAATACTCGGTGTGGACGCGTTCGCCGGCAGCGAAGTCGAAGCGCTGGCCAGCGACCATGACAGACTGCTTCTTCAGGCTCCGGAAGTAGATCTCGATGCGGCCCTCGGCCTCGTCGTAAAACGCCTCGTGCGCGAAAGCTGCAAGGTCGAACGTCGCGTGCAGCTCGCGGTTCAGGCGCCGCAGCAGGTTGAGGGTGAAGGCCGCGGTCACGCCGGCCGCATCGTTGTAGGCGTCGTGCAGGCGCTGCGGGTCCTTCTTGAGATCGACGCCCAGCACCAGCGCGCCGTCGTCACCCAGGAGCTCGCGCGTGTGGCGCAGGAACACCGTCGCTTCCGACGGCGTCAGATTACCGACGGTCGAGCCGGGAAAGAATCCCAGCCGCCGCCCGCCGCTCTCGATCGGCAGCACCGGCTTCATGAAGTCGGCGCAGACCGGCAGCACGTTCAGCCGCGGATAGTCGCGCCGCAGCCGCGCCGCCGTCGTATCGAGATGCTCGCGCGAGATGTCGATCGGCGCATAGAGCGCGAGCTCGGGCAATGCCTCGATCAAGAGCCGCGACTTCACGCTCGAGCCGCTGCCGAACTCGATCAGCGCGCAGCCCGGGCCGGCGCGGCGGCCGATGTCGGCGGCGTGCCGCTTCAGGATCGCGGTCTCGGTGCGCGTGAGATAATACTCGGGCAGCTCGCAGATCTCGTCGAACAGCGCCGAGCCGCGCTCGTCGTACAGGAACTTCGCCGGGATGGCGCGCGGCGTCACCGACAGCCCGTCGAGCACGGCCTGGCGGAATTCCTCGCGGTCCGTCTCTGCGACCCGCAGGTTGAGCACGGGACCGTTCATCGGAGATCCTCCGCCAGGCGAATTCCTCCGAACATCCAGCGTGCATCCGGCGGAAAGAAATTGCGATAGGTCGTCCGGATATGGTCACGCGGCGTCGCCGCACAACCGCCGCGCAGGACCATCTGGTTGGCCATGAACTTGCCATTGTACTCGCCGATCGCGCCGGCCGGTTCGCGAAAGCCCGGATAGGCGACGTAGGGGCTGGCCGTCCATTCCCAGACATCGCCGATCATCTGCGCGAGCCCCTCACCGTCGGCTGGCGCCGGATGCCGCAAGCCGTCCTCGAGCAGGTTGCCGTCGAGGGCCACGTCGGCCGCGGCGATCTCCCACTCCGCCTCGCGCGGCAGGCGCTTGCCCGCCCACTTCGCGTAGGCGGCCGCCTCGTAGAAGCTGACATGGCAGACCGGCTCCTCCGCCCGCCGCGGCCGCAGGCCACCAAGGGTGAAGATGCCGTCCTCGTGCCAGTAGAGCGGCGCGTCCCAGTCGCGCTGCTGCACGCAGTCCCAGCCGGCCGACAGCCAGAACCCCGGCCGGCGGTAACCACCGTCGGCGATGAAGGCCTCGTACTCGCCGCAGGTGACGAGGCGACTCGCCAGCGCAAAGGGATCGACCCAGATGCGATGACGCGGACCTTCGTTGTCGAAGGCGAAGCTCTCGCCTGCATGTCCCATCTCGACCAGACCGCCTTCGAAGTCGAGCCAGCTGATCGGCGCACCGGTCGTCGCCGGCATAGGCTCCGGCGCATAGGCCGAAAGCAGCGGGTTCAGCGACAGCGCGTGCTTGATGTCCATCAGGATGAGCTCCTGATGCTGCTGCTCGTGATGCAGGCCGAGCTCGATGAGATCGGTCGCGTTGCTCTGCGCGATCAGCGGCACCATCGCCTCGGTCACGTGCCGGCGATAGGCGAGGACCTCGTCGACGCCCGGCCGGGTGATGATGCCGCGCTGGGGCCGCGGATGACGCGGGCCAACCGCCTCGTAGTAGGAGTTGAACAGGTACTCGTAGGACGGATCGAACGGGCGATAGTCCGAGAGCTGCGGCTTCAGCAGGAAGGTCTCGAAGAACCACGTGGTGTGCGCGAGATGCCATTTTGTCGGGCTGGCATCCGGCATCGACTGCACGGTCTGGTCTTCGAGGGAGAGCGGTTCGGCCAGCGCTTCGGTCTGCCGGCGCACCGCGAGGAACCGATCGAGGAGCGGGAGGGCGTGCGTCTGCACGCTACGCGTTATCAGTTTCGACACGACATCTCCGCATCGGGTCCTAACGCGGGCCGAGAATACCCGGTTGCCCGAGTTATGTTAGCGTCCACTTCGTACCCCAGGGGGAAGAAAAAGTGCCAGTTTGCGAAATCGATCCCTGGCGCATGCAATACTTCGCAGGTGTGCCCTGCCCCGACGACGTCTTCATTCCGACTGAGGACAGCGACGCATGGTCCTGGAATCCCGCCCATCGTTGGGTCTACGACAAGCTCGCGGTCGCCCTGAGTCAAGGGCTCGAGGCGGCACCGCACGGCGTTAGCCCTCCGCACTATCCGGTCTTTTCCAAGCCGATCTACAACCTGAAAGGCATGGGCGTGGGCAGCCGCCCCCTTCAATCCGAATCGGACTACATCGCCGCATATCAGCCGGGACATTTCTGGGCGACCCTGCTGGAAGGCGACCATGTCAGCAGTGACGTGGTGGTAATTGACGGCGAGCCGAAATGGTGGCGTCACGCGCGCGGCATCACCGGTCGGCAGGGCACCTTCGACTACTGGGAGGTCGGCACCGCCGTCAGCCCCGCCCTCGACGACTGGATCGGCGGATGGAGCCGCAAGCACCTGAGGGGCTACAGCGGCATCATCAACCTCGAGACGATCGGCGCGCGCATCATCGAGGTCCATCTGCGATTCGCCGACCAGTGGCCCGACCTCTATGGCGGCGACCGCTGGGTCGAGGCGCTGGTGCGGCTCTACACGAAACACGACTGGCAATTCGACGACGGCGCGCGGCGCACCGGCTACAGCGTCGTGCTGTTCTCGCCGCACGGCCGGCGCTATCGCCATCCGCCCGAAGCGTTGCAGCAGGAGATCGTGGCGATGCCGGGCGTCTCCAGCCTGCAGATCACCTTCCACGAGGACTGGGCGCCGGAGCGCCACGCCATGCCGCCCGGCGGCTTCCGGGTGGCCATCATCAATTGCTGGGATCGAACGGCGGGCGACGCGGCCCGCGACCGGCTGCGCGCCCATTTCGGGCAAGGCTAGACCGCCGGAGACGCGCCAATCCAGTGGCGCGTCATAGTTTTTTCGGATCAGCCCGGCCGGCGGTAGTTGATCTCGCGGTTGACGCAGCGATCGTAGCGATCGGTGCCGCGCGCCAGGCCGTAGGACAGGCACGCCTCCTGCGCGTCGGCGGCGACGCGGGCCTCGGCGTAGCCGGCGGCCATGCGCCCGCGGGAACGTGCAGCGGCCTCGCGCTCGGCGCAGATGCGATAGCCCTCGGTGCCGCGCACGTAGCCGTAGGCGGCACAGGAATCGTCGGCCGGCGCCACCACGGTGCGAGTTTCGTGGACGGTGCATGCTGCGGCGAGAGCGCCGGCAAGGATGGCTATCGCGATGGGCGCAAGACGCATGGCTGCTCCTCGCCTCACGAATTGCGGCGCATGAAGTTCGCCACGAGGGTGACGAGGAACATCACCAGCGCGATGACGAACAGGATCTGCGCGATGCCGGTGGCGGTCGAGGCGATGCCGCCGAAGCCGAACAGGGCGGCGACGAGGGCCACGACCAGGAACATCGATGCCCAATACAGCATGGGTCTCTCCTGGAGTGAGGCGGCAGGCTGTAGTGGCTCCGTAACGCGGCCTGTAGCCGCGCGGTTCCGGGCAACGACCCATGACGGGCATTCGTTAGGGGTGCGCTGTGTTTCGTGGCCGCGGCAAAAAACGACGGAACGCCCGGGCAACCGCGGGGGCGCCTTGGCGTTCATCACTGCTGAGGCCCCCCTTGAACGACCAACGGAGGCTCCTCTATGCAACGCGAAGTGACCCCTGTTGAATCGCGCGGCGGCGTCATCAGCGGTCGAGTTATGCTCGTCCTGATCTCTTCCGTCGTCGGCGCTGTGATCGCTTTGGGGCTCGCCTGGGCCTTGTTCGTCCGGCCGCACTGAGCCGCTATCCTCTCACCTCCCCTCTGTGAGTAGCGTTGGATGAGCCCGCCCGGTCACAAGCTAACCGATGCAGAAGGCGCCCTGCTCGACGAGATCTTGATCCTCGCCCGTAGCGCAGGTCCCGAAGTGCCGATCAAGGACCTCGAGCTGCGGCTCGAGGATCGCGGCTTCAGCGACATCCAGACGCGGCGCGCGCTGATGTCCCTGCTGCGCCGCGGCCATGTCTCGCTCTCGGGCGGCAAGCGCGTGAGCTGGAAGGGCACGAACGAGCACGACCGCCCGCACTAGGGCGTCGGCCTCGGCTCAATCGCGGTATTCAAGGTGGCGGCGCACATACGCCACCACGAAGCTGCAGGCCGGCTGGATCTTGAGGCCGGCCCGGCGCGTGTCGTCGAGCGCCTCTTTGACGAGCTGCGAGGCGTAGCCTTTGCCCTCGTCTTCGGGCGGCACTTCAGTGTGGGTGAAGACCCGACGGTCGCCGTGCTGGTGATAGACGGCAATGGCCAGGCCATGCCCCGTCTTCATTTCGTAACGGCTGAGCGCCGTATTGTGCGCGACCGTCACCGCACGCCTCCCGTCAGCGCACGGGAGGGATGTTCTCCACGTAGCGGCCCGAACCGGCGATCTTCGCCTCGCGCTCGGTGCACAGGCGGTATTGCGGCGTCCCGACATGCAGCTCGTAGGACACGCAGGCGTCGTCCGCCACGACGTACGAGCGGGTCTCGCTGGTGCAGGAGGCGACCCCGATCACCGCCATAGCTGCAACGACATGCTGCCGGATCATGCCAGTCCAACGCCGGCTCCGCGGCCCGGTTACCAAGGTGCGGCATCATGCGCGATCCACCTCCCAGAACATCGGATAGGACGACTGGATCAGGCCTTTCAGGTCGCTGCGATAGCCGGCCGGAATGGTGAACTGGCCCCACATCACCGACGGCGTCAGCGCATAGGCCGCGGTCTGGATGTCCGCCGCGATCTTGCGCCGCTCCTCCGGCGTCGCCGCCTGGGTGAAGGACTTGAGCAGCGCCGGGATCTGGTTGTCGCAGGACCAGCCCGGGTAGTCGGCGCTGCAGGTCGATGCGATGTAGAAGTGCGACAACGGCGAGAACATGTCGGTGCCGTTGGAGTAGACCGGGAACATCGACCAGCCCTCCTTCTTGGAACGGCGGGCCAGCACGGTCGGCCAGTCGCGCGGCTGCTGATCGACGGTGAAGCCTATGTCCTTCATGTTCTGCACCAGCACCCGCGACGCGGTCTGGCTGATCGAGCCCGACACTTCGAGGATGACCACCGGCTCGCCCTTGTAGCCCGAGGCCTGGAGCTCGGCCTTGGCCGCCGCCATGTCGAACCTGTTGCCGGCGGCGCCGGCATCGGTGGTGAGCGGCGTGCCGCACATGAAGAATGACGGGCAGGATTGCGAGCGGTAGCGGTCGGGCACGCCGATCGCGGTCAGGATCGCATCCTGGTCGACCAGCTTCCACATCACCTTGCGCACCGCCGGATTGTCGAACGGCGGCGCGGCGTGATTGAGCCGGAAGTTGCCCTGGAACTGGTGGATGCCGCCCAGGCCGAGCAGCTTGACGCTCCTCTCCTTCTCCAGGATCGGCAGCATGTCGAACGGCAGGTACTGCATGTAATCGATCTCGCCCGCCATCAGCGCGTTGGCGCCGGTCGACTGGTCGACCATCACGCGCAGCGTGAGCTGGTCGATCTTCACGCGCTTGCCGCCGGCCAGGAAATCCGGCGCCTCGCGGCGCGGCACGTAGTCGGGGTTGCGCTCCAGCAGCATGGTGTTGCCGGGCCGCCACTGGTCCTTCACGAAGCGGAACGGGCCCGAGCCGATCGGCTCGGGGATGCGCTGGTCGGGCGGCGTCGCGGCGATGCGCGCCGGCATGATCACCGGCAGGGGCGCGTTGGGCTTGCCCAGCACCTCCAGCATCAGCGGGAACGGCTGCTTCAGCACGAACTCGAAGGTGCGCGGGTCCTTGGCCTCGAGCGTCGCGGTGTCGGCCATCAGCATCTTGCCCAGCGGGTCGCGCACCGACCAGCGCTTGAGCGAGGCGATGACGTCGGCCGCGGTGACCGGCGCGCCGTCATGGAACTTGAGGCCGTCGCGCAGCGCGAAGGTCCAGGTGAGCTTGTCGGCGCTCACCTGCCAGCTATCGACCATCTGCGGCCGCATCTCGCTCTTCTCGTTCATGGCGAACAGCATGTCGAAGACGTGCAGGCCGAAGGTGCGGGTGATGGCGGCCGTGGTGAAATGCGGATCGAGGATGGTGACCTCGGACTCCCAGACCACCGTCATGCCCTTGGCCGCCCGCGCCTCGCGCGGCCGGATCAGCGACGCCGCCGCCACCGCCGCACTGCCCGCCAGGACCGCTCGCCGCTTGAAACCACTCATACGCCCTTACCCCCATCGTCTGGAGGCGGGAGCCTACCGTTCTCCGGCGGCAAACGAAAATGGCCGGCTGTGCGCCGGCCCTTCACGCGAAATTCACGAGAGGCTCAGGTCGGTGCCATCGGCACGCACACCACCTTGTCGACGAACATGTCGACGCGCGGTCCGCGCACCGCCACGCCGAGCCGCTCGCCGGGACCGGCGGTCGGCACGTAGAGGCGGACCGATTCGACCTTCTGGCCGTGGTTGGTGAAGTGGCAATCCACGATCGGGTCGATCGTGGCGCCGCTGTTGTTGGTGACGTACAGGACCGAGATCCAGCGCTGCCCCGGCACCGCCTGCAGCGACGGCGCGTCGAGGGTCATGATCGGCACCGAGGGGCCGGCCGTGATCGGCACGGTGCCCATCAGCTCGGCGCGCGGCCGCTGGGTGACCATGCCCGGCACGCCGCCCTGCTGGGAGCGCGGGTCGAACTCGCGGTTGACCGGGTGGTTGGGGTCGGTCGGCTGATAGGCGTCGAGCGAGTCGAGGCTCGGCGTCCAGACCTTGCCGGTGCGGGTGTCGGTGATCTTCCCAGGATAACCGGGGCTCGCGGCCACGTTCTGGGCCAGCGACGTTCCGGCCGCGCCGATCGCCGCCAGGCCGGCGACGATTGCCACGATGCGAAGTGCCTTCATCGCCCGCGCTCCGCTCACATGCTCTTCTGCTTGTGCTCCCAGCCGCTCACTTGGGCCTCGGCCTCCTGCTGGCTGATGCCGTAGCGGGTCTGGATCTTGCCGACCAGCTGGTCGCGGCGGCCCTGGATCTCCATCAAGTCATCGTCAGTGAGCTTGCCCCACTGCTCCTTGATGGCACCCTTGGTCTGGTTCCAGCTGCCCTTGATCTTCTGCCAGATCGTGTCGGTGTCCGACCGGGTGGTCGTCGTCGTGGTCGTGCTGCTGGTCTGGGCGTAGGCGACCGGAGCGGCGATCAGCGAGACGGCGGCGATAGCGGAAAGAAGGGAGATAGGACGCACGGGCAACCTCCTGTCATTCGGCGCGCGTTGAGTGGTCGAGTAACGGCGCGCCAAAACGAAGGTTGCCGGGAGGCGAGGCTAGAACAGGAACGCCTTCATCAGGATCGCCAGCGGCACGATGATCAGGACCGCGCCAAAGAGATCGAGCAGCTCGCCATCGAGCGGTCCGGGCGGCTCACGATGCACTTCATGCGCCTGGACATCGGCAAGATTGCTGCCGCGGGTACGCGATCCTCCGCTGTGCAGTGTAAACATTTGACGCCCCTACGTTCGGTATCGTGCGTAATAAACGCACACCCGGAAGCGCCGGTTGCAGCGGCTGCGCGACTAAGCTGTGTCTGCCCGTCGCGCGACCTCGTCCAGTGCCTGCTGCAGGTCGATCGAGGAATAGGGCTTGCCGATGAACCGCAGGTCGCTTTCCGAGGGCGCATCGCTCTTGCCGTAGCCGCTGGCGATGATCACCGGCAGGCCGGGGAAGCGCCGCCGCACCTCGGAGGCCAGCTCCTCGCCGGTCATCCCGGGCAGGCCGAGATCGGTCAGCAGCACCTCGAAGGTGTTGCCCCGGTCGAGCAGGTCGAGCGCCTGCTCGGCGCTGCCGACCGCGGCGACCAGGCAGCCCAGCCGCTCCAGCATGTCGACCGTCGACATGCGCAGCACCACCTCGTCCTCGACGAACAGCACCCGGCGCGGATGGTCGGAACGGGCCGCGAGAGCGGCGCCGGCGACGGGCGGGACCGGCGGCGCCGGCTGCTGGCGGGCGGCCAACACCGTGCGCACCCGGGCGGCCAGCTCGTCGCTGCGATAGGGCTTGGCGATCAGCGGCAGGTCGGCCCCCTCCTCGTGCGCCGCGATGAGGTCGCGGGTGTAGCCCGAGGTCAGCAGGACGCCGATGCCGGGCCGCCGATGCTGGGCGAGCCGCACCAGCTCGATCGCCGACAGCACGCCCGGCATGACGACGTCGGTGAACAGGAGGTCGAACGCCGAATCGCTCTCGAGCAGCTGCGCGGCGGCATCCGGACTCTCGACGGCGACCAAGTGGTAGCCCCAGCCCTTCAGCATGTCGACGACGGCGCGGCGGACCTCCTCGTTGTCCTCGACCACCAGGATGCGCTCGCTGCCGGAAGCCGGCATCGGCGTGCGGCCTTCCGGCTCGGCCACCGGATCGAGGGTGCGCGGCAGGTAGAGCTTGACGCTGGTGCCCTGCCCGATCGCGCTGTCGATGCGGATGTGGCCGCTGGACTGGCGCACGAAGCCGTAGACCATGCTGAGGCCGAGGCCGGTGCCGCGGCCCTCGTTCTTGGTGGTGAAGAACGGGTCGAACGCCTGGGCGATCACGTCGGCCGGCATGCCGGTGCCGGTGTCGCTCACCGCGATCAGCACGTAAGGCCCGGGCGTCACGTCGGCGTGCAGCGCGGCGTAGCGGCGGTCGAGCGTGGCGTTCGACACCTCCATGCGCACCGTGCCGCCGTCGGGCATGGCATCGCGCGCGTTGAGCGCCAGGTTGAGGATGGCGTTCTCGAGCTGGCCGGGATCGATGCGGGCGTTCCAGGCGGCATCGTCGATGGCGAACTCGATCTGGACGCGCTCGCCGATCGCGTTGCGCAGCAGGTCGCCCATGTCGGCGACCATGCGGGCGACGCTGGTCGGCTGCGGCGCCAGCGGCTGGCGGCGCGCGAAGGCGAGCAGCTGCTGGGTCAGCCGCGCGCCGCGGTCGGCGGCGGCCGTGGCGCTCATCAGCCGGTCCATCGCCTCGGAGCTGCCCTCGACGTTGGCCTTCATCAGGTCGAGGTTGGCCTGGATCACCTGCAGGATGTTGTTGAAGTCGTGCGCCATGCCGCCGGTGAGCTGGCCGACCGCCTCCATCTTCTGGCCCTGGCGCAGCGCCATCTCGTCGCGCAGCTTCTCGGTGACGTCGACGCAGCGCACCACCGCGCCGCCGCCCGCCATCTCGCCGCGCGACGCCTCGTAATCGCGGCCCTCGTAGGAGACACGCGCCGTGAGCTGCGGCTCGCGTCCGGGGTCGCCGATCCTGAGCGGCCGCAGCAGCGCGCGCGTCGCCGGGAAGCGCTCGGACAAGAGCTGCTCGCGGCCGAGCACCGGATCGCGCGCCGGATCCCAGCCGGCCAGCCGGATGAAGGCGCCGTTCCAGGCCACCACATGGCCGTCGGCATCGAGCACGAAGATCGGGTCCTGCAGCGTCTCTAGCGTGGTCTGCAGCAGCTGGCTGCGCCCCGAGAGCTGTTGCTGCGCCTCCTCGAGCCGCGAGCCGCCACGCACGATCAGGTACATGCCGACGATCAGGCAGGCGAAGGCGCCGCTCAGCACCAGCACGCCCGCGAGGTCGGCCTGGTCCTGCTCGGAGCGCAGCATGGCGAGCCGGCTCGACAGCATCAGGCGCTGGCCCTCGACGAAGGCGTCGGCGATCTGGCGGATGCGATCGGTGGTGGCGCGGCCGGCGTTGCGCGGCATTATCGCGTCGCGGCCGTAGAGCTGGAAGGCGACGATGGTGGCGTTGAGCTCGCTCAGCTTCTCCGCCGCCGCCGTCCGGAACTCGGCGACCTGGCGCAGCGCCTCGCCGTCATCGCCGATCGCCGCCTCGAGCTGGCGCACCACCGGGTCGAGCCGCAGGCGCGCCCGCTCGTACGGCTCGAGATTGACGATGTCGCCGGTCAGCAGATAGGCGCGCTGCCCGATCTCGGTGTCCTGCAGCACGATCAGCGCCTGGCGCATCAGCGAGATGGTCTCGTAGTTGTTGACCACCAGACGCTGCTGCTCGTTGGCCGAGCGGTAGCGGGCATAGGTCAGCAGCGCGCCGGTCGCCACCAGCACGGCGATCGTGAGCCCGACCACCAAGCCGATCATCCGCGAGGTGTTGCGGACGTCAGCCATCCGCCCCGCCTTCGGTCTCGTCGCGCGGCATCGGGAAGGTGACGACCACTCGCGTTCCGCCGGCCGGCCGCTCGCCGATCGCGACCTCGCCGCCGAGCTGCATGGCGAGCCCGCGGATCAGCGTCAGCCCGAAGCTGCCGCGCGTTCCGCCCGGTCCGGCTCCGACCGGGGCCGGACCTGGCGGCTCGAAACCATTGTCCTCGATCACCAGCTCGACTTCCTCGCCCTTCTCGTGCGCCTCGATGCGAATCTCGGGCACCGCGACCCCGGTGAAATCGTGGTTGAGCGCGCGCCCCACCGCCTCAGTGACGATCAGGCCGACCGGGATCGCGAGATCGGGGCCGACCGCCATGATCGGCGCACGGATGGTGTAGCGCGGCTGCGGCCGCTCGATACCCGGCCGCGCCACCGAGATCTGGCGCACCAGGTCGCTGATGAACTGCTGGAAGTCGACCAGCGACCAGCTCGAGCGCTCGTAGAGGTGGCGGTGCAGGATCGACAGCGTCAGCACGCGGTTCTGGGCGTCGCCGAAGAAGCGCCGGATACGCGGCGAGCGAATCTCGCCAGCCTGCAGGTTCAACAGGCTCGAGATCATCTGCAGGTTGTTCTTCACCCGGTGATGGATCTCGCGCAGCATGTGGTCGCGCTGCTCCAGTCCCGCCTTCAGCTCCTGCTCGCGGCTGGCGATCGCGGCGGCCATCTCGCTCACCCGCGCGCCGACCGATGTCATTTCCGGCGCCCAGCCGGGCGGCGCCTCGAGCGCGCCGGCCTCGCCGCGAGCGACCCGGCCCGCGAACTCCTGGATGCGGCGCAACGGCTGCACGCACCAGCGATCGGCGCCGAGCCAGAGCGCAGCGAGCAGCACCGCGCTCGCCACCGCGATCAGCGCGAACTCCCACCAATCGGCCAGCAGCATCCCGAGGCTGCGATCGGCCGGGATGGCGCCGATCACGAACAGCGTGCCGCCGGCGAGCGGCCGGACGGCGAAGTCATAGGTGGCGCCGTTCTGGCCGTAGTCGGCGAAGGTGAACTGGCGCGCGGCGATCGCGGCGCTGAGACGCGACGGCACCGGCAGCGCCGCCGTCGCCCGTGGATCGCCGCCGAGCGGCGCGCCGTCGCGATCGACCAACGCCACGCCGGCCGACCCCGCCGACTGCGGCGAGGCGAGCTGCTCGGCCATGCTGCGCAGCGACAGGCCGAGCGCGCACATGCCGTGGAACTGGCCGTCGAGCATGATCGGCAGCGCCATCGGCACGACGGTGCGCGGCGTGATGCGGCTGGCGATATAGGAGCCGATGGTGAAGTTGTGCGACTGGCGGGCGGTCTTGAACACCTCGCGATCGGAGAAGTTCATGCCGCGCGCCGACGGCGAGCTGGCGCAGCGCGCCACGCCCTTGTCGTCGATCCCCACCAGCGCCGAGTAGTCGGACGGGAAGCGCTGCAGCAGTTGCGCCAGATAGCCCTCGCAGCGCTCGACATCCGCTGCCGTCGCCGCGGATTCGAGGGCGGCGCGCACGGCGTCATCGGTGCAGGCGGCGATCAGCAGGCGGCGCGAGCCCTCGACCAGCTCGCGATGGCGACTCGCGGCGCCCTCGGCGACCGCGGACGCGGCGTCGGCGCGGCGAACCTGGGTCTGCCGCGAATCGTGCCAGGCGCGCCAGCCGGAAAGGAACAACACCGGCAAAAGCGCCAGCACCGCCACCATCACCAGCTTCGTGCGCAGCGACCAGTGAGGCATGGTCGAGCGCCTCGGCCGCTAGATCGAGACGGTATCCAGCGCCTGGGCGATCGCTGCGCGGAGCAGGTCGGGGTCGAACGGCTTGGATATAACGAAGGCGGGCTCGAGCCGCGTGCCGGTCAGCAGGCGCTCGGGATAGCCGGTGACGAAGATCACCGGGACGGTCGCCGACTGCAGGATCTCCTTCACCGCGGAGATGCCGCTGTCGGAGCCGCGCAGCTGGATGTCGGCCAGCACGAGGTGCGGCGAATGCTTCTTGGCGAGCTCGACCGCGGCCTTCTCGGTGGCGGCAATGCCGACCACCTCGTGGCCGGCGTTGCGCACGATGTCGGCGACATCGAGCGCGATCACCGCCTCGTCCTCGATCACCAGCACGCGCACCGAGGCGACGCGCTGCAACTCTCGGCGCGCCTCCTGCAGGCTGTGCTCGGCCTTGTCGACGTCGATGCCGAGGATGTGCGCGGCGTCGGCGACGGTGAAGCCCTCGAGCACGGTGAGCAGCAGCACCTGGCGCTGCAGGGGCGCCATCTCGGTCAGCGATTCCTTCAGCCGGCCGCTGACGCTGGCGGCGTCGCTGCCCTGCTCGAGGCTGCCGAACGGCTGCTGCAGGCGATGGAACAGCGCGAACACGCCGAGCTTGGTGTCCTCGGCACCCTGGATCAGCTCGGGCTGGCGCACCGCGACTTCGGCGCACAGGCGCACCCATTCGTCGCCGCGCTGCTGCGAGCCGGTGACGGCGCGCGCGTAACGACGCAGGAACGGCAGCGTCTTGGTGATTGCTTCGGATAGTTTCTTGTTTGCCGGTCCGTTTGGCACAGCGACCCCCTTTTTGACTCTCAGGATACGCGGGCGCGTAGAGTACGCCCTGATCCCGACCTGACAACCCACGAATCGAACTCCCGGCCCAATGCGGGGCCGGGAGCCGAAGCCTCATCGACTTTTCGTCGCGCTCAGTGCGAGCGCCTAGTAATAGCGATAGTACCGCGGCTGCTCCGGCGTCGTGGCCGCGCCGACCACGGCACCCGCCGCGCCGCCGACCACCGCACCAGCGATCGGCGCACCGACCGTCGAGCCCACCACCGCGCCGGTACCCGCACCGATCGCGCCGCCGGTCAGCGCGCGGTCCGTCGGGTTATTGCCGCACGCCGCGGTGAGCAATCCCAGACCAATCAGCGCCGCGAACGGCGCAATCCTACTGATCGACATTGTTAGTCTCCTCGTGCAAGGCCCGGAGAGCCAGACCACGGCTCGTCCGATCCTGAAGCATTTCTCAAGTGTGGGAGCTAACGCTTATGTATCCATGCGGTTCCCTGTGGGTTCATTGGCCTCTGTCCACAGCAGGGCCGGGCCGGCCTTGCCGCGGCGGGCAGCGGGAGAACTAAAGACCGCCGGCCCAGGTCTTGACCTGCTTTTCCGCCTCGTCCTTGGCGATGCCATAACGCTCCTGGATGCGACCGACCAGCTGGTCCTGCTTGCCGCCGATCACAGCAAGGTCGTCGTCGGTGAGCTTGCCCCACTTCTCTTTCACATTGCCGGAAAACTGCTTCCAGTTGCCCTCGACCCGATCCCAATTCATCGCGTACTCCTTTCGATACCTTTCACGGCGTCTGCCGCGATCATTTGGGTCAACGCGAGGCCGGCAGGCCGGTTGCCGGGTGTCGATTTTCCTTTGCGACCGCGCCGGAAGGCCCCACATAGGAGCAGCGCCAGCACGGCGTGGTCGCGTGGCCGGAGCTCCCCGATTTGCTGAAGGACGATATCGTCGCGTTGCTGCCGGACCTGCGCGCCTTTGCGCGATTCATGTGCCGCGAGCGCGAGGCCGCCGACGATCTGGTGCAGAACACCATCCTTGCTGCGCTCGACAAGCAGGCGCAGTTCGAGCCCGGCACCAACCTCAAGGGTTGGCTGTTCACCATCATGCGCAACCGCTTCTATTCGGATCTGCGCGCGCAGCGCCGGCGCCCGACCGCGATCGAGGACGTCTCGATGACGCCGGTGGCCGCGGTCGACAATCCCGAGGCGACGCTGCAATTGAAGGAGCTCTCGTCGGCCTTGTGGAAGCTCAGCCCGCAGGCGCGCGAGGCGCTGATCCTGGTCGGCGCCGGCGGATTTTCCTACGAGGAAGCGGCGCGTTTGTGCGACTGCTCGGTCGGCACGCTCAAGGCCCGCGTGTCGCGGGCGCGCAAGTTGCTGTCCGAGCAGATGAAGTAAAAACCACGGCATATCAATACGTTACAGAGGGCACTCGCGCGTCGATTGTTCTGCTCCTGTAACCTTTCGCGCTTTCCGGCATTTCCTCCAGCACGAATATCCCCCTGGAGACGATCATGGCTAGCGCCACCACGAAGAAGAGCAAGACGACGGCTCACGACGTCCATGATTTCCATGAGCAGCTCAAGGCCATCCTGCCCCGCCTGCGCGTCTACGCGCTGTCCCTGACGCGCGACCGCGACGCTGCCGACGATCTGGTGCACGACACCGTCATCAAGGCTTTGACGGGCCGCGAGAGCTTCGAGCCGGGCACCAACCTCTCCGCCTGGGTGTTCCGCATCCAGCGCAACGAATTCATCTCCGGCCTGCGCCGTCTGCGTCCGACGGTGCCGGTCGATTCGGCGATCGCCGAGACGCTGTCGCATCAGCCGCACCAGGAGAGCCGTCTGGTGATGCGCGAGTTCATGTCGGCCTTCGGCAAGCTCGCGCCGACGCAGCGCGAGGCGCTGCTGCTGGCGGTGCTCGAGGGCCAGTCCTACGAGGTCATCGCCGCCCATACCGGCGTTTCGGTCGGCACCGTCAAGAGCCGCATCAGCCGCGCGCGCGACACGCTCGAGCGCCTGCTGCTCGAAGGCGATGCCAAGGAGCGCAGCGAGCAGGCCAATCGCACCGCGGTTCGCGACGAAAGCGACTCCGACGAGCGGCGCCTGCACGATCGCTAAAGCCGTCCCCTCAATCCTGCGTGGACGTGTGAGCGAAACATGGGCATTCTCCGGAGAAGAGATCCATGCCTCGGACGGGAATCCGTGGAATGCTCCTCGTTCCACGCGAAGTGTGCCATGGCGAATGACAACAAGCCGCAAAGGGATCGGGCCGGCGATCCGGCCCGAGACAAGAAAGTGAAGGCGCCCGCCGAGCGGCCATTCGACATGTGGCTGCAGAAGCAGCTGCATGCGATGTACGACGAGATCGCCGCCGAGCCGCTGCCCAACGATCTCATCAGCCTGATCGAGCGCGACGCCGAGAAGAAAGACAAGCCGAAGAAGAAGTAGCGCCAAGAAGAATGGCGGCAGCCTCGCGGCCGCCGCCATCCCGTTTTTCGCCGCTTGCCAGTCAGCCCGGCCGGCGTGCAGCGAACTCGGTCGAGACGCAGCGATCGAAGGTGGATGTCCCGGCCTGCAGGCCGTAGCCGGTGCAGGCCGCGCGGGAGTCGGCGAGGAGTTGGGCGTCGCTCGGGACCATCACGGCGCGCGTCGGCTCGGCGACCACGGTGGTGTGTCGCTCGGTGGTGCACGCTGCGCAGATCAGCAGCACGGCCAATGGAGCTAGGGGGGCAAACGCCGGCCTCGCCATCTTTCCTCCCGATTCTTCGCGCGGAAACAACGGCGCAATCGGCTTGAGGTTCCCGTTCCCTTCGCTATACAGGCCGGATGCAGCTTTTCGATCTATCCGGACGGGTCGCCGTCGTCACCGGCGGCAACGGGGGCATCGGTCTCGGCATGGCGAAGGGGATGGCCGCTGCAGGCGCCACCATCGTCGTCGCGGGCCGCGACGCGGCCAAGAACAGCGCGGCGGTGAAAGAGCTCGTGGCGGCGGGCGGCAAGGCCGGCGCCATCCCGGTCGATGTCCTCGAGGAGGACTCCTGCCGCGCCCTGATCGACCAGACGATGAAGGCGCACGGCCGGCTCGACATCCTGGTCAACAATGCCGGCATGAGCATCCGCAAGCAGCCCGAGCAGTATACGCGGGCCGAATGGCACACCGTGCTCGACAGCAACCTGACCAGCGCCTTCCTGTGCAGCCAGGCCGCCTACCCGGCGATGAAGCAGCGCGGCGGCAAGATCATCAACATCGGCTCGATGATGTCGATCTTCGGCGCGCCGTTCGCGACCGCCTATGCCGCGAGCAAGGGCGGCATGGTGCAGATGACCAAGTCGCTGGCGACGGCGTGGGCCAAGGACAACATCCAGGTCAACGCCATCCTGCCCGGTTGGATCGACACCGCGCTGACCAAGCGGGCGCGCGAGCAGGTCCAGGGCCTGCACGACTCGGTGCTGAAGCGCACGCCGGCCGCGCGCTGGGGCGTGCCCGACGACTTCGCCGGCATCGCGGTGTTCCTCGCCGCCCCCGCTTCCGATTTCGTCACCGGCGCCACCATCGCCGTCGACGGCGGCTACTCCTCGCTGGCCTGACGCCTCACAGGCTGCCGCCCGCGGCGACCAGCCCGGGATTGCGCCGGAACTCGGCGCTGCGCGTCTCCGGCGGCAGCGCGCGCAACTGCATGAAGTAGGCGAACTGGCGCTGCGCATAGCGCTCGTCGAGCACGCGCCGGCAGAGCTGCAGGGAATTCTCGAGATCGCCCGCCATGGCGTAGGCGAAGGCGAGGTTCAGGCGGGTGCGCGCATCGGCGCGTGCCGAGCCCGCGATCGGCGTGAGCTGGGCGATCGCCTCCGGCACCGGCCCGGTGAGCGCGAGCGACAGGCCGAAGTTGCTGCGCAGCGGGACATAGTCCGGCGCCAGCTCGATGCCGCGACGGTAGTTGGCCTGCGCCTCGGCGTGGCGGCCCTGCAGATCGAGCGCGACGCCGAGCAGGTTGAGCGCGCGATAGTCGGCCGCGTCGGCGCGCAGGGCGGCGTCGATCTGCTGCTCGGCGAGCGCCGGCTGGCCCATCGCGATCAGGGCGCCGGCGAGGCCGCGGCGGGCGGCATTGTCGCCGCTGCGCCGGGCGAGCACGTCGCGGAATTGCGCCGCCGCCTCGTCGCCCGCACCAACGCTCAGGAAGGACTGGCCGAGGCCGAGCTTGGCCTCGACACCGTTCGGATTGGCCTGCAGGGCCCGCTCGTAGAGCGGGATGGCGGTGTCGGGATTGCCGGCCTGGCGCGCCTCGTCGGCCCGGCGCACGGTCGCGTCGTAGTCATCGCCCCTGCTGATGTCCGGCGGATCGCAGGCTCCCACCAAAAGGAGCGCCAGGCCCGCGCCGAGCAAACGCGCCAGCTTCATTCCTACCCCGAGATTCTTGTCTCCGCGTCCGGGCGCGGCAGCGTTGGCCATTCTGCTAATGATATCAAAATCTTGGGGGCCACCGCAACCAGACTGCTAGGTATTGATGGTAAGTCCTTGTGGGCAACGCCCTTTCGGCAGACCGCGGACTAGTACCGGACGGCTTGCGCCTTGGCCGTCAGGGTCTGGGCGCTGATCCCGACGAAGCCTACGGCCGGGGTGAAATTGTAGGTCGCGGTGATCATGGTACAGGTCACCGCGCTGTTGCCATTGCAGCTCGCGGTGTCGGCATAGGCGATCGTAACGTCGGACCCCATGCCGCCGGCCATGGCATTGCGCAGCGCGGTGTCGACGTTGCCGCTGGCGGTGGTCGGATTGAGCATGTAGTAGCGCGCCGCCTCCTCGGTCGCGTACTCCAGCGCCTGCCGGATGTAGAACATGCGGCCCATCTCGACGATGCCGAACAGGATCACGAGCAGGACCGGCGCCAGGATGGCGAATTCCAGGATTGCGCCGCCCCGCTCGTCAGCACCCAGGACAGCCAGCAGACGCCGCATGTCAGGGCACGATCAGCGTGACCGAGGAGGTCATCGAGGTCGGCGGCGTCCAGGCGCCGGTCCAGCCGTTGGGACCGTTCAAGCCGAAGCTCACCGTGGCCGAGCCCCAGACCGAGCTGAAGCTGCCCGTCGTGGTCACGGTGATGTACTTCTTGAGGACCGCGCTGCCGCTGCAGGTGGCGGTGCACTGCACCGTCGTGCCCGGCGCCGACGAGCACTCGCAGAACACGGTGTTGGTGGCGGTGACGCCGGTGAGGCCGCTCGCGTTCTGCGCCGTCGTGTTGATGTTGGCCGTCTCGGTGGGGGCCGTGATACCGTACTGCGCGCCTTCGCGGGCGCCCTGCAGCATCGCCGACTTCTGCAGGCTGAAGCGGCCGAGGTCGAGCAGCCCTACCAGCATCAGCATCAGGATCGGCAGCGCCAGCGCGAACTCGATGATCAGGTTGCCGCGGCAGTCAGCCGCCAGCCGCCGCAGGAGGGAACGAGGTACGCGCATGCCGGGCCCTACTCGAAGACCTTGCCCTTGGTGATCGTCGTCGTGGTGACGATGCCAGCGGGCGTCGTGCCGTAATTGGCGCAGCCGCCCTTGTAGGTGCTGCTGAAGCTGGAGAACTTCAGGTAGCGGCCAAGCCAGATGGTGCAGCCGGTCGTCGCGTTGCCGCCGAAGGTGCTGATATTCGAGATGTCGATGCGATTGTTCGGGAAGTAGATCGCGCCGGTCAATGTGGCATTGCTGAGCGAGCTGACGGTGAAGATCTTCGACGCCGAGCTCATGGTGCCGACCGTGGCCCGCGGGTCCTGGTAGAACAGGATGCCGTTGAAAGTGTTGCCTTGGAACGCGGTGTTGTTGGAGCCGGCGTTGAGGTTGATGGTGCTGTCGGAGGTGATGCTGACGCCACCGATGCCGGCGTCGGCCGTGCCGTTGCCGAGCTGGGTCAGCACGAAGGCGACGCCGTTGGTCGAGGTGCAGGTCGGGCAACTCACCGTGCTGACGCTGCTGATGTAGAGGTCGCCGCCCGCGATGTAGTAGATGCCCGGCGAGAAGTTGACGGTCGAGGCATTGCTGACCGACAGGCCGTTGCAATAGATCTTGTTGCCGGTGACGTTGATCGTGCTGGCGCTGCCGGCGCTGAAGTTGTTGTAGTCGCAGTTGCCGGCGCCCGACGGCAGGCTCAGCGCCCCGATGCTGGCGTAGGGATCGGTGGCGTAGCCGCTCTGGCGCACCAGCGGCGCGGTACCGCCGCCCGACGACGCGCTGTAGCTGATGCTGCTGTAGTTCTGGACGGTCAGCGTGCCGCGCGTCCACACCTGCTTCAGCGAGGCGCTGCTGAAGCTGCTGATGTTGACCGATGCGCCGCTGCCCGAACCGGTCGCCGAGCCGTTGGATACGATGGTGCAGTCCGACGTGAAGCTCGAGAAGTTGGTGAAGCTCACGCCCTGCTCGGCGGCGGTGGTGAGCGCCACCAGGCAACCTTCGTAGCTGGTCGTCGTCGAGGTGACGGTGCCCTGCGCGGCGACCGAGCGGGCCTTCATGTCGAAGCTGGCGGCCGCGCCGCCGCCCATCCAGCTCATCAGCACCGCGCCCAGGCTGAAGCCGGTCGATTTGGTGATGATCACCTCGACGGCGCCGGTCGTCGCGACGTTCGGGCCGGTGGTCGGTGGCGCATTCACGGCAACGGTGACGCCGCTGGCGCCGTCGCTGAAGCCGTTGCGCCCGGCCTCGTACTGGGCGGTGCTGGTGATGGTCGCGTTGTTCTTGCCGGCCATCCGGTCGATCGCGCCGGCCAGAGCCGCGGCATCCGCCGAGCTCTGCATCTGGCGCTTCACGCGATAGAGCTGGCCGGTCTCGATGCCGATCGCGACGGCACCGGCCAGGATCGGCAGCACGGCCAGCACGGCCAGCATCGATCCCTTGTCGTCACGCTTGATCCGCTGCAAGTGGCCCAGGGTGCCACGCGCTACGCGCAATGCGATCTCCATCATCGCGCCTCTCCATCAATGGTCGCCCGAAACGGGCGGAAAATACACTTGATACAAAAGTAGAAGAACGCGCCCTAACTCTAGGAAATATCCTGAATTTAAGTCAAGGAGAATGCGTTCATGATGGCTGGGGCAATGAGCACCGTGATGAGCGTCGGCAGGATGAAGACCATCAGCGGCACGGTCATCAGCGCCGGCATGCGGGCGCCCTTCTCTTCTGCCTTGGAGGCCCGGGTCTGGCGGAATTCCTGGCTCAGGATGCGCAGCGACGCGGCCAGCGGCGTGCCGTACTTCTCGGTCTGGCGCAGCGCGTTGACCAGGGCGGCGACGGCCGGCGAATCGGAACGCTCGGTCATGTTCTCCAGCGCCTGCTGGCGGTCCGGCAGGTAGGTGAGCTCGATCGCCGTGATCTCGAACTCGGTGGCGAGCTCGGGCATCGAGGTCTGCATCTCGCGGCTGACGCGGCGGAAGGCGGCGTCGATGCTGAGGCCGGCCTCGACGCAGATCGTCAGCAGGTCAAGGCCCTCGGGCAGCAGGTAGTTCAGCGCCTCGCGCCGCTTCTGCGCGACGTTCTTGACGTAGGCCTCCGGCAGCACGAAGCCCGCGAGGACGGCGCCGATGCAGACCGGCAGGGTCATGTCGTCCGACACCTGGACGATGCCGGTCACCATGGTCATCAGGATCATGATGAAGCCCAGCACCAGCGGCATGGCGAGCTTGACGAAGACAAACACAACGGTGGCGTCGCGCGACAGGAAGCCGGCCAACCGGAGCTTGCGCGTGGTCTGGTCGGCGGCGTTGCCGCGCAGCAGGTTGAGGCGGTCGGCGATCGTGCGCATGACGCCGATCGACGTCGACTTGGTCGACGTCCTGCCAGTGGCGGCGGCGGTCTGCTCGCTGCGGGTCTTCATGCGGCGGGTCTGCAGCGCACGCAGCCGCGCCTCGATCGGCGGCGACCAGGTCAGCGCCGTCCACAGCGCCCAGAACACCACGAAGGCGCCGACCGCGACCAGCACGGTGAAGTTCTTCTCCGAGGCGAGCAGGTCGAATTCCATCGCGCTACACCTTGCCCGTCACACCTTGATCGTTGCGATCTTGTTCATGATGAAGATGCCGAGCCCCATGCTGCCGGCCGCGCACGCAGCGACCATCTGGCCGCCCGGCGTGGTGAACAGCGGGCCGATGTAGCCCGGCGAGATCAGGAACAGCGCGCCGCCGACCAGGAACGGCAGGCCGGCCATGATCAGCATGGTTGCGCGCGCCTCGGAGGTGAAGGCGCGGATCTTGAGGCGCAGCTGCTGGCGCGAGCGCAGGAGCGCGCTCAAGTTGGCCAGCGTCTCGGCGAGATTGCCGCCGGTGTCGCGCTGGATCGACATCGCCACGATCAGGAAGTTGAACTCGTCGGTCTGGATCGTGCGTGCAACCTGCCACAGCGCCCGCTCGATCGGCACGCCGAGTTGCATCTCGTCCTGGGCGCGCTTGAAGACGCCGCCGACCGGATCCTTGATGTCGCGCGACACGTTGCCGATCGCCTCCTGCACCGGCAGGCCGGCGCGCAGCGCGCGGACCATCAGGTCGATTGCCTCGGGAAACAGCAGGTTGAAGGCACGGCCACGCTTCTTGGCCTTGATGCCGATCACCAGGTTGGGGATGCCGATGCCGATCAGCAGCGCGCCGACCAGCACCATGCCGGGCGGCAGGTCGAGGAACAGGTAGAGCAGGAATGCCACGCCGACCGCGAGGGCGATCGAGGCGAAGGCGAAGTCGCCGAGCGTCAGGTTCACGCCGCTGCTCTGCAGCTTGAGGCGGACCTTGCTGGCGTTGGGGAACCACTGCCACAAGAGCTTGTCGAGGGTCGGCAGCCGGCCCTGCCGCTCGACCCGGCGCAGCGTCGCCATCTGCAGCGTACGCTTGCCCGAGCGCGTGCGGTCCTCGAGGTCCTCGAGCCGGTCGTTGAGGCGGCGCTCGGCGAAGAAGCCGCTGAACACGACATAGAGCGTCACGAAGGTCGCGGTGACGCCGCAGGCGATCACGATCGCCACCTGGTCGAGGCTCAGCGCATGGCTGTCCAACCCGAACATCAGGCCATCGCCTCCATCAGCACCCGGTCGAGACCGTAGTAGGCCGCGCGCGGCAGGAAATGCGGGCGCAGGCCGGAGCTCTTGAAGGCGCCGGCCAGCTTGCCGTCGGCCGCCTCGCCCTTGAACTCGTAGGTGAAGAGGTCCTGGGTGATGACGACCTCGCCCTCCATGCCCATCACCTCGGTGATGTGGGTGACGCGGCGGACGCCGTCGCGCATGCGGCTGATCTGCACGATGAGCTGCAGCGAGCCCGCGATCTGGGTGCGGATCGCCTTGGGCGGCAGGCTGGCGACGCCCATCGTCACCATGTTCTCGAGACGGGTCAGCGCCTCGCGCGGCCGATTGGCGTGCAGCGTGCCCATCGAGCCGTCATGGCCGGTGTTCATCGCCTGCAACAGGTCGATCGCTTCGGGCCCGCGCACCTCGCCCAGGATGATGCGGTCGGGGCGCATACGCAGCGCGTTCTTCACGAGGTCGCGCATGTTGACCTCGCCGTTGCCTTCGAGGTTGGCCGGCCGGGTCTCGAGGCGGACGACGTGCGGCTGCTGCAGGCGGAGCTCGGCGGCATCCTCGATGGTGACCACGCGCTCGCCGTTCTCGATCATACCGGAGAGCGCGTTCAGCATGGTCGTCTTACCCGAGCCGGTGCCGCCCGAGATGATGACGTTGAGCCGGCAGCGCGCGGCGATGCGCAGCACCGTCGCCATGGCCGGCGAGATGTTGCCCTGCTGCGCCATCTGGTCGAAGCCGATCTGGCGCTTGCCGAACTTGCGGATCGACACCGTGGCGCCGTCGATGGCGAGCGGCGGAATGATGATGTTGACACGACTGCCGTCGAGCAGGCGGGCGTCGCAGATCGGGCTCATCTCGTCGACGCGGCGGCCGACGCGGCTGACGATGCGGTTGCAGATGTTGAGGAGATGGGCGTTGTCCTCGAACATCACCGAGGTGAGCTCGAGCTTGCCGCGCTTCTCGATGTAGATCTGCTTGGGCCCGTTGATCATGATGTCGGTGACGCCCTCGTCCTCGAGCAGCGGCTCGAGCGGGCCCAGCCCCATCATGTCGTTGACGATCTGGTAGACGAGGTCTTCCTGCTCCGGCCGGTTGAGCTGGACGCGCTGCTCGCCCAGTAGCTCGGAGACCAGGCCCTCGAGCTGGCGCAGCAGCTCGGTGCGCGGCAGGCTGACCGCGGCGGCGAGGTCGATGCGCCGCATGATCAGCGGCTGGATGGTGCGGCGCGCCTGATCGACCTTGCTGCGCGACAGCCGGCTGTTCACCTTGTCGTCCGAACGAACCGTCTGCTGCGGCGCGTCCCATGCCACCGCAGACTTGGCCTCGATCAGTTTGGGCTCGGCCGGTTTGGCCTCGGCCTGCGGGATCTCGACGACGATCGGCGGCACGGCATCGACTTCGGCGGCCGGCGCCGGCTCGACCGGCTCGGGTTCCGGCGTGGTGAAGCTCTGCGCCGGCAGCAGCGGCCGCAGCACCTCGCCGACATAGCCGCGCAATTCGAGCGGCGACAGCATCACGCCGTTCTGGCGGAAATGGATCTGCGCCTGCTGGCCGGCCTGGCGGGCCACCTCGCCCGCCGGCACGCCGCTGCCGATCAGCTCGCGCAGCCGCGGCCCGACCGCGCCGGCCAGGCTGGCGGCGGCCGCGGCGAGGCGGGTCTCGCGATCGGCCGGCGTCGCGGCGTCGGGACGCTGCTCGCCGCCGCGGCGGCCCAGCCGGTCGAGCGGCCCGAGAGCCGAGGCGGCGGGCTGGGATTCCGAGCTCTTGTTGAGCCGACCGAACATGCCCGGTTACTTCCTCTTCAGCTTCAGGCTCTGGGTGAAGCGCATGAAGGCGCGGGTGGCAGAAGCGCCCTTCTCCGCCGGCGCGTCGTCCGACCGCTCGAGTGCGGCAACCATCGGGCGCAGCGCCTTGACGATCGGGCTGTTGGGCGCGGCCTCGGCCAGCGGCTTGCCGAAATTGACCGCCGACAGCGCCGACGGCACGTCGGCCGGGATCTGGCAGTCGACCTTGCGCTTCAGCGTGCGCTCGAGGTCGGCGACCTTCACCGCCGAGCGGCGCGGATCGAGCGTGCCGCCGGTGACGAGGTGGAACTGGGCCTGCGGCGCGACGTCGTGGGCGAGCTGCTGCAGCCGCATCGCATCGCGCACGCCGGGCAGCGACAGGTCGGTGACCAGCACGATGTCGGTCGAGGCCTCGATCACCTGGCGCTGGATCACCGGGTCGCCGCGCGGCACGTCGGCGACGATCCAGCGGAAGCGGCGGTGCACCGAGCGCAGGAAGTCGGCGGCGGCGTGCGGCCGCGCCTGGAAGCCGCCGCCCGGCGGCTCCTCGGCGCCGATGGCGTAGAGGAAGTCGCTCTTCTTCTGCGCCACCTGCTGGATGAACAGCGCGTCGATGCGGTCGGGCTGGTCGAGCGCCTCGCGCAGCGCGTCGATCGCCTCGAGGTCGAGCGCCAGCATCAGCGAGCCGTAGTGCAGGTCGAAGTCGATCAGCAGCACCTCTTCCTGCAGCCGCGTGCCGAGCATGCTGGCCAGCGTCACCGCCAGCGTCGTCGCACCGACGCCGCCTCGGGCGCCGATGACCGACAGCGTGCGCGGCTTGTTGGCCGCCTTGCCGTTGGCGGCCGGCCCGCCGCCGCGCTCGCGCTGCTCGAACGCGCGGTCGACGGTGCGGCTCATCGCGCCCTCGGCCAGCGGCAACGCCAGGTAGTCGCTGAAGCCGGTCGCGATCAGGTCGCGGTAGAGCGCCACGTCGTTGATGCGGCCGACGCCGATCAGCAGGCAGCTACCGGGCAGCGCGGTCTTGAGCGCAGCCGCGTCGGCGACGGGATCCGACGAGCCGCCGAGGTCGACGATCAACAGGTCGAGGTCACGCGGCCATTCGCTCAGCGCCAGCGCCGTGTCGATCGAACCTTCCCGGATGCTCGCCTTGCCCAGCGTCAGGCTGAACAGGTCGGACGAGATTCTTCCCTGCGCCACCGTGTCGGTGACGAAGGCCATCGCAGTGATGGAACGGGCGTCCTCCGCGGCGGGTTGAGCGACTGCTGTTGCGGCCATGATTCTCCCTCAGATTCCGGATCCACCCGTGGCGCCGCCGCCCCCGCCGGTGCCACCACCGCCACCACCAACAACACCACCGCCGCCGCCGCCACCACCGGTGGTCGTGCCGCCGCCGCCAGCGGCGCGGACGCGGCCCTCACGGTAGCGCTGCACGGCATCGGCATTGACCTGGCCGTCGGCCGGACCGGCCGAACGGCCGATCGCGGCGTCGCGCGGCCGGGCCAGCATCTGGCCCATGTTGTAGGCGTCGGCGCAGCCGAGGCCCGGCATGTCCGACTCGTTGGGATTCCAGATCGTCGACGGCGTGTAGGTCGGGCAGTTGTGCGCGGCCAGGCGGTACGCCGAGCGCACCACCACGAGCTGGTCGGGCCCGCGCGCCAACGTCGGGTCGGCCGAACGGCTGACCCAGCGCGCGCCGGCCTGGGTGAGGCTGCTCGCGACCTGCGCGGCGCGACTCTGCTGCAGCCCGCCCGAGCCGTCGGTCACGATCGTGAACTCGTCGCGATCGGCACGGCCGTCGCGGGCGACCATGGCGCGCAGCGCCTGGTCCTGGCCGGGATCGAGCCGCACGCTACCAGGCGCGAACGCGACGGCATGCAGCGTGTCGGCGCGGGATGGCGTGTACCGGGCATCGACCGCCGAGGCTTCGGCGACCGGATCGCTGCAGCCGGCAAGCGCCAGCGCAGCGATCAGAGGCAGAGGGAGAAGCGCGGATTTCATTGTTGTTGCTCCTAGTCGAGCCTGAAGCCGGCAGAGGGACCGGCATATTGCTCGCGGCCGACCGAGAGCCGCTGCGGCGGCATCGGATGGTTGTAGCGCTGCATCGCAAGGCGATCGACGTCGGTCGGCGGCACGCGGCGATCCATCGGCGTGCGCAGCTTGTCGCTGGTCGGCTCGACGAAGTACGGCGTGCAGATGATCACCAGCTCGGTCTCGGCGCGCTGATAGGCATCCGACTTGAACAGCGAGCCGAGCACCGGCACATCGCCCAGCCACGGCATCTTCTTGACGTCGTCCTGCGAGGTCCGCATCAGCAGGCCGGCGATCGCGAAGCTCTGGCCGCTGCCCAGCTCGACCGTGGTCGAAGCGCGTCGCGTCTGAACCGCCGGCACCGTCACCGTCGCTGTTGCGGTCAGGGGCACCGACACCGAGCCGACCGACGAGACCTGGCTGACCTCGGGGGCGACCTTGAGGTTGATGCGCTCGCCGACGATGGTCGGCGTGAAGGCGAGGCTGACGCCGACGCTCTTGTAGGTCACCGAAAAGGTGCCGCTGAGCGTGCCGCCCTGCGGCGCGATCACCGGGATCTCGCCGCCGGCCAGAAAGCTCGCCGTCTCGCCCGACATCGCGACCAGGTTCGGCTCGGCCAGGACATTCGCCTGGTTGTTGGTCGCCAGGAAGTCGATCAGGGCATCGAAGTTGCCGCCCGAGACCCGCGCCAGCGCCGACGGCAGGCCGCCGGTCGACTGCGCCGTGGCGACGGCGAAGCCGGAGCTCACCGCCCCGAACAAGGGCGCCACGCCGACAGTGCCGTTGGCGATGCTCTGCCAGTTGACGCCAAGCCGCTTCAGCGCCTCGCGATGGACCTCGGCGACCTTGACGCGCAGCTGCACCTGGGTCGGCGCCTCGACCCGGATGTTGTTGATCAGCTTGGCCGGGTTGCCGCTGACGTGCTGCAGCGCCAGCCGCCGCGCATCGTCGGCGATCACCGTCGAGCGCACGGTGCCGCTCAGGATGATCGACTCGCCCTGGTTGTCGAACTGCACGCCGTTGCCGGGATGCATGGCGTCGAGCGTCGCCTTCACGCGGCTGAACGGCGAGGTCACGCTGACGATGGTGTTGAGCAGCACGCGGTCCTGGTCGTCGACCGCGTAGAGCACGGTGTCGCCCGGCCGCTTGGCGAAGACGTAGATCATGCTCGGCGACTTCACCTGCACGTCGGCGATGTCGGGCGCGGCGACGAACACCGTCGAGGCCGCCCCCGGCAGCTTGATCGCGGTGCCCTTGTTCATCTCGAGCGTCAGCGTCGGCTGCTGCGGCGGCACGACCTGGCTCTGCGCGAACGGCCGGCCGGCTGCGCCGGTCACCGTCGAGGGCGCCGGCGCGGCGCCCGGCGGCGTCGGCTGGACCGGCACCGGGCGGGCCTGCGCCTCGCGGATCTGCGCCGGCGGCACGACCGTCTCGGGCGTCGGCGTCGCGAGCTGCGCCGGCGGCGTGGACGCCGACTGCGCCGGCGACGGCACCGCAACCGTCGGCGTGAAGGCTGCCGTCACGACCGGCGCGCGCGCCGGCAAGGCGGTCGGCGCCGGTTGGGCCTGGGGCTGGGGTTGGGGCTGCGCCTGGGGCTTGGCGTCGGCAGCCTTGGCGTCGGCCGGCTTGGTCTCGGCGGACTTGGCGTCGGTGGACGCCGCGGCGGTGCCCGCGGTCATCTTCGCGATGCGCTCGGCCTCGCGACGGTTGAGCTCGTCGGCGACGTTGTCGGTCGGCGTCGTCCGGGATTGGTGCTTCTTCGCCGCCGGCTTGGCCTTGGGTTTGGCCGGGGCGGCAGCAGGCACGTCGGGCTCGCTGCCGACCTGCGCCATCACCAGCGTGGTCTGCATTGCAAAGCCCATGGACGCCGCGAGCGCCAGCGCGGCGCCGAGGCGACGCCACGCGGGCGGTCGGACGGTCGAGAGGGGGAACGATTTCATTGTTTTTCGCCTGGGATCGTTCGGGTGAAGGGGGTGCCTTTGGGGCGTTCCGGCTTTTCTTCCTTGGGTCCGGATTCGCTGGCGGTCGTACCGTCGAGGTCCTGTTTGACGCGCGTGCTGCCGCGCAGCACGAAGACTCCCCGCGGCTCTTCCGGCGGCACGGCCGTCGGCAGCGGCTTGATCAGGCGGCTCACCTGGGAGTCGTGGGTGAAGCTGTCGCCCGGCTCGGCCGGCGCGTTCTCCGCCGCCTCGTCGGGCTTCTCATCGGGATCCTGCAGGCTGCGCAGGACCAGCGACAGGTCGCCCATCTTGACCGCCAGGGTGACGATCTCGCTCTGCTTGGGCGTCAGCTCGAGCGTCGCCGTCTTGCCGACGTCGGGCTTGTCACCCGGCGAGAAGTCGAGGCGCTGGTCCATCGCGATCACACGGGCGTTGCGCAGCACGGTCTCGGTCGCGGTGTGCTGCTCGTTGCCCTTCACCGACTGCAGCACGTGGGTCAGCAGCACGTCGACGCGGTCGCCGGCATAGATGAAACCCGACACCGCCGAGGTCGCCGTGATCGGCACCGACACCGCGCGCGTGCCGGGCTGCAGCACCGCCGCCATGAAGCCGCGCGTGCCGGCCAGCACCAGCTTGCCCTCGGTGATCGGCTCGCCCGGCGCGATCGAGCCGCGCGCCACGGCGCCGACGAAGTCCGACATCGGCCGCTTGCCTTCGATGATGTAGGTCGGCGCCATGCTGCCCTCCGGCCACGACTGCCAGCGCAGGTCGTCGGGCTTGACGATCTGGCCGGTGTGGACGGCGTTGCGCGCCACCAGCACCTGCAGCGTCGGCGCCACGATCGGCGCCACTTCGCGCTGCACGCCGGCCTGGGCGAGCAGCGCTGCGCGCTCGCTCTGCAGCCAGGCCCGCGCCATGAAGGCGGTGGCGCCCGCGACGATCACCGCGAGCAGGAGAAAAACCATGCGCTTGCTGCTCATGACGCCCCCTTTTCAGCTCACGGCCTGGGCTGCCGCGATCCACAGCCCACCGGCGGCGATCGCGGGCCCGTACGGCAGGTTGCGGCGCAGCCGCGCCCGCAGCGGCCCGTTGGCTGGCAAGGGCGCCGGCTTTCCGATCGGTGCGCCGGCCAGGACGGCGAGGCCCATGACGCCGCCCGCGATCGCGGTGACGGCGAGGAAATCGACCATGCGGGCCGGTCCGGCGAACAGGCTGACCGCGGCCAGCAGCTTGACGTCGCCGCCGCCCAGCCCGCCGGCGGCGAAGGCCGTGGCGCCCACCGCGAACACGACGACGGAACAGCCGACCGCGTAAGCGAGATCGGTGGGTGTGAGCTGCCCGGCCACGAGCCCCCCGCCCGCCCAGACGACGAACAGGCCGGCGACAGCGAGCGAAATGCCGTTGGAGATCGTCATGCTGCGCAGGTCCTGAATGCCGGCCCCGATCAACAGGGTGGCGAGAAGCGCGAGGCAGCCAACGTGAAGAAGCGCAAGCAGCGACATCCGAACCGCCAGGACCCTTGATGCGCCAGTTTGCTTCTATTCAGGAAGTTAAGTGATTTCGCTGAAGAACAGTCTTAACAAATGAACGAATAGCAAAATGGCTTATGACAACAGATATGAACGTTACAGACATTATCTTCGATACAACATCAAATCAAGCGTCTAATTCATTAATTTTAAAGACTATTTTACCTCTGATACACTCCTAATAGGGGTTCTAATACAAAGGGCGGCCCATTTCTGGGCCGCCCCTCAAAATTCTCCCACGGCCGTACTTTACGGCGTCAGGTTCCGGCACTGCTCAGCACGTTGCTGACCTTGCCGCTGACGCTACGCATGGAGGCCAGCGCCGCCACCGCGATCAGCGACGCAATCAAAGTGTATTCGACCGCCGAGGCGCCCTCGATGCAGCGCGCCAATCGGCGAAACAGGGAAAGCATGAGGGGTATCTCCAGTAAGTCGTTTCTTATCTTATACTTAAGAAACGTACTTAATGTCGACTCTCAGGTCAATGGGTACCCGGTGACGAGCGAGGGTCAGTCGGAACCGAACGCAGCGGCACGACCTCGGCCGCCTGCTCGCGGTCGCGGCTGGCTTGGCGGCGGTAGGTCAGCCAACTGTAGGGGATCAGGCCGAGATAGATCAGCCCCAGCAGGGACAATCCGATCCACGGCGAGCTTGCGATCACGCCCATGGTGAGGGCGGCCACCAGCAGCGTCGGCAGGTAGAGGTGACGCGGAATGCGGCCCTTCTTGAAGGAGAAGGTCGGCAGGCGACTCACCATCAGGCCGCCGACCAGCACCAGCACCACGCCGACCACGATCGGATGGCGCGGCCAGGCCGCCTCGGCCTCGAAGCTGACGACCAGCGGCACCAGCGCCAGCAAGGCGCCCGCCGGGGCCGGCACGCCGGTGAAATACTGGCTGGTCCAGGCCGGCGGCGGCGTGTCGGCCAATAGCGCGGTGTTGAAGCGCGCCAGCCGCAGCGCCGAGCAGATCGGGAACATCAGGGTCACGACCCAGCCCAGCGGGCCGCCATCCTTGAGCGCCGCCATATAGAGCACCAGCGCCGGCGTCACGCCGAAGCACAGGAAGTCCGACAGCGAATCGAGCTCGGCGCCGAACCGGCTGGTGACGCCCAGCCGCCGCGCCACCCGGCCGTCCAGGGCGTCGAAGATCGCCGCCACGATCACCGCGATCACGGCCAGCCGGAACTGGCCCTGCAGCCCGAAGCGGATCGCCGTCAGGCCCGAGCTCAGCGCCGCCAGGGTGATCACGTTGGGGATCAGGCGATTGATCGAGAAGCCGCGCAGGCCGCGGCGCATGCGGAAGTCGTTCTGCATCGTCGTCCTAGAACTCGATCGCCTTACGTGGGGTTGCGTCGGCCGCATTCAACTCGGCCACCACCGTCTCGCCGCCGATCATGCGCTGGCCCGGCGCCACCAGCAGCCGCGCGCCCGCCGGTAGGTAAAGGTCGGTGCGGCTGCCGAAGCGGATATGGCCGAAGCGCTCGCCCGCGACAAGCGCCTGTCCCGGCTTGACGTAGCAGACGATGCGCCGCGCCACCCAGCCGGCGATCTGCACGAAGCCGATGACGACGCCGTCGGGCCGGCGCAGCGCGATCGCCATGCGCTCGTTGTCCTCACTCGCCTTGTCGGCGGCGGCATTGACGAACTTGCCCGGCCGGTAGGCCACGATGTCGACGGTGCCGGCGCAGGGCGAGCGGTTGATGTGGACGTCGAACACGCTGAGGAAGATCGAGACGCGGGGGAGCGGCTGCTCGCCGAGCCCGAGCTCGGCCGGCGGCACGGCGTCGACCACCATCTGCACCAGCCCGTCGGCCGGCGCGATCAGCAGGCGGTCTTCCTGCGGCACGCCGCGCGGCGGATCGCGGAAGAAGTAGATCGACCACAGGGTCAGCCCGAACAACGGCCAGAACAGCCACGCCGCGCCGGTCAGCGCGGCGAGGAAGGCGATGGCTGCGAAGACGGCGATGAACCGCCAGCCATCCTTCAGGATGGGCACGAAGAAATTCGCCAGCATGCTTTCAGTTGACCTTGGGCAGGGTGAAGATCTGGCCTGGATAGATCAGGTTCGGGTCGCGGATCAGATCCTTGTTGGCCTCGAAGATCGTGGTGTAGCGGAAGCCCTCGCCATAGTGCGCGCGGGCGATGTTCCACAGGTTGTCGCCGCGCACGATGTGGAGGCGGCGGGTGTTCTCGGCCGGCAAGGCTTCCTGGCGCTGGAACTTCATCTCCAGCCGCGCCACCGGCATGCCGTCCTGCGCCAGCCGATCGACGCGCAGACGATGCTCGCCGGCGTGAAGCGGATCGCTCGGCGCGAGCCGCCAGCGACCGTCGCTGCCGGCCTTGCCTTCCGCCACCGGCTTGTCGTCGAGATAGGCACGCACCGTCGCGCCGGGCGTCGCCTGGCCGGTGATCGTGGCCTGGCCGCGATCGTCGTAGTCGAGGGTCGAAACCTGCAGGTCGCCGACCTTGGGCACGCCGGCCGGCGATGGCGGCTGCACCAGGGTCGCCGCGCCCGAGGACGGCGAGATCATGACCAGCGTCTCTTCCGGCTGAGCGGTCTTGTCGGTGCCTGGCGGCTGCGGCACCACCGCCACCACCACCTGCTCCGAGGTCACCGGCGCGCGGCCCTCGATGTGCTGCACGGCGCGCAATTCGTGCGGACCGGGCGCGAGCGGCGTGTCCTGCGCCAGGATCACCCATTCGCCGCGCGCATCGGCCTCGCCGCGCGCGATCTCCTTGCCACCGTCAAGCAGCACGATCTTGGCGCCAGGTGCCGCACGGCCGGCGATCACGGCGCGGCCGTCGCGGTCGATGCGGGCGACGTCGAAGCTCGGCACCATGACCGAGGCCTGCGGCGCGGGCGCCGTGCTGGCGGCCGGCGCGACCGCGGATGGCGGTGACGGCGCGGTCGCCGCCGCGGCGGCAGGCGCCCCCGGCTGGACGGCCTGGATCGCCGCCTGGTCGGCCATCTTCACGCGCCAGGCATATCCCAGGGCTGCGGCGATGATCACCGCGCCCACTGCCACCAGCGCAAGAACCGTTCGTGACATGAAACTCCCAGATTGGTGCGACGACCCACCGCGATTGGCGTCGCCCCCCGACGCGGTGAAATGATACCATGACGCCCCGGTCCGGAAAGGCTCGGAACCAACCAAACTCCAAGCAACAAAGTCGCGTGTCCCGTGTCCGAAGCCTTGCCTCTCCCCGAAACCGTCCCCCTGCCCTCGTCCGTCTGCGTTTTCTGCGGCGCCCGCTTCGGCGCCGACCCCGCCTATCGCCAATGGGCCGGCGATTTGGGGGAATTGCTGGCGCGCCAGGGCATCACCCTGGTCTATGGCGGCGGCGGGGTTGGGCTGATGGGGGTGATGGCCAACGCCGCCCTGGCGGCCGGCGGCAAGGTCACCGGCGTGATCCCGCGCTTTTTGCTGAAGCGCGAGGCCGGCCATCCGGCGCTGACCGAGACCCGGGTGGTCGAGAACATGCACGAGCGCAAGCTCGAGATGTTCGAGCGCTCCGAGGCGATCATTGTCCTGCCGGGCGGCATCGGCACGCTCGAGGAATTCTTCGAGATCCTGTCGTGGCGCACGCTCGGTCTGCATATCAAGCCGATCGTGATCGTCGACCAGGGCGGCTACTGGAAGCCGCTGGCGGCGCTGCTGCGCTCCTGCGTCGAGGGCGGTTTCGCAGATCGCGCGCACCTCGACCTGGTTGCCTTCATCGACGATCTCGACCAGCTCCTGCCGACGCTGGCTGCCATGCCGCGGGCGAAACCCGCTGAAAAGGCCCTCGACCGGCTGTAGTTGGGGCGCCGAAGCGCGCATCGGTGGCTCTTGATCGTCACCGTACAGCGGTGCAACAAGACGGGCCATAATCAGCAATAGATCCACTCGGCCGAAACCAAAGCGGCGCACGGAGGCGCAGGTATGTCAGATCTCGAAATCGTCTGGACGAAGGTCGATGAAGCGCCCGGGCTTGCGACGTTTTCCCTGCTGCCGATCGTCGAGGCCTTTGTCGGGACGGCCGGCGTGAAGATGAAGCTGAAGGACATTTCGCTGACCGGCCGCATCATCGCCAACTTCCCCGACAAGCTGAAGCCCGAGCAGAAGATCAACGACGAGCTCGCCGAACTCGGCAAGCTTGCGATGCGCCCCGAGGCTAACATCATCAAGCTGCCCAACATCTCCGCCTCGATCCCGCAGCTCAAGGCCGCGATCAAGGAGTTGCAGGGCAAGGGTTACGACGTGCCGAACTATCCGGACAGCGACGCGACGCCGGCAGACAAGGAAATCCGCGCCCGCTACGGCAAGGTGCTCGGCAGCGCCGTCAACCCGGTGCTGCGCGAGGGCAATTCCGACCGCCGCGCCGCCGGCGCCGTGAAGCAGTACGCGCGCAGCCATCCGCACAAGATGGGCGCCTGGTCCAAGGATTCGAAAACCCGCGTGGCGCACATGTCGGGCAGCGATTTCTACGGCTCGGAGGTCGCGACGACGGTTGCGGCGCCGACCAATGCCCGTATCGAGCTGGTCGGCAGCGATGGCGCGACGACGGTGCTGAAGCCGAAGATTCCGCTCAAGGCCGGCGAGATCATCGACTGCTCGGTGATGAACCGCAAGGCATTGCGCGCCTTCTTCGCCGCGCAGATCGACGCCGCGAAGCAGGACGGCATCCTGTTCTCGCTGCACGTCAAGACGACCATGATGAAGATCTCCGATCCCATCCTGTTCGGCCACTGCGTTTCGGTGTTCTTCGCCGATGTGTTCGAGAAGCATGGCGCCACGCTGAAGAAGCTCGGCGTCGATCCCGACAACGGTTTGGGCGACATGCTGACCCGGATCGAGACGCTGCCCGAGGCCGAAAAGGCCGCCATCAAGGCCGATATCCAGGCCGAGTACGCCAAGCGGCCGGGCCTGGCCATGGTCAATTCCGACCGCGGCATCACCAACCTGCACGTGCCGAGCGACGTCATCATCGATGCCTCGATGCCGGCGATGATCCGCGAGTCGGGCAAGATGTGGGGCCCCGACGGCAAGCTGCACGACGTCATCGCCTCGATCCCCGATCGTTGCTACTCGACGCTGTTCCAGGCCGTCATCGAGGACTGCAAGGCGCATGGCGCCTTCGACCCGAAGACGATGGGCTCCGTGCCGAACGTCGGCCTGATGGCGCAGCAGGCCGAGGAGTACGGCTCGCACGACAAGACGTTCAGGATCGCCGCGGACGGAACAGTGCGCGTGGTCGCCGATGACGGCGCGGTGCTGATGTCGCAGAAGGTCGAGACCGGCGACGTCTTCCGCATGTGCCAGGTCAAGGACGAGCCGATCCAGGACTGGGTCAAGCTCGGCGTGCGCCGCGCGCGCCTCACCAACACCCCGGCGGTGTTCTGGCTCGACGCCAAGCGCGCGCACGACGCGCAGCTGATCGCCAAGGTCGAGAAGTACCTCAAGAACGAGGACACGAAGGGGCTCGACATCCGCATCCTGGCGCCGGTCGAGGCGATCAAGTTCTCGCTCGAACGAATCCGCCAGGGGCTCGACACGATCTCCGTCACGGGCAACGTGCTGCGCGATTACCTGACCGATCTTTTCCCGATCATGGAGCTCGGCACGTCGGCCAAGATGCTCTCGATCGTTCCGTTGCTGCAGGGCGGCGGTCTGTTCGAGACCGGCGCCGGCGGCTCGGCGCCCAAGCATGTCGAGCAGTTCCAGCACGAAGGCTATCTGCGCTGGGATTCGCTGGGCGAATTCCTGGCGCTGGGCGCGTCGCTGGAGCATCTGGCACAGACGACCGGAAACGAGGACGTGAAGGTCCTGGCCGAGACGCTCGACGAGGCCAACGGCAAGATCCTCGAGGACAACCGTTCGCCTGCACGCAAGGTCGGCGAGCTGGATAATCGCGGCAGCCATTTCTACCTGGCCCTGTACTGGGCGCAGGCGCTGGCCCGGCGCGACAACAGCACGACCCTGTCGGCCCGCTTCAAGCCGCTGGCGAAGACGCTGGAGGAAAACGAGGCCAAGATCGATGCCGAGCTGATCGCCGCGCAGGGCAAGCCGGTGGATACGGGCGGCTACTATCTGCCCGATCAGTCCAAGACATCGGCAGGAATGCGGCCGAGCAAGACGTTGAATGAGGCGCTCGCCGCTCTCTGACACGCTCGAAAGAAAGTACGATGCCGAAGATCAAGGTGAAGAATCCGGTCGTCGAGATGGACGGCGACGAGATGACCCGCATCATCTGGAAGTTCATCAAGGACAAGCTGATCCTTCCCTACCTCGACATCGACCTGAAGTATTACGACCTCGGCATCGAACATCGCGACAAGACCAGCGACCAGGTCACGGTCGACTCGGCGGAGGCCACCAGGAAGTACGGCGTCGCCGTGAAGTGCGCGACGATCACGCCGGACGAGGCGCGCGTTAAGGAGTTCAACCTCAAGGAGATGTGGCGCTCGCCCAACGGCACCATCCGCAACATCATCGGCGGCACGATCTTCCGCGAGCCGATCGTCTGCAAGAACGTGCCGCGGCTGGTGCCGGGCTGGACCAAGCCGATCGTGATCGGCCGTCACGCCTTCGGCGACCAGTATCGCGCCACCGACTTCGTCGTGCCGGGCAAGGGCAAGCTGACCATCAAGTTCGAGGGCGCCGACGGCAAGACCATCGAGCACAACGTCTATGACTTCCCGGGCGGCGGCGTCGCGCTCGCGATGTACAACAACGACGAGTCGATCATCGGCTTCGCCCGCAGCTCGTTCAACTACGGCCTCAACCGCGGCTGGCCGGTGTACCTGTCGACCAAGAACACCATCCTGAAGCGCTACGACGGCCGCTTCATGGATCTGTTCCAGAAGGTGTTCGACGAGGAGTTCGCCGGCAAGTTCAAGGCCAAGGGCATCACCTACGAGCACCGCCTGATCGACGACATGGTCGCCTCGGCGCTGAAGTGGGAAGGCGCCTTCATCTGGGCGTGCAAGAACTACGACGGCGACGTGCAGTCCGACACCGTCGCCCAGGGCTTCGGCTCGCTCGGCCTGATGACCTCGGTGCTGATGACGCCGGACGGCAAGACCGTCGAGGCCGAGGCGGCGCACGGCACGGTGACCCGCCACTATCGCGAGCATCAGAAGGGCAAGCCGACCTCGACCAACCCGATCGCCTCGATCTTCGCCTGGACACAGGGCCTGAAGTATCGCGGCCAGTTCGACGGCACGCCGGACGTGTCGAAGTTCGCCGAGACGCTGGAGAAGGTCTGCGTCGAGAGCGTCGAGAGCGGCAAGATGACCAAGGACCTCGCGATCCTGATCGATCCGACGCACCTCTACCTCACCACCCAGGACTTCCTCGCGGTGCTCGACGGCAACCTCAAGGACAAGATGGCCAAGTGGTAGTCGGCGGTGCAGATGGTTGTCGCACCGGCTGGGTGATCTGCCGGCGCGACACCGACGGCACGCTGGACATAAGAGTCGTGAAGACCCTCGCAGAAGCCTGCGAGGGTCTTTCCACCTTGGCGGTCGACATGCCGATCGGCTTCGTCGACGTCCCGCGCCCGCCGCGCGCCTGCGAGGTCGAGGCGCGCAAGCTGCTGCCGGGCAAGGCGAGCTCGGTCTTCCCGACGCCCTGCCGCGCCGCCCTCGCCTGCACCACGCACGCCGAGGCCAATGCGCTCAGCAAGACCATGGGTGTGGGCCTCAACCGGCAGACCTTCCATCTCTTCCCCAAGATGCGCGAGGTCGACGCGCTGATGCGCGCCGACCGGAAGCTCCAGTCGATCGTCTACGAGGCGCATCCCGAGCTCGCCTTCGCGCGCATGAACGGCGGCAGGCCGGTGCTGAGCAAGAAGCGCCAGCCCGACGGCCATGCCGAGCGCCGCAAGCTGCTCGCCCGGCACGGCTTCAAGACCAAGGTCGACCGCCTTTCCGGCGCAGCGCGCGATGACATCCTCGATGCAATCGCCGTCTGCCGCACGGCAACGCTGATCGCCGCCGGCAAGGCCACCTGCCTCGGTCCGACCGACGAACGGGATCGCCACGGCCTGCCGATGAACATATGGTTCTGAGATGAATGAGATCCTCGTTGGCGACGGTACCCATTCGGTCGAGCTTGGCGGCGCCGCCATCGATGTCTTCACCTGGCGTCCAACGGTCGCGCCGAAACTCCTGCTCGTGGTGTTTCACGGCATGCACGCCGACGCCGACACCTACCGCGACCGCGCGGTTCCTCTCGCGGAGAAGCTTGGCGCCGTCGTTGTCGCGCCGAAGTTCGCTCCGCCCAGTTTCACCGTGCCGTTCTATCAGCGGGGCGGCGTGGCGCCGGACGGCGTGTTCATCCCGCCCGGCAAGCGCACGGTGGATCTGATCGCGCCGCTGATCGGCTGGGCGCACGACGCTTGCAAACAGCCCGGCTTGCCGCATGCTCTGATCGGCCATTCGGCGGGCGGGCAGTTCCTGAGCCGTCTCGCCGCCTTCGCGCCGACCGGGGCGACGCGCTACGTCATCGCCAACCCCTCGACCTGGGTGCTGCCCAGTACCGAGGACGCCGTGCCCTACGGCTTCGGCGGCACGCCTAACGCCGATGCGGCCCTGCGCGCCTATCTCGCCTTGCCGATCACCGCCCTGCAGGGCCTCGAAGACATCGGGACCGAGAACCTCTCGTCGGAAGCCGAGGCCGTCGCCCAGGGCCCCACGCGCCTCGAGCGCGGGCGCAACACCTTCGCCAAGGCGAAGGCCGCCGCGGCAAGACTCGGCTGTCCGTTCGGCTGGAGGCTCGCGGAAGTGCCGGGCGTCGGCCACGACTCCGCCGGCATGTTCTCCTCGGCGCAAGCGGCAGCGATCTTCGCGTGACCGTCGGGCGCGCCCTCGCCCTGCTCGCGATCGCGCTGTCCGGCGGCACGGCGGCCGCGCAGACGATCGCGCCCGACAACGGCGAGACGTCGGCCGCCATCCTCGGCACGACCCTGCGCGTCTTCACCTATCGGCCGCCCTGCGCGCCGCAACTGGTGCTGGCGGTGTTCCACGGCGTCGGCCGCGATGCCGGTCCCTATCGCGACGAGGCGCGGCCGCTCGCCGACAGGCTGTGCGCCATCGTCGTCTCGCCCGAATTCGACGCCGGCCGCTTTCCCACCGCGAAGTATCAGCGCGGCGGTGTGATGGAGAACGGAAAGTTCCTGCCGCCCGGCAAGCGCACGGTCGACATGGTGGCGCCGCTGATCGCCTGGGCGCGCCAGGTCTCGGCGCAGCCCGCCCTGCCCTATGCCCTGATCGGCCACTCCGCCGGCGGCCAGTTCCTGAGCCGCGTCGCCGCCTACGCCGCGCCCGACGCGGTGCACATCGTGATCGCCAACCCGTCGACCTGGGTGTTGCCGAGCCTGACCGATGCCGCGCCCTATGGCTTCGGCAAGGTGCCCGATGCCGAGGCGGCGCTGCGCGCCTATCTCGCGCTGCCGATCACCGTGCTGCTCGGCGGCGCCGACACCGGGACGCACAACCTCTCGTCGGAGCCCGAAGCGGTGGCGCAAGGCGCCAACCGACTGATGCGCGGCCGCACCACCTTCGCCAAGGCGCAAGCCGCCGCCCGCGAGCACGGCTGGACCTTCGGCTGGACGGAAGCCGAGGTGCCCGCCGTCGGCCACAGCGCGACGAAGATGTTCGCGTCGCATCAGGCGGCCGCGGCGTTCCGCTGATCATCGGACCGCGCACATCCTGCGCGCTCATGAGCGGGCTGGAAGCCCGCGGTCCAACGAGCGCTATTCCGGCTTCACTCCCGCCGCCTGCAGCACCGGCCCCCAGATCGGTGCCTGCACGGCGGTCCATTTGCCGAGCTCCTCCGGCGTGCCGCCCATCGCCACGAAGCCGCGCTTGCGCAGGTCCTCGCGCATCTCGGGCGTGGCGACCGAGGCATTGAGCGCCGCGTTCAGCTTGGCGACGATCGCCGGCGGCGTGCCGGGCGTCGCGATCAGGGTGTAGACGATCGTGCCGTCGACATCGCCGAAGCCCAGCTCCCTGAAGGTCGGGATATCGGGCGCCAGCAGCGCGCGCTCGGGCGCCGCCAGGCCGTAGGCCTTGAGCTTGCCGGCCTGGAGCTGCTGCGACACGCTGGTCAGGCTCGACATGCCGAGCTTGACGTGGCTGCCCAGCAGGTCGGTGACCAGCGGGCCGGTGCCGCGAAAAGGCACGTGGGTGAGCTTGATCTTGTTCAGGATGGCATAGCGCTCGGTCGCCAGATGCATCGGCGTGCTGATGCCGGCGGTGCCGTACTGCACGTCGCCCGGCTTGGCGCGCGCCGCCTCGGTGATCGCCGCGAGATCCTTCCACGGCGCGTCGGCGCTGCCGACGAACACCGATTCCTGCTTGGCGATGAAGCCGACCGCCACGAAGGCCGCAGGGTCGAAGGAGAGCCTGGCGATCAGGTAGGGCAGCAGCATCTGGTTGTTGCTGCTCACCAGCACGCTGTAGCCGTCGGGCGCCGCCTTGGCGACGATTTCGTGGCCGATGCTGCCGCCGCCCCCGCCGCGATTGTCGATCACCACGGTCTGGCCGATCGCCTTCTGGAACGGCTCCTGGATCGCGCGCGCCAATGCGTCGGTGCCGCCCCCGGGCGGGAAAGGCACCACCATGTGGATCGGTTGCGACGGATAACTCTGCGCCGCGGCGCCCGATGCGCCGACCGCGAGCGCGGCAAAAGCCGCAAGCATCACCCTAAGCATTACTCGGTTCCCTCCCGAAGGGCGGGAACCGTAGAGCGATTTCCAAGCAGATGGAACCGCTCGCGGTTCCATCTGCTCGGAAATGCGCGCGCGGGCGATGCTGGTCTCACCGGGCACATTCCGTCCGGCTGATTCCAGCCGGACGGAATGTGCCCCAGCGCCTTGTTCAGACCATTCCCAGCGCGTGCTTGTAGGTGTCGAGCAGCGCGTCCTGCTCGTCGCGGTCGGCCGCGTCCATCTTCCGCAGCGAAACGATCTTCCGCATGGTCTTGACGTCGTAGCCGACGCCCTTGGCCTCGCTGTAGACGTCCTTGATGTCGCTGCCGATGGCGCCGCGCTCTTCCTCGAGCTTCTCGATGCGCTCGACGAAGCTCTTCAGGCGATCGGCCGAGATCGGCCCGGCCTTGGTCTTCTTCGAAAGAGGGCTCCCGTCCGGCATCCGCTACTCCATGATCTTGTTGCCGGACCATAAGAGCGGCGACCGTGTCGACTCAATGATGACGACGCGATGAATGATGGGGATAACGGGGAGGATTGACCGCGCCCGATCCGGCGGCCCACCCTCCGTCCCCGAGCATCGGAGATCGCACGCGTGGCGCGCCTACATATCGTCCTTCTTGCCGTGCTGGCGCTGCTGCCGCAGCGGGCGTTGGCGCAGGCCTCGCCCGGGTCGGCAGCGGGACCGGTGGCGACACCGGTCGTGCAAAGCGTGCCCGAGGCGCGCGACATTCCCTTCCCCGGCGTCATCAAGCTCGCCGTCGATGCGACCGACCCTGCGCAGGCGATCTTCCGGGTTCGCCAGACCATTCCTGTCGTCGCGCCGGGGCGCCTCACGCTCCTGTACCCGCAGTGGCTTCCCGGCACCCACGGCCCGAGCGGGCCGATCGACAAGCTCGCCGGCCTGGTCGTCGCCGCGAACGGCCAACCGCTGGAGTGGCGGCGCGATCCGGTCGAGATGTTCGCCTTTCACATCGACCCGCCGCCCGGCACCGCGGCGATCGAGGTCGAGTTCCAGTACGTCTCGCCGACGGCGCCGAGCCAGGGCCGCGTCGAGGCGACCCCGGACATGCTCGACCTGCAGTGGGGCCGGGTGTCGCTCTACCCGGCCGGCTACTATGTCCGGCAGATCCCGGTCGAGGCGTCGCTGCGGCTGCCGTCGACCTGGAAATTCGCGACGGCGCTGGACGTCGCCGACAGCAAGGACGGCGAGACCGCGTTCAAGCGAGAGAGCTACGAGACCCTGGTCGATTCGCCCCTGTTCGCCGGGCGCCACTTCCGGCAGATCGACCTCGATCCCGAGGGCCGCTCGCCGGTGCGCTTGAACGTGCTCGGCGACCAGCCCGCCGATCTCGAGATCAAGCCCGAGAAGATCGCCAGGCTGCGCAAGCTGGTCCGCGAGGCCGACGCGCTGTTCGCCTCGCGCCATTTCGACCGCTACGATTTCCTGCTCGCGCTGTCTGACCGCCTGGGCGGCATCGGGCTGGAGCATCACCGGTCGAGCGAGAATGCCACCCGGACCGGCTATTTCGACAACATCACCGGCCTCGATCTGCTGCCGCACGAGTACGTCCACTCCTGGAACGGCAAGTTCCGCCGCGGTGCCGATCTCTGGACACCCGACTACCGCACGCCGATGCGCAACAGCCTGCTGTGGGTCTACGAAGGCCAGACCCAGTACTGGGGCCATGTCCTCACCGCGCGCTCGGGCCTGCTCACCAGGCAGCAGGCCCTCGATGCGCTCGCCCTCGATGCGGCGATCTACGAGGCCCGCGCCGGCCGCGCCTGGCGGCCGCTCAGCGACACGACCAACGCGCCGATCATTCCCGACCGCGGCCGCGATGCCTGGCGAAGCTGGCAGCGGTCGGCGGACTACTATGTCGAGGGCCAGTTGATCTGGCTCGACGTCGACACGCTGCTGCGCGAGCGGACGGAGGACAAGCATTCGCTCGACGACTTCGCCAAGGCCTTCTTCGGCATGGACGATGGGAGCTGGGTGACGAAGACCTATGGTTTCGACGACGTCGTCGCGGCGCTGAACGCCCTCGTGCCGAACGACTGGGCGGGCTTCCTCAAGGCCCGCCTGGAAGGACGCAGCGCCGCGCCGCTCGACGGCCTGACCCGCGGCGGCTACCGGCTGGTCTACGGTGAGGAGCCCAGCGACTTCCAGCGCGCGTACGAGACGCGCAGCAAGCGGCACGACTTCACGTTCTCACTGGGTCTTTCGCTCGGCGACGACGGCCAGCTTTCTTCCGTGGCCTGGGGCGGGCCGGCCTTCAAGGCCGGGCTCACGGTCGGCGACTACCTGGTGGCGGTCAACGGCGAGTCCTTCACGCCCAAGCACCTGAAGGACGCCATCGCCGCGGCCAGGACCGAGCACAAGCCGATCGAGCTGCTGCTCAAGAACGGCAGCCGCTACCGCACCGTCCCGGTCGACTATCAGGGCGGCCTGCGGTTCCCCAAGCTGCAGCGGATCGACGGCACGCCGGCCCGCCTCGACGCGATCCTCGAGTCGCGGGGTTAGCTCAAAAAACATTCCTCCCCCGTCATCGGGGGAGGTGTCAGCGTCTTACGCTGACGGAGGGGTCATGAGCCGCAGTCGTGCGGTCGCTCATGACCCCTCCGCCCGCGATTACGCGCGCACCTTGTGTCTTGGAATGGGTGCAGACTGCGGTCGCCAGAGGATCGGCTCGCACCCGATCCTCTGGCGCGGCAGGAGAGCCCGTCTGGCACCAAGACTGCACGTCGTTGGGGAGCTTGGGCCCCGGCCGTTGTCT
>NZ_JAFKJN010000019.1 GCF_017305915.1 Reyranella sp.
TGCCGGCAAGAAGCCCAAGGTCGCCATCGTCGCCGTCATGCGTAAGCTCATCGTCACCCTCAACGCCATGAGCCGACACAACCTCCCTTGGCAGCCTGCCGGCGCTTAGGCCAAAAGACAGTTGCTCCCCATATGAATGGGGAGGAAAGCTCAACGCCATCACAGCCTCCCGTTCACTGCTGCCTCGTACATCGTGCGCATCTCCGGGACGCCGGCCTTGATCGGATTGCCGCCGGCGGTCGGATCGGCCGCGGCCATCTCGGCGAACTTGTCGAGATGCTCGACCTTCACGCCGAGCTCGGCCAGCGTGTGCGGGATGCCGATCTCGCGCCGAAGATCGAGCGTCCATTGCATGAAGCCGTCGAATGTCGGGTTGCGCAGGTCGAGCCAACGCGCCAGCCGCACGATCTTGTCCTCGATCGCGATGCGATTGAATTTCACCACGTAGGGCATGGCGACCGCGTTGGTCAGGCCGTGATGGGTGTCGAGCACCGCGCCGACCGGATGCGACAGCGAATGGATGGCGCCCAGCCCCTTCTGGAAGGCGGTCGAGCCCATCTGCGAGGCGGCCAGCATGTGGCCACGCGCCTCGAGGTCGCGGCCGTCCTTGACCGCGCGCGCGAGGTTCTCCTTCACCAGCCGCATGCCTTCGACCGCGATGCCTTCCGCGTACGGGTGATAGCCCGGCGCGCAGTAGGCCTCGAAGCAATGGATGAAAGCGTCCATGCCGGTGCCGGCGGTGAGCTTCGGCGGCAGGCCGACCGTCAGCTCGGGATCGGCGATCACGATCGACGGCATCATCCTGGGATGGAAGATCACCTTCTTGGTGTGCGTCGCCTCGTCGGTGATGACCGAGGCGCGGCCGGTCTCCGATCCGGTGCCGGCGGTGGTCGGCACGGCGATGGTCGGCAGGATCCCGGCGGGATTGGCGCGCGTCCACCAGTCGCCGATATCCTCGAAGTCCCACATCGGCCGCGTCTGGCCGGCCATGAAGGCGATCGCCTTGGCCGAATCGAGGCCCGAGCCGCCGCCCCAGGCGATCACGCCGTCATGCTTGCCGGCGCGCAGCACGCGGATGCCGGCCTCGACGTTGCTTGCCACCGGGTTGGGCTTCACTTCGCTGAACAGCGCCACCTCGAGGCCGGCCTTGCGCAGGCCGACCATGGCATCGGAGATCATCGTGAGCTTCGCGAGCCCGGGATCGGTCACCAGCAGCGGGCGCCGCAGCCCGACGGCCTTGCAGGCATCGGGCAGTTCCTTGATGCGGCCCGCGCCGAAGCGGATCGAGGTCGGATAGTTCCAGTTTCCCACCAACGCCATCAGATGATTTCCATGTAGCGGTCGAGCTCCCATTCGGTGATGGCCTTGCGGAACTCCCGCTCTTCCCATTCACGCGTTGCAGAATAATGATCGACGAAGGCGTCGCCGAACAGATCGCGCGCCGCTTTCGAGGCCTTCAGCCGGCCCGCCGATTCCATCAACGTGCGCGGTAGCTGCCATTTCGCCGGATGCTTCTTCTCGTAGCTGTTGCCGGCGATCGGCTCGCCGGGATCGACCTTGTTCTCGATGCCCCACAGGCCCGAGCCGACCGCGGCGGCGAGCGCCAGGTAGGGGTTCGCGTCGGCCGCGGCGATGCGGTACTCCACGCGTGTCGACTTCGGCGAGGCCGGGATGACGCGCAGCGCGCACGTGCGGTTCTCGACGCCCCAGGTCGAGACGGTCGGCGCCCAGAAGCCGGGGATCAACCGGCGATAGGCGTTCACCGTCGAGGCGACCATGCCCAGCGTCTCCGGCATCAGCGCCTGCTGGCCGCCGACGAAGTGGCGCATGGTCTTGCTCATGCGGTGCGGCGCCTTCTCGTCGAAGAAAACCGGCTTGCCGTCCTTCCACAACGACATGTGCATGTGGCCGCCGCAGCCCGGCCAGTCCTTCGACCACTTGGCCATGAAGGTGGCGAGCCAGTCACGCTTCTGCGCCAGCACCTTGGTGAAGAGCTTGAACAGCGCGGCGCGGTCGGCTGCCTCCAGACCGTCGGCGACGCGCAGCGCCGCCTCGAGCACGCCGGCGCCGGTCTCGGTGTGCAAGCCCTCGATGCCCATGTCCATGGTCTCGCACATGGCGAGCAGGTCCTTGTACCAATCGCTCAGCACCGAATTGCGCAGCACCGAGTAGCCGAAGAAGCCGGGCGAGATCGGCTTGAGGTTCTTGTAACCCTTCTCGCGGATCGAGAAGGCCGTTTCGGCGAAGACGAAGAACTCGTACTCGAAGCCGACCTTGACCTCGTAGCCGAGCGTCTTCGCGCGGGCCATCGTCCGGCGCAGCACGGCGCGCGGGCAGATCTCCTCGGCCGGCCCGGTGAACTCGCACAGGAACATCAGGTTGCCGGGCTCGGTGGAGATCTCGCGGCAGGTCTGCGGCAGGATGCGGACGTTGGCGTCGGGATAGGCGGTGTGCCAGCCGGTGTAGCTGACGTTGTCGTAGAGCTGGTCGTTGCTGTCCCAGCCCAGCACGACGTCGCAGAATCCCATGCCGCCCGCGAGAGCCGACTTGAACTTGTCGATGTGCAGGTATTTTCCACGCAAAACCCCGTCGATATCGTGGACGCCCACCTTGACGTGGCTGAGACCGCGCTGCTTGACGATCTTCAAGGCATCGGCGGCGGTCTTGACCTGACGCGGTTCCATACCCTCTCCCCTGCTCGCGGGCGGCAGACTAAAGCACATTCCGTCCGGCTGTAATCAGCCGGACGGAATGTGCCCTGTGGACCGAGCATCGCCAGTGCGCGCGTTTCCGAGCAGATGGAACCGCAAGCGGTTCCATCTGCTCGGAAACCGCTCTAGCGGCAGAGATGCCGGGGAGGCCAGCGCGGACGCTCCACAAGGCCCGTCCGGCCGGGCCAAGTTGCAATAGGAAGGCCAAGCGACCAAAGTTTCGCCGTGGCGGCAACGGCACCCTCGACGCGGGCACGCGTCCATTCGATCTTCCGGCACTCCGAGATGGGCCGTGGCGGGCGCCGCTGGCGCGTCTTGCATCTGACCGTCCTCGCCGCCGGTCTGCTGGCGATCGCGATCTCGTCGATCGACGGCCTGCCGATATGGACCGACGACGTGCTGACCGCGATCGTGGTGCTGGTCGCCGTCGTCTTCTTCGGCGAGTACCTGGTGCGGCTGTGGGCGGCGCCGGAATCGAACCGCTTCGCCGGCCTGTCGGACGGCATGGCGCGGCTGCGCTGGGCCCTGTCGATCAACGGGCTGATCGGCCTGCTGGCGGTGTTTCCGGTGCTCGCCATCACCTTCAGCTCGATCCACGCCGGCAACGAATGGGCGCCGATCTTCTGCGTCTTCTGGATCCTGAAGCTCAGTGTCCACGCGCCGGCGATGACCACCCTGGCGCGGGTGATCGCCAACGAGCGCGCAACGCTCGCCAGCGTGGTCATCATCTTCGTCATGGTGCTGGTGACCGCTGCCGCCCTGGCGCACATGCTGGAGCGCGAGCTCCAGCCCAAGGTGTTCGGCAACATCCCCGAATCGCTGTGGTGGGCGGTGGTGACGCTGACGACGACCGGCTACGGCGACGTCGTGCCGAAAACCGTCGGCGGCCGCATGGTCGGCTCGTTGGTCATGGTGAGCGGCATCGTGGTGCTGGCGCTGCTGACCGGTATCCTGGCGACCGGCTTCTCTGAGGAGGAGCGGCGGCGCGAGTATCTCCGGGTCTGGGACCAGGTGACGCGGGTGCCGATGTTCGCCGAGCTCGGAACGGTCACCCTGTCGGAGATCGTGAGCAAGCTCCGGGTGAGGCACTATCCGCCGCGCATCGTCGTAGTGCGCCGCGACGAGCCGGGCGATTCGATGTTCTTCATCTCCGAAGGCGAGGTCGAGGTCCGCCTGCCGCGCGGTTCAGTGGCTCTGCGGCAAGGCGGCTTTTTCGGCGAGATGGCCCTGCTCGACCGGCTGCCGCGCAGTGCCACGGTCGTCACTACCCAGCCCACGACCCTGCTCGTTCTCTACGCCAGCGACTTCTACGAGGTCGCGGCCAATATCCCGTCGCTGGTCGAGGCGGTCGAGCGCGAGGCACGGCGGCGGCGCGCCGAGAACCAGGGCGCGCCGGCAAAGGTGGAAACTCCGTGACGGCCGGGGCCATTGGCCCGGCCCCGCCCTTCGGCTATATCGCGGCCCGTATGTCGCTCATTACCCCCGTCATCCTGGTCGGCGGCTCCGGCAAGCGCTTGTGGCCGCTGTCGCGCGAGAGCATGCCCAAGCAGTTCGTGCCGCTGCTCGGCAAGCAGTCGACCTTCCAGCAGACCCTGATGCGCGTCGCCGACCGCGGCCTGTTCGGCAAGCCGGTGATCGCCACCAATGACGCCTATCGATTCATGGCCGAGCAGCAGGCCAAGGAGATCGGCGCGGAAATCGACATCGTGATCGAGCCGGAGCGGCGCGATTCCGGCCCGGCGATGGCGGCCGCCGCGGTCTATGCACGGACCCTGCAGGCCAAGGCCGTGCTGGCGATGGCGTCCGACCACATGGTGATCGGCGACGAGGAGTTCCGCTCCGCCTGCCGCGACGGCATGGCGGCGGTGGAGCGCGGCGGCATCGTCACCTTCGGCATCCCGCCGACCGAGCCCAAGACCGACTACGGCTACATCCGGCCCGGCGGCGAGCAGATCGGCCCGGTGCAGAAGGTCACGGCCTTCGTCGAGAAGCCCAACGCGCAGACGGCGCTGCGCTACATCGCCGAGGGCCTGTTCTGGAACGCCAGCTACTTCTTGTTCGCGCCCGAGGTGCTGCTCTCGGAGATGGCGCGCTTCGAGCCGGCGATGGCCGCCGCCGCCGAGGAAGCCGTCGCAAAGGCCCGCAAGACGGGTTCGACGGTGTTCCTGGACGCCGACGCCTTCAAGAAGGCGCCAGCCAAGTCGATCGACTACGCAGTGATGGAGCGCACCGACAAGTGCTGGGTGATACCGGCAAAGTTTCGCTGGTCCGATTTGGGCACCTGGGACGCGCTGCTCGATGTCGGCAACGCCGATTCCGAGGGCAACGTCACCGAGGGCCCGGTCGAGATCGACCATGTGCGCAACTCCTACGTCCGCTCCGACGGGCCGCTGACCGCGGTGATCGGCGTCGAGGACGTGGTCGTGGTGGCGATGAACGACGCCATGCTGGTCGGCCATCGCAACAACCTGCCGCGGCTGAAGGACGTCGTGCAGCGCATGACCGACGGCAAGCACCGCGCCGCCACCGAGCACGTCGTGATGCACCGGCCGTGGGGCAGCTACCAGGACATCGACCGCGGCGAGCGCTTCCGCGCCAAGCGGCTGACCGTGAACCCCAAGGGCAAGCTCAGCCTGCAGAGCCACAACCGCCGCGCCGAGCACTGGGTCGTGGTCAAGGGCACCGCCGAGGTAACGCTCGACGGCAAGATCATGACCCTGCACGAGAACGAATCGATCTACATCCCGATGGGCGGCATCCATCGCCTGGCCAACCCGGGCAGCGAGCCGCTCGAGGTCGTCGAGGTGCAGACCGGCGACTACCTCGAGGAAGACGACATCGTCCGCTACGAGGACATCTACGCGAGGGTCTGATGGCGAATTTCGGTGCCCACCATGAATGGGGCAAGCTGCGCGAGGTCGTGATCGGCCTCTCGCCGGCCGAGGACTTCGTGGTCTTCTACGAGGAGTCGATGCGCTGGCAGCGCCCCGAAGAGGCCGAGTTCAGCCGCCAGCACGCCGGCCGCCGCCTGATCGAGCTCGATCCCGAATGGGCCGAGCGCATCGAGCGCCAGGCCGATGCCCTCGCCGAACTGGTCGCGCGCGAAGGCGTCACCGTCCATCGGCCCGAGCGCCTGCGCGGCGCCGAACGGACCTTCCTCGCCCCCAACGGCGAGGGCGCGCAGCTCTTCTCGCGCGACGGCATGATCGTGATCGGCGAGCATGTGATCGACGCCTCGCTGCGGCTGCTCTGCCGCCAGCGCGAGCGCTACGGGCTGCGGCCGCTGATCCAGCGCATGGTGTCGGAACGCGGCGCGCGCTGGTCGAGCGTGCCGCTGGGCTCGCCTGCTTGCGTCGACGGGCCGTTCCTCGAGGGCGGCGACACGCTGCTCAACGGCTACGAGGTCTATGTCGGCATGTCGGGCTGTGCCTCCGATATGGCCGGCATCGACTGGCTGCAGGCGCTGCTCGGCGCGCCCTACCGCGTGATCCCGGTGGCCCTTCGCTCCTTCGTCCTGCATCTCGATTGCGCCCTGGCGCTGGTAAAGCCCGGCCTGCTGATCTGGTGTCCCGAGAAGTTCGTCGACGGCCTGCCGATGTCGCTGCGCGACTGGGATGCGATCGCGGTCTCCAAGGACGAGGCGACCAAGCTCGCGACCAACGGCCTGATCCTCGAGGAAGGCCGCATGATCGTCGACGCCGACAACGCGCGTGTGATCGGCGAGCTGCGCCAGCGCAAGATGGACGTGATCCCTATTCCCTTCGACGGCCCGATCCGCGTCGGCGGCGGCATGCGCTGCGCTCACCATCCGCTGTGGCGCGAGAGCGTGCTGGCCTGATCGGGCGCACGCGATGATCGACCTCAACGCGGTCCGGATCTTCGTCAAGGTCGTCGAGGTCAACGGCTTTTCCGGCGCGAGCCGCGCGCTCGGCCTGCCCAAGTCGACGATCAGCCGCAAGGTGCGGGAGCTGGAAACCGTGCTCGGCCAGCGGCTCGCGCATCGCAACACCCGCGGCCTGGCCCTCACCGAGGCCGGACGCAGGCTCTATGCTCGCTGCCGGGAGGCCGCCGAGGACATGGCGTCGGCGGTCGAGGAAGCACGCCAGCCTCCGGCGGGGCTGGCCGGACTGCTGCGGATCACGGCCCCGGTCGGCATCGGCCAGACCAAGGTCCAGCCGAGCCTCGTGCGATTCCTCGCCCGGCACCCCAAGGTGCGCGCCGAGCTTGCGCTCAGCGACGAGCGGGTGAACGTGGTGAGGAACGGCTTCGATCTGGCGCTGCGGATGGGCGAGCTCGACGACTCCAGCCTCAAGGTGAAGCGGGTGGCGGTGTTCGAGCGCATCCTGTGCGCCAGCCCGGCCTATGCCGCCGAGCATGGCGTGCCGGCCGATCCCGAGGGCCTGAAGGGCCACGCCTGCATCGCCATCAGGCCCGAGGCGGCGACGTGGGAGCTGCAGGGCCCCGACGGACGCCGGCGCGTGCCGATCTCGTGGCGGCTGTGCACCAACAACATCGCCGCCGTCCGCGCCGCCGCCCTCGACGGCGCCGGCATTGCCGAGATGCCGCTCCATCTCGTCGGCGACGACCTGGTCGCCGGCCGACTGGTGCACGTCCTCAAGCAATGGCCGCCCGTCGCCACTGCGCTCTCCGCCCTGTTTCCGGCCGGCGCGCGGACCGCGCCGGCCGCCAAGGCATTCGTCGAGTTCCTGGCGATGGAGCTGCGGACCGTTCAGACCGGAACGATCTTGCAGAAGAACGGCATCGGCGAGGTGACGTCGCGCCGCGCATAGCAGGACTCCATGACCTCCCTGAAGCCGGGATCGTGGAGCGTGCCGATCAGGAAGTGCTTGATCGAATCGCAGTGCGCGTAGTTCACCAGCAGGATCGGCTGCTCCTCGTCGAGCGCCACCAGCGGGAAGGACGAACGGATCTCCGCCACCTCGAGGAACCACGGCAGCGCGTCCTGCCAGGCCGTCCAGACGACGTCGACGCTGCCGGGGCTCGGAAACAGGTTGAAGAACTGGATGACGTTCGGATCGCGCGAGACGCTGGCGTAGCGCTTCATGTTCTTGAAGGCGCCGATCGTGGTCGCCGTCGAGTGCGCCGCGAGCTCGTCGAAGCCGTCCCGGCCCTCGCGCCATCCTGCGACCGCGTCCTGCGCCTGCTCCGGGAGCTCGAACTCGACGAGCAGCACCCAGTCTGCCCGCGGATTGGAGAGCACCAGCGAGGAGACCATGCCGGCCGCCGCCTTCGTCTGCTCGCGCGAAGCCGCCGCCTTCAGCAGCCCCTCGCAGACCGGCTGGTCGAACGGCATCGCACCCCCCAGCTCGTCACGGTCGATGTGGCGATAGGCGGTGATGTCGCCGAGGCCGATGTCGCCGGTGCCCTCGCGCAGCGCCCGGGCGAACTCGCGGATGTCCGGCAGGCAGGCCTTCGGTTGCGGCGTCTTGAGCGTGATCACGGCGAAGCCGGACGAAACCGGGCCGGTCCTGATCGCCTCCGTGCGGCTGGCGGCGCCGGGGTTATAGAGCGCGGGATACGGGAACTTGGTGAAGTCGAAGGACATCGTCGTCTTTTCCTCTCGAAGGCATATGCAATGACGAGAGGAGAGTGAGAGAAGTCCGGGAAGCGAAGAAGATCACAGTCTGGAACACCGCTGTTCCAGCAGCGGTACCCGATGCGAGCTCTACACTGGGGCTTCACACCATGAAGATGACGCGCGCGGCACATTTGCGAGAACGCTACCCGGAAATAGAAGGTCAAGCCCCTTCTGTAGCCCTTTGTTCGGAGCGGCGAAGCGAGGCGGCCCATCGAATGCACGGTGCCTCGATGTAGCGATAGCTCAGCCAAGCCAGCGCGAAGGTGATCGATCCAACCTTGAGGAAGGTCACGAGAGGATTGTGCGCCCCGTCCAGACTCGCCACGATCAGCAGCACCAAGTAGTGGAAGACGTAGGTTCCGTAGCTGATCGTGCCGAAGAAGCCGAAGCGCCCAAGCACGTCAGACCCGTGCGCGAGGCCCAGAATGGCGGCGGCGGCGATCAGTCCCCACAACTCAGGCGGGATGATGCCCTCCCAGAAAGGTACGTCCCAAGTCGACTTGATGGCCTCGCCGAACATGGCGGCGACCAGGATGGCGCCGAGGATGACAATCGACGCAGCCGATGCCCATCGCTTCGGCTTACCGGTCGGGATCTGCGCCGCCGCCACCCCGATGGCGAAATGCATGCCATAGAATGGGCGCACGATGCCGCTGCTGGGCATAGGGATGAACCAGAAGAAATCGAAGAATACGGCGACGGCCGCACACAAGGCAATAAACGGGCCGACTCCCAGCAGACTGCGCATCAATACGAGCGCCGCAATCAACGCATACCCAACCGCTTCCTGAGAGAGCGTCCAGAAATGGATGTCGCCGCACTTGAAGGTCAGATGCTCGAGGAAAGTCGCCGCAATGCCTTCGAACTTGGCCGCTTCGTCGGGCCGCAGGACGGCGTCATAGAGCCAGTTCGGCACCAGGGCGATGACGACCAGCACGACGGCGTACAGGGGAACCAAGCGCGCCGCGCGACGCATTGCGTAGGGCCCGAGCTGGTCCGGCCGCATACCGTTCCGGTAAAGGCTTGCCAGCAGGTACCCGCTTAGGACGAAGAAGAAGAAGACCGATACGGATTCAATGTGGACGATACCGCAATGACCGATCATGACGCCGATGGCCAAAAGGCCCCGAAGACCGTGCAGGTTACGGTTGAACGCCACGCGGACATTCTAGCCGGGGCAAGAGCTCGGCTGAAATAAGTCCGGTATCAATTGCATCTGACGCCGCGCATCGGGCGGTGACGAAGATCACCCTCTGGAATACCGTTGTTGCAGCAACGGTTCCGTCCCACCTAAGCGCCCTTCTTCGGGGTCCGGTCGAAGACGACCGGCTTCGGCGGCGCGAGCGCTTTCTTGATGTGGACCCAGAGGCTGCGGGTCACCATCGCGACCTGGCCACCGACGAAGCGCAGCAGCACGATGGCGAAGCGGCCGGGCGACATCTCGCCGTGGCGGATGAAGTTGTGGCCCGCCCGCAGGAAGGTCGTGGCGCAGAAGATCACCCACGCCACCGTGACGACGAACGCGGTCAGGAGCGCCGGGATCAGCGCCGGGTTGAGCAGGCCGGCGAGAACGCCGCAGACCACGCCGACCAGCAGCACCGGCTGGTTGAGCGACATGCAGAGATGGAGCAGCGCCGCTCCCTTGGCGGCCGGGCCGATGTCGCGGCTCTTCACGATCACCGGGAACATGCGCAGCGAGACGTGGCGGAAGCCGTCCTGCCAGCGCTGCTGCTGGCGCAGCCAGGTCTGGGTGTCGGCCGGCAGCTCGCCCGGCACCGCGACGCTGGTCAGGAACACCGCGCGCCAGCCCTTGACCCAGCCGCGATAGGTCAGATCGAGATCCTCGGTGACGGTGTCGCCCTTCCAGCCGCCGCCCGCCTCGACCGCGGCGCGCTGCCAGATGCCGCAGGTGCCGTTGAACGGCAGCGGATGACCGGCCCACCAGCGCGTCGCCTGCTCGATGCCGAGATGGGCGTCGAGCGTCACCATCTGCATCTCGGTGAGCGCGTTCTCGTGCGGATTGAGGAAGTCGAAGCGCGCCTGCACGAAGGCGGCTTTCGGCTCGGCCTGGAACACCGCCATGACGCGGCGCAGGAAATCCGTCGGCGGCACGTAGTCGACGTCGAAGATGGCGAAGTAGTCGTACGGCGTCTGCTGCATCGCCTCGTGCAAGGCGCCGCCCTTGTAGCCCGAGCGGTCGGTGCGCTGCAGCGCCACCACGTCGAAGCCCTGGTCGCGCAGCTCGGCCGCGACGGTGCGGGCGATCTCCGCCGTGGAGTCGGTGCTGTCGTCGAGGATCTGGATGTGCAGCCTGTCGCGCGGCCAGTCGAGCCTGGCCGCCGCCTCGACGCCACGGCGCACCACCGGCCCCTCGTTGAAGGACGGGATCTGCACCACGACGTGCGGCAGCTCGGCGTCGGGCGGCAGCGGCGTCGCCAGCAGCGCCCGCTCGCGGGCCAGCCCGGCCGGCTTCAGCCGATGGTGCAGCAGCACCATGTAGAGCAGGCTGCCGATGAAGGCGGCCAGCAACAGGCAACAGGCGCCGAACACGACGGCGAGGAGACAGGCCACGGAGGCGATCACGTCAGGTGCCAGATTCAGGTGCCAGACTCAGGTGCCCGTTTTGGGCGTGCGGTTGAACTCGGTCTTGCGGCCGAACGCGGCACCGATGATGGCGCCGGCATTGGTCCCCGCAAGATACACGATCAGCGCCGGCACGCTGAACGCCGTCACGATATAGTGCGCCAGCCCGCCGCGGCAGAGCCGCCGCCAGCCGGCCCAGGTCATGCCGAACAGCACCGCCAGCATGCCGAGCAGCCAGAGCCACAGCAGGAAGCGGAACAGGCCGGTCAGATGGCCATGGCCCAGGATCGACACCACCAGCGCGACCACGCCCACCGCCAGCGCCGGGAAGACCAGCTGCTGGCCGAGCGCGACCGTGGTGGTGAACTTGGCCGCGTCGGACCAGGCCGAGCCCCAGATCTGCGGCAGGAGCTTGCGCGCGACCTGCACGAAGCCCTTCGACCAGCGGCTCTGCTGGGCGCTGAAATCCTCGAGCCGCTGCGGCAGCTCGCCGACCACGTGCGGCTCCATCAGGAACAGGCCGGTCCAGCCCTCGAGATGGGTGCGCAGCACCAGGTCGAGGTCCTCGGACAGCGTGTCATGCGACCAGCCGCCCGCTTCCTCGACCGCCGCGCGGCGCCAGATGCCGCCGGTGCCGTTGAACTGGAACGGCACGCCGCGGCGCGCCCGCACGTCCTGCTCGACGGCGAAATGGGCGTCCTGCATCAGCCGCTGGGCGCGCGTCAGCCAGTTCCGCTCGCCGTTGCCCCATTCGATGCGGGTCTGCACGAACGCCGCCTTCGGCTCGGCAAGCAGCGCCGCCATCGCCCGGCGCAGCCAGTCGCTTGGCGCCACGAAGTCGGCGTCGAACACGACGACGTAGGGCGCCGGATCGAGCGCCATGCCGGCGGCGAGCGCCCCGGCCTTGAAGCCGCCGCGGTCGGCGCGGCGGACGTGCTCGGCATCGATGCCGTCCCTGCGCAGGCGGTTGATCGCGTGGACGGCGATGTCGGACGTGAGGTCGGTGCTGTCGTCGAGCAACTGGACCTTGAGCTTGTCGCGCGGCCAGTCGAGGCCGCCGGCCGACAGCACCGCGCGCTCGACCACCATCGGCTCGTTATAGACCGGGATCTGGACCAGCACGCGCGGCAGCTCGGCATCCGGAGGCAGCGCCGGCAGCTCGGCCCGCTCCGGCTGCTCGGCCATCCAGACCAGCAGGCAGATGAAATAGGCTGCGAGCGCGAACTGCACGGCGAGGCAGAGCAGCACCACGAGGTCGACGGCGAACAGCAGCACGATGGCTCAGTGGTAGTGGATCGGGACTTCGAAGCAGCGGCCGTCCTCGATATGGAGGCGGCGGCTCGCCACGTCGAAGATGCGCTCGTCGTGGGTCGACAGCACCACGGCGCACTTGGCGCGCATCGCGAGATCCCTGAGCTGGTCGACGACGATCCGGCCCGCCACGCGGTCGAGCGCCGAGGTCGGCTCGTCGGCGATGATCAGGTCGGGCAGGCCGATCATGACCCGGGCGATCGCGACGCGCTGCTGCTGGCCGCCCGACAGCTCGTCGGGCCAGGAATCGGCCTTGTCGGCGAGGCCGAGCAGGCCGAGCAGATAGCGCGCCCGCCGCTCGTCCCACGCCGGATCGGCGAGCGGCGTGGTCGAGACGCCGGCGATGACGTTCTGCAGCGCCGTCAGCGACGACAGGAGGTTGCGCTTCTGGAACAGGAAGCGGATGCGGTTGCGCAGCGCATCGAGCGCGGGGCCGACGACGCCGGCGGTGTCGGCGCCGAGCAGATTGAGCTTGCCCTCGGACGGCCGCCGCATCGTGCCGAGGATGGTGAGCAGCGTCGTCTTGCCCGAGCCCGACGGCCCGGTGACGATGACGATCTCGCCCTCGCGCACCTGCATGTTGATGTCGAACAACACGTCGACGCGCTGTGGGCCGTCGCCGTAGTGGTGATGGATGTCGACCGCCTCGACGACCGCCGGACCCAGGACGTGGCTGTCGACCATGGTCATTCGAACAGCATGATGGGATCGACCTTCCACAGGCGCCGGATCGCGAACACGCTCGACACCGCGGTCATGACGATCGACGCGACCAGCGCCACCACCATCTCGCGCAGGCCCATCGTCATGCCGAGATGGATCGTCGCCTCGGCGATGCCGTAGACCAGGCGCGCCAGCGTGAAGGCGACCAGGAAGGCCGGCGTGATGATCGCCGCGCCGATCTGCCCGATCATGCAGAGGAAGAACCACCAGTCGTAGCCGAGGCTCTTCAGGATGGCGTATTCGGGCAGATAGAAGCGGATGATCTGGTACTGGGCGTAGTAGATGAACACCATGCCGATCATCAGGCCCATGACGAAGCCCAGGTCGGTGATGTAGCCGACCGGCGTCTCGCGCGACCAGTACTGCTTCTCGCGCGCCTCGAACTCCTCGCGGCTGATGACCTCGCCGCGTCCGATCAGCGCGTTGTTGAGCTGCTTGCGGACCGCGGCCGGGTCGGCGCCCGGCACGAGCTGGATGCCGATGAAGGCGGGCCGCTCGGAGTACCAGCTGCCCATCACCTCAGCCATGGTGCCCTCCGACATGATGACCGCGCCGTCGTTCACCACGTTGGGCCCGATCGCCACGGTGCCGACCACGAACATCTCGCGCAGCAGGTTGCGCACGTCCGGCGGGCCCAGCACCGGCACCTCGACGCCCTTGTCGGCGACCTCGGCCAGATCGCCGAAGTACGGCCGCGAATCGCGGTCGAACAGGATGCGCCGCAGCTCCCGCAGCTTGTAGAGATTCTCCTTCAGGCCCGGCACGTCGATCGCCGGGCGCTCGACGTCGATCGCATACCAGGCGAGCCGCCGCGAGGTCGGCATACCGGCATGGCCGAGCGACATGACGCCGAACCAGAACGGGCTGGTGCCGGCGACCGACGGATTGGTGGCGACGATGTCGTTCATCGCGGCCGGCACCTCGGCATGGATCTGCAGCGACTTGAAACCGGGCGGCACCAGCACCAGGTCGGCGACCACCGCGCGATGGACGCGGATCGACGAATCGTAGACGGCGCGCTCGATGCCGAGCTGGGCGAACACGACCAGCAAGCTCGCGGTCACGCCGGCCAGCGACAACAGCGTGCTGGTGCGCTGGCGGCGCAGCTGCTGGGAGCCGAGCGGCATCGCCGCCGCGGTCTTGGCGGCGGCGCGCAGATGGGCGAACGAGAAGTGCGGCCACCGCCTGCGGCGCGGCTGCGGCGAGGCGGCGGCAGGAAGGATGAGCGCCATCAGAGGAAGGTGACGCGCGTCTCGCGGCCCAGCACCTGCGGCATGCCGGAGGGGTCGTCGAGCTTGATCTCGACCTGCACGACCCGCGCGTCGGTCGAGGAGCCGCCGTCCGGCTCGATGCGCTGCATGCGCTTCACCGAGGGCGCGATGCGGACGATCGTGCCGCGGTAGATCGTGGCGTTGCCGCGGAACGTGACCTCGACCTTGCCGTCGGTGACGACCCGGCCGAGATGCAGCTCGTCGACGTCGGCGAACACGCGCATCTGGCTCATGTCGACGATCTTGACGATGCCGTTGGGCGACACCCGCTCGCCCTGGCGGCTGTAGATCTGCACCACCACGCCGTCGATCGGCGAGCGGACCAGCGCCTGCTCGCGGCTGATCCGGTCCTGGTCGAGCTTGGCCTGGGTGATGCTGATATCGATGTCGGTCTGGGCGAGGTCGCTGGACAGCGTCTCCTTCTGGACGCGCAGCTTGGCCTGCTCGCGCTCGAGGCTCTGCTGGGAGATGCTGAGCTCGAGCTGCTTCTGGTCGGGCGGCTTGCCCGAACGCGTCATCTCGAGGTTCTTGAGCTTGAGTTCCTCGGCCGACGACTTGACCACCACCTCCTGCATGGCGATCTCGGCGGTGCGATAGCCGTTGACCATCGATTCGCGCGTCCGCTCGTGCTTCTGCAACTGCGCCTCGGTCGTGCGGACCGTGATGTCGGCCTTGGCGAAGGTCGACATCACCGCGACGACCTCGTCCTTCTTGACCTTCTGGCCTTCGCTGACGCGCAGCTCCTGCAGGACGCCGACGCTCGACGGGTCACCGGCGATGACGACCGTGCCGGCCGGCGCGTCGGTGTAGCCGCGCGAGATCAGCGGTCCGGTCGGCCGGATGCCGTCCTGCGCGCTGCTGGTCTGCCGGGTCGGTGCAATCCAGAGAGCCAGGGCCGCGACCACGAACAGGATCGCGACACCCGTTGCACCCCACCTGTATTTTTCCCGTCGCGCCATGCGAATCCGCTTCCAGTTACCCCAGCCCAGTCCGCACGTTCAGTCCGCCAGAAGGCAGTCCGTCAGAAGGACGTGGACGGGATCACAGTGCCCCTCGTCACGCTGATGATCGAGAAGGTTCTGTAAAGGGCCGTCACGATCTTATTGTACTCGTAAAGTGGCGCATTCGTGACATACACCACGTCGCGGGGCTGCATCCCGAATTGCTGAGCGACGAAGATAGACACTGGCTGGCTGAGGTCCAACCGAAAAACACGGGCCCTTGCCCCCGGATTGTTCTGGATATCTCCCATCCGGAAGAGGAATACGCCGGTCTTGTTGGCGCGCTCGTCGGTCAGGCCGCCGACCGAGCCCAGCGCCTCGAGCAGGTTCATGTTGGCCTTGGTCATCTCGACGTTGCCGGCCTTCGTCACCGCGCCCAGGACCGTGTAGGTGCGCGCGTTGGGCCGCACCACGATCTCGTCGTTCTTCTCGATCGGGATGTCGGCACCGGCGAGGAGATCGGACCACTGCGTCGTCAGGATGACCTGGCCGTTCCGGCGCACCACGACCTCGAGCTGATTGCTCTGGGATCCACCCTGCACCGAGCTGGCATAGACACCGCCCGCACGGTTGATGGCATCGACGACCGAGCGCACGTTATCCAGGATCGAGATACGGCCGGGCTGCTTCACATCGCCCGAGACCATCACAGTGTGACTGCGGTCGGCGACGAACTCGACGATCACCTGGGGATCCTGCGCCTTGCCCTTCGCCCGCTCGGCGATGCGCTGCTCGATCTGGCCAAGGTCCAGGCCGGCGACCGGTATGGTGCCGATATAGGGCACGTTGATCGTCCCCTGATCGGTCACGCGTTGCGTGCCGAGATCGGCACCCGGCTGCTGGATGGTGGGAAAGATGCTGCCGGCATAAGGCTCGAAGATGCGGACCCTGAGCACGTCGCCTGGCGCCACCGCGATCCGGGCGCCCGCGGACGTGTTGGGGGTCGAGGCCTTGTCGAGGCTGGGCACCGGCCGGAACGCCACCACGCTGGTCGGCGTGAGGTCGATCACGTCGAACGGCAGCGCCTCGGTGCTTGACGCTTGTGATCCGCCCATCCATGGCCCGTCGCCAGGCACCACCTGGCAGCCGCCGAGTGCGAGCGCCAAGCCAAGGCCAACGAATACGGGACGCGCGACGGGGCGCAGCCAGGTCCAGATTGTCAAAGCCCGATCTCCACCCGAAGCGGCTAGCATCGCTGCCCCGCCCAAAGCCCCTTGGTCTTGCCTCAGCCTGAGCAGGTAATTAACCCGCAGTCCGGCGCTGGTGCAAGCGGTTGGAGCCTGCCCCGCCTGTTGAGTTCAACCGGTCAGAAGCCTCTTCGAGGCTTTCGGCGACCTCGAGAAGCTGGGCGAAGCCGCTGACCTCCAAACAATCCACCGCCGGCCCGGTGAAGCGGCAGAACACGACGCGCGCGCTGATCTCCTCCGCGCCGTGCAGGACGCCGGCCAACGCGCGCACGCCGGCGGCGCTCATGTAGCCGACCGCGCTGCCATCGACGATGATCCGCGCGCCGGGGCGCATTGCCGCGCGCAACATCTGCTCCGCTGCAGCCGCAGTGGTCGAATCCATCCGCTCGGGCAGCTTGATGGTGTCGATGCTCATGCAGAAGTCCCCATGCGGCCACGCCAGCCGCTGCCGAGATCGGTGCCGCGCCAGTCGATCCGCCGGCTGCTCAGCGCCCGCAGCATCAGGATCGGCGCCAGCGCCTCGCGGATCAATGTGGCGACCGCGGCGCGCCCACCGAACGACAGACCGCGTCCCGTCGTGAACCACCATTCAGCCGCGAGCCACGCCGCGGTATGCAGGACCAGACCGATCAGCAAGCCGCCCGCCGCGACGCCGGCCGCCGCCAGCGCGACCAGCCCGGCGATGGCCGACACCGCCCAGCCGATCGCCGGCTCCCACAGCACCAGCGGCCAGACCGGCAGCCTCAGACGCGTGCGTGCCCAGCGGACCTGGCGCCGCCACACCACGGCGCCGTCGCGACGGCCGAGCGGCAGCGGCGGCATGACATCGCCCAGCCGCGTCTTCAGGCCGAGCTCGCGCACCGAGCGGGTGACCGAGTAGTCGTCGGCGATCCAGCGGTTGAAGCCGCGCCAGTTGCCGATGCGCTGCAGGGTGTCGAATGACATCAACGTGACACCGCCGGACGCCACCGCGAGTCCGAGGCGGTCTGCCGCGAGCAGGAAGCGCGCCTGGTGGCCGTTGATGTAGGCGCGCTCGAGCTCGGCGGCGAAGTTGTCCGGCGCCACCGCCGCCTTGAGCGCCAGCACCAGCCCGACCGTCTCCGATCCGCCCGTGTCCGCGAGGGGCGCAGCGGCGCGGCAGAGCGTGGCCGCCTCCAGGAGGATGCCGGCGTCGCACAACGCCACGACCGGGCGGCGCGCCGCCTCGAGGCCTTTGCGCACGTTGTTCATTTTTGGATTGAAGGTGGTGTCGCTGCCGACCAGCACCGGCGCCTCCGGCCACTCGGCGCGCAGCGGCGCCAGCGCGCCATCGTCGGGCCCGGCGACGCAGATCAGAACCTCCGCGCCCTGCTCCGCCAGCGACCTGAGCGCGGCAACGTAGGCAGGTGCTGCGTCGGCGGCGCCGTTCATGGGCGCGACGATGCTGAAGTCGGCAGTGCGATGGCGAGGCGGCGTCTCACGGCGCGGGCTGCGGGCCAGGGCGGCGCTCAGCCACTGGACGGCCGATGCGGTCGCCCACCACGCGCCGCCGATCCAGACCACGAGGCCGGCCTCCATCGGCCGTCATCCCCGTGCGGCCGAGAAGCGATGGACGTCGTCCTTCTCCACCAGCAGCGCGCGGTGATAGTTGCGGATGACCTCGCTCGGGTCGCCCTGCTCGCGGATGCGGCCGTCCTCGATCCAGATCGCGCGGTTGCACAGGCGGCGAACCTCGGCCATCGAATGCGACACGAACAGCAGCGTGCCGGTCTTGCGGAAGCTGTCGATCCAATCGAGGCACTTGCGCTGGAAGGCCGCGTCGCCGACCGACAGCGCCTCGTCGACCACCAGGATCTCGGCCTCGACATGGGCGCAGATCGAGAAAGCCAGGCGCGTGCGCATGCCCATCGAATAGTGCTTCACCGGCTGGTCCATGTAGTCGCCGATGCCGGCGAACTCGGCGATCGAGTTGAACTTGCGCAGCACCTCGTGGCGCTTCAGCCCGAGCACGGCGCCGCCGATCATCACGTTCTCGCGGCCCGACAGCTCGAGGTCGAAGGTCGAGCCCAGCGCCAGCACCGGGGCGATGCGGCCGGTGACGCGCAGCTCGCCGTGGCTCGGCAGGGTCATGCCGCAGATCACCTGCAGCAGGGTGGACTTGCCGCAGCCGTTGCGGCCCAGGATGCCGATGCTCTCGCCGCGGCGGACCTGCAGGTCGATGTCGCGCAGCACCCAGAACGGCTTGAAGTACGACTTCCACCACCCGAACATGACCTGCTTCAGCCAGTCGTTACGCCTGGCGTAAAGCTGGAAGGCCTTTCCGAGATGCTTGGCTTCGACGACGATATCAGAGGACGTCGACGATGACATTCCGATACCTGTCGAAGAACCAGTAGCCGAAGTAGAAAGTGAAGATGGAGGTGAAGAGAGTCCAGGCATAGACCTGCCAGTTGGGAAATTGTCCGACGAGCATGATATCGCGCATCACCTCGACATAGCCGGTGAGCGCGTTGGCGTAGAGCCAGAAGTCCAGCGGCACCGGCAGCTGGGTCCGGGCATAGAACACCGGCGTGGCGAACATGAACAGCGGCACGATGTTGATCATCAAGTAGCCGGCGTCGCGCGTGAAGGCCCCGACCGCGCACAGGAACCACGACATGCCGACCAGGAAGGCCAGGAACGGGATGAAGATGAAGGGCAGCAGCAGCCAGGTCCAGGGCAGGCTGCCGACCACCAGGAACTGGAAGACCATCAGCACGACGATCGAGATCACGGTGTAGAGCGTGGCGCGCAGGGTCGAGATGACCGCCAGCATGTCGCTGGGGAAGATGGTCTGCTTGATGAAGTGGACGTACTCGTGCAGCAGCATCGGCGCGCGGAACGCCATCTCCGACCAGAAGTTGAACACCACGATGCCGCTCAGGATGAACAGGGCGTAGCTGGTGTTCTGGCCGGTGGTGATGATGTACTCCTTCGGCAGGTCGAGCCGGCCCGCGAAGAAGAAGGTGTAGACGGCGATCGCCAGCAAGGGCGCCACCACCGCCCAGACCCAGCCGGCGATCGATCCCTTGAAGCGCTCGGCGACCTCGCGCCGCAGGATCGCCTGGATCAGGTCGCGGTGGTGCCACATCTGCAGGAAGGGCTTGGCGAAGAAGCGGACCATGCGCGCGCCGGAACCGAGATTCTCGACGACGATCTGCTTGCCGTTGACGACGTTCACCGACGGCATGAGCCGTGCATCTCCTCGTTGGATCCCGTGGTGAGCCCAGTAGGGATCGAACCTACGACCACCTGATTAAAAGTCAGATGCTCTACCGCTGAGCTATGGGCTCGTTCCCGGGTCGCGTCGCGGGCCGAAACCCCGCGCGGCGCCCGTATAAGGGTCGCGGCCGCCCCGGTCAACGCGGCACGGCGGGGCGTCAGGCCTTGGCGAACTTCTTTTTGAGCCGCTCGAAGACCTTCTTGGACACGAACTGGGAGGTGTCGCCGCCCAGCCGGGCGATGTCCTTCACCAGTGACGATGCAATGAACTGGTGCCGGTCGGAGGCCATCAGGAAGATGGTCTCGACGTTGGGCTCCATGCGGGCGTTCATGTTGGCCATCTGGATCTCGTACTCGAAGTCCGAAACCGCGCGCAGGCCGCGGATGATCACCTGGGCGTTCACCTGGCGCGCGAAATGGATCAGCAGCCCCTCGAACGGCACGATCTCGATGCGCTCGCGCTCGGTCTGGGGATAATCCGCGATGTCTTCCTTGATGATCTCGACCCGCTCCTCGAGCGAGAACAGCGGGCCCTTGCTGATGTTGATCGCCGGCCCGATCACCAGCTTGTCGACCAGGCGCAGCGAGCGGCGCACCACTTCCATGTGCCCGCTGGTGATGGGATCGAACGTACCCGGATAGACACCGACGCGGTCCACGCCCATTGGTCCCCCTTGTTCGGCCCTCTCCCAGGCCACCGGCCCCCGGAGTCGCACACCGATGGGAGCGGCGAAGTCTTAGCGACACGGCCGGTCCTTATCCACCGTTTGTTTCGGAATGGTCTTCGCCATTTCCGTTGCCGTTGCCGTTCGCGTCGTCCTCACCGATGCGGACCGCCGAGACCACGCGCTCGCCTTCGCTGACGTTGACGATGCGCACGCCGCGCGTGCCGCGTCCCGCGATGCGGATTCCCGCCACCGGACAGCGGATCAGGGTGCCGCCGTCGGTCACCATCATGATCTCGTCGCTCTCGCCTACCGGAAACGCCGCGACTACCTGGCCGCCCTCGGGCAAGCGCATCAGCTCGACGCCCTTTCCGCCGCGGCCGGTCACGCGATACTCGTAGGCCGAGGTCCGCTTGCCGAACCCGGTCGAGGCCGCGGTGAGCACGAACTCCTCGCGCGCCTGCAGCTCCTTGAAGCGGTCCTCCGACAAAGCCGCCTCCGGCGGCGCTGTCGTCGAGGTCGCCGGCGTCTCCTCGCCGCCCGCTTCCTCCTCGGCGTTCTCGGCCTGGCGTAGCGCGCGCGCCTGGCGGAGATAGGCGTCGCGCTCCTCGCTGGCGACGCCCTTGCCGGCATCGACCAGCACCATCGAGATCACCTCGTCGCCGTCGGCCAGGGCGATGCCGCGCACGCCGGTCGAGTTGCGGCTGGCGAACAGCCGCACCTTGTCGGTCGGAAAGCGCATCGCGCGGCCGAGCTTGGTCGCCAGCAGCACGTCCTGGTCCTCGGTGCAGACCGACACGCCGATCAGGCGGTCGCCGGCATCCTCGCCCTCGAACTTCATGGCGATCTTGCCGTTCTGGTTGACGTTGACGAAGTCGCCGAGCTCGTTGCGCCGCACGCCGCCGCGCGCGGTGGCGAACATGACGTTGAGCGTCGACCAGCTCGATTCGTCCTCCGGCATCGGCATGATCGTGCTGATGGTCTCGCCCTCGCTGAGCGGCAGCAGGTTCACGAATGCCTTGCCGCGGGCCTGCGGCGCGCCGAGCGGCAGCCGCCAGACCTTGAGCTTGTAGACGATGCCTCGGCTGGAGAAGAACAGCACCGGCGTGTGGGTGTTGGCGACGAACAGCGAGGTGACGAAATCGTCCTCGCGCGTCGCCATGCCCGAGCGACCCTTGCCGCCGCGGCGCTGGGCGCGATAGGCCGATACCGGCACGCGCTTGACGTAGCCGCCATGGGTCACCGTGACGACCATGTCCTCGCGCTGGATCAGGTCCTCGATGTCCTGCTCGAACTCGTTGTCGACGATCTGGGTGCGCCGCGGGGTGGCGTACTTGTCCTTGATCTCGAGCAGCTCCGTGCTCATCAGCGCGAACAGCTTGTCGCGATCGCCCAACAGCTCGAGATAGCCCTCGATCAGCTTGGCGACGTCGGTCAGCTCCTCGGCGATCTTGTCGCGCTCCAGGCCGGTCAGGCGCTGCAGGCGCAAGTCGAGGATGGCGCGGGCCTGCGCCTCGGACAGCCGGTAGGTGCCCTCGGCCGACACGTCGCGGCCGGGCTCGGCGATCAGCTCGATCAGCGGCTTCACGTCGACCGCCGGCCAGTCCTTGGCCATCAATCGCTCGCGCGCCACGTTGGGATCGGGCGAGCGGCGGATCATCTCGATCACCTCGTCGATGTTGGCGACGGCGATGGCGAGACCGACCAGCACATGGGCGCGGTCGCGGGCGTGGTTGAGCTCGTACTTGGTGCGCCGGGTGATGACCTCGGCCCGGAAGCGGATAAAGGCCTCGAGCAGCTCCTTGAGGCTCATCAGCCGCGGCCGGCCGCCGTCGAGCGCCAGCGCGTTGACGCTGAAGCTCGTCTGCAGCGGCGTGAAGCGGTAGAGCTGGTTCAGCACCACGTCGGACATGGCGTCGCGCTTGAGGTCGATGACCAGGCGCACGCCGTCCTTGTCGCTCTCGTCGCGGATCTCGGAGACGCCCTCGACCTTCTTGTCGCGTACCACCTCGGCGATGCGCTCGTGCAGGCGGGCCTTGTTCTCCTGGTACGGGATCTCGGTGACGACGATCGCCTCGCGGCCGCCGGACTTCTCCTCGATGTTCGTCTTGGCCCGCATGATCAGCGAGCCGCGGCCGAGCTCGAAAGCGGCGCGGATGCCGTTGCGGCCGAGGATGGTGGCGCCGGTCGGGAAGTCCGGGCCGGGCACGTACTCGGTGAGCTGCTGCACCGTCAGCTCGGGATTGGCGATCAGCGCGATGCAGGCGTCGATCAGCTCGCCGAGATTGTGCGGCGGGATGTTGGTCGCCATGCCGACGGCGATGCCGCCGGCGCCGTTGGCCAGCAGGTTCGGATAGGCCGCCGGCAGGACCGTCGGCTCGCTCTCGCGCTCGTCGTAGTTCGGCTGGAACTCGACGGTGTCCTTGTTGATGTCGTCGAGCAGCGTCTCGGCGACGGTCGCCAGCCGCGCCTCGGTGTATCGCATGGCCGCCGGCGGATCGCCGTCCATCGAGCCGAAGTTGCCCTGGCCCGAGATCAGCGGCAGGCGCATCGAGAAGCCCTGCGCCATGCGCACCATGGCGTCGTAGATCGCGCTGTCGCCGTGCGGGTGGTACTTGCCCATCACGTCGCCGACGATGCGCGCGGACTTGCGGAACGGCCGCGACGAGTCGTAACCGCCCTCCTTCATCGCGTAGAGGATGCGGCGCTGCACCGGCTTCAGGCCGTCGCGCGCATCGGGCAGCGCGCGCGACACGATCACGCTCATCGCGTAATCGAGGTAGCTGCGGCGCATCTCCTCTTCGATCGTGATCGGCGCGATATCGTGCGGCGGCGGAGGCGGCTGGGGCGCGTCGGGGGGCGGCGGCGCCGGCGGAAGGGTCGTATCGTCGCTCAACGGAAACCTAGCTTTTTTGGCTCTTATCGTGGGCCCGCCGAGGGGTTCGGCGAGCCATTTGGCAACCTAGCAAATGGGGTCTGGAATACCAACAGAAATCGCGCCGGCGATTGCCTTGCAAGTGCCTGATTTAAAAGGGAGAATTTGCCCCGAAAAACGACATCGGAAAGGCCCGGTTTTGCCCTCCCAGAAGCCCTCCGTGGCGGTCTTCGATTTCGGCGGCGTACTGGTCGACTGGAACCCCCGCCACCTCTACCGCCAGCTCATTTCCGACCCCACGGAAATGGAGCGTTTCCTGGCCGAGGTGACCACCAGCAAATGGCACCAGGCACAGGACCATGGCGGCGATTTCCGCGAGGCCACGCGGGCCCTGCAGGCCCTCCATCCGGACAAGCACGAGCTGATCGCGGCCTTCTACGGGCGTTTCGACGAGATGTGCGCCGTGGCCTTCCCCGAGATGGCTGCACTGGTTGAGAAGCTGCACGCCTCCGGCACGCCGCTTTACCTGCTGTCGAACGCGCCCGACTTGCTCGACGCCTGGCTGCGCAGCACGGCGGCCCGGCGCCATCCCTTCCTCGGCCTGTTCCGCGACTACGTGGTGTCAGGCGAGGTGAAGTGCTCCAAACCCGACCGCGCGATCTACGACCTCGCCTGCAGGGTCGGCGGCTTCCGGCCCGAGGACGCCGTCTTCATCGACGACGTGCTGGCCAATGCAGACGGTGCCCGTGCGGCCGGCTGGAGCGCCGTCCATCATCGCTCGGCCGGCGAGACCGCGGCCGAGCTTCGGGCGCTGGGCTTCGCCGTCTAGAACGCCCCCCGCTCAGAAGGGAATGTCGTCGTCGAGCTCGGCCTTGCTGCGGGTCGCCGGACGGCCGCCACCGCCGCCGCTGCTCGGCGGCGGGCTGAGGTCGTCATCCATACCGCCGCCGCCCATCGAGGCGCCGCCGCCTTCGCCGCTGCGGCCATCGAGCATGGTGAGCGCGCCGCCGAAGCGCGGGATCACGACCTCGGTGGTGTAGCGCTCCTGGCCGCTCTGGTCGGTCCATTTGCGGGTCGAGAGCTGGCCCTCGACATAGACCTTCGAGCCCTTGCGGACGTACTTCTGCGCGACCTCCGCGAGTTTCTCGTTGAAGATCACGACGCGGTGCCATTCGGTGCGCTCCTTGCGCTCGCCGCTCTGGCGATCGCGCCAGGTGTCCGACGTCGCCACCGACATGTTCACCATGGATCGGCCATCCTGCATGGACCTCACTTCGGGGTCGCGGCCGAGATTGCCGACCAGGATGACCTTGTTCACGCTGCCCGCCATAGGGGCCTCCTTCGCTTTCCCGGTGCCCGCGGGACGCCGGCACCTACCTCACGAGCGGCAACCTACTGCCGGTCGCCTGTGGGCAGCCACCGAATTTGGGTTGTGGCCCTCAGGATGCGAGCTCCCGACCGGGCTCGATCTCGAGGTCCGGCGCCTCGAATCGGCCATAGCGCAGCGCGAGCGCCGGAAGCAGGAGCAGATTGAGCGCTGTCGAGCTCACCAGGCCGCCCAGCATGACGAGGGCCATCGGTCCCTCGATCTCCCGCCCCGGCTCGCTCATGCCGATCGCAAGCGGCAGCACGCCGAGGGCGGTCACCAGCGACGTCATGAGGATCGGGGCAAGCCGGTCCGCGGCCCCCTCGATCGCGGTCCCGAAGTCCCACGTCCGTCCTTCCGTGGCGACCAGATGCTGGTAGTGGGCGATCATGAGGATCGAGTTGCGCAGCGTGAGGCCGAACAGGGCAACGAACCCCACCATCGATCCCAGCGAGAGCGTGCCCCCGGAGGCAAGGACGGCAAGAACCCCGCCGACCAGGGCAAAAGGCGAATTGGCGAGCACCAGCGCGAGATTTTGCATCCGACGTGTCACGATCGACAGCAGGAGCACGATCCCGGCGCCGGCGATGATCGAATTGACGAGCAGGTCGCGCTGCGACCGCGCCTGCGCCTCGGCCTGCCCTCCGAGGGCGACATAGAAGCCTGCCGGCAGGGCCAGCTTGGCGCCGAGCCGCGCCTTGGCCTCTCGGGCGAACGAGATCACGTCGCGCCCCGTGACATTCGCGGTGATCGTCTGGAGTCTCTGCGCCGCCTGGTGCGCGACCTGATAGCGACCGCTGTCGTGATAAATATCGGCGAGCTGCCGCAACGGAACATAGGTCCCGCTCCGGCTCCGGAGCGGAAGGTCACCCACGCGGGCAATACTCGCTCGGCTCGCCGGGTCGACGATGACGATGACCGGAAAGACCCTGTTGCCCTCGTAGACCTGCCCCACCGTCTCGCCGCCGAAGGCCGTCCGGATCGCATCGAGAACGTCGACAGAATCGAAGCCCCAGTGCTCGACGTCGAGCGGTCGAAGCTTGATGACCAGCTTGGGCAGACCCGGCGGTGACTGGATTTGCACATCCGCAGCGCCGCGGACCTGCCGCAGGACATCGGCGGCCTCCTGCGCCTTTCGATCGAGGAGATCGAGATCGTCGCCGAAAATGTTGACCACGACCGGCGCCGTGTATCCGGACAGGACCTCGTCCATGCGCTCGGACAGGAACGTGAAGATTGCGAAGTTGGCGCCGGGAATGGTCTCCACCGCCTTGCGGATCTGCCCTTCGGCCGCCTCCGCCTCGCCGCTGAGGTGATGAAGGCTCACTGCGAATTCGCTGTAGTGCGGACCGGAGGTATCTTCAGACAATTGCGAGCGGCCCACGCGCTGGGCGACGGAACGGACGGCGGGCACCGTCTGCAGGGCCTTGGTCACGAGCCCGCCCAGCCTCAGTGATTCAGCCGCGGACGTGCCCGGCAGAGCTGTCATGTGGACGATGAAATGTCCTTCGTTGAGTTGCGGTATGAAGCTCTGTCCCAGAAGCGGCACCAAACCAAACCCCAGCAAGGTACCAAGCACAGTGGCTACGATCGCCAGACGCGAGCGCGTCACGACATGGTGCAGCAGACGCTCGTATCGCCGCTTGAGCCATGCGACGAGCGGGGGCTGCCCGGGTCCGACAGGACGGGCGCCGAGAAAGGTCATCGCGAGCGCCGGTATGGCGGTCAATGTCACCAGCAACGACGCGATGACCGCGAGCGCGTAGGCGATTCCCAGAGGTGCGAAGAGCCGCCCGGCGACGCCCGACAGCATCACGATCGGGAAGACGACGAGAACAACCGCGAACGTGGCGTAGACCACGGCGGCACGAACCTCCAGGCAGGCCTCCATCACCACCCGCGCGCCGGGACGCGGCATCGGGAGCCGGGCATTCTCGCGCAGCCGTCGCGCGATGTTCTCGATGTCCACCACGGCATCGTCGACCACCACACCCACAGCGATCGCGAGCCCGCCCAACACCATCGTATTCAGGGCAAGACCAAGACGCTGGAGGACGAGGACCGCGGCGAGCAGCGACAGCGGGATCGCCAGGCAGGAGATCACGGCGGTCCGGGCGTCGAACAGGAAGAGAAAGAGGACGATGACGACCAGGGCCGCGCCGATCAGCAGCGAAGACCAGACGTTCTCTGTTGCGGTCCGAATGAAATCGGCGGGCCGGAACAGATCGTCGCGGAGCACGACGCCCGATTGCGTCAGACCGGGACGCAGATCGTCGAAGGCCTTCTCGAGGAGGCGCGTGACCTCGAGGGTATTCGCGCCGAACTGGGCATGGATATTCAGCACGACGCCGCTTTGTCCATCGATCGCGGCGGCTCCCACGACCGGCTGCGGCGCATTCACGACGGTCGCCACGTTCGAAAGCAGAACACTTGCCCCGCCGTGATTCACCAGGACGGTTCGTCCGAGGGCTTCCGGCGTGATCGATTGTCCTTCGCTTTGCAGGACGATCCGTTGGTTCGCGCCGTCGATGAAGCCGGCACCCCGGACTCCGGTGGCACGCCGCGCTGCGCTCAGAACCTCATCCAGGCCGATCCCGAACCGGGTCAGGTCGTCGGGCCGCACCTGGATTTGCAGCGATTTGACCTCACCGCCGAAGACGTCGACCTTGCCGACGCCGGGAACCGCCAGGAGTCGCGGCCGGATCGTCCAGTCGGCCAGCGTCCGAAGTTCCATCAGCGAGCGCTCGTTCGATGTGAGACCTGCGACCAGGACCAGGCTGGTCGACGAGGTGAGCGGCGTCATCGTTGGCGCCCCGATTCCGCTTGGAAGCCGGGTTTCCAGCGCGGCGAGCCGCTCGGTCACCATTTGTCGAGCGCGATAGACGTCGCTCGACGGATCGAACGTGCCGGTGATAGCGGAGAGGCCTTGAATCGAGATCGACCGCAAGCTTTTCAGGCCTGGCATGCCGTTGAGGGAATTCTCGATCGCTTGCGTGACCAGAACCTCGACCTGCTCGGGCGCGAGCCCGACCGCTTCGGTCTGGATGGTGATCTGGGGCGGCGCGAACTCCGGAAAGACGTCGTAGCGCGCCTGCGCGAGAGAATAGACGCCGTAGCCGAACACCATGGCCACGAGCGCGATGACGACACCGCGGAAGCGGATTGCAAAGCCGATCAGGGCTGCCTGCGGGCCGCCGCCCATCAGTCGTTGTCCGGGGGTAGGGGTGTCTTCTGCTCCTCTGACAGGAGCATCTGCGCCCCCCGGGTCACCACTTCGGCGCCATCGTCGAGCTTCTCGACCAGGTAGCCGCCGTCCGGCGTGGGAACGTCGATGGCGATCTCGCGGCGCATGAAGCGGTCAGGTCCCGTCTTGAGGTAGATCCAGGATCGCCCCTGCCACCACACGATCGAATCGGTCGGAACGACGACGCCATCGATCACGGCGTCGGACGGAATGAACACGATCACGCTCATGCCGGGAAGCAGCCGCGTTTCCGCGCTTGCCGAAAAGAAGAAGCTCAGACCCTGGATGCGCGGATCGGTCTTCGTCGCGAGGGAGACGAACGCAAGTGGAGCACGCGCGCCGTCGGCGAGTTCCGCGAAGGCATCCCGCGATTGACCGGCAACAACGACCCCTGGGGGCGGCGTTGCCTGGACCAGCATCTCGCGGCGCTCGATCAGCCTGACGAACACCGGCGTCCGGTCGATCAAGCCGCGCGCAAGCGCCGGCCCCCACGCCTGTTGCGCCGTGGTGGCCAGCGTATCGAGTTGCGACTCCGCCGAGGCGAGGCTGGCTTCATCGGAACGAAGCGTCGCCTCGGCGGACTGCGCCTGCGCGACCGACGCTCCCTGGACCTTGTGCAGCGCCTCGGCCCGCTCGAACGCCGGCCGGGAGGCCGCCAGCCGAGCCTGGGCGATGCGCCGTGCCGACAGGGCCGCAACATAGCTGTTGCTGAGATTGGTCAGGGCTTCGAGGTCGAGCACCGTACCGTATGCCCGCACCTGCTGGCGGTAGTGAACCCGCGAAAGCTCCCGCGTTTCGAGGCCGCCGGCGCGCTGCGCATTCGCATCGAGCGTCAGCGCGGACCCGCCATTGGCGCTCGAAGCCGGCCGAAGTCGAGCGCTCGGCCGGTCAGCCTCGCGACCGGCTCCGGTCCCGAAGAATTCGAGCGCCCCGCCGGCCGCGAGCAGGACGATCACCAAGCCCAGCATCCAATACCAGCGCCTCATGGCCCTATTTGCCCTGCTTGGTGCGTTGCGCCCGGCGCATTGCCGGCGTGCGGTTCTCTTCCTGCGCCTCGAAGACCTGGCGTGCAAACCGATCGAGCAGTTCGTTGCAATCGGCCAGGCGCTTGGCGGCTTCTTCGGCCTGTGACGCACCGTGAAAGTCCAACTTCCTGATCTTGTCGAACCACGTGCGGAGCTTCTTCAGATCCTCGTCGTTCTCCTCCAGCTCGGCGAAGGTGAGCTTGCCGGCTGCGGTCTCTCGCGCGATCTCGGCCTCGAAGCCTTCGCAGCGCTCGATGAACTCCTGGTAGGCTTCGTTGCGGTCGGCGTTGAACCGGTCCAACACCTTTCGTTGTTGCGTGCGGTCGAGCGGAACCGTTTCGAGCAGAACCGCCTCCCCGCCCATGCGGGCGATCTCGTTCTCCATGACCTTGAGCCGGCGCAAGTGCTCGTCCGTCCGGGGCAGGACACAAATGCCGTTCTGAAGGTAGACGGCCCCCAATGCCTTGATCTTGCGCCACAGCGCGATGCGCAGGCGCGCCGGTTCAGGCGGGACCTTGTACGTGAGGAGGAGCCAGAGCGGCGCGGACATGGTATTGGATCTATTGTTACGGCCGTAACATTATGATTGAACCCGATGTGAAGCAATGGAGAGGCCGTGCCCGCATGTTATCGTCGGCCATGGCCCGCATTGTCCTGATCCACGCCACCCCTGCCGCCGTCGACCCGATCTGCGCGGCCTTCGCCGAAGCCTGGCCCGAGCCGGACCTGGTGAACCTGCTCGACGACTCGCTCAGCCGCGACCGCGCCCTGACACCCGAGCTGACCGATGCGATCTACGGTCGCTTCGATGCGCTGGGCGCCTATTCCGCGGCGATCGGTGCCGACGGCATCCTGTTCACCTGCTCGGCCTTCGGCCCGGCCATCGAGCGGGTCGCCCGGGCCGTCCCCGTTCCCGTGCTCAAGCCCAACGAGGCGATGTTGGCCGAAGCCGTCGCGATCGGCGGCAGGATCGGCATGCTGGCGACCTTCGAGCCGTCGATCGCCAGCATGGCCGCCGAGTTCGAGGCCGATGCCGCCAAGGCCGGCGCCAAGATGACGCTGGAAAGCGTGTTCGTGCCGGGCGCGATGGCGGCCCTGCTGGCCGGCAAGCGCGACCATCACGACGCGCTCGTCGCCCAGGCCGCGGGCGCGTTAGCCCATTGCCGCGCGATCGTGCTCGCCCAGTTCTCGATGGCGCCCGCCGCCAGCCGGCTGCGCGAGCGGCTGCCGGACGTGCCGGTCCTCACCAGCCCGGGCTCCGCCGTGGCGGCGATGAGGAAGCGGATCACCTGAACCTCGCCACGAACTCGTCGATCGAGGCCTGTGGCGCCTTGGCATAGGTGCCGCGGCGGCTGATCGAAACGCCGCCGATGTCCTTCAGTGCCAGCGCCATCTCGGCTGCCTTGGCAACCACGGCGATGCCCGGCAGCACCGGCGCGCCGTCGATCAGGAACGGCCGCTCGTTGGCGAACAGCATCATCGGCAGGCCGCCGGCGGGAATGATCACCTCGGCGCCCTGCTCGACCAGCGGCTTCACCTGCTTCTCGAACTGGGCGCGTACGGCGGCGTAGGCCTTCCTGTCGGTGAAGGCCTTCATGAAGCCCGCGACGTTCACGGCGATCGCCTTGACGCCTGCACAGCGCTCGGCAAAGCCGGCCGCCCGCACCTGCCGCTCGTGCCACGGCAGGAAGACCGGGTCGACCGTCACCAGGCCGAAGCGATGGCCAAGGCTCAGCGCCGCCAGCATGTTCGCCTCGCCCAGGCTCACCACCGGGATGTCGACGGCCGAGCGCAGCTCGAGCAGCCCGGGTTCCTGGAAGTGCCCCATCACGAAGGCGTCGTAGCCTTCCGTCTCGGCGCGCACGGCGTTGCGGATCACCTGCGCGGCGCAGCGGAACTCGCTCAGCGTATGGAAGGCATGGTCGGGCGGATCGAGGCCCTGCACCTCGAAACGGATGCCGGGCGAGGCGAGCGAATCGAGCATCGCCTGCAGCCGCTTCATGTACGGCGCCTGCTGCACCGGATGGACGAAGCTCTGGTACCAGATTCGTTTGTTTCCACCCTTCACCTGCCCCTCCTTTGGCTCATACCGCCCCTCTGCGAATTCATTGGTCCGCACCGACGCGCACCGTAAGCTCCGCGCCATGAAGGACGCGTTCCACGTTCCGCAGGTTTCGCGCGGCCAAGCCTACGCCATGCTGGGCGGCGCCGCGCTGATGATGACCATCGCCATGGGTGTGCGGCAGAACCTCGGCCTGTTCCAGGCGCCGGCCTCGCACGATCTCGGCATCGCCATCTCCGACTTCGCCCTCGCCGTCTCGGTGCAGCAGGTGGCGTGGGGCGTCAGCCAGCCGTTCGTCGGCGCCATCGCCGACAAGTACGGCACGCGATGGGTGACCCTGATCGGCAGCCTCATTTACATCGTCGGCGTGATCCTGACCGCGACGGCGACCAGCCAGTTGCCGATCGTGATCGGTGCCGGCGTGATGATCGGCGTGGCGCTGGCCTGCACCAGCTCCGGCATCACCGCCAACATCGCCGCCCGCGTGGTGGCGCCGCACCGCCGCACCCTCGCTTTCGGGCTCGTCTCTGCCGCCGGCTCGATCGGCACCATGATCACCGCGCCGATCGCGGCGCACTTCCTCAACACCGAGGGCTGGCGCGCCGGCCTGTGGGCCTTCGTGGTCATCGCGCTGGCCATGCTGCCGGCCGCCTTCGTCGGCAGCAAAGCCGACCGCCTGCCCAACAGCCGCGTCGCCGACCGCAACCTCACCATCCTCGACGCCCTCGACGAGGCGCGGCGGCACAAGGGCTACATCGTGATGTCGATGGCCTTCTTCGTCTGCGGCCTGCAACTCGTCTTCCTGACCACCCACCTGCCGACCTACCTCGCGCAGTGCGGCATGGATGCGAGCTACAGCGCCACCGTGCTGATGCTGATCGGCGGCTTCAACATCCTGAGCTCCTGGCTGTTCGGCTGGCTGGGCGACCGCTATCCCAAGCGCCTGCTGCTGGGCGGCCTCTATTTGATGCGCTCGGCGACCATCGCCGCCTTCTTCATGTACCCGCCGACGCCGGTCACAGTGGTGCTGTTCGGCGCCGCCATGGGCACGCTGTGGCTGGGCGTCATCCCGCTGGTCAACGGGCTGGTGGTCCAGATCTTCGGCCTGCGCTTCCTGTCGACCCTGACCGGCATCGCCTTTCTCAGCCACCAGGCGGGCTCGTTCCTCGGCGCCTGGGGCGGCGGCTACCTGTTCGACCTGATGGGCTCCTACGACCTCGCCTGGAAGATCGGCGTCCTGATCGGCCTGATCGCGGGCACCCTGCAATTGCTGATGAACGACAGGCCGACCGAGCGGGTGCTGGCCATGGAAGCCCCAGCCGAGTGACAATTCCTGACAGGTAGGGTGGAAATTTCCGCTGTGGATAGCCACATGCGCGGCTCCCCCGCCGCGCGCTATTCTCACCGGACATGGCCAAGTCATCCCGCTTACCCGCCGCTGCCGAGCCGCACCGCTTCATCTCGATTCGCGGGGCGCGCGAGCACAATCTGAAGAACGTCGACCTCGACCTGCCGCGCGACCGGCTGGTGGTGATCACCGGCCTCTCGGGCTCGGGCAAGTCGTCGCTCGCCTTCGACACGGTCTACGCCGAGGGCCAGCGGCGCTACGTCGAGAGCCTGTCGGCCTACGCCCGCCAGTTCCTCGAGCTGATGCAGAAGCCCGACGTCGATTCGATCGAGGGCCTGTCGCCGGCGATCTCGATCGAGCAGAAGACGACCTCGCGCAATCCGCGCTCGACGGTCGGCACGGTCACCGAGATCTACGACTATCTGCGCCTCTTGTTCGCGCGCGTCGGCATTCCCTACTCGCCGGCGACCGGCCTGCCGATCGAGAGCCAGACCGTCTCCCAGATGGTCGACCGGGTGAAGGCGATGGCCGAGGGCACGCGCCTCTACCTGATGGCGCCGATCGTGCGCGGCCGGAAGGGCGAGTACCGCAAGGAGCTGCAGGAGCTGCGGAAGAAGGGCTTCCAGCGGGTCAAGATCGACGGCAAGCTTCATGAGATCACCGAGGCTCCGGCGCTCGACAAGAAGTACAAGCACGACATCGATGTGGTCGTCGACCGCATCGTCGTGAAGCCGGACCTCGGCAATCGCCTCGCCGATTCGATCGAGACCGCGCTCAACCTCGCCGAGGGCCTCGCGGTGGCGGAGAACGCCGACACCGGCGAGCGCACCGTCTTCTCCTCGCGCTTCGCCTGCCCGGTCTCCGGCTTCACCATCGAGGAGATCGAGCCGCGCCTCTTCTCCTTCAACGCGCCGCAGGGCGCCTGCCCGGCCTGCGACGGCCTCGGCGTGAAGATGTTCTTCGATCCCGAGATGGTGGTGCCGGACGACCGCCTGTCGCTCGCCGAGGGCGCGGTCGCACCGTGGGCCGACAGCTCGGGCCAGTACTACCTGCAGACGCTCGAGAGCATCGCCAAGCACTTCAAGGTCAAGATGTCGGTGCCGTGGAAGGATCTTCCGAAGAAGGTCCGCGACGTCATCCTGAACGGCAGCAACGGCGAATCGATCGCCATGCGCTACGACGACGGCATCCGGCAGTACCAGACGACCAAGCCGTTCGAGGGCGTGATCCCCAACCTCGACCGCCGCTGGAAGGAAACCGATTCGTCGTGGGTGCGCGAGGACCTCGAGCGCTTCCAGCACGAGGCCAAGTGCGAGACCTGCAACGGCGCGCGCCTCAAGCCCGAGGCGCTGGCGGTCAAGATCGCCGGCCTCAACATCAGCCAGACCACCGAGTTCTCGATCGGCGACGCGGTGAAGTGGTTCCTCGAGCTCGATCCCAAGCTGACGCCCAAGCAGCGCGAGATCGCCGCCCGCATCCTCAAGGAGATCAACGAGCGGCTGGGCTTCCTCGATAATGTCGGCCTCAGCTACCTGACGCTGAACCGCACCTCCGGCACGCTGTCCGGCGGCGAGAGCCAGCGCATCCGGCTGGCGTCGCAGATCGGCTCCGGGCTCACGGGCGTGCTGTACGTGCTCGACGAGCCGTCGATCGGCCTGCACCAGCGCGACAACGATCGCCTCTTGAAGACGCTCACCCGCCTGCGCGACCTCGGCAACACCGTGCTGGTGGTCGAGCATGACGAGGATGCGATCCGCGCCGCCGACCATCTGGTCGACATGGGCCCCGGTGCCGGCGCGCATGGCGGCACGGTGATCGCCGAGGGCACGCCCGAGGAGGTGATGCAGAACAGCGCCAGCCTGACCGGCCAGTACCTGTCGGGCTTCCGCCAGATCCCGATCCCGAAGAACCGCCGCGAGCCCAAGAACACCGGCAACCGCTGGCTGACGGTCAAGGGCGCCAAGGCCAACAACCTGCAGAACGTCACCGCGAGCATCCCGCTCGGCACCTTCACCTGCGTCACCGGCGTGTCGGGCAGCGGCAAGAGCACGCTGATCGTCGAGACGCTCTACAAGGCCCTGGCCAAGAAGCTGAACGGCGCGCGCGAGCATGCCGGCGAGCATTCCGGCCTCGACGGCGTCGGCCATCTCGACAAGATCGTCGACATCGACCAGTCGCCGATCGGCCGCACGCCGCGCTCCAACCCGGCGACCTACACCGGCGCCTTCTCGCCGATCCGCGACTGGTTCTCCCAGCTCCCGGAATCGACCGAGCGCGGCTACAAGCCCGGCCGTTTCTCGTTCAACGTCAAGGGCGGACGCTGCGAGGCCTGCCAGGGCGACGGCGTGATGAAGATCGAGATGCACTTCCTGCCGGACGTCTACGTCCAGTGCGACGTCTGCAAGGGCAAGCGCTACAATCGCGAGACGCTCGATATCCACTTCCGCGGCAAGTCGATCGCCGATGTGCTCGACATGACGGTCGACGAGGGCGTCGAGTTCTTCAAGGCCGTGCCGGTGATCCGCGACAAGCTGCTGACGCTGCAGCAGGTCGGTCTCGGCTACATCCATATCGGCCAGCAGGCGACGACCTTGTCGGGCGGCGAGGCCCAGCGCGTCAAGCTCGCCAAGGAGCTGTCGCGCCGCGCCACCGGCCGCACGCTCTACATCCTCGACGAGCCGACCACCGGCCTGCATTTCGAGGACGTGCGCAAGCTGCTCGAGGTGCTGCATCGGCTGGTCGAGACCGGCAACACGGTGCTGGTGATCGAGCACAATCTCGAGGTCATCAAGACCGCCGACTGGATCCTCGATCTCGGCCCCGACGGCGGCACCGGCGGCGGCCGGATGGTTGCCGAAGGACCGCCCGAGGAGGTCGTGAAGGTGCCGGACAGCTACACCGGCCAGTACCTCGCCCGCATGCTGCCGCGCAGCGCGGCGGCCAAGAAGCGAGCCTGATCCTTGCCCGGCCTGCGGACCTCGCTGGCCGTCGATCGCGACATCGAGACCATCGCGGGCCCTCGCGCGCCCTGGCGTTTCCGCCTGCACTATCACGCCGGCGACGAGATCGTACGGCTGCTCGCCGGACGAGCGCGGCTGAGGCTTCCGGATGGCGCGCGTGACGTTTGTGCTGGCGAGACGGTCGTCATTCCCGCGGGCACGATCCATCGCTTCGAGCCGGTCGATGACGAAGGCTGGTCCTTCGCCTCGGACTTCGTGGTCCGAAGCGACGACGCGCGCGATCGTCTTCCGTCCGTCCATCAGCCGCTCGCGGCACGGGCGATCGCCGAGCTGGCGGGGCGCGACACGTTGCGCAGCGACACTGAAGAGGTGGCGAGCGCTTGCGGCGTCTCGGCCGGCCACCTGTCGCGCACCTTCCAGCGCGTCACCGGCTCGGGCCTGCACAACTTCCATGTCGTCATCGTGCTGCAGAAAGCCAAGGCCCGGCTGCGCGAGGGCGCGCCGCTTGCCGGGGCGGCGCTGGACGCCGGCTTCTACGACCAGGCGCATCTGACGCGGGAGTTCGTGCGCACCTACGGCTTCACGCCGAAGGCCTACCAGTCGGCCTGGACGGCGCACTGACCGGTCAGTTCCATCCAAGACGCTGAAGCGGCGCCCCGCCATGCTCGCGACATGACCACCGCCCCGCGCTTCACCGTCGTCCACGCTGCCGATCGCCGGACCTACTGGATCGGCGGCCAGCGCCAGTCCCTGATCATCGACGCCGCCGAGACGGCCAACCGATACGCCCTGTCGCACTCGACCGTCGCGGTCGGCGGCGGTGCGGCCGAGCACAGCCACAGCCGGGAGGCTGAAGCCTTCTATGTGATCGCCGGCGCGCTCCGCTTCTCGCTCGAGGGCGAGACGGTCGTCCTCGGCAAGGGCGCCCTGCTGCACGCCGAGCCGGGGCTCAACTACAGCTTCGAGGCGCTCGCCCCCGAGCCGGCCGAGGTCCTGATCCTTTATGCGCCGGCCGGGCTCGAGCGCTTCATCGCCGAAGCCGGCATCGCCGATCCCGCCGACCCCGCGCAGGCGCCGCAGGCCTACGCCCGCTCGATCGACGAGGCGGGGCAGGTTTTTGCCGCCGCGCCGGCCTACGGCGTGACCTATACGGCCGCGACTAAGCGCTGACATAGCGCGTCACCGCGGTCGCGCGCGCCGCGCTGCCGCTGCCGTCGGGTTCCCAGCCGGCGACCACGAGGCGGCCGGTCGCCGGCGACATCTCGACCGACACTCGGGTGGTTTCGTTCAGGACCGGATGCGCCACCCAAGCCTCGTCGTCGGCGTCGCGGCCCGCCCACGCGGCGAGCGCGGCGCGGCGTCGGCGGTTGTTGTCGACCGGCGTGCCGGTGCCGCAGCAGCGCGGCCGCCAGCCCGGACGGTCCTCCTGCCAGGCGTTGGCGACCGCGGTGTCGTCGCGATAGGTGCGCGACCCGGCACCGCCGCGTTCGATGACCAGGCGCTCGCCCGGCCGGCAGCCGACCAGCGTGAACAGGACCGGCCGAGCGACCGGTGCCGTCTCCAGCAGAAAAAGCGCCTCGTCGAACGAGCGGCAGGTGTCGAAGACCTGCCGCAGCAGATGCTCCGGCGGCAGAGCGCGCGCGCGCAGGCCCGCCAGCGCATTGAGCGCATAGTCCAGCCACAGCATCGCGTAAAACGGCATGCGCCGGCGCATCGGCGCCTGGTTGATCGCGGCGGCGAACCGTCCGGGCGCGACGGCCGTCAGGACTCCGACGAAGCCGGGCCAAGTGACGTTCAGGTATTCGCCCGCGTCGCCGTGCCGATGCATGATCTCGACCAGACGGCCAAGGCCGGGGAACGGCCAGTCGAGCGTTCGGCGCAGGCGCGGGCAATCGGCGGTCTCGTCGGCGAGCGCAGTGCAGCCGAACAGGTAGGCGCCGTGCAGCAGCCAGGTGCCGGGCTGCTTCAGGGCCCGCGCGATGTCGTCGATCTCGCCGGCATAGGGCGTGCAGCGCCGCATCCAGCGCCTGACGATCGGATCGCCGAGCCGTGCGAGGACATGGCCGAACGGCAGCCAGCCGAGGCAAGCGTCACGTACCGTGAGCGCACGATCGACGCGCAGCTCGCCCGCTTCCAGCAGGGGCACCGGTTTCAGTTGCGGCGCCATGTGATCTCACCGGGGTCTTGATCGAACTGGCGCGCGACGACGGCGGCCGTGGCATCCGAGGCATCGCCCTTGCGCTTGGCGACGCGGGCCTGCGCCACCTCCTTCGGCACGTCGAGCCACAGGCCGTCGAACGGCACGCCGACCCTTTGCGCCAGCGCTTCGGCCGAGTGGCGCTCGGCGGGTTTGTCGAAGACGGCGTCGAGCACGACGCTGTGGCCCGCCCGGAGTGCCTGCTCGGCGCGCTCGCGCATCGCGGCATAGACCTTGGCCGAGGCTTCGGGCGTGTAGCTGCCGGCGGGCATGCGGTCCTCCAGCGCGATGCCGGCGAGGCGCTTGCGCTCGACGTCGCTGCGCACGACGACGGCGCCGGGCACGCGGCCGATCTCGGGCGCGAGCTGGAGTGCCCGCGTGGTCTTGCCGCTGCCCGACAGGCCGCCGATCGCCGTCAGGCGCGGCGGCAGAGGGTGCAGGAACGACAGCGCCACCTTCTGGTAGTCGCGGGCGCGTGACGTGTCGCCGTTGCTCACCGCAGCGGCCTGCGCGTCGACGAAGGCGCGGATCGAGGCACGGCGCGACAAGAACATCGGCAGCAGCGCCAGCGCCTCGTGATGCGGCGCGGACGGCAGCTCGGCGATGCGCCAGATCCATTCGTTGAGCAGCCGGTTGGCGAGCGGCTGCAGCTTGCGTTCGCACAGATCCATCAATGCGAACGACAGGTCATAGAGCACGTCGATGTTGGCGATGCGCTCGGAGAACTCTATTGCATCGAACGGCACCGGCTTGCCGTCGATCAGCACGATGTTGCGCAGATGCAGGTCGCCATGGCAGCGGCGGATCGCGCCCGCCTCGACCCGCCGCGCCACCACGTCGATGTACGGCTCCAGCGCGGCGGGCATCTTCTGCGCCAGCGTCTCGCTGGTCGCGGGATCGAGCCGCTCGCCCTGCTCGCGCATCTGGCGGATGTCGGCCGCGACCGAATGGCGATAGTCGTCGGGCCGGCCGAAACCGTCGCGGATCGGCGCCAGGCCGTCGTGATAGCGGGCGATGCGCGCGCCGAGGGCGGCCATCAGCGCCGGCGTGAGCTGGCCGCGCTCGGCCATGCGGTCGAGCAGCCCGTCCTCGTCGAACCGGCGCATCACCACGACCCAGTCGTCGTCGCCCGCCGGCTCGACGCCGAGATAGATCTCGGGCGCCAGCCGCCGGTTGATACAGACCTCGGCCTCGCACATGGTGCGGCGCCGCTCGGCGGTCGAGAAATCCATGTAGGGGAACTTCACCGCCCGCTTCAGCTTGTAGGCGCGGTCGCCCGCCAGGAAGACCACGGCGCCGTGGGTGTCGATTCGCTTGGCCGGCGCCAGGCGCTTTTCCAGCGCGGCGATGGTGGCCGACTGGTCCTCGACGACGAAGCTCGGCTTGCTCATGACGAGGGATCGCGGGGATGACGCTCGGCGACGCCGAGCGGATCGACATGCAGGATGACCTCGGCCTCGGGGAAGGCGCGCTCGATCTCCGCCTCGATGCGGTCGCCGATCGCGTGCGCCGGCACGAAACCCAGCGTCGGGTCGAGCTCGATATGGAGCTGGATGAACTTGGTGAGGCCCGACGAGCGCGTGCGCAAATCGTGGACGCCCCGCACCTCGGGATGCGCCCTGGCGATGTCGATCACCTTCTGCCGCTCGGCCTGCGGCAGCTCGCGATCCATCAGCACGTCGAGCGAGCCGCGCGCCACGCCCCAGGCGCCATGCATCAGATAGAGCGCCACCAGGCCCGCGACGACGGTGTCGATCATCGGCTCCTCGAACCGGCTCGAAAAGTAGATCGCCGCGCCGGCCGCCAGGGTGCTGACGAGGTCGGTGAGGTAGTGCGCACGGTCGGCGGCGATGGCGATCGACTTGGTGCGCCGCGCCACGTAGGTCTGGAAGGAGACCAGCCCGATGGTGATGAGAAGCGCCACCGCGCTCATGGCGATGCCGATCTCCTCCTCGCGCACCTGCTGCGGCCGCAGCAGCCGGTCGGCCACGGTCAGCAGCAGCGCGCCGCCCGACGCGGTGATGAAGCCGGCCTGGGCAAGTCCCGCCAGTGCCTCGGCCTTGCCGTGGCCGAAGCGGTGCTCGGCGTCGGCCGGCGTCAGCGCCGTGCGCACGGCGAAGAAGGTGATCAACGAGCTCACCAGATCGAGCGCCGAATCGACCAGCGACGACAGCATGCTGACCGAGCCGGTCAGCAGCCACGCCACGGTCTTGCCCGCGACCATCAGCACCGCCACCCCCGTCGAGGCGACGGTCGCTGCCTTCATCAGGCGCTCGGTGTCGGCAGCCATCGAGGGCCTCAGGGGTAGAGCGTGCGGGTTGCCCAGGGTTCGGCAGGCGACGGGCGGCTGTACTCCAGACGGTCGTGCAGCCGGAACGGTTGATCCTGCCAGAATTCGATCAGCGAGGGCTGCAGGCGGAAGCCCGACCAGTGCGGCGGCCGTGGTATCTTGCCCACCAGGTAGCGGGTGCCGAACTCGGCCACCTTCCTCTCCAGCGCGAACCGGCCCTCGAGCGGCCGCGACTGGTCCGAGGCCCAGGCGCCAATCTGGCTGCCGCGCTGCCGGGTGGCGAAGTAGGCGTCGGCCTCCTCCGGCGAGGTTTCCGTGACCGGCCCCTCGAGCCGCACCTGCCGGCGCAGCGACTTCCAGTGGAACAGCATCGCCGCCTTGGGATGCGTGATCAGTTGCAGGCCCTTGCGGCTTTCGTAGTTGGTATAGAAGACGAAGCCCTCGGCATCGAAGCCCTTCAGCAGCACCATGCGCAGCGACGGCATGCCGTCCGGCCCGACCGTGGCGAGCGCCAGCGCCGACGGATCGTTCGGCTCGGTCTTCTCCGCCTCCCCATACCAGACGGCGAAAAGCGCCAGCGGATCGGCTGTTTGCTTGATCATGACCACAATATGCAGGGCAGGAAGGCCTTCCACCACCGCCATCTTGTCCCGCACGCGCTGCCCCGCTAAGAACGACCCCATGACCTCTGCCGCACAACTCATGGCCGGAAAAAAGGGCCTGATCATGGGCGTCGCCAACGAGCGCTCGATCGCCTGGGCGATTTCCAAGGCCTGCCACGACGCCGGCGCCAAGCTCGCCTTCACCTTCCAGGGCGATGCGCTGGAGAAACGCGTGCGGCCGCTGGCCAGGACTGTCGACAGCGAGATCGTCATGCCCTGCGACGTCACCGACGCCGCCAGCATCGACGCCACCTTCGCCGAGATCGAGAAGAAGTGGGGCGGCCTGGACTTCCTGGTCCACGCCATCGCCTTCTCCGACAAGACGCAGCTCAAAGGCCGCTACCTCGACACCACGCCCGACAACTTCGCGCTGACCATGAACGTGAGCTGCTACTCCTTCACCGCGGTGGCGCAGCGCGCCGTGCCGCTGATGAAGGACGGCGGCAGCCTGCTCACCCTCACCTACTACGGCGCCGAGCGGGTGATCCCGCACTACAACGTCATGGGCGTCGCCAAGGCGGCGCTCGAGGCGAGCGTGCGCTACCTCGCGATGGACCTCGGCGAGCAGAAGATCCGGGTCAACGCCATCTCCGCCGGCCCGATCAAGACGCTGGCCTTCTCCGGCATCGGCGACGCCCGCTACATCCTGCGCTGGAACGAGCTCAACTCGCCGCTCAAGCGCAACGTCGAGCCCAAGGAGGTCGGCAATGCCGGCCTCTACCTTCTGTCCGACATGGGTACCGGCGTGACCGGTGAAGTGATGCACGTCGATGCCGGCTACCACGTCGTCGGCATGGTCAAGACCTCGTCCGCGAAGCAGATCGCCGAATTGCTCGGCAACTTCGAAGGCGAGTAGATCGGAGGCCGGTTCATGGCCGGCAGCAGCTTCGGCACCCTCTTCAAGTTCACCAGCTGGGGCGAAAGCCACGGCCCTGCGATCGGCTGCATCGTCGACGGCGCACCGCCGCGCCTGCCGCTGAGCGAGGCCGACATCCAGGTCTGGATGGACAAGCGCCGCCCCGGGCAGTCGCGCTTCGTCACCCAGCGGCAGGAGCCGGACACGGTGAAGATCCTGTCCGGCGTGTTCGAGGGCGTCACCACCGGCACGCCGATCGCGCTGCACATCGACAATGTCGACCAGCGCAGCCGCGACTACGGCGAGATCAAGGACCAGTTCCGCCCCAGCCACGCCGACTACACCTACTTCAAGAAATACGGCGTGCGCGACTACCGCGGCGGCGGCCGGCAGTCGGCGCGCGAGACGGCGGTGCGCGTCGCCGCCGGCGCGATCGCCCGCAAGGTCCTGGGCGACAACGTCAAGGTGCGCGGCGCCGTCGTGCAACTGGGCACCCAGACGATCGATCGCGGCCATTGGGACTGGGACGCCACCGGCGACAATCCCTTCTGGTGCCCCGACCGCCAGGCGGCGCAGGGCTGGGAAGGCTACCTCGACGACGTGCGCAAGCGCGGCAGCTCGGTCGGCGCGGTGATCGAGGTCATAGCCTCCGGTGTGCCGGTCGGCCTGGGCGATCCGGTCTACGACAAGCTCGATGCCGATCTCGCCAAGGGACTGATGAGCATCAACGCCGTCAAGGGCGTCGAGATCGGCGACGGCTTCGCCACCGCGGCGATGAGCGGCGAGGAGAACGCCGACGAGATGCGCATGCAGGACGGCCAGCCGGTGTTCCTGGCCAACCATGCCGGCGGCATCCTGGGCGGCATCTCGACCGGCCAGGACATCGTCTGCCGGCTGGCGGTGAAGCCGACCAGCTCGATCCTTCATCCGGTGCGCAGCGTCGACCGGTTCGGCAACGAGGTCGAACTGCGCACCAAGGGCCGCCATGACCCGTGCGTCGGCATCCGCGCCACGCCGGTGGCCGAGGCGATGATGGCGTGCGTGCTGGCCGATCATCTGCTGCGCCACCGCGCGCAATGCGCTTGATGCAGGCCCGCTGGGGCCGCCCGCACAATCTCGGCATGGCGGTCGTCGCGATCGCCATGGTCGTCGTGGCCGTGATGCTGCTGTCGCGCGGCTCGCCGCAGGGCAAGGGCACCGACAATCCGCTGTTCGCCTTCTACCTGCTGCTCGCCGCCGCCATGGCCTTCTACGCCTGGCTCGGCTTCAACCGCTACGGCAACCGCGCGCCGCAGGTCACGATCGACCACGACGGCATCCTGCTGGGCTTCGGCCGGAACTGCCGCTTCACCTGGCGTGACATCGAATGGGTGCGGGTGCGCCGGCTGGGCGTGCGCCCGACCCTGCAGCTCGGCATCGCGCCGCAGGCCTTCGTCGCAGCCAACCTGCGGCTGTCGATGTGGAGCCTCGACGACAGCCTGCGGCCGGTGCGCGGCATGCCGGCCGCCGTCGCGGTGCGCGACAATGGGCTCGACACCCACGCGACCGCAATGCTTGACGCCGTCAAGTCGTTTCGGCCCAATCTCGTGCGTTCCCAGTAAAGCGGAGTTGTCGACACCATGCGGCGGTTCATCGTCGGCCTGCTGGCCACCATCGGCACGGTAACGGTGCTCGCGATCGCCGGCGCGGTGATCTTCGTCACCACCGGCCCGCTGGCGCCCAAGGCCCTGCCCGAGTCCATGGTGCTGTCGCTCGACCTGCGGCGCATGCCGAGCGAGCGCAGCGCCGGCGGCGTGCTGGGCAGCCTGTGGCGCGACAAGCAGGATCTCGTCGACACCGTGCAACTGCTCTGGCAGGCGGCCGACGATCCGCGCGTGGTCGGGCTCTATGTCGAGATCGGCGACGACGCTGCCGGTTTGGGCCGCGTCCAGGAGCTGCGCCAGGCGATCGCCCGCTTCCGTGGCAAGGGCAAGTTCGCGGTCGGCTTCGCCGAGGGGCTGGGCGGCAACGGCGACCATTTCGCCGACTACTATCTCGCCTCGGCGCTCGACCAGATCTGGCTGCAGCCGAGCGGCGGCTTCGCGGTGATGGGGCTGGCGGTCGAATCGCCCTTCCTGCGCGGCGGGCTGGACAAGCTCGGCGTCAAGGTCGAGGGCGGCAAACGCTGGGAATACAAGAGCGCGCCCGATTCCTTCACCGAGACCGGTTTCACCGCATCGGCGCGCGAGAACCTGCAGCAGCTGATCGACGGGCTGTACGGGCAGTTCATCGACGACGTGGCGCGCGAGCGCAAGCTGCCCTCGGCCAAGCTGAAGCAGCTGATCGACTCGGCACCGTTCGAATCCGAGCGCGCCGAGAAGGAAGGGCTGGTCGACAAGCTCGGCTATCGCACCGACGCCATGGACGCGGTCTGGCAGCGCGCCGGCTCGACGCGCGAACTGGTGACGCTGTCGGAGTACGGCGGCGACGACAAGCGGCCGCGGCCGAACGGCGACGTCATCGCCCTGGTGCGCGCGGTCGGCACCATCACCTCCGATTCGGGCGACGACGGCCTGCTCGGCGACGATTCGCGCGCCACCGCCGAGGACGTGGTCGACGCGCTCGATTCGGCCTCGCGCGCCAAGCAGGTGAAGGCGATCGTGCTGCGCATCGATTCGCCCGGCGGCACCTACCCGGCGGCCGACGCCATGGCCGACGCCGTGGCGCGCGCCCGCAGCGCCGGCAAGCCGGTCGTGGTCTCGATGGGCGACGTCGCGGCCTCCGGCGGCTACCTTGCGGCCGTGCGCGCCGACGTGATCGTCGCCCAGCCCGCCACCATCACCGGCTCGATCGGCGTGTTCGGCATCTGGCCGGTCGCGACCGAGCTGCTGACGACGCTCGGCGTGAACGTCGAGCGTCTCGCCACCGGCCCGAACGCCGGCATGTACTCGACCTTCCGGCCGCCGAGCGCGACGCAGCGCCAGGCGATCAACCGCGTGCTCGACGTGATCTACGCCGATTTCACCAAACAGGTCGGCGAAGCGCGCAAGCTCGACGCCGCCAAGCTCGACGCCGCCGCGCGCGGCCGCGTCTTCACCGGCGTCGACGCCAAGCGCGCCGGGCTGGTCGACGAGCTCGGCGGGCTGCAGCTCGCGCTCAGCATCGCCAAGGCCAAGGCCGGCATCGACGAGGGCCAGCCGATCCGCGTCCGCCGTTTCCCGGCCGAGAGCGACCGGCTGCAGAAGATCGTCGACCGCGTGCTGCGCCTGGTCGGCGTCGATGTCCGCGCGCCCGCGATCCGCGCGCCGCGCGAGATCCGCGAGGCGCTGGCGCGGCTCGGCATCTCGGCGCGGCAGGGCAATGTCCGCCTGCCGCCGCTGCCGCCGCTCTGGAGATAGCGCCGGGGCCGTCACCGGTTTCATGCCGTTTTCGCCGTTTTTGGCAGGCCCACCGTTTCGGCCTGGTAGTCGGCGCGGCGCATCTGCTCCTGCAGCGCCTTGAAGACGCGCACGGTCGCCTGCGCGTCCTGTGGGGTGATGTCGCCGTTCATCATCGCCTGCGCGAGCGTCGCGTGCTCGCCCAGCAGGTTGCGCAGGCCGTCGCCCGACGGCGGCTCGAGCTCGATCGGGCGATGGCGCCGCACCGGCCAGACGCGCTGCAGCACCAGCTCGGTGGCGCGCAGGTTGCCGCGGCGCGCCCGCTCGATGGTGGCGCTCATCAGCTCGTGCGCGACCTCGCTGCCGACGCGATCGAGCTCGATCGCCGTGGTGCTGACGGGATTGCGCGGCCGGCCGGGACCGCCGGGATGGCCCTTGGCGAAGCGGCCGTTGGATTGACGAAAATCGGAAGTGTCTGACATGTGCGTTCTCCTCAGTGGCTGCAGGAGAATACGCACCGCCCTTTCAGGGACCTATTATGGGCAATGGACGCGAGAAAACAGGGCCTTTTCCGCGGTCGAAAACCCGTTCCATTGCCCATAATGCGCGTCGCCAGGGACGAGTTATCCCCAGAAGCCCGCGCTACCGCCGCTCGCTCAGCAGCGCGTCGATCGCGTGGCCCATCGTCCAGGCATTGGCCAGTGTGACGGCGTTGAAGTCGACATGGCCGAGCTCGTCGACCAGGAACAGCGACACGCGCGCGTTCGACGCCGCGGCGGCCAGCGCCTGGCTCTCGCTGTAGGGCACCAGCGGATCGCCGCGGCCATGCACCAGGATGAGATGGCTGCGCAGCGTCGACAGATCGTAGAGCGCGAGATTGAGCGCGTCGATCTCGCGCCGCACCCGCTCGGGCAGCGCCGCGACCAGCGGCGTCACCGCATCGGGGTCCTGGTTCTCGACCAGCGCCAGCACGGCCTGTCCGTCGGGGCCGAGCCGGGCGGCGAGCGCCGGGATGTCGGCGCCGCCGCGGAAGCGCGCCATGGCGATGGCCTGCAGCACGGCCGCGTCGTTAGGATCGTCGAGCCGGCCGGCATTGGCGAGCAGGAAGGCCCAGCGGCCATAATCGTTCGGCGCCACCCGGTACTCGCGCGCGTCGCCGAGCGGCCGGAAGACGCCGGTGGTGACGAAGCGGATCGCCGCCTCCGCGTCGTGGTAGCCGCCGATGCCGACGATGAACTGCGGCTGGGTCTCGAGCGCGGCGATCACCGCCGGCGCCACCGCGTAGGAGACTGCGGCAACGCCGAGCGGCTGGCCGGGCTGCCATTGCCGCAACTGGCGCAGCGCCGAGGCGACGCGGTCGGCATCGACCTTCGACAAAGCGAGCCGGCGCACCTCCGGCAGTTCCGGCACCAGCACGACGAAGCCGGCGCGCGCGAAGCTGCGGGCGAGCGCCTGCAGCCGCGGCTCGTCGCGGCCCAGCACGGCGGCGCCCGGCACCAGCACCAAAGCGGCGCGCACGCGGCCGGCCGGGGCATAGACGTCGCCCTCGCCGTCGGCCCACTTCGCCGGATATTCGCGCGGCCGATCGGTCACCCTCTGCCACAGGGTCGGCTGTCCGCCGGCCGCGACGTCCCACATGATCAGCGCCGCCTCGGTCCAGGCGACCGGCCGGCCAAAGGCGAACAGCGCCGCCACCGCGAGCAGCAGCGCGAGGCCGAGCCGACGCAGCACTCTCACTCGAGCCGCACCGTCAGCAAGGTATCGAGGCCCTGGTCGGTGCGCTGGAGCAGCGCCAGCGCCTCGACCCGGCCGTGGATCGGCAGGTGCTGGCGCCCGACGATGCGCGCCACCTGCTCGGCCTCGGCGGCACGCGCGAACAGGCCGAGCGTGATGTGAGGCTCGAACGGCACCGGGCCAGGCGTCGGATTGAGCGCGTCGTAAAGCTCGGTGAGCTCGGCCGCGCCGTCGGACGGCTCGGCAAAGAGGTAATGATCGTGCCGCGCGATGCGGTCGATCAGGAACCAGAACGGGCGGCGGTCGATCGTTGCGAGCGCCTCGCGAAGCGCCGGCTCGCGCTCGGCCGGCGCGCCGAACACCAGGGTGAAATGCGGGCCGATCATCTCGGCCTCGCTTGAATGGTACTGCGCCCGGAGGCGACGCAAGGCCGTGTCGTCCGCCTCGCTCAGCAGCGGCCAGGCGACGACATAGAGCACGTCAGCCGTAGCTCTTGGCCATGCCGAAGGCCGGGTCCATCGCCGCGCCATAGGGCGGGAACGGATAGCGCAGGCCGTTCTTGCCGAGATGGCCCATGCCCTCGATGGCGCGCAGGAACTCGTCGGGCGGGCAGGCCATCAGCAGCTCGTCGTCGGCGACGCCGCCGTAGCGGCGCTCGGCGTAGCACGGCAGCGACAGCGAGGTCTGGCGCGTGGCGAGAGCGCGGCCCCACGAATCGGCGCAGGCGCTCTCGCCGGTGACGGTGAAGTCGTAGCGGCGGTAGCGATGGAACTGCAGGCCGTTGATGAAATAGATCATCTGGCCGGGCGTGCCGTAGAACAGGCAGATGTCCGGCGGATCGAGCCGCGCCGAGCGCAGCGGCGACACGACGAGGCCGTTGTAGGTGCCGTCGGGCACGCGCGGCATCTGCGCCTGGTGCGCGGCCGAGGCCTCCTTGTTGCCGAACCATACGCCGTTCATGTGGTCGCCCGACAGGAAGCCCTCGCCCGGATGATTGAGGCCGACCACGCCGCCGCAATTGCCGCCGCGGGTGTTGTCGACGGTGATGCCGAGCGTGAAGCCGTACCAGCGCGACTGGGTCACCATCTGGCACATGGTGAACTTGAAGCCGTCGGTCGGCTTGCGCACGCCCTGGATCTTCTCCATGTCGGCCGGGTTCTCGAACAGCTTCATGCCGATCGGCTGGGTGCGGATGCGCAAGAGGTCGATCAGCTTGGCCGAGGCCTCGCCCAGCATCTTGGCCGTGATCTGCTCGGGTGGCGCCCAGGGGGCGACCTTGTAGCCCGGCGGCAGCGTTTGGACGTTCATTGGTTTCCTCCGTCGTTTGGCTAGGTGAGGTTGAGCCCACCGTCGGCGATGACGATTTCCCCGGTAACGTAGTCGTTGGCGATCAAGGCGGCCACCAGATCGGCGATGTCCTCGGGCCTGGCGGGCCGGCGCATCGGCGCGCGGGTGTTCCAGGTTTCCAGCAAGTCCGGCCAGTTGGCCGTCATCGGCGTCTCGACCAGCCCGGGCGCCACCGCGTTGACCCGGACATCGGGGGCAAGGGCCAGCGCCAGCAGCTTGGTCACGTGGTGCAGCGCCGCCTTCGAGGCGGCGTAGGGGATCGACGAGCCCTTGGGCCGCGCGCCGGCATGGGTGCCGATATTGACGATGGAGCCCTTGGTCTGGCGCAGCGCAGCTTCGGCCTCGGCGACCAGGAGGAAGGGCGAGATCAGGTTGACGTCGAGCATCTGGCGCCACAGCGCCGGCGTCGCCGCCTTGAGGTCGGCATGCGGGATGCGGATCGACAGGCCGGCATTGTTGACCAGCACGTCGAGCCGTCCGTGCCGGTCGAGCACCGAGGCGGCCAGCGCGCGGGTCGCTGCTTCATCGGCGAGATCGGCCTGATGGTAGCTGCCGTTCAGCTCCTTGGCCATCGCCTGCCCGGTCTCGGCGGAACGGGCGGAATGCAGCGCGACGATGTAGCCGTCCTTCACGAGACGCCGCGCGATCGCCGCGCCGATGCCCGAGGTCGAGCCGGTGACGAGCGCGACTTTGCTGGTCATGGCTTCTGTCGTCCTGAGCGTCGCGAAGGACCTAAGGGCGATTGCCCACAGCGTCCCGCTTGAAGCGCCATGAGGTCCTTCGCTTCGCTCAGGACGACAGGACCGTCACACATAGGCCTTCAACGCATCCAGCGTTTCGTCGGGGCGCTCGATCATCATGAAGTGGCCGCAGTTCGGGACGACGACGCCGACCGCGCCCTTGATCGCGGCGGTCAGCACCTTGCCCTTGGGCAGCGGCGTCATGAGATCGCCGTCGCCCAGCACGGCCACGGTCGGGCACTTCACGCTGGCGGCGCGCGCCAGCGCGTCCTTGTAGGCGTTGCAGGCGGCGAGATCGGTGTAGATGACGTCCGCCTTGTTGCCCGACAGCACCGCCAGCGATTCGCGGCGCAGCCACAGGCCGGGCGCGGTCATGCCGCCCTTGTGCAGCGCATTGCCGATGCCCCAGAAGGTCATCAGCTCCTGCACCTTCAGCGTGTTGGCCTTCGCCGATTCGAGCATCTCGGGATGCACCGGCATCTCCGAGGCGACGCCGCACAGGCCGAGCGCCCGAACCTTGCCGCCGTGACGCGCCGCGCAGTCGAGCGCCACCAGCGCACCCATCGAATGGCCGACCAGCGCCGCGCTCTTCACGCCGGCTTCGTCGATCAGCTTCGCCGTCCAGTCGGCCATCGCGGCAATGCTGTCGAGCGGCGCACCCTCCGACCAGCCATGGCCCGGGAAGTCGACGGCCAGCACGCTGCGGCCGTGATGGGCGAACCAGCGGGTCTGCAGGCGCCAGGTGGTGCGGTCGAAACCCGCGCCATGGAGGAAGATCATGGCAGGCCTGGCCGGATCGAAATGCGTGCCGCCGGTGGTGGCGAACACGGCATGGCCGTCGATGCTGAGCTTCATCGTCAGGCCCTCTGCGACGCGCGCAGCGCCGTGCCGAGATCGTCGAGCAAATCCTCGGGATCTTCGAGACCGACCGACAGCCGGATCATGCCCTCGCCGATGCCCGCCGCCGTCAGCGCCTCGGCGTCGAGCTGGGCGTGCGTGGTCGAGGCCGGATGGATCACCAGCGACTTGGCGTCGCCGACATTGGCGAGATGCGAGAACAGCTTCAGCCGCTCGATGAAGCGACGGCCCGCCTCGCGCCCGCCCTTGATGTCGAAGGAGAAGATCGAGCCGGTGCCCTTGGGTAGCAGCTTCTTCGCCAGCGCGTGGTCGGGATGGTCGGGCAGCTCCGGCGAGGCGATGCGCTCGACCGCCGGGTTCTTCCTCAGGAAGTCGATCACCGTGCGCGCGTTCTCGACGTGCCTGGCGACGCGCAGCGGCAGGGTCTCGAGGCCCTGCAGCAGGTAGAAGGCGTTCTGCGGCGCGAGGCACGAGCCGAAGTCGCGCACGCCCTCGGCGCGGGCGCGCATGATGAAGGCCTGCGGGCCGAACTCCTCGGTGAAGTCGATGCCGTGATAGCCGGCATAGGGCTCGGTCAGCGTCGGGAACTTGCCCGAGCGCTCCCAGTCGAAGCGGCCTGAATCGACGATCACGCCGCCGATCGCCACGCCATGGCCGCCGATGAACTTGGTCGCCGAATGGAAGACGATGTCGGCGCCGAGCGTCAGCGGCCGGCACAGCACCGGCGAGGCGAAGGTGTTGTCGATCATCAGCGGAATTTTCGCCGCATGGGCGATCTCGCCGATCGCCGGGATGTCGAGCACCTCGCCGCCGGGATTGCCGATCGTCTCGCCCAGCACCAGCCGCGTCGCCGGCGTGATGGCCTTGGCGAAGCCGTCATGGTCGCGCGGGTTGACGAAGGTCGTGGTGATGCCGAAGCGCGGCAGGGTCAGCGCCAGCATGTTGCGCGTGCCGCCATAGAGCGAGGTCGACGCGACGATGTGCCCGCCCTGCCCCATCAGGGTCGCGATCGCGATATGCAGCGCCGCCTGGCCGCTCGACACGCCCAGCGCGCCCGATCCCTCTTCGAGTGCCGCCACGCGCTCCTCGAACACTGCGACGGTCGGGTTGGAGATGCGGCTGTAGATGTGGCCGCCGACCTCGAGGTTGAACAGGCTCGCGGCGTGGTCGACGTCGCGGAACACGTACGACGTCGTCTGGTAGATCGGCACGGCGCGCGCGCCGGTGGCCGGATCGGGATGCTGGCCCGCATGCAGGGCCAGCGTGTCGGGCTTGAGGAACTTAGGCTCGGCCATGTTGATCCCTTGCGGGCTCTCCCTACTGCGCGGTCCAGCCGCCGTCGGAGACGAGCTGCGCGCCTTGCATGTTGGAAGCGGTGTCGGAAGCGAGGAACAGCGCCAGCCCCGCGATCTGCTCGGGGGTGGTGAATTGGAGCTGCGGCTGCTTCTCGGCCAGCAGGTTGCGCCGCGCCTGGTCGACCGGAATGCCCTGCTCCCTGGCGCGCGCCTCGATCTGCGCCTGCACCAGCGGCGTCAGCACCCAGCCGGGGCAGATCGCGTTGCAGGTCACGCCGGTGTCGGCGCATTCCATGCCGACCACCTTGGTCAGGCCGACGATGCCGTGCTTGGCCGCGACGTAGGCCACCTTCTGCGCCGAGGCGACGAGGCCGTGCGTGCTGGCGATGTTGATGATGCGGCCCCACTTGGCCGCCTTCATGACCGGCAGCGCGTGGTGGATGGCGTAGAAGGTCGCGCTGAGGTTGATGGCGATGATCGCCTCCCACTTCTCGGGCGGGAAGTTCTCGATCGGCGCGACGTGCTGGATGCCGGCGTTGTTCACCAGGATGTCGACGCTGCCGAAAGACGCCTGGGTCTTGGCGACGAGGTCGGCGATCTCGGCCGGCTTGGTCATGTCGGCGCCGTGATAGGCGACCTTCACGCTGCACGTCTTCGCCAGCCCGGCGCGCTGCGCCTCGATCGCCGCCTTGTCGCCGAAGCCGTTGAGCATGACGTTGCAGCCCTGCGCGGCGAACGCCTCGGCAATGGCTTTCCCGATGCCGCTCGTCGAACCCGTGACGATGGCGGCCTTACCCTCGAGCGACATGGACTACCTCTTGAAGAACGACGCGGCGGCCGAGGCGTGGCTCTGCTTGGCCTTGATCTTGGCCTCGACCCGCTCGATCTCGGCCGTCAACGTCGCGACGTACTCCCTGAGATCCTCGATGTTCATGTCGTCGAGGTTCAGGGGCTTCTTCTTGGCGTTGCGGGGATCGAGATCGTCTGTTTCGAAGGCCATGGCGTGGCTCCACGGAAGCGGCTAATTGAGACCTACCATCGCCTCCCATTAAGCGCTATGGCCGCTCGCGGCCATAGTCGCGACTCCGAAAGGCCAAGCATGAGCGCGCTTCCCGCAACCATGATGTGCGTCGAGATCTCGAAGCCTGGCGGGCCGGAAGTGCTGGTGCCGGCGACGCGTCCGGTGCCGAAGCCCGCGGCCGGCGAGGTCCTGATCAAGGTCGCCGCGACCGGCGTGAACCGGCCCGACCTGGCGCAGCGCGCCGGCACCTATCCGCCGCCGCCGGGCGCCTCGGACCTGCCCGGCCTCGAAGCGGCGGGCACGATCGCCGCGCTGGGCGAGGGCGTGACCGAATGGAAAATCGGTGACGCGGTGTGCGCGCTGACGCCGGGCGGCTCCTACGCCGAATACTGCACGGTGCCCGCGCCGCAGTGCCTGCCGCTGCCCAGGGGCTACGACATGCTGCAGGCCGCGGCGCTGCCGGAGAACTACTTCACCGTCTGGCACAATCTCTTCGAGCGCGGCCAGCTCAAGGCGGGCGAATCGGTGCTGATCCATGGCGGCGCGAGCGGCATCGGCACGACCGCGATCCAGCTCGCCAAGGCGTTCGGCGCCACGGTCTTCACCACGGTGCGCAACGCGCAGAAGGCGGAGGCCGTCACCAGGCTCGGCGCCACGGCGATCCTCTACAAGGACAACGACTGGGCGGCCGAGGTGAAGACGCTCGCCGACAAGGTCGACGTGGTTCTCGACATGGTGGCGGGCGACTACCTGCCGAAGAACCTGGCCCTGCTGAAGCCGGACGGCCGCTGCGTGGTGATCGCGCTGCTGGGCGGCGCGAAGGCCGAGGTCAGCGCCGCGCTCGTGATGGTGAACCGGCTCACCCTCACCGGCTCGACGCTGCGGCCGCAGAGCATCGCCAGCAAGGCGCGCATGGCGCAAGGCCTGAAGGAGAAGGTGTGGCCGTTGCTCGAGGCCGGCACCATCCGTCCGATCATCCACAAGACCTTCGCGCTCAAGGACGCGGCATCAGCGCATGCCGAGCTCGAGCGCGCCGACCATGTCGGCAAGGTGATGCTGGCGGTTTGATTCTTTTGGACCGCGAGCTTCCAGCTCGCTCATGATTCATGAGCGCGCAGGATGCGCGCGGTCCAATGAGACTAATGCCGGTGCTCGTCGTGTTCGTCGTGCTCGTCGTCGTGCTGATCGACTTCGGGCTGATCGGCCTCCGACGGATCGACCGCTTCGGCCGGCTCAGCCGCAGGCGCGGGCTCGCCGGCGGCGGCGGCCGACTTCTTGCGCGCCGCGTCCTCGCGGGCGGCCTTGCGGCGCGCCTTGTCGACCGCGTCGTTGAGATCCTTCAGCGTGCACAAACCGAGCGTCACCGGATCGCGCGGCCGCACGTTCTGCATGTTCCAGTGGGTACGGTCTCGTACCGACTGCACCGTGCTCTTGGTCGAGCCGACCAGCTTGGCGACCTGGCTGTCCTGCAGCTCGGGATGGACCTTGAGCAGCCAGGCAATGGCGTCCGGCCGGTCCTGGCGCTTGGCGACCGGGGTGTAGCGCGGGCCCTTGGAGCGGGCGATGGGTTCCGGCACGTCGCGCGGGCTGAGCTTCAGCCGGGCATTGGCGTCGCCCTCGGCGCGCTTGATCTCTTCCTTGGTGAGCTGGCCGTTGACCGTCGGGTCGAGCCCGGTCATGCCGCCGGCCACCTCGCCGTCCGCGATCGCCTGGATTTCGAGCGGATGCAGGCCGGTGAAGGCCGAAATCTGGTCGAATGTCAGCGTCGTGTTCTCGACCAGCCAGACGGCGGTCGCCTTGGGCATCAGCACTTGCGGCATATGATTCTCCTAGAGCACATTCGGTCCGGCTCAGCCGGACGGAATGTGTCCTCTCTCAACACTATCGTCCGTGCGCGCGTTTCCGACCAGATGGAGCCGCAAACGGCTCCATCTGGTCGGAAACCGCTCTAGGCCCGGATATAGAGGCGGGTCAGCCCCCCGCCAACCCGAAAAGCGGGCCTGAAAACAACGAAACGGCCGGGTTGCCCCGGCCGTCTCGCGAAACTGACGTTTCGATAGGTCTTACTGGAGCACGATCTCGACGCGGCGGTTCTGCGGCTCGCGCACGCCGTCGGCGGTCGGGACCAGCGGCTGGCTCTCGCCCTTGCCGACCACCGAGATCGCCGTCGCCGGCACGCCTTCGCGCACCAGGGCATCCTTGACCGCGTTGGCACGGCGCAGCGACAGCGCCATGTTGTAGTTCTCCGGACCCGACTTGTCGGTGTGGCCGGTCGCGGTGATGCGGGCGTTACCCGTGGTCTTGAAGGCGTTGGCCGCCTGCTTGATCGTGCTCAGCGCCTGGGCCGACAGGTTCGAGCGGTCCCAGTCGAAGAACACCATGAACGAGGTCGTCTTCACTTCCGGCGGCGGCGGCGGCGCGGCCGGGGCGGCCGGGCCGAACTTGATCTGCAGGCCGAGCATCACGCTGAAGTTGTTGTTGCTCCAGGTGGTGCCGCCGACGCTCGGGTTGGTCGTGCCGTAGTAGCGGCCGTCGAGGTTGATGCGGAAGTTGGTGTCGACGTTCCAGCCCAGGCCGATGATGCCCTGGTAGGCGAACTGGGTGCTGCCCAGCGACGAGTCGCCGTCGACGAAAGCGACGCCGGCGCCGGCGCCGACATACGGGGTGATCGTCGAGCCGGGCGCGAAGTCATAGAGCAGGTTGGCCAGGATGCCGAGCTGGCCGATCTGGTTGCTCACGGCGCGGCCGGGGAAGCCGACATTGTGCTGGTTGTTGCGGTAGACGCCTTCCAGCTCGACGCGCGGGCCGACGAAGTCGTAGCCGATCACGCCACCCGCCGCGAAGCCGGTCTGCGGGGTGATGCTGCTGCCGAGGATGGAGGTGTTGAGCAGCCAGTTCAGGCCGCCTTCCGCACCGACGTAGAAACCCGGCGCGGCAGTCTGCGCCTGGGCCATGACCGGCAGCGCCACCAAAGCAGCGGCGGCGAGCAATGCCTTCTTCATAAGATTGTTCCCCTCGAAAAGTCCTGATGAGCGACGGGCTGGGTGAGCGCCAGCCGCGAGGCATATAAACACCACCCTTGGTGCGGTGCAAGAAGCGCGGCGGATTCACGGCGGCGCTGTGGCCGCGAGGCAACAGTGCAGATTTCGCGGGCTTTTTCACACCGCGAGGTGCGAATTAGCCGCCCCACATCTTGTGCGCTAATTGGCGCCGCCGCGCGCGACAGGGATCGGAAACTTCAAGCCGAACACGCCGCCGCCCTCCTCGCGCCGGCCGAACACCTGCGGTCCCGGCAGGGACGGCGAGGCCGGCGCCTCGCTCGTGCCCAGTCCGCGCTGCGGCAACGGCACGTCGGGGTCGGACGGGCCGTTCTGCTCGCGCAGCAACTTACCCACAAGCTCGGCGCCCGACGGCTCCGGCGCCTTCACGGCAGCAGACGGCGCGGCCGGACGCTTGGTGTCGGCGGCGAAGGCAGGCTGGCAGAGAACGGGGAGCGCGACCGCGGCGAGGAGTACCGCGACGACACGAGAACCAACAAACGACATAGGGACCACGAACATACGAGGGGTGTGTTTTCGTCAGGCCGTTCTTCCCCTCGGCAGTTGTTCAGGTATCAGGCATTTGGTTCCTTTGTGGGGCGGTGCCTGCGATAAACCGCCGCTGACAGCAACACAGAGGGAACATCCATGGGCGAGTACAGCAAGGTCGAGACCGACGGCCGCCTGATGATCGTCACCATCAACCGGCCGGAGGTCTACAACGCCTGCCATCCCATGGCGAACCAGGAGCTGGTCGACGCGTTCGACGAGTTCCATGCCAATCCGGAGCTGTGGGTCGCGATCATCACCGGCGCGGGCGACAAGGCGTTCTGCGCCGGCAACGACCTCAAGTACCACGCCGAGATCCAGAAGAAGACCGGCAAGCGCCCGGTGCATCCGGCCAAGGGCTTCGGCGGCCTCGCCAACCGCTTCGACCTCGAGAAGCCGGTGATCGCCGCGGTCAACGGCGTCGCCATGGGCGGCGGCTTCGAGATCGCGCTCGCCGCCGACATCATCGTCGCCTCGGACAAGGCGACCTTCGCCCTGCCCGAGCCCAAGGTCGGCCTCGCCGCCGGCGCCGGCGGCATGCAGCGGCTCAGCCGCATGATCCCGCTGAAGAAGGCGATGGGCATGCTGCTGACCGGCCGGCACGTGCCGGCGCAGGAAGGCTACGAGCTGGGCTTCGTCACCCAGGTGGTGCCGCACGCCGAGCTGATGACGGCGGCCAGGAAGTGGGCCGGCGATATCCTCGCTTGCTCGCCGATGTCGGTGCGCGCCACCAAGCAGACGGTGATGCGCTCGCTCGACGTGCCGACGCTCGAGGTCGCGATGCACAACCTCCACTATCCGGCGTTCGTCGCGATGACCCGGAGCGAGGACACGGTCGAAGGCCCGCGTGCCTTCGCCGAGAAACGCAAGCCGAACTGGAAGGGCCGCTAGGCCCTTCCCCTCAACGCCCTCTGGCGTTGTCGTAGTCCCAGTCCAGCTCGAAGCGGTCGCCCTTGGCCTTGACGTAGGCGGCGTGCGGCGGCGCGAAGTGCGCCGGCATCAAAAGCGCGCCCTGCTCGACGCAATCGCCGAGCAGGGTGTTGCGGCTCCTGGCGGCGAGCGCGCGATCCTCGCAGAAGCGGCTGTTCCACTTCCACAGCGGCACCTGCACCGGATTGTGCAGGGCGTCGCCGGCGAAGATCGCGCGCTTGCCGCGTGACTCCAGATCGAGCCGGATCTGTCCCGGCGTGTGGCCGGGCGCCGGCTTGATCTTGAAGCAGCCGCACATCGCGTGCTCGCCCGAGACGAACTCGGCCATCTTCGCCTCGACGATCGGCAGCACCGAATCGTTGTAGGTGTTGACCTGGTATTCCTCGGTGTCGGGCTTCTTCGCCGCCGCGGCCCAATGATCGTGGTCGGTGGTCGACATCACGTACTTGGCGTTGGGGAAGGTCGGCACCCACTTGCCGTTCTCGAGCCTGGTGTTCCAGCCGACGTGATCGACATGCAGGTGCGTGCACATCACGAAGTCGATCTCCTCGGGCTGCACGCCGGCCTCGCGCAGGCGGTCGAGATACCTGGTGTCGAGCATGTCGAAGCGCGGCATGCCGGGGCGCGGCTTGTGGTTGCCGCTGCAGGCGTCGATCAGCACGGTGTACTTGCCGGTGCGCACCAGCCAGGAATGGATCGAGGCGAGCAGCCGCCCGCTCTCCGGGATGTAGTAGCTCGGCGCCAGCCAATGCTGCTCGGCGGCGAAGGTCTCCGCGTCGAACTCGGGAAAGAAGTCCTTGGCCGGAAAGCCCGGCCCCATCTGCTCCTCGATGCGCGTGACTCGAACGTCGCCGATGTGACGGTCCTGCATGGGGTTTCCTCGATCTGGCTTTGCACCATCATGGCGAACAAACCTCGGCGCGAGCAACAGCAGACTTGACTGCTGTACTATGACGCTATACGTTATAGACGCTTGATCATAGGCTTCCGCGATACCGAGACGGCGCGCATCTGGCATGGCGAAGGAAGCCGACGGTTGCCGTCGGACATCCAGAACGTGGCACTGCGCAAGCTGCGCATTCTCAACGCGGCACTAGAGCTCACCGACCTGCGCGTGCCGCCGGGCAATCGACTGGAATCTTTGCGAGGTAATCGTGCCGGACAGCACAGCATCCGGATCAACGACCAGTGGCGGATCTGCTTCGTCTGGACCGCCGGAGGACCACAGGATGTCGAAATCGTCGACTACCATCGTTAGGCGCCCTGCAAAGGCGGGAGTGCTCCACAACCCGCATCCCGGCGAGATCCTCGTCGAGGAATTCATGAAGCCGATGGGCATCAGCCAGAACGCATTGGCCCGTGCGATCGGCGTGCCGCCGCGCCGCATCAACGAGATCGTCCAGGGCAAGCGGGCCGTTACGGCCGACACCGATCTTCGCCTGGCTCGCTATTTCGGGATGTCCGACGGGTTCTTCATCCGACTTCAGGCCGACCACGAACTGATGGAGCGCCGGCGCCAGATTGCGGGCGAGCTCAAGACCATCCAGCCGCGGGCGGCTTAGCGCTGTCCCGGCTAGAGTCGTTTCTCCCAGTGCACGAAGCCCACTCTACCCAATCGGCCGAGGCCGGACAGCGTCGTGGTGGGCGTCGGCGCGTAGGGTCGATAGCCCTCGGCGATCAGGTTGCGCATCGAGGCGGCGCCGTCGGCGTCGGTGTAGGTGACGGCAAGCGTGAGCCCCTGCGCGCGCATCTCGGCCTCGCGCAGGCGTAGCATCGGTCGTTGCAGGCCGCGGCCGCGCCACCCGGGCAGCACGCCGCCGCGATAGTGGAAGCCGACCGCGACGCCGTCGTGCTCGACCGGCTTCCAGGCGCAGTAGCACGCGGGCGCCGCGCCGTCCCAGCCGATCTGCCAGCGTGCGCCGGCGAAGACGGGCGGCGCATCGACCGGAAAGCAGAGCGCATCGAGGCGCGCGATCAGCGCCTCGTCTTCCGGCGATGCGGGGCGGAAATCGATCACGCCGGCAGTAGACTCTAGTAGTAGCCCTCGCGGTAGCCCTGCCGCAGGTAGCCGGTGCGCAGCAACTGGACGGCGAGATAGCCGTGCACCGCGAACACCAGCGCCGCCAGGAAGAAGCCGACGATCGTCGTGACCTCGGCCGAGGGGCTGGCGAACGCCATCAGCACGATCATGGTCCCGCCGACCGTGAACACGAGCCCCGAGATCGGGATCATCACCAGAGCCAGGCCAAGGAACCCCTTGGCGAGAAGGTAAACCGGGCCCAGCAGGGCACCCCAAGCGTAGCCCCAACCGCCCAGAACCTGCGTATCCCCGGTCTGTCGATGCTCCAGGACGAACGTCAATCCACCACCCTTCCCACCTCTTCCATTAGAGGGGGTGAGCGGAACGAATGCGAGCCCAAAGTGAGACCACGCACGAACGCTGCAAAGATTTGATCGCCCCTGGACCGTTGGAACAGCCGTCCCTCTCGACCGTTTGCTAGGCAACGCATCAAGGAGGCGTCCATGACATGGCGCACGATCCTTGCGGCCGTCTCGGCCGTGGCCTTCACCTCGAGTGTGACGAGCGTGAGCTGGGCGCAGTCGAAGGACGAGGACCCGAACCAGAGCGTACCGCAGAAGATCCGCGATCGGCTGGCGGCCGATGGCTATCAGGACGTCAAGGTGGCGCCCGGCTCCTACGTCGTCAGCGCCAAGGACAAGAACGGCCAGCGCGTGATGATGCTGATCGGGCCGACCTCGACGACGATGATGAAGGGGCCCGACAACCCGTCGACCGCACAGGTCCCCGACAACAGCAAGGACGAGATCATCCAGCAGTAGCCCGGGGGTTTCCGATCGTGGCCCGCCCCCTCCTCTTGCCGGCGCTGACGGCGATTGCCCTGGCGCTCACCGCCTTGCCAGCGGCAGCGACCCCGACCCCGACCCCTGCCGAGGACGACGCCGACGGCCAGTCGATGCCGGACAAGATCCGGGAGAAGCTGAGCCAGGACGGCTACAAGGACATCACGGTGCTGCCGACCTCCTACGTGGTCAGCGCGACCGACAAGGACGGCAAGCCGGCGCTGCTGCTGATCAACCCCGCCTCGGCGACGACGCTGCAGGAAGCGCCATCGACCGCCGAAAGCCCACCCGCCAAGAACGAGCGGGTCCAACAGTAGCGATCAGCGACCTTGCGGAGCGGCCGCCGTCTGGATCGGCCGCTCGCCCGACATCCGGGGGCACCTGCAGGCCGCTATGGGTGGTCTTGCCGGGCAACTGGGCCGCGCCCTGGAACCTGAATATGCGATGCTAACGCCGCAGGCCAAACGCACGTTCCGGCGAGGCTTTTCCCTTCGTCGGGCCTGCGATGCGTGCTAAGGGAACTCACGCCTCCCGGCCCCCGCTCCCCTTTTTGGGCGGTGAAACGGGGGGCGTTCGCATGTTCAGGGAAATGCAATGGCCAACGTGGCAGTGATCGGCGCCCAGTGGGGCGACGAGGGCAAGGGCAAGATCGTGGACTGGCTGAGCGAGCGCGCCGAGGTCGTGGTGCGCTTCCAGGGCGGCCACAATGCCGGCCATACGCTGGTCATCGGCAACCAGACCTACAAGCTCGCGCTGCTGCCCTCGGGCGTGGTGCGCAAGGGCAAGCTGTCGATCATCGGCAACGGCGTGGTGGTCGATCCCTGGCACTTCCTCGAGGAGGTGAAGAAGGTGAGCGGCCAGGGCGTCGCGGTGACGCCCGAGAACCTCAAGATCGCCAATCACGCGGTGTTGATCCTGCCGCTGCATCGCGACCTCGACGGCTGGCGCGAGGATGCCCCGGGCATCATCAAGATCGGCACGACGCGGCGCGGCATCGGCCCGGCCTACGAGGACAAGGTCGGCCGCCGCGCCATCCGCGTCGGCGATCTCGGTGAGCCCGACATGCTGCCGGCCAAGGTCGCGACGCTCCTCGCCCACCACAATCCGCTGCGCCACGGCCTGGGCAAGCCGCCGGTCGATGCGACGCAGCTCACCAAGGACCTGCTGGCGTTGGCGCCGCAGATCCTGCCCTTCGCCGAGGACGTGTGGGAGCGGCTCGACGCTCTGCGCGCGGCGGGCAAGCGCATCCTGTTCGAGGGCGCGCAGGCCACCATGCTCGACATCGACCACGGCACCTATCCGTTCGTCACCTCGTCCAACACCGTGGCGGCGCAGGCGATGATCGGCTCGGGCCTGGGCAACGGCGCGGTCGGCTATGTGCTGGGCATCGCCAAGGCCTACACCACGCGGGTCGGCGACGGCCCCTTCCCGACCGAGCTCAAGGACGACATCGGACAATTGCTGGGCGATCGCGGCAACGAATTCGGCACCAACACCGGCCGGCGCCGGCGCTGCGGCTGGTTCGACGCGGTGATGGTGCGCCAGGCGGTGAAGCTGAACGGCATCGACGGCATCGCGCTCACCAAGCTCGACGTGCTGGACGGGCTGGACGAGATCAAGGTCTGCGTCGGCTACGAGCTCGACGGCAAGCGCATCGAGCGCTTCCCCTTCACCATGGGCGCGCAGGCCAAGATCAAGCCGATCTGGGAAATCTTCGAGGGCTGGCAGGAGAGCACCAAGGGCGCGCGCGCCTACGGCGAGCTGCCGGCGACCTGCATCAAGTACGTCCGCCGCGTCGAGGAGCTGGTCGGCTGCCCGGTGGCGCTGCTGTCGACCTCGCCGGAGCGCGAGGACACGATCCTGATGACCGATCCGTTTCGCGACTGATGTCTTCTGCTGGGGGCGCGCCACTCCAGTGGCGCGCCCCCAGCGTAAGATTAGAGATCGACAGCCAGCGCCTCCGGCAGGCGGTCGAGCTTGTAGACGCGCATGGCGGTGCCGCTGAACAGAGCCGTCTTCTCCGCCGCGCTGGCGCCCGATGCGAGACGCTTGAGCGCGTTCCACAGTACCGGGTAGCTGCACATCCCTTTGTCGACCGGGAAGTTGCTCTCGAACATGCAGCGTCCGACGCCAAACGCCTCGATGCAGGTCTCGACGTAGGGCTGCCAGGTCTTCGCCAGTTCCTCGGAGCCCGGCGGCTTGGGCCGGCGGTGGAAGTCGAAGCCGGTGACGTACATGGTGAGGCCGCCCAGCTTGACCACTGTGTTGGGCAGCGCGGCTAGCTCGGCGATGCGCCTCTTCCACTCGGGAAAGACCTCGGCGTGCTTGCCGAGGAAGGGGCCGATGCCGAGCGGTCCGCCGACGTGGTCGACCACGACGGTCAGCTCCGGCACGGCGCGGGCGAGCGCGATCACGTGCGGCAACTGCGTGTGATAGGCCCACACATCGAGCGGCAGGCCGTGGCGCGCGAGACGCCGCGCGCCGTCGTGGAAGGCGGGATGCTCCAGCGGTCCCGGCGGCGGCGACACCAGGTTCGACGTCACCTCCGGCGAGCGATGCCAGGCGGTGCGATTGCGGACGCCGCAGAATCGCCCGCCGGCGATCGCCTCGTGCGCCTCGAGCAGCGGATCGACCTTGTCGCCGAGCATGAGGTCGACCATGCCGATGATACCGGCGCAGGCGCGCGTCTTGCCATGCCGGCCGCTCGCGCTTACCGCCGCGACGCCGGTGACGAACTCGGTCTCGCCCAGCGACTGCTCTGCCTGCGGTCCGCCCGCGCGATACATCTCGCCGCACTGCACGAAGATCGTGGCGCGGATGTCGTGGCCGCTGCTCGTGTCGGCCAGCAGCTCCGGCAACAGGTACGAGCCTTGCGCGCGCTGCCACAGATGGTGATGCGGATCGACGATCGGCAGGCCGGGCTCGAGGATCGGCTCCTCGGTCAGCTCGAGCCAGTCCTCGCGCACGATGATCTGGCGGCCATGGCCCAGCAGGGGATCGTCAGCCATCTCGTCCTCACTCGATGCGGATGTTGGCCGCCTTCACCATGTCGGCGAAGAAGGCGATCTGGGTTTCGCGGAAGGCGCCGAACTCGGCCGGCGTGTTGGGCCGCGTCAGCGCCCCCAGCTCGGCCAGCCGCGCCGCTGTCGCCGGCGCACTGAACACGGTGTTCATCTCCGCGTTCAGCTTCTTGATTAGACCGGGATCGGTGCCGGCCGGGGCGAACACGCCGTTCCACTCCCAGGTCTCGAAGCCCGGCAGCACCTCGGCGATGCCCGCGATACCCGGCAGCACCTCGATCGGCTGGGGTCCGGTGTGCGCCATGCAGGTGACTTCCTTGGCCGAGCGCAGCGCCACCGTGCCCGGCACGTTGCCGAACTGCAGCGGAATGCGGCCGGCGAACAGATCGTTCCGCACCGCGCCCATCTCCTTGTACGGCACGTGATTGATCTTGATGCCGGCGCGCTGGTTCAAGAGCTCGAGCGAGACGTGCTGCACCGTGCCGATGCCGGTCGAGGCGCAATCGAGTCCGCCCGGCTTGCTCCTGGCGAGCGCGATCAGCTCCGGGATGGTCCTGGCCTCGAACGAGGCGTTGCGGTTCAGCGTGTTGGGGGTCTGCATCGACAGGAATATCGGCAACAGGTCGCGCTGCGTGTCGTAAGGCAGCTTGCCGGCGAACAGCGACGGGTTCACCGAATGCGCGGTGGCGTCGTAGAGCAGCGTGTAGCCGTCGGCCGGCGCCCGCGCCACGATCTGCGCGGCGATCGTGCCGGCGGCACCCGGCTTGTTGTCGACGGTGAAGGTCTGCCCGATCTTCTCGCCCAGCGCCTGGCACAGGATGCGGCAGACGACATCGGCCGTGCCGCCGGGGCTGTAGGCATTGACCATGCGGACGGCACGATTGGGATAGGTCTGTGCCCGCGCGACGGCCGGTGCCGCCAGTGCAGCGGTCAGCACCGTGCGGCGCCCGATCAGGATTGGGGACATGGTCGTTCCTCCGCTTGATGGCGAAAAAGTCTGCAGGCACCCTACTTTTTCCGGCAAGCGCTATCGGCCGTGACGGCCTGCTGATCGAAACGCCGCGGCGGTGCGGTCGCGTCCCTTCCGTAGCGCGGTCGCACGACCTACATTCAGGGCATGGACACGATCGTCTCGCCCTGGCCGCTGGACAACAGCTATGCCCGCCTGCCCGACCGCTTCTATGCGCGGCTGCCGCCGACGCCGGTCGCGACGCCGAGGCTGGTGAAGCTCAACCTGGCGCTGGCGCGGCAGCTCGGGCTCGATCCCGAGGCGCTCGCCTCACCGGAAGGCGTGGCGATGTTGGCCGGCAACCACTTGCCCGAGGGTGCCGACCCGATCGCGACAGCCTATGCCGGCCATCAGTTCGGCAACTTCGTGCCGCAGCTCGGCGATGGCCGCGCGCTGCTGCTGGGCGAGGTGATCGACACGACCGGCGTGCGCCGCGACATCCAGCTCAAGGGCGCCGGCCAGACGCCGTTCTCGCGCCGCGGCGACGGCCGCGCTGCGCTCGGGCCGGTGCTGCGCGAATACCTCATCAGCGAGGCGATGCATGCGCTCGGCGTGCCGACCACGCGCTCGCTCGCCGCGGTGACGACCGGCGAGCCGGTCTATCGCGAGACCGTGCTGCCCGGCGCGGTGCTGACCCGCGTCGCGTCGAGTCACATCCGCGTCGGCACCTTCCAGTTCTTCGCGGCGCGCGGCGACGTCGAGGGCGTGAAGCTGCTCGCCGACCACGTCATCGCGCGCCACTACCCCGATGCCACCGGCTATCGCGACCTCTATGAAAAGGTGATCGCGCGCCAGGCGGCGCTGGTCGCGCAATGGCTGTGCATCGGCTTCATCCACGGCGTGATGAACACCGACAACGTCTCGATCGCCGGCGAGACCATCGACTACGGGCCGTGCGCCTTCATGGACACCTATCATCCCGAGACGGTGTTCAGCTCGATCGACCAGTACGGCCGCTACGCCTACGCCAAGCAGCCGCAGATCGGCGGCTGGAACATGGCGCGGCTGGGCGAGGCGCTGATGTCGCTGTTCGCTGCGGACGCCGACGAGGCGCTGAAGCTCGCCAACGAATCGCTGGCGACCTGGAATGTGCAGTTCGGCCGCGCGCTGATCGCGGGGCTGCGGCGCAAGCTCGGCCTGTTCACCGAGCAGGACAGCGACGGCGAGCTGGCGCAAACCTTCTTCAACGTGCTGGCCGACAACGGCATCGACTTCACCCAGGCCTTCCGCCGGCTGGGCGAGGGCACCGCGCGCGGCCTGTTCGAGGAGCCGACAGCGTTCGATGCCTGGGAGCAGCGCTGGCGCCAGCGCATCGCCCAGGAGCCGCAGGACGGGGCGACGCGCCGCGAGGCCATGCGCTTGGCCAATCCGATCTACATACCGCGCAACCACAAGGTCGAGGCCGCGCTCGGCGCCGCGACCGAGCGCGACGACTACGGGCCGTTCGAGGAGCTGCTCACGGTGCTCGCCAAGCCGTTCGAGGAACGGGCGGAATTCGCCGCCTACGCCCTGCCGCCCAGTGAGGAGGAGCAGCGGAACTTCCGAACGTTTTGTGGGACCTGATACCTGCTCCGTCGGAGCGGCACTTCAGCGACAGCAGGATGCGAGGACATCAGCGGCGGCTGTAGAGCAGCCAGCTTCGGTTCTCGGCGTGCACCGGAAAATTCCCGGCGATGTAGGATCGATAGCGCTCGAACGCGGCACGGGTCACGGCGCGATAGGTCGGGAACTTCGGCACCATGACATGGGCCGCGTCCCCCAGCGCTTCCTCGGCCGAGCGCCACGGGAAGCTCAGGTCGAGCCACAGCGCCCCGCCGCGCGGCGGCGGACGGCGCAGCACGAACGACAGCGGATTGACCTGGTCGAGCACGACGATCGCGCTGTCGCGGCGGGCCGGATCGTCGAACAGCGCCGCCGCATCCAGCAGCGACTGGGCATATTCGTACTGTGAGACCTCCTCCTCGCCGACCCCGCTGGCGCGGATCGCGCTGAACACGTCGTGCTCGCGGCCGGGACGGGCCCGCATGTCCTGGATCAGCGATCCACCGCTCCTCGGCACCGACAGGCCTTCGAGCGCCGTGCCCTTCTCGAAGGTGAACAGCGTCGTGCTGTGGACGGCCTCGACCGCATAGCCCGCGAGGCTCACCGACTGCTTGAGGACGCTGGCGGCCGGCAGCACCAGAAGCGCCAGCAGCATCCAGTTCGACACCGGCCGGCGGGCGGTCGCGGGATCGCCGCGGAACCGATCGTAGAGCAGCAGCGCGACCGCGGTCGAAAGGACGAGCCCGCGCTCCTGGGTGTTCTGCAGCAGCACGCCGCAGGCGATGGCCATCAGCAGCACCGTCGCCAGCGGCAGGCCGACCGGCGCCCGGCCCGAGCGCCACAGCCAGGCGGCCATCAGCACCCCGATCGCCAGCAGGCAGAGTTCCGGGAGGTTGGCGAACAGCAGGATGACGACGCCGACCGGATCGGTGTTCGCCGCGCCGCTGCCGAGAGTGGCGAAGATGTCGGCCAGGTACGGCGCATTCGGGGGCGCCAGGGCATGCGCCACCACCAGGCCGCCCGCCCCGATCCAGCGCAGCGCCCGCCGCTGGATCGGCGGCGCGATGATCAGGGCGGCGGCGAGCTCCGCCAGCCCGGCCGCGAAATAGGTGATCTTGAGATGGAACAGCGCCAGCAGGAGCAGCGCGCCAGTCACGGTGTCGAGCCAGCCCGCCTCCGGCACGCCGCGCGGCGGCAGGAACAGGATCACGCTCAGCACGGTGAGCGCGCTCCAGCCCATCGCGTTGTAGGCCATGGCGAAGGTGAAGAAATGGACGTGATCGCCGACATTGACCGGCTTCAGCACCAGCAGGCAGGCGAAGCTGACGAACAGCACGCCGGGCAGCAGCGGCAGGCGCCGCCGCACCGCGACCAGGGCGGCGGCGAACAGGCCGGCAACGGCCAGCAGCTCGCCGACGATGAAGGCCCGCGGCGACACCCCGACCAGCTCGAAGCCGATCGCGGTCAGCAGGAAGTTCAGCGCGCCCAGCGGATCGTGGAAATCGACATGGGGCACGTGCCCGTTGCGCAGATGCCAGGCGCCCTCGAGGTTGAACAGCAGGTCCCACGTCATCTCGCGCGACACCATGCGGTCGGGCAAGGCCAGCAGGCAGGCGCCGACGGTGACGATCGCGCCGGCGATCAGGGCGACGGCGGCCGTCGATTCACGGTCGAGGACGGCCTGTCCGATTCGCGCAACGACAACCGGCCGGAATCGGGCTTTGGCGATGTCGCTGATTGTAAACCCCACTCGCACCCGGCCCCTTCTTAGCGGAGCGACTTCAGAGCGTCTAGCGAACCTGCGGTGCCTGTGATTCTTCTGGACCGCGAGGCAGCCCGTCCCGCATGAATGCGCCATGGCGCTCGTTCAACTCGCTGAGGTCAGCAAGGTCTACCGCTCGCTCCAGGGCAGCGATTACGTCGCGGTGCGCGACTTCTCGCTCGACATCGAGGCCGGCGAGTTCTTCTGCCTGCTGGGCACCAGCGGCTGCGGCAAGACGACCGTGCTCAACATGGTGGCGGGCTTCGAGCCGGTCAGCACCGGCGCCATCCGCATCAACGGCCATCCGATCGCCGGCCCCGCCGCCGACCGCGGCGTGGTCTTCCAGGGCGACGATTCGCTCTACGGCTGGCTCTCCGCGCTGGGCAATGTCGAATTCGGCCTGCGCATGCGCGGCGTGCCGCGCACCGAACGCGAGGAGAAGGCGCACCATTATCTCGAGCTGGTCGGTCTGAAGGGCCAGGACCACAAGCATCCGTCGGAGCTCTCGGGCGGCATGAAGCAGCGCATCCAGATCGCGCGCGTGCTGGCCAACGAGCCGCAGATGCTGCTGATGGACGAGCCGTTCGCGGCACTCGACGCCCATACCCGCGCCGACATGCAGCGCGAGCTGAAGCGCATCTGCAGCGCCACAAAGAAGACCGTGCTGTTCATCACCCACGACATCGACGAGGCGATCATCCTCGCCGACCGCATCGGCGTGATGCATGCCGGCCCCGCCTCCAAGCTCAAGGGCATCGTGGCGGTGACGCTGTCGGAGGCCGAGCGCGAGCGCACCCACGACCGCTTCCTCGAGGTCTATCGCCAGGTCCACGAGATGATCCGCGACGAGGTCGCGATCTCGCTAGGGCGAAATCGCGACGAGGTCGCGAATTCGCGTATGCGGGCCCACTGATGAACCTGCGCGGAGTCGGCACCTACATCCTGGGCTTCGCCAGCCTGTTCCTGATCTGGCATGTCTGCTCGACGTGGATCATCCCCTCGGTGCTGTTCCCGACGCCGTGGAAGGTGATCCTGAAGGGGATCGAATTGGCCGAGGACGGCACCCTGTGGGAGCAGGCCTCCGCCAGCCTCGCCCGCATTGCCTCGGGTTTCGTCCTCGGCTCGGCGATCGGCATCCCAATCGGGCTCGCCATCGGCTCCTTCCCGATCGTGCGCCGGCTGCTCGAGCCCTACACAGAGTTCCTGCGTTTCATCCCAGCCACCGCGCTGATCACCGTGGCGGTGATCTGGTTCGGCATCGGCGAGACCTCGAAGGTCTTCCTGATCACCTACACCACGGTGTTCATCGTCATCATCAACACCGCGGCCGGCGTGAGCGCGGTGGCGCCCAACAAGATCCGCGCCGCGCGGTCGCTCGGCGCCGGCCCGTTCCAGGTCTTCTTCTTCGTCGGCCTGCCCGCCACCGTGCCCTACATCCTGACCGGCATGCGCCTTGCGATGGCCAACTCGTTCGTGACCATCATCGCGGCCGAGCTCGTTGCCGCCAACAACGGCCTCGGCAAGATGATCTGGGATTCGCGGCTGTACATGCTGGTCGACCAGATCTTCGTGGCGCTGGTCGTGCTGGGCTTCCTGGGTTTCTTCGCCGACCGGCTGTTTCGCTGGGGCATCTACGCGTTCGCCGGCCGCTTCTCGCCGGTCACATGAGGGAGGGGATCATGCGCAGAAGGACTCTGTTGGCCAAGGGCGCGGCAAGTGCGGCGCTCGCCTCCGTTTCGCTCGGGGCAGTATCGCGGAATGCGGGGGCCCAGACGCTCACCAAGATGACGATCGCGACCGGCGTCGATCCGGCGTTCTCGCAGTTCTACGTCGCCAAGGAAGGCGGCCTGTTCGAGAAGAACGGCCTCGACGTCACCATCAACACCGGCCCGTCGGGCTCGGCGATGGTGCCGTTCCTGGTCAACAACCAGGTCAACGCGGCCTACGGCTCGGACCTCGCGGGCGTGATCAACCACCAGGTCGACCAGAACATCGTCGCGGTCGCCGACGGCACCTATCTCTCCAAGTGGCTGAACGTGGTCGGCCGCAACGTCGACAGCGTCGAGGGACTCAAGGGCAAGAAAGTCGGCATCGCCATGGGCACCGGCAGCGAGATCTTCTGGCGCCGCGTGGTCGAGAAGCGCGGCTACAAGGTGTCCGACTTCACCATGGTGAACGTCGAGGCGCCGGAGATGCTGGCCGCCACCGAACGCGGCGACATCGACGGCTTCGCGGTGTGGGAGCCGTGGCCGACCCGCACCCTGCAGGCGGTCAAGGGCACCAAGATCCTGCAGACCGCCGAGGGCATCTACAACAACATCAACTTCGTCTACATGAACCGCGGCTGGATCGACCAGAACAGGGCGACCGCCGAGAAGTTCATGCGCGCCCTGATCGAGGCCAACGACCTGATCGGCAAGGACCGGCCGGCGGCGATCAAGATGGTGTCGAAGTTCCTCAAGATGCCGCCCGAGCTCACCACCGAGCTGATGCCCAAGGTCGAGTACGACATGGACTGGCAGCCGCGCTCGATCGATTCGATCCAGGTCGCCGAGAAGCAGCTCGCCGACCAGAAGAAGCTCAAGGCGCCGCTCGACTACGCCAAGTACTGCTACATGGACCTGGTGAAGGCGGTGCGGCCCGAGAACATCAAGGTCAAGGAGCTGCCGAAATAACGCTTCCTCCCCCGTCCTACGGGGGAGATGGCCCGAAGGGCCGGAGGGGGAAGGCCCCAACGGCGATGCCTTTTGCCTTCCCCCCTCCCTGCCTCCCCCGTATGACGGGGGAGGTGAAAGAGTCAGCGACTCGGCGGGATCAGCGTGTAGCTCTTCTCCTCGCGGGCCGGCCAGCGGTCGGTCTCGACGGCGTGCAGGAAGTCCTGCACCGCCGCATTGAAGGCGGCCGGCTCCTCGAGGTTGATGGTGTGGCCGCACTTCGGCAGCTCGAGCACGCCCGAGCGCGGCACGTGCTTCTTGAGATGCACCGCGAGGCTGTGGGTCGAGTCGTCCTCGTCGCCGATCACCACCAGCATCGGCTCGGCGATCTTCGCGAGCGCCTCGGTGCGCTCGAAGAACGGCACGCGCGAGCCCTGAACGCCGCGCATGGTCATGGCATGGCCCACGGCCGACCCGTCGGCGAACTGCTGCTTGAACTCGGCCCAGCCGCGCGGGTCCTTGGTGCGGTAGGTGCCGCGCGCCGAGCTGGTGCAGTAGAGCTCGGCCATCGCCGGCATGCCCTCGGTCTCGATGCGCCGCGCGAAGCCCTCGCACTCCTCCTTGAAGCGCTTCTTGGCTTCGGGATCGACGCTGCCGCCGCCGCCGCCCGCCGCGATCACCAAGGCTGTCGCCTTGCCGGGATGGCGGATCGCGAACTCGATGCCGGCCGTGGCGCCCATCGACAGGCCGCAGAGATGCGCTTTGTCGATCTTCAGCGCCGTCATCAGGTCGGCGCAGTCGTCGGCGGCGCGCGCCTGGCTGTACATCGCAACGTCACCCGGCACGTCCGACGGCGGCCAGCCGCGCGCGGCGTAGGTGATGACGCGGTAGCGCCGCGAGAAGTAGCGGACCTGCGGCTCCCAGCTCAGGTAGTGGCCGCCGAACTCGTGCAGGAAGATCAGCGGCGCGCCGCTGCCCGTCTCCTCGTAGTAGAGGCTGACGCCGTCGGAGGTTTTGATGTGCGGCATGGCCCTCTCCCCAAAGTCCTTGCCGGCTTAGCAGCGGCCCGCGCATCCTGTCGACCGTCATGGCCATCACCCTTCAAGAGTCCCTGCGCGCGGTCTTCTACGCGCCGTTCTACGCCGCCCTCGCCCGCGGCGCGTTCGATGCCGAAGGCGTCGAGATCGAGTTCGCCAGCGCGCCCCGACCGGGAGACGCCGCCAAGCGGCTGATGGAGGGTGCGGTCGATGTCTGCTGGGGCGGCCCGATGCGGGTCAACGAGACCTATCACCAGATGCCGGGCTGCGACATCGTCTGCTTCGGCGAGGTGGTCGGCCGCGATCCCTTCCTGCTGATGGGCCGCCGGCCGCCGCGCGACGGCTTCACCTTGGCCGACCTGAAGTCTGTGAAGCTCGCGACGGTGAGCGAGGTGCCGACGCCATGGTTGTGCCTGCAGCATGACCTGCGGCTCGCCGGCATCGATCCCGCCAGCATCAGCCGCGTCACCGACCAGACCATGGCGCGCAACGTCGAGGCGCTGAAGGCGGGCGAGGTCGACGTCGTCCAGGTGTTCGAGCCTTTCCCTAGCCTGCTGCTCGCCGACAAGGCCGCGCACGTCTGGTACGAGGCGGCGCGCCGCGGCCCGACCTCCTACACCACCTTCTACGCGCGACGCGGCACGCTGACCGCGCGGCGCGACGAGCTCACCCGCATGGTTCGGGCGATCGCCGCGACCGAGACGTGGGTGGCCGGCGCCTCGGGCGCCGCCATCGCCCGCGCCATCGCGCGCTACTTCGCCGATCTGCCGATGACGATCCTCGAGGCGGCGTGCAGCCGCTACAAGACGCTCGGCATCTGGAACGCCGACCCGATCCTGCCGCGCGAGAGCTACGACCGGCTGCGCGACAGCCTGGTCTCGGGCGGCTTCGTCTCGCCCGGCGTGCCGTTCGAGACGGCGGTCGACAACAGCCTCGCCGACGGCATTCTCAAGGCTTAGGCGCCTCGCCCAGCCAGTGGGGCCACAGCCCCTTGCGGGCCTGGCGCGAGATCGATTCGAAGTGGGCGATCTTGGCGCTGGCGTCCTTGTCCCAGGGCGGCGGCGCCTCGAGGCCGAAGCCGTAGGCGAACCCGTCCTCGACCAGCCGCACCGCCAGGTCGTGCGGCTGCGCCTTGGAGCCCGCCGGCCATTCGGCCGTCACGGTGCACTGCGCCAGCGCGCGGCACTCGCGGTCGAAGGCGACCAGGCGGCAGGAGACCTTGTGCTCGGCCGAGGTCAGCATGTCCTCGAGCGCGGCGCGGGCGCGCATCGCCCCGACGCCCGGCTCGTTGCCGAGAGCCGGCGCCCGGATGCCCCACAGCTTGAGCGGCGGCTTGAGGTCGATGCCGGCCAGGGTGTCGCCGGATACGGCGTAGGCTGGGCCTTCCCAGATCTTGGGTAGCTGGCCGCAATTGGTCTGGGCGGCGGCCGGCACGGTTGCCAATAACAACCCGGCGAGGAACGCATGGGCTTTCATGGCTCAGATGCTGAGATCGAGCAGGTTGTAGTCCGTGATGCCGGCCTTTGCCGCCGCGTCCCAGCGATAGGTCAGTCCTTCTCGCGCGTGCGGCTGATAGACGAACGGCGTCTCGTCCGGGAAGCGCTGGCGGCGGGCATCGATGCCGTAGCCGATCAGCCGCGCGCGCTCGCGGATGCGGTCGGCATCGTAGGTCGCCACCGCGTTGTGGATGCCGCCGGCCTTCACGCCCAGCACCGACCTGCGGCGATGGAAGCCGAAATTCACCGTCACCCGCCAGTTCGGGCTGGTGTTGGCGAACGAGCCGTGCAGCGCCTGGCGGTTGGTCATGGCGACGTCGCCCGGCGCGCAGATAATCGGCACCGCGTCGGGCAGCCGCTCGGTGCCAGCCTCGGCGACCAGCTCCGTGATGTCGATCCGGCCCCGCTTGTGGGAGCCCGGCACCACCCACACGCCGTTGGCGGCGGTGCAGCCATAGAGCTGGCCCATGAAGTTGAAGCCGTGGATGCCCTCGTCCCAGTCCGGGCTGTCCCAGTGCGTCGTGCCATCCTGATGCCACGCCACCGACGCGCCCTTGCCCGGCTCCTTGATCCACAGCGCCTCGTTGAACGGCGCGAAGTCCGGGCCGTTGATCGCCGCCGCGACGCCGAGCAGGCCGGGATGGCCGTAGACCCTGAGCGACGCTTCGGAGAACTGCAGCGAGCCCAGGATCAGGAACACGACCTCCTTCGGCAGGTTCGCAGCCGCTAACGGTTCGTGCATCTTGACCGGATGGCGGCCGTTGGCCGCCGAGGTGCCGCCCCACGGGTCGCTGAGCGGCCGCGCCCAGTACAGGTTCGGACCGGAGCAGCCCGCGCCCAGCGCCGGCCGGCCCTTGGCGTCGACCGGGGCGTCCTTCTCGACCGGCAGGCGGTCGAGGATGTCGTGCAGGTCGCGCTCGATGTCGCCGAGCTCGTCAGGCCTCAGCACGCCCTCGAACACATAGAAGCCGCACCGCCAGTAGGCCTCGACGATCTCGGGGTGGAGCTCGCCCGCGGCCGTGAAGCGGATCGGCCCGCGGTTGCCCAGGCTGGCGGCGCGGCGCTCGCCGGCACGCAGATACGCCTGCATGGCGGCCTCTTCCGGACCGTAGTCACCGTTCATTGTGGCTCCTCCGCCACAGGAGAATAGCTTAGCAGGCCCAGCGGGAACATTGGGCCAGCGAGCGGCGTTTTGAGAGCAAATGACCGTCCCTTTCCGCACTTTCGCCCTGTTCGGAGCCGCCCTGGGGATGCTGGCCGCGGGCTACCTGCTTGCTCCGGCGCCGGGCGCGTCCAGGTCCCTGGCCGCGCCGGCAACCAAGGTCGTGCCGCCGGCGGCGCCCAAGCCGGAAACCACCCTGGTCGCCGGCCGGCCGCCGGTACCTCTGATGACCCCGGCGCGCCAGACCGCGACCGTGGAGCGGACGATCGATTCGTCGTCGAGCGACAAGCCGACGGTCGACTTGGGCACCTCCAGCACCAACCCGCCGGACCCCAACGACCCCAAGGATGACGGCAAGGCCAGGCAGGCCATCGAGTTCGACGGCTACAAGAACGTGCGCGGCCTGGTGAAGGGCCCCGACGGCAGCTGGCGCGGACGCGCCATGCGCGGGCGGACCGAGATCGCGGTGAGGGTCGATGCGAGCGGCAGCGTCTCAGCGGAGTGAGGGAGAGTCCGATGTCCGACTATGATCCCAATCGCACAACTGTCGTCACCAGCAACGGCGGCCTGTACTTCGTCGTCGGCATGCTCGTGGTCGCCGTCCTGATCGGCGCCTACATCCTGATGGGCACGCCGGGCCTGCACACCCAGGTCGCCAACGCGCCGGCGGGCGGCGGCCAGAACGTCGATATCACGGTGCAGCAACCGGCCAACCCGGCGCCTGCGACGCCGGCAGCCCCGGCCCGGCCCGAGCGCGCTACTCCACGCTGACCGAAGTCAGGTCGACGAACCACGACTGCGGCGACACGAACCCCTTCACCTTCTTGCTGAAGGCGCGGGGGTTCAGGTCGTGGACGATGAACAGCCACGGCGGGTTGTCGACGATCCGCTGATGGGCGGCCGCGAAGTACTTGAGGGCCGTCGCATCGTCGCTCGCCTCGGCGAGCTTGCCGAACGCCTCCTCGAATTGGTCGTCCGACCACTGCTCGAAGTTGAAGCCGTTGGGTGAGAAGTTGGCCTTGGCGAAGTAGCGGAACATCGCGCCGGGATCGCTCGACGGCGACGACACGTTGAGCGCCATCGCGCCATTGAGCGAGGGGCTGTCCGGCGTGGCGCGGCCGGCAGTCAGCAGCACCTGCCATTCCACCGCCTCCACCTTCACGTCGACGTTGCAGGCCTGCTTGAGGTTCTCCTGCAGCGCCTCGTTCATCGGCAGCGGCAGCATCTGGCCCGAGCCCGAGGTCGAGATCATGACCTTGAACGAGAGAGGCTTCTTGTCGGAGTAGCCGGCCTCGGCCAGCAGCTTCTTTCCCTTGGCCGGATCGAAGGTGTAGCGGTTCTCGGGATTGCCGAAGGCCGGGTCGCCGGGCTTCAGCCAGCCGACCGACGGCTCGGCGGTGCCGTTGAGCAACGCCACGATGGCGTTGCGGTCGATGCAGTAGTTCAGCGCCTGGCGCACGCGCACGTCCTTCACCGGGCTGTCCTTGGCCGCCATGTTGAGCAGCCACGGCCAGACGTGCGGATAGGAGCCGGTCGAGATCACGAATCCCGCCTGCTTGAGCGACGGGATGCCGTCAGGCGGCGGCACCTCGATCCAGTCGGCCTGGCCCGAGCGCAGCGCGGCGAGCCGCGTGTTGGCCTCGGGGATCGGCATCAGGATGACCTTGTCGACCTTGGCCTTGCGACCCGCGTCCCAGTAGGCGTCGTTCCGCACCAGGGTCACGGACTGGCGCGGCACGATCGCGGAGATCTTGAAGGGGCCGGTGCCGGCAGGACCGAGCGCCGCCGCCTTGCCCCAGTCCTTGCCGCCCTTCTCGAACGAGGCCGGCGAGGTGAACAGCAGGTACGGCACCATCCACTGGAAGAACGAGGCGACCACGGTGGTGGTCATCGACACGGTGTGGTCGTCGATCTTCTTCCAGCTCACCAGCAGCGGCAGGCGGGCGCGGCTGATGCCGGCAGCCGGCGGCTCGAACTGCGGCGCATCCTTGTTGAAGAAGCGATCGAGGTTCCAGACCACGGCATCGGCGTTGAAGTCGGTCCCGTCGTGGAATTTCACATCTTTGCGCAGGTGAAAGATCCAGGTTTTCTTGTCGTCGGGCGCCTGCTCCCACTTCTCGGCGAGATGCGGCACCAGCTTGACCGGTCCGGTGGTCGTGAGATCGAAGCCGATCAGGCCCTGGAAGATCGGAAAGCCCAGGAAGCGCATGCCCTCGAAGCCGTTGTTGGGCATGCCCGAGGTCGTCGGGATGTCCGACGCCGTCATGGCGATGCGCAGCGCCTTTTCCTGAGCCAGTGCGGGTGACGCGCCCAGCACGCAGGCAGCCAATAAGGTCAACAGACGGCGTTTCATGCAACCCCTCCACTTCGCGGGAGAGCGATGCAAGACGCGGGCCTATTTGTCGTCCTGAGCGCAGCGAAGAACCTCATCGCCACTTGTCGCCGGCATGAGATCCTTCGCTTCGCTCAGGATGACAAAAGCTTCTCGAAGCGGCGCAAGTATTCGCGAGCATGCGCCTGGTAGTCGATGCCGGGCGTCTTGAGATGGATGTCCGACACCATCGCCCACAGCGCCTCGCGCAGGGCGCTGGCAGCCTTCATGGCGGCGAAGGCGTCCTTCAGCCCGGGATCGACGGACGCGCCGAAGTAGGCCGCCAGCAACCGCTCATCCTGCGCGGCATCGAACTCGCCGTTGGACGAGAGGTTGGCGAGATCGAACATCGGCGTGCCGAAGGCGCCGTACTCCCAGTCGATCAGCCACAGCCGCTTGCCGTCGTCCATGAAGTTGCCGGGCAGCAGGTCGTGATGGCCGAACACGATCGGCAGCGGCACCTGGCGATGCTCGAGCGCATCGGCCAGCGCGAGGTACTTCGCATCGGCATTCGCCGAGCGCACGTAGTCGCGGATCACGTGGAACACCCAGAACATGTTGGACGGCCCCTGCAGCTTGCGGCCGACCTCGCGATGGCAGGTCTTCAGCAGAGGCACGAGACGGTCGAGGTTCTCGCGCATGTCCGCCTCGTCGAAGGTGCGGCCATCGATGAAGCGCAGCACGGTGATGGCCGGCTCGACATGCACGACCTCGGGCGACAGGCCGGCCTCGAAGGCGGCGCGCGACGCCGCCCGCTCGCGGTCGCGGAAGACGTGATGCACCGGGATGTCGCCGCCGCAGCGCACGACGAATTTCTCGCCGCGATCCTCGGCCACGAAAGAGAGGTTGGTGAGGCCGCCCTCGAGCGGCGCCAGGGAAACCCTGCCTCGCCAGCATGACAGGCGTGCGATCCTGTCGAGAAGAGCGTCATCGGCCATACGCTATGCTAGCGTGGAGATCTTCTGGGAGGAAACGACGATGCCCGACGCGCCCATCTCCAATAGAGGCGTCACCAACACCATCGCCGGCCGCGACGCGTTCCTGCGCGTGCTGAGCGATGAGGGCGTGGTGAAGATGTTCGGCAATCCCGGCACCACCGAGCTGCCGATCATGCACGCCCTCTCCTCGGCGCCCGAGATGGGCTATGTGCTCGGCCTGCAGGAGGCCGTGGTGATCGCCATGGCCGACGGCTACGCCCGCGCCTCGGGCAGACTGGTGTCGTGCAACGTCCATGTCGCGCCTGGCCTCGGCAACGCCATCGGCTCGATCTACACCTCCCTGATGTCGGGCACGGCGATGATCGTCACCGCCGGCCAGCAGGAGCAGGGCCACGGCCTCACCGAGCCCCTGCTCTACGCACCATTGGTGCCGATCGCCCAGCCGGTCGTGAAATGGGCGGTCGAGGTCAACCGCATCGAGGACCTGCCGCGCATCCTGCGCCGTGCCGCCAAGGTCGCGACCACCGCGCCGACCGGGCCGGTGTTCATCTCCCTGCCTGGCGACATCCTGAACAACGAGGCGGCGATCGACATGGGCGCCACGACCCGCGTCGACACTGCCGTGCGGCCGAGCGATGCCGCGATCGAGCAGCTCGCCAGGCGCCTGCTGTCGGCCAGGAACCCCGTCATGCTGGCCGGCCACGAGATCGTGACGTCGGACGCCTTCGCCGAGGCGGCCGAGCTGGCTGAGACGCTGGGCGTGCCGGTGTGGCACCAGACGGTCGGCCACGGCGCGCACTTCCCGAGCGAGCATCCCTGCTACCTGGGCGCCCTCAACCGCGACCAGAAGCGGGTGCGCGGCATCCTGGCGGAGCACGACCTGATGCTGTGCGTCGGCGCCGACGTGCTGCAGATGTCGGTGTGGAGCGAGGTCGAGCCGCTGCCCGAGACCACCAAGGTGGCGATGATCGGCTTACGCGACTGGGAGATGGGCAAGAACTTCCCGGCCGAGATCGCGCTGCGCGCCGACGTCAAGGAGACGCTGAAGGCGCTGATCCCGGCGCTGAAGGCACTGGGCGGCACGGCGCTGGCCCAGAAGGCGCAAAGAATGCGCGCTGCGCTCGAGTCGAGGAACTGGAGCGCGCAGCGGGCGCAGCGGCTGGGCACGCTGCAGGCGCCCAAGGCCGGCGAGCCGCTGCCGGCGGACTGGGTGATGGCGCGCATCGCCGAGGCGATGCCGAAGGACGGCATCCTGGTCGAGGAAGGCCTGACCAGCGCCACGACGCTGCCCGCCTTCTACCCCTACCGCGACCGCAAGAGCTTCTTCGGCAATGTCAGCGGCGGCATCGGCTGGGGCATCGCGGCGGCGGTCGGCGTGCAGATCGCTGAGCCGACGCGCCGGGTGTTCGCGGTGATCGGCGACGGCAGCGCGATGTACTCCATCACCGCGCTGTGGAGCGCCGCCAACCAGAAGCTGCCGGTGATCTTCCTGATCATGAACAACGAGGGCTATCAGATCCTCAAGAACCGGCTGAAGCTGTTCCACGGCAACGACGCGCCGATCGGCATGGACTTCAACGATCCGCCGATGAACGTGACCAAGATCGCCGAAGGCTTCGGCGTCACGGCTGAGCGCGTCGATTCGGCCGAAGGCTTCAACGCCGCGATGAAGCGCGCGCTCGCGAAGACCGATGGCCCCACCCTGCTCGAGGTCATGGTGAAGAAGGTCGGCTAGAGCGTGATGAGTTGAGTCCGAGTCGGAAATTCCTCTCCATTCATATGGGGAGGCGTCGGCGTCTTACGCCGACGGAGGGGTCATGAGCACCGCTCGAGCGCAACAGACCCGCGGTCTATCACCCGCTGACATCGGACGGTCGTTTCAGTCGGCCGCCTTCTCGTGCTTCTTGATCGCCGGCATCAGGCCGGTCGGATCGACCAGCCTGCCATGCGCGATCATGTTGTGGGCGTGCGCCAGGTGATGCAGCGCGAACGAGGTCTGCATCGCGTTGAGCCGGCCCTGCGCATCCTGCGCCGCGTTCACCGCCTGCTTGACGAGCTTGAGCGCGAACAGCGGCTTCTGGGCGATGCGCTCGGCCATGGCTGTTCCGAAGCTCTCGAGCTCGGCGCGCGGCACGACGTGGTTGACCATGCCGAGCCGATGCGCCTCCTCGGCCTTGATCCAGTCGGCGGTGAACAGGAACTCCTTGGCCTTGCGCACGCCGAGCTCCCAGGGATGGGCGAAGAACTCCGCGCCGCCGACGCCCATCGCCACGGTGTGGTCGAGGAACTCGGCATCGTCGGCCGCCACGATCAGGTCACAGGGCCAGATCAGCATCAGGCCGCCGGCGATCACCTTGCCCTGCACCAGCGCCAGGGTCGGCTTGGGGATGTTGCGCCAGCGCTCGCAGAAGCCGACATAGATCTCCTGCTCGCGGGCATACTGCGCCTCGGCGCCGGGCTTGCCGAAACCGGACCAGGTGCCGACGGTGTCGTGCTTGCGCATGTTGCCGTGGCCGTCGACCTCGCGCAGGTCGTGGCCCGAGGAGAAGTGCGGGCCGTTGGCGCTGAGCACGATCACTTTCACGGCATCGTCCTGCGCGGCGCGGTCGAAGGCATCGTTGAGCGCATAGAGGAGCGCGGTGTCCTGGGCGTTCCGCGTCTCCGCCCGGTTCAGCACGATGCGGGCGATGCCCGACGGCAGGGCCTCGTAAAGGATGGGGTCGGCCATGGCGTTTCTCCCGCTGGTTGGCGGACGAGGATAACAAAATTGGGACATCGGCGGCGGTCCCTTGATCGGCCGGCCGCAGGTCACACATCGCCGGCGAGATCTGACGGACCCTCGAATGACCTGGTTCAAATACTTCGACACGCTGGCGGCGACGCTCGGCATCGGCTGCCTGATCGGCCTCGCCCTGTCGGCTGTGATCATATATCTCTGATCGGCGCCGCGCCTTTTTCTTCGACCTGAAAAGAAAATCCTGCCGCCGACCAGGCCGCGATTGTCCGGCAATACGCGATGCTGGGCTCGTGTGACGCCGAATTGCGCGCAGCGGCGACGTCATTACGGGCAATGGAAGAGGATTCCACGCCTGTAAATGGCCGCGTTTTCGCGCGGCCATTGCCCATAATGGGTCGGCGAGGCGGGTCGGCCCTATGTTGCGGCATGTTCGGACACGACACCCGCAGACAGCCCGGCGCAATTCACGCAACTAGCGCTGCTGCGCACCCCATTCCGTGCGGTCGCTCTGAGGGGGTTAGCGCAGTTTCCGAGGTTTCCGCTACCCCCTCCCAGCGCTCCGAGCGAGTTGGCGCAGTTAGCGCTAGTGCGCTACCACCGCAGAAGGCCATCGGCTCGGCCGCACGCAGCGCTCGGTGCTGCGTGCGGCCAGCCGTCGCCGATGACGGCGACTTGTTAATTGCGCATGAAGCCTTCGAGCTCCCCGGTCGCCCAGGTGAGCGTCTTCTCGATCGCCTCGCCGCCGGCGTGCCGCACCGCCATCTGGCACTGCAGGCTCGCCGTGTTGATCTGCTCGGCGATCTTGTGCGGCGCCGGAGCCGCGGCGACCGACAGGATCTGGTGATTGTGCGGATTGGGGTAGTGGTAGAGCGTGCCCTTGGGCGGCTCCGCCTCGGCCCACACTTTCAGGGTCGTCAGCTTCTCGAACGACGGCAGGTCGTAGCCGCCCGAGGCGACCACCATCTTCTCGATCGCCACCGGCGTCGACAGGTGCATGACCAGGCTCTTGGCCGCCGGGATGTTCTTGCTGAAGTTCCAGATGCCCCAGAAGAACGGTACGAACGGCGCGAAGCGCCCCTTCGGCCCGGCCGGGAAGCCGTGCGTCCAGCACTGCTCGGCGACTTTCGGCGCATCGCGCTTGGCGACCGCCCAGGCCGACGGCGGGTTCATGATCAGCGAGGCCTGGCCCGAGATCAGGAACTTGTTGTTCGAGGCGTCGTCCCAGGCCGCGACGTCGGGCGGCAGGAACTTCATCATCCTCTTGTAGAAGTCGAGCGCCTGGCGGACGGCGTCGCTCTTGGCGACGATGTCGCCCTTCTCGTTGACCAGCATCGCGCCGAACGAATGGAAGATGGCGCCGATCGTGTCGGTGCTGTCGCCGGTGTTGCCGACGCCGATGCCGAACGGCTTGCCGCCCTTGTGGCAGGCCTCGGCGGCCTTGAGGAAGGTGTCGAGCGTCCAGTTGTCGGCCTTGGGCGCCTCGCCCGCGGGATACATCGCCTGGACGTCGATCCCGGCGAACTGCTTCATGTAGTCGATGCGCGAGCACGGGCCCTTGATCTGGCTGCCCACCGTCGCCGGAACGGCGAGCCACTTGCCGCCGATCTTGCCGAGATACTCGACCGTGCCGTTGACCTTGCCGTTGGTCTTGATCAGCTCGTCCATCAGGTCGTTGACGGGCACCAGCTGCTCGGCATAGCGCGCCGGCAGGAACGAGGTGAAGGCCAGGATGTCGTGGCCGGTCTTGGCTTGGGCTTCCGCCGCGCCGGTCAGCAACAGCTTGTTGGCCTGCGTGGTGATGAAGTCGACCTGGACATCGACCTTCTCCTTCTCGCTCCATTCCTTGATCAGCGCCGCCGTGGCGTCATTGGCATTGGGCACCCAATGATCCCAGAAGCCGACCGTCAACTTGCCGGCAGCGTACGCACCGCGCACGAACGGTGCGCTCAGGCCGAGCGCCGCCGCACCGGCGACGACTCCTCGACGCGACAGTTTATTGGATCGCAGCATGACATCGCCTCCCGTGAAGGAACGCTTGTGCACGCAACCAGTCGACTACCGAATTTTCCGTTTGGAGGACGACACGTTAGCCGCTGTGCGCTTGCCGCGCCAGATGTGCAGGGGCTATGCTCCGGCCAATTATACGCCGATAGGGAGGCAGCTATGGTTAGCGTATCCCGTGCGTCGCGTAGAGATCTGCTTAAGCTTACCGCGTTGGGCGCGGCCAGCACCCTGGCCGGACCATCCATCGTAAGAGCGGCTCCCAAGCCCCTGACGATGATGCACGAAAGCTCGTTCATCCCGCCCTACGACGCCCACTTCAAGACCAAGATGGCGGCCGCCTACGAGAAGGCGACCGGCACCAAGATCAACTACGAGATCGTGAGCGTCGGCAGCCTGCTGACCCGCGTCACCACCGCGGCCGAGAACGGCACCGGCCCCGACATGACCCAGATCGGCTTCAACTGGGCCTTCCTGTTCAACGAGAAGTTCGTCGATGTCAGCGACATCGCCGACGAGATCGGCAAGGAATCCGGCGGCTGGTACCCCTCCGCCCAGGAGGCCGTGGTGGTCGGCGGCAAGTGGAAGGCGATCCCGTTCGGCAATATCGGCCAGCTGATGAACTGGCGCACCGACTGGTTCAAGCAGGCGGGTTACGAGAAGTTCCCCGAGACCTGGGACGAGCTGCTCGAGGCCGGCATCAAGCTCAAGAAGCAGGGCCATCCGTTCGGCTTCGAGCTCGGCCACGGCTTCGGCGACAACCACGGCTGGCTCTATCCGCTGCTGTGGTCGTACGGCGCCCGCGAGGTCGAGGCCGACGGCAAGACCATCGTGATCGATTCCGACGAGACGGCGCGCGCGGTCGACTACTGCCGCCGCCTCTACAAGGAGACCATGCTCGAGGACTGCCTCGGCTGGACCGACGTCAACAACAACAAGGCGTTCCTGTCGGAGCAGATCTCCTGCACCAACAACGCCGAATCGATCCTGTGGGCGGCCAAGAAGGACTTCCCGGAGATGGCGAAGGTGATCGACCAGTCGCCGAACCCGAAGGGGCCCAAGGGCAGCTTCGCCATGCTGAACCCGCTGTGCCACGCGATCTTCACCCATACGCCGGACCACAAGGCGGCCAAGGACTTCCTGCGCTGGGTGATGAAGCCCGAGCAGTGCGGCCCATGGCTCGACATCGCGGTCACCTACTACCAGCCGTTCCTGCACAAGTACGACGACGCGCCGATGTGGAACGTCGAGCCGAAGAACAAGCCCTACCGCGACACGCTGAAGGACGCGCACCTGCCGGGCTGGCCGGCGCCGCTCAGCCGGGCGCAGTCGGAGACCATCGCCAAGTACGTCGTGGTCGACATGTTCGCCAAGGCGTGCGCGGGCAAGTCGACCAAGGACGTGATCGCCGAGGCCAAGGCCCAGCTGGTCCAGATCTACAAGACGGCCTAGCCGGATGACGGCTGAGTCGCTCGCGTCGGTCGCAGCGCATCGGCGGCCAGCGTTCTCGCTCGGACGCTGGCTGGAGCGCGGCGGCGTGTTCGCCTGGCTGATGGTGTTGCCGCCGGTCCTCTTCCTGGTGGCGCTGGTCGGCTATCCGTTCTTCTACGGCATCTGGCTCAGCCTGCTGAACCGGCCGGTGGCGGCCACCGGCACCTTCGTCGGCCTCGACAACTACATCAACGCCTGGAACGACCCGGTGTTCTGGCAGGTGGTGCTCAACACCTTCGTCTACACCGCGGTCGCGACCGTGCTGAAGATGGTCGGCGGCCTCGGCCTCGCCCTGGTGATGAACCAGGACTTCCGCTTCAAGAACCTGACGCGCGCGCTGCTACTGCTGCCGTTCATCGTGCCGACCGTGCTGTCGACCATCGCCTGGCAGTGGATCCTCGATCCCGCCTTCAGCGTGGTGAACTGGACGCTGGTCGCGACCGGCCTGGTCGAGAAGCCGGGCCCGAGCTGGCTCGGCAACCCGCATCTCGCGATGGCGTCGCTGATCGTGGTCAATGTCTGGCGCGGCCTGCCGTTCTACGCCATCACTCTGCTGGCCGGCCTGCAGACCATCTCGCCCGAGCTCTACGAGGCCGCGACCATCGACGGCGCCGGCACCTGGGGCAAGTTCCGCTACGTCACCCTGCCGCTGATGAAGCCGGTGATCTTCATCGTCACGATGTTCTCGGTGATCTTCACCTTCGCCGACTTCCAGCTGATCTACGTGCTGACCAAGGGCGGGCCCGCGAATGCCACCCACGTCTTCGCCACCTACGCCTTCGATATCGCGATGGGCGGCGGCCAGTTCGGCCAGGGTGCGGCGATCGCGCTGACCATGGTGCCGCCGTTGGCACTCTTGATCCTCGCCATGGCGATCTATCTCAGGCCCTCCAAATCATGAGGGGCAAATCATGAGGGGCCAGACATGACCGTCGAGCGCCGCGGCTTCCATGTCCGCTTCCTCAAGCTGTGGCTGCCGCTCGGCGTGTCGCTGATCTTCGCGCTGTTCCCGTTCTACTGGATGGCGATCACCTCGCTGAAGACCAACCAGGAGCTCTACAGCCGCAAGGTCATGCCGCTGGTCGTGCATAACCCGACGCTCAAGCACTATATCGACCTGATCACCGAGACCAACTTCCTGGAATGGACCTGGAACACCTTCATCGTCGCGGTGATGTCGACGGCGATCTCGCTGATCTTCGGCGCCATGCTGGCCTATCCGCTGGCCCGCATCCGCTTCGCCGGCGCCGCGCTGGTCTCGTTCGCGATCGCCGCCACCTACCTGGTGCCGCAGCCACTGCTGTTCGTGCCGCTCGCCGACCTCATCAACAAGCTCGGGCTGGGCGACACGCTCACGTCAGTGATCCTGACCTATCCGACCCTGCTGGTGCCGTTCTGCGCCTGGCTGCTGCTCGGCTACTTCCGCACCGTGCCGAGCGATCTCGAGGACGCCGCCCGGATCGACGGCGCAAGCCGCCTGCAGACGCTGATCAAGATCGTCCTGCCCCTATGTGGCCCGGGCTTCATCTCGGCCGGCATCTTCGCCTTCACCCTGGCGCAGAACGAGTTCCTCTACGCGCTGATCTTCCTGACCAAGACCGAGGTGCGCACCGTGCCGGTCGGCGCCGTCGCCGAGCTGGTGCGCGGCGACGTCTTCTACTGGGGCCAGCTGATGGCCGCGGCCTTGCTCGGCTCGATCCCGGTCGCCATCATCTATTCCTTCTTCGTCGAGCACTACGTCGCCGGCCTGACCGCCGGCTCCGTCAAGGGTTAACGGGCGTAGCCGTCAGCAAGCGTTGAGCAGTTGCCGGGCGTAGTTCCCAGCGCATCACGACGCGTTCTTCTTTTTCTACAAAACACAAAGTCCCCCGGGAGGCGAACATGACTCGCATCGCGCGGCGTAAGCTTTTGGCGTCCACCGGCGGCCTCGCCGCCATCCTCGCGACCGGACGTGGGCCGGCCCTCGCGCAGGAGCGTTCCGTCCACTGGCTGCGTTGGACCGACTTCGTGCCGGCATCCGACCAGCTCCTCAAGGGCTCATTCACGCAGGAGTGCAAGAAGGCGCTCGGCATCAATCTCAAGGTCGAGACCGTCAACGCCAACGACCTGCAATCGCGCATCACCTCGGCGATCCAGTCGGGCAGCGGCGCCGACATCATCATGGCGTTCAGCAACTGGCCGCAGCTCTATGCCGAGAGCGTGGCCGACGCCGGCGACATAGCCGAGGAGATCGGCAAGGCGCAGGGCGGCTACTACGACGTCGCCAAGCAGGTCGCCACCGTCGGCAACAAATGGATCGGCGTACCGTGGACCTGCGGCGGCGGCCTGATGGCCTATCGCATCTCGTGGTTCAAGGAGGTGGGCTACGACAGCTTCCCCGACACGCTCGACAAGCTGCGAGACGCCGGCAAGAAGCTCAAGGCCAAGGGGCGGCCGATCGGCCAGACCGCGGGCCACACCTTCGGCGATGCGCCGGGCTGGTGGTATCCCTTCCTCTGGTCGTTCGGCGGCAAGGAGGTCGAGGCCGACGGCAAGACCGTGGTCCTGAACAGCAAGGAAACGGTCGAGTCGATCAAGTACGCCGTCGCGATGTGGAAGGAGACGATGGACGAAGGCGGGCTCGCCTGGGACGACACCAACAACAATCGCGCCTTCCTCAGCCAGACCATCTGCACCACCAACAACGGCGCCTCGATCTACATCGAGGCCAAGAAGAAGCCCGACACCTACAAGACCGAGAAGGGCACGCCGATGTGGGAGGACATCCAGCATGCCGACATCCCCAAGGGTCCGGCCGCCGGACCGTTCAACGTGCCCGGCACCTTCACCGACATGCTGATGGGCTATTCCAAGAACCAGAAGGCGGCCAAGGACTTCCTGCGCTGGGCGCACACCAAGGAGGCGTTCGACCCGTGGTTCACCTCGCAGCAGGGCTACAGCTGCGGCGCCACCAAGATGTGGGAGACGCATAAGGTTTGGGACGCCGATCCCGTCCTGAAGCCGTTCCACGACTTGCCCGCCAGAGGCCGGCTGGTCGGCTATGCCGGCCCGCCGAGCCGCAAGGCCGCCGAAGTGGTGACCAAGTACATCGTCGTCGACATGTACGCCAAGGCGATCCAGGGCATGGCGCCCGAGGAATCCGCCAAGTGGGCGCACAGCGAGGCCGCGAAGGCGTACGCCTGACAGACCACTGCGGAATGGGCGCAGGACCTTTGCTAGCCTGCGCCCATGACCGCCATCAAGCACAGCGTCGTCGAGACCCGCGGCTTCCGCGCCCACGTTGCCGAGGCCGGCAGCGGGCCGACGCTCCTGCTCCTGCATGGCTGGCCGGAGTTCTGGGCGACGTGGGAGCCGATGTTCGAGCGCCTCGCCGACCGCTATCGCCTGATCGCGCCCGACTTCCGCGGCTTCGGTGAAAGCGGCAACCCGGACAAGGGCCGCACCGACCAGGCCGGTCCCGACGTGCTGGCCGACGACATCGCCGCGCTGATGACGGCACTGGGCATCGCGACGGCGGGCTTCGTCGGCCACGACGTCGGCGCCTACGTGATGCAGCGGCTGGCGATCAACCATCCGGACCGGGCCGCCGGCCTGTTCTTCTTCAATTGCGGCACACACGGCGTCGGTGCGCGCTGGCGCGACCCGCGGCAGATCAACGAGATCTGGTACCAGACCTTCCACCAGATGCCGTTCGCTTCCGAACTCGTGGGCGCCAACCGCGATGCCTGCCGTGCCTACTTCCGGCATTTCCTGACGCACTGGTCGTACGCCAAGGACGCCTTCGACGGCGTGCTCGAGCGTTGGGTCGACAACTTCCTGCGGCCGGGCAACCTGCAAGGCGGCTTCAACTGGTACGTCTCGCAGAATGCCGGCCGGCTCGCCGTGATGGCCGGCACGGCGCCGAAGCCACCCAGGATCAGGCAGCCCGCCCGCGTCTTCTGGGGTCGCCACGATCCAGTGCTGCGCAGCGACTGGATCGAGTTCGTGCCCGACTACTTCGAGGATGTGGAGGCGAGCATCGCCGAGGACGCCGGCCACTTCGTCCACTACGAGACGCCGGACCCGGCTGCCGCCGAGATCGATCGATTCTTTCGCCGCATCGGCTACAAATGAGAAGGCCCCTCGCTTGCGCGAGGGGCCCCGTCAACTGCGCCAACTCAGGTCCGGGCGGCGTGCGCCTCGGCTTTCTTGGCCGATTCGGCGGCTGCGTCGACGACCATGTTCTTCATCGCCTTCTGCAGCTTGTCGAAGGCGCGCACCTCGATCTGGCGCACGCGCTCGCGGCTGATGCCGTACTTGGCCGACAGGTCCTCGAGCGTCTTGGGCTCGTCGACCAGGCGGCGCTCGACGATGATGTGGCGCTCGCGGTCGGACAGGCCCTTCAGCGCCTGCGCCAGCATGTGCTTGCGCTGGCCGAGCTCCTGGCTGTCGCCGAGACGGGCCTCCTGGTTGGGCGTGTCGTCGACCAGCCAGTCCTGCCATTCCATGTCGCCTTCGGCCTTCACGGCGGCGTTCAGCGAGCTGTCCGGCGCGGCGAGGCGGCGGTTCATGTTCACCACCTCCTCCTCGGGGACGCCGAGGCGGGTGGCGATCTTGCTGACCTGCTCGGGGCTGAGATCGCCCTCCTCGATCGCCTGCATCTGGCCCTTGAGCTTGCGCAGGTTGAAGAACAGCTTCTTCTGCGCCGCCGTGGTGCCCATCTTCACCAGCGACCAGCTGTGCAGGATGTATTCCTGGATCGAGGCGCGGATCCACCACATGGCATAGGTGGCCAGCCGGAAGCCGCGGTCCGGGTCGAACCGCTTGACGGCCTGCATCATGCCGACGTTGCCTTCGGAGATGAGCTCGGCCACCGGCAGGCCGTAGCCGCGATAGCCCATGGCGATCTTGGCGACCAGGCGCAGGTGCGAGGTCACGAGCTGATGGGCGGCCTTGGTGTCGCCGTGCTCGCGCCAAGCCTTGGCGAGCATGAATTCCTGCTGTGGCTCCAGGAGCGGAAACTTGCGGATCTCCGAGAGATACCGGCTGAGATTGCCCTCCGGCGACAGGGCCGACGGCAGGGCGGGAAGGTTTGCGGACGCTGCACTCATGGGGACTCCCCCTTTCTCACGGTAAACGGGCGTTTAGCACTCTCACCCGTCGACTGCTAATGCCCGACTCTAGAGGTCGGACGATCAGCGGGTCAAGTAAATCCGACTAATCCCCTCGGGTATTAGGGGATTACTTAACACCGTTCAGTTCAGCCACCAGCCTTGCCATGTCTTGCGGCAATTCTGAGGCGAAGGTCATCTCCCGTCCCGTCCTTGGGTGGCGGAACTCCAGGATGGCGGCGTGAAGTGCCTGCCTCCCGAATGATGTCAACGACCCCGGGCCGGTGCTGTTCCGACGCCGGCCGTAGACGGGGTCACCGACCACCGGGCAGCCGATATGGGCGAGATGGACCCTGACCTGATGGGTCCGCCCGGTATGGAGCTTGGCCCCCATCAGGCTCGCCACCGGCTGCAGGGGCGGCCCGAAGCGCTTTTCCAGCCAGTAGTCGGTGACCGCCCGCTTGCCGCTGGTCGTCCGGACGGCCATGCGCTTGCGATCGACCGGATGGCGGGCGATCGCGGCGTCGATCGTCCCCCGCTTCTCCTTGGGCGCCCCCCAGACCAGCGCCTGGTATATCCGGGTCAGGTCGTGGGCAGCAAACAGCTTGGACAGGGCGTGATGGGTGACGTCGTTCTTGGCGACCACCATGACCCCCGAAGTGTCCTTGTCGAGCCGGTGGACGATGCCCGGCCGGCGCACCCCACCGATGCCCGACAGGCTGTCGCCGCAGTGGGCGAGCAGGGCGTTGACCAGCGTGTTGTCGGGGTTTCCGGGGGCGGGATGGACGACCAGGCCCGCCGGTTTGTTGAGGACGAGGAGATCGTCATCTTCGTGCAAGATATCAAGGGCGATCGCCTGCGGCTCGGGCTCGGCCGGCTCGGGCGGCGGGATGTCGATAATGAAGCGCTCGCCGGTTTTGACCTTGCGGGAGGGCTCTTCTACTACTGTGCCCCCGTCGGCCAGCGAGACGCGGCGACTTTCGATCAGCGCCTTCACGCGGCTGCGCGTAAGGCTCGGCACGGCAGCCGCCAGCGCGCGGTCGAGCCGCTCGCCTCCGCTGTCGATGGTCACGATGTGGCGCTGCGCTTCGTTCATTGGAGTTGCTGTGGCGCCCCCGTCCTCTTCCCCGGCCTATGCCCCGCTCTGGCTGAAGGTGCTGGTGGTCGTGATGGGCCTACTGATCGTGGTGGGCTTCATTGTGGTGGCGGCCGAAATAGCGCGCCGCATGTCTAACGCCTCCACCAGCCCGGCGCCATCCACACCCGCCGCCTTCGCCCGGAACATCGCCCTGCCCTCGGGCGCCCAGGTCGTGTCGGTCAGCCCGGCCGGCGACCGCGTCGCCGTCCACGTCAAGGCGGCCGACGGCCGGTCCACCCTGTACATCGTCGATCCGCGCAACGGCGCCCTGCTCGGCACGGTCGACTTCCCGCCCGGCGCCGCGCGTTAGGATCGGTCTCATGAACTTCCGCAGCGACAACGAGGCCGGCGCCCATCCGGCGATCATCGAGGCCGTGTCCCGGGCCTTCCGCACCGGCCCCGTCCATTCCTACGGCGCCGACGAATGGACCCAGAAGGTCGAGCGCCGCCTGCGCGACATCTTCGAGAAGCCCGATCTCGTGGCCTATCCGGTGGCCGTCGGCACCGCGGCCAATGTCCTGGCGCTCGCCTGCTGCTCGCCGCCATGGGGCTCGATCTTCTGCCATCCCACCGCGCATATCGCGGCCGAGGAAACCAACGCCGCCGAGTTCTACACGGGCGCGCGCCTCGTCCGCGTCGACGGCGCGGCCGGCAAGATCGATCCCAAGGCGCTCGCCGAGGCGCTCGCCCAGCCGGTGTACGGCGTCGTGCATTTCTCGCAGCCCTCGGCGGTCAGCGTCACGCAGGCGACCGAGAACGGCACCGTCTATGCGCCGGAGGAGATCGCCGCCCTCTCGACCTCCGCCCGTCGCCACGGGCTGAAGATGCACATGGACGGCGCCCGTTTCGCGAATGCCCTGTCATTCGTGGGCTGCTCGCCCGCCGAGCTGACCTGGAAGGCCGGCATCGACGTGCTCAGCCTCGGCGCCACCAAGAACGGCGCCATGGGAGCCGAGGTCGTGATCTTCTTCGACCCGGCGCCCGCCAAGGAGTTCGAGTACCGCCGCAAGCGCGGCGGCCACCTCCTGTCCAAGATGCGCCTGCTGTCCTCGCAGCTCGACGCCTACTTCACCGACGGGCTGTGGCTCGACAACGCCCGCCACGCCAACCAGATGGCACGCCGGCTGGTGGCGGGACTGACGCCGATGCCCGGCACCTCCCTGCTCTATCCGGTCGAGGCCAACGAGATCTTCGTGGTGCTGCCGGCCAAGATCCACGACGCGCTGCAGGCAGGGCGCGCGCAGTATCATCCATGGCCGTCCGACCGGCCGGGCGAGCGGGCGTTCCGGCTGGTCACCGCCTTCGACACCGATCCCGCCGAGGTCGACAAGTTCCTTGCTATTGCCAAGGAATCCCTCGCTCGCTGATATCTCGCGCCGATGTGATGTGTGCTTTCTGGGATCTTAGCTCTAATCTTCGACCAACCCAGGAGGCTCTAATGCGCCTCTTCCCAAAGATTGCCGCGGTCCTGTCCGGATCGGTCGCGCTACCCGCCATAGCAATGGCCGCCACGATCGGCGGCAACTACTACTCGCCGCAGTACGACTACCGCGACTTCTTCGCCGCGACCGACGGCAAGCAGTTCCAGGTGGTGCTGGCGGGCAACGCTTTTCCTGGCGTGGACCCGGAGACTGTGGCGCGCTCGCTGTTGCCGGCGATGCAGGCGGCAAAGCCCAGGCCCGCCCTTACCTTCACCTATGCCAAGCCTTCCCCACCGCCTCACCCCTACTACCGGCTGGTGCTGGTGTTCGACCCTGCCAACGATCTCAACGCCTACCCAGTCTGCGCCGAGGGGGATTTGCGCTTCCGTCAGGGCAAACCGGGCATCTTCTATGTCTACGCGATCTACTGTCGGAACGACCAAGCGCTGTCGTACACGACGGCGTGGACGGCCGCGACCGGCCCGACCGATCCGCGCATCGAGCAACTGTTCCGCGAGCTGTTCATGGTCGTATTCCCCGACCAGTATAAGCGCTATGGACCGCTAGGCCGTCCGACACGGTGACTGCCGCCGGTGATTTAAGTACAAGGGTCGAATGACCCATCAGCGTACGCTTACCGCCGCCCATTGGGGCGTCTACGAGGTCGAATACGACGACAAGGGGCAGGCGGCGAAGCTGCATCCCTTCTCGAAGGACCCCGATCCCTCGCCGATCGGCCTGCACATGCTGTCCGACGAGGTGGCGCGGCTGCGCGTCCGCCGCCCCGCCTTCCGCAAGGGCTGGCTGGAGCACGGCCCCGGAGCGAACAGCGACAAAAGAGGACAGGAGCCGTTCGTCGAGCTGCCGTGGGACGAGGCGCTCGACCGGGTCGCGGCCGAGCTCAAGCGGGTGAAGGACAAGCACACCAACCGGGCGATCTTCGGCGGCTCCTACGGCTGGTCGAGCGCCGGCCGCTTCCATCACGCGCAGAGCCAGGTCCACCGCTTCCTGAATGCGATCGGCGGCTATGTCCGCCACATGGATTCCTACAGCCTGGGCGCGGCGCGTGTGCTGATGCCGCACGTCGTCGCCGGCATGGAAGATCTGATGTCCATGCACACGACGTGGGACGTGCTGGCCGAGCACTGCAAGCTGTTCGTCACCTTCGGCGGCGCGCCGCACAAGAACGCGCAGATCAATGCCGGCGGCGCGATGGTTCACCGGCTGAAGGACGGGCTCTACGGCATGCGCGCCAAGGGCGTGCGCTTCGTCAACGTCACGCCGACCGCCGAGGACCTCGACACCGGCGGCGACATCGAATGGCTGGCGATCCGGCCCAACACCGACGCCGCGATGATCCTGGCGCTATGCCACGTGCTGCTGACCGAGAACCTGCACAATCGCGAGTTCCTCGACCGCTGCACCGTCGGCTTCAACAAGTTCGCGCCCTATCTCGCCGACAAGACGCCGGAATGGGCGGAGAAGATCACCGGCATCCCGGCGCCGCGCATCGCCGCCCTCGCCCGCGAGATGGCGGCGACGCGCGCGACGGTGAACATCAACTGGTCGCTGCAGCGCAGCCATCACGGCGAGCAGCCGTTCTGGGCGCTGGTGACGCTCGCCTGCATGCTGGGCCAGATCGGCCTGCCCGGCGGCGGCTTCGGCGCCAGCTACGGGCCGACCAACATCATGGGCAGCGATGCCCCGCGCTTCTCCGGCCCAACACTGTCGCAGGGCACCAACGCGGTGCCGGACTTCATCCCGGTCGCCCGCTTCACCGACATGCTGCTCAATCCCGGGGCCAAGATCCCGTACAACGGGCAGGAGATCACCTATCCCGACATCCACCTGATCTATTGGGCGGGCGGCAATCCTTTCCACCATCACCAGGACCTCAACCGCCTGCGCGGCGCCTGGCGCAAGCCCGAGACCATCGTCTTCAACGAGCAGTTCTGGACGCCGGCCGCGAAGATGGCCGACATCGTGCTGCCCGCCACGACCGGTCTCGAGCGCGACGACATCGGCTACGCCCGCCGCGAGCCGTTCCTGATTGCCATGAAAAAGGCGCGCGATCCGATCGGCGAGGCGCGCGACGACTACTGGATTTTCTCCGAGATCACCCGCCGCCTCGGTGCCGGCGAGATCTACGGCGAAGGTCGCGACACGATGCAGTGGCTCCAGCACATGTACGCGGAGGCGCGCGAGAGGTCGGTCCGCGCCGGCGTCACCTTCCCCGCCTTCGAGGAATTCTGGGAAGCCGGCATCGTCGAGGCCAAGGGCGAGGACCGCGATCCGGTGATGCTGGCCCGCTTCCGCGCCGATCCTGCGGCCAACCCGCTCAAGACGCCGTCGGGCAAGATCGAGATCTTCTCCGAGAAGATCGCCTCGTTCGGCTACGACGACTGCCCCGGCCATCCGGTGTGGCTGGAGCCGATCGAATGGCTGGGCTCGAAGACGGCCGAGCGCTATCCTCTGCACATGCTGTCGGACCAGCCGACCGACAAGCTGCACAGCCAGCTCGACCACAGCCCGCATGCCAAGGCAACCAAGGTGAAGGGCCGCCAGCCGATCACGATGCACCCCGCCGACGCCGCCGCGCGCGGCCTCAAGGACGGCGACCTGGTGCGCGTGTTCAACGACCGCGGTGCCTGCCTCGCCGCGGCGCGGACGAACGACCGCATCCGCCGCGGCGTGGTGCGGCTGTCGACCGGCGCGTGGTTCGACCCGGAGGACTCGGGCTCAAACACGCCGCTGGAGAAGCACGGCAACCCCAATGCGCTCACCCTCGACATCGGCGCGTCCAAGCTCAGCCAGGGCTGCATCGCGCAGACCTGCCTGGTCGAGATCGAGCGCTTCGACGGGCCAGCGCCGGCAGTGACGGCGCATCAGCCACCCGAGATCGCGCCGCGCGCATAGGCCCGCTCCACAGGCTCCGTTAAAGGTCAGCGATGGCGATGGCCATGGCCATGGCCGCCGCCATGGAAGCCTCCATGGAATCCGTGATGGAAGCCTCCATGAAAGAACCCGCGATGGAAATGGCGGAACCCATTGCCGAAGATGCAGCATCCTCCGGCGAAGAAGGGCGGCCCGAAACCCCGGGAATCTGTCCAATAGTATTGGTAGGAATTCGGCGTGACGGAGATCACCTGTGCCGGCAGCGTGTAGACCTGGAGCGGTAAACCGGGCGTGTTCTGGGTGACCCGCCAGGAGCCGTCCGGCTGTCGACACAGCTGTCCGACCGCTTGCCGTTGCTGTCCATCGACAAGCACCGGCATGGTGAAGTTGCGACAGTTGGGCGAGGCTTGCGCCGGCACGGGTTGCGAAACGACCTCCGGCGCCGAAGCGTTGGCCGTGGACGGCGGCGTCACGCTTGCTGCAATCGTCGCAAGGGCTGCCGCGACCCTCAAAAAGGGAAACGCACCTGGACCTCCTGCTGTGAACTTTCCCCGTATGAGCCGGCTTCATTATGAAGTGTAGAGATCGGCAATTTAGAGCGGGACCGTATAGACTTGAGTGGGCAACCCCGGCGTCGTTTGCGTGATGCGCCAGCTGCCGTCCGGTTGACGGCAAGCCAGGACATCGGCTTGCTCCTGCACGCCGCCGACGGTGATGGGCATCTGATATTTGCGGCACTCCTGTGCTGGCTGCCGCGCACTCTCGACGCTCGAGCAGGCCGAACAACCCAGAAGTAGCAGCAGATCCAAGGAACGCATGGCGCCCGTCCTGCACCGTCGCACGTGGTGCGCTCGCCGACCTGGCGCCAGTCGTGTCACGGCGATTTGAAGACTGCGGGCGCTCCGGTGCACACCAGCCGCCGGCGAGCTTGCCGGCGGCTTTTCCTTCCGGTCAGAGACCGGAGATCAGGTGCTTTCGTTGTGCATCACGTCGCCGAACAGCTCCCAGGTCTCGCCCTTGAAGCGCGATAGCTGCACCGCCTGGACCGGATAGTAATCGGTCGGGCTGGTCGTGACGGCGATGCCCGGCAACAGGCCCGGCAGGCGAAGCTGGCGGTGGTTCGCCGCCTGCTTCATCAGGTTCTCGCGCGTCAGCACGTCCCCGCACTCCTTCAGGGTTATGTGCATCAGGGTCGCGACGCAGTAGGCATAGACGTAGCTGGCATCGGAAAGGTTGGCATCGGGCATGTTCTTGCCCATGAAGGCGCGCCATTCCTTCATGTCCGCCTCGTTGTCCCACTGGTGGTCGGTGGGATCCTTCAGCCAGGCGGCGGTGAGGACGCCCTGCACGTTCTCGAAGCCGGCCGGCTTCATGGTCGTGGCGACGCTGGCCGCCACGTTGTTCATGTACTGCGCGGGGGTCCACTGCAGATCGGCCGCCTTGCGCATGGCCTGGGCGGCGAACTTCGGGATCGACACGTTGTAGAAGACGTTCGCACCCGAATCCTTGAGCTGGATGATCTGCGAGTCCACGGTCGGATCGGTCACCTCGTAGGTGACGACCTTGACCATGCGGCCCGCCTCCTTGCCGAGCCCATCCTTCAGGCCGTTGAAGTAATCCTTGCCGTAGTCGTCGTTCTGGTACAGCACGCCGATCTTGGCGTCCTTGACGTTGCCCAGCATGTGCTTGGCGTAGATGATGCCCTCGGTGTGGTAGTCGGGCTGGAAGCCCATGGTCCAAGGGAAGTTCTTGGGATCGCCCCACTTCGACGCGCCCGTGGCGACGTAGAGCTGCGGCACCTTCTTTTGGTTCATGTATTTGTGGATCGCCGTATTGCACGGCGTGCCCAGCGTATTGAAGGTGCACAGCACCCGGTCCTCCTCGACCAGCTTGCGCACCATCTCGACCGTCTTTGGCGGCTGGTAGCCGTCGTCGTAGCTGATGAAGTTGATCTTGCGGCCGTTGATGCCGCCCGCTTCGTTGACCGACTTCCAGTAGGCCTGATGCAGCTTCCCGATCGTGCTGTAGGACGAAGCGGGCCCGCTGTAGGGGTTGGTGTGACCGATCCTGATCTCGGTATCGGTCGCTCCCATGTCGTACTTCTTTTCGCCAAACGCCACGCGATTCGTCGAAAGCGCAGTAGCGGCCGATATGCCGGCCAAGAAGGTACGCCTGTTGGTCTTCATGTGATGCTCCCTGTGTCGTCAGTTCACTCCATGCACTCTCCTCACGCTGAAAGGTGAAAACACGGACGACCCTCTCACCAAGAAGCTGGGACGCCCGAAACGGCATCGAACGTTAGCACCGCGGGGAGACCCGCGGGAGACCCGCCGAAGCAAGCGACGAAAACGGACGAACGTCGAGTGACATCCCGCTTGGCCCCCGCCTAGACTGGGACATGGGCAAACGTCTCCGGCGGCGCACCCTTGCTCTGGCGCTGCTCGCCGTGCCGATTGCAGCCAGGGCGCAGAGCAGCACCGCCCTCGATTTCCTGAAATCGATCTACGAGCCTTACAAGCAGGCTGGCTTCAAGGGGCAGCCATACTGGGAAACCGAGCGCTTTTTCGCGACCGAGCTCGCCCAGGCGATCCAGCGCGACCTCCAGGAGGCGAAGAAGCGCAAGGAGGTGCCGACGCTCGACGGCGATCCGTTCATCGACGCGCAGGCCTGGAGCATCGCCTCGATCGGCTATGCCGTCTCCACTGGCAGCATCGGCAGCCACGCTGCGGCGGTGGTCACCCTCACCAACTCGGGCCAGCCCAGGCAGCTCGCCGTATTCCTGATCCGGACACCCCGGGGCTGGCGGATCGACGACATCGTTGGCCGCGGCGGCTCCTCGCTGCGCGCGCTCTACAAGCTCCGCTAGCCGCCGGCCACCGGCTGGTGCGCCGCCTTGGCGACGTGGGCCAGCATATGGCGCGCGACCGGGTCGTTCGGGAATTCCGCCTGCACCGCCTCGTAGCGTCGCAGCGCCTCGACCGAATCGCCGTCCGCCATCGCCGACCAGGCGGCGGCCGTGAGCCGGCACAGCCGGGCATCGTCGGCGCCGGCGGCGAGCTCCGCATCGTTGCTGCCGGCGATGCCCAGCAGCTCGTGCACCAGGAACCGGCCGCTGCGACCGCGCACCGACGACAGCTCGATCGGCCGCGAGACGACCCGATCGCCGACCTGGGCGAGGACGGCGTCGCTGATGCAGATCGTGGTGCCGAACTGCTTGTTCAGGCCCTCGACGCGCGAGGCGATGTTCACGCCGTCGCCCATCACCGTGTAGCTCAGCCGCTGCGACGAGCCGACATTGCCGACCACGACGTCGCCGCAATGGATGCCGATCCGCACCCGCATCGGCTTGCGGCCGGCCGCCGCCCATTCCACGCCCAGCCGCGCCATGCGATGGCGCGCCCTGAGCGCCGCCCGGCAGGCATGGAAGGCATGGTCGTCGAGCGCGGCCGGGGCGCCCCAGAAGGCCATCACCGAATCGCCGATGAACTTGTCGATCGTGCCCTGCTCCTCGGCCACCGCCGCGGTGACGTTCTCGAAGTAGCACGAGGTCTGCTCGGTGAGCTCGGCGGGCGGAAGCTGCTCGGCCAGGGTGGTGAAGCCCTCGACGTCGCTGAACAGCACCGTCATGAAGCGCTGCTCGACCTCGGGCTGCAGGGGCTTGCCCGAATCGATCAGGCGGCGGACCAGACCGACCGGCACGAACACCGCAAACGAGCGCAGCGCGTTGTCGAGCAAGGCGGTGGCACGCTGGAGCTGGGCGATCTCGTGGATGCGCGAGCCTGTCGGCAGGCGCTCGGGGAACGACAGGCGGCGGATGCCCTGGATCGCCTCCGACACGACCTTGATCGGCCGCGACATGCGCCTGGCCAGGACGTAGATCAGCACGCCCTCGACGAGCGCCAGCGCCACCATCATCCACAGCAGCTCACGGTTGGTCTGCTTCAGGCCGCTGACGAAGTCGTCGGTCGGCGTCACGACCAGCACCTCCCAGTCCTTGCCGAAGTCGGACGGAAAGCCCGAGAACGCCGCGATGTACTCGTTGCCCCGGCTTTCGAAGATGAAGCGGTCGCGGCCCAGCCGCTGGCCGCGCCGCTGCACCGCCTCGACGACCTGAGGCTCGTCGAGCTGGGTCAGGTTCGTCACCCGGATGACGCCGCCGTCGTGGCGCACCCCTTCGGCCTCGATCGGATGGGCGATGACGTCGCCCATCTGGCGGGCGATCACGGTGATGCTGTTGCGGCTGGCCTTGTGGGTGTCCAGGAACCGTGACATCGCGGTGAGGGTGATGTTGGCCGAGGCGACACCGACGAACTTGCCGCCGATGTGGATTGGGTAGCCGAGCGAGATGATGGGATAGCCGGTGTCGGGATTGATCGTCGGATCGGCGACGCCGAGCCCGTTGTTCGCCTGGGCCATGCGATACTGGGTGAGCGTTCGGACGTCGAGGTCGGACTCCGCATCGTAGCCGCCGATCGGCTGCGGCCAGGTCTCGAAGAAGGTGCGGTGGCGCTGGCGCGGCACGACGTCGAACGGATCGACCCAGCTCGAATGCCAGTTGGCGCGCGGCGGAATGCGCGGATCGCTGCGCCGGCGATCGGCGTCGATGCGCGTCACGACGCGGTGGTAGCCGTCCTCGAAGCTGACATAGAGCGCGTCGATCTGGTTGGCCGAGACCAGCGCCTGGTAGAGGACGTTGCGGCTCTCCTCGCTACGGAAGAAGGCGGGCTGCGCACCGGCCATCCCGGCGACCAGCCGCAAGGTGGCGCCGACCGGCTCGAGGAAGTTCGTGGTCATGATGATCGCCTCGTCGCGCGCCCGGTCGATGAAGCGGTTGGACAGGTTGTGCAGATTGCGGGCGTTCTCCCGGTAGCTGAACGCGATCACCAGCCCGAGCGACGGCAGGATCAGCAGCACGAAGAGCATCGTGATGCTGAGCTGCAGACTGATTTCCCGCCGCCCGCCGGACATGCCCGATTTGACGCCAAAGTGGCAGACCCGCCAAGGCCAATGATAGCCTCGACGGCATGACGACCCTTGGTATTCGCGGCGCGTTCTTCGATTTCGTCGACGATCCCTGGAAGCATGTCGGCCGCGAGCAGGAGGCCGCGCGCTTCCATGCCGACGGGCTGATGGTAATCGAGGACGGCCGGATCGTCGATTTCGGCGCCTACGACAATATCGCGCCCCGCCATCGCGCGCTCGAGGTCACGCCGATCGCCGACCGGCTGATCCTGCCGGGCTTCATCGACGGCCATATCCACTTCCCGCAAACCCGCGTGGTCGGCGCGTTCGGCGAGCAACTGCTGTCGTGGCTGCAGGTCTGGGTGTTCCCCGAGGAGCTGAAATACAAGGATCGCGCCTATGCCGCAGACGCGGCGCGTCGGTTCTTCGACAACCTACTCGCCGCCGGCACCACGACCTGCCAGGCCTTCACCACGAGCGCAGCCGAATCGGCCGAGTGCCTGTTCGACGAGGCGGCACGGCGCAACATGCGGCTGATCTCCGGGCTGACCGGCATCGACCGCTACGTGCCGGCGGACTATGCCAACACGCCGGAAGAGTTCTACCGCGAGAGCAAGCGACTGATCGGGCGCTACCACCGTCAAGGCCGCAGCCTCTACGCCGTCACGCCGCGCTATGCGCTCGGCTCCTCCCGGGCGCTGCTGGAAGCCTGCCAGAGGCTAAAGAGCGAGCACCCGGACTGCTGGGTCAACACGCACATCTCCGAGACGCGCGACGAGATCGCCGCGGTACAGGTCGAGTTCACCGATTGTGCGGACTATCTCGGCGTCTACGAGAAGTACGGGCTGGTCGGGCCGCGCTTCACCGGCGGCCACGGCATCTGGCTGACGGAGGACGAGTTCGGCCGCTTCTCGCGCAGCGGCGCGGCGATCGTGTTCTGTCCCTGCTCCAACCTCTTCCTGGGCAGCGGCCTGTTCCGGATCGGCCGTGCCACCGACCCGCGCTCGCGCGTGCGGCTCGCCTGGGGCAGCGACGTCGGCGCGGGCAACCGCTTCTCCCTGCTCGGCGCGCTCGACGAAGGCTACAAGATCGGCATGTGCAACAACGCGGCGGTGACCGACGCGGCCGAGGCCGAGCGCAACAAGATCTCGCCCTATCGCGGCTTCTGGTCGATCACCCTGGGCGGCGCCGAGGCGCTCTACCTCGACGAATGGGTCGGCAACTTCGAGCCCGGCAAGGAGGCCGACTTCGTCGCGCTGGACTGGACGGCCGGTCCGTCGGCCCTCGCCTGGCGCCAGTCGCTGGTCGGTGACCGGCCGCGCACCGTCGAGCAGGCGGCCGACCTGCTGTTCGGCCTCATGATGGTGTCGGACGACCGCTCCGTCGACGAGACCTGGGTGATGGGCAAGCGGCTTTACAAGAAGGGGGAGTAACCAGATGCCCGTGACATACCTCAGCACCGACGAGGCGATCGCCCGGCCCGGCCTGCGCATGGTCGTGGTCGGCAACGTGCCGAGCCCGTGGGGCGAGGCCGCCAAAGGCATTTTCCATATCAAGGACCTCGACTGGATCGGCGTGCGGCTGGCCTACGACGACGATGCGCAGCGCCAATGGGCCGGCCAGCGCAGCGGCCCGATCGCGATTTATGACAAGGAGCCGCCGCGCGCCGGCTGGGCGGAGATCCTGCTGCTCGCCGAGCGGCTGGCGCCCGAGCCCGCCCTCGTGCCGGCCGATGCCGCGGAGCGCGCGACGATGTTCGGCCTGGCGCACGAGATCTGCGGCCAGGAAGGCCTCGGCTGGACGCGCCGTCTGCAGCTCATCCGGGCCGGCGGCTTCGGCCCGCGCGCCGGCCAGTATCTCGCGCGCAAGTACGGCTACAGCCCGGCCACCGGCGCTGCTGCCGCGGCGCGAGTCGCGGCCTTGTTGCGCATGCTGGCGATGCGGCTCGAAGCGCAGCGCCGGTCGGGTAGCCCCTACTATCTCGGCGCGGCCCCCACGGCCGTCGACGTCTACAGCGCGACCTGCATGGCGCTGTTCCGGCCGCTGCCGCCGGAGCACTGCCCGATGGACGAGGCTTTGCGGGACGCCTTCTCGATGCCTGAGCCGGCGATCGATGCCGCGCTCGATCCGATCCTGATCGAGCACCGCGACATGATGTATGCCCGGCACCTCGAGCTGCCTTTGTCCCTCTAAGGCGACTTATCCACAGAAGCGCGGACGGGGGGTGGCGGGAGCGGGCCGGGCCGAGGCCGCTGGCGTCAACCGGGCGATGTCGAGGGCGCCAACCGTGGAAGATCGGCGCCCTCGTCCCTCGCGGGAAGGTCGGTTGCAGAGTTCCTCCCAGAAGGACTTCCGCTCAGGTGCCGTCCGCTACCTACCGACGCTACTTCATCGTGCTCGCAACGTTGCTCAGCACCGCGTTGACCTTGGTGCCGACGCTGCCCATCGCGGTGATAGCGGCGACGGCGATCAGCGACGCGATCAGGGTGTATTCGATCGCGGTGGCACCCTCTTTGGCTTTCATCAGACGACGGAAAATCGACAGCATGGGTATCTCCAAATCAAATGGCTTTCAGAGAAATCGCCGATGTCTGGTTTTCTCGGCGGCCACGCCCGCAATTGACGCAGCGACCCTCCACTACGCCCGTCGAATTAGGAGGTGCTTAGCGAGGGGGCCGAAGGAGCGCGCGAAAGCGTATCCAATGTAGCCTCGGCTCGGCGATGGCCGCGCTAAGTCTACGCTAAGGACCGGGGCGTATTGCTGGGCGGATGGGCACCCCCAAGGCCGTGTCTCCAGCATCGCCTCGCTCCAAAAATTCACACCTGCTGCGGCAGTGTTGGCAACATTAGCCGCAGTTGCATTGGCGACATCTGCTTGCGCGCGGGTCCGATCCGAATAGGTTCTGCAACGGGTCGGCGTGGCCAGTCATGCAGTCGCTGCCGTTCGGCAGCAGGTCAAAGATGCGCGTGCTCCTGATCGAAGACGATGGAATGCTCGGTACGGCGTTGAGCCAGGCCTTGCGCGACGCGTCGCACGCCGTCGACTGGGTGCGGACAATCGAGGATGGCCTGGCGGCGGCGGAGTTGCACAGCTACGGCGCCCTGCTGCTCGACCTCAGCGTCAGCGGCGAGTCGGGCCTCGACCTCCTGCGCAGGCTGCGGGCGCGCGGCGACCAGGTTCCGGTCCTGATCATCACCGCCAGTCACGCGGTCGAGCAGCGCATCGCCGGCCTCGACCAGGGAGCCGACGACTACATCCTGAAGCCGTTCGACATGGACGAGCTGCAAGCGCGCATGCGCGCCGTCGTGCGCCGCAAGGCCGGCACGGCCGATCCGATCCTGACCAACGGCGATCTGTCGCTCGACCCCGCCGCGCACGAAGCAAGCGTTGGCGGCAAGGCGATCGTCCTGTCGCCGCGCGAGTTCTCGCTGCTGCACGCCCTGATGATCGAGCCGGGGGTCATCCTGTCGCGCAAGATGCTCGAGGAGCGCATCTACGGCTGGAACGAAGAGGTCGAAAGCAACGCCGTCGAATTCCTGATCCACGCCGTCCGCCGCAAGCTCGGGGCGCGGATCATCAAGAACGTCCGGGGGATGGGATGGATAGTGCCAAGACGCGGCTGACCGATTCGCTGCAGATCCGCCTGTCCCTGGCCGCGTCGGCCGTGATCCTGCTCCTGGCGGCCGTTGCCGGAACGGTGTCCTTCATCGCGGCAAATCGCGACGCCTCCGAGATCCAGGACCAGCAGCTGCAGATCGTATCGCACACCTTCGGCTTGCACGGTGTGCCGCTGCCCACCCAGCCGCAGACCGAGTACCGCCCGCCCAATATCGTGGCCGAGCCGCTGGGCGCCGGCGACGGATGGCTTCTCCGCCTGCCTGCAGACCTGCCCGACGGCCTTCACACGATCAGCGTGAACGGCGAGCCCTGGCGCGTCTTCGTGCGGACGCCCAAGATTTCCCGCCCCCGCTTCGCTGTCGCCCAGCGGACGCAGTTCGTCGCGCAAATCGCCCGCGACACGGTCATGTCGACCGCCATTCCGCTGCTCGTCCTCGCTCCCGTGCTGTGCGGCCTCATCTACGGCCTCACCCAGCGCGCGCTGAAGCCGGTGACCGCCTTGTCGCAGAATCTGGATCGGCGAGAGCCGACCGATCTCAGCCTCGTGTCGGCGTCAGGGCTTCCGCGCGAGGTGCGGCCGATCGCGACCGCCGTGAACGGCATGATCGGCCGCGTCAGGAATACCCTCGAGGCGCAGCGTCGCTTCATTTCCGACGCGGCCCACGAGCTGCGCTCGCCGTTGGCCGTCCTGGCGCTGCAGGCGCAGAACCTCGAAGTCGCGCGGACGCCGCAGGAAATGGCGGAACGCCTCGTGCCCCTGCGACAGGGCCTCGCGCGCACCAGCTCCCTCCTCGAACAGCTGCTGGCGCTCGCCTATGCGCGCGCGCCCTCCGAGGCCGACAGGGAGTCGGTTCTCGTCGCCGATGCCCTGCGCTCCGTGATCGGCAAGCTGCTGCCGTTCGCCGAACGCAAGGGGATCGAATTCGACGTCCAGAACCTCATGCCGATGGCGGTCGCGGCGCGCGAGATCGATCTCGTGCTGATCCTGCGCAACGCGCTCGACAACGCGATCCGCTATTCGCCGGCCGGCACCCGCGTGCACGTGACGGCGTTCTCGACCCGTGCGGGCGTGCAGATAGAAGTGGCGGACCAGGGACCAGGCATCCCCGAAGCGGAGCGCGAGCGGATCCTCGAGCCGTTCATCCGGCTGAATGGCGGCAGCGAGAGCGGCAGCGGCCTCGGCTTGTCGATCGTGAAGGAAGTCGTGCAACGGCTCGGAGGATCGCTGGCATTGCGTGACGCGCGCCCCACGGCTCCGAAGGGCCTGCGCATGGTGTTCACGCTGCCGGCTGCATGAAGGCTGCAAGCCCTGGGAAATCGGTTTCCGCTAAGTGTCTCCTAAGCCCCGATCCGTTTAGATGCCGGCAACGTCGCTTCGCCGACGTCGGCCCATTCCCTGTTTTGCACCATCGGTGACCATGGCAGACGAAGACATGCCGCTCGAGGAGTCGCCCGCCGAGATGTTTCAACTCTCGGCCGACCGGCGGATGGTGGAGGTCACCCTGCCGCCGCTGTCGCTTCCCGGGATACCCAAACCGGTCGACATCTTCTTCGACTGGGATTTGGGCGTGGTCGAAGACATCCTGAGGCGCCTCATCGAGCTACGCTCGCGAATGGTCGGCGCCTGAACCGCCAAGGCTGAATTAGTGGCGCCAGCCCGTGTCGGTCTTGTCGAGCTTGCGGATCAAGGCGGCGAACTCGAGATCGCCGATGCCGACGCTTGATTCCATCTCGGAGAAACGGTCCATGTCGGCACCCGACTTGGCGGCGAGGTTGTCGCCCATGACGTTGAGCGTGCCGGCCGCCGCGGCATCGAGCTGAACCTGGCAGGCGCGCTCCAGGCGGTAGAGTCGCAGGAACGCCTCCGGCACCGAGCGACCGGTAGCGAGCAGGCCGTGGTTGCGCAGCATCATCGCCTGCGCCTCGCCGAGGTTCTCAAGCAGCCGGCCGCGCTCGTCTAGGTCGAGGCTCGGGCCCTCGTAGTCGTGGTAGGCGAGCTTGCCGGTGAACGCGGTCGAGACCATCGACACCGGCAGCAGCCCTTCCTGGATGGCGCAGACCGCCATGCCGGCGCGGGTGTGGGTGTGCATCACCACGCGATGGCGCGAGGCGTGCGCCATGTGCACCGCGGAGTGGATGACGAAGCCGGCGTAGTTCACCGGATGGGCCGAGTCGCCCATGATGTTGCCGTCGAGATCGATCTTCACCAGGTTCGAGGCGGTGACCTCGTCGTAGTTCAGCCCATAGGGATTGATCAGGAAGTGCGGCTTGTCGCCCGGCACCTTCGCCGTGAGATGGCCGTAGATCAGCTCGGTCCAGCCGAAATGGTCGACCAAGCGGTAGGCGGCGGCGAGCTGGCGGCGCAGCACCGATTCGCCCTGCTCCGGCGGCAGCGCATAGACGTCGATTCCGGTCAGCGGCTGGTCGGCGGCGATATGCATGTCCATGGGCAAATCCTCCGACTGCAAGCTTAAGGCGGCGCGCTATGCTGCCGCAACTGGAGGGACCGCATGGCGCAACAACCGAGACTCGACACGACACGGCTGCAGAAGATCGCCCAGGCCTATTGGGAGAGCGCCGCGCTGATGGCGGCGGTCGAGCTCGAGATCTTCACCGCGATCGCTCACGGCCACGACACCATCGCGGGCGTGGCGCGGGCGGCCGGCATCAGCGCGCGCAATGCCGAGCGCCTGCTGACGGCGCTGACCGCGATGACCCTGCTGGAGCGCGACGGCGAGCGCTTCGCCAACGCGCCCGACGTGCAGCGCTTCCTGGTCAAGGACGGCGAGCGTTATGCCGGGCCGTGGATCCTGTTCACCAAGCCGCGCTGGGAGGCCTTCGGCAAGCTCGGCGATCACCTGCGCCGCCAGCAGGAGAACCATCTCGGCCAGTACACCGAGTTCACGGTCGACGATGCCCGGCGCTACCACGCCGCCACCTACTCGATCGGCATGGGCGCGGCGCGGCTGTTCAGCCGCAGCGTCGACCTCTCCGGCCGCAAGCTGCTGCTCGATCTCGGCGGCGGCTCGGGCGCCTACTCGATCGTGGCGACCAGGACCTTCCCCGGCCTGAAGGCGGTCGTGCTCGACCTGCCGCCGGTCGCGGTGGTGGCCGCGGAGTACATCGCCGCCAACGACGCGGCCGATCGGGTGAGCACCTTGCCTGGCGACTTCACCAAGACCGCGTTCCCGCAAGGCGTCGACGTGGCGGTGATGGCGAGCAACCTGCCGCAATACGAGCCGGCGCTGATCCGCCTGGTCGTCGGCAAGGCCTTCGCTGCCCTGGTGCCGGGCGGCGAGATGCACCTGATCGGCGAGACCCTGCACGACGACCGGCGCGGCCCCCTGTCGGCGGCGCTGTGGGGCCTGAACGAGGCGATACAGGGCAGCACCGGCCTCGCCCACACCGAGGGCGAGGTCAAAGGCTACCTGCAGGGAGCAGGCTTTGCCGACGTCATCGTGCATCCGTTCGTGCCGGGCGTTCTGTCGCGCATAGCCGGCCGAAAGCCCGGCTAGCGGGGTTGCGCCGGACGGCCCCTTCGACTATCTACCCGCTTCGGTCTCTGCTCCCTTCGTCTAGAGGCCTAGGACGTGGCCCTCTCAAGGCTAAAACACGGGTTCGAATCCCGTAGGGAGCGCCAAGGCCCCGGACAGGGCTTCCAGCTTGAAAACGTTGCTGCGCCACGGGCCGAGATCGACATAAAGGCCCGGGTCCTTTAACGCGTTGCCCTCCCGCTCGTAGACTTCGCTGCCCATCATGTCGACGAGGCGGAAGTGACGGCCGGCCAATCCGGCAAAGGGTAGCCGCAGGCGGCATTGCCCCTGATGATCCGAATAATTCACGACGACGACGTAGCGGCCGCCCTCCGGCACCTGCCAGGCATACGATATGAAGTCCTGCCACGTCGGATTGCCGGCCCAGGCCGGTTGCGGCGGGATCGGCGTCCAGTCGCCGTTGCGAAAGCCGTCAGACATCAGCGCGGCCAGTAGCCTGTCGTAGAAGGTGGCAACCTCCGCATCGGGTGCTTCGACCGGCGCGCGGCATAAATGCACCGGCAGCTTGACCCGCACGCCTTCCCGCTGGCCCTGATGGAAGAAGCGCAGGCCCGGCGCGAAGCACGTGACGATCCCTGCCGCTTGATGTTTGGGCCAAGGGAAGGTCGCCGCTGCGCGCGGCTCATCATGGTTCTCGAGGAAGCGGGCCAGCCGATCCTGATAGTCGAGCCCCGCGCCGAGGTGGGCGCGAACGGCGCCAGCATCGCCCTGGCAAAGACGGTCGTACAGCCGCTTGTCGTTGCAATAGTCGAAGCCCTGCTGCTGCATGTCCCATTCGAGGCCCCAATAGGCCTCGGCCAGGAACGTGAAGCGGGGATGCCCTTCCCGCACCGTGGCGATCGCCGTCGGCCAGAACGGCGCTGGTGTCAGACCCCAGGTGCGCTGGAAGACCTCGGGCAGGAGGAGCATCGCCATGTCGCATCGCAGGCCGTCGCATTGCCCGGCGATCGTCGCCAGTTCCTTCGTCTGCGCCGCCTGTAGACCCGCATTGGCATAGTCGAGTTGCAGCGTGTCCGGCCAGCCCGGGAAATTGGGATCGCGCCCGTGGGCCAGGATGCGCGGTCCCCCGTCCGTGTCGACCCGGTATTCGTTGCCAGGGCTGCCCTGGACATAGAAATCGGGATGCGCCCGGACCCAGGGATGATCGAGCGCGGTATGATTGGGCACGAAATCGAGCATGAGCCGCGTCCCGCGCGCCGCCAGCCGCGATCGGAACGCGGCAAGCGCCGCCGTGCCGCCCAGGGCATCATCGACCTCGTAGGCGGCGATCGCGAAGCCCGATCCGCAGATGTCGTCTTCCGTCAGGTCCGGCAGCGCCGACCGGAACTCGGCCTGCCAGGCCGGATTGCTGCGCGAGACGGCCCGGCTGGCGGCGCCCGTCCGCCACACGCTCAGCAGCCAGACCCAGTCGAAGCCACGGCGCGCGATATCGTCCAGGTGGGCATCGTCGACGGTGGCGAGCGTGACCGGCCGTCCCGCCTCCCGCGACAGTCGGCGCAGCCACACCCTCGTGTTGATCTCCAGCAGCGACGGATAGCGCGGCGCCGATCTAGTCATGCAGCTCGGCGATCATGTTGGCGACCAGGGCGCTCCAGCCGGTCTGGTGCGAGGCGCCCAGGCCCCGGCCGGTATCGCCGTCGAAGTATTCGTGGAAGAGGATGTAGTCCTTGAAATGCGGATCGGTCTGAAACTTCTCGCAGCCGCCGAAGACGGGGCGCCGTCCGTTCTTGTCGCGCCGGAAGATGCCGATCACCCGGCTGCGCAGCTCGTCGGCGATCTCCTTCAGCGTTCGCTTGTCGCCCGACCCGACCGGGCATTCGACGCGGAACTGATCGCCGTAGAATCGGTAGAACCGGTTCATGCTCTCGATGAGGAGATAGTTGAGCGGCATCCAGATCGGCCCGCGCCAATTGGAGTTACCGCCGAACAGGTCATTGTCGGACTCGGCGGGCACATACTTGACCTCGCTGCGGAAGCTGCCGCTTTCGAAGACATACGGCCGGTCGAGATGGTAGCGCGATAGGGACCGCACGCCGTAGTCCGAGAGGAACTCGTTCCGGTCGAGGATGCGCTCCAGCACCTTGGTGCCGCGGAAGGCGCGGAGCATGGCGAGCAGGCGCGTATCGTCGGCGCCCGGCGTGTTCCAGCGCGACACCAGGGCCGCCAGGTCCGGGCGATAGAGCAGATAGCGGTCCCGCCACTTGGTGAACATCGGCATGGTCTGCAGCAGCGCGGCGTCGATCACCTCGACCGCGAAGGTCGGGATGAGACCGACCAGCGAGCGCACGCGCAGCGGCGTCGCCTTGCCGTCGCCCATGACCAGCCAGTCGTAGAAGAAATTGTCGGTGTCGTCCCACAGGCTGAGGCCCTTGCCCCCGAGGTTGGTCATCGCGCCGCCGATCATCAGGAAATGCTGGAAGAACTTGATCGCGATGTCCTGGTAGGCGTCGTCCTCCTGGGCGAGCTCGACGGCGATCCGCAGCATGTTCAGGCAGTACATCGCCATCCACGACGTCCCGTCCGACTGCACCAGCATGCCGTTCACTGGCAGCGGCGCCGATCGGTCGAAGACGCCGATATTGTCCATGCCCAGGAAGCCGCCCTCGAAGACGTTGAGGCCGCGCGGATCCTTGCGATTCACCCACCAGGTGAAGTTGAGCAGCAGCTTGGTGAAGACCCTTTCGAGGAACTTCCGGTCGCCCGTGCCGGTCCGCCGCTGCTCCGCCTCGTAGAGCCGTAAGGCTGCCCAGGCCTGCACCGGCGGATTGACGTCGCTGAAGTTCCACTCGTAGGCCGGCAACTGCCCGTTGGGATGCATGTACCAGGGCTGGCACAGCAGGATCAGCTGGCGCTTGGCATCCCCGAGATCGAGCTGGCCCAGAGTCACCAGGTGGAAGGCCCAGTCCCAGGCGGCGAACCACGGGAACTCCCACTTGTCCGGCATCGACACGATGTCGTTGATGTTGACGTGCGACCAGCCGCTGTTGCGCCCGGCAAGCCGGCTGCGCGGCGGCTTGGGCTGCGCCGGATCCCCTTCCAGCCACCGCGCGACGTCGTAATGGAAGAACTGCTTGGACCACAGGACGCCCGCATAGGCCTGACGCTGGATACGGCGTAGATCCTCGTCCTGTACAGTACCCTGCAGCCCGGCATAGAAAGCATCCGCTTCCGACTTGCGCTGCTCGAAGACCCGATCGAAGTCGGCGAAGGGAGACGCCTTGGCGGGCCCCAGACTCAGCCGGACCCGGATCGTCGTGCTGGCGCCTGCAGCGATGGTCCGCCGATAGAGGCCGGCCGCCTTCGTCCCCTTCCGGGCATCGACCGCCTTCTCCCGGCCGTGCACCACGTAGTCGTCCAGCCCGTCCTTGTAGAGGCGTCCGGTCGGCGGGCTGGCGAAGAGCCGTTCGACATTGCTCTCGTTCTCGCAGAACTTGATGTCGTCCGGCCGCTCGAACTGGACGGCATAGATCCCGAGCTTGCCGTGCGTGGCGACGACACAGTCGCCGGCGCGTTCGAGGAACGGCTTGGTGCTGCCGGCTTCCCAGCTCCAGCTGTTGCGAAACCACACCTGGGGCAGCACATGGATCGCCGCTGCCTCGGGCCCGCGATTGGTGACTGTGAGCCGGAGCAGGATGTCTTCGGCGCCGGCCTTGGCGTACCCGATGTCGACGTCGAAGTAGCGGTCGTCGTTGAAAAGGCCGGTGTCGATGATCTCGAACTCGGGCCAACGCCGGTCTCGCCGCGCGTTTTCCTGCACCAGCAGCTCGTAGGGAAACGCCGCCTGCGGGTACTTGTACAACATGCGGGCGTAGCTGTAGGTCGGCACCGCATCGAGATAATAGTAGAGTTCCTTGACGTCCTCGCCGTGATTTCCCTCGCGGTTGCTGAGGCCGAACATCCGCTCCTTCAGGATCGGATCCTTGCCGTTCCACAGCGCGACGGCGAGACACAGGCGCTGTCTGTTGTCGCAGAAGCCGCCGATCCCATCCTCGCCCCAGTGATAGGCGCGGCTGCGCGCATGGTCGTGCGGGACGTAGTTCCAGGCGTCGCCGTCGGCGCTGTAATCCTCGCGCACCGTGCCCCACTGGCGCTCGCTCACATACGGCCCCCACTTGCGCCAGCGCTGGCGGCGGTCGTTGGCTTCGGCCAGGCGCTGCTCCTCAGGGGTGATCGGCGCAGGCATCGGGCTCCCCGCTTCTAGCCGCTCAGTGCCGCCGGACGTGCGCTGTCGAGACGATGGACTCCCTGCTTGTCGGCCACGAACACCGGATCGGCGCGGCCGATGAAAAGGCCGCTCTCGACCACGCCGACGATGCGGCGGATGCGGTCCTCGAGCCGTACCGGGTCGGCGATGGGGCCGGCGAAGCGGCAGTCGAGGATGCGGTTGCCGCCATCGGTGACAAGCAGCTCGCCTGTCGGCGACAGGCGTGGCCGGACTTCCGAGGCGAATACCTCGAGGGCCGCCCGGGTGACTTCCATGCCGAAGGCAACCACCTCGACCGGCACCGGGGCGTGCGTCCCCAGCCGATCGACCAGCTTGGCGTCGTCGACGATGATGGCGAGTTGCCGGCTCGCGCTGGCGACGATCTTCTCGCGCAGCAAGGCGCCGCCAAGTCCCTTGATCAGGTTCAAGGTCCCGCGTTCGACCTCGTCCGCGCCATCGATCGTGAGGTCGATCTGCCGATGCTCGGCGAAGGAGCTGAGCGGGATGCCGGCCGCCCTCGCCTGCGCTGCCGCCCGTTCCGACGTCGGAATGCCGACGAAGCGCAAGCCCTGCCGATGCCGTCGGGCCAGGGCCTCGACCGCGAAGGCCGCCGTCGAGCCGGTGCCGAGCCCGACGATCATGCCCTCCTGGACCAGCTCGACCGCAGCCTCCGCCGCGGCGCGTTTCAGCGCGTCGCGAGCGGCATCGGCAACGATCGGCTCGTTGGCCATCGTCCTAGCCTTCACCCGCCGCCGCGCGATCGACGAACCAGAGGAGATCGCCGACCGGCCTGACACGCGCCGCGGGCACGTCGCTGCCGCCCGCACGAATCGTCTTCAGGGTCGCGGCCTTCTCCTTGCCCGCCACCAGGAAGGCGACCCATCGGCTGCTCTCGATCGCTGGATAGGTCATGGTGATGCGAACCTCGGGCCGGCCGTGCGACACCGCGGCGACCCAGCGCTTGCGCTCCTGCAGCACCGGCTCGCCGGGCAGCAACGACGCGGTATGGCCATCGGCGCCGAGCCCGAGCAGCGTGATGTCGAACAGCGGCCGCGCCGGGTCCAGGACCGCGGCGCCATAGGCCGCCTGCAGCGTCCGCTCGTAGCGCGCGGCGGCCTCGTCGGGGCTGCCATCGGCGGGGATGGGATGGACGTTTCCCGGCGGCACCGGCGCCTTGTCGAGCATCGCCTTGCGGGTCATGCCGTAGTTGCTCTCGGGATGGTCATGCGGAACGAAACGCTCATCGCCCCAGTACCAGACGACCCGGGACCAGGGGAACTGCCCGATGAAGTCACCGGAGGCGAGCAGCGCGAACAGCGCCTTCGGCGTCGAGCCGCCCGAAAGCGACACCCGGAAAGGGCTCTTCGCGGCAAGCGCCAGCGACGTCATCCATTCGGCCACATGGCGCGCCAGCGCTGCCGGATCCGGAAGTGTTTCGACACGTCCTGTCATTTCGCCCCCAGAATGAAGCATTCCATCGCCTTGGCGAAACCCTCGTCCTTGTAGGAATCCGTGGTGGCGGTGGCCTGCGCCTTGACCTCGTCGGGGGCGTTGCCCATGGCGATGCTCAGTCCCGAACGCTCGAACATGGGTACGTCGGTCTGCTGATCGCCGATGGTGGCGATCTCCGCGGACGGCACCCCAAGATGCCGCGACAGGTATTCCAGCACGGCGCCCTTGTTGGCATCCTTGCTGGTGATGTCGAGATAGTAGGGCTGCGAACGGTTGGCCGTGGCGCGCTGGCCAAAGGTCGCCTTGGCGTCGGCTTCGCACTGCCGAACCTTGTCCAGGTCGTCGCCGACGCCGACGATCTTGGCGACCCGGTCGAGCTTCTCCGCGACGTCCTTCACGACCGTGGGATCGAACTTGACCGTCCAGGCTTCGCGCGCGACGTGCGGCGCGTCCGCCCTGGTGGTCAGCCAGTCGTTGCCGCGATAGACCCAGACATCGAGGCCGTGGCCGCGAATCAGCTTGATCGCGGCGGCGGCGATGTCGGTCGGCACCGTCTTCTGCTCGAGAATCGAGAGGTCCGGCTTGACGAAAAGCCCGCCGTTGAAGCCCGCGATCGGGGTCTCGAGCTGGAGCGCATCCAGCAGCATGGCCATGCCCTTGGGCGGCCGGCCGCTGGTGATGGCGAAGCGGATGCCGGCGCGGTGCAGGCTCTGCACGGCGGCCTGCGCGCGTTTGGTCAGCGCTTTCTCTTCGTTGACGAGCGTGCCGTCCACGTCCGCCAGCACCAGGGAGATCTTTCGCTTCTCTACCATCGGGACCTCCGCGGGTGTCGGCTATTCGAGCGGGCGCCAAGCCCGGCCGTCGCGTGCCAGCAACGCGTCGGCCGCCGCCGGGCCGTCGCTACCCGCGGCGTAGTTCGGGAAATGCTGAGGAGCGCTGCTCACCCACAGGTCGAGGAGCGGCTGCACTGCCCGCCAGCCGGCCTCGATATTGTCGGCGCGCTGGAACAGCGTCGCGTCGCCGATCATGCAGTCGTAGAGCAGCGTTTCGTAGCCGGTATTGGGTGCCGCCGCGAAATAGGACTCGTAGGCGAAGTCCATGCGGACATTGTCCAGCGTTACCGTGGGGCCGGGCCGCTTGGCCGCGAACTGGAGTGCGATGCCTTCGTCGGGCTGGATGCGCAGGATCATCCAATTGGGATTCATCCGCTCGACATGGGTGCCACGAAAGAGCGTGTAGGGCGCCTGGTGGAAGCGGATGGCGATTTCGGTCCAGCGCCGCTTCAGGTACTTGCCGGTGCGCAAATAGAACGGCACCCCGGCCCAACGCCAATTGTCGATCTGCAGCTTCCAGGCGATGTAGGTCTCGGTGTTCGACTGTGGGGACACGTCGGGTTCGTGGCGATAGGCCTGAACCTGCTTGCCCAGCACGGTGCCGACATCGTACTGGCCGCGCACGGCGTCCTTCATCGCCCGCCGCGGCGTCATCGGACGGATGGCCTGGATCGCCTCCGCCTTCTTGTCGCGAACCGCCTCGGCATCGAAGGAGATCGGCGGCTCCATGGCCGTCAGCGACAGCAGCTGGAACAGGTGATTGGGCACCATGTCGCGCAGCGCGCCGGTGACCTCGTAGAACTTGCCCCGCCGCTCGACGCCAACCGTCTCCGCAACGGTGATCTGGACGTGGTCGATGTGCTGGCGATTCCACAGCGGCTCGAACAGGCCGTTGGCGAACCGCAGCGCCATGATGTTCTGCACCGTCTCCTTGCCGAGAAAGTGATCCATTCGATAGATCTGGTGTTCCTGCAGTGTCTTCAGGATCTCGGCATTGAGCGCCTTGGCGGACGGCAGGTCGTGCCCGAACGGCTTCTCGATGACGACGCGCCGCCATTGCCCGTCCGGTTCCGTCACCATGTCCACCTCGCCGAGGGCGGCCACGATGGTCCCGAAGAAGCGGTCCGGGACGGCGAGATAGAAAAGATGGTTGCTGGCCGTCTTGTCGAGGCGCGCGAGATGCTCCTTGAGCTGGCGATAGGCTTGCGGATCGGTGAGGTCGCCTTTCACATAGGTCGTCCGGTCGGTCAGCCAACGCCAGGCGGTCTGGTCGATATGATCGGCTTCGAACTCGCCGCCCCCCTTGGTGACGAACTCGTTCATCATGCTGCTGAGGCTGTCGCGCCATTCCTCCACGGTGCCCAGGCTGCGGTCGACGCCGATCAGCCGGAATCCGTCGGGCAGCCGCTGGGCCGTCACCAGATTGTAGAGGGCCGGCACGACCAGGCGCTTGGTCAGGTCGCCACCCGCGCCGAAGATCACCATGGCGCAAGGCTGTGCGACGGCGGCCGTCTCGGCCTTCTTCGCCGCGTCCCGAGGTGCAGTGGGATGGTCCTGCATGGGTTCCACATCCTTCACTTGCGGCCTTCACGCGCGGCCGAGCATCTCCAACGAGAAGACGCGCGGCGTCATGGGCCGGATCTCTTGAGCTTGCGATAGCGTCGGATCAGCGCATTGGTCGAGCTGTCATGCTCGAGCTCGGGATCCGCCGCGCTCTCGAGCTCCGGGATGATCCTCTGGGCGAGCGCCTTGCCCAGCTCCACGCCCCATTGGTCGAAGGAATCGATCTGCCAGATCGTGCCCTGGACGAAGACGCTGTGCTCGTAGAGCGCCACCAGCTTGCCGAGCGCGGCCGGCGTCAGGGCCTCCAGCAGCAGCGTGTTCGACGGCCGGTTGCCCTCGAACAGCCGGTGCGGCAGGAGCCAGTCGGGCGTGCCCTCCGCCTTGACCTGTTTTTCCGTCTTGCCGAAAGCCAGCGCCTCCGTCTGGGCGAAGACATTGGCCAGCAGCATGTCCTGATGCCTGCCCAGCGGATTGGCGGTCCGCGCGAAGGCGATGAAATCGCAGGGGATGAGCCGCGTCCCCTGATGGATCAGCTGATAGAAGGAATGCTGGCCGTTGGCGCCCGGCTCGCCCCAGTAGATCGGCCCCGTGTCGTAGTTCACGTCCGCGCCGTCGGCGGTCACGTGCTTGCCGTTGCTCTCCATGGTGAGCTGCTGGAGATAGGCGGGAAAGCGCTTGAGATACTGCTCGTAGGGCAGCACCGCGACGGTCTGGGCACCGAAGAAATTGTTGTACCAGACGGCCAGCAGCGCCATCAGCACCGGCAGGTTGCGCTCGAACGGCGCGGTGCGGAAATGCTCGTCGATCTCGTGGAAGCCCTCGAGCATGGCGGCGAAATTGTCCGGCCCGATCGCGAGCATGGTCGACAGCCCGATCGCCGAATCCATGGAATAGCGGCCGCCGACCCAGTCCCAGAAGCCGAACATGTTGGCGGTATCGATGCCGAACTTCGCCACTTCCTGGGCGTTGGTCGAAACGGCGACGAAATGCTTGGCGATGGCGGCGGAGTCGCCTTTGAGGCCGGACAACAGCCAGTCCCGTGCGGTATGCGCGTTGGTCATCGTCTCCAGCGTGGTGAAGGTCTTGGAGGAGACGATGAACAACGTCTCCTCGGGGTCGAGGCCGTGCACCGCTTCGGCGAAGTCCGTGGCGTCGACATTGGAGACGAAGCGGAAGGTCATCGACCGCTCGGCGTAGTGCTTGAGCGCCTCGTAGGCCATGACCGGACCGAGATCCGATCCGCCGATGCCGATGTTGACCACGCTGCGGATGCGCTTGCCGGTGTGGCCCTTCCAGGCGCCGCTGCGTACCCGCTGAGAGAATTCCGCCATCTTGTCCAGAACGGCGTGCACCTCGGGCACCACGTTCTGGCCGTCAAAGAGGATGGAGGCGCCGCGCGGCGCGCGCAGGGCGACGTGCAGCACCGCGCGCTTCTCCGAGGTGTTGATCCTGTCGCCGCGGAACATGGCGTCGATGCGATCCTGCAAACCCGACTCCCGGGCGAGCTGGAGCAGCAACTCCATGGTTTCGTCGGTGATCCGGTTCTTGGAATAGTCGAAGTAGATGCCGGCGGCCTCGACCACGAGCCTTTCCCCGCGCTTGCCATCCTTGGCGAAGAGCTGCCGAAGATGAAGACGCCTGACCTTCTGATGGTGCCTCTTCAGCAACGCCCACGCCGGGCGCAGGTGCAAAGCCGGTACGCTCATCGATCGTTCCCTTGCAGACAGTTTCAGCTCGCCTTGCGGATCGCGACGCGCTTGGAATCGATGCGGGTCATCAGATCGTTCCACGACTTCACGAACGACGAGGCCCCCTCGTCCTGCAGCCGGGCCGCCAGCGCGTCAATGTCGATACCCGCCTTGGCGAAGCCGGCCAGAACCGCCTCACAGTCGCCGCCATCCGGCTCGAGCACCCGGTCGACCTCACCGTGATCGGCGAAGGCCTTGAGGGTCCCTTCCGGCATGGTGTTGACGGTGAAGGGCGCGGCCAGCGCCTTCACATAGAGGGCGTCGGAGGCTTTCGGATCCTTGGTGCCGGTGCTGGCCCACAGCAGGCGCTGGGCGCGGGCGCCGCTGTTGGCGGCACGCTGGAAGCGCGGCGCGGCGAGCAGCTCGCGATAGGCCTTGAAGCTGCGCTGACCGATCGCGATCCCGAGGCGGTTGGTGAGCTCGGCCGGGACCTTGCCGGCGACCGCGACATCCCAGCGGCTGACGAACAGCGAGGCCACCGACGCGACGGCGGGATTAAAGCCCACGGCGATGCGGCGCTCGACGCCGCGCAGGTAGGCTTCGGCCGCCGCGACGTACTGCTCGCGGGAGAACAGCAGCGTGACGTTGACCGGCACGCCCGCGAAGATCGCCTCCTCGATAGCGGGCAGCCCTTCCGCCGTACCGGGAATCTTGATGAAGAGGTTGGGCTTGCCGGCGCGGCGATGGAGGTCGATGGCCGCCGCCAAGGTGCTCTTGGTGTCGCGCGCCAGCAGAGGCGAAACCTCGAGCGACACCCAGCCATCGACGCCGTCCGTCCGATCGAACACGGGCTGGAACAGCTCGGCGGCACGGGTCAGGTCGGCCAGCGCCAGGGAGAAGAACAGGTCCTCGCCGGATTTGGCCGAGGACGCACCCTGGGCAATGTCCTGGTCGTACATGGCGCTGTTCTTGATCGCCGTGTCGAAGATCGTCGGGTTCGAGGTCAGCCCCGTCACCGACAGATCGTCGATGTAGTTTTTCAGCGTGCCGCCGTTCAGCAGCTCGCGGGTGATGTTGTCGAGCCACAGGCTCTGGCCGAGGTCGCGCAGCTTCCGGGTCGGTTTCATGGTCTCACCTTCGGGCTGGAGGCAAGGGTACGGGGCGCCATGCCGAGCCGCGCCAGATCATGGTCGAGCAGGTCGCCGATGCGCTCGACCGTCAGGTCCGCCGGCGGCAGCGCATCGATCACCTTGGCGTCGTGCGCATACTGGCCCTGGCGCGGGAATACCGTCGTCACGCGCTGTCCCCAGACCCGCTTGACGACATCGAGGATGCGCAGCTTGTCGTCCACGAGAACGTAGTGCTCGGCCGGGAAGCGCCGCTCGACGTCGTCCAGCACCTCTTCCTTGTGGATGTAGATCAGCACGTCGCCGTCGGCGACCCTGGCGAGGCCGGCACGCTCGACCTTGCGCGGCTGGAAGACGACATCGCCGTCGGACAGAATCACGGTCGGGCCGAGGCTGCGCAGCCACTGCAACACGCGCAGCGCGTTCGGGTAGAGCCGGTCGGCGAACGGGTAGTCGACGAGGAAGGACGACATCGCCAGCAGCTCGATCTCGCGCGGGTGCTCGACGCGGAAGCGCTGGAGGGCGCCGATATAGTCGCGATAGCCCAGCTCCTGCATCAGACCTTCCAGGATCGTCCAATAGCGATCGCGCGCGGCAGCGCCGTAGGTTCGCTCGAGATGGTCCTTGAGGTCCTGCTGGATCCCGTCGTTGTCGACCAGCGTGTTATCCACGTCGACGAGAAAGACGATCGGATGAGGTCGAGTCATGCAGCACCTCCCGCTCGACTGAACTACGGGGCCAGCGGCTTCTCGGCAAAGGGGCTGATCGGCCGCATCATGAGCACGCGACAGGTATTTGGGAAGCCCCTCACTCCGGGAGGAGTGCGACATTCGATATCATCGATGGCGCTTTCATGCGGGCTGCGGCTGCACCGAAAAGGTACCCGCGGTGGGCTCGAACCCCGCAGCCGAAGCTTTGCGCTTAGGTCCTCGTCTGGTTCATGCCGCCCGTCGCTGCACGCCGGAGCCGCTCCGGGACCTGCGTCCCGGAGCGGTGGCCTTGCCGGCCTAGCGGATGATCGTGACGGTGATCGCGGTCTGGTGGGTCCAGACGGTGATGACCTGGTCGCCCGGCTTCAGTGCGGCGAGCGCCTGGCGGCCGGCGGCCGACTGGATCTGCGGCAGCGCGATGACTTCGCCGCTGTCGGGCGACGGATCTTCCGGCCGGCCGTTCGAGGCGTTGACGATGAACAGGCTGCCGCTCGCCGGCTCGACCCGGGTCACCATGCCCGACATGCTCCACATGCGGATCGGCTCCTGCATGCCCGGGATGCCGGTCAACCGCGCGCCCTTGGCCATCATCGCCTTGGCCTTCGCCTCCGATTCCGGCGTCTTCTTGGCGATCAGGAAGTCGACATAGTCGAACCAGTTGCAGTCGACGATCTGGCCTTCCTTGAGCGTGCTGTAGTTGGTCACCAGGTCGGCGGCCCGCATCTTGACGCGGCCGAGGTCCTCCCAGACGACGTTGAGGACGCGGCGCTCGGGATGCAGGCTGTTGATCGTCCCGCGCTTGTGGTTCTGGTAGTTGTTGGTGACCACCAGATCGTCCGACTGGGCGGCCGCGGTCATCGACAGGGCAGGCAGGCCGCCGGCGGCGAGCGCGCCGCCGCCCAGCAACCGCAACGTTGCGCGACGAGTTGAGTGCATCGTGAATACCCCCTTGGGCAGCGACAGAAGGGCCCGCGTATGGCGGCGCCGTCAGAGAACGGCGAGGCTCATTCCCCGCCGCATGGCCCGATAGTTGCCAGCGGGCTTCGTATCAGGCCTTGACTAAAGTCAAGGCGTCGCACGCCGCAACCCTTGCTCGGGCGCCGCCGTTAATGCGCCGGACCGGAGGCACCGGCCAAGCGAGCGGCCCTGAGCGACCCAACCCTCGACGTACGCGCCTTCCCGGAGACGCCCCCTGGGGCGCGCCGATCGCGCGAGATCGTCCGCCCTCGTACAATCGCCGTCGCCGGCATCGGCGTGATCCTGGGCGCCGCCGTGGTCAATGCGGCCCTGCGGGGGCCATGGCTCGACGAGTTCTGGACGCTCGAGCTGTCGGACAGCCGCCACGGCCTGCTTGCCCTGATCCAGGACGGCTGGCTGCGCGATGCTCATCCGCCTCTGTTCAATGCCTGGGCGACCCTGCTGGCCGCGCTCGGCATCGACTCGATCGCCGCGGGACGCCTGGTGTCGAACCTGCTGGCCGCCGGGCTGATGCTGCTGGCGGCGCGCCGCCTGGCGCGGCGGATGCCCGGGCCGGCCGGTTTCACCGCAGCTCTCCTGCTGCTCGTGCTGTCGCTGCCCCCGGCGATCGAGGCCTTCGCCACCTACCGCTCCTACTTCTGGCAGATCGCGGCAATGACGATCCTGGTGCTGGTCGCCCGCCATGTCGCCTGGGCCAGGGCCGATCTCGACCTGCGCCGCGACGCCGAGATGGCCGCGATCGCCGCGATGGCGACGGCGGCGTCGATCGGGCTGCACTATATCGGCGGGCTGTTCGGCGGCCTGCTGGCCGGCGCGATCGCGCTTTCGGCCCATCGCCGCGGCCTGCGGCGATGGGCGCACCTGATGCTGGCGACGACGGCGCTGGCGAGCGGGCTGATCGCCGCGATGGTGCTGCTGCAGTTCCCCAACTGGGCGGCCGAGTTCGACCATAGCTGGATCAACCTGCCGGGCCTGCAGGCGCTGGGCGTCCCGGCCTCGCTGGCGCTGGTCGCGATCGCCCACAATCCGCTGGCCTTCGCGGGGCTGCGCCTCGGCCCGGCCGGGCGCAATGCCGCCGAGCGGCGCTTCCTCGCCATGGTCGGCGGCGCGCTGGTCGTGGGCGTCGCCCTCATCCTCGCCGGCCATGCTTTCAAGCCGATCGTGGTCGAGCGCTACCTGTGCGCGGTTCCCGTGCTGGTCAGCGCGCTGATGGCCGTGCCGGCTGCGCGCCTGGTGCGGACCCCGCGGCTGTTCGGCCTGATGGCGCTGGTGTCGATGGCGGCTGCGGTCGGCCCGCTGGTCCACTCGGGCATCAAGCCGCTGTGGAACGAGGACGCGCGCGCGATCGCCAGCATCGTTGCCGGCTGCCCGACGACCAGGATCTATGCGGTCAGCGGCTGGGCGCTCGGGCCGGCCGCCGGGACCCGCACCGCGCGCCGCGAGGATCCCGTCTTCGAGCGCGCTTACCGGCTGCTCGCCGAGCGCCACGGCTACTCAGTGGGCTACATCGGCCGGAACGGCACGGCGCATGCGACGCCCGGCCCCTGCCCCGTGCTGCTGTGGTACGAGCACACGCCCAACGCGGCCGAGGACGACCTGGCGGCGGCCGTCGAGGAGTCCGGCCTGACGGGGCTCGAGGAGGCGCGCCTGTCGGTCATCCGCAGCGACACCGGCTTCGTCGTCCGCGCCGACCGGCAGTAGTCAGTGGCCCGCCTTTGGATCCTGGATCGCCATCCAGTCGTGCCATTCTTTCGACATGTCGGTCCACTTGAGCCGCGCCTGCGGATGCAGGTAAAGCACGTTGGCGAACAGCACGAACTCCCTGCGCGGGCCATAGCGCAACAGCTCGTAGAGCCCCGACAGCACGAAGCCCCGCGCCTCGAGATGATCGTGCAGCTCGGTGAACTGCTGCATCTCCCGCTGGTCCGAGCGGAAGGTCATCTCGGCCAGCACGAACAGGAGATTGTGGTCGGCGATCAGCCGGGCCGCACCGCGCACCACCTCCATCTCCCAGCCCTGCACGTCGAGCTTGAGCAGGTCGAGATGGCTGATGCCGTTGGCCGCGACGATGTCGTCGACCGTCGCGACCTCGGTCGTCTGCGTGTGCCCGTCCCCGCCCGCGGCCGCGGCGACCAGCGTGTTCAGCTCCGAATCGGCGCGCACCTGCAGTTGGAGCGTCTCGGCGCGGCTGCCGAGCGCCAGCTTGTGCAGCCGGACATTGGCGCGCGTGCCGTACTTCGCCTGCAGGGTCGCGAACGCACCGTCGGTCGGCTCGAACGAGTGGATCTCGGCATCGGACGCGTAGCGCAGCAGCGCCTTCAGCGTCTGGCCGGTGTTGGCGCCGACATCGAACACCGCGCCGAGCGAGCGGGTGCCGAGGAAGCGCTGCAGGTCGTAGAGCCAGGAGAGGCCGTAAGGCACGTAGCGCGTCAGCGGGAAGTGCTTCGAGGCGAGCGTGGCCCCGAGCGCACCGTGCAGCGCCGCGCCGAGGCGTTGTTTCAGTCCCATGGGCGCACTATTGCGGTTTGCCGCGCCCGGCCAAAGCGGAAAACGGATTCCCCCACCCCACGCGCTCGCCTTGGCCGCCCCCCGACCCTACAATAGCCCGAGGCATGCACTTGCACCCCGGAGACGTTGCCTTGGGCGCACGATCGCCGCACCGACGGGCGCCGCACCGACGGGCCCTGGGGACGGATCTCGCGCTCCTCGCGGTCGGCGGCTTCGTCCTGCTGGTCCTCGTCATCCTGTGGTTCGACAACGCGCAGGGCAATCTCACCGGCAACGGCGTGTTCAAGACCGCCGAGCTGCGCCCGTGGATCCGCGACCCGGCGAGCGCGCCGCTCTATCCCGCGAACTACCTGTTCTATCCGGTCTACGGCACGCTGTGCCGGCTGCTCGACGGGCTCGGCGTGTTCGCCGGCGACCCGCGCCGCCAGCTCACCATCCTCAACGCCGCCAGCGCCGCGCTCTGCCTGTGCGTCGTCTGGCGGCTGGCGCTCAGCTTGAGCGGCAGCCGCGCGATCGCGCTCGCCACCGCGCTGTTCCATCTCGCCTGCAGCTACGTGCTGATGCTCGCCATCACCAACGAGGACATCATGCCGAGCTACACCGTCATGCTGGCGGCGATGGCGCTGGCCGGCGTGTGGTTCGCGCAGCCGACGCCCCGGCGCGTGCTGGGCGTCGCGGTCCTGTTCAGCCTCGGCTGGCTGATGGAATGGCGGCTGATGTTCCCTGCCCTGCCCGGGCTGCTGGCGGCGCTCTGTCTCGCGCCGGGCGGCTGGGCGAGCCGCCTGCGCATGATCGCCCTGCTGCTCGGCGGCATCGTCGCTACGGCGGCGGTCGTCGCCGGACTGTGGCACGGCCACAACGGTGCGGTCGGGCCGTTCGAGCTGATCTGGACCGGCAAGGCGGTGCATTCGGCGTGGGCCGGCTTCACCTGGGCCAAGCTCGCCTACATGCGCGACGGCATCGCCGCCTACCTGCTCGGCACCGCGGCGACCTGGCTGCCGGTGGTCGGCTGGGACCTCTGGCGCTACCTGGCGCTGGTGCTGATCGCGCTGCTGGGCGGCGCGGCGCTGCTGATGCTGCGGCCGCGCCGCAACGAGCCGATGGTGCGCTCGGTGGTGGCGGTGTTCGCGGTCGCCTTCGTCGCCGGCGAGGTCTTCAACCTCTATTCCCAGCCGCAGGACGCGCAGATGCAGATCAACGTCATGCCCTGGCTGACGCTGGCCTGGCTGTTCGTCCTGGAGGCAATCGCGGCGCGCCGGCGATCGGGCCTGGCGGCGATGGGCTCCATCGCCGTCCTGCTGCTCGCCTACAACGTCTGGAGTCTCAGCCCGCTGCGCGGCCTCGACACCCGCTGGCAGCAGGCCTTCGCCGAGCTCGAGCGCCGTGTCGATCCCACCCGCACGGTATTCGTGGTCCACGACTTCGACTGGATGATGCCCTACGGCTCGCTCTACTGGGGCATAGAGGAGCCCGGGGTCGACGGGCTCGGACCGCCGCCGCAAGCCAAGCCGAAGTTCAAGTGGATCGGCTTCATCGGCCAGTTGCTGCGCCACCACGACTGGACCGACGAGCAGCAGACCGCCGACCTGCGCCGCCAGATCGACCGCGCGTTGGAGCTCGGCTACGACGTGCTGCTGGTGCGGCTGGCCCATGTCAGCCAGGACCAGCTCGAGCAGGATTCCGGCATGATCGCCAGCCGCCCGCAGCTCGCCGCGCTGCGCGCCATGCTGCTGCGCGACTACGTCGCCAGGCCCGCCTTCACCGACCCGGTGATGGGCCCGTTCGACCGCCTGCAGCGCGCGCCGCGGGACTGATCCCCGGAATCCGGCCGGCGGCCGGACACCTCCGATGCCGATTCCATAAGGGTTTTCTCAAGAATCCGGGAATCCGGCCCCCACCCCCCAAGCCGGACGCCCGCGGACGCCCCGGACGCGGCGGACGAGAGACTGCAATCAGTTTACGGCGACGTCGCCCTCTGGATGCGCCGCTCGTCGAGCCCGACCGAGCGGGCGGTCTCGACGATCGCAGCCCAGGTGTCGTCCGGCAGCGGCACGCCCTCGGCCAGCCGCTGGCGGCGCATGCGCGCCTCGGGCTCGCCCGGCACCAGGATCTCGGCGCCCGCCGTTGCCGGCCGCGAGCTCTTCACGAAGTCCACGTATTTGGCGACGTCCTTGGGAAAAAATCCGTCCGGATCGAACACTTTGGGGTCGACGTAAAAGGACAGCATGCCGTTGGCGAACTTGCCGCGCCTGGGATCGGTCGCGCCGTTGCCCGAGAACGAGCCGCCCAGCATCTCGCACATGAAGGCCAGGCCCGAGCCCTTGTGATCGCCGAAGGCGCGGATCGCCCCGGTGCCCTGCGCATGGTTGCGCGGGCCGGTCGGCGTGTAGTCGCCGTAGAGCAGGTGCGGATCGGCGCTCGGCTGGCCGTCGGGGCCGATCAGCGCGCCCTCCGGCACCTTCTTGCCGCCCTGGCTCGCCACCAGCACCTTGCCCTCGGCGACGATCGAGGTCGCGAAGTCGAGCACCAGCGGGTCCTGTCCCGGCCGCGGGATGCCGACGCAGTACGGCGCGGTCGAGAAGCGGCGGTCGACGCCGCCATACGGCGCCACCAGCACGCTGCCCGAGGCGTTGACGAAGTGGATCGACACCAGGCCCTCGGCCGCCGCCATCTCGGCCCAGTCGCCGACCCGGCCGACATGGCCCGCATTGCGCAGGGTCACGGCTGAGAGGCCGTTCTTCCGGCACTTGTCGATGCCGATGCGGACGGCCTGCGGCGTCACCGTCTGGCCGAAGCCGTACTTGCCGTCGACCACGGCGATCACCGGCGTGTCGACCACCACCTCGACGGTGACGTCGGCGACGACGGTGCCGTTCTTCTTCTGCGTCGCGTAGCGCGGCACGCGCACGACGCCGTGACTGTCGTGGCCCGAGAGATTGGCGCTCACCAGGTAGCGGCCGACGCGGCCGCCTTCCTCTTTCGAGCAGCCGGCCGAGACAAAAATGTCCGCGACGAAGGACTCGAGCACCTCCGCCTCGAGGTGACGGTCATGCAAAACTCCTCATCGCGCCCTTCTGTCGTCCTGAGCGCAGCGAAGGACCTAGCGCTTCAACAGAGTCGTTGGTCGATCTGCTAGGTCCTTCGCTGCGCTCAGGACGACAGATAATTTACTTCTTCGTCGTGCGGGCGAGATTGGCGACGTAGCCGCGGTTCCAGGTCGGGGTGATCCAGACCTCGTTAATGCAGACATGCGCCGGCGCGCAGGCAATATAGCGGATCAGGTCGCCGACATCCTCCGACTGGGCCATGCGCGCGCGTTCCTGCTTGCTGACCGGGATCGGCCGCTTGTCGAGGATCGGGGTCGCCACCTCGCCCGGGCAGACGACGCAGGAGCGGATGCCGTTGACGCATTCCTCCATGTTGATGACGTGGCTCATCGCCACCACGCCGTGCTTGGCCGCCGAGTAGGCGGCGCCCGACAGCGGGCTGGGATTGCGGCCGGCCATCGACGAGGTGTGGATCAGCACGCCATCCTTGCGCTTGCGCATCATCGGCATCACCGCGCTCGAGCAGTAGAAGGCGCTCGACAGGTTGCCGTCGATCACCTGCTCGGCCCCGGCGGCGGTGAGCTTGGCCCAGGTACGGTCGAGGATGTTGAGGCCGGCGTTGTTCACCAGGATGTCGCAGCGGCCGTACTTCTTCTCGATGTCCTTGGCGATCTTGTTGACCGACGACGCCTTCATCAGGTCGCCCGGCTTCACCTCGGCCTTGCCGCCCGCCTTCTTGATCGCGGCCGCGGTCTCCTGCAGCGGCTCCTTGCGGCGGCCGGTCAGCACGACCGTGGCGCCTTCCCTGGCGAGCGCGACCGCCGCCGCCTGACCGATACCCGAGCCAGCACCGGTCACCCAGGCGACCTTGCCCGTCAACGCAGCCATCGATTAACTCCCCCTCAAAAGGAACAACCCTCCCCATTCAGATGGGGAGGTGTCGGCGCCTTACGCCGACGGAGGGGTCAGGAGCCACATCACGATTCGCGGCTCATGACCCCTCCGTCGCGGATTACCGCGACACCTCCCCATCTGAATGGGGAGGGTTTGATTCCTACAGCACCTTGCCGGTCGTGTCGTCGATCAGGTGCATGTTGCTGAGATCGGCCCTGAGCTTCATCGACCGCTCTGCGGTCGCGCCGGCGTTGGGATTGACCCGGCCGCAGACCTCGGCGCCGGCGAGGGTGAAGTAGACCAGCGTCTCCATGCCCATCGGCTCGACCACCTCGATGACCTGGTCGAAATCGTGCTGGTTGGGCTCGATGTGCGGCCGCGTCTCGGCGATGTGCTCCGGCCGCAGGCCGAGAATCAGGTTGGGCTTGCCGACATTGGACGTATAGCGCGCGGTGCGCCCGTCCGGCACCGGGAACGAGAGCTTGTCGGAGAGCCGCACCCGGAGCGCGCCCGCCGCCTGCTCGAGCTGGCAGGGGATGAAGTTCATCGCCGGCGAGCCGATGAAGCCCGCCACGAACTTGGTGGCCGGCGAATGGTAGAGGTCGTTGGGCGTGCCGACCTGCTCGATCAAGCCGGCATTCATCACCACCACGCGGTCGGCGAGCGTCATCGCCTCGACCTGGTCGTGGGTCACGTACACCGTCGTGGTGCGCACCTTCTGGTGCACCTTCTTGATCTCGGTGCGCATCTGCACGCGCAACTTGGCGTCGAGGTTGGACAAGGGCTCGTCGAACAGGAACACCTTGGGATCGCGCACGATGGCGCGGCCCATGGCGACGCGCTGACGCTGGCCGCCCGAGAGCTGCTTGGGCTTGCGGTCCAGCAGCTCGGTGATGTCGAGGATGCCGGCCGCCGCCCTGACCCGCTGGTCGATCTCCTGCTTGGGCGTCTTCTTGAGCTTCAGGCCGAACGACATGTTCTCGTAGACGTTCATGTGCGGGTAGAGCGCGTAGTTCTGGAACACCATCGCGATGTCGCGGTCCTTGGGCGGCACGTCGTTGACGACATCGCCGCCGATCGCGATGTCGCCGCCCGAGATCTCCTCGAGGCCGGCGATCATGCGGAGCGTCGTGCTCTTGCCACAGCCCGAGGGCCCGACCAGCACGATGAACTCCTTGTCGGCGATGTCGAGATCGACGCCGCGAACGGCGAGGACCTCGTCGTACTTCTTGATGACCTTACGCAGCGAAACTTGAGCCATTGTCCCTGTTCCTTAGCCCTTGGTGGCACCCGCGGTGAGACCCGCGATGTAGTAGTCCATGAGGAAGGCGTAGATGATGAGCGGCGGCGCTGCTCCCAGCAGCGCGCCGGCCATGATCTGGCCCCAGTTGAAGACGTCGCCCTTGATCAGCGTCGTGACGATGCCGACCGGCAGGACGAGCTCGGTGGTCGATGTCGTGAAGGCGAGCGGATAGAGGAACTGCGCCCACGACACGGTGAAGCAGAAGATCGTCGCCGCGATGATGCCGGGCAGCGCCACCGGGATGAAGATCCTGGTCAGGGTCTGCATCCAGGTCGCGCCGTCGATCAGCGCCGCCTCGTCGAGCTCCTTGGGGATCGACGCGAAGTAGCCGATCATGATCCAGGTGCAGAACGGCACGGTGAGCGTCGGGTAGAGGATGATCATCGTCCACCAGTGGTTCACCAGCTCGATGCCGGTGGTGTCGCGCACCCACGACATCATCTTGAACAGCGGGATGAACAGCAGCGTGTCCGGGATCAGGTAGGTCAGGAACACGCCGGTCGCCAGCGTCGCCGAGCCCCAGAACTTCATGCGGGCCAGCGAGAAGGCGGCGATCACGCTGATCAGCATGGTGACGATGACGACGCAGACCGAGACGATCGCCGAGTTGCGGAAGAACGTCATGTAGGCGTTCTGCGTCAGCAGCTCGATGAAGTTGTCGAGCGTCGGCGCATAGACCCACCACGGGTTGGTGATGGCCGCGATCTCCTCCTTGGGCTTCAGGGAGGTGATCAGCATGTAGAACGGCGGCATCAGGAAGAAGATCGCGAACAGCGTCAGGAAGAAGTAGGACCAGCGAAGCGCCCACTTCCTGTCCCGGCTGATGCTGCCGTAGCGGAGGGGGCGCACCGCCCCGGCAGTTGCGACTGCGGCGTTGGCCATCAGACTTCGCTCCCCCGCTTGGAGATGTCGCGCAGGATGAAGGTCGCGGCGACGGCCAGGATCGGCACCATGAACAGCGACACGGTCGCGCCGAGCGGGATGTCGCCGCTCTCGATGCCGACCTTGAACGCCCAGGTGGCGAAGACGTGGGTCGCGGTCAGCGGCCCGCCGGCGGTCAGCACGCGGACGATGTCGAAGTTAGCGAAGGTGACGATGGTCGAGAACAGGATGGTGATGGCGATGATGTTGCGCATCATCGGCAGGGTCACGAACCAGATGCGCTGCCACCAGGTGGCGCCGTCGATCGACGCCGCCTCGTAGAGCTGCTCGGGCACCGACTTCAGCGCCGCCAGGTACATGATCAGGAAGAACGGCGCACCGATCCAGACGTTGACCAGGATCACCGAGAAGCGCGCCCAGCCGGCTTCGCCCAGCCACGAGATCTTGGGCAGGCCGAGATGCACGAAGATCCAGTTGAACGCCGAGTAGCTCGGGTCGAACAGCCACAGCCAGCTGAGCGTGCTCATGGCGGCCGGGATGACCCACGGCACCAGCAGCATGCCGCGCCACTTGCGCTGGCCTTTGGTCGGGATGTTGTTGACGAAGTGCGCCACCACGAAGCCGATGATCGCTTTGAAGATCACCGCGGTGATCGCGAAGATGCAGCTCTGCAGCACGATCTCCCAGAAGGTCGCGCGCTTGAACAGGAAGTCGAAGTTGCCGAAGCCGACGAACTTGGTCATCGACTTGTTCAGCATCGACAGCCAGATCGCGTAACCGGCGGGATAGGCCACCAGGATGAAGATCATCAGGATCAACGGCAGCGCCATCAGGAAGGCGATGGTCGATTTGCGCTGCATCACCTTGTGCAGGCTGGTGCGCCCGCTTGCTCTGGCGGCGGCGCTGGAGGCGACAATGTCGGCCATAAGTTGCTCCGTGCGTTCGGGGCGTATGCTTATGCTTGATAAGAGCTTGATAAGAGAAGGACGCCGGCTTTACCGGCCGGCGTCCTATGTTCTCTTGGTGACTAGTTACGCATGAACCCTTCGATTTCGCCCGAGGCCCAGTCCAGGGTCTTCTCGAGCGGCTCGCCCTTGAAGTAGCGAACCGCCATCTGGGTCTGGATACCCTGGTTGTAGATCTGCTCCGCGATCTTGTGCGGCGCCGGCGCCGCCGCGACCGAGAGGATCTGGTGGTTGTGCGGATTCGGGTAGTGGTAGAGCGTGCCCTTCGGCGGGCCTTCCTCGGCCCAGGTCTTGAAGGTGGTGAGCTTCTCGAACGACGGCAGGTCGTAGCCGCCCGACGCCGCCACCATCTTCTCGGCCGACGAGGACTGCGAGAGATAGAGCAGCAGGCTCTTGGCCGCCGACTGGTTCTTGCTGAAGTTCCAGGTGCACCAGAAGAACGGCAGGAACGGCGCGTAGCGGCCCTTCGGACCGGCCGGGAAGCCGTGCGTCCAGCACTGCTCGGCGACCTGCGGTGCGTCGCGCTTGGCGACCGCCCAGGCCGACGGCGGGTTCATGATCATCGACGCCTGGCCGGAGACCAGGAACTTGTTGTTCGAGGCGTCGTCCCATGCCGCCACGTCGGGCGGCAGGAAGGCCATCAGCTTCTTGTAGAAGTCGAGCGCCTGGCGGACCTGGTCGTTCTTGATGACGATGTCGCCCTTCTCGTTGACCATGACGGCGCCGAAGGCGTGGAACACCGCGCCGATCGTGTCGACGTTGTCCGACGTCGTGCCGAGGCCGATGCCGAACGGATTGCCGCCCTTGTGACAGGCTTCCGCCGCCTTGAGGAAGGTGTCGAAGGTCCAGTTGTCGGCCTTGGGCGCTTCGCCGGCCGGATACATCGCCTGGATGTCGATCCCGGCGTGCTTCTTCAGGAGGTCGATGCGCGAGCACGGGCCCTTGATCTGGCTGCCGACCGTGGCGGGCACGCCCAGCCACTTGCCGCCGACCTTGCCGAGATACTCGACCGTGGCGTTGACCTTGCCGTTGTCCTTGATGAGCTGGTCCATCACGTCGTTCATCGGGACCAGGAGCTCGGCATTGCGCGCCGGCAGGAAGGTGTTCTGCGCCAGGATGTCGTGGCCCGACTTGGCCTGCCCCTCGGCGGCGGTGGTGAGCAGCAGCTTGTTGCCCTGGGAGGTGATGAAGTCGATCTGGACGTCGACTTTTTCCTTCTCGCCCCACTCCTTGATCAGCTTCTCGGTCGCGCCGTTGGCGTTCGGCACCCAGTGATCCCAGAAGCCGACAGAGAGCTTGCCTGCGGCATAGGCGCCGCGCACGAACGGGGCTGCGACGCCGACCGCCGACAGGGCAGCCGTATTGGCCATGAAACGCCGACGCGAAACTTTCCTCGAAACCATGCGTATTTCCTCCACATTCGCCGGCCGGTTGACCGACTGACACACCCGCTCGCGTTAGCCGCGAACTTTTTGGCCCTTCGATTAGGCCTTGTAATGGATGCTATGCATAAGGTTCGGGGCAAGCAATGCATTTTCGATTGATGGGCATCGTTCGTTGACAGTCGAGGCGGCTGACAGGATGGTGCGGCCGACCATCCCGAAAATTGCTGTGAAATCGAGCCCGTGTACCGATGCGTGATGTCCCCGTCGCCAATCCCTGGCTGGCTGCCGTCGAGCCCTCACCGATCGGTGAGACCAAACGCTGGGTGCTCGGACGAACCTTTCCCGCCGACCGGCCGCTGATCGACCTCAGCCAGGCGGTGCCCGGTTATCCGCCGGCGATGGAGCTGCGCCAGCATCTCGGCGAGCGGCTGCTCGACCCGGCGATGCACGGCTACACGCCGATCCTCGGCCTGCCGGCCCTGCGCGAGGCGTACGCCGCGCACCTCTCCGGCTTCTACGGAGCGGCGATCCGGCCGGACGAGGTCGGCATCACCTCGGGCTGCAACCAGGCCTTCTGCCTCGCCCTGATGAGCATCGCCAAGGCGGGCGACGAGGTGATTTTGCCGCGGCCGCACTACTTCAATCACGACATGTGGCTGCGCATGCAGGGCGTGACGCCGGTGTCACTGGACTTCCGGCCGGGCTCCGGCGCGGTCCCCGACGCGCGCGACGCGGAGAAGCTGATCACGCCCCGGACGCGCGCCATCGTCCTGATCTCGCCGAACAATCCGACCGGCGCCGTGTATCCGGCGGCGACCATCCATGCCTTCTTCGAGCTGACGCAGACGCACGGTATCGCCCTGCTGCTTGACGAGACCTACAAGGACTTCCTGCCCGAGGGCACGCGGCCGCACGACCTGTTCGACCGGCCGGACTGGCGCGGCACGCTGGTGCATCTCTACAGCTTCTCCAAGGTGTTCGCGCTGACCGGCTACCGGGTCGGCGGCGTCACCGCGGGCGCCCCGCTGATGGCCGAGATCGAGAAGGCGATGGACTGCGTCTCGATCTGCCCGCCGCGGCTCGGCCAGGAGGCGGCGCTGTACGGCCTGCGCAAGCTGCTGCCGTGGGCGCGCAAGAACACCGAGGGCCTGAAGGCGCGCGCCGACCTGCTGGGCAACGGCCTCGCCCGCTCCAACCGCTGGCGGCTGGTCAGCATCGGCGCCTACTTCGCCTACGTCGAGCACCCGTTCGCCGGCGAGCGCTCGGCCGTGGTGTCCAAGCGGCTGGCCGACGAGGAGAACCTGCTGACGATTCCCGGCGACATGTTCGGCGCCGGCCAGGAGCGCTTCGTACGCATCGCCTTCGCCAATGTCAGCGACGACAGGATCCCGGCCGTGCTCGAGCGCCTCGAACGCTTCGGTGCCTGACTCTTCCGGACCGCGGACCTGGAGGTCCGCGGTCCGGAAGGAGCTAACCCGCCGTCCGGGTCTGGCCGGCGACCCATTGCCAGCCGTCCTGGCCGCCGGTGAAGACGCACATCGACTGGTAGGTCGTGTCGACCGTCTCGCCGTCGATCACGAAGCGGTCGTGGGCGACGAAGGTCGCCACCGCGACGCCGGGAAACGCCTGCACCGAGAGCTCGCTGATCCGCTGCTCGGCGAACACGATCTTGCCCGACGTGCAGTAGGCGTCGATGTAGCCCGCCTTGTCGAAGCTCCGGCCGGCGGCGTTGACGTAGACGAAATCGGGATGGATCAGGGGGTCGAGCCTGCCGGCGGCGCGATGCACGATCGCCTCCGCCTTGGCAAGCAGCACGTCGGCGATGTCCTCCTCGACACTCATCGGACCGTCACCGCGTGGTTGAGCGGGCCGTGGCCGCGGCCGTAGCCGGGCGCGCTGGCGATGGCCTCGCGCACATAGGCGCGGGCGCGGGTAACGGCATCGCGCAGGCTCATCTTCTGGGCCAGGCCGGCGGCGATCGCCGACGCGAGCGTACAGCCGGTGCCATGGGTGCTGCGGCTCTGGATGCGCGCCTCCTCGAAGCGCTCGACCTTGCCGTCGTGCACGAGCAGGTCGATGACCCGGTCGCCTTCGAGATGGCCGCCCTTCATCAGCACCGCCTTGGCGCCCAGCGCCAGCAGCTTGTCGGCGGCGCGCTTCATGTCGGCCTCGACCCGCACCGGGAAGCCCGCCAGCACCTCGGCCTCCGGCAGATTGGGCGTCAGCAGCGCCGCCATCGGCAGCAGCCGGTCGCGCAGCGCGGTCTCGGCCTCGTTGAGCAGCAGGCGATGGCCGCCCTTGGCCACCATCACCGGATCGACCACCAGCGGCGCGCCCGGCGCGTGCTTCTTCAGCGCGGCGACGACGGCGTCGATCACCTCGGCGCTGTGCAGCATGCCGGTCTTGAGCGCATCGGCGCCGATGTCGGTCAGCACGACCTCGATCTGCTGGGCGATGAAGGCGGGCTCGACCGGCACCACGCCGTGAACGCCCTGGGTGTTCTGCGCCGTCAGAGCGGTGATCGCGGTCGCGGCGAAGCCGCCCATCGCGGTCACCGCCTTGATGTCGGCCTGGATGCCGGCGCCGCCGCCGGAATCGGAGCCGGCGACGATCAGCACCCGGCCCTTCATGGTCATGCCGCGGCCCGCGGGATCGCCTCGATGATGCGGTCGACGACGTGGCGCACCAGCTCCGAATCGTCGCCCTCGGCCATGACGCGGATCAGCGGCTCGGTGCCCGACTTGCGCACCAGGATGCGGCCGCGCTTGCCGAGCTCCTTCTCCGCCGCCTTTATCGCCGCGACCACCGAGGCCGCGGTGAGCGCCGCGTCGGCGTCGCCGACCCGAACGTTCTTCAGGAGCTGCGGCACCGGCTCGAAGGCGCGGAAGGTCTCGCTCGCGGGCTTGCTCGCCCGGCGCAGCACCGCCAGCGCCTGCAGCGCCGCCATCAGCCCGTCGCCGGTGGTGGCGTGGTCGATCATGATGATGTGGCCGGACTGCTCGCCGCCGAGATTGAAGCCGTCGGCCCGCATGCGCTCGAGCACGTAGCGATCGCCGACCTGGGTGCGCACCAGCGACAGCCCGCGCGCGCCGACATAGCGCTCGAGCCCGAGGTTCGACATCACCGTCGCCACCAGGCCGTTGCCGGCGAGCCGGCCGTCCTTCTTCCAGAGGTCGGCGATGGTCGCCATGAGCTGGTCGCCGTCGATCAGCTCGCCCTTCTCGCAGACCAGCACCACCCGGTCGGCGTCGCCATCGAGCGCGATGCCGAGGTCGGCGTTGTGCATGACGACCTGCTCCTGCAGCACGCCGGGATGGGTCGAACCGCAATTGCCGTTGATATTGAAGCCGTCCGGCTTGATGCCGACCGGGATCACCTCGGCACCGAGCTCCCACAGCACGGTCGGCGCGACCTTGTAGGCGGCGCCGTTGGCGCAATCGACGACGATCTTGAGGCCGCTGAGGTCGAGCCGGCGCGCGACCGAGGCCTTGACCGCCTCGATGTAGCGGCCCTCGGCATCGTCGAGGCGCTTGGCGCGGCCGATCGCGGCCGAGGCCGCCAGCGGGATCTCGGCATGGGTCTCGACCAGGCGCTCGATCTGCATCTCGACCGCGTCGGAGAGCTTGAAGCCGTCCGGCCCGAACAGCTTGATGCCGTTGTCCTCGTAGGGATTGTGCGAGGCGGAGATCATCACGCCGACGTCGGCGCGCATCGAGCGCGTCAGGAAGCCGACCGCCGGCGTCGGCAGCGGGCCCAACAGCAGCACGTCCATGCCGACCGACAGGAAGCCCGCGGTCAGCGCCTGCTCGATCATATAGCCCGAGAGCCGCGTGTCCTTGCCGACCACGGCGCGATGGCGATGGCCGCCGCGGACGAAGACCTGGCCCGCGGCCATGCCGATGCGCATGGCGATCTCGGCCGTCATCGGGCTCGCGTTCGCGCGGCCCCTCACCCCGTCGGTGCCGAACAGAGAGCGTGTCATCGCCGCGGGTTTTATCGCATTGCCGCCCAGACCGCGAGGGCCTGCCGGGTGCCGGCCACGTCATGCACCCGCAGGATGGAAGCGCCCAGCCGCGCCGCCTCGACCGCCAGCCAGACCGAGGCCGGATCGCGCTTGCCGGGTTCCTTGATGCCGGTCAGCCGGCCGATGAAGCCCTTGCGCGAGGAGCCGATCAGCACCGGGTAGCCGGAGGCCGCCAGCCGCTGGGCGCCCTCGATCAGCGCCAGGTTCTCCGCCGGCGTCTTGCCGAAGCCGATGCCGGGATCGATCGCGATGTCGTCGTGGGCGATGCCGGCCGCCTCGGCCACCTGGCCGCGCTCGACCAGGAAGTCGCGGACGTCCTCGACCACGTCGCGATAGGCCGGCCCCTCGTACATGGTCTCGGACTTGCCGCGGCGATGCATCAGCACCACCGGCGCGCGGCGGCGCACCAGCAGCGGCAGCAGGTCGGCATCGTCGCGCAGGGCCGACACGTCGTTGACGATCTTCGCCCCGGCCTCGAGGCAGGCGCGCGCGACCTCGGCGCGGCGGGTGTCGACCGAGACGACGACGTCGCGCTTGGCCAGCGCCTCGACGACCGGCAGGACGCGGCGCAGCTCCTCGCTGGCCGGCGTGGCCTGGGAGCCCGGCCGTGTCGACTCGCCGCCGACATCGACGATGTCGGCGCCCTCCAAAACGAAACGCAGGCCATCGTCGATGGCCTGCGTCGTGTCGAGGCGTTCGCCGCCGTCGGAAAAGGAATCCGGCGTCACGTTCACGATCGCCATCACCCGAGGGCGATCGAGAGCGAGGCCGCCGAAACTGTGGATCAAACGCCCGGCTGCGGCTCGGGGTTGGCGCCCGGCGAGGCGCCCGGGTTCTCGCCGCTGCTGGTCGGCACCGAGGCGCGGCGGCGACGATCGGGGCCCGAGCCGGCGCCGCCGGTGTCGTCGCGCACGATCTTCTCGCCGCGCAGCACCTGGCCGATCTCGTCGTTGGAGAGCGTCTCGTACTCGAGCAGCGCCTTGGCGATGGCGTGCAGGTCGTCGAGGTGCTCGGTCAGGATGTGCTTGGCCTTGCCCTCGGCCTCCTCGATCAGGCGGCGGACCTCCTGGTCGATGATCTGGGCGGTCGCCTCGGAGACGTTCTGCGTCTGGGTGACGGCATGGCCGAGGAACACTTCCTGCTCGTTGGCCTGGTAGCGCACGCGGCCGAGCTTGTCGGACATGCCGTAGGCCGTGATCATGCCGCGCGCCATCTGGGTCGCGACGCCGATGTCGCTCGCGGCACCCGTCGTCACGTTTTCCGGTCCGAAGATGATCTCCTCGGCGATGCGGCCGCCGAACAGGATGGCGAGCCGCGATTCGAGGAACAGCTTGGTGTGGCTGAGATGGTCGCGCTCGGGGAGCTGCATGGTGATGCCGAGCGCCCGGCCGCGCGGGATGATCGTGACCTTGTGCAGCGGATCGCTCTTGGGGACGTGCAGCGCCACCAGGGCATGGCCCGCCTCGTGGTAGGCCGTGAGCTTCTTCTCCTCGTCGGTCATCGCCATCGAGCGGCGCTCGGTGCCCATCAGCACCTTGTCCTTGGCGTACTCGAAGTCGGCCATGGTGACGAGGCGCTTGCCGACGCGCGCGGCGCGCAGCGCGGCCTCGTTGACCAGGTTGGCGAGATCGGCGCCCGAGAAGCCCGGCGTGCCGCGCGCCAGCACGCGCGGGTCGACGTCCGGCGCCAGCGGCACCTTGCGCATGTGGACCTTGAGGATCTTCTCGCGGCCGCCGATGTCGGGGTTCGGCACCACGACCTGGCGGTCGAAGCGGCCCGGCCGCAGCAGCGCGGGATCGAGCACGTCGGGACGGTTGGTGGCGGCGATCAGGATGACGCCCTCGTTGGACTCGAAGCCGTCCATCTCGACCAGCAACTGGTTCAGCGTCTGCTCGCGCTCGTCGTTGCCGCCGCCGAGGCCGGCGCCGCGATGGCGGCCGACCGCGTCGATCTCGTCGATGAACACGATGCAGGGCGCGTTCTTCTTGGCCTGCTCGAACATGTCGCGCACGCGGCTGGCGCCGACGCCGACGAACATCTCGACGAAGTCGGAGCCCGAGATGGTGAAGAACGGCACGTTCGCCTCGCCGGCGATCGCGCGCGCCAGCAGCGTCTTGCCGGTGCCCGGCGGGCCGACCAGCAAGCAGCCCTTGGGGATCTTGCCGCCCAGCCGCTGGAACTTCTGCGGGTCCTTCAGGAAGTCGACGATCTCCTCGAGCTCGGCCTTGGCCTCGTCGATGCCGGCGACGTCCTCGAAGGTGACGCGGCCGTGCTTCTCGGTCAGCAGGCGCGCCCGCGACTTGCCGAAGCCCATGGCGCGGCCGGTGCCGCTCTGCATCTGGCGGAGGAAGAAGATGTAGACGCCGACCAGCACCAGGACCGGCAGCCAGCTCACGAAGATCGAGCCGATGTTGACGCCCTCTTCCGCCGGCCCGGCATCGACGCGGTCGACGTTCTTGATCAGCATCGGCATCAGCTGCTCGTCCGGCGGCGTCGACGGTGCATAGGTCGAGAACTTCTGCACGCCGTTGCGCGGCTCGCGGTAGGTGCCGGTGATGCTGTTGCCGGAGATGCGGACGTCCTGGACCTGCCGCTGCTCGACCGACCGGATGAACTCCGAATAGGGGATCGTGTTGCCGGCCGTCCGGGTCGCGCCCCCCTGGAAGACGCTGTAGAGCAGCGCCAGCAGCAGGACGATGACGATCCACAGAGCGGCGTTACGATTGAACGGGTTCACAGTTTCTGTCCGTTTGGAAAGGTTTCAATCTAAATGGGTCGCGGCTGAAGCGCCGCAAGCGAAAAATGCAGCCGGAACGAGGGGCTGGCCCGGTTTGTTATCACGTGTCCTGCCATTTTCGGGCCGGACAATCCACCTCAGCCGCCGGGTGGCAGAGTCGCGTCGAAGCATCAGCTTGCAGCCGGATAGTGTGAAATCTTGGCCTTTTCCCGACTTGCCCAGGCGGGCTCCTTGCGAAAGCCGTGCCGCCGCGCGGCTTAGCCGCTCCCGGCGCGGCGGATAGTCCAGCCCGCCCACCGCCTGGACGATCCGGCTCAGCAGCCGCTCGGTAATTTCCTTGCGCATGACCGACACGACAACGTGATCCAGGGCCACGCCCTCCGGACCAACCTCGAGGGCGCCCAGTGCGGTTTCAGCAAGCGTGCGGTCCCGCACCGCTCGGCCGGCGTCCCGCGCGGCGCCGGCGGCGGCCCCATCCTGGCGGACGCGGACGCGCTCGAAGCGGCGATCCTGGTTCGACGGGTCGTCGATCCAGTCGACGCCGCGCGCCTCTATGGTCGCCGTCAGGCGGCGGCGCGGCACGCCGAGCAGCGGGCGCAGCAGGCGCAGATCGCGATGCTCGACGACGGCCGCCATGCCGGCAAGGCCGTCGGGGCCGCTCTCGCGGGCGGCGCGCATCGCCACGGTCTCGTCCTGGTCGTCGGCGTGGTGCGCCGTCATCAGATGCAGGATGCCGTGACGCCGGCAGGCCGCGAACAGCAGCCGGTAGCGCGCCTCGCGCGCGGCCTGCTGGATGCGCGTCGCCGGCTTGTCGCCCGCCCAGAGCAGGATCTCGGACTCGATGCCGCGACCGGCGAGACGCTCGCGCGTGGTACGGGCCTCGTCCGCCGATTCGCGCCGCAGCCCATGATCGACGATCAGCGCCAGCACGCGACCCCTGCGCGCGAGCGCCCATTCGTGCGCCAGCAGCGCGAGAGCCAGGGAATCGCGGCCGCCCGAGACGGCGACCGCGAGCGCGGGCTGCGCCTCGAACGGCGCGAAAGGCGCCAGCAGTGCTGCGAACTCAGGAGCCTCGACGGCGTCAGCCACAGCCGGCCCGGTGCCGCTCCTGGTCGGCCCGCCGCTTCTGCAGATCGGTGGCGCGCGGATAGTCCTGGGCGAAACGCACGAACACCGCGCAGGCCTCCTGCTTCTTGTTCAGCACGCCGAGCGTGATGCCGAGCTTCAGCAGGTTGTCCGGACCCTTGGGGCTCGTCTTGTACACCTTGTAGCCCTCGGCGAAGGAGATCATCGCGTTCTGGTAGTCGCGCCGCGCGTAATAGGTCTCGCCCAGCCAGTACTGCGCGTTGCCGGCCAGCGGATGCTGCGGGTTGCGTTGCACGAAGGTCCTGAACGACTTCTCGGCGCCGGCGTAGTCGCCGTCCTGCAGGAGCTTGAAGGCATCGTGATAGAGCTGCTCGCCCTGCGCGCCTGACGCGGGCGGCGCGGCGGCCGTGTTCGGTCCGGTCGGCGGCGGCGGGACGCTGGGCGCCCGCGGCGCGCCGCCCTTCTTGCCCTCGAGCTGGTCGAGCCGGAACTCGTGATCGGTCTGCATCTTCTCGAGCTGCTGCTGCAGCTGCTGGTTCTTGTACTGCAGCTGCTCGAGCTGGCCGGTCAGCATGGTGATGGTCTGCTGCAGCTGGTTCATCCGGTCCTCGATGTAGACCGAATCGCCGCGCTGGGCGGAGGCGGCCGACGGCAGCGCAAGCAGGGCAGCGGCGAGCGCCCCCGAATGGACCCAGGAATAGAATCGCTTCATGGCAGCCATTGTCTCATTGATACGGGCCATTTTCAGGCACGAAGACGGACCCGACAAACGAAAACGCCGGCCCCCGAGGGCCGGCGTTCCCGTTCATTCAGGCAGGGCCTTACTGAAGGGCGGTGATACCGACGCGGTTGCGCGCCCAGGCGCCCTCGTCGGAGCCCACGACCTCGGGACGCTCCTTGCCGTAGCTGATGGTCTTGACGCGGTCGGCCGGCACGCCCTGGGCGACCAGGTACTGGCGCACGGCGTTGGCGCGACGCTCGCCGAGGGCGAGGTTGTACTCGCGCGTGCCGCGCTCGTCGCACTTGCCTTCGATGAGGATCGGATAATTGGTGTACTTCTTCAGCCACTCGGCCTGCTTGGCGAGCGTGGCGCGGCCATCCTCGCGGATGCTCGACATGTCGGTGTCGAAATAGACACGGTCGCCCACGTTCTGCTTGAAGTCGGCGATCGAGCCGGGCGTAACCTGCGCGTTGGCCGGCGGCGGCGCTTGCTCGCTGCTGCAGGCGGCCACAATCGCGAGGGCCGCGAAAGCAGCAATGGCTTTGATCATTCGCATCTCAGTTCTCCAACGCGGCCCTTTGCGTGCCACGCTCCTCTAAATCCCATCCAGAACGCCCAGACAACAAGCGACCCGAGCGAAAATAACGCTCGGGCCGTCGCGCGGGGATAATATCCCGCACTATTGAGGAATCAAGGGTGACCACGCCGGATCCGACGCGTCTGTCGGTGTCGGCACCACCCGGTCGAAGCGACCGGTGATGTCCACCGAATGCAGGGCCACCGAGCCTGCCCGCCCGCCCGAATTGGGCTGCTGCGTGAAGTACATCAGGACCCGACCATTGGGGGCCCAGGTCGGGCCCTCAACCAGGAAGCCGCTGGCGAGCATGCGCTCGCCGCTGCCATCCGGCTTCATGACACCGATGCCGAAGCTGCCACCGGTGATCTTGGTGAAGGCGATATAGTCGCCACGCGGCGACCAGACGGGCGTCGCGTAGCGGCCTTCCCCGAAGCTGATTCTCCGCTCGCCGCCGCCGCCGGCGCCCATGACATAGAGCTGCTGGCTACCGCCGCGGTCGGAGTTGAAAACAATTTGCGTTCCGTCATTGGAATACGAGGGCGAGGTGTCGATTGCCGGCGAACTGGTCAGCCGGCGCTGGCCGCGGCCGCGCACGTCCATCTCGTAGAGGTTGGTGCGACCATCCTGTGACAAGCTCATCGCCACCTTCGAGCCATCGGGCGAGAAGCGCGGGGCAAAGCTCATGCCAGGGAAGTTGCCCAGGAGCTCCTTGCGGTTGGAATCGACGTTCTGCAGGTAAACCCGCGGCGGGCTGCCCTTGGTGTCGCCGTACGCCATGTAGACGATCTCCTGCAGCGTCGGCGAGAAGCGCGGCGTCAGCGCGATGGTGGCGCCGTCGGTGATGTAGCGGTTGTTCGCGCCGTCCTGGTCCATGATGGCGATCCGCTTGGTGCGGTTGTTCAGCGGGCCGGTCTCCGAGACGTAGGCGACGCGGGTATCGAAATAGCCCTCCTCACCCGTCACCGCCTTGTAGATGGCGTCGGAGATGATGTGGCCCAGCCTGCGCCAGTTGCTCGGTTGGCTGGTGAAGCTCAAGCCGGTCAACTGCTTGCTGCCGACCACGTCCCACAGCCGGAAGTCGACCTTGATCTGGCCGCCGACATTGGTCGCCGAGCCGACCACCAGGCCGGTGGCGCCGATGTTGCGCCAGTCGGGGAAGCGCGGCTGGGCATTGGCGCCGAGGTTCGGCTCGATGAACGAGCCCGGCGCGATCGAGCGGAACAGCCCGGAATTCTGCAGGTTGTTGCGGATCACACCGGCGATCTGGCCGCCCATCGGATCGCCCTGGAAGTCGACGATGGCGATCGGGACCGGCTCGAAGTTGGGTCGATTGATATCGATCGTGAGCTGCGCCTGCGCGACGGGCGCGATCATTGTGGCGAGCGCGACCGCGCACAGCACCGTCCGCAGATGTCGGGGGATCATCATGTGGAACCTCTTCATTGGTCGTCAGAACTCGCGGGGATCGAAGTTGAAGGTGATGGTCCGCCAGCCGTTGTAGCGGTCGGTCGGCAAGGGCCAGGGCTGGCAACGCGGATTCATCACCGCGCGGTACGCGGCGTCGGCGGCCGAGCGGAACACCGGGTCGTTGTGATAGCGGCCGGTGTCCTGGATGTCCGCCTTCACCGGCGTGCCGTCCTGGTTCATCTGCACCGTCATGGTCACGATCGGCTGCTCACGGGCGCCGGGCGTGGGATTCCAGCAGGGCCGGATCTTCGAGCGCACGCCCTCGATCTCGCTCGCCGTCACGACGGCCGCGAGGTTGGGCGCCGCCGGGGCCTGGCGCGTGATCTCCTTCGGCGGCTTGGGCTGCTGCTCGGGCGTCTGGATCTTGGACTTGGAATCCTGGTTCTTCAGGATGCTGTCGACCAGCGCATCGACGTTGGGCTTCTTCGGCGGCTCGGGCGGCTTGGGCGGCGGCTTGGGCGGCTCGACCTTCTTCACCTCGGGCGGCTTGGGCGGCTCGGGCTTGGGCGGCTCGATCTTCTTCTCTTCCTTGGGCGGATCGGGCTCCTTGGGCTTGAGCGCGATCACGTCCTCGGTCGGCTTGGGCGGCTCGGGCTTGGGCTTCTCGACCTCGGCGGGCGCTTTCGGCTTGAGCTCGGCCGTCTCGACCTTGGGCGGCTCGGGCGACGGCACCGGATCCATGGTCTTGGGCGGCGGCGCCTTGGTCGTCTCCTCGGCGATCTTGGCGTCCTTGGGCTGCGGCGGCGGGTTGCCGGCCTTGGGCGCCGCCGCCTTCTGGTCGATCGCCACGAAGTCGAGCATGATCGGCTCGGGCTCCATCGGCGGCTTCTGGAAGAAGTTGAAGTTCACGATCGCCGCCACCAGCGCAAAGACATGCACGCCGGCCGACAGGATTGCCGGCGTGCGCATCTCGACGCTGGAGGCATGGCGAAGCGCCATCGCTTACCGTCGCGGCGTCGGTGCTGGAGTCGCAGGCTTGCCGCCGCCGGCCGGGGCGCCCGCAGGCGCCGGTGCGCCCGAGCCCGCCTGCTCGCCGAGCAGGCCGAGCTGGCGGAAGCCCGAATCGATGATCACGCCCATGACTTCCATCATGCGGCCGTAGTTGATCGCCTTGTCGCCGCGGATGAAGACGCGCTGGTCGGGCTTCTCGCCGTAGACCGCCTTGAGCTTGGCGCTGAGCTCGGCCAGCTCGTACTTGGTCTCGCCGAGGAACACCTCGTCCTTGGAATTCACCGACACGATCAACGGCTCGTCCTTGCCGCCGACCTGCTGGGCGCTGGTCTTGGGCAGGTCGACCGGCACGCCGACCTGAAGCAGCGGCGCGGTGATCATGAAGATGACCAGCAACACCAGCATGACGTCGACCAGCGGCGTGACGTTGATGTCGGCGATCGGGGTGAAGCGACGGCGCCGGAAGCGGCCGCCGCCGCCCCCGCCGGCCGCCGGAATGATGCCGGCCATCAGCCCTGCTCCTCGAGCTGGCGCGACAGGATGGTGATGAACTCACCGGCGAAGGCCTCGAGCTGCACCGCGTAGCGCGCCACCTGGCCCGACAGGATGTTGTAGGCGCCGGCCGCCGGGATCGCCGCGACCAGGCCGATCGCGGTGGCGAACAGCGCCTCGGAGATGCCGGGCGCCACGACCGCCAGCGAGGTGTTCTTCGACACCGCGATGTGGCCGAACGAATTCATGATGCCCCACACCGTGCCGAACAGGCCGACGAAGGTTGCGTTGGCGCCAACCGTGGCGAGGAAGCCCAGCCGTTTCTCGATCGCCTCCATCTCGCGCTGAATGGTGACGCTCATCACCTGCTCGATGCGCTGGCGAAGGGCCGAGCGTGCCGTGGCGGTCGCCGCGAGGCCCTTGGAGACCGAGCGGCGCCATTCGCGCATGGCGGCAGAGAAGATGCTCGACATCGGATCGTCCGGTTTCGCACCGACCCGGTCATAAAGATCCTCCAGCGACACGCCGGACCAGAAGGTATCCTCGAAAACCTGCGCACTCTTCTTCAGGGCCCGCAGCCTGATCATTTTTTCGAAGATGATCGCCCACGACCAGAACGAGGCCAGCAGCAAGGCGATCATCACCGCTTTTACGACCCAGTCGGCCTGCATGAACAGGCCATAGACCGACATGTCGATCGGGGGAGCATTGCCGCCAAGGGGGGTATTGGCGACCTGCGCGAAGGCGTCCATTATTTATATCTCCAAGGTTAGAGCCTTATATCCGAATATGGCGTGACCGGGGCGACTCACGCGCAATGGCAACTTCTTTCAGGGCGTTGCGCGCCTGCAACGGTAGCCGCGCCGGCCGGCCGCTCGCGCTTATGCAGGCGACCAGCAGCTCGGCGCGAACCAGCAGCTCCTCGCCGCGGCGCGCCTCCTGGATCATATCGAGCGAGGCGCCGCGCATTTCCCCACAACCGGTGACGATGTCGATCGTCTCGTCCAGCCGCGCGGGCCTGAGATAGTCGATGGTGCAGCGGCGCACGACCCAATGGATGCCGCTCGCGGCCCGCAGCGCGCTGTGCTCCAGGCCGATCATGCGCAAGAGCTCGGTGCGGCCGCGCTCCAGAAACCGCAGCCAGTTGGCGTAATAGACGATGCCCTGGGCGTCGGTGTCCTCGTAATAGATCCTTAACGGCAGGATGTGGCGGCCGCCTTCGATGCGGCCCGTGGTTGGCCCCTCGGCAGCGGGCGTCACGCCTCGTCCTGCCCGCCCGCCAGCAAATCGAGCTGCTGTTTCTGTTCCTTCGGGATCGTCTTGCCGAGATGACGGTAGCCGCCCTCGGACAGGAGCCGCCCGCGCGGCGTGCGCATCAAGAGGCCGAGCTGCATCAGGTACGGCTCGATCACGTCCTCGATGACGTCGCGCTGCTCGCTGAGCGCTGCCGCCAGGGTCTCCACGCCGACCGGGCCGCCGCCATAGTTCTCGGCGATGCAGGCAAGGTAGCTGCGGTCCATGGCATCGAGGCCGCGCGTGTCGACCTCCAGCCGGGTCAACGCCGCATCCGCCGCCTTGGCATCGACGACGGCGTTGCCGCTCACATCGGTGAAGTCGCGCACGCGCCGCAGCAGCCGGTTGGCGACTCGCGGCGTGCCGCGCGAGCGCTTGGCGATCTCGGCGCCGCCGTCGGGCGCCATCTGCATCTTCAGCACGCGGGCGGCGCGATGGACGATCGTCTCGAGCTCGGCCGGCTCGTAGAACACCATGCGCAGCGGGATGCCGAAGCGCTCGCGCAACGGCCGCGTCATCAGGCCGGAGCGGGTGGTGGCACCGACCAGGGTGAAGGGCGGCAGCTCGATGCGCACCGAGCGCGCCGCCGGGCCCTCGCCGATCATCAGGTCGAGCTGGAAGTCCTCCATCGCCGGATAGAGGATCTCCTCGATCGCCGGGTTCAGGCGATGGATCTCGTCGATGAACAGCACGTCCTTGGGCTGTAGATTGGTGAGCTGGGCGGCGAGGTCGCCGGCCTTCTGGATCACCGGCCCCGAGGTCGCGCGGAAGCCCACGCCCATCTCGCGCGCCACGATCTGCGCCAGGGTCGTCTTGCCGAGACCGGGCGGCCCGTGGAACAGCACATGGTCGAGCGCCTCGCCGCGCGACCGGGCGGCGGCGATGAAGATCTTGAGGTTCTCGCGAACCTGCTTCTGGCCGATGAAGTCGTCGAGCGTCTGCGGCCGCAGCGCCAGCTCGGCCGCGTCCTCCTCCGCCCGCTTGCCGGCGACCAGGCGATCCGACGGCGTCATCGCGCCAGCTCCTGCAGGCCGGCGCGGATCACCGCATCGAGCTGGGCGCCGTCACCCAGCCGCTGCGTCACCCGCGCGACGGCGCCGAAGGCCTCGACCCGGCGATAGCCGAGATTGACCAGCGCCGAGACGGCATCCTCGTTGATCGAGCCGCCGCTCACGGGAGCGGCGGCAGCAGCCCGTGCCGACGCCGGCGCGACGCCGAAGGCGGCAGCCTTGTCCTTCAGTTCGGTCGCCAGGCGCGCGGCCAGCTTGGGCCCGACGCCGGCGGGACGGCTGAGGCTTGCCTTGTCGCCGGCGGCGATCGCGCGGGCGATCTCGTCGGGCGACAAAGTCGAGAGGATCGACAGCGCCACCCGGGCGCCGACGCCCTGCACCGTCGTCAGGATGCGGAACCAGTCGCGCTCAGCGGTCTCGAGGAAGCCATACAGCGCGATCGCATCCTCGCGGACGATGGTCTCGACCAGCACCGTCGCCGGCTGGCCGACCACCAGATCGCGCAGGGTCCGTGACGAGGCCGACACCAGATAGCCGACGCCGTTCACGTCGATAACGGCACCGCCGTCATCGACCGATTCGACCACCCCTTTGAGCTTGGCGATCAAAGCGCCGCCTCCACCCGCTTGGCGGTGGCGCGGTGGTGGGCATGGCAGATCGCAACGGCAAGCGCGTCGGCGGCATCGGCCGCCGCCTCGACGCCCGGCAGCAGGCGGCCGACCATCATGGCGATCTGGCGCTTGTCGGCATGGCCCGATCCCACCACCGACTTCTTCACCAGGTTGGCGGCGTACTCGAACACCGGCAGGCCGGCGCGCGCCGGCGCCAGCATCACCACGCCGCGCGCCTGGCCGAGCTTCAGGGTCGAACCGGGATTGACGTTGACGAAAGTCTCCTCGACCGCGGCTTCCAGCGGCTGCTGCTCAGCGACCACCGCGGCGATGCCGTCGAACAGCTCGTGCAGGCGCGCTGCCAGCGAGCCCTCGATCGACACCTTGATCACCCCGTGCGCGACGTGGCGCAGACGGTTGCCGTCGACGTCGATCACGCCCCAGCCGGTCAGCCGCAGACCGGGATCGAGGCCGATCAACCGCACGGTCAGGCCGCGAACTTCGCCAGAGCGTCGTCCGACAATTCGAAATTGGCGTAGACGTTCTGGACGTCGTCGTTGTCGTCGAGCGCGGCGATCATGTCGATCAGCGTCTGGGCGGTCTCGCCCTCCACGGCGGTGGTGGTCTTGGGCCGCCACATCAGCTTGGCCGAGGCGGGCTGGCCCAACGACTTCTCCAGCGCCTCGCGCACCGAGTTGAAGCTGTCCTGGGCGCTGTAGATCTCGTGCGCGCCCTCTTCGCCCTCGCCGCTCACCACGTCCTCGGCGCCGGCGTCGATCGCCTTCTCCAGGACGGCGTCGGCCGAGCCGGCCTTGAGCGGATAGCGGAACTCGCCCATGCGATCGAACATGAAGGAGACCGAGTTGGTCTCGCCAAGATTGCCGCCATGCTTTGTAAAGATCGAGCGCACCTCGCCGGCGGTGCGATTGCGGTTGTTGGTCAGCGCCTCGACGATCACCGCGACGCCGCCCGGGCCGTAACCCTCGTAGCGGACCTCGTCGTAGTTCGCATCGGCCTCGCCGCCGGCGCCGCGCTTGATCGCGCGATCGATCGTATCGCGCGTCATGTTGGCTTCGCGCGCCGCGATCATCGCCGCGCGCAATCGCGGGTTGGCGCCGGGATCGGGCGAGCCCAAGCGCGCCGCGGTGGTGATCTCGCGGATCAGCTTGGTGAAGACCTTCGCCTTGGCCGCGTCCTGCCGGCCCTTGCGATGCATGATGTTCTTGAACTGGGAATGGCCAGCCATCGCCCTGACAACCAGATTGAGTGAAGTGTTTGGGCGCCTATACCACTTCTCGTAGGTTTTGGGACTGTTAGAGAACGGTGGCCGAGGCGTGCGGCACAAAAAAAGGCGGGGGCCGAAGCCCCCGCTAAAAAACGTCGGAACCTAGATTCCGACGCCCCCTCTAACCTGAAGACAGTCGCCGATCGGCGAAAAACCGTTTAACATCAAGACGATGCCGGTTTTTCCCCAGGTCGTCAATGACCGTCTTCAGTACACCCGTAATAGGTACGGCCGGTCCCTGTGAGCTACAAGATGCTGAAAATCAGCCGGCAGGCGGAAGTCGCCCGCCAATCCGGATGGGCCGGACGGCCTTGGCCAGCCCGGTCTTGTCGTCGGTCTCGACCAGGGCCGCGCACAAAGTGCCCTCGCCCTCGGCCGGGGTGAGCCGCTCGCCCGGCACCTTCTTGATGAAGCGCTGGACGGCGCCCTCCTTCTTCATGCCGATCACCGAATCGTAGTCGCCGCACATGCCGACGTCGGTCTGATAGGCGGTGCCGCCGGGCAGCACCCAGCAGTCGGCGGTCGGGATGTGGCTGTGCGTGCCCAGCACCGCCGAGACGCGGCCGTCGCAGTGATGGCCCATCGACTGCTTCTCGCTGGTCGCCTCGCCGTGGACGTCGACAAGGATGCAGGTGGCCGAGCGGCCGAGCACGTACTTGGCGAGCTCGGCGTCGACGGCGCGGAACGGATCGTCGAGCGGCTCCATGAACAGTCGGCACATCACGTTCATCACCACGATGGTCTGGCCGCGCGGCGTCGTGAACTGGTTGGCGCCCCAGCCCGGCGTGCCCGGCGGGAAGTTGATGGGCCGCAGCAGGCGCTTGTCCTGTGCGATGTAGCCGATGATCTCGCGCTGGTCCCAGACGTGATTGCCGGTGGTGATGCAGTCGACCCCGGCATTGTGCAGCTCGGCGCAGATCTTGGCGGTGATGCCGAAGCCCGCGGCTGCGTTCTCGCCGTTGACGATGACGAAGTCGAGGCCGAGCTCGGCGCGCAATCGCGGGATGTTCCTCGTCACGGCCTCGCGGCCGGACCGCCCGACGATGTCGCCGCAAAACAGGACCTTCATGGCTCAGACAAAGGCGCAAGCCCGCTTGTCGGTCAACAACCAATCGAGCCTTTGATCGCCCGGACCGTGCGGAACTTCGGGTATGAGCTGGGCGTTGAACCCTACCCCCACGGCGGTGATGTTCTTCCTGGCGCGCAGGCCGTCGATCGTGCGGTCGTAGAAGCCGCCGCCATAGCCCAGCCGCCAGCCCTCCTCGTCGACCGCCAGCAGCGGCACGATCAGCGCATCGGGCTCCAGCACCTCCCGCCGGGGTAACGGATGCAGGGTGCCGAACACGCCCTGCTCCAGCGGATCGCCCGGCCGCCAGGCACGGAAGACCAGCGGCTGCTGCTTGGCCACCACGACGGGCAGGCAGAGTTGGCAGCCCTGGTTGTGCAACTCGATCATCAGCGGACGGATGTCGAGCTCCTCGGCCATCGGCCAGAAGCCGGAGACGACGGCCCCCGACATGGCGGCCGGCGTCTGCACCGGCCGCTCGAGCCGCCACATCTCGACCAGCCCCATGGCGGCCGCCCGGCGCTCCTCGTCGGAGAGGCTGCCGCGCCAGGCCAGCATGGTGCCGCGCAGGATGCGTTTCTCGTCGACTACGCTCAACGGGGCAGGCTCATCGGCACCGGGGAAGAAGGTGGGGCGGCTCCACGATGGGCCGTGGATCGTAGAACCTCCAAGGCCTGCAAAAGCAGGTGGGCGCCGTGTAGCCAAGACCACGGTCAAGACCAGGAACAGCTCCCAGGAGTTCTTATTGGCCCCGGGGTTTTAAGCGAACCACGCACCGCGCAGAAATCCGCCCCACCGCCAATGTAGGGGGCCCCGGAGGCCGTCGCAATGACGGCCGCCGAAGTGTTTTCGGTTGCTTTGCGATCTTTACGTCGATCTTGACAACGTCAGGCGGCGCCCGAGACCTTCTTCGACATCTTGTCGACGCGCGAGGTGATCAGCTCCTCGAAGGCGGTCGCGAGCGAATCGGCGCTGTCGGCCGCCGAGGCGCGCGCCGTCTCGGCCTGCTTGGCGAGGCCGCGCGCTTCGCGGCCCTCGTCGGCCAGCAGCAACGCCGCGAACAACAGCAGCTTGACCTCGGCGGTGCCGGGCGGAAGCTGCATGCGCAGCTCGTTCACCTTCGAATCGACGTAACAGGCGAGTTCCTGGACCCGCGGTTCCTCGCCTTCGCCACAGGCGAGCTCATAGGTTCGGCTGGCGATGTTGATCGACACCTGCGGCATGGCCGCTACTCCTTTTGCTTATTGCGCCAGATTTTTCCGGCGTTCGAGGGGGACTTGAAGACTACTGCTGATCTGCGGCGAGAAGCGAGCGGATATATTCCATTGCCCGCTCCAGCCGTCCTTCGACGTCGGTCGCGACCTTCTTCAGCTCCTCGTGCTGCTGTTCCAGCCGCGCGAGTCGCGCGGCCAACTCCTCGCCGCGCGCCCGCTCGATGCGCAAACGCTCCTCGATGATCGACTCGAGCCGGCTGAGCGCGGTGTCCACGCGCCGCATATGCCCACCCGCCTGCGTTTGCTCCATCGGCAAAAGATAAGTGCAGCGTACGGAAGCGGTCAACATTTGGCGCCTGTGGAGCGTTCGAGCCCACGACATCTTGGCATTGACGCGTCCTAGCCTCGCCGCCATGTTCCGGCCACCCTGAAACCCACGGCACCCCGCACACAAAATGACCGAACCATCCGTTGCTCCCCGCGACCTGGCGAACGCCATCAGGGCTCTCTCCATGGACGCCGTGCAGCAGGCGGACTCGGGCCATCCCGGCATGCCGATGGGCATGGCCGACGCCGCGACGGTGCTGTTCTCGAAGTTCCTGAAGTTCGATCCGACCGATCCGCACTGGCCCGACCGCGACCGCTTCGTCCTGTCGGCCGGCCACGGCTCGATGCTTCTTTATTCGCTGCTCTATCTCACCGGCTACGCCGACATGACGCTGGAGGAGATCAAGCATTTCCGCCAGCTCGGCAGCAGGACCGCCGGCCATCCCGAGTACGGCCATGCCAGCGGCATCGAGACCACGACCGGCCCGCTCGGCCAGGGCATCGCCGATTCGGTGGGCTTCGCGATGGCCGAGCGGCATCTCCGCACCCGCTTCGGCGCCGACGTCGTCGACCACTTCACCTATTGCGTCGTCGGCGACGGCTGCCTGATGGAAGGCATCGGCCAGGAAGCGGTGACGCTGGCCGGCCATCTCGGCCTCGGCCGGCTGATCGTGCTGTTCGACAACAACGGCATCTCGATCGACGGCCCGACCTCGCTCTCCACTTCCGAGGATCACAAAAAGCGCTTCCTGGCGGCCGGCTGGCATGTGCAAGAGGTCGACGGCCTCGACCAGGACGCCGTCACCCGCGCCATCCGCAAGGCGCGCAACGTCACCGACAAGCCGTCGATGATCGCCTGCAAGACCATCATCGGCTACGGCGCGCCGACCAAGGCGGGCACCGCGGCGACGCACGGCTCGCCGCTCGGCAAGGACGAGGTCGCGGGCGCCCGCCAGAAGCTCGGCTGGACCGCGCCGCCGTTCGAGATTCCCGAGCCCATATTTACCGCCTGGCGCAAAATAGGCGCCAAGGGCAAGTCGCAGCGCCGCAAGTGGATCAAGCGCCACGCCGCGATGGCCGAATCAGATCGTGCCGAGTTCGATAGAGGCCAGAAGGGCGACCTCCCGCCCGCCGTCGACGAGGCGATCCGCGCCTTCAAGCAGAAGACGGCGAGCGAGAAGCCCTCGTGGGCGACCCGCAAGTCCAGCCAGGAGGTGCTCGAGGTCATCAACCCCGTGTTGCCCGAAACGATGGGTGGGTCGGCCGATCTGACCGGCTCGAACAACACCAAGACCGCGACGCTCAAGAACCAGAGCGCGGCCGACCCGGCCGGTCGCTACGTCCATTACGGCATCCGCGAGCATGCGATGTCGGCGGCGATGAACGGCCTCGCGCTGCATGGCGGTGTCATCCCCTACGGCGGCACCTTCCTGGTCTTCACCGACTACGCCCGCGGCGCGATCCGCCTGTCGGCGCTGATGGGCGTGCGGGTGATCTATGTGATGACCCACGATTCGATCGGCCTCGGCGAGGACGGCCCGACCCATCAGCCGGTCGAGCACCTCGCGGCGCTGCGCGCCATCCCCAACATGCACGTGCTGCGCCCGGCCGACGCCATCGAGACCGCCGAGTGCTGGCAGATCGCGCTCGAGACGCGCAAGGGCCCGACGATCCTCGCCCTCACCCGCCAGAACCTGCCGACCGTCCGCCATGCCGGCGACAGCAACCTCAGCGCCCGCGGCGCCTACATCCTGGCCGGCGAGGCGGCCAACCCGATGCGCCTGATCGCCTCGGGCTCGGAGGTGCAGTTGGCGCTGGGCGCGCGCGACCTCCTGGCGAAAGAAGGCTTGCAGGCCGCAGTGGTGTCGATGCCGTCGTGGGAGCTGTTCGCCGCGCAGAGCGACGCTTATCGCAACGAGGTCATGGGCGGCGACGGTACCGTTCGTGTAGCCTGCGAGGCGGCCGGCGGCTTCGGCTGGGAGCGCTGGCTGGGCGCCAAGGGCGCGTTCGTGGGGATGACGGGTTTCGGCGCGTCGGGCAAGGCCGCGGACCTCTACAAGCATTTCGGCATCACGGCCGAGGCGATCGCCGCAGCGGCCAAACGGCTGACGGCGTAGCGGCTGAGCCAGTAACGGAGGAGAACATGGCTGTACGGGTTGCAATCAACGGCTTCGGGCGCATCGGCCGCAACGTGCTGCGCGCCATCCTGGAGTCGGGCCGCAAGGACATCGAGGTGGTGGCGATCAACGATCTCGGCCCGGTCGAGACCAACGCCCACCTGCTGCGCTTCGACAGCGTGCACGGCCGCTTCCCGCACGAGGTCAAGGTCGACGGCGACACCATCGATGTCGGCCGCGGCAAGATGAAGGTCACCGCCGAGCGCGATCCCTCGAAGCTGCCGCACAAGGCGATGGGCGCCGAGATCGTGCTCGAATGCACCGGCTTCTTCACCTCGAAGAAGGCGGCCTCGGCCCATCTCGATGCCGGCGCCAGGCGCGTGCTGGTGTCCGCCCCGGCCGACAACGCCGATCTCACGGTCGTCTACGGCGTCAACCACGACAAGCTGACCAAGGACCACCTGATCGTCTCGAACGCCTCGTGCACGACCAACTGCCTGGCGCCGGTCGCCAAGGTGCTGAACGACGCGGTCGGCATCGACAAGGGCTTCATGACGACGATCCACGCCTACACCGGCGACCAGCCGACGCTCGACACCATGCACAAGGATCTCTACCGCGGCCGCGCCGCGGCGATGTCGATGATCCCGACCTCGACCGGCGCCGCCAAGGCGGTCGGCCTGGTGTTGCCGGAGCTCAACGGCAAGCTCGACGGCGTGTCGATCCGCGTGCCGACGCCGAACGTCTCGGTGATCGACTTCAAGTTCGTCGCCAAGAAGAAGACGGACAAGGACGAGATCAACAAGGCCGTGAAGCTCGCCGCCGCCAACCAGCTCAAGGGCATCCTCGGCTGGACCGACGCGCCGAACGTCTCGATCGACTTCAACCACGATCCGCACTCGTCGACCTTCCACATGGACCAGACCAAGGTCATGGACGGCACGCTGGTGCGCGTCATGAGCTGGTACGACAACGAGTGGGGCTTCTCCAACCGCATGGCCGACACCGCCGTCGCGATGGGCAAGCTCGGCTGATCTTCGAGTTCCTCCCCATTTGAATGGGAAGGAATTTCAGAGGGCGAGCCCGCGTGGCTCGCCCTTTGCATTTTGGCGTATGCTGCCGCCATGGAACTCGTCCCACAGCCGCTGACCAAAGACGCCTTCGCGCCGTTCGGCGACGTCATCGACGTGCCGCAGGAAGCCGGCCGCACCTACTACGAGGACGCGCTCGGCAACCTGCGGCCGCAGGCCCGGCCCAGCCTGTCGATGAGCTTCCGCGTGCCGACACCCGACCGGCCGCTGAAGTCGGAGCTGATGGAGCGGCACGAATTCTCGTCGCAGACCTTCGTGCCGGTCGACGTCGCGCGCTGGCTGATCGTGGTGGCGCCGCACGCCGCCACGGGCGGGCCGGACATGGCCGAGGCGCGCGCCTTCATCGCCAACGGCAAGCAGGGCGTCACCTACAGGCCCAACACCTGGCATCACGGCCTGACCACGCTCGACCGGCCGGGCCGCTTCGCCGTGTTCATGTGGCGCGCCGGCACCCAGGACGAGGAGTTCGTGCCCGTGCCGGCCTTCACCATCAAGATTCCCTGAGCCTGGCCGGAATAGCCGTCGTCCCGACCGGAGCGAAGCGAAGTGGAGGGATCTCCTCTTGACCCGCGGAAGAACAGGCCCCTCGGCTTCGCTCGGGGCGACGGATATCGTGTGGCCATGCCTCCCCCCATCCTGGTGCGCGACTGGCGAACGACCGAGGCGGCGTTGCGCGCCGCCCGCGCCGACGGATCGTCGCCGACGCTGGTCACGCCCGAGGACGCCGCCGCCTTCTACGGCGCGGGCTATCTCGCGGCGCTGCAAGAGCGTGCCCGCCAGGAATTTCCCGACGTCGCCTTCACCCTGGTCGTCGATTGCGGCGACGCGGCGGGCTATGCGCTGGCCTGCCTGCGCGCCGGGGTGAAGACGATCTCGATGGAGCCAATGAATGGCAAGATCGCCGAAATCGCCCGCCAGATGGGCGCCGAGCTGGTAAGGAGACCGACATGAGTTCGCAGCATTGGCAACCCAACCGCGACTTCGTGGGCTACGGCGAGCGCACGCCCGATCCCAGGTGGCCCGACGGCGCGCGGGTCGCGGTGAACTTCGTGATGAACTACGAGGAGGGCTCCGAGCCCTCGATGCAGGACGGCGAGGGCTACACCGAGACCGGTCTCACCGAATCGACCAGCTCGGCGGTCGGCCTGAACGGCCGCGACCTCGCCGGCGAGAGCATGTTCGAGTACGGCAGCCGCGTCGGCTTCTGGCGCCTGATGCGCGCCTTCCAGGAGCGCGGCCTGCCGATGACGGTGTTCGGCTGCGCGCTGGCGCTCGAGCGCAACAGGCCGGCCGCCGAGGCGATCCGCAACTCCGGCTTCGACGTCTGCAGCCACGGCTGGCGCTGGGTGAAGCATTTCACGCTGAGCGAGGCCGAGGAGCGCGACCACATCGCCCGGGCGGTGACGTCGTTCCAGCAGACCGTCGGCCAGTCGCCGGCCGGCTGGTATTGCCGCTATGGACCGGGCGTCAACACCCGCCGCCTGCTGGTCGAGCACGGCGGCTTCACCTACGACAGCGACTACTACGGCGACGAGCTGCCGTTCTGGCAGACCGTCGCCGGCAAGCCGCACCTCGTGATCCCCTACTCGCTGACCAACAACGACGGCAAATACGCCGTCACCATGAGCCACGCCGACCAGTGGTTCAGCCTGGTCAAGGACGCCTTCGACGTCCTCTACAAGGAGGGCGCGACGAGCCCGAAGATGATGTCGGTCGGCATGCACATGCGCCTGATCGGCCATCCCGGCCGCACCGCCGGCCTGTGGCGCCTGCTCGACTACCTGCAGCAGCAGCCGGGCGTGTGGATCACCCGACGGGTCGACATCGCGAACCATTGGGTGAAGACGCACCCGTATCCGGGCAAGGGGTTGAACGAATAAGGCGCTCCGTCGGAGCGCCTGGCGGCGTGTAGCGCTGCAGGGAGCTATGCGTTTTGCCGATGCAGTCGGCAAAAGCGCTGAGCGACCGAAGCGCGGGCGCCGCACGGTGCAGAAAAGACCTCGGTGCCCGCGCCCCTAAGCGCGTGCCGCCTCTGCTTTCTTGCGAGCGTGCGGTTTGCGTGCCGTCGTCCTCTTCGTCGCGCCAGGTCGACGGGTGGATTTGCGTGGCTGGACCGCGGGCGTTGCCGTCAGGCGAATGCCCAGAGAAGCAAGCACGCGCACGACGGTACCGAACTCCGGGTTGCCCTTTCCGCTCAGAGTTCTGTAAAGGCTGGTCCGACTGAGATTCGCCTCGCGCGCGACTTCAGCCAGACCGCGCGCGCGAGCGACGATGCCAAGCGCATCCCGTATCTCTTCCGGGTCACCGGTCTCGAACGCTGCGCTGAGATAGGCGGCGCGACGCGCTGGCGTGTCGAGCAGTTCGGATGCATCAAAACGTGTGGTTTCCATCGTATGCGTTCCTATTTTCCGGCCAGATCCCGCGCTCGCTTGATGTCCCTGGTCCTGGGTGTCCTTGTCGCCTCCGCACAGCAGGATCACGACAGCCGAGCCTTCATGAACGAAATAGACCCGATAGCCCGGTCCGTAATCTATTCGCAGCTCGTGCAAACCACCGCCGACCGACTTGACGTCGCCGCGGTTGCCTCGTTCCAGCCGGCGAATGCGCTGCACGATCCTGGCATGGGCATTCGCGTCCCGCAGACGATTGAGCCACTTGCCGAACTCCGCCGAGTAGCGAACCTCGATCATGTCGAGCTTATGTAGTCCATAGGCGACAGATGCGCAAGGGAAAAATGTCTTCTATGGGAGACGAACCCCGGGAACCCCGCACTGCTTCACCCAGGTCGCGCCTCCTGGAAGGCGCGCGGCGGGTGCGGCCTCTCTCCCGAATGGGAAGTCAATCGCCCGCCAGTACGAACGCATCCGCATCGTCCGGCGAATACCCCAGCCGCGCCTTCACCTGGTCCTTCGGCTCCAGCAGCAGCCGGTCGCCGCGAAAGCTGTAGGTCGTCCGGCTGGGCGCCGCGATCAGCTCCTGGCTGGCCGGGCCGGCGGCAGGGCGCCGCCGCGGCGGATCCAGTCGGCCGCCTCGAAATACATCTCCGTCCGCTTGTTGTCGTAGCGCGGGTCGGCGGAGCGGCCGGAGAAAACGATGCCGATCGGATCGCGGCCGAGCCGTCGCAGGTTGTCGATCCAGCTCGAGCCGAAGCCGCCGGTGTCATCGATGAAGCCAGGCGTCGGCCTGCAATCCTCCCACTTGCCTAGTCGTTGTTGCCAATGCCCTTCCACCGTAGCTGTACTTCCTGCTACAATTTCACCAATAGATTGCGGAGGAAGCATGAACAGCAAACTGCTCGGCGTGGCGTTGATGCTATGGCTAGGTGCTGGAGTGGATGGTCAAGCGTCTGCACAGTCGAATGAAAAGGCAAAGGTGGTGGATGAGATTGACATCCACGTTACCATTGCAAGCTCGCCGCCCCAGGGACACTTCGCAATGAACGTGTTCGATACAGACGAACATGACAAAGGGCGTCGATCGTACTGGGAAGCTCTAAAGGATGTTCTGATGAAGGGGCCAAAGCCGCACGAAATGGCTAGAACACAGGAGGAGTATCTGAAAGTCAGGCGTGAATGGCTTGGTGACGAGGTGGACATCGCAGTTGGGCAGTTTGAGTCGATCCGAACAAAGCTCCTCCGATCCGGCATGCCGAAACACGCCGCGGACAGCGTGATTTCCGGAATGAGGAAGAACCTCGCCAAAGTGCGAGCGAAATCGTTCGTTAGCTTTTCAGTGAGCGCGTCGATAGAGGCTCTGTTCTCCTCCTCCAATTTCGCGACCCCATATTCCGACGACGAACTGTCGCGCTTGGCCAAGCGTGGCTACGCGGAGGCTAGGGCATCGGCGAAGGAAGACTTAGACCGCATGGACAAGGAGCACTTGCCCACTCCCAATACCGTTATTTTCGAGCCTTACGGAGAAAGTGGCCGATGATTTCTTGCTCTAGCGACGGCACGGAGTGGACTGTCTGTAATCGCACTATGGACAGCTACCATCCCTCCAGCGGATCATACTCCGTGATGCACCGTCCCTGCCGCGATCGCCTGCGCAGCGCCAGCCCCTCCTCCGTCCGATCGTAGAACCGCTCCCGCATCGCCACCGGCTGCGCAAACGTCAGCGCGAACGCATCGGCATCGTCCGGCGAGTACCCCAGCCGCGCCTTCACCTGGTCCTTCGGCTCCAGCAGCAGGCGGTCGCCGCGAAAGCTGTAGGTCGTCCGACTGAGCGCCGCGATCAGCTCCAGGCTCGCCGGGCCGGGTGGCAGGGCGCCGCCGCGGCGGATCCAGTCGACCACTTGGAAGTACATCTCCGTCCGCTTGTTGTCGTAGCGCGGCTCCGAGGCGCGGCCGGAGAAGGCGATGCCGATCGGCTCGCGGCCGAGCCGCCGCAGGTTGTCGATCCAGCTCGAGCCGAAGCCGCCGGTGTCGTCGATGAAGCAGGCGTCGGCCTGCCAGTCAGCCCACTTGCGCGCCACCAGCCCGGCGCCCTGCGTGCCGTCGATGTGGCGGTGCTTCATCGGCGGGAAGGCGACCAGTCCCTGACGCGGGAAGATCACCGACGCATCGTCGCCGAACCGCGCCACGTCGACGCCGAGCACGCGCGGCGCCGTCGCGATGTCGTCGGCGCTCCAGGCGCGCTTGGTCGCCTCCGCGCATTCGTCGGGGCCGATCAGGGTGTCGAGCGAATGCGGCGGGAAGCGGCCGAACACGTTGACCAGCACCCACGGATTGTCGCGGCCGTACTTCTCGATCTGCTGGCGCGCCCAGTCGGCCGAGACGCGGGTCGAGCGCTTCGGGTCGTCGGGATCGGCGGTGATCTCGACCAGGTGCCAAAACCGGCGCTCGCCGGTGCAGGCACGATGGAGCGGGCCTTCGAGATGGGTCGGGTTGCCGGCCTGCACGATGTGGCCCTCGACGCAGGAGGAGAGCGCCGCTTCCGCGGCCACCATCACCGCGTCGGGGATGCCGCCCGATTCGTCGAGCAGGAACAGGATGTAGTCGCTGTGCAGGCCGGCCAGCGCCTGGCCGAGGCTCGCCGGATCGGCCGCCTTGGCCCACGACCGCGCGCTCATCCACCAGGTCTCGCGCCGGCGGTTGTTGAAGATGCGGTTCTTCGTCCAGGTGAAGCCGGCGCTGAGCAGCGGCGACTTCGCCCGCCACTTCGCCATCTCGGTCCACAGATTGTCGGCCAGATTGTCGGCGCTGACGCTGGTGGCGGCGACCTTGGCGTCCTCGTTGACGGCGAGGAAGTTCCAGGCGAGCCAGGCCAGCACCGCCGTCTTGCCCGGCCCCTTGCAGGCCTTCATCGCCAGCCGCTGGTTGCGCGGGAACGCCGCCAGCACCTCATCCTGCCACGGATCGGGCGTCACGCCGAACACCTCGCGCACGAAGCGCAGCGGGTCGCGCTTCCAGGCGCGCAGGAGGTCGGTCTCGGTCATGGCTTTCCTCCTCCCCCGTCAGACGGGGGAGGATCGAGGAGGGGGAAAGCCACGCGTACGTCGTGCGGCCCTCCCCCTCCCTGCCTCCCCCGTCTGACGGGGGAGGTGGAAGAGGTCACCATTCGTCGTCGTCTCCGTCGCCGAAGTCGTAGCCCTCGTCGGCGTCGGCCAGGACGTCGTATTCGGTGAGGCAGCGGCCGGGCCGATGGCGCTCGCGATAGTCGTTCAGCCCGCGGCGACGCCAGTGGCAGTGCTCGGCGATGTACTGCTCGTTCGGCGTCAACTCGGGCGGCGGCTCGGGCGGCGCTTCGGACTCGGACGACGGCGCGGCCGAGGGCTCGCGCTTCTCCGCCGGCCATTGCCCCGAGGCGCGCAACTCGGCCTCGCGTTCCTCCGGGGTCACCATCGCGACCGGCTCTACCGGCCGCGCCTCGCGGACCAGAGCCTCGAACTGCCCGCTTTGCGCGGCCTGCAGCAGGCCCTCGTGGGGGCTCGATGCCGCGGTCGCGGGCGGGCGCACCGCACGACGCGCCTTCACGCGGCCGAGGCGCGCTTTGATGCGCGGCTTCCAGATCACGGGTTGCCACCGTTGGTGTCGCGCTCGAGCTTCTCCATCTGCTCCTCGAGGTCGCGGTCGGCGATCGCCCGCCGGCGATGGTCGAGCAGTCGGCTGAAGCGCAGCGCCTGCAGCGGCGTCATGCGGCGCTGGGCGGCGAGCCGGATGATCTCGATCTCGGCGGCATTCACCGCCGCGAGGTCGACCGTGTCGGGAAGGTCGAAGACCTCCGGCTCGCTCCGGCGTTGCGTGCTGGCGGTCATGGCGTGCTTCCTTCGTTCAACAGTCCGCGGGCGCGCGCCTCGGCCTTGAGGCGGAACAGCGTGGTGCGGGAAATGCCCAGCGCCTCCCAGACCTCGCGCGCGCTGAGGCCGCGGTTGAGCAGCGCCGCCGCGCGCTCGAGGCGGGCGCCGTCGGCCGGAGCCCAGCGCCACTGCGCGCGGCCGTCGGCATCGGTTTCGAGCGCGGCGACGATCGGCACCAGCGGCGCGCCGACGCGGCGGACCTTCTCGAAATGGATCTCGAAGCGGGCGCTGCCCGCCGGCGGCCCGGCGTCGGGACGGCGCAGCGCCAGCACCAGGTCGAGCACGTCCTCGCGGCGCGTGCTGCCGCGCATGGCGCCCTCCTTGTTGGCGTGGTGCACCAGCAGGACGGCGCGCCCGTGCTTGCGCTGGTGCAGCAGGAAGCGCTGCACCCGGTCCCAGTGCTCGGCATCGCCGCGGCGCAGGCCGACCAGGCTGGAGAGCGTGTCGAGCACCAGCAGCTCGGGCCCGTCCCACGCGCGCATCAGGCGCAGCAGGCCGGCATTCTCCGAGAGGTCGAGCAGCGGGCCGCTGCTGAGACCGTGCGCCGAGATCGCGAGGCCGGCCGGCGCGGGGCCGAACAGCGCCAGCCGCTCGCGCAAAGTGGCGGCGCCCATCTCGCCGTCGACATAGAGCACGCGATGCGGCCGCGGGCTCTTCCAGCCGAGGAAGCTGCCGCCGCTCGCCACCGCCCAGGCGAGCGACAGGGCAAAGAAGCTCTTGCCGATGCCGGCCGGGCCGTAGACCAGCGCGGCGCCGTCGCTCGCCAGCAGCGGCGCCAGCAGGTCGCGGCGCGGCGCGAGGTCGACCGCCAGCAGCTCGGCGGCGCTGAGGATGGAAAGACTTGCGTTCGTCATCTGTTCGCCTATATAGGTTACTTATGATGAACGTCAAGTGTACTAATGAAAAACGTCGGGATGGCGTCCGGGGGTCTCCGAAATTCCGGGACCGGCACCCTTCGGATGCCGATGCCATCGGCATCCGGCCCGTCCCGATGATGGGACGGTCTGGGCCGGGGTCTTCTGCTGGGGGCGCGCTACGGAAGGGGCGCGTCTTCTCATGCTCTTATGGACCGCGCGCCTCTGGCGCGCTCATGAGCATGAGCGAGCGGGACGCTCGCGGTCCGGAAGAGCATGACGCGCCCCTTCCGTGGCGCGCCCCCAGCGAAAGACCAGCGCAAGCGGCAGCGCGTTCTACCAAAGGGCCGAGTACAGCGACGCGCCCGCACCGACGGCGACCAGCACGATCACGGCGGATCGCCACAGCATCTGCCGGCGCGCCGCGTGGCGATCATGGAAGGCGAGCCAGTCGCGCACGAATTGCGGCGGCACATCGGCCACCACCAACTGGTCTGCGGGATGATGGCACTCATGGTCGGCATACATCGTGCGCACGGTGTCGATGCCGATGCGTTCGAGCTGGCAATGCCAGTGCCAAGCCCGATCGCCAGTGGTCCAGCGATTCTCGAAGGGAAGCCTGTGCTGCACCATCTCGGACCTCCATCGGTCGTCGCAGTGCATCGGGAATCGTAGGATCCGACCGCCGGATCGTCAATTGCCGATCCGGAACATCGGCATTATTTGACCACCAGAACGGGAACCGCACTGCTGACAAGGACCTCGGAGGTCTGGCTGCCGAGCAGAAGACGGCGCAGCCCGCGTCGGCCGTGGGAGGCCATTGCGGGCTAGCGGAGACTGCCGGCGACCACGCGGACCTTGCGCGGCGCGGCGATCCACACGGTGACGGCGCAGACGACGCTGAAGGCGATGCCGAGCGCGAAGGCTGCGGTGTAGGTGCCGGTCCAGTCGTGCAGCAGGCCGGTGACGAACGGCCCGACCGCGCCGCCGCCGATCAGCGCCACCATCAGCAGGCTGAAGATCGAGCCGAAGCGCGGGCCCTCGAAGATCTCGGCGACGATCGGCCCCATCACCGCGGCGATCGCATAGCCCAGCAGCCCCTGGCTCAGCACCATCGTCCAGAGCAGCGGCTGCGACGGCGTCCCGGCCAGCAGCAACAGCGCCCCGTAGCAGATCGCGTAGCCCGCGCAACTCATCATCCAGACGATCTCGCGGCCGACCCGGTCGCTCAAGGCGCCGAGCACGATCTGGCCGGGGATGCCCGCCATCGCCACGACGCCGAGCGACCACGCCGCGAGCATCGGGTCGAAGCCGATCTCGACCAGGTACTTGGTCTGGTGGATCTGGACGGAGTACCAGATCCAGCCGCCGGCGAAGAAGCTCACCGCCAGCCACCAGAAGCGGCCGGTGCGGATGGCGCGCGGCACCGTCCAGTCGGTCGCCGCCCACTGGGTGTCGACGACGTTCGACGGGCGCTTCTTCGCCGCCCCGCCCGGCACGGTGCGCTCGCCGTCGGGCAGCAGGCCGAGGCTCTCCGGGCTCTTGGCGACCAGCAGGTTGATCGGCACCAGCACGACCAGCGCGATCAGCCCGAGCTTCCAGCACGCCGTGCGCCAGCCCTCGTGCAGGATCAGCGCCTGCAGCCAGGGCAGGATCAGGATCGCGCCGACGCCGACACCCGAGAAGGCGATGCCGATCGCCAGCGCGCGGTTGGCGACGAACCAGTTCGGCAGGAACTGCGAATGCACCGAGTAGCTCATGCAGTTGGCGCCGATGCCGACCAGCAGGCCGAGCGTGGCGTAGAGCTGCCAGGGGCTGGCGATCAGCGTCGCGCCGGCGAGGCCCGCGGCGGCGATCAGCGTGCCGATCTCGATCACGAAGCGCGGGCCCCGGCGATCGACCAGCCGGCCGAGCACCGGGCTGATCGCCGCCGAGACCAGGAAGCCGAACGAGAAGGCGCTGGCGGCCAGACCGCGGTCCCAGCCGAACTCGTCGACGATCGGCGGGAACATCAGAGAGAACGCGGTGCGGGCGGAGACGCTGAGCGCCATCGTCATGAAGGCGACGGCGATGATGACCCAGCCGTAGAAGAACGGCAGGCGCTCGGCGAGCCGCACCAGGACGGGATGCTGGATCATGGCCGACTGCACTATCCCGCCCGCTCGGCGGAGGCAATTTCGTGACGCGTCATCAGGAGCGTTCCGCTGCGCGGGGCTTGAATGGAGCGCCGGCCGCCGCTATCACCGGACGCCGGAAGGGAGACATGCCGTGAAGATCAGCCGCACCGTCAAGAAGATCCTCGACAACTACGAGAGCGATTGTCCCGGCACCAAGGCCAACCTCGCCCGCATCCTGATGCACGGCAAGCTGGGCGGCTCGGGCAAGATGGTGATCCTGCCGGTCGACCAGGGCTTCGAGCACGGCCCCGACCGCTCGTTCGCGCCGAACCCCGACGCCTACGATCCGCACTACCACTACCAGCTCGCGATCGACGCCGGGCTGAACGCCTACGCCGCCCCTCTGGGCCCGCTCGAGGCCGGCGCCGACACCTTCGCCGGGGCGATCCCGACCATCCTCAAGCTCAACTCGGCCAACAGCCTCTCGACCAACAAGGACCAGGCGGTCACCGCCTCGGTCGACGACGCGCTGCGGCTGGGCTGCTCGGCGATCGGCTTCACGATCTATCCGGGCTCGGAAGACCAGTACGAGATGATGGAGGAGATCCGCGAGCTGGCGCTCGAGGCCAAGTCGGTCGGCCTCGCCGTCGTGATGTGGTCCTATCCGCGCGGCGGCAAGCTCGACAAGGCCGGCGAGACGGCGATGGACGTGTGCTGCTACGCCGCCCACATGGCCGCCCTGCTCGGCGCCCACGTCATCAAGGTCAAGCCGCCCTCCGACGTGCTGTGGCAGCCCGAGGCCAAGGCCGCCTACGAGAAGGCCAAGATCGACATCTCGACGCTCGACAAGCGGATCGCCCACGTCATGCAGGCGTCGTTCAACGGCCGCCGCATCGTCGTCTTCTCGGGCGGCGAGGCGAAGGATCTCGAGGGCCTGTTCGCCGAGATCAGGGCCCTGCGCGACGGCGGCGCCAACGGCTCGATCATCGGCCGCAACACCTTCCAGCGGCCGCGCGCCGAAGCGCTCGACATGCTCGACAAGATCATCGGCATCTACCAGGGCAAGATGTAAAGAGTCCAGTACCTGCGGAGTTTAATGGGCCTTCGGGTAACCTTCTGGGTAACCCCGAAGGCCCTTTTCGTTTCGCACCAGGCGCCGCGCGGAACGACTGGGAAGGGGCACGACCACGACCGCGGGGACCACGCTGAAGCCACCGGCCGCCCAGGCCCTAATGGCCATGTTACCGTACCGCCATGTGCGGCAAGTTCACGGCACTGGCATCTTGGGCTGAGGTCGTCGCGTTCTCGCAGCCGCTTACCGAAGGCGGCGGTGGCGATGGGCCCGGCGAAGGTAGCAACGACGAGATCGTCACCTTTCGTGTCGGCGGACCGCTGCCGGTTATCGTCTGGGACGCTGAGGCGGCCCAACGGCGAGTGGTCAAGATGCGCTGGGGCTTTCCTGATCCGAGAGACTGGCGGCGGCCGAGGCCGATCCACGGGCGCGCGGAGACTATCGAGGCGAAGGACCCGTTTCGGAAGCCCTTCTCCGGTGGGCAGCGCGGCATTGTCGTATTCCGCACGTTCAACGAAGGCGAGGAGATCACTAAGCCATTCGGCCGGACCGAGACCCGGCAATGGACGATCGACCCGCGCGACGGCCAACCGCGCGGCTTCGCCTTCGTCTGGCAGCGGTTCGAGATTCCCGACCTGCCGGCGCCGATGCTGGCGTGCATCATGGTGACGGCGCCGGCGAACGAGTTGATACGCCGCACGGTCAAGTCATTGGAGACGGACCCGCGCATGCCGGCGATTTTGGAAGACAATGCTTGGTCGACTTGGCTGGGCGAGCGTGATGCTACGCCAGCGGCGGCCAAGGCGGTCCTCAAGACCATGGAGGGCGTGAACTGGCAGGCCGCACCGGAACCGAAGGCGCCGAGGCCTCGCAAGCGCTGATGCCGCCGGAGGTCAAAAAGCCGGACGGCTTCGGTCGACCGGCGACACGATCAGTCCCTCGATCCAAGCGTCGCGCTCTGTCGCGTTGATGAACAGCCAGCCGGCCCACTCCCGCGAACCGCATTTCGAGCAGACAAAGCGCAGGGTGCGCAGTTCGCGCATGTCTGCCCTGAAGCCGTCGAGATCGCGATCAGCGAAGTCGAGCGCGCGACGGCCGCAGCCCTTGCACTCGACGCCGAGCGGCTGGCCGTAGACGTAGATCGCGTGCAGGTTGTTGCTGCTCTTCATCGGCGTAGGCATATGCGCGCGCTCCCAAGGCGCGGCGGCTCTCCTCCACCGGGTTGACGACAGCGGCGCCCCACGTGCCGCGGACGCGACTCCTAGCGCCTTCGTTGGTTGAAGGCGAGCGGCTACCTGTTCAACCCGGCCGGGGTTTCTACTCTACTCGTATCTTTGACATCGTTACCCGCTGGCGGACCGCTTCAATGGTCTCTTCAACGCTTCGATCTCCAACGTCGACTATCACTCGCAAATCAAATGTAAACCCATTCTCCGACCCGACGAATCTTACACAGGTGAGACCGGCCAAAGTGATGCCCGCTTGTTCGGCGCGCTCCAGATCAACGGGCGCCGTCATCCCACGCAGCATCCCTGCACGCACAACGTCGCGAAGCTCCATCTTGATATCCGGCATGCTATCCTCCTCAGGTTGAACTCACTGGCGCGCCTTGCCCGTATGGCTTGCCCTTCCACTCCACCGGCCGTCGCATTGTTGAGAGCAAGCGATGCCTCTATTGGCGCCAGATCGAACGGTGCGGCGGCCCCGTGCGCCGCGGCGAGCGCTGGTACTTTGTGCGCGTCATTGCGCTTCCTTCGACATCGCTGCCTTTAGCGCCGGGCGCCAGAACACATTCGCGACCCGGACGCGCTCTTTCTCATAGGTTGGGAGGTCGAGGTTCATTCCATCGATCGCGAGTCTCGCGGGCGCGACCACCTCACGGGCTAGGTCCATCAACCGGAACAGTTCTCCGTAGGTCGACCTTACGCGGAGTGGCGGAGTCACGAGCAGATGAGCCAAGAGCTTGTTGCGGAATAACTGCAGGCGGCGCATTGCCGACCGCCCGGCCTTGCTTTTGCGGAAGGCATCATACGCGCCGATTGCCGCGGCAATGGCGTCGCCGCAGTCCTTAGCGTTCTTGTCTCCGGAGTGCTTCAGCATCGGCGTCCAGCGCCGGGCCTTCCGCACCAAATGCTGTCGGGTGCGCTCTTGCTTGAGCAACCGGACAAGCAAGGGGATGGATGCAACGTCGCTCCGGTTATACCGGCGCGCATGCGTCTCCCCGCGGGAGCGATGCGGCAATTCAAATAGCTTGGCCAGTGCCAGCGAAAGAAACATCGCTTGGCTACCTTGTATCGAGCTTACGCAGCTTGCAGCGTCGTAGTAGATGCCGGGTTGCGAGCGGATTATGGTGTTTGCCGCTTCAAGAGAAGCTCGGACTTCCAACCCGACTCTCACCTCACGATCGACCAGCTTCACCATCCGTTTGACGCGTCGAAAGACCTCCCGCGACGGAAGCGGCTTGGGGCGCTTGCGAGGCTTCTTCATTCGTCGCCCCGCCGTCGCGCACGCCACTCCCATGGCGTACCACATCGATGGCCGTGTACGCTGAGCCCGGCGGCCAGGGCTGAAGCCTCCTGCTCGACATAGTCTCGACTGTAGCGAACGAACGCGTAAGCCATTCCGGCACTGACCATATCGGCCCCTAAGTCGCGCCCATCGGAATAGCAGACGGCAACCGTGCGGCCGTAGCGATCTTTCACCTTGGGTGTGCAAGTGATCGCGCGCCCGCGCATCAGTCCGCGCAGGTAGGCCGTTGCGACCTCGCCGCCGCGCCACCCATCGCCACGGGCTTGATGCGTCTCCAGTGCGTCGATGCCCAAAAGACGGTACGTCTTGCCGTCGAGCTTGATCGTGTCGCCGTCAGTCACGGTCTGGGCCAAGGCAGGAAAAGAAAAAGCGAACAACGACAAAGCGGCGAGCCATGTCCGATTCATCGTCCGACCCTAACTACACCGTCAAACCGAAGCGGATGGTAGATGTTCGTCGAAACCGATACGTCCAAGCTGTGGCTGTCCTTCTCCAGAAATTCCACCAACGGAACTGCCACGTAAAGCGCAAGCGCGATCATGGTGACCGCTTTCCACTCGCGCGCCAAAAAGCGCGCTGAGCCTACAAAGATGGTTTTCATTTCTCCCCCCACTCTGCCGTGCATCAGGCCGGCACGGGAGTCGCGGCGTCAAGTACAACCTGCAGCGGCCCGCGTCGTCACTTCATAATCTTATCCTTATAGGCCGCCCACTTGTCGGCCACCGTCGACGCGCCGGCCAGGAGGTTCGCGCCGACGCCGAGCCCCGCCATGCCGTCGGCGTATGCCACCTGCTGTTGCTTGAGCGTGGCGTCGGCGCCGAAGTTGCCGGCCTGGACCTTGTCGCCGTAAGCCGCGCGCTCCGCATTGTTGCGGATCGTGAGGGCGTCGAACTCACCGGCCGCCGCCGTGTCGCCCACGATGTCGATAGCCGAACCGCTGTTCACGTCGCTACCGTTGCCGGCCATGGCGGCGCGCTGGGTCGCAATCTGGAGCGCGGTCTTCATGCGGCGTTGGTCCTCCGCCACCCGCCCGCGGGCGAGATCGTCGGCGGCCTTCCAGTCCGCGATCTTCTGATTATTGCGCGCCACCTGGGCTTGATAGTTGGCTGCGTCGGATTGCGCTTGCGCCTGCCGGGACGCCGCCATGGCAGACATGGCCGTGCCGGCGGCGGTGGCAGCGAGGGACACGCCAGCGAGAACGGTCGCGGTGGTGATAGCGGACATGGTTTATTTCCTTAAGTTGAAGGGACGTAGCGTTTTGCCGTTGCGACCGATGGGTTGAGCGCGTCCGACATGGAAGCCCAGCCACTCAAGCCACCGGATAGCTGACCAGTGCTGCGCCGCGACGTAGCCCGACAGCCAAGGATAGAGATCGAGCATCGCAACGAGATACTTCCGAGATAGGCGCGCAAACAGCCGCCACCTCGCGTCGATCAAATCGGAGCCGAACAGCCAAGGGCACGCGGCAAGAGATAGGAAGCCTGCACCTCCCACCCCAAATATGCAGATCACGCGGCCGTCCGAGGTGAGCGCGGTCACAGCATGGCTACTGCCCGCCAGCGACCGGCGCATCGCTTCAAGAGGCGTGGCCTCGCCAGTCGCCGCGATCTGCGCAACGTCGACGGCGCGCAAGGTCGCAGCCAAGGCGATACAGTCGGCATCCGTGGCAAGTCGGAGCGTCACCTCCGGCGAGGCCCGCAGCTTGTGCCAGCCGATCTCAGCGGCGAACGCATCATCGGTTGCGGGCCGGCCGCACAGGGCTGGCGCGATCATCGCCTACGCCGCCGAAACGAGACGACGATCGCCACATACCCGACCAGGCTCAACGCCGCACCTATGTCGCCAAGCCAGGTCAAGACCGCATCCTTTCCCTGCATGCGGCCACGCGCTCGCGCAGCTTCGCGGCGAAGCCGTCGATGCCAGTGACATCGAGCTTGTCCTTGTTCATGCCCCTGATGCGCGCGAGCGCGGCCAAGGCTCCCATCCGATCGGCAAGTTTTACCTCAGTGGTGACGGTTCGAGCGCCGTCCTTGCCGAAGCGCTCTTTCACCGTGACGCTTTGGACCAACAAGGCCGCATCGTCGCTCAGGTCAGCGCTCGCACCGACGACGGCGACGCCATCGGCATCCCACTTCACCACGTCGCGCGTGTCGCCAAAGGCGATGGCCGCATAGGCGTTGGTAATCCTGTCCTCGTCGACCCGGAGGCGCGCCGCTCGCTCCTCACGCTCCAGATCGATGGCCGCGATAACCGTAGGGTCTTTAAGCAGTCGATGCGCCTGAGCCCGCGCCGTGTGGGGCGAGTAGCCTGCCGTGACGGCAGCGTCCTTGCCGATGCCGTGACCAGCATAGGCGATGGCGAACCGCTGGCGCCGCACATTGACCGCCGCGCGCGTCGGGCCGAGGGGGAGCTTGGTCAGCATTGGTCAGCGTTTTCCTTCTGAAAGCCGATTTGCGGTTTGCGCGGTTTGCGCGGTTGTTTCCAAGTCCTTCATATAAAAATGCTGCAATTCCTGTGCGTGGGATTGAAATCAACCGCTCAAACCGCTCAAACCGCAGATGAGAGCCACCATGTGGCCGTTCGGCCCCCTGTCTCACTCTCCAGACGCACCCCGCTAACGATCCTGCCCTTATGGCTGCTGAGCCATTTGCCGAGCCGGCGGCCGTCGATGGCGCCGCTACTGCCTGCCACGGCGAGCAGCGCCTCCCGGAGATCAGGATGGCGCCAGGTCTGCTCTGGCTTGTCGCGATAGTCGCCCTCACCCAACATGCGCGTCTCCTTCTCGCAGGCGAGCTTGATCAGGTCCGCAGAGGTGAGGCGCCGCTCCATCCCGATTGCCGGCGTGTCGCGCATCGCCATGAACACCGCGCCCATCTCCAAGAGGCGCGGGTCTTCACTGCGGGCGGCGGCCATCGTGTCAACCGGGTCCGCCTGGCCCAACCAGATCAGGGCCGAGCGCACGAGGTTCGACCAGCCCTCGAATGACCCCAGGGGCGGCGCTGGCGATGGCCGGCCGGCGGCGATGTAGGCACGGCAGATAGTCAGCGCGTCGGCTATGTATCGCCCACGGTCCGCCAGTACGGCCTCGATCGGCCTCATCGGGAACGATCGAAGCTCCGGCCGCTCCATGTTGGCGTCGAGGGTGCAGACAATCACGCGCCGCGTCATGTCGCCCACGAGCCTAAGATTGTTGCCTGTGGCGAACATCGTCGTCCTTGCCTCGACGCGAACATTTTCCGACTTGCCCAAGATGCGAATGTCTACCGTGGGCCGCTCGACGATCTGATTGAGGGCATCGCCGCCAAGCTCAGCGTTGCAGTTGTCAAGAGAGATCAACGGCTGACCTGTGCGAAGCGCGGCGCCGAGCCTCTTTTCCAATTCTTCCTCTGTTCGGCCTACCGCCATGACGGGCATGGGGCGGCCGGTGGCGATGGTAGAGACGACATCAAGCAGGTAGCTCTTGCCCGTGCCGGCAGTAGGGGCACAAACGGCATGCATCGGCGTGACGGTGAAGGCTCCGCGCACGACGGGCGTGATCAATGCCGACAGCGCGACGCTCCGGCTGGCGTCGGAGACGAACGGGAATTTGACCAACAAGTCGCGCAGCCTGGTCAACGAAACGAGGGCATCGGCCCGCGTTGGCGACGCCGCTATTTGGGGCATTGCCGGCGGCTCGACCAACAAGAGGCGAGTAGCTTCGTCGTATCCCTCTTGGTCCAGGATGCTGCCATCCGGCCGAAGGGTTGGCGTGGTGAGGACGCCTATGATCCGGGGAAACTTCCACTCACCAACGCGAGCCAGGATCGTGCAGGCGACATCGGGCGGCGGATTGATCCGCTTTAAGCCGCCCTTGCGGCCATCGAACTTCACAAAGTTAGCAGCGAGACACAGCCGATCCGTGAGGTAGTAGCGCTCGACTGGCACGAGGCGGGCTATGTTTGTGCGCTGGCCGTGGGCAGCGTCGACCTCGTCGACGACAGGCCGGACCAACGCGCCGCCGCGCTGATACAGGTTGTTCCCGAAGGCGATCAACGCAGCTTCCGCTTCGGTGGCAATGTGGCTGATCTCTCCTTCGCGGACCTCGATCGTCCCTTTGACACCATCGCCGGCCGGCTCCACCGATCGGCGCTGCATCATCGCCCGCATGTCCGCTGCAGAGACCGGCTCGTCGCCCTGAGGCGGCGGAGGTGCGGCGTCGGGCAGTGTCTCCCGCCGCTGCGGTGGCGCGGGCCTCGACGCCTCCGGCGCGCTCCTCGGCTGAGCCTGCCCTTGGCTGAGCGCGCGCTCTACCTTCTGCGCAACGTCGGTCAGCGTCCAATCGCGGGCGATTGCCATGCCGGCATCGACAAGGGCGGCGCGAGCCACCGTCTCGCTGATCTCGCCTCCGCCTACCAGCGTCCCAATGACAAAGGCGCTCGTGTTGAGCGTCACCTCCTGGGTGCCGGGCTGCGCCGTCCTGATCTTGTCGCACTCGTCGCGGAGTGCGCGCTCGCCGTATGGGGTGATGAGCTTGCCGCCGGGCGGGGCTGGCGCTCGGTCTGGGCGAGGTCCAGGCGGCGGGACAAGCCGCAAGGCAGGCGGTGCCTTCTTTTCAGCGAGCGCGAGCAGCCATTCCGGCGCTCGGGCAAACGCCATCTTGGAAGGCCGGCGCTCGGCGTGCCAAGCGTAGTTGACGCCGCTCGCATGCCTCGACGGCGCAGCCACGATGTAACCGCCGTCGCCGCGAACGTCGATCTTTGGTCCGATGCGCGACGCGCTGTTGCGGATCGGCCGCGCGGGGTCGTAGGCAAAGCAGATGTGGCGGCCCCTGGCCGTCGTCTGCTCGGGCGTCTCGGGCAGGGCGCCGTGCTCGGCTTCAAGTGCGGCCAGCGACGCGGCGCCCTCGGGGCCGTCCACGTCGACGACAAAGAAACCGGGCGCCGGGCCGGTCGCGATGCCGATGTTGAGGCTCGGGTTGGCGCCATACCATCCGTCGATTTTCTCGAGATCGGTAGTCGCGTCGAGTAGACCGTTCGCCGTCGCCGGCCGCTTGAACGTATCGGCGGCGGCGACAGGAAAGATCGGAATGCCGCGGCACGCATAGGCCCGCGCCGCGGCATGTGTGGGGCTCGACACTTCAGTTGACCTCAGCGAGTAGGCCACACTGTTGCTCGATGCGCTCGACGGCCCACAGGACCGGCCCCAAGCCGCCAAGGACGGAGCCGGCGCAAAGGTCGAAGCTGCCCAGGGTGCGGGCAGCTTGGAGCAATGCACGGCGATCGGCGTCGGATAGGTCAGCGCGCTTCCAGAGCGTCTCGATCCTCACCGCGATGATCTCATTGTTGACATCGAGCATGGGTAGCCGATAGCGGCCACCATACCGGCGCCATGGCAGGTGCGGCCACGCGGGGCCGCGCTGCGGCTTCGGCGTGTCAGGACTGTAGAGTGGCTGACTAGTACGCATAACGTGCTCTCCTTGTGGTGGGGAGCGCGGTACGATATGGTCTTGCTGTTCACACATGATCATCACCGACCGCGCCCCGCCGGGTAACTGGCGGGGTTTCGTTTTAGGCGGCGGTTGCGGGCAGGCTATCGAGCCACGCGACAACCTCGGAGGCCGGAACCAAGGTGCGGCGGCCGGACTTCAATATCCGGATGCGCTTGGCAGAAACCTCCTCGTAGAATTTGGCGCGGCTGATCGAAGTCGTTGCGCAAAATTCGTAGACGGTGAGCGCCGCACGGGGGAATGCGGCGACGGTGACAGGCTGAGCGGGAGCGTTCGACATTGTTTCTCCATGCCGGCGAAGCGCCGGACCGATGGACCACAGTGGAACGAAGGTGCGCGAGGTGTAAACGCTGTGACGATCACAACGACACCCTTAAAACGTTGGCCTGCTTATGTTTTAGTCGATTTGTGATAACGGATGATAACGAAAATAAATGTTAGCCAGATGCGGATGACCGAATTCCATCGCGTATCGCCGCCGATCGAGACTGAGGGCGGCGCGGCCAAGGTCAGCCGCGCCGATGGTCTGTTTAGCTGTGGGGAAGGGTTGACCTCAAGTCGCGCAACATGCCCATCGCGAGCCGGCTAGTCGTCAGGTGCGGCCGCTTTGCCATGTTGTCGGTATCGACGATGTGCTCAAGCTTCAAGAGGATGCCGAGCGGAGTGGTCGTGCGATGCTCGATGAAGCGTTCCTCCGCTTCGTCCATGGCCGCGACGCTCTCGCCGGCAACTGGCGTGCCGGCCGCCTCCCAGGCCGCGACCTTCTGTTGGTAGTCGTTCCATAGGGCCTGAGCCGGATCGATGCTGGGTTTAACGGGCATAGTGCAGTCTCCCAAAATGGTTTCGTTGGTTGCTCATGGGGAGCAAGAGCTTCCGGCCGAGCGAATAATATGTAATACATAACTATCAACTCCGTCAATTAGGTATTACAAAATGAGAAAGAAATCTCAGGTGCAAGGCGTCGGTCGCCCAGCGACGATCGGCGCCGACGTTACAGCGGTTGTCCGCATCTCCAAATCAATGAGCGATGCCGTCGACGCATGGGCGAGGGCCGCGAGGGTGACGCGCTCCGAGGCTGTGAGACGACTTATCGGATTGGGGCTTGAGCGAAATGCTTTGAAGCGTCGCACGCCTTAGCAAGTTGCGTTGGCATTAGGCCAAGAGTTGCGATCTTCCCAGGCTTGCGCGCCCCGCCGCCCGCTGCAACCGTCGTAAGCATGGATCACAGCAAGAAGCCGCCGACATTGGACAGCGCGCTCGCCGCCAACGTGACCGTCGCGGCGCTTACTGATCTGGAGCGCCAGCGGATCGCACACGCCGAGCGCGCCGCTCTGCTCAGGCGCGATCCGGCGGCCGAGCACCCCGATCGTCCCAGCATGCGCAGTCCCGAGACGGTCGAGATGGAGACGCGCCCGGTCCGTTTCGAGATCACCTTTGGCGACCCACTCCGGGTACGCGAGCAAGCGGATATGCTCATCGCCACACTCAACGAAATCAAGGTCAAGACCCAAGAACATCATCTAGGCGCGATCCGCCAACGGATGGCATGTCGACAAATTGCGGATGTCGGCCGGCGTCTCCTAACGCGCTACAATGGCAAGCTGCCAAGCGGTGAAGCGCGGAGGACACCGAGGACCTAGCCGCAACGCCGACCGGTAGTGTCCTAATTTGGGGAATTGTGCACATGACGTACCATGACCCATCCCCTAGATCACCGTCCGTCTCCCCTGACGGGGAGGCTGGCGCGCCCGAGATCGAAATCACCCCCGAGATGACTTGCCTTTCCAGTCCACTCTCGCGTGAGCGTATCGTAGAGGCGGCCGCAAGGGCTCTCCACGAAGAGATGGAGCGTCTCGATCCCACAGACCAGCCGGAATGGGAAGACTTGAGCGATAGGGAGCGTGCGTTCTTGAAGGGGTGTGCAGGACACCTGCTTCGGCAAGCTGCAATTCTAGAGGCTTGGCTGGCCTTTGATAGAGCCCGCTGACCACACGATAGGTTGGTGACTGGAGGTTCGCGAAGAGCCTGATACGAAGGACGATAAACTCCCATTGCTCCACGGTCGCCTCTTCAAATTTCAAGTCGTGTAGCAGGTCCGTCTGAGGCTCAAGGCTCAGGTCGCTACCTACGTAGAAATGTCGAGCGCCGTCATTGTCGCCAATTATGTAATTCGGCAATAACGGTATGAACCCGTCCAGGCCGAGAATCGCTACGGTGTATGCGTGCGCGATCTTGGCGAGGACACGCATGAACGCCCAAGTGTCCAGCCTGAGCGTGTTGAATTGGCGCAAGTTGTACTTGTCCGCCATTGTGTGGAGTTGATCTTCCACCAGATTGAACCGCATTTCCGGAACGGCGAATGGCGGCATCGGATTGAATAGGCGGGGCGCGCCAAGTATTGGGAAGATCGGTATGGCCGGATAGTCATGCCACGGGATTAGAGTTTTGCCGCCCTCATGAAAGACGGGCATCGACGTTTTGCCCTCTTTCTCTCTCCGCTGCTGCCGCCGTTTGTCCTGAAGCCCGAAGTACTGGCGTATGGGATCGATGCTCCCCCTTTGCCAAATTTGCTCCCACCGTCCTGTGACCCGCTCGCACGTCCTGCAAGAAGCCTCGGGCAAGAACTCTTGTCCGTTGATTCCGCGCGGGATGATGTGTTCATCCCTTAGGGAAGGTCTGACCAAGTCACGCAATGACGGCGTCGCCGGTCCTTGGTCTCGTAGTCGGCTCTTTTCCGTCGGAAGCCGTCACGAATGGGCGCAGAAGGCTCCGTATTTGCGGTGAGGTGCCGGCGTTCTCGCTGTCTCGCCCCT
>NZ_JAFKJN010000020.1 GCF_017305915.1 Reyranella sp.
GTCCACCAGATGGTCCTCGGCCTCGAACGGGATGGCCTCATCCGGCGGCAACCCGGTGTCGCCCGAAGCATCGACGTCCTTGTCCCACCTCAGGATCTGCCAATCCTCGATTGGCTCAAATCGTCAAAACCTCTGTGACGAGCCACTAGGCGGATCCCCAAGGAAGCGCGCTGCGGCGGCTGATGAAGAGACTGCCTTCGCGATGGCTCGTGGGCAGGTCCTCGGCGCTCTGCGCCCGTTGCCAGCCGGTCTTCTGCGGGTAAAGGCCGACGCCCAGTCGCTTGAAATGATCGAATAGCGCCGATGCGTTCTCGGCCGTACCGACCTCGACCATGACGTCCAATCGGGACCAGGTCTCGGCCGGCGCCGAGCGCAGGATAACGACCTCGTGGCCCTCGGCATCGACCTTGGCGAAATCGCAGCCGGCGGCCAGCGTCGCGAATGCCCGCACCGGCACCCGGAACTTGTCGAGCGGGCCGTAGGGGTTGGCCTTGGCGCCCGCAAGATGGCTGCCGGTCGTGTTGTTCACAACGCGGACGAACTCCGCCTCGCCGTCGGTGTCGGAGACTGCTTCGCGCGCGGGGGTGACGCTGGTGGCCGAGTTGCGCGCGAGATTAGCGCGCAGCAGCTCGAAATGCACCGGATCGGGCTCGTATGCCGTCACCGTGAAGCCCGCGCGGCCCATCAGCAGGGAATGCAGGCCCAGGTTGGCGCCAATATCGAGCGTGCGCCGGTAGAGACCGCGATTCGCCCAGTAGAAGGCGAAGATCAGCAGCTCGTCGAGGCCGAACAGGTCGACCGAGTCGATCGCGCCCATCCTGGTGTAGGGCAGGTCGATGGTGCCGAACGGGCCGACAGCGACGGGACCGCCGTCTTCGCGGGCCAGAGGCGAGGCGCGGAAATGCTCGCTCAGCAGCGTCTTCAGCAGCGCGAAGGAGGGCGACGAGCAGCGCAGCTCGCCGCGCAGGTCGCCAAGCGCCTCGAACAGGCCGGCCGGAACCGATGGCGCCGTCACGATCAAACCCCCGGAGTGCCGCTGGACGAGGTCGTGTCGCGCTTGAAGGGCGGCACGATCATCTCGCGCTCTATCACGGCCGGATCGAGCGCCGGCAGCTGATCCTCCAGCGAGGCGCCGAACTTCAGCACGGGATAGAGCTTCTGAGACGGATTGATCTCGATGTTGCACAGGACCGGACCGCGCGTCGCGTAGACCTGGCGCAGGCCCGCGTCGATGTCGGCGGTCGCTGCGATCTCGACGACCTCGAGGCCCGTGGCGCGTGCGACCGGGCTGATCGGCGGGAAGGCGAGGCCGGACGGGCCGTCGACGCCGACATAGTGGCCGTTCAGCCATGTCTCCAACGTCTGCTTCTGGATGCCGTGGCCGTGATTGTTGAACACCAGCACGCGGATCGGCAGCTTGTGGTGGACCAGCGTCGCCAGCTCGGCGAGGCAGATCATCAGGCCGCCGTCGCCGATGATGCAGGTGATGCCCGCCGTCCCGCCGGTCACCGCCGCTCCGATCGCTGCCGGCAGGGCATAGCCCATCGGCGTGTTGTTCCAGGCCGACATCAGCCGCTGGCCGCGCTTGGGCTGCAGGCCGTTGCAGGTCCAGGTGAGGTTGCCGCCGGTGTCGACGAAGATCTGCTCGCCCTCGGGCAGGACCTGAGACAGCCGCGCGATCACGTCGTAGGCGTCGACATGGCCGGCGCCGGCCGGTGACGACGGTGGCCGGTCGTCGGGCAGGACGGCCTTCCAGCGCTCGATGCGCTGGCACCACTCGTCGGTCGGCGGCCGCTGGGTGCTGCCGAGGCGCTCGAGCCAGGCCGGCACGAACGTGTCGAGGCGCGATTCGATGCGGAGGCCGATATCGATGCCGCGGCCGTCGAACTTGTCGAGCTCGCCGCGCGCGGCGTCAACCATGACGATGCGCGCCTCGCGCGCGAAGGTGTGCAGCAGGCCGCCGGTCACGTTCTGCGACAGCCGCGTGCCGAGGCAGACCAGCAGATCGGCGTTCTGGATGACGAAGTTGCCCAGCCGCGGCCCGTACACGCCGAACGGCCCAATGCGCAGCGGATGATCGGCCGGCATCAGGTCGAGCGCCGCCCAGGTGAGCAGGACCGGGAAGCCGAGCTGGTTGATCATCTCGTCGACGACGTTTCCCAGGCGCGGCGTGCTGAAGCCGCCGCCCAATACCAGCGCCGGCCGGCGCGCCTGCGCCACCAGTTCCGTCAGCGCGTCGAGCTGAGCGTCGAGCGAATCGGAACGATCGGCGGCGGGTGGGACGAAGCCTTCCAGCGTCGCGGGATCCACCTCGGCACGCTGCAGGTCGTCGGGCAGATCGATCAGCACCGAGCCGGGGCGGCCTTCGTTCGCCCAATAGAAGGCTTCCTCGAGATGGCGGCGGATCTGGCGCGAGTCGCTGACCTGCGCCGCATGCTTGGTCACGCTCCTGAAGATCGACAGGACGTCGGTCTCCTGGAACCCCATCTGGCGCACCGGACGGTCGCCCCGCAGTCGGTGCGTCGCGACCTGGCCGGTGATCATGAGCGTCGGCACCGAATCAAAGTAGGAGCAGCACGTGCCAGTCAGCAGGTTCGTGGCGCCGGGACCGCTGGTGGTGATCGCCACGCCCATGCGGCCGGTGGTGCGGGCATACCCGTCGGCCGATATCGCCGCGCTCTGTTCATGCTGCGAGCAGAAATAAGTCAGCCGCGGATGCCGCGAGGCCGAATCGAAGAGATGAACGGCCGCACCGCCCGACATGCCGAAGACATGGGTGACGCCCTGCCGCGCGAGGAAGTCGATGACGTAGTCCGAGAGTTTCATGTCACGTCTGCATGGCGGCGCAACTTGAACATGGCGTCGTCGTGGCGCAGCGCCTGCGCCAGCCCCGCGCCACCCTCGCGCCACGGATCGTGCACCACCGAGAAGTTGCGGCCGCCGGTCACGGCGCGATCCTGGGCGAAGCACCAGTCGAGGCAGGCAACGATGTCGCTCACCGAGGTGCCGCTCTGGGACGCGACCAGGAACTGCGCTGTCCGCTCCAGGTTGCTACCGGCCATCGCGCCGGCCGCCAGCGTCTGGCGGTGGATCTTGGTGGCCACCCAGCCGGTGCCAAGCGCCACAGCGTGGAGGTCGGGGCACTCCTCGTGGATCAGCTCGCAGAACTTCACCAGGTCGAGCTTACCCAGCGAATAGGCGGAGTAGTTCGGGAAGCCGCGATTGAGCGCGCCGCCGACGAGAAAGGCGGCGCGGGCGAGGGGCGCCGCCCGCCGGAAGGGAAAGATCGCGTGAAGCAGCGCCAGTTGCGCCGCGCCGTTCGCCGTCACCGAGTGCAGCCATTCCTGCCGGTCGAGCGAGAAGAAGGGCCCGATCGGCGCCAGCATCCCGACGGCGCTGACGAACAGGTCCCATCCGATGGCCTTCTGCTGCAGATGCCGGGCGACGGCATCGATCTGCTCGGGCGAGGCGAGGTCGCAGGCCAGCAGCTCGACTCCGTCATCATCGGTGAAGCCGGCCACGGCCGCGGCGTCGCGATAGGTGCCGACGACATGCCAGCCGCGTGCGCGGTAGATCTGCGCCATCGCCTGCCCGATATCGCTGGAGATGGCGGCGATGAACGCCACAGGCGGCGCTGGCATGAACGGCGGAAGCCTCGTGTCCCCGGTTGTCGTCGCACTCTCTCTGCCGCAACTTGCCGGGTGATGCAAATCCGCAGCGGTGGGGTACAAGGGGACATGAGAGCGGCCGTTCTGTATGCCTGTGGCACCCCCTTGCGTATCGTCGAGGGTATCGAGGTTCCCCCGCCCGGGCCGGGCCAGGTCCATGTCCGGCTGGCCTATTCCGGCGTCTGCCACACCCAGCTGATGGAGGTCCGCGGTGGCCGCGGCGTCGACCGCTACCTCCCGCATCTGTTGGGCCACGAAGGCTCGGGCGTGGTGCTGGCCGTGGGCGAGGGCGTCACCAAGGTCGGGCCGGGCGACCGCGTCGTCCTGGGCTGGATCAAGGGTAAGGGCGCCGATGCACCGGGGCCGAACTATCGCGTGGGCGACACGGTATTGAACGCCGGCGGCGTGACCACGTTCAACAGCGAGGCGATCGTCGCCGAGAATCGTTGCGTCAAGCTGCCCGAGGGCGTGCCGCTCGACGTCGCCGTGCTGTTCGGCTGCGCCGTGCCGACCGGTGCCGGCATCGTCTTCAACGAACTCGCACCGCCAGCCGGGGCGCAAGTGGCGGTGTTCGGCCTGGGCGGCATCGGCATGGTCGCGACCATGGCGCTCCAGGATGTCGGCTGCCGGGTCATCGCCGTCGATATCGAGGTCGCCAAGCTCGAGGCGGCCCGCGCCCTCGGCGTCTCCGACACGATCGACGCAAGCCAGAATGATGCCCGGCAGGCGATCGCCAGCTTGACCGAGGGACGAGGGGTCGACTACGCTGTCGACGCGGCAGGCCGCATCAGCACCATCGAGGATGCCTACGCGGTCGTACGGAAGTTCGGTGGGCTGTGCGTCTTCGCCTCGCATCCGCCGCACGGCGAGAAGCTGTCGCTGGATCCGCACGACCTGATCTCCGGCAAGCAGATCCGCGGGAGCTGGGGCGGCGCCAGCAAGCCCGACATTCATGTGCCGGCCTTCGCCAGGCTCTATCGTGAGGGGCGGCTGCCGGTCGAGCGGCTGCTGGGCAAGCGTTACAGCCTCGACCGGATCAACGATGCGCTCGACGATTTGGAGGATGGCCGTGTCATGCGTCCCCTGATCGTGCTCGACGAAAGCATCACCGCTGAGCCGCCAGGCCCTGCGCGATGAAGTAGTCGAGATCGTCGCGCGTGCGCTGGGCAAGGTCGAGGCGCAGCGCGGCGTCGAGCGTGAACCATCCGAAGCCCGCCCCTTCGCCGAGCACCAGCCGTTCGGTGGGCACGTAAGTCTCGACGTAGAACACCACGCGATACTGGTTGACCAGCGTGTTCATGTATTCACGCAGGTGGACGGCCTGCTCGGGCTGGAGGCGAAGGCCGATCTCCTCGGCCATTTCGCGGACGAAGCAGTCGACGTAGGACTCGTCCTGCTCGCCTTGGCCGCCGAAAAATGCCCACTTATGCGGATTGGCGGATGTGTTGCCGTCGCGATGATGCAGCAGCACCGAAGTGCGTGGTCGATCGAACAGAAAGCCGCCGGCCCAGAAGTCGCTATACACAGCCGGGTTCATGGATCACTGAAAATCATTGGTCGATCGGCCTGCGTCCGCTAGTGTGCGGCCAGCATTGTGACACCGAAAAGCTCGACAATACATTGACCTTCGTTTCGCCATCGGCGTCGTCGGCCGGGCCATCGGTGAGCGCCTCCACATCCAGTTCCGGATCGCATCGCCTGTCCGACCTTGCCGTGCTGGGCGGGCTGATGCTGACGCTCGGTTTGGCGCTGATCACCCGGTTTTCCGATTTCCGCTCCGCACCGTTCCTGCTCTTCCTGTTCATGATCGGCGCCGGTCCGATCCTGGCGGCAGGCATCCTGGCAGCAGCGGACGGGCGCCTGTCCGGTGCTCTGCTGGTGTTGCGGAGCGGCCTGCTGGCGCTGCTGGCCGCGCTGATCGTCGATCTCGCGGTCCGATGGGGCGGCCGGCTGGCGGGCGCTGGCGTCGCAGCCCTCGGTGGGTTGTGGGCCTATGCACAAATACGTCGAGGCGGATTCTGGTCCGAGGCCACTTCGCGACTCGACGCCGGGTTGCTCGTGCTCGTGGCGTTGGGAACTTTTCTGCTCAGCCCCTTCGACCCGCAGGCCGCCGTACCGGTCGGGCTGCTCGACTACGCGGTGAAGGCGCCGCAGTTCAGCTTGTGGCTGGCCCTGGGCATCGCATGGACGGCGCTCGGCCTTTGGCTGCGCCAACGTGAAGGCTGGGCTTTTATCAAGAGCCGCCGCTTCCTCGCAGGGGGCGCTGTCGTACTCGCGGGCGTCGTGATCCTGCTCATGTACGACGACACCCACTTCGTCGACTTCGGGCACTACGTACCGTCGATCGGGCCAGCCGTTCACGCGCTGCGCGGCGGCGTTCCGATGGTCGACGTATACAGCGTCTATGGCTTCCTCCCCTGGTTCGTGTATCGCCTGGTTTTTGCGATATTCGAACCGGCGTTCGGTCCGGCCGCGGTGTTGGTGCGGCTGATCAATCTTGCCTATTTCGCGCTGCTGTTTGCCACGCTGCTCGTCGTCACGCGGCGCTGGGTATCGGCCGCCTGGTTCTTCGTTCCCGCTTTGCTGATCGCGCTCTGCTCGCACGTCCAAGGCTTCGACGGCATGTGGAACTTGAACGCCTTGCCGATGACCATGGGCGGCCGCTATCTGATCCCGGCGGCGATGACTCTGACGCTCGCCTGGAAGGGCGGACAACCCGTGCGCGCGGTTGCGCTCCCGTTGATCGGCGTGGCGGCACTGTCCAGCATCGAGATCCTGGCCTTCGCGCTGGCACCGTGGGGCTTGTGCGTACTGTGCGAGGCCATCCGCCGGCGGTCGCCCAGGTACCTTCTGCAAGAGGTCGCTTGGGCGATCGTCGACGTCGGCATCGCCCAGGCGATTCTGATCGGCGGCATACGGGTGATTTACGGACGGTGGGTCGACTACGGTCCGTATTTCAGCCTGTTCTTCCAGTTTCGCCCGGCCGAGGAGTCGATCTGGTCGGTCACGTTCCCGTCGCTCTATGCGCTGTGGTTCCCGATCGGCCTCGTCTATTTCCTAGTCATCGCCGTCGCGATGCACCGCGCGTTTCGGCTCGAACCGTCGAGCACCCTGGTAGAGCGCCTCCTGCCTGTCGCCTCGCTGGGCATGGGCCCGCTCACCTATTTTTTCGGCCGGCCCCAGGAGGGGACCCTGAACGTCGTCTGCTTGCCGTTCGCCGTCGTGGCGATCGCGGTGGCGCAACGCGTGTTCGTCAAGCCGCAGCGATTCGGTCCGGCCGGTCCGGTGTTGCGCGCCGTCTTGGCCGTGACCTTCGCTTTCATCACAGCCGACGCTTTCGAGCACTTCATGCGGCCGCTCGATCCCTCGCGCGGCAACTCATCGATCCTGCGCCGGTGCCTGTCGCCGCTGGGATGCCGGCTGGATGAATTACCTCGCCATATCGGCCTCGCCCTCCATACCGATTCGCTCGACCGCCGGACCAGCGTCAGTGCCTACGTCTTCGATGCCGACGGCACGCGCCCTCGAATCGAGGAAGCAAGGGCGCTGGTGCGGCGCTGGGGAGCGGACGATCGGCAAATCGCGCTGCTGGCCGATCGCATGCCGAACCGCATGGCCGATTCCGACGCGGCGATCGGTCTCACGACCTTCATGGCGAGCGGCCAGTGGTATCCCTGGTCGATTTCCGCCCCGATCATCGATGGCGCCTCGCGGCTGGTCGAGGAACGGACGCTGGCCCGGGTCTCGACCGTCTCCGACGGCCTGCTGGTGATCCTGCCCAACGAGGAAAAAACGATGGCTCCGTTGAACGCGGCAGTCCTGAAGCGCCTGCGGGCCCGCTGCGAGCTTCAGCTGCTCGAACGGGGCCGTTATCTTTCCGCTTTCCACACCCAGGGGTGCATGCGATGAGCCGATGCGGCATGTTGCGCCCGCGTACCCAGCCGAGCTGACGGGGAGACACTGACAGATGGCTATTGACCATACGCTTCTGCGCATGTTCATGAAGATGCAGGAGCGGTACCGGATGTCCGGCGACATCGTGACCATCGGCGTTCAGGACGTGATGTTCAGCCACAGAAGCGGCGCTGAGTTCTTCGAGGAGCAGAACTTCAAGTACACGCCGATCGAGGAGAAGGACAGGCAGTACCGGACGTCCAAGGCGCAGGCGATCTACGGCGGGATATTCAACGTCAAGGGAGGGGCACCCATGCACATGCATGACCTCTTCAAGATGCTGGGCTTCCGCAACGCGCACTCGCTCGATGCCTTCGACGCCGACAAGCCGACCATTCTGCACGACATGAACAAGCCGATCCCCGAGCAGTACAAGGACAAGTACGACGTGGTGTTCGATGTCGGCAGCATGGAGCACGTCTTCGACGTAAAGCATTTCGTCCAGAATTGCGTCGAGATGACCAAGGAGAACGGCGTGCTCGTGATCTACGACGCGCTGATGGGTTGGCACAACGAGTGCTTCTACAACTTCCAGACGCCGTTCTTCTTCGACGTGTTCAGGGCCAACGGCTTCGACGAGATCGGCGTCTACCTAAACTACTTCCCGAAGTACCACGACTTCGGCAAGAAGAAGACGGTGTGGCGGCGCTTCGAATACGGCGATCGGCCGAAGTTCCGGAAGGCCGGCTACAACACCCACGTCATCTTCTTCGCCCGCAAGACCAGGACCCTTCCGGAGTTCGTTGTGCCGATGCAGGGCTACTATGCCGAGTACTACAAGGATTTCGAGAAGGCCCAGGCTGCCGGAGAGGGGGAGATGTCGCACTACATGCTGGAGAACATGCCGGCGCCGGTGCGCGCCCTGTTCCCCATGCTGGTGCCGATCTATCGGTTCCTGCCGAACCTGATCCGCGCAGCGGTCGTCGATACGCTCATCGCCATAAAGAACCGCAAGAAGCTCGCCAGCCGAGAACGCATTATCGTGTGACCCTGGAGTCGCGGTTGCGTCCCAGGCGCAATCCCGCTAACCATTTGTCCCCGCAGAAACGAGGCCAAGAGCGCCCTCGATGACGACCGGACGACCGGCCGCTTTCGCCATTCACTGCTGGCCAACTACATCCGTGTCGGGACGCAGTTTGCCTCGGGCAAGCTGACCGGTCGCGTGCCCTTCGACATCTATGCCGACTGACCCGCCCGATAGCGCTCGAGGTACCACAGGCGGATACCGAGCACCTTGCCGATGATCGTGTAGAAAAGGCCGATGCGGCGGCCGCTCGCCGTGAGCGTGAGCAGCGAGCCGTGCCGTTCGATCACGCCGATCTGGGCACACTCCTCGAACCGCTTCTCGAGCACGTCGGCGTGCGTATAGTAGGTGAACAGCTCTTCCTTGGTCATCCGGTGGCCCGGCGCCTGGTAGATCAGGTTGAGGATGTGCGCCGAGATCGAACGGTCGACGCTGGTGGGGCCCAGCAGGTTGTAGATGGCGCCGAAGCCGAGGAACGAGATGGCGCCGCCGACGCAGGCCACCGCCTTGGCGCCTTCCGACGAGAACATCCCGCCGAACGACAGCCAGACGATGACGCCGGCGGCGATCGCGGAGGCGCCGATCGCGAGGTTGACGGTCAACAGTAGATTCTCGCCGCGCTTCATCCGGACAGCGAGCACGTGAAGGGGAAGGAAGATGAGGCCGCTGATGACGAATACAGACACATAGAGCAGCAGATCCGTCAGCATCAAAACCTCGTTCCCCGATCGCGCGAAGGCGATGGACTTTACCAGATCGGCCTGATAGTTCGCAGAAAGATCGCGGTACGGTGGACCCGGAGACTTGATGCCCGATGCGCTCCTTCTTTGATCCGGCGCTGGTCGAACGGTGGGGCGTCGCGTTTATCCGCGAGGACAAGATCGACGAGGCCCTCGGCCGCCTGATCCCCAACGTCCGCATCACCAAAGGCCACTACAAATACCCGGCGCGCGCCGAGCAGCGGGACCTGGTCTGGAACCACATGGACCAGAACCACCGGCCCCATATCCACCGCACCTACGGCGACGCCATGCGCCTGCATATCGGCGCGGAGTCGGCGTTCTCCCTGACCCGGTTCGGCAACTGGCCGTTCGTCGTCCCGGTTTTCGATGCCTACTACAAGGACAACGGCTTCTACCAGGTCGTCTGCCTCTTCGGCCTGGTCGTCATCGTCAACTTCATCGAGGCCCGTTCGACGGAGCAGGGCACCCACATGGAGATCGACTGGGCGATCGCCTCGCATCGCCTGCTGCGCTTCCTCCATCCGATGCTTGATCGCCGCTTGCAGCGGTTGAACGACGTTCAGAACGCCGAGGACGAGGTCATGCGCGAACAGCGCGTCGCGTTGCGCGCGAGCGGCTATCGCTTCGTGACCGATCGGCCCGACTTCGTGAATTCCAATGCCATCGGCAACAACGTGGTCTATCCGCCGCTGACCGACGCGCACTCCCTGTCGGTCGGCGATCTGCGCGAGGGCGAGGTACGCCGCGTCGAGATCGACCGGCGCGCGTACCTGCTGCGACGCGCCGGCGACGGCCTTCACGTCTGGCCGGCGATCTGTCCTCATGAAGGGGCGGTCATCGGGCCCGAGCATGTCAAGGGCAACAGCATCAAATGCCCCTGGCACGGGCTGGAATTCGGCCTGCGGCCGTTGCGTCCGGGAGGCGCTCCGGTGACCGTGTGCGGCGCCAGTCTCACGCTGGACGGGACCACCCTGCTGATATGCACCGCCGGGACCCCGTGACCGGTGCGTTCTTGCCTTGGGATAGTCTCATTAACTATGATATTTGACGAAGGCACTCTGGCTGTTCCACCGACCCTCTGTCGATCCTAGGTACAAATGCCCGAAATCGTCCCGGCCAGCGGCGATCGTGACTCTGCCAATATCGTTTGCCTGCTGAAGTCTCCGGCTCTGCTGAAGGCCTTTGCGCTCAGCACGCTGACGGCGCCGCCGATCGGCATCGCCTATCTGGCCGGCACGCTCAAGAACGCGGGCATCGCCTTCCAGCTCGTCGACGCCGTCGGCGAGGCGATCGACCAGATCGTGCCGCTCGATTTCTGCGACGGCTACGCGATCGGCCTGACCATGGACGAGATCGTGGCGCGGATCGACGCGCGCGCCGACATCATCGGCCTGTCCTGCATGTTCTCCTCGTCGTGGCCCTACGACTGGCGCCTGATCGAGAAGATCCGCGCGCGCTTGCCCAGGGCGAAGATCGTGGTCGGTGGTGAGCATGCCACGGCCTGCGCGCGCTACATCCTCGAGAGCTGCCCGGCGGTCGATGTCTGCGTGCGCGGCGAGGGCGAGGAGACGTTCCTCGAGCTCGTCCGGGCCCTGCGCAGCGGGGGCGACCTGTCCAAGGTTCCAGGCCTTGCCTTCCGGCAGGAGGGCGGGGCGCACCTCACCGAAGCGCGCAAGCGCATCCGCAACATCGACGGCATCCCGCTGCCCGCCTGGGACCAGATCCCGATCGAGAAGTACATGGAGAAGGGGCTCGGCCACGGCTCCTCGACGCTGCGCAGCATGCCGCTGATGGCGACGCGCGGCTGCCCGTACCAGTGCACCTTCTGCTCCAGCCCGCAGATGTGGACGACGCGCTGGGCCGCCCGCACGCCGGCGATGGTCGTCGACGAGATGCAGTTCTACATGGAGCGCTACGGCGCGCAGAACTTCGATCTCTACGACCTCACCGCCATCATCAAGAAGGATTGGATCCTCGCGTTCGCCAACGAGATCCTCCGCCGCGGCATGAAGATCGAGTACCAGCTGCCGAGCGGCACGCGCAGCGAGGCGATCGACGAGGAGGTCTGCGAGATCCTCTACCGCTCCGGCTGCCGGCAGATGAACTACGCGCCGGAGACGGGGTCGCCCGCGACGCTGGCGCGCATCAAGAAACGGGTGAAGCTGCCGCGGCTTGAGCAGTCGCTGCGCGGCGCCACCCGCAACGGCCTCAAGGTGATGGTCAACATCATCCTGTTCCCCGACGACACCGGCAAGGACGTCTGGGAGACCTTCAAGTTCATGCTGCGCTGCTCGTGGGCCGGGCTGCACGACATCACCTTCGTGCCCTACGTGCCCTATCCCGGCGCGGAGCTCTACGAGCGGCTGGTGAAGGAAGGGCGGCTGCCCGGCCTCGGCGAGGCGTATTTCGTCAGCCTGCTGACGCATTCCGACATCACTTCCGCGAAGTCGCACAACCCGCGCTTCACGCCCAAGCAGGTCCAGATGTTGCGCCTGGCGTTCCTCGCTCTCTTCTATTTGTCGAGCTATCTGTTCCGGCCGTATCGCATCTTCGTCAACCTGCGCAACGTCGCCTTCAACACGCCGACGACCCGCGGCGAGCGCACCCTGCGCCTGCTGATCGAGCGGGTGACCCGGATCGTCGGGCGGCGCATCACCCACGCCGGCGGCTCTGCCGCCTGAGGCGTCAACGCTTCTGCTCGGCGGCCTTCAGGAGCGAGCGGTAGTCGACCTTCTGGGTGGTCACCGCCAGCATCGCGAGCAGCAGGGCCGAGCCGAGCTGGAAGACATGTGCGATCACCGCGAACGGAATGGCCGCTTCCAGCGGCACGTTGAACGTTGACAGGGCGACGACGGCCGCCGCCTCGAACGCGCCCAGGCCGCCGGGCCCCAGCGGCACGATGAAGCTCAGCGCCACGGCCGACATGGCGAACGACGCGGCCGCGACGGACGGCTCGATGGACACCGCGCGCAGCCCGAACCAGTAGGAGGCGCCGATCACCATCCAGATCCCGGCCGATATCAGGATCAGCGGCACGCACACCCGCCAGTTCGAGATCGCCGCGACGCCGGCCAGCACGTCGTGCGCCATCTCGCGCAGCCGCCCCGCCCACGGTCGATCAATCCGGGCGAGCACGCGATCGGCGATCGCCAGCACGCCAGACCGCAACCGGATGACCAGCGCCATCGCCACCATCACGCCCACGAAGACGACGGCCAGCACGGGGGCGGCGTGCTCGGTCCAGGCGGCAGAGATCGGTGCGAAGGAGAGGGCGGTCAGGAACAGCAGCGCGACGCAGAGGAAATCGCACAGGGCGTCGGCCGCCATGACCGTGAGGCTGCGATGGATATCGATCCCCAGCCGATGCCGCAGGAACAGGGCGACGACGACGTCGCCGGCCCGCATGGCGGTGAAGGAGTTCACGGCCATGCCCAGCATGTTCGCCGTCCAGACCTGCGCATACGGGACGCGCGCGTGACCCAGCACGCGCAGCAGGAACTGGAACCGCAGGGGCCGCAGCAGGAGCGCGGTTACCCACATCAGGAGCATCAGCGCGAGGTCGGTCGCCGACGCTTCGATGATTCGGCGCTGGAAGGCGGCCCAGTCCAGCCGGGTCAGCGCCCAAGCCGCTCCGACGCTGAAAATTGCAATGACGACAAGCCGAACGGCTAGTTTGGATTTCACTCAGGGACTCGCGCAATTCGGAGGCACGGCCGCGGCAACCGCCTGGAAAGGAACCTGATGCGCCACGATTTATTTTCGTCCTATCTTATTGCATTGCCGAGAGAATTTCCGTATCCCCGAAGGGACGGAAAGCCCCTCCGCCGACTCCGGCTTGTTGAACCTCACTAGTCGAAGACCTCCTGGAATGTCGAGCCTTACCCAGACTGAATCGGCGTCTCCCGGCCCAGTCCCCGCCGCCGGGCCCCTGAAGGTCGGCCTGGTCCAGATCAACAATTCCTTCTCCGGCCAGAACTACCTGCCTTATTCGATCGCGCTGCTGCAGACCTACGTGCAGAAGTTCGCGGCCGATCCCGGCTTGTATGAGTTCCTGACGCCGCTCTACAAGCGCGTGCGCATCGCCGATGCCGTCGAGGCGCTGAAGGGCGCCGACCTGGTCGGCTTCTCGACCTACGTGTGGAACGGCCGCATCTCCCTGGAGATCGCGCGCCGCCTGAAGGCGCTGAAGCCCGGCATCGTCATCGTCTTCGGCGGCCCGCACGTCCCCGACCAGCCCGAGGCGTTCCTGCGCGCCAACCCGCAGATCGACCTCGCCGTCCACAACGAGGGCGAGCGCACCTTCCTGAAGCTGCTCGAAGCCTGGCCCGACCGCGACGCCTGGGAGTCCGTGGCCGGCGTCAGCATGGTCAAGGCCGATGGCAGCTTCGTGCGCAATCCCAACATCGATCGCGTCCGCGACCTCGACGAGATCCCGTCGCCGTTCCTCGAAGGCGTCTTCGATTCGATCATGGCCGCCAATCCCAACGAGAGCTGGATCGGCTTGTGGGAAACCAACCGCGGCTGCCCGTTCCGCTGCACCTTCTGCGACTGGGGCTCGGCCACCGCGGGCAAGGTCACCAAGTTCGGCGAGGAGCGGCTGTTCCGCGAGGTCGACTGGTTCGCCGAGAAGAAGATCGAGTACATCTTCTGCTGCGACGCCAACTTCGGCATCCAGAAGCGCGACGTCGACATCGCCAACTACGTGGCCGACGTCAAGAAGACGACCGGCTACCCGGTGGCGCTGTCGGTGCAGAACACCAAGAACGCCACCGAGCGCGCCTACCTCACGCAGAAAATCCTGTCCGACGCCGGCCTCAACAAGGGCGTGGCGCTGTCGATGCAGAGCGTCGACATGCCGACGCTCGAGGCGATCAAGCGCGACAACATCTCGCTCGGCACCTACATGGAGCTGCAGCGCCGCTTCACCAAGGACAAGGTCGAGACCTACTCCGACCTGATCCTCGGCCTGCCCGGCGAGACCTACGAATCGTTCGTGCGCGGCGTCGACCAGCTGATGGAGAACGGCCAGCACAACCGCATCCAGTTCAACAATCTGTCGATCCTGCCGAATGCCGAGATGGGCGACCCCGCCTATCAGAAGAAGTACGGCATGGTCACGGTCGAATCGAAGATCATCAACATCCACGGCGAGCGGGTCGAGCTCGACGACGACGTGCCGGAGGTTCAGGACCTCGTCATCGCCACGGCGTCGACGCCGTTGGCCGACTGGCGCCGCACCCGCATCTTCTGTTGGATGACGGCGCTGCTGCACTTCGACAAGCTGTTCCAGATTCCGCTGATCCTGGCGCACGGCATCTCGGGCATCACCTACCGCGACATGATCGAGGCCTTCATGCACGCGGATGCCGAGCGCTATCCGCTGATCGCCGAGATCAACGCCTTCTTCGAGAGCGAGGCCAGGTCGATACAGCGGGGCGGCTCGGAGTACGTCTTCTCCAGGGAGTACCTGAACATCTACTGGCCGGCCGACGAGTTCATCTTCGTGAAGCTCACGGCCGACGGGAAGTTCGACGCCTTCTATGCCGAGGCCGGCAAGCTCCTGGCCGAGACGGTGACGGCCCGGCATGCCGGCCTGCCGATGGACGTGATCGAGGATGCGATCAAGCTCAACCACGCGCTGGTCCACCAGCCGTTCGCCAAGACCAACCTCGCGGTGAAGCTGCGCTACGACATCCTCGACTACTGGCACAAGGTCCGCACCGGCGAGCAGGCGTTGCTGCGCACACAGCCGATGCTGGTCGAGATCGACCGCACCGCCAAGCCCTACGACGACTTCCAGAAGTGGTGCCGCGAGATCGTCTGGTGGGGCAACAAGAAGGGCGCCTATCTCCATTCGCCGACCGCGAAGGAGATCACCCCCGAACTCGCCGGCCATTACTGAGCCTCAGTGACACTCGCCCGTCTTAATCCGCGTCCCAGGCTCCCCGCCGCACTGCGCGACATGAAGGGCCGGCCCGCCGGCCTGTTCGTCGTCATGGACATCGGGGCGCGCAGCGGCGGCGAGGCCTATCTGCAGCCGCTCGCCGGACAGCTCAAGGTCATCGGCTTCGACGACTCGACGGCGGAGGAGTGCAAGCCCGGCGATGTGAACGCCATCCAGTACGAGCATCACGCGACCATCGTGGCCGGCCAGGACGGCCGTCGAACCTTCCACAAGGCGGCATGGCCGTTCTCCTCGGGGCTGCACAAGCCCAATATGCAGTACTTCGACCGCCTGCCGTGCCGGGACAACATGGTCACCGTCGAGGAGCTCGAGGTGGAGACGACGACCCTCGACCGGTTCGCCGGTACCTTGAACGACGACCACATCGACTTCATCAAGATCGATGTCGAAGGCTCCGAGCTGGAAGTGCTGGGCGGAGGCACGTCGATGCTCGCGGGCAAGCGTGTCCTGGGCATCAAGACCGAATTCTGGTGGGACCCGATCCTGCGCGGCCAGCCGTCCTTTGCCGAGCTGGACATCTTCCTGCGGGCCAACGGCTTCTATCTCTTCGATCTGGAGCTGCACAACTATCAGGCCTACATGCGGTGCAGCCTGCCGGTCGGCCGGCTGGTCGCCGACTCGCGCAATTGGCTGGGCAACCTCAAGAACGTTCGGCCGGATCGCGCGCGCTACGGCCAGGCGTTGACCGGCGATGCGCTCTATTTCCGCGACCCGATCTCGGACAGGATCGCCGGCCGATCCTCGATCGCCTGGGATTCGCCGAGCCTGCTCCGGCTCTGCGCGCTCCTCGACTCGTTCGACTACGGCGACTGCGCCATCGAGCTGCTGCAGGATGTCCGCCAGCAGGGATGGATCGACGTCGATTTCGACCTCGACTCGGTGATCGACGCCCTCACACCGGAGGTAGAGCTCGGTTCCGGCGAACCGGTCGTGCTGAACTACCCGAAATACCGCGCGATCTCCGACGACGTCAGGAAGCGCCTGGACCAGGAGCAGCGCGCCGCCGTCCTGCGGTCACGGCCCTGACGCACCGCCGCGCGGCGACTACGCCGCCGAAAGCGCGCGGACCATGTGGCGGAAGACGTAGCGATGGCGCGGCGTCGCCGGGAGGCGCTGCAGGATTTGCCGCGCCTGCTCGCGGCCGGAGGAGGGGCCGTTGCCGAACAAGGGCGCCAGGGCCCGCTGCAGCAGGCCGTGCCGCGCGCCGACAGCGATCTTCATGTCGAACAGCCGCTCGTTGAAGAACGTCCCGAATCGGATCTCCAGGAGAAGCTGAGGACGCTGTCGCGGCGCCACCGACCGATGAAGGCCGTATGGATCGGCGCACAGCGTGGCGCCGGCCTGGCCGTGGAAATGCCGGGCGGTGCGGTGGAACAGGCGCATCGCCAGCGATGGAATGAAGAAGCTCGAGATCAGGTAGTCGATCTTGGTGTCGGCACCGTCCGCCCGAAGCGCCGCCTCGAGGATCGCAGCATCGTGCGATCCCTCGACGTAGTAGTGCCCGCCTTCTTCCGGCGCCTCGACGGGCGTCAGCAGGGTGAAGAGCGCGAGCGATCGAAAATCCTCGAGATCGCGGTGGAACGACTGCCGCTGCGGATCCGCTGGCCGGTCGGGCAGGGCCCAGAAGGCATTGAGCGCATAGAGCGTGGGCGTGCAGCCGAGATATCCCTGCACCAGATCGAGAACCTTGTCCTGGCTCGCCACCTCCAGGAGGTGCGGGCTCGACCACAGATCGAGATGGCCATGGCAGGCGTAGTGCCTGTCGGACGGCACGGCCTCGAGAGAGGCCGCCTGTCCCTCCGAACGATCGGGCGCACGGCCGACGAGCAGAGGCTTGGCCGCCAGATGCCGTTGAATGTCGCCGGCCTGGCCGCCGCTCAGCAGTGACCCTAGGTCCAGGCAGCCCGTCTGCCGCAGGCGCTCGACATCGGCCGCCTGCACGCCGCCGTGAGGCGTGCGTATGTCGGCGGGAAGTGCTGCATCCGCTTCGGCCAGGGCTTGCGCGACCGCCGCCCGTTCCCTTGCCGGGCCGCGGGCGAGCCGCTCGCCGAGGTCGCGGTTGATCCGCTGCAGTTGCCGTCCCGCGCCGACGCCTGCCGGCGGCTGGTAGCCGAGGCTTGCCGTCGCCTTTTTCAGCCGTGACAGGTCCAGGGCCGGAGCCGCAGCCCGATCGCTCGGTCCCCGCATGTCTACTTCAGCACGAGCAAGGGCTGTGGCGGCGCCTGGTAATGGGCCTGCACCCTCTCGGCCGGCACCGCGTAGAACACGGTGTCCCATTTCTTGAAACCGTAGTGGTCGAGATAGAAGCGGTAGTCCGGACACAAGGCCATCAGGCGCAGCGGCAACGACCAGAGATGATGGTAGGTGTGGTAGATCGCGATCGCGATCTGCGGCCGGTGCGTCCTGATGGTCTCGTACATGCCCTCGATCATGAACTCCTCGCCACCCTCGATGTCGATCTTGATCAGGTCGACCCGCGACAGCTCCTTCCTGCGGACGAACTCGTCGACCGTGAGGCATGGAACGGTGACGTGATTGGTGCCCTCGAATTCCTTGTTGAGCAGGCTGCCGGACGCCATGGTGCTCCAGTACGGCAGCTTCGCTTCGCCGTTGTAGCCGCCGATCGCCAGGCGCTGCTCGTGGATCAGGCCGGGGAAGCACTTGACGGTCTGCCACACGTAACGGCTGAGGAAATCCATGCCGAAGGGATCGATGGCGTGGATCTGCCCCTCGCCCTGCAGGCGCGCGCACAGCCAGGGCAGCTCCATGCCCTCGTCGATGCCGATGCTCAGCACGCAATGTCCCGGCTGCACGTCGATGTACTGGCCGTACTGGGTCTTCGAGAACACCGAGCCGACATAGTGCGTCCAGACATCCATCGGGCTGCCCTGGAATGCCGTCTCGTAGGCGCGCCGGCTCTCTTCGTTGTCGAGCTGGCTCCGCACGAACTCGGCAGCGCTCTTGAAGACCTGACGCTGCGCCACGTCCTTGGTGTAGTACTCGTCTCCCGCGAGCAGGGTGTAGTGGTCGTCGCCGTTCTTCTTGACGGTCGGCGGTTCCCAACGGGCGAGGAAGTCGACGAAGGCCGACATCGGCAGGATTGCCGGCTTGCCCGCAATACAGCGATCGATGATCTGCCGCCCGAAATGCCAGAATTCCCAACCGACCACGTCGATGGCGGGAAAGACCACCAGGTCCTTCGGCATCGCGCCGCCGGCCAGCGCCTGGCGCCATCTGCTGTCGACCGTGATGACGGTATCGAGGTCACCGGACAGCTCGTTGACGTAGCCGGCGAACTCGGCGTCCGGCAGCAGTCGCTGGATCGCCTGCTGCAGGAACCGGGCATCGTCGTTGTCCGGGTGAAGACGATAGGTCCCCAGGCGGTCCAGTTCGGAGAGATTTGTGGCGATGCGCATTGTCAGTCGACCGAGGTGAGGCTACCTGGGCAGGAGCTCGACGTCGGCACTGGTGCGGACGTGTATCCACAGCGTCACCGAGCGGCCGAGCAGATAGGCCGCCGCGGTGATCAGGATCAGCTCGAACGTTGGGGTGAGAGCGTTCAACCCTCCGGCCATGATGTCGAGCGCCAGGTTGACGACCGCCAGGCCCAGTTGCACGGCGGCGACGACGATGCCGTCGACGGCATTGCGCAGGGCCGCCGCCTTGTTGACGCGATCCGACGCGAGCCTCATGGCGCGGCCGCGCAAGGCACCCACCAGAAGCGCCGCCACGGCAAGGGTCAAGCGCTGCAGCTCCAGCACGTTGGACCATCGCGGATAGCCGACCAGCGCGATCGAGGCGCCCAGCGACAGCAGGCCAGGCAGCAACATGTGCCAATGCTTGACGACGCGGTGGTGCTGCCGGACGGCGGCGAGCAGGGCGGCGAGCGCCAGCAGCACTATCGCCACATCGATCAGAAACAGGTAGGGAAGCACGCTGCATCATGGCGCACCGGCCTGTCGTTGCCTAGCTTGCAGCTTGCCGGCGCGAAGCGGCAGACGCCGGGCGCGCTGCGCGTGTAGAATTGCCGGCAAATGTCGGAGCTGTTCAGGACTCGGCGCCATGTCGCCAAGGCGGCGGCGCTCGCTGTCGCCGCGCTGCTCGATCGCACGGGCTTGACGGCGCGCGCCCTGGCCCAGCCCCCGAACGAGGCGGCGAGGGATCGCGACCGGACCCGCTGCACCTGCTGCAATCGATATCGGCGGACCGAACCCCGCGACCGGACCCGCTGCACCTGCTGCAATCGATATCGGCGGACCGAACCCCGCGACCCCGAGCCCGTTCCGGACATCAACGTCCGCGACCTGGAAACCGACAGGGACAACGAGGCGCGATTCGCTTCGCCGCCGTGCGATTGCACGCCGATCGATCCGGCTGGACGGCGGACCGATGATCCGTTCCGCGACGGCCGCTCGCGTTACGGGCCGACACCGGCGCGGACCGACGATCGCGACGACTGTTGTTGCTGCTGCGCGGAGCCTCCCGACGACATGCCGGTCAATCCCTGGGAAGTGTCCCAGACGCCTGTCCCTCCACGCGGGGTGCCCTGCTTCCTGCGCGGCACCCGGATCCTCGCGGCGACGGGCTATCGCCGCATCGAGGATCTCGCGCCGGGTGAGCTGCTGCCGTCCGTCTTCGGCGGGCTGCGTCCGATCCGCCGCGTGAGGCGCACACTGCTCGACCGCGCGCCCGGCGCGATTCCGTGGCCGGTGCATGCGCAACCGATCCGCCTCGCGTCTTCGGCCCTCGCCGATGATGTCCCCGCAGCCCCTCTCGTCCTGACCGCCGCGCACGCGCTGCTGATCGACGGCCGCCTGATCGCCGCTGCCGATCTCGTCAATGGCACGACGATCGTGCCGCACGACACCGCAGGTATCGACGTGCTGGAGCTGTTCCATATCGAGCTCGAAAGCCACGACGTGATCGATGCCGAAGGCTGTCCCTGCGAATCGCTGTTGCTGCCCGGAGAAGCGGCATGCGCGCCGCGGCTCGGCTTCGACGGCCGCAGCCGGGAGGTCGCCTCGCGGCTGCGCAGCGCGATCGCGCCCTGGTTCGACCGGCGCGAGCCTCTGGACGTTATCCGCGACCGCCTCGAGGTGCGCGGGGAGCGCCGCTGACGCGCCTGCGGAACGAAGCTTCATGACGGAGCCATTGCCCGTAATGGGATTCGCTGCTCGAGGAAATCCAGGAGATTTCCACCGGGGAACTTGAAGCCCGCGACGCCGGCGGCGATCGCCGCCTCGACGTCGGTGTCGCGGTCGCCGACCACGAACGAGCGCGACGGGTCGGTCGTCCATTCCCTCTGCAGCTTCAGGATCATGCCGGGCCGCGGCTTGCGGAACTCCGATTCCCTCGCATAGCGTTCGACCTTGCCCTCGGGGTGATAGGGGCAATGCTCGAAGGCATCGATGTGGGCGCCGTGGCGCTGCATCTCCTGCTGCATCCAGTCGTGCAGGTCGTGGACGTGCTGTTCCTCGTAGTAGCCGTGCGCCACGCCACCCTGGTTGGTGATGACGAAGACGTAGAAGCCCCGTTCGTTCAGCCAGCGCACGGTTTCGATCGCACCGTCGATCCAGACGATGTCCTCGGCCTTGTGCACGTAGCCGTCGTCGCGGTTGAGGATGCCGTCGCGGTCGAGGAACGCCGCCGGCCGGTGCATGAAGGAGGGCAGCAGCGTCTGCGCGCGTGCGAAGTCGCTCGGGATGCCGATGTCGATGAACGAGCCGCGCGCCGCCGTGCCCAGCAGCTGGCCGCGCTCGGCGAGCCCCGGCAGGATCTCGCGCTCGAGCGAGCAGGGGACCGCCGTGATGAGGTCCAGCACCTGGCGCTTCACCAGGTAGATGCCGGCGTTGATCGGCGCGTCGCTGGCGCCCTTCTCCTGGAAGCCCCGCACCTTGCCGCCCTCGAGCTGGACGCGGCCGTAGCGGCTGCCCTCGATGCCGCTCGCGAGGGCGGTGTGCATCGTCCAGTCGCCGGTTGCGGTGACGAGCGACAGCCAGTTGAAGTCGAAATACGAATCGCCGTTCAGCAGGAAGAAGGCGTCGTCCAGCCGGCTGCCTGCGTTGGCCAGGGCGCCGGCGGTGCCGGCAGGCTCCGGCTCGGGCACCACCTCGACCGCGAGCTGGCCGAAGCGCTGGCCATGGTAGCGCCGCTCGATCTCGCCCGACTGGTAGCCGCTCAGCAGGGTCAGGCGGCTGAGGCCGAACCGGCGGGCCTCGTGCACCAGATAGTCCAGGAAGGGCCTGCCGCCGACCTCCAGCAGGGGTTTGGGCGTGCTGTCCGTCAGTGCCCCCAGCCGCGTCCCCCGCCCGCCGACCAGGCAAACCGCTTGTGTGACCGTCATGGCGGGCACGTATAGACGTTCTGGGGCGGACCGCTCAATCTTGGCGTTTCTGCCCGACTTCGGGCAAAATCGTTCCTTTCCGGCCCTTTTTCGTGGAGTGTGGCGTGAGCAACGCCGAGCCGAACGACTTGGAAGACCTCGTGGACTATCTGGCGCGAACCAGCCGCCTGGAGCGCCGCGAGGCCGAACGGGTGATCGACGAGGTGCTGTCGTTCCTGGGCGAGCAGCCGGAGCCCTTCGTTCGCCGACGGCACCTGGAGCTTCAGCGCCAGGGCCTGGCGAACGAGGCGATCTTCGCGCGGCTGGAGCAGGAGCTCGCCCGCCGGCGCTTCGCGGCGCCGGCCTACACACGGCGGCAACTGCGCCGCATCGTCTACGGCTAGGACCTCTCCCATGTGCGGCATCGTCGGTTACATCGGCAAGCGCCAGGCGGCGCCCATCCTGCTCGAAGGCCTGCATCGGCTGGAATATCGCGGCTACGACTCGGCTGGCATCGCCGTCGGCAACAAGGGCAAGCTGCGGGTGGCCAAGCGCAAGGGCCGGGTGCGCGAGCTCGACGCCCTGGAGCCGCAGAAGTTCCGCGGCGTGCAAGGCATCGCCCATACCCGCTGGGCGACCCACGGCGAGCCCTCCGACCGCAACGCCCATCCGCACAGCGACGCCTCGGGCCGCTACGCCGTCGTGCACAACGGCATCGTCGAGAATGCCGCGGCGCTCAAGGCGCAGCTCGCCGGGCGCGGCGTCGTCTTCACGTCGGACACCGACACCGAGGTGCTGGCCCATCTGATCGCGCTGCTCGACGACGGCTCGCCGCTCGAGACCGTGGTCGCCGAGGCGCTGCGCCGCGTGGTCGGTGCCTATGGCGTGGCGGTGATCGACGCCGAGCGGCCCGACACGCTGGTGGTGGCGCGCAACGGCAGCCCGATCGTGCTGGGCATCGGCGACAAGGAGATGTTCTTCGCCTCCGATCCGGCGGCGCTGGTGCGCCACACGGCGAGCGTCGTCCATCTCGACGACGGCGAGATCGCCGCGATCCGTGCCGACGGCTACGAGACCCGCACGCTCGACGGCGCCGCGACGATCAAGACGCCGTCGACCATCCCGTGGAAGGACGAGGCCTTCGACAAGGGCCAGTTCACCCACTTCATGCGCAAGGAGATCGGCGAGCAGGCCGATGCCGTGCGGCGCACCCTGAGCGGCCGCCTCGACGTGCGCTTCTCGACCACCCACCTCGGCGGCATCGAGCTCGAGGCGCGCGACCTGCTCGACATAAGGCGGGTGAAGATCCTGGGCTGTGGTGCCGCCTACCTGTCGGGGCGCATCGGCGCGCATCTGATCGAGCAACTGGCGCGACTGCCGGCTGATGCCGAGCCGGCGTCGGAGTTCCGCTACCGCAACGCCGTGATCGAGCGCGACACGCTCTACATTGCCGTCAGCCAGTCGGGCGAGACCTTCGACACGCTCGCCGCGGTGCAGGAGATCAAGCGCAAGGGCGGCCGCATCATGGGCGTGGTCAACGTGGTCGGCAGCACGATCGCCCGCGAATGCGGCCGCGGCATCTATCTCCATGCCGGGCCGGAAGTCGCCGTCGTGTCGACCAAGACCTTCACCTGCACCGCCGTGGCGCTGGCGCTGCTCGCCATCCATCTCGGCCGGCTGCGCGATCTCTCGGTCGCCAACGGCGCTCGCCTGATCGCGGCGCTGCAGGCGCTGCCCGACCACATCGCCGCCATCCTCGAGCGCGAGCCCGAGATCGCAAGGCTCGCCGGACGCTTCGCGGGCGTCGAGCACGCGTTCTATGTCGGCCGCGCCGCCGGTCATGCGGTCGCGTCCGAGGGCGCGCTCAAGCTCAAGGAGATCAGCTATCTCCATGCCGAGGCTTATCCCGCCTCGGAGCTGAAGCACGGACCGCTGGCGCTGATCGAGCCGAAGATTCCGACCGTGATCGTGCTGCCGCGCGACGACCTCTATGCCAAGAACCTCTCGACCGTGGAGGAGATCAAGGCCCGGGGAGGTCCGGTGATCGCCATCACCCATCCGGGCGAGCCGCCGGCCGTCGACGCCGCGTTCGAGGTGCCGGCGCTCGAGCCCGAGCTCGATCCGCTGCTGCTCAACATCCCGCTGCAGTTGCTCGCCTATCACGTGGCGCTGCAGCGCGGCACCGACATCGACCAGCCGCGCAACCTCGCCAAGTCCGTCACCGTCGAGTGACGCTTGAGCAAGGTTTGCGAGCCCCGTCCCAAACCGTCTCCCGACGTGGAACGGGGTAAATGCCGATGGCATCGGCATCGGAGGCCTCTCAGTCTCAGAATCCCCCGGACACCCCCACCCTTTCCTATGCCACCCCCTGCCGATGGGCTCAGTGCCTTCGGCGTGCGGCGACTTGAATACAAGGCGGGCATTCGTCATGGGCGCCCACCCTGCAGCAACACGCGCCAGACTCCTATTCTGGGCAATGGACGCTCGCGTTCCTTAAGGAATCGGGAGCGAAAATCGGGTTCCATTGCCCGGAATGAGGCTCGCGCAAACACGCCTATCCACAAGCTCGAAGGAGATATGGTCGAGGCCGCAAAGGAAGGATAGCCGGTGGGGCTGTTGGCGGGTGGGCCACTATGGACCCATGTGACCTTTCTCGTTTTCGTCGCCGGAGCCGTCTATGCGCAGGCGATCACCGGGTTCGCGCTGGCCCTGATTCTTCTCGGTTTGATCGGCGCCACCAATCTGGTGCCGCTGCCGGACGCCGTGAACGCCACGACGATCCTCGGGTTCTGCACCGCCTGGACCTTTCTCTATCGTCGCCGAGCGCTGCGCATCGAACCGGTGATCGTGCCGATCCTCGTCACCAGTGCGGTGGGCATCGTGGTGGGCGCTCTTCTGCTCATGTGGCTTGCCGGAACGGCATACGAGGTCCTGCGTCTCGTTCTCGGCGTGAGCATCGTCGCGTGCGCGCTGTCGCTGTGGCGGGCGGTTCGACCGCTGCCGTCGATTTCGTCTCCCATGGTGTATGCGCTCACGGGCGGCATCGCCGGCCTCATGGCCGGCATGTTCTCGGCGTCCGGGCCGCCTTTGGTCTATCTGCTGTACCGACAGCCCATGCCACTCGCGTGGATCCAGCAGTCGCTCATGGTGATCTTCGGGCTCGGCACGGTGTTGCGTCTGCTCATCGTCCTGCCGTCCGGTCAGTTCTCGCTGCTGTCCCTGCAGTTGGCGCTGGAAGCCCTGCCTGTCGTGTTCTTCGTGACATCTTATGCGGCGCGGCACGCATCGCCTCTGTCACCCGAGCTCCTCAAGGCACTGATCTGCGCGCTGCTGATTGGCTCGGGCGTCAGCATGGGCATCAGCGCACTCATCGCCATGCGCTAGACTAGGGTGACTGCCGGTCAGCACCCTCTACATCCGCGCCAGCACCAGCGTCGCGACGCGCTCGGCGCTGTCCTCGGCGGTCTCGTCCGCCGTGTGCAGCACCAGCGCCGGGTCCTGGGGCGGCTCGTAAGGCTGGTCGCGGCCGGTGAGGTCGGCGACCTTGCCCTGGTCGGCGCGGGCATAGAGGCCCTTGGGATCGCGCTCGCGGCACACCGCGACCGGCGCATCGACATGGATCTCCAGGAAGCGTCCTTCGGGCAGCAGCGCCGCGGCGCTCGTCCGGTCGGCCTGGAAGGGCGAGACCAGCGCCACGATCACGATCAGGCCGGCATCGGCCATCAGCTTGGCGACCTCGCCGACGCGGCGCACGTTCTCGGCGCGCCCCGCTGGCGTAAAATCGAGGTCGGCGTTGAGACCCTGCCGCAGGTTGTCGCCGTCGAGCAGCATGGTCTGGCGGCCGAGTGCCGCCAGCTTGCGCTCGACCAGGTTGGCGACGGTCGACTTGCCGGAACCCGGCAGGCCGGTCAGCCACACCACCAGCGACCGCTGCGCCTTGAGCTCGGCCCGCAGCGCGGGCGTCACCGTCTCGGCGTGGCGATGCACGTCGCGGGCGGCGTCGAGGCTTTCGACCGCCATGCCCGCGGCTACCGTGCGCAAGGTCGCCCGGTCGATCAGGATGAAGGCGCCGGTGCCGCGGTTCTCGGCATAAGGATCGAAGGCGACCGGCGCCGCCGCCTCGAGCTCGACGCGCCCGATCGCGTTCAGCGCCAGGTCGGCCGACGGGCCGCGCTGCAGCGAATCGATGTCGAGCCGGTCGGCGATGCGCGCCAGCGTCGCTGGCACGGTCGCGGTGCCGATCTTGAGCAGGAAGCGCTGGCCGGGATGGGCGGTCGTGTCGTCCATCCAGACGAGGTCGGCGGCCAGCCGCCGCGTCACCACCGGCCGGTGGCGCGGATCGGCCAGCAGGTCGCCGCGACCGACATCGGTCTCGTCCTTCAGGGTCAGCGTGACCGAGCGGCCGGCGGGTGCGACCGGCAGGTCGCCGTCGTAGCTCACGATGCGCGCCACCTCGGTGACGCGGCCGGAGCCCGCGACCACGACGGTGTCGCCGACCGCGACCCTGCCGCTCGCCACCGTGCCGGTGAAGCCGCGGAAGTCGGCGGTCGGCCGATTGACCCACTGCACCGGGAAGCGCAGCGGCGCCGCCTCGGCCGCCGGATCGGTCTCGACGGTCTCGAGATGGCCGAGCAGGGTCGAGCCCGCGTACCACGGCATGCGCTCGCTGCGGCCCACGACATTGTCGCCGAGCCGCGCCGACACCGGGATGGCGACCGCCGAATGGTAGTCGAGCGGCCTGGCGAAAGTGTCGAAGGCCGTCGCGATCTCGCGGAAGCGCGCCTCGGAGAAATCCACGAGGTCGATCTTGTTCACCGCCAGCACGATGTGACGGATGCCCAGCAGCGCCACGATCGCGGCATGCCGGCGCGTCTGCTCGAGCAGCCCCTTGCGCGCATCGACCAGCAGCACGGCGAGCTCGGCGTTGGAGGCGCCGGTCGCCATGTTGCGGGTGTATTGCTGATGGCCCGGCGTGTCGGCGACCACGAAGGCGCGGCGCGCCGTCGAGAAGAAACGATAGGCGACGTCGATGGTGATGCCCTGCTCGCGCTCGGCCTCCAACCCGTCGAGCAGCAGGGCGAAGTCGATGCCGCCCTCGTCGGCACCCTCGCCACCAAGCGTACCGAAGCGGCGCGAATCATCCTGCAGCACCTTGATCTGGTCCTCGAACAGGCCGGTCGCGTCGTTGATCAGCCGGCCGATCAGCGTCGACTTGCCGTCGTCGACCGAGCCGCAGGCGAGGAAGCGCAGCTCGCTGCGCGATGCAAGCGGCAGGGCGTCGTTTGCGGGTGGCGTCAGAGCGTCGGGCATCAGAAATATCCCTCTCTCTTCTTGCGTTCCATGGAAGCCTGCAACGCCGCGTCGACCAGCCGGCCCTGGCGCTCCGAGGAGCGCGAGTCGAGCAGCTCGGCGATCACGCTCGCCACGTCGTCGGCCTTGGAGTCGATCGCGCCGGTGAGCGGCCAGCAGCCGAGCGTCCGGAAGCGGATGCGGCGCTTGACCGTCTTCTCGCCGGGCAGGAAGCGCATGCGGTCGTCGTCGACGGCGATCATCGCGCCGTCGCGCTCGACCACCCAGCGTTCGGCGGCGAGATAGAGCGGCACGATCGGGATCGCTTCGGCCTGGATGTAGTTCCAGACGTCGAGTTCGGTCCAGTTGGACAGCGGGAAGACGCGCATGGTGTCGCCGGGCCTGAGGCGGGCGTTGAACAGGCGCCACAGCTCCGGCCGCTGGTTGCGCGGATCCCAGACATGGCCGGCGCTGCGATGGGAGAAGATGCGCTCCTTGGCGCGCGCCTTCTCCTCGTCGCGCCGGCCGCCGCCCAGCGCGGCGTCGAAGCCGTGATGGTCGAGGGCCGTCTTCAGCGCCTCGGTCAGCATCAGGCGCGAATACTCGCCGGTCTCGGTTTCGAACGGGTTGATGCCGGCGCGCGTGGCTTCCTCGTTGCCATGGACCAGCAGGTCGAGCCCGTATTCGCGCGCCATGCGGTCGCGATGATCGATCAGGGCTCGGAAGTCCCAACCGCTGGCGATGTGCAGGAACGGGAAGGGCGGCGGCGCCGGAAAGAACGCCTTGCGGGCGAGGTGGAGCATCACGCTCGAATCCTTGCCGACCGAGTAGAGCATCACCGGCTTGCGGAACTCGGCCACGACCTCGCGCAGGATGTGGATCGCCTCGTCCTCCAGGCGCTGCAGGTGCGGCGACAGCCCGGAGCGCTGGCGCGGGGCCGGCGGGATTTCATTGGCGGCCGCGCGGGCGGCGGTAGCTAGGGCAGACATCTCAACTCTACTTTCCTGTCGGTCTTTGATGGATTCCGCATTCGGTCTTGTCGAAGCCGCGCCAGCGGCCGGCGCGGGCGTCCTCGCCGGGACGCACCGCCGAGGTACAGGGCGCGCAGCCGATCGAGGCGAAGCCCTGCGCGACCAGCGGATGGGCGGGCAGGCGATGCTCGGCCCGGTAGGCCGTGATGTCGGCACTGCTCCAGCGCGCCAGGGGATTGACCTTGATGTGCGGCGGATCGGCTTCGAACACCGGCAGGTCGACACGCGTCGAGCCCTGGAAGCGCTTGCGGCCGGTGATCCAGGCGTCGAACCCTGCGAGCGCGCGCCGCAGCGGTGCGGTCTTGCGGAAGGCGCAGCAGCCGTCGGGATCCCAGACGGCGCGCGTGGCGTCGGCATCGAGCCGTGCGACCTCTTCGACCGTCGGGCCGATCGCGCGCACGTCGGTCAGGCCGAGATGGGCACTCAGCCGGTCGCGATATTCCAGGGTCTCGTCGAAGTGCCGGCCGGTGTCGATGAACAGCACCGGGGTCGCCGGATCGATCGCGGCGACGTGGTGCAGCAGCACGGCGGATTCCGAACCGAACGACGAGACCACCGCGATGCGGCCGGGGAACAGCTCGCGCAGCGCGGCGGCGAGCACTGTGGCAGGCGGCGCAAGGCCCAGGCGGTGCTGCAGGTCGATCGCGGCGGTCATGAGGCGAACAGCCGGGGCGTGAGCAGACGCAGATGCACGGCCTGGCCCTGGTGCACGGTGCGGCCGATCGCGAGCTCGATCTCCACCGTCGGCAGCCTGTCGGCGATCGCCAGCTCGATCCGGCGCGCGGGCCCGCGGCGGCGCACCGAGACGACCGTCGCGGTGAGCCGGTTGTCGCCGAACGGCTCGGCCAGCGTCAGGTCGGTCGGCCGCACGAACAGGGCGGCGGCGCCGGACGGGAGGCCGTGGTCGAGCGCGATCGCCTGGCCGCCGATGCGCAAGGCGTGCGGCGCGAGCTCGACCGGTAGGCGGACGGCCTCGCCGACGAAGCCTGCGACGAAGGCGGTTGCCGGGCGGTCGAGCACGTCGTCGGGCGTGCCGATCTGCTCGATACGCCCCTTGTTCAGGATGGCGACCCGGTCGGCAAGCTCGAGCGCCTCCTCCTGGTCGTGGGTGACGAACAGCGTGGTGTGGCCGGTGCGGTCGTGCAGCTCGCGCAGCCAGCGGCGCAGGTCGCGCCGCACCTGCGCGTCGAGCGCGCCGAACGGCTCGTCGAGCAGCAGGACGCGCGGCTCGACGGCGAGCGCGCGGGCGAGCGCGACGCGCTGACGCTGGCCGCCCGAGAGCTGCGCCGGGGCGCGGCGGCCGAGACCCGAAAGCTGCACCAGCTCGAGCAACTTGGCGACGCGGCGGCGGATTTCCTTGTCCGGGGGCCGGGTGGCGCGCGGCCGCACGCGCAGGCCATAGGCGATGTTCTCGGCGACGCTCAGATGCTTGAACAGGGCATAGTGCTGGAAGACGAAGCCGACCCGCCGCTCGCGCACCGGCCGATGCGTGGCGTCCTCGCCGCCGAACAGGATACGGCCGCTGGTCGGCGTCTCGAGTCCGGCGACCAGCCGCAGCAGCGTGGTCTTGCCGGAGCCCGACGGGCCGAGCAAAGCGAGCAGCTCGCCGGGCTCGACGGCTATGTCGAGCGAATCGACCGCGACGGTGGTGCCGAAGGTCCTGCCGAGGCTCTCTGCCGCGATGGCGACGGCCTCGGCGGCCGGGTTAGCGTCGCCGGACGGCGGAGAGCCCGTGCCCGTATCGCCATTCGAGGATGGACTTGCCGACAAGGGTGACGAGGGCCAGTCCCGCCAGGAGCGAGGCGACGGCGAAAGCAGCGACGAAGTTGTACTCATTGTAAAGGATCTCCACCTGCAGCGGCATGGTGTTGGTGAGGCCGCGGATGTGGCCGGAGACGACCGACACCGCGCCGAATTCGCCCATCGCACGCGCGTTGCAGAGCAGCACGCCGTAGAGCAGCGCCCAGCGGACGTTGGGCAGGGTGACGGTCAGGAAGGTGCGCCAGCCCGAGGCGCCGAGCGTCATCGCCGCTTCCTCTTCCGCGGTGCCCTGCTCCTGCATCAGCGGGATCAGCTCTCGGGCAATGAAGGGGAAGGTGACGAAGATGGTCGCCAGCACGATGCCGGGCACGGCGAAGATGATCTTGAAGTCCCAGTCGCTGAGCGTCGGGCCGAGCAGGCCCTTGGCGCCGAACAGCAGCACGTAGACCAGGCCCGAGACGACCGGCGAGACCGAGAAGGGCAGATCGATCAGGCTGACCAGCAAGCTCTTGCCTGGGAACCAGAACTTGGCGATCGACCAGGCCGCGCACACGCCAAACACCAGGTTGAGCGGCACGGCGATCGCGGCGATCAGCAGGGTGAGCCCGATCGCCGACTGCGTGTCGGGATCGTCGAACGCGGCGAGATAGGCATCGACCCCGCGGCGCAGCGCCTCGCTGAACACGGCCAGCAGCGGCAGGGCGAGGAACAGGCCGAGGAAGCCGATCGCGATCCCGGTCAGAACCCAGCATGTGACGGCGCTTTCGGCTAATGCGGTGTCACGCATCGCCCATTCTCCGGCGGCTGACCGCCTGCAGGAGGTTGATGGCGAGCAGGGCGGCGAAAGAGATCACCAGCATGACGGTCGCGATCGCCGAGGCGCCGGCATAGTCGTACTCCTCCAGCCGGGCGACGATCAGCAGCGGGGCGATCTCCGACTTGAACGGCATGTTGCCGGCGATGAAGATCACCGAGCCGTACTCGCCGACGGCGCGGGCGAAGGCGAGGGCGATCCCGGTGAGCAGCGCGGGCAGCAGGGCCGGCAACACGACGCGGAAGAAGGTCTGGCGCCGCGTCGCGCCCAGCGTTGCCGAGGCCTCCTCGATCTCGCGGTCGAGGTCCTGCAGCACCGGCTGCACCGTGCGCACCACGAAGGGCAGGCCGATGAACACCAGGGCAATGAAGATGCCGAGCGGCGTGAAGGCGATCTTGATGCCCCACGGCTCGAACAGCGCGCCGATCCAGCCGTTCGGGGCGTAGAGCGCGGCCAGCGCGATGCCGGCGACGGCGGTCGGCAGCGCGAACGGCAGGTCGACGGCGGCGTCGATGGGCTGACGGCCGGGGAAGCTGTAGCGCGTCAGCACCCAGGCGACGATCATGCCGAACAGGGCGTTGACCAGCGCGGCTGCCGCCGAGATCACGAAGCTGGTCTCGAGCGCGGCCAGCACGCGTGGCGTCGTCGCGACCCGCCAGATGCCGTCGAGCCCGAGCCCGCTGGCGCGCCACACCAGCACGGCGAGCGGGATCAGCACGATCAGCGACAGGTAGGTGAGGGTGAAGCCGAAGGTGATCCCAAAGCCCGGCAGCGCGCCGGGCTTCGGGATCGCCGGAGGCCAGGACGGGCTCCACGACTGGACGGCGACGCTCATCGCGTTGCCGTCCCGCCCGGCTTGTAGAGGCGGTCGAACTGGCCGTCGTCGGCGAAGTGCGTGGCCTGTGCCTTGGTCCAGCCGCCGAACGCCTGGTCGATGGTGACCAGCCGGATCTTCGGGAAGCGGGCGAGGTCGGTCGGGTCGGCCTGCTCGGGTTTGAAGGGACGATAGAAGTTCTTCGCGATGATCTTCTGCGCCGCCGGCGAGTAGAGGTAGTTGAGGTAGGCCTCGGCGACCTTGCGGGTGCCGCGCTTGTCGGCCACCGCATCGACCAACGACACCGGCGGCTCGGCCAGGATCGAGAAGGGCGGCACGACGATCTCGAACTTGTCGGCGCCGAACTCCTGCAGGGTGAGGAGGGCCTCGTTTTCCCAGGCGATCAGCAGGTCGCCGACGCCGCGCTGGGCGAAGGTCGTGGTCGAGCCGCGCGCGCCCGAGTCGAGCACCGGGACGTTCCTGTAGATCGCCTCGACGAACTTCTGCGCCGCCGCCTCGTCGCCCTTGGTGCGGTCGATTTCGTAGGCCCAGGCGGCGAGGTAGTTCCAGCGCGCGCCGCCCGAGGTCTTGGGATTGGGCGTGATGATCGAGACGCCGGGCTTGGCGAGATCCAGCCAGTCCTTGACGCCCTTGGGATTGCCCTTGCGCACCACGAACACGATGGTCGAGGTGTAGGGAGCGGAGTTGTTGGGCAGGCGCTTCTGCCAGTCGGCGGGGAGGCGCTTGGATTCGCGCGCGATGGCGTCGATGTCGCCGGCCAGGGCAAGCGTGACGATGTCGGCTTCGAGGCCGTCGATCACCGAGCGGGCCTGCTTGCCCGAGCCGCCGTGCGAGGTGCGGACGGTGACCTTCTGGCCGGTGGCGGCCTGCCAGGTCCTGGCGAAGTCCGCGTCGAGCGCGCGATAGAGCTCGCGGGTGGGATCGTACGAAACGTTGGTCAGCGTGACCGCCGCCGGCGTCTGGCCGCGCGCGGCGATGGGCAGGCCGAGGGCGGCGGCCGCCGTCAGCACGAAGCGGCGGGAAAACGGGATGGACATGACGTCACTCCTGCCGGCGCTCGGGCCGGCCTTTGACTTCAGACAAGGCAATCGACGATCAGTGGCAATGGCCGCGTCGACAGCTCGAGCGAATGGAACCGAAGTGATGCACGCCCCTTGAAATGCCCGCCTTCGCGCGGCGTCTCAATAATCGACGTTGCCAAAGTTCGGTGCGCTCGCAGCAAAACGTTGGCAGCGCGGACGGGTCGTGAGGAAGAACGTGTTTTCCCGCCGCGTGACCCGCTAAAATCGCCGGCAGCCGGGAGGATCGACATGGCCAAGTGGCAATTCACAAAAGGTCTGCACGACATCGGTGGCGGCTGTCATGCGTATCTCCAGCCTGACGGTGGCTGGGGCTGGAGCAATGCCGGCCTGATCACGGACGGCGACCGCAGCCTGCTGGTCGACACGCTGTTCGACCTCAGGCTCACGCGCGAGATGCTGGGCACGATGCGCGACGCGGTGCCGGCCGCGAAGTCGATCGGCACGCTGGTCAATACGCATTCCAACGGCGACCACACCTTCGGCAACCAGCTTCTCGGCGGCTCCGAGATCGTCACCACCAAGGCCTGCGCGCAGGAGATGCTCGACCGGCCGCCCGAGGCGCTGGCCGCCATGATCCGCAATCGCGAGGCGCTCGGCGACGGCGGCAAATTCCTCTACGAGATGATGGCGCGGCACTTCGAATGGGACGATGTCGTCTACACCGCGCCGACGCAGACCTTCGACGGCCGGCTCGACCTCAAGGTCGGCGACAAGCAGGTGCAGCTCCACGAGGCGGGGCCGGCGCACACCAGGGGCGACCTGCTCGTCTATCTGCCCAAGGAGAAGATCGTCTTCACCGGCGACCTTTTGTTCATGGGCGGCCATCCGGTGATCTGGGCCGGGCCGATCCGAAACTGGATCAAGGCCTGCGACACGATCCTGGGCTGGGACGTCGAGATCGTCGTGCCGGGCCATGGCCCGATCACCGACAAGGCGGGCGTGGCGACCTTCCGCGGCTACCTCGAGTACATCGACCGCGAGGCGCGCAAGCGCTACGACGCGGGCGTCGGCGCCTACGAGGCCGCGACCCAGATCTCGCTCGAGCCCTATGTCGACTGGATCGATTCCGAGCGCATCGTCATGAACGTGGCGGCGCTGTACCGCGAGTACGGCGCGGCGGAGAAGCCCAACCCGATGGCGCTATGGGCCGACATGTACCGCTTCCATCAGGCGGGGCTGTGCAACTGCCATCGCCACGCCCAACTGAAGGGCCTGACCACGGCCTGAACCTGTCCGCGCCCACCCTGCAGATGGTACGATGCGCCGCTTGACGCACCGGAGCAGGTGGTTTAGCCGGACACGCCCAAGCCCGAGGACTTATTGGCAAAGCAAGGTTTTTTGAAATCCGCGCTGGCGGGCGTCGGCCTTTGGCGAAAGGCCATCGCCGCGGACTTTCCCGGTATCGACGATCCCGACCCCGAGCGGCAGGGACAGGCCTTGTTCCGCCGCGGCCGCTTTCGCATGCGTGCCGGCGACCTCGAGGCGGCGGTGGCCGACTTCGACCGGGCGATCGAGCTGCTGCCCGACTTCGCCGACGCCGTAAGCTCGCGCGCCGAATGCCTCGACATGCAAGGCAAGAGCGACGCGGCGCGGCCCGACTACGAGCATGCCCGCCGGCTGTGGGCCGCGCACCGCACCGGCGCGCCCGATCGCAGCTACCTCTGGCGCCAGCAGGGACGGCTGAGCTTCGAGGTCGAATCCTACGAGCTGGCGCTGGAGCGCATCAAGACCGGGGCGCTTCCCCACGCCGCCGTCGGCAATGCGCTGCTGGCGCTCGGCCGGCCGGCCGAGGCGCTGCGCGCCTACGAGCGGGCACTGAAGATCAAGGAGAAGGACTCGGCGCTGCTGGCGATGCGCGGCGAGGCGCTGTCGCTGCTGGGCCGCTACCGGCAGGCCGTCGCCTCGTTCACCGTGTCGCTGCGCCACAATCACAAGGCGCCCGAGACCTTGAGCGGCCGCGCCGTCGCCCATGCCGCGATGGGCAACATCGGCAAGGCCAATGCCGACTGGCGGCGGCAGCTCGCGCTGCTGCCGGAGCGGCAGGCCGCGGCGCGTGCCTGCGTGCTGCTGCGGCTCGCCGACTGGGCGGCGGCGCTGCCGGAGCTCGAGCGCGCGATCGAGGCCCATCCGGACGATCCCTATTGGCGGCTCTATCGCCTGACGGCGCTGCGCCGCCTCGGCCGGTTGGGCGATGCCGCGGCAGCGGCGGCCGACGGCCCCTGGCCGGCACCGCTGTTCGCGCTGCTGGCCGGCAAGACCAACGCCGAGATGGTGCTGGCTGCTGCCACGACCGAGGGCCGCCGAATCGAGGCGCTGTTCCAGCTCGAGCGCTACAAGGACGTCGTCGAGACCGCGCCGCCCGCCCTGATCGAGTACGCCGCCGCGCGCAACGAGCTGTCGCGCCGCTAGGAGGGAAGCCGATGTTCTCCGTCATCATCTACGGCCGCAACGACCAGCACGGCTACAACCTGCACAAGCGCGCGGCGATCAGCTTCAATGCGCTGGCCGAGGTGATGTCCGATCCCGACGACGAGATCCTGTTCGTCGACTACAACACGCCGGACGACCATCCGACCTTCCCCGAGGCGATCCACGACACGCTGACCGACAAGGCCAAGCGGCACATGCGCATCCTGCGGGTGCGGCCCGAGCAGCATGCCCACCTGAAGTCGAAGACCCATCTGGTGGCGCTCGAATCGCAGTCGCGCAACGTGGCGCTGCGGCGGTCGAACCCGAAGAACCGCTGGATCCTCTACACCAACACCGACATGCTGCTGGTGCCGCGCAACGAGGGCGAATCGCTCAGCGACATCCTGGGCGCGCTGCCCGACGGCTTCTACCAGATCCCGCGCTTCGAGATCCCCGAGATGCTGTGGGAGGCCGCATTCGACCGCAAGGATGCGGCCGGCAATCTCACCAAGCTGCGCGACTGGTCGGTGCGCTTCCACCTCAACCAGGTGGTGCACAACTTCATGCCGATGAAGTACGACGCGCTCGGCGACTTCCAGGCGGTGCTGCGCGAGGACATGTTCGCCATCCACGGCTTCGACGAATCGATGATCCTGGGCTGGCACTGCGATTCCAACCTGGCGGCGCGGCTGGCGCTCTATCGCGGCCGGGTCGACACGCTGATGGACAAGGCGTTCGGCTATCACTGCGACCACACCCGCGTGGCGGCGGCCAACAACAAGGGCCGCAAGACCACGATGAACAGCCACGACAAGTACATCTGGAACGTGAGCTCGCCCTACATTCCCGAGCAGGCCGACGACTGGGGCTGGCCGGAAGCGAAGGTCGAGGAGGTGCGGCTCGACCGCGACACTTCCTACGAGCGCTTCACCGCGGGGCTGGGCAAGGCGATGGAACCGGCGTCGGTGCCGTTCACCAGCACCAGCGTCGAATGGCACCTGTTCGACGACCTGACCTACGATCTGCTCCATACCCTGCCGTTCGTCTGCGACCAGGTGCTGACCTACCCGAAGGAGACCGCCATCCTGGTCGCGGGCTGCCGCGCCGACTTCGTGCAGCGCTTCGCGGTGGCGTGGCGAGGCATGGGCTTCACCGGGCCGGTGCTGGTGCCCCAGGAGCTGGGGCTCGCGGTCAGCAATGCGGCGATCGAGAGCGGCCGGTTTGCAGATCAACTGAAGCGTGCAGAGCTTTTCTTGTTCGAGTTCGGCCTGGCAACCCAGCAGATCGACGACCCCGTGCGGGTCGGCCGCGAGGAAGCGCCGGCCGACCGTCGTCAGCTCGCGATCGTCGAGCGCCTGTTCCGCCGCGCCGCCTCGACCGAGGTCGACACGCGGCCCAAGGGCCGCCAGACTCCGCGCCGCTGCATCGGCGTTAACGTGATCTACAACAAATACTGGCCGATCTTTACCGATTACGTCGGCGCCAATATCAACCCCTTCTGCAGCCAGGTGCTGGCCGGCCTGCCGCTGGCCGAACCGCCGGCGACGATGAGGGAGAAGGTGCTGCTGAAGTTCAGGAAGAAGGCCGGTTGACGCGCTCGGCCTGAATCTCACTCACGATTGCCGCTAGCCTAGCGGCCGTAGCCGACGTACAGCAGGTCGGCGACCGGCTCGAACGCGTCGGCCGGCAGGGTGCGCCACAGATCGAGGATGGTGAGCCGCTGGCCGTTGTCGCGCTTGGCCCAGGCGGGATCGATCGTCTGGTACTCGGGCCAGCCGGTGGCGACGATCAGCAGGTCGGCGTCCCTGACCGCCGATTCGAGCGACGCCGCGCCGAGCGCCCGTTCGCCGAGCACGTTCAGCGCCGCTTCCTGGGCGAGCGGATCGTGCACCGTCACGATGTAGCCCTTGTCGGCCAAGGCGCCGGCGAGCTTCACGCTATGGCTCTCCTCGACGACCGGCGTCTGCGGCTTGTAGGAGAGGCCCAGCAGGGCAATGCGCGTGCCGGCCTTGGCGAACTTCGACACCAGCCCGGTCAGGCGCTCGACCTGGTAGTTGTTGATCTGGTCGGTCGCCTCGGCGACGTCGGCCTTGGCGCCGAGCTTGCGGGCCAGCGCCGCGAAGGCGACGTTGTCGCGCGGGAAGCACGGGCCGCCATAGCCCATCGCGCCCTTGAGGTACTTCGGGCCGATACGGGTGTCGGCGCCCAGCGCCTTGGTCACCACGTCGACGTCGGCGCCCGGCAGGCGGTCGCAGATGTCGGCCAGCATGTTGGCGTAGGAGATCTTGGTGGTGACGTAGGTGTTGACCGAGATCTTGGTCAGCTCCGCGCTCACCAGGTTCATGCGCTGCACCGGCGGGTTCTTGACGCACATCTGCCGGTAGATCGTCTCCAGCATGTCGCCGGCCTTCCCGTCGGCCTGGCCGACCAGAATCGAATCGGGATAGAGCATGTCGCGCACGACCGAGCCCAGCGCGATGAATTCCGGATTGTAGCAGAGGCCGAGATCCGGCCCGACCTTGCGGCCCGAGGCGGCCTCGAGCGCCTGCTTGATCTCGCCATCGGTCGAGCCCGGCATCACCGTCGAGGTGATGACCACGAGGTGATAGCCCTTCTTGTTGCGCAGCGCCTTGCCCAGCGTCTCCATCGCCTTCAGCACGTAGCTGTTGGAGAAGAAGCCGGTCTCCTTGTTGGACGGCGTCGGCACGATCACGAACGAGGCGTCGGTCTTCTGGATCGCCTCGTTGGCGTCCATGGTGGCCGACAGGCGCTCGCGGTTCTCGGCGATCAGCTCGTTGAGCTGCGGCTCGATGATGGGCATCTTGCCGGCGTTCAGCGCGTCGACGAGCGTCTTGCTGACGTCGAGACCGATCACGGTGAAGCCGCGGCTGGCGAGCACTGCAGCGAGCGGCGCGCCGAGCTTGCCGAGGCCGACGACATTGACGCGGGGGAGGGCAGAGACAGTCATTTTCATTCCCGTTTTGAGGGCCGGTACTGATACTGTCGCGGCGCCCGAGACGCAATTCGCACCTTGCGCCCTACGGTCGCAGGGGTGGAAACTTCGGCAAACACGAGGAACCCAATGAAAGTGGAATTTTCGGCCTTTCCCAGGGCCTTCTCCGGCAACGTCGCGGTATTCGTGGGCGCCGAAAAGCAACTCCAGGTCACCGCCAAGGCGATCGACACGGCGACCGGCGGCGCCCTCGTGCGCGCGATGGAGGCGAGCCGCTTCACCGGCTCCAAGAGCAAGACGCTGACCGTGCTCGGCCAGCAGGGCTACGGCCGTCTGATCCTGCTTGGCGTCGGCAAGGCCCGCGAGCTCGATGCCCGTACCGCCGAGGCGCTGGGCGGCCTGATCGCCGCCGATGCCAACGGCGCCGGCCTGAAGGCCGTCACGATCGTGGTCGATCCGGTGAAGGGCAACCGCGTGCCGCCGGCCCAGGTCGCGGCGCATATTGCGCTCGGTGCGCAACTGCGCTCCTACCACTTCGACAAGTACAAGACCAAGGAGAAGCCCGAGCAGAAGCCCTCGCTCGAGCAGATCACCATGGTCGTTGCCGGCTCGGCCGACGCGCGCCGCGCTTATGCCGCGCTCGAACCGGCGATCGACTCGGTCTTCCTCGCCCGCGACCTCGGCAACGAGCCGGCCAATGTGCTCTACCCGGTCGAGTTCGCCCGCCGCGCCCGCCAGCTGCTCACCAAGGTCGGCGTCAAGGTCGAGATCCTGGGCGAGGCCGAGATGAAGAAGCTCGGCATGAACGTCCTGCTCGCCGTCGGCCACGGCAGCCGCCGCGAATCGCAGATGCTCGTCATGACCTGGATGAACGGCCCGAAGTCGCAGCAGCCGATCGCGCTGGTCGGCAAGGGCGTCTGCTTCGATACTGGCGGCATCTCGCTCAAGCCCGCGGGCGGTATGGAAGACATGAAAATGGACATGTGCGGCGCGGCGGCGGTGACGGGGGCGATGCGACTCCTGGCGGCGCGCAAGGCGCGGGTGAATGTCGTGGGCATCTGCGCGCTGGTCGAGAACATGCCAGACGGCAATGCGCAGCGGCCGGGCGACGTCTGGACCTCGATGTCGGGCCAGACCGTCGAGGTGATCAACACCGACGCCGAAGGCCGGCTGATCCTGTGCGATGCGATGTGGCACGTGCAGAACAAATACAAGCCGCAGGCGATGGTCGAGCTCTCGACCCTCACCGGCGCGATCGTGGTCTCGCTGGGCCATGAGCGGGCGGGCTTGTTCAGCAACAACACCCCGCTTTCCAACCGGCTGCGCGCGGCCGGCTCGGAGATCGGCGAGAAGCTGTGGCGCATGCCGCTCGGGCCCAAGTACGACAAGCTGATCGATTCGGACATCGCCGACATGAAGAACGTCAGCAACGGCCGCGACGGCGGCTCGATCACGGCGGCGCAGTTCCTGCATCGCTTCGTGCAGGAGGGCGTCGCCTGGGCGCATCTCGACATTGCCGGCACCGCCTGGGGCAAGGGCAACGAGACCACGCCCAAGGGCGCCTCGGCGTTCGGCGTGCGGCTGCTCGACAGGTGGATCGCCGACAGCTACGAGCGCTGAAGGGAGCGTTGACGGGCCGATGGCGACCGAGGTCAATTTCTATCACCTGACCAAGTCGTCGCTCGAGGACGCGCTGCCGCGCCTGCTGGAGAAGACCCTGCAGGCCGGCGAGCGGGCGGTGGTGCTGCTCGGCTCGCCAGAGCGGGTCGATGCGCTGAACACCCACCTCTGGACCTTCGATCCCAACGGCTTCCTGCCGCACGGCTCGGCGCGCGACGGCGAGGCCGAGCGGCAGCCGGTCTGGCTGACCCATCACGACGAGAACCCCAACGGCGCCGCCTTCCTGTTCGTCGCCGATCGCGCCAGGTCCGAGCGCGTTGCCGACTACAAGCGCTGCTTCGAGCTGTTCGACGGCCGCGACGAGGCCGCGGTGGCCGACTCGCGCGAGCGCTGGAAGGCCTACAAGGCGGCGGGGCACGCCGTGGTCTATTGGCAGCAGACCGACAGGGGCTGGGAGAAGAAGGCCTGAAACAATTGACACGCGACCGCGGGCGGTGACGGCCGGCGGGCTTCGGCGCTCTTCGGCGCGGTCTGGCCGATCCTGAGGGCCGTCGGCGGCGAATGTCAGCGCCTGGGCTTGCGGAACGCCGACCATGCGGCGGCGAAGCGCTCGGCCCACGTATAGTCGCCCTCGCGGCGATAGAAATGCGAGGCGTCGGCCTCGAAGCCCTGCATGTAGCGCTGGTAGCCAAGCTTGTGGATCCGCTCGGACTGCGCCTGCGCGGCCAGCAGATCGAGCGCGCGCTCTATGCCGAGGCCGGCCAGCCCGGCTCCGCGCTTCTGCAGCAGCTCGGCCGCCATGTCGGGCACGCCGATCGCCGAGTAGATGGCGGCGAGCTTCAGCAGCTTGGCGGTGTCGAGCGCTGCGCGCTCGAAGTCGCGGGCGTACCATGCCTCGCCCTGGAACGGCCGGCCGAACAGGGTCTCGGCCGGCGTCGGCCAGACATAGCGACCGGGCAGGGCGCGCGAGGAGTAGTTCCGAACGTCGAGCCGCATCAGCTCGTAGCCCTGCCGCCGCATGAAGCGGTCGGTGTTGTGGAAGGTATGGTCGCTGTCGGACTCGGTGCCGATGAAGTTGACCTCGAGCTGCACGCCCAGCACGCCGGCGGGTCCGAGCTTGCCGTCGAAGGTCTGCAGCACCTCGAAGTCCGAGCCGTCGATGTCGATCTTCAGGTAGTCGAAGTCGCGCCAGTCGCGCGCTGCCAGCAGGTCGGCCACCGCCGCCGGGCAGGTGCTGTCGGCTAAATCGGTCATCTCCCAGGCGTTGTGGCGGAGCTGCTCCTCGATCTCGGCCTTGGCGAGGCGCGCCTGTCGGATCTCGCGGGTGCGCATGAAGGAGAGACGCTCGCGCACCGCCATGATCAGCGGCGAGGCCTGGCCGCGTTCGAGATCGACCGGCTTGCCGGCGACGCCGGCAACGAAGGTCGGCACGTACTCCACGCCCGGCAGGGTCTCCGTCTTGGCGAGGCGGGCGCATTCGGCGCGGCTGGCATCGATGCCGATCGCCTGCAGCCGGTCGCCGAACGCCCGCCAGCGCGGATCGAGGCCGCCCGAGCAGCCGACATCGAGCAACCGGAACGGCGTTGCGCCCAGCGCATCCGCGACGAGGCTCGTGAAGGCGCTGTCCATTCCGCTCCTAGACGGTCGCGACCGGCGTCGCCGGCGAGCCGACGGCGCCGGGCAGGCGCAGCGGCGGCGCGGTCAGCAGGAAGCGCGAGCGGCCGCGCTCGCGCAGCCACAGCGCGAGATCCTTCAGCCACCAGATCTCGCCGAGATTGAGCCCGAGCTTGAACAGGCAGTGATTGTGCAGCGGTAGCGACGGATGCTGCGCACCCTCCGGCCCGGGCCGCGCCGGTACCGCCTCGACGCCGTAGTTGTCGGCGATCAATGCCGAGATCTGGCTATCGGTGATCCACTGCAGCAGCCGCTTGTCGCGCCCGTCGAGCACGCTGCACATCGCATGGGCGCGGGCCGCATCGACCTTCTTGTTCATCTGCAGGATCTCGTCGGTGAAGCCGGTGTAGAGCAGCAGCATGTCACCCGGCTCGACCGCCACCTTGTCCGCTTCCAGCACACGCTGGAAGTCCTCGAAGCTCACATATTTGTGGTCGCGGCCGTAGTGCTTCTCGAGATCGACCAGCACGGCCCGGCCCTGGATCGCCTTGGCCGCCATGTTCTCGACGCCGAGCTTGTGGGCGTAGCTGAGATGGCCGCAGCCGTCGCGGCCGGCATCGGTCTGCGGGCCGACCACGTCCGAGCCCGACTTGTAGCCGTTGTAGAACAGCGGCTCGGGCACGCCGTCGCCGTCGGCATCGAACATCCCGCCGACATGGGCCAGCGTATCCCACTGCGTCGAATACTGCAGCGTCAGGATCACGCGGTCGTCGCACGCCACGTCCTGGAACAGCGGATTGAGCGAGTTGGTGAGGAAGTTGAACCGCCAGCCGTTCTCGTCACCGGTCGGCGACAGCACCGGCGGCAGCCGGCGCGAATTCAGCACGTTGCCGCCCGGGAAGTCGAGCGGCAGGCTGAGGCAGAACGACAGGCCTTCCTTCACCTCGGCGATGCCCTCCATCACCTTCTTGGGGGTGATCAGGTTGAGGCGGCCGAGTTGATCGTCGTCGCCCCAATCGCCCCAGGTCGAGCCTTCGGGACGATGCTTCCAGCGCTTCATGGCGTTTGCCCCCTGATCATCGGGTCGCGAGACTAGAGCATTCTTGCTCGAAGCCGAAGCGTCACGCTGTCATCCCGAGGCCGATGGCCGAGGGATCTTTATCGGAAGGGTCCCTCGCTGCGCTCGGGATGACAGTGCTCCGTTTGTTTGCGAGAAGACGGACGATGCCCGAGAATCTCTCCGCGCTGGACCTCGTTCTGACGGGCGATCCGGCGCTGTTCGCGATCGTACGGCTGGCGCTGGTCGTCAGCCTGTCGGCCGTGCTGCTGGCGGCCCTGATCGGCGTGCCTCTGGGGGCGGCGATCGCGCTGTCGAGCTTCCGCGGCCGCGACGCCGCGATCGTGTTCCTCAATGCCATGATGGGCCTGCCGCCGGTGGTGATCGGCCTGATCGTCTATCTCGCCTTGTCGCGCTCGGGTCCGCTGGGCGAGTGGGGACTGCTGTTCACGCCGCAGGCGATGGTGATCGCCCAGACCATCCTGGTGACGCCGATCATCGCGGCGCTCGCGCGCCAGACCATAGAGGACCTGTGGCTGGAGTATCGCGACGAGCTGACGGCGATGGATGTCCGCCCCTTGCGCCGCATCACCACCCTGGTCTGGGATGCCCGCTTCAGCCTGATCACCGCGCTGCTGGCCGGCTTCGGCCGCGCCGCTGCGGAGGTCGGCGCCGTGATCATCGTCGGCGGCAACATCGATGGCTTCACCCGCACCATGACGACGGCGATCGCGCTCGAGACCTCCAAGGGCAACCTGCCGCTGGCGATCGGCCTCGGCCTGGTGCTGATCGCGATCGTGCTGGCGGTCAACGGGCTCGCCTGGGCGCTGCGGCGCGCGGCAGAACGGCTGGCGGGATGATCCGCTTCGACGAGGTGACGATCGCGGCGGGGGCGGTGACCCTGCTCGACCGCCTGTCGCTCACGCTGGCGGCTGGTGCACCGACGGTGCTGATCGGCCCCAACGGCGCCGGCAAGAGCACCGTGCTGCGCGCTGCGATGGGCCTGCTGCCGCCGACATCCGGCCGCATCCTGCGCGAGGGCGAGCCGCGGCGGGCCATCGTTTTCCAGCGGCCGACCATGCTGCGCCGCACAGCCGAGGCCAACGTGCGCTACGCGATGGCCGATGCCGACCGCACTGCCGAACTGCTGGCGCTGGTCGGATTGGAGCACGCCGCGACGCGGCCGGCGCGGCGGCTGAGCGGCGGCGAACAGCAGCGGCTGGCACTGGCTCGCGCGCTGGCGCGCGATCCCACGATCCTGTTTCTCGATGAGCCCACGGCCAGCCTCGATCCTGCCTCGACCAAGGCGATGGAGGACGTGATCCGCGCCGTCGGCCGGCAAGGGATCAAGGTCGTGATGTCGACCCACGACCTCGGCGAGGCGCGGCGGCTGGCGGGCGAGGTGGTTTTGCTGCATCGTGGCCGGGTCGTCGAAGCTGCCGCCGCACCCCGCTTCTTCGATGCGCCCGCCACGGAAGAGGCGCGCAAGTTCATCGCCGGGGAGTTGCTCGTATGATCCGCCGCCTGTTGCTCGCCGTCGCCTTGGCGTTCGCCGTTCCCGCCTTGGCGCAGGACAACTCGATCGTCGTCGCCTCGACGACCTCGACCCAGGACTCCGGCCTGTTCGGGGACATCCTGCCCTTGTTCAAGAGGAGCACCGGGATCGACGTGAAGGTGGTGGCGCTGGGCACCGGGCAAGCGCTCGACGTCGGGCGGCGCGGCGATGCCGACGTCGTGTTCGTGCATGCCAGGTCGGAGGAGGAGAAGTTCGTCGCCGAGGGCTTCGGCGTGAAGCGCCATCCGGTGATGTACAACGACTTCATCGTGGTCGGGCCGCGCAGCGATCCGGCCGGCGTCGGCAAGGCCAGGGACGTCGTCGAGGCGCTGCACATCATCAGGGACAAGGGCCTGCCTTTCATCTCGCGCGGCGACCGCTCGGGCACGCATGTCGCCGAGCTCAAGCTCTGGAAGGAGGCCGGTATCGACCTCGAGCGCGACAAGGGTCTCTGGTACAAGTCGATCGGGCAGGGCATGGGCGCGGCGCTCAACACCGCCTCGGCGGCCGATGCCTACGTGCTGACCGACCGCGGGACCTGGCTGTCGTTCAAGAACAAGGGCGGCCTCGCGATCCTGGTGCAGGGCGACAAGCGGCTGTTCAACCAGTACGGCGTGATGCTGGTGAATCCGGCCAAGCATCCGCACGTGAAGAAGGCGAAAGGGCAGCAGTTCATCGACTGGCTGATCGCGCGCGAGGGCCAGGACGCCGTTGCCAACTACAAGATCAACGGCGAGCAGCTCTTCTTCCCGAACGCCGGCGACCCGAACGCTTAGCTCCGTCGTCCCGACCGAAGCCTCGCGGAGCGAGGTGTAGTGGAGGGACCTTTTCGGAATGCTTAGGCTGACGGAAGAGGTCCCTCGGCTACGCTGCGCTTCGCTCGGGACGACGGGTAGCGCCTATTCCTTCCCGTCCTCGTCCGGCACGGTGCTGAGCTTGCGGTCTTCCCTCTTAATTGGCGCGGCCTCGACGAACGACACCGGGTCGCTGCCGGGGAAGCTGTCCTTCAGCGCCTTGTCGAGCTTGGCGTCGACCTCCGACTCGGCCTTTTTCTTCTTCGGCTATGCCGGCCGCCTGGCCGCAGGCGTCGGACCGCACCGATCGTGACCCCTATCGCAGTAGCTGCCGATAGGCGGAGGGGGCCCGAGAGGGCCTCGCTGCTTCTATTCCACGCTGACCTTCGCCATGGTCGCGACGTCCTTCCAGGTCGCGACGTCCTTCTTCAGGAAGGCCGCGAACTCGGCCTGCGTGCCGCCGACCGGCGACATCGCCTGCTTGTTCAGGAGGTCGACGATCTCCGGATTCTTGAGCGCCTTGACGATCTCGGTATTGAGCTTGTCGATGATTTCTTGCGGCGTCTTCGCGGGCGCGAAGATGCCGTGCCACGCCACCGCCTCGACGCCGGGATAGCCGCTCTCGGCCATGGTCGGCACCGTCGGCTGGACCGGCGAGCGCTGCGGGCTCGACACCGCGAGCGCGCGAAGGCTGCCCGAGTTGACGTGCGGCAGCACGCTCACCGGATCGCCGAACACCATGGTGACGTTGTTGGCGACGCAGTCCGCGACCGCCAGCGCCGTGCCGCGATAGGGGATGTGGGTCATCTTCACGCCGGCCTTGTCGCAGAACAGCTCGGCCATCAGTTGGTTGGCGGCGCCGACGCCGGTGGTGCCGTAGTTGAAGCCGCCGGCCTTCTCCTTGGCCAGCGCCACGAACGCCGCAAGGTCCTTGGCAGCCGTCTTGCCGTTGATCACCAGCACGTAGGGATAGGAGTTGGTCATGCTGATCGGCACGAGCTCCTTGACCGGATCGTAGGGCAGGGTCTTGTAGACCGCCGGATTGATCGAGATCGGGCCCGACTGGCCGAGCAGCAGCGTGTAGCCGTCGGGCGCCGCCTTGGCGACCAGGTCGGTGCCGACGATCGAGCCCGCGCCGCCCTTGTTCTCGACCACGATCGACTGGCCCATGCTGTCGCCCGCCAGCTTGGCGATGATGCGCGCCACCGCGTCGGCGCCGCCGCCCGGCGCGTACGGGACGATCAGGCGAATCGGCCGCGTCGGATAGTCGGCGGCGAGCGCCGTGCGCGCGGCCAGCGGCGCCGCGAGCGCGCCGAGCAGAGCGGTACGTCTGCGAATCGACATCATGCGAACTCTTCCTCGTGACGTTTGACCTGCTCGCGATAATTCTCGGCGTAGCAGTTGTAGATATGGTCGTGCACCGCGAGCTCCGTCTCGCCGAGTTCCTTGACCGGCGGCTGATAGAGATCGAAATGCCCGTATCTGTCGGTGCCGCGCACCAGCATCGCCGGCATGCGCTTCGCCCCGGTCGTGCGTACATGCGCCGGGATGTAGTTGATGCCGAGTCCGACCCGGCGATGCGGCGTGTTGTTGGGCGCCGAGCGGTGCACGCAAAGCGTATGATGCAGCGAGAACTGGCCGGCCCTGAGCGGCATCGCGCGCACGTCTGAATCGTCGAGCGGCTCGGTGATGGTCTGGCCGGTGCGGTTGATGCTGTTGGCGAGCTTCTTCGGGACATGCCGCATCTGGCGCGGCTTGCCGTGGGCCGACAGCACCTCGATGCAGCCGGCGTCCTGGCTGGCGTCGGTCAGCGCCACCCAGGCCGTCACCTGCTCGTCGGGAGCGAGGCCGAAGTAGGTCGAATCCTGGTGCCAGGCGGCGAAGGTCGGCGAGTTGGCCTCCTTGATGAAGAAGGTGCTGGTCCACACCAGGATGTCCGGCCCGATCAAACTCTCGACCACGTCGAGGATCTTCGGGTTGCGCACCAGATCGGCGTAGAACGGCAGGCAGGCATGGGTGAGCGAGCGCCAGTGCATGTCGGCCTTCGGGACGGGTGAGCCGATGAAGGTCTCGAAGCGCTGCAGGCCGGCGAGGCACGAAGCCGTCTCCTCGGGCGAGAGCACCGGGAAGGGCGAGAGGAAGCCGTCGTAGCGATAGGAGTCGACCTGCTCCTGGGTCAGGGCCTTCATCGCTTCCTCCCTATCGTCCTGCCGCGAGCTCGCGCGAGATCAGGATCTTCTGCACGTCGTTGGTCCCGTCATAGATCTGGAAGACGCGAGCGTCGCGATAATACTTCTCGACCGGGAAGTCGGCGACGTAGCCGTAGCCGCCATGGACCTGAATAGCCGCCGAGCAGACGCGCTCGCTCATCTGTGAGGCGTAGAGCTTGGCCATCGAGGCCTCCTTCACGCAGCGAACCCCCGCTGATTTGAGCCGCGCCACGTGATGGCACATCTGCCGTGCCACCTCGATCTCGGTCGCCATGTCGGCCAGCCGGAAGGCAACCGCCTGATGCTCGAGGATCGGCTTGCCGAAGGCCTGCCGCTCGCGCGCATAAGCGAGCGCCGCGTCGCGCGCCGCGCGCGCCACGCCGATCGCCTGCGCCGCGGCGGCCACCCGAGTGCTGTCCATGGCGGCGAGCGCGATGCGCAGGCCATCGCCCGGCCGGCCGAGCAGGTCGGCCACCGGCACCTCGAGGTCCTCGAGCGCAATCTGGCAGGTGTCGTTGCTGCGATGGCCGAGCTTGGTCTCCTCGCGGACCACGCGATAGCCTGGCTTGTCGGTGCGGGTGAGGAAGGCCGACAGGCCTCGCTTGCCGGCGGCGGGATCGCTGACGGCGAAGATCACCGCGTAGCCGGCCGAGCGGCCCGAGGTGATGAAGCTCTTGGCGCCGTTCAGGACATAGGTGTCGCCGTGGCACACGGCGCGGGTGCGCATCGCGGCGGCGTCGGAGCCGGTGTGCGGCTCGGTCATCAGCAGGCAGCCCAGCGCCTCGCCGCTGGAAACGGGACGCAGGAAGCGCGCCTTCTGCTCCGGCGTGCCCGAATCGCGGACCTTGGCGCCGAAGCTGTTGGTGGCGTTGACCATGTTGCAGATGCCGGCATCGCCATAGGCGAGCTCCTCGGTCATCAGCATGTAGGCGAGGAAATCGCCGCCGCCGCCGCCCCACTCGACCGGCGCGCAGACGCCGAACAGACCGAGCGCGCCGAGCTTCATCACCGTGTCGATCGGCACGCGCGCCTCGCGATCCCACTCCGCGGCGTAGGGGATTACTTCGCGCTGCACAAAGGCGCGCGTGGTGTCGCGAATGGCGATCTGTTCGTCGGTGAACGTCGTCATACGGTGCGAAGCATACACCGATGCATGGCTCTTGCGGCGCATTTGCACGCCGTTCGCCTTGCGGCTGGGCTATAAAGCGGGCGCCATGACTGCCGCCATTGTACCAGTGCGTCGCGACCTGCGTGTCATCAGCCTGATCGGCGTTGCCCACGGTTCGAGTCACTACTACCAGCTCGCCTTCGTCACGATGCTGCTGATCGTGCGCGAGCGCGTCGGCCTCAGCTTCGAGCAGGTCGGCTTCCTCGGTGCGCTGTTCTACGCCGTGTCGGGCTTCGGCCAGACCGCGGCGGGCTTCGCCGTCGACCGCTTCGGCGCGCGGCCGATCCTGGCGGGTGGCCTGCTCGCGCTGGGCTGCGCCATGGGCTTCATGGCCGTGGCGCATTCCTTCGGGCACTTCGCGGCGATCGCGGTGCTGGGCGGGCTCGGCAACGCGGTGTTCCATCCAGCCGACTTCGCGATCCTCAACGCCTCGGTCGATTCCCGGCGGCTCGGCCGCGCCTTCAGCATCCACGGTCTGGGCGGCTCGCTGGGCTGGGCCGGCGGTCCAGCGATGTACTTCCTCGACGGCGCCGTCGGCGACGTCAACGCAGCGCTGATCGGCGCCATCCCGGGCCTCGTGCTGTCAGTGCTGGTCTTCGCGCATCGCACCGACCTCGTGGACCATCGCATCAAGGCGCGCGCCAGCACCGCGTCGCAGCCTTCGCCATGGTCGCTGTTCCTGCATCCCACGATCCTGCTCTGCCTGGCGTTCTTCGCCCTGGTCGCGGCCAACACCGTGGGCATCCAGCAGTTCGCCGTGCCGGCATTCCGCGCCATGTTCGGCGTCAGCCAGAGCTACGCCGCGTTCTGCCTGATTGTATTCGTGCTCGGCTCGGCGAGCGGCATGCTGCTGGGTGGATGGCTGGCCGACCGCATGCGCCACCACGAGCGGGTGGCGGCGACCGGCCTGCTGGTGGCCGCGGCCTTCACGCTGCCGATCGCGATGCAGAGCGTGTCGCCGATCGTGCTGCCGTTCCTGCTCTACGCCGCGGGCTTCGCCGGGGGCACAACCAATCCCTCGCGCGACATGATCGTGCGCCAGGTCACGCCATCCGGCGCCTCGGGCAAGGTCTACGGCTTCGTCTATTCCGGCCTCGACATCGGTTCGTTCCTGGCGCCGCTGATCTTTGGCCAGGTGATGAATTCCGGCCTGCCGACCTGGATGTTCTGGATCACCATCGGCCTCTATCTCTTCAACGCCGCCCTGGTGACGGTGATCCGCCAGACCACGACCCCGCGCGCCGTGCCGGCCGCCGCCGAGTAGCTACGCCGCCTCGTAGGCTTCCTGCGCGACCAGCCAGTCGTGCTCGGCGTGGGCGAGGTCGCGCTCCAGCCGCTGCTTTTCCTTCTGCAGCTCGGTCGCCACGGTCGGCGGGCCTGAATAGGTCGTCGGGTCGGCCAGCCTGGCCTCGATCTCGCCGCGCTTCTTGTTGAGGTCGGCGAGCGCCTTCTCGGCTTGCTCGATGGCGCGCTTGAGACGGCCGCGCTTGGGCTTGTCGGCCGCGGCGGCGATAACCGGCGCCGGGGCGGGCGTCTTCTCCTTCTTGGGCTTGTCTTTCTTCGCCGGCCGGCCGCTGCGCTCGCGCAGCAGCTTCGCCTGGTAGTCGTCGATGTCGCCCTCGAACGGCGTCACCGCGCCGCCCGCCACCACCCAGAGCTGGTCGGCGACCATCTTCACCAGGTGGGTGTCGTGGCTCACCAGCACGACTGCGCCGTCATAGTCGTTGATCGCGTCGACCAGCGAGGCGCGGGCGTCCATGTCGAGATGGTTGGTCGGCTCGTCGAGCAGCAGCAGGTGTGGCGCGCTGCGGGTCGCCAGCGCCAGCAGGAGCCGGGTCTTCTCGCCGCCCGACATCAACCCGACCTTGAGGTCGCCGCGCTCGCGGGTGAAGCCGAAGCGGCCGAGCTGGGCGCGCACCTTGTGCTCCGCCACACCGGGACCGAGGGCGCGGTTCATGTGCTCGAACGGCGTGCCCTCGTAGTCGAGGCTCTCCTCCTGGTCTTGCGAGAAGTAGCCGATGCGCAGCTTCGAGCTGCGCTTCACCTTGCCCTCGCGCGGGCTGAGCTTGTCCGACAGCAGGCGGATGAAGGTCGACTTGCCGTTGCCGTTCTGGCCGAGCAGCGCGATGCGGTCGTCCATGTCGAGGCGCAGGTCGAGCTTCTTCAGCACCAGCGGGCCCGTGTCGTAGCCCACGCTCACCTGGTCGATGGTCTCGATCGGCGAGGCGAGTTGCTCGGGCGAGGGGAAGCTGAGGTTGATGTGCTCCTCGACCGGCGGCGCCACGACCGCGCCCAGCTTCTCGATCATCTTCATGCGCGACTGCGCCTGGCGCGCCTTGGTGGCCTTGGCCTTGAAGCGGTCGACGAAGGCCTGCATGTGCTTGCGCTTGGCCTCGGTCTTGGCGCGCTGGGCCGCGTCGTTCTCCAGCCGCTCGGCGCGGGTGCGCTCGAAGGTGTCGTAGTTGCCGGTGTAGGTGACGAGCTTCTGCTGGTCGATGTGGATGATGTGGTCGCACACGTCGTTCAGGAGGTCGCGGTCGTGGCTGACCATCAGCACCGTGTGCCGGTATCGTTTCAGATGCTCGGTGAGCCAAAGCTGCGCCTCGAGGTCGAGATGGTTCGACGGCTCGTCGAGGATCAAGAGGTCGGGATCGCTGAACAGCGTGCCGGCGAGCGCGACGCGCATGCGCCAGCCGCCGGAGAACTCGCCGCACGGCCGCGCCTGCGCCGCGGTGTCGAAGCCCAGGCCGTTCAGGATGGCGGCGGCGCGCGCCGGCGCGGCCGCGGCGCCGATCTCGTCGAGCCGCATGTGGATCTCGGCGAGCCGGACGCCGTCGTGGCAGGTCTCGGCCTCGGCGAGCAGGGACGTGCGCTCGACGTCGGCCGCCAGCACCGCCTCGAGCACCGGGATGTCGCCGCCGGGCGGGTCCTGCGGCACCGAGCCGATGCGCATGCGGCCGGTCATGTTGATGTCGCCGCCGTCGGCCTCGTACTCGTGCTGGATCAGCTTGAGCAGGGTCGACTTGCCGGCGCCGTTGCGGCCGACCAGGCCGACCTTCCAGCCGTCGGAGATCGCCGCGCCGGCGCGGTCGAACAGCACCCGCTCGCCGTGGCGGAAGGAAAGGTCGGTGACGTGGAGCATGAAGCGGGCGCGTGTAGCACGCGGAATGGGCGAAAACCAAGGCGAATGACCGCCTTGCCGGGCCGGAATGCCGCGTCTATAAGCGCGCGCCCGAAATCATTCCTCCCCATTCATGTGGGGAGGTGTCGGCGTCAAACGCCGACGGAGGGGTCATGAGCCGCGATCCGTGCTGTGGCCCATGACCCCTCCGCCCGCGGTTACGCGGGCACCTCCCCCGATGACGGGGGAGGATTTCTTCAAGAGGACCCGCATGGCCGTCGAACGCACTTTCTCGATCATCAAGCCGGACGCGACGCGCCGGAACCTGACCGGCAAGATCAACGCCCGCTTCGAGGATGCCGGCCTGCGCATTGTTGCCCAGAAGCGCATCTGGATGACCCGCACCCAGGCCGAGGCGTTCTACGGCGTGCACAAGGAGCGGCCGTTCTTCGACGGGCTCTGCACGTTCATGACCTCGGGGCCGGTCGTGGTCCAGGTGCTGCAGGGCGAGGGCGCGATCGCCAGGAACCGCGAGATCATGGGCGCGACCAACCCGGCCAACGCCGCGGCGGGCACCATCCGCAAGGATTTCGCCGAGTCGATCGAGGCCAACTCGGTGCACGGTTCGGATTCGCCGGAGAACGCGGCGATCGAGATCGGCTATTTCTTCGCGGGTAGCGAGGTCGTGGGATAATCGAATTCCTCTCCCCCGTTAGGGGGAGAGGAGAACGAGTCAGCTCAAGACAGCGAAGGCGATCAGCAGCGCGACGGTGCCGCCGATGCCGAGCAGCAGCGAGAGCAGGTGCACGCCGCCGATCAGGCCCAGCGCCATGCTCGACAGCAGCAGCACGATCCACAGGATCATGAACAGCACGAGCTTGTTGAAGCTGTTGTAGGTCGCGAGATGGGCGCGGTACTCGCCGCTATTGTCGGCCATGGATTTCCCCGTAAATTGGTGCGGTTTCTATAGCGAATTAAGGCTCGGGCGAGAAGAGCAGGGTGGCCCCCTGCGGCACCCCGGCCACCTCGGCCCGGCTGTCGCCGGGCGTGATGCGGCCCTCGGCGAACCAGCGCACGACCTGCGGATAGAGCCGATGCTCCTGGCGCAGGATGCGCGCGGCCAGCGTATCGGCGGTGTCGCCCGCCAGCACCGGCACGACCGCCTGGGCGATGATCGGCCCGGAATCGAGGTCGGGTGTGACGAAATGCACCGTGCAGCCGCTCACCCGCACGCCGGCGTCGAGCGCCTGCTGCTGGACGTGCAGCCCCTTGAAGGCCGGCAGCAGCGAGGGATGGATGTTGATGATCCGCCCCGCCCAATGCTGCGGGAACCACGGGCTCTGGATGCGCATGAAGCCCGCCAGCGCCACCAGCCCGACGCCGTGCTTCTCGAGCTCGGCCGAAACCGCGCGGTCGAAGGTCTCGCGGTCGGGATAGTCCTTGTGCGGGATCACCGCCGTCGCGATGCCGGCCTTTCGCGCGGTCTCGATACCCGCCGCCGAAGCGACGTTGCTGATCACACAGGCAATCTCGGCCGGGTAGGCGGGATCGCGGGCGGCCTCGATCAGCGCGGCCATGTTGGAGCCGCGGCCCGAGATCAGGACGCCGACTTTCAGCTTCGCCACGTCAGCTTCGCCAGAGGCTGTCGGCGTTGTCGACGACGCAGTCGGCTTCGCTGCCGGGGGCGGTCTCGATGACGCCGACCTCGCGCACCGCCTCGCCGGCGGCGATCAGTGCGCCGGTGACCTTGCCGACGTCGCCCTTGCCGACGACCACGATCATGCCCAGGCCGCAATTGAAGGTGCGCAGCATGTCGTCGGTCGGCACGGCGCCGGTCCGTTGCAGCCAGCCGAACACCGGCGGTGCCTTCCAGCGCCGGGCGTCGAGCCGCGCCCGCAGGCCGTCGGGCAGGCAGCGCGGCACGTTGCCCGGCAGGCCGCCGCCGGTGATGTGCGCCACCCCCTTGATCGCGCCGGTCGAGCGGATCGCCTGCAGCAGCGGCTTCACGTAGATGCGCGTCGGCTCCATCACGGTGGCGATGTCGGGCCGCTCGCGCTCCATCACCTTGCGCACCAGCGAGTAGCCGTTGGAATGCAGCCCGCTCGAGGCCAGTCCCAGCACGACGTCGCCGACCGCGATGCCGGGGCGCGGCAACAACTGGTCGCGCTCGGCCGCGCCGACCGCGAAGCCCGCGAGATCGTAGTCGCCCTCGCCATACATGCCGGGCATCTCCGCCGTCTCGCCACCGACCAGCGCGCAGCCCGCGCGGCGGCAGCCCTCGGCAATACCGGCGACGACGCGGCGTGCGGTCTCGACCTCGAGCTTTCCGGTGGCGTAGTAGTCGAGGAAGAAGAGGGGCTCGGCGCCCTGCACGACGATGTCGTTGACGCACATCGCCACCAGGTCGATGCCGACCGTGTCGGGGCTGCCCGTCTCGATCGCGACCTTGAGCTTGGTGCCGACGCCGTCGGTGCCGGAGACCAGGATCGGGTCCTTGAAGCCCGCGGCCTTGAGGTCGAACAGGCCGCCGAAGCCGCCCAGCCCGCCCATCACGCCTGCACGGTCGGTGCTTTTTGCCAAGGGCTTGATGTGCTCGACCAGGGCGTCGCCCGCGTCGATGTCGACGCCCGCTTCCTTGTAGGTCAGCGGCGGGTTGTTGTGCTTCAAGCCGGGCCCATTCGTGCTAGATATTGAAATGACCATAGCCCAGTACCGGACTCTCGCAATGCCGTCAGCCCGCATTTTTTCCACGATCCTCGTCGTGCTACTGGCGCTGGTGCCCTTCTCGGTACAGGCGCAAATCGCCAACGGCAACACCTACACCATCGGCGGCATCGACGTGGACGTCACCGCAGCCGACGCCGTGCAGGCGCGCAACCAGGCGATCCGCGAGGCGCGGCAGAAGGCGGTGCGGCTGCTGGTCGAACGCATGGTGCCGGCCGAGGACCGCGCCAAGGTGCCGCCGGTCAGCGAGTCCTGGCTCGACAACATGGTGCGCGGCGTGGAGTTCGCCAGCGAGCGCACCGCCGGCAACCGCTACATCGGCAAGCTGGGCGTGGTGTTCGCCGCCGAGCCGGTGAAGCAGTGGCTGAGCGAGGCCGGCATCTCGATCGCCGAGACGGTGGCGCGCGCGGCCCTGGTGATTCCGCTGTGGAAGGACAAGGACGGGCTGCAGCAGCTCGACGACCGCAATGCCTGGCGCGACGCCTGGACCGGCCTCGACACGCTCGGCACCGCGGTGCCGGTCGCGATGGTGCGCGGCGACCAGCTCGACCAGGATGCAATGACGGTCGAGCAGGCCTATGTCGGCGATGTCACGGCGCTGGCGCGGCTCGACGAGCGCTATCGCGCGCCGGTCGTGATCGTGGCGATCGCCGAGGGCGACAAGGACGGCCCGATCAAGGTCGGCGGCATGCGCTACGACATGCAGACCGGGGCGCGCTCCCAACTGCTGTCGCTGACCGTGCCGGATGCGAGCCAGCTCGCCGATGCGGCCAAGAAGATCCACGCCAAGCTCGACGAGGAGTGGCGCGGGCTGGCCACGGTGCGGCGCGACCAGCAGGCCGGGCTCGACGTCTACGTGCCAATCCGCGCGCTCAGCGACTGGGTGCAGGTGCGCCAGCGGCTGGGCGGCATCCCGGCGATCAAGTCGGTGGCGGTGCGCACGCTGGAGGCCGACCGCGCCGAGCTGCATCTCGACTTCTACGGCAACGAGGAGCAGCTGCAGAAGGTGCTGAGCCAGGCCGGCCTGCAGCTCGAGAAGGATGCCGACAAGTGGCGCCTGCAGGCGCGGTAGCCAACCGCTGGCGGTTCTGGGCCGGCATCGCCGCCGGCTTCCTCCTGCTGCTGTGGCTGCTCAACGACATCCTGCTGCCGTTCGTGGTCGGCGCGGTGGTGGCCTATTTCTTCGATCCGCTGGTGATGCGGCTGCAGCGCGCCGGCCTGCCGCGCACCTCGGCGACGACTGTGGTGACCATCATCGCGGCGCTGATCGCGGTCGGCGTGGCGATGGCGATCCTTCCGCCCCTGTTTGGACAGGTGCAGGCGCTGATCGCCAAGGCGCCGCAATATGCGGTGTCGGTGGCGCAACGCGTGCAGCCGATGATCGAGCCGGTGCGCGAGAAGATGAACCTGCCGCCGCTCAGCCTGCAGGAGTTGCAGGCCGACGCGACCAAGTGGGCGGGCGAGGCGCTTGCCCTGGTGGGCAGCCTCGCCGGCAAGCTGGCGCAGCGCGGCGTCGCCATCATCAACCTGCTGAGCCTCCTGTTCCTGACCCCGGTGGTGACCTTCTACCTGCTGCGCGACTGGCCGAAGGTCATGGCCTCGGTCAATCAGGCGCTGCCGCTCGACCATGCCGACATGATCCGGTCGCTGGCCCGCGAATCCAATGCCGCGGTGGCGGGCTATGTGCGCGGCCAGGCCTTGGTCTGTCTCTGCCTCGGCATGATCTACGGTATCGGCCTGACGCTGGTCGGCCTGCAGTTCGGCTTCGTCATCGGCCTGATCGCCGGCCTGATCTCCTTCATCCCCTTCGTCGGCACGCTGGTCGGTGCGACCCTGTCGATCGGCATGGCGCTGGCGCAGTTCCCGCCCGACTGGATGGGCGTCGTCAAGGTCGCGGTGGTGTTCGCGGTCGGCTATCTGCTGGAAAGCAACGTCCTCTCGCCCAAGCTGGTCGGTGATCGGGTCGGCCTGCATCCGGTGTGGATCATGTTCGCGCTGCTGGCCGGCGGCTCGCTGTTCGGCTTCGTCGGCGTGCTGATCGCGGTGCCGGTGGCGGCAGTGATCGGCGTGCTGGTGCGCCATCTGATCGGCCGCTACCACGCCAGCAGCTTCTATCGCGGCACGCCGGGCTGACCGATGGTCAAGCAGCTCACGTTCGAGCTCGCGCTGCCGCCGCCCACCTTCGCGCGCGAGGACTTCGTGGTGGCCGACGGCAACCGCAAGGCGCTGACCTGGCTCGACCGCTGGCCCGACTGGCCCGCGCCCGCGCTGGCGCTGAACGGCCCGGCCGGCAGCGGCAAGACCCATCTGGCGCGCATCTGGGCCGCGCGCGCGTCGGCGGCCGTGCTCGACGCCCCGGACCTCGACGGCAAGAGCGTTCCCGATCTCACGGCGCTGTCGCGGACGCATGCGGCGATCCTGATCGACCACGCCGACCGCCGCGCTGCCGAGCGCGCCTTGTTTCATCTGTACAATCTGATGCGCGAGCGGCGCGGCCATCTGCTGCTGGTCGCCGAGCTGGCGCCGGCGCATTGGCATATTGCGCTACCCGATCTCGCCTCGCGATTGCGGGCCGCGCCGGCCGTCGGCGTCGCGCCGCCCGACGACGAGCTGCTGGGCTCGATCATCCTGAAGCAGCTCGGCGACCGGCAATTGCATGCCGGCCCCGGCGTCGTGCAGTATCTGGTGGCGCGCATGGAGCGTTCGGGCGAGGCGGCCCGGCGGGTCGTTGCCGCACTCGACCATCGCGCGCTCAGCGAGCGGCGCGAGATCGACCGTCGGCTGGCCGCCGACGTGCTGGCGGAACTCTCGGGGGGTACATCATGAGATCGTTCCTTGTGTTGGCTTCGGCGGTTCTGATCGCGTCGTCGGCGTCGGCGCAGCAGCAGGGCGTGATGGGCACGTGGCTCACCGAATCGGGCGTCGCCCAGGTCAAGATCGAGCCGTGCGCCGATGCCAAGAGCGGGCCGGCGTGCGGCCATATCGTCGGACTGATCAATCCCAAGGGGCCGGACGGCCAAGTCGTGGCGCCCGAGGTGGCGACCGACTATCGCAACGAGAATGCGTCGCTGCGCAGCCGCAAGGTGATCGGCATGCCTCTGATCTGGGGTTTCAAGAAGACCAACGATTCGAACGCCTTCGAGGAGGGCCAGATCTACAACGGCGAGGACGGCAAGACCTACACCGCCAACATCAGCCTGCAGCCGGACGGGAAGCTGCGCCTGCGCGGCTATGTCGGCACGCCGCTGTTCGGCAAGACGCAGCTCTGGACTCGCATCAGCCAATAATCGTCAGTTAGGGAGAAACGCACATGGATATGGGCATCAAGGGTCGCAAGGCGATCGTCTGCGCGGCCAGCAAGGGCCTCGGCAAGGGCTGCGCGATGGCGCTGGCGGGCGAGGGCGTCGACCTCGTCATCAATGCGCGCACCCAGTCCGACCTCGAGAACACGGCGATGGAGATCCGCAGGAGGCACGGCGTGAAGGTCATCGCGGTCGCGGTCGACGTCACGACCGAGGACGGCCGCAAGCAGGTGCTGGCGGCGTGCCCCGAGCCCGACATCGTGGTCAACAACGCCGGCGGCCCGCCGCCGGGCAATTTCCGCGACTGGAACCGCGACGCCTGGATCAAGGCGATCGACGCCAACATGCTGACGCCGATCGAGTTCATCAAGGCGACGGTCGACGGCATGATGAAGCGCGGCTTCGGGCGCATCGTGAACATCACCTCGAGCTCGGTGAAGGCACCGATCGATATCCTGGGCCTCAGCAACGGCGCACGGTCGGGCCTCACCGGCTTCGTCGCCGGCGTGGCGCGCACGACGATCCGTCACGGCGTCACCATCAATGGCCTGCTGCCCGGCCCGTTCGACACCGATCGCCTGCGCGGCACCGTCAAGGTGCGTGCGGCGAACGCCGGCAAGAGCTTCGAGGAGGAGTATGCGGCCGGCGCCAAGGCCCATCCCGCCGGCCGCTTCGGCACCGCCGAGGAGTTCGGCATGATGTGCGCGTTCCTGTGCAGCGTGCATGCCGGCTACATGACCGGCCAGAACATCCTGATGGATGGCGGCCAGTACCCGGGCACCTACTAGGGTTTCTCGTCCGGCGCGTCCGCACCCGTCCGGCCCGGGGGGATGGGGCCGGATTCCGGATTCTCGCCGAAAACCCTTATGGAATCGGCATCGGATGTGTCCGGAGACCGGCCGGATTCCGCTACGCCGTAAGGTCGCGCGGGCGGACGAAGGCCAGCAGGTCGCCGTCGCCGGGGGCCAGCGCCCGCCACGACCCGTCCGGCGTCTCGAACGTGGCCAGGGCGCCGGTCGGGTACTTTTCGTGCAGGCGGTCCAGTGCGGTCGGATCGCCGGTGCCGGCCAGGGCCTCGGCCAGCTCGCCGATGCCCTCGTTATGGCCGATCAGCAGCACCGTGCGGACGTCGTCCGGCACGGCCCGCAGGCGCACCAGCAGGGCGGGCTCCGAGGCGAGGTAGAGGCCCTTCTCCAGCGCGATCGGCGGGGCCGGCTGGCTGAGGCGATGGACCAGCGGCGCCAGCGTCTGGCGCGTCCGCACCGCCGTCGAGCACAGGATCAGATCGGGACGGGGGGCGTTATGGACGATGTGCTCGGCCATCGCCTCGGCCGCTCGCTTGCCGCGTCTGTTCAGTGGCCGTTCGTGGTCGTCCAGGCCCGGTTGGCCCCAAGCCGATTTTGCATGCCGCAAAAGGAGAATGATCTTCACTACGCCAACCCCAGAAAACCCTTTTGAAACAGATGATTAGTGAAAGGCGATGACATGACCATGCTAAGCCGGTACCGTCTCTGTGAATAACTGAAAACGTACGCCATGGACGCCCTCACTTCCGAGGTGGCCGGCGCCATAACCGCCGACAGCCCCCGCCGCTTCATCAACCGCGAGCTCTCGTGGCTGGCTTTCAACAGCCGGGTGCTGGAGGAGGCGACCAACCCGCGCCATCCCCTGCTCGAGCGGGTCCGCTTCCTGTCGATCTCGGCCGGCAATCTCGACGAATTCTACATGGTGCGTGTGGCCGGTCTGGTCGACATGCTGCCCAACCGCGCGTCGCTGCTCAGCGACGACGGGCTGACGCCGGGCGAGCAGCTCTCGGCGATCCGCGACCGCGCCTCGATCCTGATGACCGAGCAGCAGCGCGTGTGGGGCACCCTGCAGGGCGACTTGCGCGAGGCCGGTATCGCCGTGCTCAAGGGGCATGAGCTCAGCGACAGCGAGCGCAGCTGGCTCGAGACCTACTTCATCGACCAGGTCTTCCCGATCGTGACGCCGCTGGCGGTCGATCCGGCGCATCCGTTCCCCTTCATTCCCAACGGCGGCTTCTCGGCGATCTTCAAGCTGCAGCGCAAGGACGACAAGCGGCCGCTGATGGCGCTGTTGCCGCTGCCGCCGCAGGTCGATCGCTTCGTGCGCCTGCCCGGCGCGAGCATCCGCTTCCTGCCGCTCGAGGAGTTGGTCGCGATCTTCCTGCCGCGCCTGTTCCCCGGCTACGAGGTCGAGGAGCGCGGCTTCTTCCGTCTGATCCGCGACAGCGACGTCGAGATCAACGAGGAGTCCGAGGACCTCGTGCTGCTCTACGAGAGCGCGCTGAAGCGGCGCCGCCGCGGCGACCTGATCTCGATCTCGCTCGACGCCCACATGCCGGCCGAGCTGCGCGACTTCCTGTTCGACCAGCTCGAGGTCGCGGGTCAGGTGGTGCACGTCTTCGAGCTCGAGCGCATGCTCAACATCGGCGACGTCAAGGCGGTGATCGTCGACGACCGGCCCGACCTCAAGTTCACGCCGTACAACGCGCGCTTCCCCGAGCGCATCCGCGACTTCGCCGGCGACTGCTTCGCGGCGATCCGCGCCAAGGACATCGTCGTCCATCATCCGTACGAGGCCTTCGACGTCGTGGTGCAGTTCCTGCGCCAGGCCGCGCGCGACCCCGCCGTGGTGGCGATCAAGCAGACCCTGTACCGCACCTCCGCCGACTCGCCCATCGTCAAGGAGCTGATCGCGGCCGCCGAGGCCGGCAAGACGGTGACCGCGCTGGTCGAGCTCAAGGCGCGCTTCGACGAGGAGGCCAACATCCGCTGGGCGCGCGACCTCGAGCGCGCCGGCGTGCAGGTGGTCTACGGCTTCATCGACCTCAAGACCCACGCCAAGGTGTCGATGGTGGTGCGCCGCGAGGCGCAGGCGATCCGCACCTACGTCCATTTCGGGACCGGCAACTACCATCCGATCACGGCGCGCATCTACACCGATCTGTCGTTCTTCACCTGCGACCCGGCGATGGGCCGCGACGCCGCGCGCCTGTTCAACTACATGACCGGCTACGCGCGGCCGGAGAGGATGGAGAAGATCTCGTTCGCGCCGGTCACCCTGCGCGCCGATCTCTACACCCTGATCGATGCCGAGATCGCCAACGCGCGCGCCGGCAAGCCGGCCGCGATCTGGGCCAAGCTCAACTCGCTGGTCGATCCGGAGATGATCGACCGGCTGTATGCCGCCTCGATGGCGGGGGTGCATGTCGACCTGGTGATTCGCGGCATCTGCTGCCTGCGTCCGGGTGTGCCCGGCCTCAGCGACAATATTCGCGTCAAGAGCATCATCGGCCGCTACCTGGAGCATGCGCGCATCGTGTGCTTCGGCAACGGCAGGGTGCTGCCCTCGCCGGAGGCCAAGGTGTTCATCTCCTCGGCTGACTGGATGCCGCGTAACCTCGACCGCCGCGTCGAGCTGTTCTGCCCGGTCGAGAACCCGACCGTGCACGAACAGGTGCTCGACCAGATCATGGTCGCCAACCTCAAGGACGACGGCCAGAGCTGGGTCATGGAGGCCGACGGCACCTACAAGCGGCCGCATCCGGGCAAGGAACCCTTCATTGCCCATCACTATTTCATGACAAATCCCTCGCTCTCGGGCCGCGGCAGCGCGATGCGGCTGAGCGGCGCGGTGCCGCGACTGGTTCTGAGTTCGTAAGCAAAAAGCCATAGGCAGCGACCAATTCCTCGCTGCAATCCCGCCGCGTTTCGGGTAGACGGGTGCGCGCATGGACGGCGAACGGACGATTGACCCTGAGGCATCGCCGGCAGGCGTCACCCATAGTCGGCTGGGACCGGGACGCGTCGGCATCATCGACGTCGGCTCGAATTCGATCCGTCTCGTGGTCTACGAGCGCGCAAGCCGCGCGCCGTTGCCGGTGTTCAACGAGAAGGTGCTGTGCGGCCTGGCCCGCGGTCTCGATGCCACGGGCCGCCTGAACCCGCAGGGCGTCGAGATGGCGCTGGCCAACATCGACCGCTTCACCACGCTCGCGCACAACATGAAGGTGACGTCGCTCGACCTGCTGGCCACCGCCGCGGTGCGCGACGCCTCCGACGGCGCGCAGTTCATGCATGAGCTGACCAGCCGCCCCGGCATCAAGGCGCACATCGTGAGCGGCCAGGACGAGGCACGCTATTCGGGCTACGGCGTGATGTGCGGCATGCCCGACGCGTCGGGCGTGATGGGCGACCTGGGCGGCGGCAGTCTCGAGCTGGTGGCGCTGGGGCAGGGCCGCATCGGCAACTCGACGACGCTGCCGATCGGGCCGCTGCGCCTGATGTCCTCGGGCAAGAGCGATCCCAAGAAGGTCGTGGTCGACGCCATCGAGAACGTGGGCTGGTTACGCGAGGAGACCGGCAAGACCTTCTACGCCGTCGGCGGCGCCTGGCGGTCGTTCGCGCGGCTGCACATGGAGCAGGCGGGCTATCCGCTGCACATCATCCATCACTACGACATCCCGGCCGACGAGACGCGCGCGGTGGCGCGGCTGATCGCCGTGCAGAGCGCCAAGTCGCTGGAGAAGATGCCCGGCGTGTCGCGCCGGCGTGTCGACACCCTGCCGCTCGCCTGCCTGGCGCTCGACCGGCTGCTGGCGGCGCTCAAGCCGCGCAACGTGGTGTTCTCCGCCTTCGGCCTGCGCGAGGGCTTCTACTATTCGCGGCTGAGCGACGCCGAGCGCGCGCGCCATCCGCTAATCGCCTTCGCCCAGGAGCAGGGCGCCGACTGGCGCCGCTTCGACCTCACGCCGACCGAGATCTTCGACTGGCTGACGCCGATCTTCGGCGGCGAGACCGAGGCCGAGCGCATCCTGCGCATCGCCGCCTGCCACCTGAGCGACATCTCGTGGAACGACCATCCCGACTATCGCGCCGAGCAGGCCTATATCCGCGTGCTGCACCTTCCCGCGCCGGGCATGAGTCATCGCGAGCGCGCGATCCTCGCGATGACCATGGCCTATCGCTACAAGAGCGATTCCAAGTCGGGCACGCTCGATACCGCGCTGCGGCTGAGCGACGGCAAGGGCCGTGCTTTCGCCCGCCGGCTCGGCGCCTGCCTGCGGCTCGCCTACAACCTTTCGGGCGGCGCGCCCGGCCTGCTGCCGCAGGTGCAACTGCGGCGCACGGAACGCGAGCTGCGGCTCGCGGTGCCCGATGCCCTCAAGCGCAGCCTGGGCGACGTGACTGCGCGTCGCCTGGAAAGCGCCGCCGAGGCGTTCGACCTGAAGGCCGTGATCGTACCGAACTGAGTGCTATTCGGCGGCCGAGCGGTCCTTCGTCCGGGGCGGCACCGGCAGAAGCCGCGCATGGTCGCCGTCGAGAGCCAGCGCCACCCGGCCTTCGAGCAGCGCGACCGCATCCTTTCCGAAGATCTCGTTGCGCCAGCCGTGCAGCACATGGAGGTCGCGCTTGCCGGCGGCGAGCCGGTCGATCTCGTCGGCGCTGGCGACCAAGCGGGCCGCGACGTCGGCCTGCTCGGCCTTGAGCCGCAGCAAGGTGCGCAGCAGGTCGACCACGGCGCCCGGCGCGCGCAGCTGCTCGGGCGGCCGCTCGCGGTTCGGCAGCTGTGCCTCCGGCAGCTTGCGGGCCTTGTCGATGGCGTCGAGGATCTCGCGACCCTGCCAGCCCTCGGCGAAGCCGCGGCCGAGGCCCCGGGTCAGCGCCAGCTCCTCGATGGACTTGGGGGAGTGGCTGGCGATCTCCAGCAGCTGCTCGTCGCGCAGCAGGCGCTGGCGCGGGATGTCGATGCGCTGGGCGGTGCGCTCGCGCCAGGCGGCGACCTCCTTCAGGGTGCCGAGCAGCCGGGGCGAGGCGCCGCGCGGCTTCAGTCGGCGCCAGGCCTGCTCGGGATCGGCCCGGTAGGTGCCGGGCTCGTTCAGCACCGCCATCTCCTCGGCGATCCAGCTGAAGCGTCCGGTCTTCTCGAGCTGGCGCTTCAGGGCCTCGTAGACCACCCGCAGGTGGGTGACGTCGGAGATCGCGTAAGTGATCTGCCGCTCGCTGAGCGGCCGGCGGCTCCAGTCGGTGAAGCGGCTCGACTTGTCGATCCGCGCCTTGGCGAGCTTGGTGGCGAGCGATTCGTAGGAGGCGGCCTCGCCGTGGCCGCAGACCATGGCCGCGACCTGGGTGTCGAACAGCGGCTCCGGCACCTTGTTCATGCGCAGGTAGAAAATTTCCAGGTCCTGACGAGCCGCATGAAAGACCTTGAGGACGTTGGGGTTGGCCATCAGCTCGTCGAGCGGGGACAGGTCGATACCGTCCGCCAGCGCGTCGATCGCCGCGGCTTCCTCCGGGCCCGCCACCTGGGCCAGGCAGAGCTTGGGCCAGTAGGTGCGCTCGCGCATGAATTCGGTGTCGACCGCTATGAACTCGGCTTTGGCCAGGGGCTTGCAGAAGGCCGCCAGTTCCTCGGTCGTGGTAATCAGTTTCATTGACATTGCTCTATAGCGGGCATCCCGGCCTAGGAGAAGTTGCCGCTAACGGAAATCGACCCCAATCCCTTGACTTGGCGGGGCTATCCGTGCCTTTTGCCGCCCCGTCAAACCCCCGGAAATCGCGATGTCCTCGGTGTATCGAACCCATACCTGCGGCCAATTGAGGCCCCTGCATGTCGGCCAGGAGGCGCGCCTGTCGGGCTGGGTCCAGCGCAAGCGCGACCACGGGAATCTGCTGTTCATCGACCTGCGGGATCACTATGGGGTGACCCAGGTGGTGGTCGACGTCTCCAGCCCGGTATTCAAGACCGCCGAGGCGGTCCGCACCGAGAGCGTGATCACGGTGACCGGCAAGGTGGTCGCCCGCCAGCCCTCGACCGTGAACTCCAAGCTCGCCACCGGCGAGGTCGAGCTCGACGCGGCCGAGATGGTCGTCCAGTCGATGGCCGAGCCGTTGCCGATCCCGGTCTACCAGGAGAACGACACCACGCCGGAGGAGCTGCGGCTCAAGTACCGCTTCCTAGACCTGCGCAAGGACAAGCTGCACCGCAACATCATCCTGCGCAGCCAGGTGATCGCCTCGCTTCGCCGTCGCATGATCGAGCAGGGCTTCACCGAGTTCCAGACGCCGATCCTGACGGCCGACAGCCCGGAGGGCGCGCGCTCGTACCTGGTGCCGAGCCGGCTCCATCCCGGCAAGTTTTACGCGCTGCCGCAGGCGCCGCAGATGTTCAAGCAGCTGCTGATGGTGTCGGGCTTCGATCGCTACTTCCAGATCGCGCCTTGCTTCCGCGACGAAGACGCGCGTGCCGACCGGGCGCCCGGCGAGTTCTACCAGCTCGACTTCGAGATGAGCTTCGTCACCCAGGACGACGTGTTCGCGGCGATCGAGCCGGTGCTGCACGGCGTGTTCGACGAGTTCTCCTTGTTCAATGCGGCGCTGCCGCGCAAGGTCACGCCGTTCCCGTTCCCGCGTATTCCCTATGCCGAGGCGTTGCTGACCTACGGCACCGACAAGCCGGACCTGCGCAACCCGCTCAAGATCTACGATGTCGGCGAGGTCTTCGCGGGCTCCGATTTCAAGGTGTTCGCCGGCATCGTCGCCAAGGGCGGCGTGGTGCGGGCGATCCGCGCGCCCAACGCCTCGAGCCAGCCGCGCAGCTTCTTCGACAAGCTCAACAGCTGGGCGCAGGGCGAGGGCAAGCCCGGCCTGGGCTATATCGTGCTCGAGGGCGGCGCGGGGAAGGGCCCGATTGCCAAGTTCGTGGCCGACGACCGTCTCGCCAAGCTCAAGGCGCTGACCGGCGCGGAGGACGGCGACGCGGTGTTCTTCGTTGCCGACCAGCCGGAGTCGGCCTGGAAGTTCGCTGGCCTCGCGCGCACCAAGGTCGGCCAGGAGCTGGGCTGCATCCGCGAGGGCGAGTTCGCCTTCTGCTGGATCGTCGACTTCCCGATGTTCGAGTACGACGACAAGCTGAAGAAGGTCGACTTCAGCCACAACCCGTTCTCGATGCCCCAGGGTGGCCTGGAGGCACTGGAGACGCAGGACCCGCTGACCATCAAGGCGTGGCAGTACGACATCGTCTGCAACGGCATCGAGCTCTGCTCGGGCGCGATCCGCAACCACAAGCCCGAGATCATGTACAAGGCCTTCGGCATCGCGGGTTACAGCAGGGAAGAGGTCGAGCATCGCTTCGGCGGCATGCTGAACGCCTTCAAGTACGGCGCCCCGCCGCACGGCGGCGCCGCTCCGGGCGTCGACCGTATCGTCATGCTGCTGGCCAACGAGCCCAACATCCGCGAGGTCATCACCTTCCCGATGAACCAGTCGGCGATGGACCTGATGATGGACGCCCCGACCGAAGTGCCGGGCGAGAAGCTGCGCGAGTTGCACATTGCAGTCCGGCTGCCACCTCCCAAGAAGGACTAGCTGACTACCCCTTGGAGGGCAGGGCCTTGCCTTGCTGCTCCATGGTCACGCTGCCAGACTCCGATCAAACCGGCATTCGTCCGGTCGATCGAGGAGGAAGCGATGACGGACACGACGAGCACAAGCAGGCGTGACTTTCTGACGGCCGCTTCGATGGGCGGTGCGGCCGCCGTTCTCGGGACCGTCGGCATCAGTTCGGCGCTGGCTGCCGGTACACCGGCAGGCCGCTCGGAGAAGCCACTGAAGGCGGCGTTTTCTAACGCCGGGCTGCAGGCCACCTGGTGCGCCCAGGGCAAGGCCGCGGCGGAATACTGGGGCAAGCTCTACAATGTCGAGGTCACCTGGTTCGACGGCCAGCTCGATGCGGTCAAGCAGCGCGCCGCGATCGACAACATGGCGTCGCAGAAATGGGACTTCGTGGCGATCCAGGCGTTCGGCATCGGCACGCTGACCCAGCCGGTGCAGAAGATGATCGATTCCGGCACGCCGGTGATCGACATGGATACGCTGATCGCGCCGCTCGACAAGATCAACGTCCACAGCTTCCTCGCACCCGACAACGAGTTCATGGGCTCGTCGGTGACGCAGGCGTTGGTCACCAAGCTCGGCGGCAAGGGCAAGGTCATCATGACCCAGGGCGCGCTCGGCCATACCGGCGCGCAGGGCCGCGCCCGCGGCTTCGACGCCGTGGTCAAGCAGTATCCCGGCATCGAGGTGCTCGACCGCCAGCCGGCCGACTGGGACGTCACCAAGGTCGCGCGCCTGTGGGAGACCTATCTCACCAAGTACCCGCAGATCGACGCGGCGTTCTTCCACAACGACGACATGGCGCTCGCCGCCTACAACGTGATGAAGGCGCGCAACCGCACCAACATCCTGATCGGCGGCGTCGACGCCATGCCGCCCGCGATCGCCGCGGTCCAGGACGGCCGCATGTTCGCCACCGTCCGCAACCCGTCCTGCCGCATCCATGGCGGCGCGATCATCGCCGGCGTGGCCGCGGTCACGGCGGGCGAGAAGGCGGGCACCGGCATTCCGAAGAACATCGTCACCGACGGCCCGGTGGTGACGAAGGAGAACGCGCCCGGCATGCAGTGGATGGAGGATCACTTCCTGATCTGAGCATCATGCCGCAAGCGTCAGAGGCCGTGTCGGGCGACGTCCCGGCGCGGCTGGCCATGAGTGGTGTCTCGAAGTCGTTCGGCGGCGTCGCCGCCCTGCGCGACGTCGACTTCACGTTGCGCGCCGGCGAGATCCACGGTCTGGTCGGCGAGAACGGCGCCGGCAAGTCGACGCTGATGAAGATCATTGCCGGCGTTCACACCCGGTATCAGGGCCGGATGACGCTCGACGGCCATCCGGTGCATTTCCGCTCCGCGCGCGACGCGCTGGCGGCTGGCATCGGCATGGTGCACCAGGAGCTGAGCGTCGTTCCCGACCTGACGGTCGCGGAGAACGTCTATCTCGGCAAGCAGCCGACGCGCGGCGGCATCGTCGACTGGCGCGCCATGTTCGAGGGCGCGCGCGAGCATCTCGCCAGCCTCGGCATCGAGGTCGATCCCAGGGCGCGCATGGGCTCGCTGACGATCGGCCTGCAGCAGCTCATTGAGCTTGCGCGCGTGCTGTTCTCCGGCGCGCGCATCGTCATCCTCGACGAGCCGACCTCGGCACTGTCGCCGCCCGAGGTACAGCGCCTGTTCGAGGTGCTGCGCAGCGTGCGCGCCTCGGGGCGCAGCATCGTCTTCATCTCGCACTTCCTCGACGACGTGCTGGCGATCTCCGATACCGTCACGATCTTCCGCAACGGCCGGCGCATCGTCAGCGAAGCGGCCGCCGGCGTCGACAAGGCGTGGGTGATCGAGCGCATGATCGGTCGCGGCCACGAGGAGCTCGAGGAGAGCTACACCGGCAACATTGCGCTCGACAGCAAGCCCCGCGCGCCGGTCGTGCTGGCGGTCCGTGGGCTCGGCGCCGGCCGCGCCTTCGCCGATGTCTCGCTCGACATCCGTGCCGGCGAGGTGCTGGGCGTCTACGGCTTCATGGGCTGCGGCCTGATCGAGCTTGCGCGGGCGCTGTTCGGCAAGCTTCGGCCGAAAGCCGGCACCCTGGCGATCGACGGCAAGACGGTGCGGCTCTCCAATACCGCCGCGGCGCGGCGGGCCGGCATCGCCTTCGTGCCCGAGAGCCGGCGGTCGATGCTGTTCTACCGGGAGCCCGTCTACAAGAACATGTCGATCGCGGTGCTGGGCCGCATCGGCCGGCTGTGGTTGCAGCCGAGTGCCGAGCGTGCCATCGCGCGCCGCCATGCCGAGGCCTTGTCGATCCGGCCGCCGACCGTCGAGACGCTGCTGCAGAGCCTGTCGGGCGGCAACCAGCAGAAGGTGGCGCTGGCCAAGTGGCTGACCTGGCCGCCCAGGGTGCTGGTGCTGAGCGAGCCGACGCGCGGCATGGATGTCGGCGCCAAGGACGACGTGGTCGCCATCCTGCGCCGCCTGCGCGACGAAGGCCTGGCGGTGGTCGTGCTGTCGACCGAGCCCGAGACGGTGCTGTCGCTCGCCGACCGCATCGTGGTGATGAAGAAGGGCCGCATCGTGGGCGAGTTCGCGGGCGAGGCGGTCAGCAAGGACCGGCTGCTCGAAGCGGCCTGACGGAAGAGGGGACGATGCCGGCATTCCTGCGCAGCCAGATGCGCAACATCGCGCCCTTCGTGACGCTAATCGCCCTGATCGTGTTCTTCGGCGTGTCGAGCCCGTCCTTCGCCACCCTCGACAACGGCGCCAACATCCTGACCCAGATCTCGGTGACCGGCGTGATCGCGGTCGGCCTCACCTTCGTGATCCTGTGCGCCGAGATCGACCTGTCGGTGGCGGCGATCGCCAATGCGACCGGCATCGTCGTCGCCTACTTCACGCTGCAGGAGAACTACGTGAACATCGCCAACGTGCCGCTGCCCGGCATCGCGGCGATCGTGCTGGCGGTGCTGGCGTGCGCGTTCCTCGGGCTGGTCAACGCCGTCGGCCTGACGGTGATCGGCATCCCGTCCTTCATCATGACGCTGGCGATGATGCAGATCGGTGCCGGCATCTGCGCCCTGCTAGTGCGCGGCCAGATCGCCTACGCCGTTCCCGATTTCGTCGCGACGATGGGGGCCGGCCGGATCGGGCCGGTGCCATGGATCGTGATCGTGCTGGCGGTGTTCCTGCTCGCCGGCCACGTCGTGCTGACCTACACGCGGTTCGGCCGCTACGTCTACATGACCGGGGGCAACCGGGAGGCCGCCGAATATTCCGGCGTCAACGTGAAGCTGGTGCTGGGCGCCGTCATGGTGATCTCGGCGGTCTGCTCGGGCGTCGCCGGCATGCTGGGCGTGGCCCATTTCGGCAGCGCCCAGCAGAACGAGTTCGACGGCTACCTGCTCGACGCCATCGCCGCGGTGGTGGTCGGTGGCACCAGCCTGTTCGGCGGCCGCGGCGGCATCGGCAACACCATCATCGGGCTGCTGATCCTGGGCGTCCTGAACAATGGGCTCGACCATGTCGAGATCGACAGCTTCCTCAAGATCCTGATCCGCGGCCTGATCCTGCTGGTCGCCCTGATCATCAACGTCTACGTCCAAGCCGTGCGCGAGAACGAGCAGTCAAATTGACGGAGACAGAAAAATCCAATATATTTCACTAGGTTAAACAAATAACTTAAAGAGAATCATGAGCTTCCCTCGGCTCGCTCTCTTAGGCCTGTGTCTGCCGTTGCTGGCCGGCGGTTGCGCCGGTGCCGCCGCCGTGACCGCCGTGAGCTATGGCGCCGATGGCGTCGCCCTCGTCGATAGCGGCAAGACCACGACCGATCACCTGGCCTCGATGGTCTCCAAGAAGGATTGTGCCCTGTGGCGGGTCATCCGCAACCAGAGGGTCTGCCGCGAGCGCGACGGCGAGCAGGATCCCTACAAGGTCGACTACGCCGCCGCCGTGCGTCAGCCGAGCGAGGACGGTGTCGCCTACGCGCCACCTCTGCACGCGCCGGCCGATGCCCCGGCCACCAGCTGGACCGCCGAGGCCTACAAGCCGGCCGCGGCGCCCGAGCCGGCGCCGGCAACCGAGCCTGCGGCCGCTGTGCCCGCCGTCGCCGACGCGAAGCCGGCGCCGCCGCCCGAGGCCGCTCCGAAGGCGGTTGTCCACAAGCCGGTCAAGAAGAAGCCCAAGGCGCACGCCAAGGCTAAGAAGCCTTCACCAGGTCAGGTGGCGTCTGTCCCCTGAGCAGGAAGGCCTCGAGATTGTCGAGCGCCTTGAAGCCCATCGCATTGCGGGTCTCGACCGTGGCCGAGCCCATGTGGGGCAGCAGGAACGCGTTCTGTAGGCCGTAATAGCCCTGGTGGATCTTGGGCTCGCCGTCGAACACGTCGATACCGGCGGCGAACAGGTGACCGCTCTTGAGCGCCGCGATCAGCGCCTCGTCGTCGACCACGCCGCCGCGGGCGGTGTTCACCACGATCGCTCCTTTCGGGAGGCGGGCGATGCGCTCGGCATTGACCCATTTGCGGGTCGTCGGAGTCATCGGCGCGTTGATCGACAGGAAATCGCAATGCGGCAGCATGTCGTCGGGATTGGCGTAGAAGATTGCGCCCTTCTCGAGGTCCGTCGGCAACCGGGTGCGGTTGCTGTAGTGGATGGTCATGCGGAAGGCGCGGGCCCGCTCGGCCAGCGCCTGGCCGATGCGGCCCATGCCCAGGATGCCGAGCCGCTTGCCGGTGACATGCACGCCCATCAGCTGGGTCGGCTCCCAGCCGATCCAGCTATGGGTGCGCAGCATGCTCGTGCCTTCGTGGGCCCGGCGGGCGGCGCCCAGCAGACACAGCATGGCGATGTCGGCGGTGGCGTCGGTCAGCACGTCCGGGGTGTTGCTGACCTTGATGTCTCGCTTGGCGGCGGCGGCCACGTCGACATGCTCGTAGCCCACCGAGAAGGTGGCGATCATCCGCACCGATGCCGGCAGCCTGACGATGGTCTCGGCATTCAGCGGATCGCCGGCCGCGCACATGATGCCGTCGAAGCCCTCGGCCGCCTTGGCCAGCAGGGGCCCGTCATAGAGCTTGTCCTCGGGGTTGAGCTTGGCGTCGAAATTGGCCGACAAGCGGGTCTCGACGTCGGGCGGAAAGTGCCGCGTGGCGAGCACGCGCGGTTTGCTTGCGGTCATGAACGATTTTCCCCCTGTGCAGCCCTGACGCAGACGATGATTCTGGAAATCCGCGGGTATGGATATTACGCTGAGGCGCCCGGCTACAAGGCCTAGCCCTCAGCCAATTGTCCGTTGTCCATCCTTAGTTTTCGCTGTCCTCGCGTCCCCACCGCAGCCTCCCTCGCGGCGGTCTGCTTTGTGCTGTCGGCCGTTCTGTGGATAACTGACCGGGCCGACGCCCAGCAGCGGGTCGAGGCGGCGCCGCCCGACGTCGTCCTGGCGCCCCATCGCGCCACCTACGAGATGAAGCTGCAGGCGGCGCGGCCCAACAGCGGCATCGTCGAGGTCAACGGCAACATGGTGATCGAGACCGTCGATTCCTGCGACGGCTGGAACGTCAAGCAGCGGATAAAGCTCACCTTCCTGCGCAACGACGGGGAGGAGTTCGAGACCGATTCGAACTTCACCAGCTACGAAAGCAAGGACGGGCTGGAGCTGCGCTTCAGCGTCCGCAACATCCAGAACGACGAGGTCGAGGAGGAGCTGCGCGGCCAGGCCGATCTCGAGGGCATCGGCGGCAAGGGCCGGGCGAGCTTCACCCTGCCGGAGGCCCGCAGCTTCGACCTGCCGGCCGGCACGCTGTTTCCGACCAGCCATCTGGCGCTGGTCATCAAGCATGCCCGCCAGGGCGACAAGTCTGTCTCCTACAAGGTGTTCGACGGCGCCCGCCTCGACGGCGCCTTCCAGGTCAACGCGGTGATCGGCAAGCCGCCCAAGCCGCCGGCCGGGACGCCGGCGGTGCGCGGCGACACCGTCCTGCTGCGCCAACCTGCCTGGGGCGTGCGCTTTGCCTTCTTCGCCAGCGGCGACCAGGGCGCCCCGCCGGAGTACGAGCTGGCGCTCGATTTGCTGGCCAACGGCGTCGCTCGCTCCATGCTGCTCGACTATGGTGATTTCGCCGTCGATGCCCGCCTGATCCAGATCCAAGCCCTGCCGAGGCCGAAATGCTGATTGTCCGTTGCCTGCCACTCGCCGCCCCTTTGGCGGCGGTCGTCGCGGCGGTCGCCCTGCCGGCGATGGCGCAGGAGCTGCAGCCGCACCGCGCGATCTACACGGTGTCGATGCTGGAGAAGGGCAAGGCCGGCATGGGCGCGCCCGGCCACTACGCCTTCGAGCTCAAGCAGACCTGCGACGGCTACGTCATCCAGCAGCGCATGCGGCTGGAGGTCGAGGGCGCCAAGGGCACCGCGGTCAGCGAGCAGACCTCGCAGATGACCGAGAGCCGCGACGGCCGCAAGCTCAAGTTCGAGCACCGCAGCACGCTGAACGGCAAGACCACCAGCGTCATGAAGGGCGACGCCAGCCTCGACGACGACGGCGCCGGCCAGGTGCTGTTCGGCGAGCCCGAGGGCCAGTCGGTGGCGCTGCCCAAGGGCACGCTGTTCCCCAACGCGATGACCCGCCTCACCATCCAGCACGCCAAGGCGAACGACGGCGGCTTCGACGCGCTGTTCTTCTACGGCGAGAAGGTGAGGCCGCCGCAGGCGGTCAATCTCGTGATCGGCCGCGTCCCCAAGCGCCTGGCCGACTTCAAGATCCCCGAGGACGGCGAGAAGCTGGCCGAGAATCGCGGCCGCATCTACTACCGCGGCGCCTTCTTCGACGCCGAGCCCAAGGGCAAGAACGGCGGCGAGGCGGCCTCCGAGATGAGCAGCCTCATGCTCGACAACGGCATCGAGCTCTACGGCACCCACGAAGAGGGCGAGGGCGGCATCGAGTACAGCATCAGCCGGCTCGAGCCCCTGCCCAAGCCGACCTGTAACTGAGGCGCGATGGCGGGCCTGACGCCCGAGCAGGCGGTCGACCGCCTCGAGGAACTGCACAGCCAGGCCTGCGACGCGCTGCGCGCGGCCTTGGCGCGGTTCAACGCGACCCACGAGCCGCCCAGGCCGCAGGAGCGCGCGGCCTTCCGCTATCCCGAGCTCCGGGTCGAATGGCAGCCGGAGGGCGAGGTCCCCTTCACCTGGCGGGCCTGGGCCAAGTTCCAGGCGCCGGGCCTCTACGCCACCACGGTCACCCATCCCGCCGCCTTCCGGCGCTATCTGCTCGAGCAGCTGCGGCCGCTGGTGGAGGAGTTCGGCGCGCGGCTCGAGGTCGGCATCAGCGAGCAGGAGATCCCGTATCCCTTCGTCACCGACGCCGATGACGAGTTTATCCATCGCGACCTGTCGGTGGCCGAGCTGGCGCGACATTTCCCGACGCCGCTGCTGGCCCATGTCGGCGACGAGATCGCCGACGGCCTGTGGCGGGTCGAGGAGGGCAAGCCGCGGCCGCTGGCGCTGTTCGATGCGCTGCGCACCGACTATTCGCTGCACCGGCTGCTGCACTACACCGGCACCGACTGGCGCACGATCCAGCCGTGGATCCTGTTCACCAACTACCAGCGCTATGTCGACCAGTTCCTCGACTGGGCGAGGGCCGAGCTCGGCCGGCCCGACGGCCCCTATGTGCAGCTCGTCCTGCCCGGCGGCACGGCGATCGAGCGCGGCACCGACGCGGCGGCCGCGACCGCGGCGATCGCAGCGGCGCCCTGGCATCGCTTCCAGATGCCGGCCTACAACCTGATGCGCAGCGACGGCCAGGGCGGCGTCAGCATCGTCAACATCGGCGTGGGGCCGTCCAACGCCAAGACCGCGACCGACCATCTGGCCGTGCTGCGCCCGCATTGCTGGTTGATGATCGGCCATTGCGGCGGCTTGCGGCAGTCGCAGACCATCGGCGACTACGTGCTGGCGCACGGCTATCTGCGGCGCGACCGCATCCTCGACGACCTGGTGCCGACCGAGATGCCGGTGCCGGCGCTGGCCGAGGTCCAGGTGGCGCTGCAGGAGGCGGCGGCGAAGGTCACCGGCGAGCGCGGCGATGCGCTGAAGCGGCGGCTGCGCACCGGCACGGTGGTGAGCTACGACGACCGCAACTGGGAGCTGCGCTTCACCCAGGAGCGCCGCCGCATCAGCCTCGGCCGCTGCATCGCCGTCGACATGGAGAGCGCCGCGCTCGCGACCCAGGGCTACCGCCTGCGCGTGCCCTACGGCACGCTGCTCTGCGTCTCCGACAAGCCGCTGCATGGCGAGATCAAGCTGCCCGGCGCCGCCACGCGCTTCTACGAGCGCGCGGTCAGCGAGCATCTGCGCATCGGCCTGGCGGCGATCGATCTGCTGCGCGGCCAGCTGGGCTCGCTGCACTCGCGCAAGCTCCGAGGCTTCGACGAGCCGCCGTTCCGGTAAAGCGCGAAGGGGTGAGCTCTGCCCGCCGTCCTGATCGGAGCTCGAATCGTCCTTGCCGGGAGTCCACAAGAGTCCACACCACCGTGGACCGGTTCGATGCCGATGGCATCGGCATTTTTGCCCCAGAGTCCACGAATCCGCCGATTCTCGGGGCCCTGAAAAAACACCTTTCCGGGGGAGCAAGAGCGACAACAGGGTCAGCGCAATGATCGTCATGCGCGCCACCCTGCGCCATCGCGCACCGAACACCTATTATGGGCAATGGCCGAGGGAAAAGGCCGCTGTTTGCTGCATCGAATCGCCATCCATTGCCCATAATAAAGTCGTCACGAGCAGGAAATTCGCCGCCGCAGACGCGCGCCGCCGCGCTTTCCCCGGAAATCGAGGCTCTGCCCGCGGAAAATTTACATCAGCCCGAAAAACAAATTTGCGGACGAGCTGGAGGAGTTCTGAGTCGAACTCTACTTCGGCCACAGCCACGCCGCACCGCGCACACCGCTTGAGTCGCCGAACGTCGGCGGCAGCAGCTTGGTGGCGATGAGCTCGGGCTCGGAGAAGACGTACTGCTTCCACAGCTCGGGCACGCGCGCGTAGAGCGGCTTCATCTTCGACAGCCCGCCGCCCAGCACGATGGCGTGCGGGTCGAGGATGTTGATCACCACCGACAGCGCGCGGGCCAGGCGATCGCAATAGAGTTCCAGGTGCTCGGCCGCCTGCTTGTCGCCGGCCGCCGCGGCCTCGGCGATTTCGGTCGCGCGCAGCATACGGCCGGTATGGCGCTTGAACTGCTCCTGCAGGCGCGGGCCGCTCAGCCACGTCTCGACGCAGCCCAGGCGGCCGCAGTAGCAGCGCAGACCCGGACGCTCGTCGTCGCGCGGCTGGGGCAGGGGCGTGTGGCCCCATTCGCCGGTGATCGCCTGCGCGCCGGTGAGGGGCCGGCCATCGATCACCACGCCGCCGCCCACGCCGGTGCCCAGGATCACGCCGAACACGATGCCGCAGCCGGCCGCCGCGCCGTCCGACGCTTCTGATACGGCGAAGCAGTTGGCGTCGTTCTCCAGGCGCACCGGCCGCTCGAGCAGCCGTGCGAGGTCCTTGTTCAGCGGATGGCCGTTCAACCGCGTCGAGTTGGCGTTCTTGATCAGCCCGGTCGCGGGCGAGATCGCGCCGGGATGGGCGACGCCGATGCTGCACGTCGTGCCGACCTGCTTCTCGAGCGCATGCACGACCGACGCGATCGCCTCGACGCCCGCGGCGTAGGAGCCTTCGGGCGTGTCGATCCTGAGCCGTGCCTTCTCGCTGCCGTCGGCATCGAGCACGATGCCTTCGATCTTGGTGCCGCCGAGGTCGATGCCGATGCGCATGGGGGAACTTCACTGGATGCGGATGCGGATGTGGATGTCGATGCAGGACTGCATTACGCTTCGATGACAATGGACGGACAAGGCAAGACTGAGGCGACGGCCGGCGCTTCTCGCAACGGCCCGTGGCGAAAGCGCCCGTCGACCATCCTGTGGGTGCTGTCGCTCGGCCAGCTCATCACCTGGGGGCTGGTCTACTACACCTTCCCGCTGTTCGTGGTGCCGATGGAGAAGGAGCTCGGCTGGTCGCGCAACGAGCTGTTCGGCGCCCTGTCGTCGGGTCTGCTGGTGGCCGGCCTGTGCTCGATCCCGGTCGGCGCCTGGATCGATCGCGGCCATGGCCGGCTGCTGATGACCGGCGGCTCGCTGCTCGCGGCGGTATTGATGTTCGCCTGGTCGCAGGTCGACTCGCTCGCGATGTTCTACGTCATCTGGATCGGGCTCGGCGCCTGCCAGTCGGTGACGCTCTACGAGCCGGCCTTCGCGGTGATCACCCGCGTTTACGGCCCGCGCTACCGGCAAGCGATCCTGGTGATGACCTTCTTCGGCGGTCTCGCCAGCACCTTCGGCATTCCGTTCACACAGCTCCTGATCGAGCGCATCGACTGGCGGCCGGCGCTGGTCGTGCTGGCGGCGATCCTGGTCGGCGTCGCCGTGCTGATCCATTGGCTGTTCGTGCCTGGTCCGAAGGAGGAGGCGGTGCCGATCGCCAAGCCGGCGCCCTCGCCCGAAAGCACGGGCAAGAAGCGCGGGCCGCTCGCGACCGCGGTGCGCGTGCCGGCCTTCTGGGGGCTGGTGGTAGCCTTCGCGGGCTACGGGCTCGCTTTCTCGGCGATGAGCTTCCATCTGATTCCGCTGCTCGCCGAACGCAACGTCGAGATCGGCGTGGTGATGGCGATCATCGCCCTGATCGGGCCGATGCAGGTGGTCGGCCGCGTGCTCCTGATGGCGGCGCAGAACCGGATCAGCACCATCCAGCTCGGCACCGGCATCTACTTCGCCTTCCCGGTCTCGATGGCGATGCTGGCGGCCGGCATCAGCGACGTCTATGGCCTGATCCTGTTCGCCATCGTCTATGGCGTCGCCAACGGGCTGGTGACCATCCTGCGCGGCATGGCGGTGCCGGAGTTCATTGGGCCCGAAGGCTACGGCGTCGTGTCGGGCGCGCTCACCATGCCGACCAACATCATGCGCGCCGCGGGTCCCTTGCTGGGCGCCTTCGCCTGGAGCGCCTTCGGCAACTATACGCCGGTGCTGTGGGGTCTGGCGGCGATCATGCTGGTGGCCGCCGCCGGCTTCGCCGCCGCGGCGGTGCTGTCGAAGCGGCAGGCGCGCTGGCCGCAGGCCTGACTCTTCCGGAACCGCGGGCCGGCAAGACTACTCCGCCGCCAGCTTCTTCGCAGCCTTGGGCTTGAGGTGCTGCACCTTGGGCATCACCTCCTTGGCGATCAGCTCGAGCGAATGGCGCCAGGCCTGCGGGTTGTCGGCATAGTCGAAGCCGAACACCAGGAGCTGCCCGAAGCCGCCGACCTCGTCGTAGATCGTCTCGATCTTCTCGATCACCGTCTTCGGGGAGCCGATGATCCAGTTGTGCCGGGCGCAGTAATCCGGCGTCACGTCCGAGTCGGGCACGCTCTGGTCGTGCTTGAGGTACTCGAGGAAGCCGAAGTTGCCGAGCAGCGGCAGGAAGTACTCGCGCATCATGCGGCCCATGTAGGAGCCGGCCGAGAGCTTCATCGCCTCCGCGTCGGTATCGGCGACGAAGACCTCGCGCACCATGCGCCACTCGCCCCGGTCGGGCGTGCGGCCGGCCTTGGCGGCGCCGATCTCGACCGCCTCCCAGTGGCTGCCGACATAGGCCGGGTTGAGGTTGAGGCTCATCGGCAGGAAGCCCTTCTCGCCCGCGAGCTTCAGGGTATCGGAGCCCTTCGAGAGGCCGGCGACGCCGATCGGCGGATGCGGGCTCTGCAGCGGCTTGATGTGATGGCGCAGCACGCCGAACATCTCGGGCGGGTGGCTGACGTTCCAGAACTTGCCCTTGTAGTCGAACGGCTCCTTCGACTCCCACAGCTTCAGGATGATCTCCAGCGCCTCGCGGGTCATGTCGCGGTTGACGCCCGACATGCCGTCGACGTTGAACATCGCCCAGTCGCTCGGCAGTCCCGAGGCGGCGACGCCGAAATTGAGCCGGCCACCCGACATGTGGTCGAGCATGGCGACGCGGTTCGCGAGCTCGGCCGGATGGTGGTAGGGCAGCAGGAAGCCGCCGGGGCCGAGGCGGATGTTCTTGGTCTGCATCAGCGCCTGCGCGACCAGCAGGTCGGGCGAGGGGTGCGGCTCCCACGGTGCAGTGTGGTGCTCGCCGATCCAGCATTCGGCGAAACCCAGCTCGTCCAGCCAGCGGATCACCTGGAGGTCCCAGTCGTGGCCGGCCTTGAGCGGCCGCTCGGGCGGGTGCGATGGCATCGTGAAATATCCGAACTGCATCGTTTCCTCCTGGGATATTGAGGGAAGTCGACTACCATCGGTCGGCTGGCGCAAGGGAGAATGGTGCATGTCTCGCAGGGCGGTGTTCGTGTGCTGCGATGGGTTGGGGCGCAACTGGATCACGCCCGAGCGAACTCCGGTGCTGCACGCGTTGCGGGCCAAGAGCCTGTGGTGCGACGCGCACGCCGCGGTGTTCCCGTCGGTCACGCGCGCCTCGGCGGCCTCGGTGACCACCGGTTGCCATCCGGCGCGCCATGGCCTGCACGGCAATCGCATGGGGCTGTTCGAGAACGGCAAGATCGTCATACGCGATGTCGGTGCGCCGGATTTCCGCGAGCACATGCGGCGGGCCAACGGCCGCACCCTGCTGGTGCCGGCGCTGTCGGAGCGCGTGGCCGACGACGGCGGCTTCATCGCCTTCTCCAACGTTTCGCCGGGTGCCGCTTTCTTCCTCGATCCCGATGCGCACGGCTTCGTCTATCACCGCAGCGGCAGCCACGCGCCCGGCGGCCAGTTGCTGGAGGCGCTGCCGGTCACGCACGATGCGGCCGGCGACTGGGCGATGACCGGGCGCTTCTGTCGCGAGGTGCTCGAAGATCGCAAGCCGGCGGTCGCGCTGATGTGGATCTGCGATCCCGATCACACCCTGCATGGCGTGCCGCTCGGCTCGCCGGCGCATGAGGAGGCGCTGGCCGGCGCTGAGCGCTGCGTCACCGAGGTCGTGCGCACGGTCGAGGGGTTGCGCGCGGCGGGCGAGGAGATCCTGTTGCTGGTCGGCTCCGATCACGGCCAGGAGACGATCGGCGCGGCTGTCAGTATCGAGGACTGGCTCGCCGAGCGCGGCCTGTGGAAGCAGCTCCAGGCGGGCGACGTCGCGGTGGCCGGGCAGGGGACGGCGGCGCTGCTCTACGCCACCGCGCGCGGGCGCGCCGCGCTGACGGGTGTGCTCGACGCCATGCGCGGCGAGCCGTGGTCGGATGGCGTCGTGGCCGGCGACGCGCTCGCGAAATTCGGGTTTGCGGCGGACGGGGGCGTGGTCGCCGCCGTCAACATGGCGCGAAAGCCGGAGGCCAACCGGCACGGCGTTCCTGGCAAGCGCTGGGTGGTGTCCGAGGGCAAGCCGGTGCCGGTCGGCAGCGGCCAGCACGGCGGGTGGGGGCCCGACGAGACGCGGCCGTTCCTGATGGTCAACGACGGCCGTAGCGTCGGGGTGCGGCAGCAGCCGAGCAGCCTGGTCGACATCGCGCCGACACTGATCGGCTATCTCGGCCTGCCGGCCAAGGGCTTCGACGGCGCATGCCTTTGACAATCGCAGGTTGCGCTAGCAGTTGATCTGCACTTTGCATTTCTTCACAATCCCTGCACTGCAGTAGATTGGTTCGGCTAGGAGTTGCCGGGCGACTCGGTCGGCCAGCCCGGCTACGGCACCTCCAACACGCTGCAGTTCGCGCTCTACGGCGAGTATCTCGCCGACGCCTTCTATCTCGATGGGCTGGCCGGCTACGGTCACAGCGACAACCGCATGACGCGGCCGCTGGTCATTCCCGGCCTGCCCTATCGCACGGCGCAGGGCTACACCACGGCCAACATCTTCATCGGCCAACTCAAGGCCGGCTACAAGATCCCGGTGGCGCCGGGCTTCGGCGGCATCGTGACGCCGTTCGCGCGGCTGCAGGCCTCGACCTCGACCCAGAACGGCTTCACGGAGACCGGCGCCGATTCGCTCAATCTCACGGTGGCGGCGCAGACCACCCAGTCGTTGCGCACGGTGCTGGGTACGCAGCTCGGCGCCGGCATCGACGCGCCGTGGCGCGAGAAGCTGAACATGGTCCTGCGTCTCGGCTGGAGCCACGAGTTCGCCGACCTCACGCGCCCGGTCAGCGCATCGTTCGCCGGCGCGCCGACCGTGGGCTTAACCACGCAGGGCGCGATCGCGCCGCGCGACGGCGTCCTGCTCGGGCTCGGCGCCAACACCGCCGTGGCCGAGCGCACCAACATCCATCTCCGTTACGACGGCGACCTCGCCGGCGGCAACACCAGCCACGTGCTGAGCGCCGGGCTACGCTACGTCTGGTAGGCCGTCAAACCGGATGCAGCGTCAGCAGCGCGGCGGTGGCGCGCTCGGCGCGCGCCCTGATCTCCTGATCGGACGGCGGCTCGGCGACGCCGACCAGCAGCCAGAGCATCAGGTCGCCGATCAGCAGCGCGAAGAACTCGCGCGCGATGAGGCCGGGATCGCCGGCGCCGACAAAGCCCGCCGCCTGGCCGCGGCGCATCAGCTCGACCAGGGCGCGACGGTTGGGCTCGCGGCCGCTGGCGTCGAGGATCTCGCCCAGCTCGGTGTTGCCCGGCGCCTCGGCGATGGCGAGGCGATACATCGCGAGCACGTAGGGATTGCTGAGCGTCGACAGCGCGGCGGCGCCGTAGACGGTGAGGGCCGACGCGAGCGCGTGGCGGTCGCCGATCTCGGCCGGCGCCAGCGGCACCAGCATCTCGGTCGAGGCTGAATCGATCAGCGCTTCGAGGATGCCGCGCTTGCTGCCGAACTCGGCATAGAGCTCGCGCTTGGAGACGCGGGCGCGGGTCGCGATCTCGAGCGTGCTGGCGCGGGCATAACCCTTCTCCATCAGCACGCCGACCGCAGCGATCAGGATGGCGCGGCGGCGCGGCGGCAGGGCGTCGATCGGCGCAGGATGGTCGGCGGGGAGGGGCGCTTTCCGGGTGGTGGCGGGCATCTGGCCTCTTGACTGTGGTACCTATTGGTACCACAACTGACTCATGCGGTACTTTATAGTACCAAATCGCGACGGAGGACACCATGGGAGTCGTGACGTCCAGGACACAACTGGCCAAACAGCATAACACCCTCACCGAGGCGGGTTTCCACCGCTCCTGGTATCCGCTCTGCCTGTCGGCCGAGCTCACGGCGGGCACTGCGATCGGCCGCGATTTCCTGGGTACGCGGGTCGTCGCCTGGCGCGATGCTGCGGGCCAGCCGGTGGTGCAGAGCGCCTGGTGCCCGCATCTCGGCGCCGACCTGTCGGTCGGGCAGGTGGTCGATGGCCGGCTGCGCTGTGCCTATCACCACTGGTCGTTCGACGGCACGGGTGCCTGCGCCGACATCCCGACGGGCGACAAGATCCCGGCGGCGGCGCGCATCTTCAGCTATCCCGCCGAGGAGAAATGGGGTCTGGTTTGGGCCTTCAACGGCGAAACCCCCGACTTCGGCGCGCCGCGCATTCCCGGCGCCGAGCCCGAGACCATCGAGCATGCGGCGCAGGCACGCGGCGAGCGGCCGTGGGACACCTGGATCGCCGTGTCGAACGGCGTCGACTTCCAGCACCTGCGCACCCTGCACGGCCTGCCGGTGAATTCGATGCCAGACGAGATCACGGTCGAGGCCGGCGGCATCGAGTTCCGGGTCGAGAGCCCGTTCCACCTGCAGCACGGGCGCATCACCGGCACCAACACCTTCGCCCAGCATCTGCGGTTCTCCGGCCAGGAGATGTTCCAGCTCTTCACCGGCGCGCCGATCGAGCCCGGCCGCTCGCGCGGCTTCTTCGTCGTCGGCGTGCCCAAGGGCGAGGCCCAGCGACTGCCCGAGGTGGTGGCCATGGTCGACCGCCTGAACGCCGAGGACGCGCCGGTGCTCAGCACCATCCGCTTCCGGCGCGGCCTGCTGACGGCATCGGACCGCCATCTCGCGCGCTACTTCCGATACGTCGACGAGTTCCCCTGTTTCCTGCCGCCGGAGCGATGACATGCGGGGCCAGATGCACCACCTCGACCTCACGGTTAGCGATCTCGCACGGTCGAAGCCGTTCTACGAGCTGGTGCTGGGCTTCCTCGGCTATCGCCGCGTCAAGGACACCGGCCGGATCGTCGTCTGGGACCTCCCCTTGCCCGACGGCGTGGCAGGCATCGCCATCCGTCCCGCCGAGCGGCCGCGCGAGCACGACCGCTACACGGTCGGCTTGCATCATTTCGCGTGGAACGCCGATAGCCGCCAGGATGTCGACCGTCTGCATGACCGCTTGGTCGCCGCCGGCGTGACAATCCTCGACGCGCCGGCGGAGTATCAGCAATACGGGGCCGGCTACTACGCCGTTTTCTTCGCCGACCCCGACGGTCTCAAGCTCGAGTACGTCCACTACACCGGGACGTGATGCCTCATCCGAGCTGGATCCAGGTCGTCTTGACCTGGGTGAACTTGTCGAAGGCGTGCAGCGACTTGTCGCGGCCGATGCCCGACTGCTTGTAGCCGCCGAACGGCGTGGTGATGTCGCCGCCGTCGTAGGTGTTGACCCACACCGAGCCGGCGCGCAGGCCCTTGGCGAACTTGAACGCCTTGTTGATGTCGGCGGTGAAGATCGCCGAGGCGAGGCCGTAGATCGTGTCGTTGGCCACGGTCAGCGCCTGCTCGGGATCCTTGACCGGGATCACCGACAGGACCGGCCCGAAGATCTCCTCCTGGGCGATCTTCATGCGGTTGTTCACGTTGTCGAACACCGTCGGCTCGATGAACGAGCCGGCGTTGTCGATATGGACCTGCTTGCCGCCCATCGCGAGCTTGGCGCCTTCCTTCTGGCCGGCATCGATGTAGCCCATCACGCGCCTGGTCTGGACGTCGTCGACCATCGCGCCCATCTGGGTCTTGGGGTCGAGCGGATCGCCCGGCATCATCTTCTGGCCGATCGCCATGACCTTCTCGAGGAACTTGTCCTTGATCGAGTCCTCGACGATCAGGCGCGAGCCGGCGGTGCAGACCTCGCCCTGGTTGAACCAGATGCCGAAGGCGGTGCGCTGGGCTGCGACATCGAGGTTGGGCGCGTCGCCCAGCACGATGTTGGGCGACTTGCCGCCGCACTCCAGCCAGACCTGCTTCATGTTCGATTCGCCGGAGTACTTCAGGAAGTACTTGCCGACCTCGGTCGAGCCGGTGAAGGCGAGCACATCGACATCCATATGGCGGCCGAGCGCCTGGCCCGCGGTCTCGCCGAAGCCCGGCAGCACGTTGAACACGCCCTCGGGGATGCCGGCCTCGGCCGCGAGCTCGGCGAGGCGAATGGCGGTGAGCGGCGACTGCTCGGCGGGCTTCAGGATCACCGAGTTGCCGGCGGCGAGCGCCGGGCTGATCTTCCAGCACGCCATCAGCAGCGGGAAGTTCCACGGCACCACGGCGGCGACCACGCCGGCGGGCTCGCGGGTGATCATGGCGACGACGTTGCCGGGAGTCGGCGCGACCTCGTCGTAGATCTTGTCGATCGCCTCGCCGAACCACTGCACGGTGTTGGCCGAGCCCGGGATGTCGACGCGCGTCGAGTAGGCGATCGGCTTGCCCATATCGAGCGTCTCGAGCAGCGCGAGCTCGTCGCGGTTCTTCATCATCAGCTCGGCGAGCTTCAGCATGATGCGCTTGCGGTTGGCCGGCGGCATGTTGGCCCAGGTGCCCTTGTCGAATGCCGCGCGCGCGGCCTTCACCGCGGCGTCGACGTCGGCCTGCTCGCAGGCGGCGACCTGGGTCAGCACCTGGCCGGTCGCCGGGTTGACGCAGTCGAACGTCTTGCCGGTGAGGGAGGGCGTGAACTTGCCGCCGATGAAGGCCTGGTTGCGGTAGCTGAGGCCGCCGACACGACCCTTCCAGTCGTCGCGCGAAAGTTGGGCGCTCATGGTTCTCTTTCCTCCGGTTTTAGGATGGCCAGAGGGTAGCCCACGAAAAAGCCGCCCGGAAGGGCGGCTTTGATCGATGTCCGAAACCGGTAACGCGACCGGTTACTTCATCTTGGATTCCTTGAACACCACGTGCTTGCGCGCGACCGGGTCGTACTTCTTGAGCTCGAGCTTTTCGGTCTTGGTGCGCGGATTCTTCTTGGTCACGTAGTAGAAGCCGGTGTCGGCGCTGGACACCATCTTGATCAGGATCGAGGTCGGCTTGGCCATGGTCTGGTCCTCTGGAAGGCGGGCAACTTAGTCACCGGCGGCGCCCTGTCAAGCGTCCGGAATGCCGGTCCGCGGCCCCGGTGCTAGGCTGTCGGCCATGCGCCGGCACGCGGTCTTCCTGAACGGCCCGGTCGGGGTCGGCAAGACGACCCTGGGGCGGTCGCTCGCGACTGCCCCGGACGTCGCCTTCATCGATGGCGACGACTTCTCGGACCCGGACCGGCCCTGGTACGCGTCGAGCTTGCGCACGAGCCATGCGATCATCGACGCCATCCGGTCGTCGCTGGACAGTCATCGGCTGGCCGTCGTCGCCTATCCGGTCAGGTGCGTGAACTGGATCTTCTACCGCCGGCGGCTGGCGCGCGCCGGCGTGGACACGTCCTTCATCGGGCTGGTCGGCTCGTACGAGCAGATCGTCGCCGTCGGTCGGGGGCGGCGCTTTAGCGCCGACGAGCGCACACGGATAAAGGAGATGATCGGACAGGGCTACGGCCGGCAGCCGTTCAACGACCTGATTGTCGACGCTGGCAGCGAGCCCCTCGAGCCGACCGTCCGTCGCCTGACATTGGAGCTCGTCAGGCGGCTGTCGCTATAGCCGTTGCTACTGCGGCGCCGAGGCCTGGTCGATCGAGCCCGTGCGCACGGCGTGCGCATAGAGGGCCGGGTCCTTGAGCAGCCGGGCGGCGATGTCGACGTCGCGCTGCGGCGATTCCTCGCCCGGCGGGCAGATCTTGCGCAGGTTCGCGACCTCGTCGTGGCTCGGGTTGCGCTCGGCGTGCCAGCGCTGCAGCAGCGCCTTGTTGGAATCGACCGAGGCGGGCGCCAGCGCGGCGATGTCGCCGACCTTGGCGGTGCAGATGTTGGGCATCACGCCCTGCTCGTTCCAGCTGTAGCCGGAGGGCGCGACCAGCCGCGACCAGGTCAGGATCAGCTCGCCCTCGTTGGGCAGGCGGATCACGGTCTGCACGGTGCCCTTGCCGTAGCTGGTGGTGCCGACCACGGCGGCGCGGCCGCGGTCCTGCAGCGCGGCGGCGACGATCTCCGCCGCCGAGGCCGAGTTGCCGTTGACCAGCACCACGACCGGCAGCTCCGCCGTCTTGCGGCTGCCGCTGCGGTAGGTGCGCTGGCTGTCGGGATGGCGGCCCTGGGTCGAGAAGATCACGCCGTCGCCGATGAACACCTCGGCCACCGACTGCGCCTGGTCGAGCAGGCCGCCGCGGTTCGAGCGCATGTCCAGGATGATGCCCTGCAGATCGCGGCCCAGCTCGTGGCGGGCGCGGTCGAGCGCGCGGGTCAGCTGGTCGGTGGTGGCGCTGTTGAAGCCGGTGAGATGGATCAGCGCGGTGTTGCCGACCCGCTCGTAGGTCACCGTGGTCGGGATGATGCGGCTGCGCCGCATCTCGATGGCTATCTCGTGGCCCTCGCCGCGCAGCACCGTGAGGGTGACCGGTTGGCCGACGCTGCCGCGCAGCTTGTGCACGACGTCGCCCAGCGTCTTCTCGATCATCGAATCGCCATCGACGGCGACGATCTGGTCGCCCGGCTGCACACCGCCCTTGAAGGCGGGCGAGCCGTCCTGCACGGCGCGGATGACGATCTTCTTGTCGTCGGTGCGCTCGACCGTGATGCCGATGCCGCCGCCGCCGTCGCGCTGGAAGCGGTTGTCCTTGGCCTCGTCGGGGTCGGCGTAGCGGCTGTTCTTGTCGAGCTGCTTGGTGGTGGCGGCCATCGCGCCCTTGATCAGGGTGCCGCGCTCGGCCTGCTGCAGCACCGGCGAGGCGTCGATCGAGGCGGCGAACAGCTCGGCCAGCATGCCGCCCCAGGCGCGGCCGTCGGTCGGGTCGCCCGGCGTCGGCCGGGCGATCACCTGGTGGCCGTCGCGCACCAGGGTGAAGGCGCGGTCGCCGGCCTGCAGCGACAGGGTGGGATCGGCGCTGGCGAAGCCCTTGTAGGTCTCCTGCGCCATCTTGCGAAAGTCGGGTTCGTTGAGATGCCGGTCACCGATCGCCCGGTAGGCCTGCAGCACCACCCGCTCGACGCTGACATCGGCTGCGGTGGCCGGATTGCGGGTGGAAACGGGCGCGGCGTCGCTGGTCGGCTCGCAGGAAGCGACCAGCGCAGCCGCGAGCAATGCCGCCATCGCGGGCGACAACGCGACTCTCAGAAGACGGATTACCGGCACCTATGACACCCCACGCTCTGGACGACAGTAGCACAACCAGTCATCGGGCAGCCAGCCGGGGGTCAGGGAGAAAGGTCCAGACCGTCAGGCGACGATTTAGGCGCCGCGATTCGATGCGACCAGAGGAGCGCGATCACCGCCCCCTTGATGCGCGGTAGCAGGATCAGCGCGATCACAACGGATAGCGGCAACCACAAAACGGCATGGAACCACAGCGGTGGCTGGTTGCCGTAGCGCTCCAATACCAGCACCAGCGGGACAATAATGTGACCGACCGCGAAGATCGTGAAATAGGCCGGCGCGTCGTCGGCGCGGTACGGCTCGAGCACGAGGTCGCAGGTCGGGCAGTGGCTGCGCATCTTGAGGAAGCCGCCGAACAGCGGCCCCGCGTTGCAGCGCGGGCAACGGCCGCGCCAGCCGCGACGCATGGCGGTCCACAGATCGACGGGGGCGTACGCGGCCGATGACATGCCGCCAAGATGATGAACGGCGCTAGCGGCGTCCCCGCGACCGCTTGTCCTGACGGCCCTTGGCGCGCGCGACAGGGCGACGCGCCCCGCGGCGTTCTGGCAAACGGTCCTTCTTGCCGCGCGGAACGGCGACGCGCTCGACCCGCTCGACCACCTCGATCAGGTCGAACAGCAGGCCGCCGGTGGCGGTGTCGGCCTCGTCCAGCCGCACGCGGACCTTGTCGCCGAGCCCGAAGCTCTCGCCGGTCCGTTCGCCGACCAACATTTGCCGGCCCTCGTCGTGGCGGAAGAATTCCTGGCCGAGGCTGCGCACGGGAATCAGTCCGTCTGCGCCCGTACCGTCGAGCGCCACGAACAGGCCGAAGCGCGTCACCGAGGTCACCCGGCCGGCGAAGGTCGCGCCGACATGGGCCGCCATATACGCCGCGACATAACGATCCAGGGCGCCGCGTTCGGCCATCACGGCGCGCCGCTCGCACATGGAGAGATGCTCGCCGAACTCCTCGAACCGGCCCTTGTCGGCGTCCGGCAGGCCGCCGTCGCCCAGCCCGAAGGCCTGTATCAGGGCGCGGTGGACGATCAGGTCGGGGTAGCGGCGGATCGGCGAGGTGAAATGGGCGTAGCGGCCCAGCGCCAGGCCGAAGTGCCCGAGATTGTTGGGGCTGTACACCGCCTGGCTCTGGCTGCGCAGGATGGTCTCGTTGACCAGCCGCGCCACCGGCTTGCCTTCGATGGCATGCAGCACCCGGTTGAGGTCGGCCGGCCGCAGCCGCTGGCCGACCGGGATGGCGATGCCGAGCGTGCCGAGGAACTCGCGCAGCGACTCGAGCTTGGCCGCGTCGGGCTGGTCGTGGACGCGGTAGAGGCACGGGCTGTGGCGGTGCTCCAGCGCCTGCGCCGCCGCGACGTTGGCCAGCACCATGAACTCCTCGATCAGCTTGTGGCTGTCGAGGCGCTCGCGCACGCCGATCTCCGCGATACGGCCATCGTCGCCCAGGCGGACCAGCCGCTCGGGCAGGTCGAGGTCGAGGGCGCCACGCTTCTCGCGCGCCGCCAGCAGCACCTTGAAGGCGCCGTAGAGCGGCTTGATCACCGGCTCGAGCAGGCCGGCGGTCTCCTCGTCGGGATGCCCGTCCATCGCGCGCTGCACCCGCGTATAAGTGAGCCGCGCCGCCGAGCGCATCATGGCGCGGTGGAAGCGATGCTTCTTGAGATGCCCGTCAGCATCGATCCACATCTCCGCCACCAGCACCGGCCGGTCCTGCCTGGGCACCAGCGAGCACCAGTGGTTGGAGAGCTGCTCGGGCAGCATCGGCACCACCCGGTCGGGGAAATAGACCGAGGTGCCGCGGCGGTAGGCGGCCCGGTCGAGCGGCTTGTCGGGCCGCACGTACCAGGCGACGTCGGCGATCGCGACCAGCAGCCGCCAGCCGCCGGGATGCTCCGGATCGGGCTCGGCGAAGACTGCGTCGTCGAAGTCGCGCGCGTCCTCGCCGTCGATGGTGACCAGCGGCACCTGGCGAAGGTCGAGCCGGTCGCCCAGTGGTGCCGCCTTGGCGTGCTCGGCCTCGCGCGCGGCGGCTTCGGGGAACTCGACCGGGATGTCGTTGGCGGCGATCGAGATCAGGCTGATGGTGCGCGGGTCGCTCATCGGACCGATGCGCTCGATCACCTTGGCGTGGCGGGAGAGATGCCCGCCGGCCTCCTCGATCCAGACGATGTCGCCGGGTCGCGCCTCGTTGCGATCGGCCGGGCGGACGTCGAACTCGCGCCTGAGCTTGCGGTCGGTCGGCGTGACGCGGCCCAGGCCGCCCTGTTCCTCGTACAGGCCGAGGATCTTCTTGGGGCCGCTGCCGAGGCGGCGGATGATCTTGGCCTGGTAGGTGTCCTTGCCGCGGCGCTTCAGCGAGGCCAGCACGCGGTCGCCGACGGCCGGGGCCACGGAGCCTCGCGTGCCGTGCGGATCGATCTCGATGCGCGGCACGGGGCCATCGGTTTCTTCGTCGTGGCGGCGCGGCACGGCCAGCAGATGGCCGTCGTCGTCGACGCGCACGATTTCCAATACGGTGATGTCAGTCAGTGCTTTGGGATCCTTGAATGTCTTGGCGCGGTCGGCGGCGATGTCGCCGTTGTCCCGCAGGTCGCGCAGAAGCTGCTTCAGCTCGATGCGCTGGTCGCCCTTCAATCCCCAGGCGCGCGCGATCTCGCGCTTGCCCACGGGCGTGGCGCTTTCCTTGATGAATACGAGCAGCTCGTCGCGGGTCGGGACCCGGCCTTTAGCCATCGGTTCCGGTGCGCGGCGGAGTCTCGCTCTTGGCCTTGCCCTTGGGCTTGGCCGCCTTCTTCTTCGTTGCGGTCTTCTTCTTGGAGGCGACATCGCCCGGATCGTTGGCCGCAGCCGGCGGCTTCTTGGCACGCACCGCCTTGGGCTTCTTGCCGCCACCCCCCTGGCTGGATTTTGCGGCGCGCTCGGCCAATAGCGACACCGCCTGCTCGACGGTCAGCTCCTCGGGCTTGAGGTCGCGCGGCACGGTGGCGTTGATGCCGCCGTGCTTCACATACATGCCGTAGCGGCCTTCGTAGAGCTCGATCGGCGCCTCGTCGCCCGGATGGGCGCCGACCGTGCGGAGCGGCTTGGCGGCGCGGCCGCGGCCCGAGACCTTGGCCTCCGCCAGCAGCGCGATCGCGCGGTTCATGCCGATCTCCAGCACGCTTTCGTCGGCCGGGATCGACTTGTACTTGCTGCCGTGCCGGACGTAGGGGCCGAAGCGGCCGACGCCGGCCAATACAGGCTCGCCGTCCTCGGGATGCGGCCCCAGCTCGCGCGGCAGCGCCAGGATGGCCAGCGCCTTCTCGAGCGTGAGCTCGTCGGGCGTCATGCCCTTGAGCAGAGAAGCGCGTTTGGGCTTGTCCTTGCCCTCGGGCTCGCCGAGCTGGATGTAGAGGCCGTAGGGGCCGTTGCGCAGCGTCACCTGCTTGCCGGTCTCCGGGTCGATGCCCAGCACCTTCGGCTCGTTGAGGTTGGCGCCGGATGCCGCGTCCTTCTCGGGATCGACGACCGCGAGCTTCCGCGTGAACTTGCACTCAGGATAGTTCGAGCAGCCGATGAAGGCGCCGAACCGGCCGAGCTTCAGGCCGAGCCGGCCGTTGCCGCAGGCCGGGCAGTCGCGCGGGCTCTTGCCGCCCCCTTGGCCCCCGTTGTCGTTGGCCGGGAAGAAATGCGGCCCCAGCTCCTCGTCGAGCTTGTCCAGCACCTCGCTGACGCGAAGGTTCTTGGTCTCGCCGACGGCGGAGGAAAAGGCGCCCCAGAATTCGCGCAGCACCTGGCGCCAGTCGATCTTGCCGTCGGAGATGTCGTCCAGCTCTTCTTCGAGATGGGCGGTGAAGTTGTATTCGACGTAGCGGGGGAAATAGGTCTGCAGGAAGGCCGTCACGATGCGGCCGCGGTCTTCGGGAATGAAGCGCTTGCGGTCGAGCCTGACATAGTTACGGCGCTGCAGGACTTCAATGATCGAGGCGTAGGTCGAGGGCCGGCCGATGCCGAGCTCCTCCAGCTTCTTCACCAGGCTCGCCTCCGAATAGCGCGGCGGCGGCTCGGTGAAGTGCTGCTCGGGGATGACCTCGCGGCGTTCCAGCCCTTCGCCTTCGGCGACGTCGGGCAAGATCGAGCCGTTCTCTTCGTCGGCCTCGTCGTCGCGGCCCTCGTCGTACAGCGTCAGGAAGCCGTTGAACTTCACGACCGAGCCTGTCGCGCGCAGCTGAACGGTCTTGTCGGCACTGGCGATGTCGACCGTGACCTGGTCGAGCACGGCCGATTCCATCTGGCTCGCCACCGTGCGCTTCCAGATCAGCTCGTAGAGACCGCGCTGGTCCTTGTCGAGGTACTGGGCGACGTCCTGCGGCGTGCGGAACAGGTCGGTCGGGCGGATCGCCTCGTGCGCTTCCTGGGCGTTCTTGGCCTTCGACGTGTAGACGCGCGGCTGGGCCGGCACGTAGCTCTGGCCGTACTTGGTCTCGATCAGGCGACGGGTCTGGCCGACCGCCTCGGGCGCGAGCTGCACGCCGTCGGTGCGCATGTAGGTGATCAGGCCGACCGTCTCGCCGCCGATATCGACGCCTTCGTACAGGCGCTGGGCGATGCGCATCGCCGTCGCGGCGCCGAGGCCGAGCTTGCGCGAGGCCTCCTGCTGCAGCGTCGAGGTGATGAAGGGCGGCGGCGGGTTGCGCCGCACCTGGCGGCGGTCGATCGACGACACCGCGAAGGCGCGGCGCTCGATCTCGCGCTTGGCCTGCTCCGCGCGGGTCTGGGTGTCGAGATCGAACTTGTCGAGCCGGCGGCCGTCGAGATGGGTGAGGCGGGCCTTCAGGGTCTGCTTCTTGGCGGTGCCGAAGAGGGCGTCGACCGTCCAGTACTCGCGGCTCTTGAAGACCTCGATCTCGGCCTCGCGCTCGCAGATCAGGCGCAGCGCCACCGACTGCACGCGGCCGGCCGAGCGGCTGCCCGGCAGCTTGCGCCACAGCACGGGCGAGAGGGTGAAGCCCACCAGGTAGTCCAGCGCGCGGCGGGCGAGGTAGGCGTCGATCAGCGGCTGGTCCAAATTGCGCGGATGGGCGACCGCATCCAGCACCGACTGCTTGGTGATGGCGTTGAAGGTCACCCGCTTCACGTCGACGCCGTCGAGCGCCTTCTTGCGGGCCAGCACGTCGCGGACATGCCAGGAGATCGCCTCGCCCTCGCGATCCGGGTCGGTGGCGAGATAGAGCTTGCCGCCCTTGCTGACCGCCTTGGCGATCGCATCCAGCCGTTTCTGGGAGGAGGAATCGACCTCCCAATCCATGGCGAAGTCCTCGTCCGGACGGACCGAGCCGTCCTTGGGTGGCAGGTCGCGCACATGGCCATAGGAGGCCAGCACGGTGTAGCCGGGCCCGAGATACTTTCCGATGGTCTTGGCCTTGGCAGGCGATTCGACGACCAGAACGTCCATCGTCGATACTAGCTCCAGTAAAACCTTGAGAACCGGAGCTATCTCACTGATCTAGATCAGGGATACGCTGTTACCCCGGTGCCGTTCCAGGCGGCCTTCCAGTTCGAGGGCCGTGAGGACCTCCGCCACGGTGGCGGCGGACACTTGGCATCGGCGTACCAGTTCGTCAACCGCAGTGGGCACCGAGCCGAGCGCCCGAAGCACCTTTGCAGTGGTGCTGTCGCGGGGGGCTTCCCGTGATTTTTCAATCGGTTGGCAGGCGGCCTGCGGCTTCCCGAACACACCCATAATATCGTTGGCATCGCGGGCCAAAATGGCCCCCTGACGAATAAGGTTATTCGATCCGGCATAGCGCGGGTCCATCGGGGAGCCTGGGACGACGAACACTTCTCGCCCCTGGTCCAAGGCGCGCTGGGCGGTGATCAGGGAGCCGGATTGTGCGGCGGCCTCGATCACAATCACCCCGGCGCTGAGGCCGCTGACGATGCGGTTGCGCCGCGGGAAGGAGCGGGCGATCGGCGGCGTGCCGAAGGGGCTTTCGGCCAGCAGCAGCCCGCGGCCGGCGATGGCGCGGTACAGACCCTCGTTCTGGCGGGGATAGATCTGGTCGATGCCGCCGGCCAGCACGGCCACGGTGCCGGTGGGCAGGGCGGCCTCATGTGCCGCGGTGTCGATGCCGCGCGCCAGGCCCGAGACGATCACGAAGCCCGCCCGGCCCAGGGTGGCCGCCAGATCCGCCGCGAAGCGGCGCCCGGCCAGCGACGCCTCGCGCGCGCCGACGATGGCCAGCATCGGCCGCGCCAGCAGCCCCGTATCGCCGATTGCCGACAGCACCGGCGGCGCATCCGGCAGCGCCGCCAGCGCCGCGGGGTAATCGCTGTCGCCCAGCACCAGGAAGCGGCCGCCGATGCGCGCGAGCGCGCGGTCCTCCCGCGCCAGGTCGTCTTCGGCCGCGACCGGTATCTTCGGCGGCAGTTCCCGGCAGGCGCGGCGCACCGAGCCGAAGTGCTGCAACGCCTCCTGGAAGGTGACGGGGCCGATGCGCGGGCTGCGCGCCAGCCGCACCCGGGCGAGCCGTTCCGCCGCATCCGTTTCCGAGGTGAACGGGCCATCGAACATGCTGGTGACCGTAAAACGGGAAAACTCCCGTGTAAAACAACCCTAAATAGAATTCCTGTGCCGCCGGCTGATCATCGCCCCGGCGGCGCCCAGCAGGCCGAGCAGCGCGGCCAGCGGGCCGAAGCCCTCGAACCCCATGGTGCTGATCATCAGCGCGCCCAGCGCCGCGGCGCCGACCCAGCCGACGCTGGCCGAGGCGCCGTTCAGCCCCAGCACGGTGCCGCGCACTTCCTCGGGCACGCTGGCCAGCGCCGCCATGTAGGACGGCCGGCCCAGGGCATTCATCAGGCTGTAGATCACGCCCAGCCCAACCGAGATCCAGGCCGCGGGATGCCACAGGAACAGCGCCAGCGCGGCGGCGCCCGACAAGGCCATGGCTATTGCGAAGGTGCGCAGCCGATCGCGCATCCGGTCGGCCAGCTGGCCGCCCAGGATGGTGCCGGCGATGTTGCCCAGGGCGAAGATGGCGAGCGGCAGGGCGACGCCGGCTAGCGACAGACCATAGATCTCCTGCAGGAAGGTGGCGAAGTAGATCGTCGCCAGGCCGTAACAGATGCGCTCGGCGACGCTGATGGCCAGCAGGCCCATCACCGGCCGCGACAAAGCCTTGGCGATCGACGGCGCGCGGGCGCCGTGGCCGGCGGTGCCGGAACGGCCCACGGTCATCAGCAGGCTGAGCGACCCGGCCAGCGCCAGCCCGCCCATGCAGATGTTCCAGCCGCGCCAGCCGATCATCGAGCCGACATAGGCGGCGAGCGGCACGCCGACGACCAGGGTGAGCGACTGGCCGGTCATCACCCAGCCCAGCGCGCGGCCGCGCTGGTTGTTCTCGACATGGGCCGAGACCTCGGCGAAGACCACGCCGGTGAAGGTACCGGCACAGCCGCCGCCCAGCGTCGCCCAGGCCGCCACCCAGAAGAAATCGGCGGCGAAGGCCTGGCCGACCATGGCCACCGCCAGGGCGAGCAGCCCGCCGACCAGCATCGCGCGCCGGCCGATGCGGTCCGACAAGGTGCCGGCGGCGGCCGAGGCGACGCCCCACGAGGTCGCAGTGAAGGAGACGAGATTGGCGACCAGCGCGACGCTGACCTCGAGATCGCGGCTCATTTCGATCAGGAACGGCGCGCGCGTGGTGCCGCTGGACGTTGCGGCGAAGGAGCCGAGGCAGGCGGCGGCGATCAGGGCCCAGGGCAAAGGGCGGGCGGTGGTCGTCGTCATGGACGGGCCCGTATATATGGTATGACGCCGCGATGAAATCGTGGCTTCTCGCAGCGTTCCTGATTCTCGCTGGCACTCTTCTCGTGGCCACGTCGGCCTCGGCGCAGCGCACGCGCCTGCAGGTCTATACGACGCTCGAGGTCGCCAACATCGCCGACTTCAAGAAGTCGGTCGAGGCGGAGAACCGCGACATCGAGATCGTCTGGATCCGCGATTCGACCGGCGTGGTCACGGCAAAGATTCTCGCCGAGCAAAATGCGCAGCGCGGCGACGCGATCTGGGGACTGGCCGTCACCTCGACCATGCAGCTCAAGGAACGCGGCCTGCTCGAGCCCTACGCACCCAAGGGGCTCGCGGCGCTGAAGCCGTCGTTCCGCGATCCGGCCGATCCACCTTCCTATGTCGGCATGGAGGGCTGGGTGGCCGCGGTCTGCTTCAACACGATCGAGGCGCAGAAGCTCGGCCTGCCGAAGCCGCAATCCTGGGTCGACCTGCTCGATCCGAAGCTCAAGGGCAAGATCACCATGCCGCATCCGGCGTCGTCGGGGACCGGCTACTTCCATGTCTCGGCCTGGATCCAGATGTTCGGCGAGGAAAAGGCGTGGGCCTTCATGGACCGGCTGCACGACAACATCGCCTTCTACGTCCATTCCGGCTCGCAGCCCTGCAAGATGGCGGCGTCGGGCGAGTTCCCGCTCGGCATCTCGGCCGAGATCTCGGCCGCCGATGCGCGCGCCAAAGGCGCGCCGGTCGAGGGCCTGCTGATGAAGGAGGGCGGCGGCTGGGAAATGGACACCGCGGCGATCCTGCGCGGGACTAGGAACCTCGCGGCGGCGCAGCGGCTGATGGACTTCGCGGCGTCCCGCAAGGCGAACGAGCTCTATGCCACCTTCGTCAGCCAGGTCGCGATGCCGGGCATCGCCAGCACCATCCCCGGCTATCCGGCGGGCGTGGCCGAATCGATGATCACGAACGACTTCGCCTGGGCCTCGGCCAATCGCGGCCGCATCCTCGCCGAATGGACCCGCCGCTACGAGGGCAAGGCGCAGAAAAAGAACTGACCGCCCGTCCGACCGTTCGTCCCCGGGGGCTCGCCGGTCGTCCCACAGGCCGCGCCGGTCGTCACATTTCGCCACAGGATCAAGGGCTCGACCCGTAGAACCGGCAGCGTCCACCGATGGAGCTCGCCGTGCAGAGACGCACCCTGATCAAGCTCGCCGGAGCGCTGCCGATGATCTCGACGGTCGCTCACGCCCAGCCCTATCGTCGGGTCCGGCCGGGGGAGGCTGGCTGGCCGACCACCGAGCAATGGAAGGCGCTGGACACCCAGGTCGGCGGCCGGCTGATCGCCGTGAAGTCGCCGGTCGAGGCCTGCCGCACGTCGCCGGAAGAGTGCGCCGCGGTCTTTCGCGACCTCAAGAACCCATGGGCGATCGGCGACAGCCCGGCGTTGACCCAGACCAGCGGCTGGGCCGGCGCCTGGATCTCATCGCCCAGCGCCTATGCCGTGCCCGCGCGCAACGCCCACGACGTGGCGGCGGCGGTGACGTTCGCCAAGGCCCATCGCCTGCGCATCGCGGTGAAGGGCGGCGGGCATTCCTACCAGGGCACGTCCAACGCGCCCGATTCGCTGCTGGTCTGGACGCGGCCGATGGATCGCATCGAGCTGCATGACGGTTTCGTGCCGCGGGGCTGCAGCAGCGCGCCGCTCGAGGCGGTGTCGCTGGGCGCCGGCGTGGTGTGGCTGCATGCCTATGCTGCCGTCACCAAGGCCGGCCGCTATGTCCAGGGCGGCGGCTGCATGACCGTCGGAGTCGCCGGTCTGATACAGAGCGGCGGCTTCGGCAGCTTCTCCAAGCGCTACGGGCTGGCCGCCGCGAGCCTGCTGGAGGCGGAGGTGGTGACCGCGGACGGCGAGACCCGCATCGCCAATGCCTGCACCAACCCGGACCTGTTCTGGGCGCTGAAGGGCGGGGGCGGCGGCAGCTTCGGCGCGATCACGCGCGTCACGCTCAAGACGCATGAGCTGCCGCAACTGTTCGGCGCCGCCTTCGCCGCCATCAAGGCCAATTCGGATGCGGCCTACCGCCGGCTGATCGAGCGCTTCGTCGCCTTCTATCGCGAGAGCCTGTTCAACCCGACCTGGGGCGAGACGGCGGTCTTCCGGCCCGGCAACGTGCTCGAGATCGCCATGGTCTTCCAGGGCATCGACCAGGACCGTGCGGCGGCGGCGTGGAAGCCGTTCTACGACTGGGTGCAGGCCCGCGCCGGCGACTACACGCTGCCGCAGCCGCCGATGTTCATCCATCTGCCGGCGGCGGCGCTGTGGGACGCCGCCTTCCTGAAGCAGAACGCGCCGCAGATGGTCCTGTCGGACGAACGGCCCGGCGCCTCGGCGACCAACGTGTTCTGGCGCGGCAACCTCAACGAGGCGGGCTGGTTCCTGCACGCCTATCAATCGACCTGGATGCCGCAGGCGCTGCTCGCCGACGACAAGCGCGCGTCGCTGGTCGACGCGCTGTTCGCCGGCAGCCGGCACTGGCGGCTGGCGCTGCATTTCAACAAGGGCCTCGCCGGCGCACCGGCCGAAGCAGTCGCGGCGGCGCGCGACACCGCGACCAATCCCGCCGCAGCAGACGCCTTCGCGCTCGCCATCAGCGCGGCCGAAGGGCCGCCGGCCTTCGCCGGCATCGCCGGGCACGAGCCCGACCTCGCCAAGGCGCGCGACAACGCCGCGCGCGTGACGTCGGCGATCGGCGAATTGCGCAAGCTGGTGCCGCAGCCGGGCTCGTACGTCTCGGAGTCGGATTACTTCGAGGCCGACTGGCGCCAGGCGTTCTGGGGCGCCAACTACCCGCGACTGAAGGCGGTGAAGGACAAGGTCGATCCCGACGGCCTGTTCTTCGTCCACCATGGCGTCGGCAGCGAAGAGTGGAGCCCCGACGGCTTCACGCGGCTGAGGTAGAGCGCTGGCCGATCTTGGGCTCGGTGCCGGCGAGCAGCCGGCGGATGTTGGCATGGTGCCGCGCCCACACCAGCGGCACCATCACGCTGATCACCAGCGCGACCGGCCACGGATCGAGATACCAGGCGGCGATCGCGCCGCCGAGGATGCTGAGCAGCGACGCCAGCGAGGAGTAGCGGAACAGGGCTGCCAACAGCAGCCACAGCGCGCAGGTGATGACGCCCACCGGCCAGCTCAGCCCCAGCATGATGCCGATCTTGGTCGCCACGCCCTTGCCGCCCTTGAAGCCGAGCCACGGCGGGTACATGTGGCCCAGCACCGCGCCGGCCGCCGCGACCGCAGCGGGCACCGGCCCCAGCATCAGGTTGAAGGCGAGCGCCGGCACCAGGCCCTTCAGGGCGTCGAGCAGCAGGGTCGCCGCGGCCAGCGCCTTGTTGCCGGTGCGCAGCACGTTGGTCGCGCCGATGTTGCCCGAGCCGATGTTGCGGATGTCGCCCATGCCGGCCGCCCGCGTCAGCAGCAGGCCGAACGGGATCGACCCGAGCAGGAAGCCGACGACCGCGGGCAGCAGGTAAGCCAGCGTCCACGGCAGCGGCGACGTCATGGGTTCATCACACGGCAGTTGGTGCTGTCGACGAAGGCGGTGGTCGGCGGGCCGATCAGCTCGGTGGTGACCTGCTCGCCGGCGGCGAGCTGGATCGGTCCGAGATAGGCTTCGCCGACCGAGCGTCCGGCATTCAGGAAGGAGCACTGCACCTGGGTGTCGACCGTGCGGTTGACGTTGGAGGTGACGCTGACCGTCACCTGCCAATAGCGCGAGGCGCCGTAGGTCAGGTCGGTCGCCCGCAGGGTGAGCACCGGCATCGATCCGCCGTAGTTCGGCACCGGCCGCGGGCCGGTGCGCTGCAGCGCCGGCTGCGGCCGCGGCATCGGCCCTTCGGGCGGGCGATAGGCGCCGGTGGCCTCGCGCGGGTTGAAAGCGCGGTCGGGATCGGCAGAGCCCGGAGGCGCGAGCGGCGTCGGGCCGCCCGGCGGGGGCGGCGCCAGGCTCGGGCCTGTGCCGGGACCTGAGCCGCCCAGCGTCGCGGCGCCGCCGCCCGGCACCATCAGCGGCGGCGGCGAAAGCGGCGCGGCGCCGATCTGGTTGCCGCCGGTGGTCGGCGGGCCCGGCGGTGGCGGCGACGGAGAGGGCGGCGGATTGTTGGCGAGCGGGGTCGGCGAGGGCGCGGGCGCCTGCACGCCGCCGACCTGCGTCTGCAGCTTGTCGTAGCAGCCGAGCCGCGCCTGCTGGTCGCTGATCTCGCCGCAGATCTGGATGTGCCGCGTCAAGGCATCGAGCAGGTCCTCGCGCGAGCGCTGCTGCGCCATCGCGGTCCCTGCGAGAAGGGTGAGCGCGGTGCCGAGAAGAAGGGAGTGTCGTAGCGTCGTCATGCGGCGACCATACCAGATCACATGGCGGTTTCGAGGCAGGCGGTTTCGAGGCAGCTAAGCCGCCGCCGGCGTCGGTGTGAAGTTGTCGTGACGGTAGATGGTGCGGCCGCCGACGATGGTCGCCATCACCAGGCCCTGCACCGGCCGCTCGTCGAACGGCGAGTTCTTGGTCTTGCTCCACAGATCGTCGCGATCGACGCGCCACGCAACATCGGCATCGAACAGCACCAGATCGGCCGGCGCGCCCTTGGCGAGCTTGCCGCCCGGCAGGTTGAACAATCGCGCCGGCGCCGCCGACAGCCGCTGGAACAGCTGCGGCAAAGTGAGCTGCCTGTTGTGCACCAGCTCGAGCGAGACGGGCAGCAGGGTCTCGAGGCCGATGCCGCCCGGCTCGGCCTGGGCGAACGGCACGCGCTTGCTGTCCTGGTCCTGCGGCCGGTGGTCGGAGACGATGGCGTCGATCGTGCCGTCGCGCAGGCCCTCGACGATCGACTCGCGATCGGCTTCGGAGCGCAAGGGCGGCACCAGCTTGCCGAAGGTACGGTAGTCGCCGACCGCGAGATCGTTCAGCGCGAAGTAGGGCGGGGCGGTGTCGCAGGTGATCTTGAGGCCGCGCGCTTTCGCCCCGGCGATCGCCTTCACCGATTCGGCGGTCGAGATCTTGGTGAGGTGCAGCCGGCCGCCGGTCATCTCGGCGAGGCGGATGTCGCGCTCGACCATCATCACCTCGGCGAGCGGCGGCACGCCGCTCAGCCCAAGCCGCGTGGCCATCACGCCGCTGGTCATGTTGCCGCCGGACAGGCTCGGCTCCTGCGGCAGATGGACGATCAGCGCGTCGAATCCCTTGGCGTAGTACAGCGCGCGGCGCAGCATCTGGGCGTTGCCGACGGCGTGGTCGGCGTCGGTGAAGGCGACCGCCCCGGCCTCGGCCATCAGGCCGATCTCGGCCAGTTCCTTGCCCTCGAGCCCGACGGTCAGCGCGCCGTAGGCGTACATGTTGGCGAGCTTCACCTGCCGCGCGCGGCGGGCCACGAACTCGATCAGCGAGGCGTCGTCGAACGGCGGCTCGTTGTCGGGCAGCAGCACCAGGGAGGTGATGCCGCCGACCGCGGCGGCGATGCCGGCGCTCTCCAGCGTCTCCTTGTGCTCCTCGCCGGGCTCGCCGGTGTGGACGCGCGCGTCGACCAGGCCCGGCGCGAGATGGAGGCCGCGGCAATCGACCGATCCGATGCCGTAGGGCGCGCCCGACGCGAACAGGTTGGGCCCGAAGTCGGCGATCTTGCCGTCGCTGATCAGGATCGCGCCGGTGTACTCGGCGTCGGCCGCCGGATCGACGATGCGGGCGTTGATGAAGGCGGTCGATCCGGTATGCGGCGGCGCGCCGCGCAGAACGTCGCCGCTCATGCGACGGCTCATGCGGCGGCTCCGATGGCGTTGCGGCGGCCGCCGATCAGGGCGTCGAGGCAGGCCATGCGCACCGCCACGCCCATCTCGACCTGCTCGTGGATGACCGAACGGTCGAGGTCGTCGGCGACTTCCGAATCGATCTCGACGCCGCGGTTCATCGGGCCGGGATGCATGATCAGCGCGTCGGGCTTGGCGACCTTCAGCTTCTCCATGTCGAGGCCGAAGAACCGGAAGTATTCGCTGATCGAGGGCACGAAGGTGCCCTGCATGCGCTCGGTCTGCAGGCGCAGCATCATGACGATGTCGACGTCCTTCAGGCCGCTGCGCATGTTGTAATGGACCTCGACGCCCATGCGGTCGATGTCGGTCGGCATCAGGGTCGGCGGGCCGACCACGCGCACCCGCGCGCCCATGATCTGCAGCAGGTGGATGTTCGAGCGCGCGACGCGGCTGTGCATGATGTCGCCGCAGATCGCCACCAACAGGCCTTCCAGGGTGCCGCGTCGCCGCCGGATGGTCAGCGCATCGAGCAGCGCCTGGGTCGGATGCTCGTGCTGGCCGTCGCCGGCGTTGATGACGGTGCAATTCACCTTCTGGGAGAGAAGATTGACCGCGCCCGATTCGCTATGCCGCACGACGATGGCGTCGGGACGCATGGCGTTCAGCGTCATCGCGGTGTCGAGCAGGGTCTCGCCCTTCTTCACCGAGGAGGTGGCGACGTCCATGTTGATGACGTCGGCGCCCAGGCGCTTGGCCGCGACCTCGAAGCTGGTCCGCGTCCGCGTCGAATTCTCGAAGAACAGGTTGATGACGGTGCGGCCCGACAGCAGGTCGCGCCGCTTGTCGATCGACTGGTTCTGCGGAATGTAGCTTTCGGAAAGGTCGAGCAGGCCCGAAATGGTTTCAGGCGACAGCCCTTCTATGCCGAGCAAGTGGGGCAACCTCGGCACGCCCGCGCGTTTCTTTGTCACTAAAGCGCTGCTTTAACCACGCGCTCGGCGACCCCGCAAGGCGCTAAGACCAGCCGGTCAGGTGGATAACACCACTTCGGTGCACAAACAGACGCGCGCCGGCCCCTTGGGCGCCAGGAAATCGGCCCAGATCGCGTTGTGATGGGCGATGATCTGGGTTGCGGAAAGATGCGGGCGGTCTGCGGTGGTGTGACCATCCGAGGGCACGACGGTCGGCCAGCCGCGCGCCAGCGCGCTGCGCACCGTGGTGTCGACGCAGTAGTCGGTCGCACAGCCCGTGATGATCAGCCGGTCGATGCCGTTCTCGCGCAGCACTGCGTCGAGCACCGTGTCGAGGAAGGCGTCGCACGAGCGCTTGCGCACCACCGTGTCGTCGGGCCGCAGCTCGAGCGTCGGCAGCAGCCGCCAGCCGGGTTCGTCGGGATGATGCGGATCGCCGGGCGGGCCGTCGTGCTGCACGAAGATCACCGCGCCGCCGTCGGTGCGGACGTCGCGCGCCAGGTGGTTGAGGCGCTCGACCAGGCCGGCCGCGTCGTGACGCGCCGAATCGGGGCCGAACGAGCCTTGCTGCATGTCGATCACGATCAAGGCGTCGGTCATGAGGGCCTCACGCGGTGGGGCGAGGTCCCGTATACCGCGCGCGCGGGCGGATCAAGCTGCCATCCGCCTGTTCGATGGCGTGCGCGATCCAGCCGACGGTGCGGCCGAGCAGGAACATCGAGAGAGCCGAATCCTGCGGCAGGCCGAGCGCGCGCTCGATCGTCACCGTGGCGTAGTCGACGTTGGGCCTGCGGCCGGTCAGGCGCTCGCCGGCGTCCGCGATGCGCTCGGCGAAGGCGAGGTCCGGTGCGTTCGCCACGGTCTCGCGCAGCAGCGCGAACAGGGTCGCGGCGCGGACGTCGCCGTCGGGATAGAGCGGATGGCCGAAGCCCGGCAGATCCTGGCCGTCGGCCAGGCGCGCCGCCAACGCCGCCTCGGGATCGGCCTCGACCTTCAGCGAATCGAATAGCGTGGCGACACGACGGGTCAGGCCGCCATGGCGCGGGCCGTTGATCGCGGCGAGGCCGGCGATGGTCGAGCCGTGCAGGTTGGCGCCGGTCGAGGCGACGACGCGCGCTGCGAAGGTCGAGGCGTTGAACTCGTGATCGGCCGACAGCACCAGCGCGGCCCGGATCAGCGGCGCGCGATCTGTCGGCACGTTCCAGGCCGCGGCGAGCTGCTCATGGACGGGCAGGGCGTTCGGCTGATCGCCCGTCACCGCCGCGGTCAGCAGGCGTAGGATGCGCACGCCGGTTTCGAGCATGGCGCCGCGATCCTCGACCCAACTCGGATGATCCCAGCGCGCCGCCGCCGGCAGCAGCAGCAGGCAGCGCTCGATGGCCGCGAACGAGGCTGCGGCCTGCCATGCCTGGCGCAGCGCGGTCGACATCGACGGCAGGTTCTTGGGGTCGAACGGCCGCTCGTCGCATTGCCAGAGGAGTTGCGCAACCCGCTCGAGCGCCGAGCCGCGGGCAAGCTCGGTGGCGTCCCAGCCGCGATAATAAAGACGGCCGTGCTCGATCAGGGTCAGCGCCGACTCCAGCACCGGCGTGCCGAAGTCGAGCGCGTTGGCGGCGATCGATTCGGCCTTGCGGCCGACGTCGCGGCGGCGTTTCAGCCCCGCCACGTCGTCGGCGCTGTAGCGCCGCTCGCGCTGGCCGTTGCTGCCTTCGGAGCGCAGCAGGCCGCGGCTCACATAGGCGTAGAGCGTCGCCGACGAGACGCCGAGGCGTCGCGCGGCTTCCTTGGAGGTCAGCCATTCCTTGCCCATGACTTATTATTGATGATTTCAATCAATATTGACAATATATATCGCACCAACGACTTTCCCCGCGATCAACCAAGAGGATTGCGATGCTGCAGACACGGGTGGACAGCGGGCTCGACGGCGTGATCGTCGCCGACACCGTCATGAGCGAGGTCGACGGCGAGGAAGGCCGGCTGGTCGTCCGCGGCCACGCCCTGCAGGAGCTGGTGGCGACCCGCGGCTTCGAAGGCGTCGCGGCGCTGCTCTGGGAAGGCTACGGCACCGGCGGCGGCGACGAGGCGGCCGTGCGCGACGGCCTGGCGGCGGCGCGGGTGCGGGCCTTCGCCCTGGTGCCGAAGCTGCTGACGGCGGCGGAGGGCCTGACTCCGGTCCAGGGCCTGCGCGTCGGGCTGGGCATGCTGCCGGATTCCGATCCGATCCCGCATCACTATCTGGTCTGCGGCGCGCTGCCGGTGTTCCTGGCGGCGCTGCTCAATGCGCGCAAGGGCCTGTCGGCGATCGCGCCCGATCCGTCGCTCACCACGGCGCAGGACCTGCTGCGCATGATCCGCGGCCAGCGCGCCGGCGAGGTGTTCGAGAAGGGCCTCGACATCTATCTCGCCACCGTCGCCGATCACGGCTTCAACGCCTCGACCTTCACCGCGCGCGTGGTGGCCTCGACCGATGCCGGCCTGATCTCGGCAGTGCTGGCCGGGCTGTGCGCGCTGAAGGGCCCCAAGCACGGCGGCGCGCCGGGCCCCGTCCTCGACATGCTGGACGAGATCGGCGAGGCCTCGCGCGCCGAGGCATGGTTCGACGATGCCTTCGCCAAGAACACGACGCTGATGGGCTTCGGCCATCGTATCTACAAGGTCCGCGATCCGCGCGCCGACGTGCTGAAGGAGGCGGTCGCCACGCTGCCGGAGACGTCGGGCCGGCTCGCCTATGCGTCCGAGGTCGAGAAGGGCGCGATCGCGGCGCTGCGCAAGCACAAGCCCGGCCGCCGGCTCGACACCAACGTCGAGTACTACACCGCGCTGCTGCTCGAGGCGCTGGAGATCCCGCGCGAGGCTTTCACGGCGCTGTTCGCGGTCGGCCGCGCCGCCGGCTGGTGCGCCCACGTCTTCGAGCAGGAGAAGGGCGGCCGCATCATCCGCCCGCAGTCCAACTACGTCGGGGCCCGGCCGTCCTGAGGCGGCGTCGGCGGAAAGCGCAGCGCCGAGCCGCGCCAGGTCCGGGCGCGGGTGCCGTGGGCATCGAACACCCAGACGATCAGGTCGGCGCCGCTCGGCGTGAAGCGGGCGTTGAAATGGCGGCGCCAGAAGCTGCCGTCGGCGAAGGCGAACAAGGCCTCGGTGCCGAGCGAATCGGGCCGCACCGTCATGGTCGCCGCGCGCGGCTCGGGCCTGGCCTGCGCCGCGGTGAGCTGGGCCACACCCGCCAGCACCGGGCCGAAGCGCAGGGTCTCGCCCGCGGTCGAGGTCTGCATCGGCCCGCCGTCGATGCGCAGCCAGACCGCGGCCCCGCCATCCTCGACGCGGATCGAGAAATGGACGGCGAAAGGGGCGGAGTCGTCGGCATCGACGTGCGGCTCCTTCGGCGGCGGCACGATGTCCTCGAGCGGGATCGAGCGATAGAAGCGCAGCGCGCCGGCATAGGAGCCGAGCCATTCCGGCCACAGGCCGCTTGGCGCCTGCGCCGAGGCGACGATCGGCCCCGTGAGCGGCAGCGAGAGCAGGAGGGCGCGGCGCCTCATGGCCGCGAGGCTACCACCGCGACCTCTATGTTGACGACATCGGCGACGTAGTTGGTCGAGGCCCATTCGTTGCGCCCGACGCCGTAGTCCAGCCGCTTGATCGGCAGGGTGCCGCGCGCGGTCGCCTGGTTGCCCTGGAGCCGCAGCGTGAAGGGCAGGACGACGTCGCGCGCGACGCCGCGAATCGTGAGCTTGCCGCGGGCCTCGTAAGTGTCGCCGCCGCGTGAAGCGACAGCGGTGCTGACGAAGTGCGCCTCGGGCTGATTTGCGGTGTCGAGGAAGCTTGCACTGCGCATCATGTCGTCGACGTCCTTGGCGCCGGTGCTGGCGGTGCGCATGTCCATGCGGATGTCGAAGCGGGCCGCGGCCAGATCGTTCGGATCGAAGACGATGGTGCCGGTCCAAGTTCCGATCCGGCCCGAGGCGACCTTGCCGACCTGCTCGACGCTGAAGGCGATGCGGCTCCTGACGTGATCGATCGTCCAGCCGGATTGCGCCAGGACGGGCCGGTTCGCCACCACGATCGCCAGCAGCAGCGCCAACGGCCACATGCGGCGGAAGATGCCGTCGCGGCGCAGCACGTCGTGGCGCAGCACGGCGAGCAGGTGGAGCGCCAGCACCGCCATCAGCGTCCAGGCGAGCCAGTGGTGCCAGGTGACCAGCCGCTCGAACAGCCCGGTATCGCGCTCCAGCAGGTCGGGCAATTCGAGATAGCCGAACCAGATCACCTTTACACCGCCCGCCGAGCTCATCAGCCAGCCGCTGATCGGCAGCGCCACCAGCAGCACCAGCAGCAGGCCGTGGCTCCACGGCGCCACCGCGCGCTCCCATGCCGTCACGGTCGGCGGCAGCGGCGGCGGCGGGCTGTAGGCGCGCCACGCCAGGCGCAGCACGGTCAGCACCAGCACGGTGAGGCCGATCCATTTGTGCCAGGCGAAGGCGTAGAGCTTGGGCAGGCCGATCGGCAGGTCGACCATCCACAGGCCGACGCCGATCAGGCCGAGCACCAGCAGCGCGGTCAGCCAGTGCAGCAGCTTGGCGACGCCGGCGTAGCCGTCAGCGCGCCCTTCAGCGCCAGGCATCGGTGCGAATCGTGATGTCGACCATGTCGCCCACGACGTCGACGTACTTCACCATGCCGAACTCGGAGCGCTTGAGGGTGCCGCTGGCGCGGAAGCGGGCATAGCGCGCGCCGGCCGCCGCGCCGGGCTTGCGGTCGGTCACGGTGACGTCGAGCGCCATCGGCCGGGTGATGCCGCGCAAGGTGACCTCGCCCTCGACCTTGAGGGTGGACTCGCCGGTCCGCGTGACGGTCCGCGAGGCGTAGGTCAGCTCGGGGAACTTGGCGACATCGAAGAAGTCGGGATCCTTCAGCATGGAGGTCTGCTGCGGGTCGAGCATCTCGATCGAGTTGGTGTTGACCTTCACCGCCACGGTGCTGCGCGGCACGTCGCTGTCGTCGACCCTGAGCGTGCCCTGCCAGTCCTTGAACGAGCCGGTGGTGCGGAAGATCCTGGAATCGCCGATCGAGAAGTCGATCGTGCCGCGCGCCGCGCCGATATGCAGCTGCTCGGCCGCCGAGGCACGCCCAGGGCGCAGGGACGGCAGCAGGCAGGCGGCAGCACCCAGCAGGACGCGGCGACGCAGTTCAGACACGCGCGTCCTCGAAGGTTTCGAAGAACCGCTTCCCGGTGGCGCGCTGGTTCTCGTAGATCGAGCCCTGGTGATCGGCGGGCGGCAGCGGCAAGCGCACCGGCGCCGGACAGAGGCGCGGCTGGTTGGTCGGCTCGCCGACCACCATGCGGCTGTTGAACTCGTCGAAGTTGGCGATGCCCATCAGCGGGAAGGCATCGGCCGCGGTGTATTCGTGCAGCAGCAGGCGGCGCTGGCGGTTGGAGCGGTTGAGCGCCGAGCCGTGCACCAGCCGGGCGTGATGGATGGTCATCGAGCCAGCCGGTCCCATCAGCGGCACCGCCTTGGAAAAGTCGAGGTCGCAGGCCGCCGGATCCATGGCGCCGCAGAACCGGCCGTCGGCGTGATGATCCCAGGTCGGGCCGTGATGCGTGCCGGGCAGCACCATCAGCGGCCCGTTGTCGGTATCGCAGTCGTCGAGGTAGATGCCGGTCGCCAGCACGTCGTCGTTGGTGTGCGGATAGAACGCCCAGTCCTGGTGCCATTCGACCGGCGAGCCGTAGGACGCCGACTTCATGTTGAGCTTGCCGCCGTACAGGCGAATCGACGGCCCCAGGAGCTGCTGCAGGATGGCGACGATCTTGGGCTCGCGCACCAGGGCATGGAAGAAGGCGTAGCGCTTGAAGATCGCGGGCTTCAGCCGCCGCACCCGCGGCAGAGCCGCGGTGTGGCTGGGCTCGAGATCGTATAGGTCGTCGTTGGCCGCGACGCCGCGCGCCTCGGAAATGATGCGGTCGGTGAGCGCGCGCAGCTCGGCGAGCTGCTCGCCCTCGATGAGGCGCGGGACCACCAGGTAGCCGTCGCGCCGATAGTCTTCGATCTGCCGGTCGGTGAGCATGCCGAAAGCATAGCACGTCGGCCGCGCTTCACGGATAATCACGCTATGGCGATCAAAGCCTTGTTTCCGACACTTCTTTACCGCGCGCCGCTGAGCGGCAACGACACGCGCTTCAACCGCACGCTGCTCGACGAATGCCAGGCGCTCGCCGCCTCCGACGCCGCGGGCCGCAGGTGGTCGGCGAAGAACTATCTCGGCGGCTACACCTCGTACGGCTCGCTCGATCGCCTGCATATGGTGTCGTCGGTGTTCGCGCGCCTCGCGCGGCAGCTCGACCGGCATGCCAGGGCGTTCGCGGCGCGGCTGCCCTACGATCTCGAGGGCCGCAAGATCGCCATGACAGACTGCTGGCTGAACGTGATGCCGGCCGGCGTGGTGCATTCGCTGCACCTGCATCCGACCTCGTTCATCAGCGGCACCTATTATGTGCAGGTGCCCAGGGGAGCGGGAGCGCTGAAGTTCGAGGACCCGCGGCTCAGCAGGATGATGGCGGCGCCGCCCGGCCGCGCCTTCGTCAGCCTGCCGGCCAAGGCGGGCGACGTGATCCTGTTCGAAAGCTGGCTGCGCCACGAGGTGCCGCCGGCGCGCTATGCCGGCGAGCGCATCTCGATTAGCTTCAACTACGCGTGGAGCGCGCGTTAGTGTCACCCCGAGCGAAGCGAGGGGTCTTTAAGGCCACAGGAAAGATCCCTCGCTTCGCTCGGGATGACAGAGGTACCCGATGAAAAAGTCGCTGGCCGCCGTCCTGCTGCTCCTGCCGCTGGCGGCGCGGGCCGAGACCGAGATGCCGATCTTCGACGCGCATCTGCATTACAGCCACGATGCCTGGGAGGTCGTGCCGCCGCAGGCCTTCGTCGACATCCTGCGCAAGGCTAACATCAAGCGCGCCCTGGTCTCGAGCTCGAACAACGAGGGCACCAAGATGCTGCAGGACCGCGCGCCCGAGATCATCGTGCCGGAGCTCAGGCCCTACCGCTCGCGCGGCGAGCTCGGCACCTGGGCGAAGGACCCCACGGTGATCCCGTTCATCGAGGACCTGCTGGCCAAGCGCAAGTACGTGGCGATCGGCGAGTTCCACATCTACAGCGCCGACGCCGACCTGCCCAACATGCGCCGCGTCGTGCAGCTCGCCAGGCATTCGGACGCCGATGCGGTCGAGCGCCACTTCGCGCAGGACCCCGAGGCGCGTGTGCGGTGGGCGCATTCGGGCTTCGAGCGGCCGGAAACCGTGCGGGCGATGCTGAGCAAGCATCGGAACCTGTGGTGCGATCTCGCCTTCCTCACCGCGCACGCCTCGAACGGCAAGGTGACGCCGGGCTGGCGGGAGGCGTTCCTCGAGTTCCCCGACCGCTTCCTGGTCGGCACCGATTCCTTCACGCCCGAGCGGCTGCATTATGTCGCCGAGCATGCGCGCTGGTCGCGCCAGTGGCTGGCCGACCTGCCGCGCGATACCGCGGAGAAGATCGGCTTCAGGAACGGCGAGCGGCTGTTCGGCGGCCCCACGCCATGAGGTTGGCTCCATGAGGCTGTGGGCCGCGCTGCTCGCCCTGTTCGTCTCGACGCCGGCCTGGGCCGATTGCCCGCTCGATCTCGGGCACGGCACCGGCGTGGTCTTCTATTCCGACCAGTACATGATCGCGATGCGCCCCGAGCCGTTCCGGATCGAGGTCGGCCAGCCCTTCATGCTGATCATGAACGTCTGCACCAAGGCCGGCGACGCGGCCGAGCTGGTCCGGGTCGACGCCACCATGCCCGAGCACAAGCACGGCATGAACTACGCGCCGACGATCAGGGCCCTGGGCGACGGCCGCTACCGCGTCGACGGCCTGCTGTTCCACATGCCGGGCAACTGGGAGGTCGCCGTCGACGTGCGCCCCGCCGACAAGCCCGGCGCCGAGACCTCGCGGCTCACTTATGACTTCGTGCTGAAGTGAAGCTGGTCCTTCTCCTCGTCCTGCTCGTCCTGCTCGCCGCCGTGCGGCAGGCGGCGCAGGGCGAGGTGACGGTCGATTGGAGTGCGGGTGAGGTGAGGGCCGTCGCCGCTCATGGGCCGTGACCGCCGGCGCCGGCCGCCGATCCCAGCAACCGCGTCTCGGGCCTCCCGGCCGCGATCGCGCTCGGCCGCCATCTGTTCGACGAGCCGCGGCTGTCGAGCGGGCCGATGGCCTGCGCGGAAGAGAGCGCCGACCTCGTCGCTTTCCTGCGAACGCTCTACGTTGCGGCGCCGAAGCTCGCGCCCCTTCCACCGCTCTGTCCCTCGAGTTGAATTCGTCGTCAATCGATCATAAATTAAGGCCGAGAAATCGCGTTGGCAGCGCGGTCCAATCGAGTCTCACGGCACGAGACTCGTGAGACTCCTAGCGCAGCCGCGGCAGCGCGCTTTCCAGGATCCACGCCGCCGCCGCGGCATCGACCCGCTCGGCGCGCTTGGCGCGGCTCATGTCGTAGTCGTCGATCATGCCGCGGGTGACCGCCGCGGTGCTGAGCCGCTCGTCCTGGAACAGCACGGGCAGCGCCGCCAGCGCGGCCGGGCCGTGCTTGGCGATGTTGGTCGCGAACTGACGCACCGACTGGCAGCGCGAGCCCTCGCTGCCGTCCATGTTGAGCGGCAGGCCGATCACCAGCGCCTTGGCCTCGTGCTTGCGGGCGAGCTCGGCGAGGGCGGCGAGGTCGGCCGCCAGCTTGGCGCGCTTCAGCGTGGTGAGCGGCGTGGCGAGGCTGCGCAGCAGGTCGGAGGTCGCCACGCCGATCGTCTTGCTGCCGACATCGAGCGCCATCAGCCGGCCTTCGTGCGGCAGCATGGTCTTGAGCGCGGCAATTTCGACGATCGGCATGGCGCGGTTATAAGCTGACAAGCGCGTCCCGCAAGGTAGGTTCAGCCGGTGAGCGATATCCTGTACGCCCTGCTCGCGATCACGATGGTGCTGACCATCGTGAGCGTGCTCGTGCCGCTGTCGGAGCGCCTGCGCCTGCCGTTCACCGTGCTGCTGGCGATCGCCGGCATGGCGCTGGGCTTCGCCGGCACCTGGATCATCCGCAGCGACCACGCCTTCGGCCTGCTCGGCGACATGTTCGCCGGCCTCGACAAGCTCGAGGTCGGCACCGACGTCTTCCTGCCGCTGTTCCTGCCGCCGCTTCTGTTCACCGCCGGCCTGACCATCGACGTGCGCCGCCTGCTCGACGAGGTGTTCGCCGTGCTGCTGCTGGCGATCGTCGCGGTGCTGGTCTGCATCGCCGTCGTCGCCGCGGCCGTGCATGCGGTGACCGGCGTCGACATCATGGTCTGCCTGCTGATCGGCGCCGTCGTCTCGACCACCGACCCGGCGGCGGTGATCGGCATCTTCCGCGATGTCGGCGCGCCCAAGAGATTGTCGATCCTGGCCGAGGGCGAATCGCTGTTCAACGACGCGGTCGCCATCGCCGCCTTCGGCTTCTGCATCGAGCTGCTGCTGCGCCAGGCCGACCCCGACGTGGCCCACGCCCTCGCGACCGACATCGCCAACCCGGTCATCGCCTTCTTCCGCGAGTTCGCCGGCGGCATCCTGTTCGGCTTCATCCTGGCGCGGCTCACGATGCTGATCCTGCCGCGGCTCGGCGATTCGGACGCCGCCGTCGCCTCGGTTACGGTCAGCCTCGCCTATCTCGCCTATGTCGTCGCCGACCACTACATCCACGTCTCGGGCGTGGTTGCTGTCGTGGTCGCGGCGCTGACGGTCGCGGCCTACGGGCCGACCCATCTGCATCCCAAGCGCTGGACGGCGCTGCGCCAGCTCTGGACCCAGCTCGACTTCTGGAGCAACTGCCTGATCTTCGTGCTGGCCTCGATGCTGGCGGCCAACGTGCTGCCGCAGATCACCTGGCTCTATGTCGGCGGCCTGGCGGGCGTGGCGCTGGGCGCCTTCGTGGCCCGCTTCCTGGTCGTGTTCGGCATGCTGCCGCTGCTCGAGATGAGCCGCCTCGTCCAGCCGGTCAACGGCCGCTACAAGGCGATCCTGGTGTGGGGCGGCCTGCGCGGCGCGGTGACCATCGTGCTGGCCATGGTGGCGGCGAGCGACGGTCGGCTGTCGTCCGACGTGCGCGAGTTCGCCGCCGTGCTGGCGACGCTGTTCGTGCTGTTCACCCTGTTCGTCAACGCCACCACGCTCGGCCTGGTGATCCACGTGCTCGGGCTCAACAAGCTGACGCGGCTCGAGCTGGCGCTGCGCGACCGCGTGCTGGCGCTGTCGCGCATCAACGTTACCCACCACCTGCAGCAGATCATGCGCGAGCACAATGTGCGGGTCGAGCACATCGACGTCGATCCGCTGTCGGCCGGCGACGAAGCGGTCGAGGCGCCACCGCCCGAGCTTGCGCTCGACCTCAGCGAGCGCATCGGCGTCGGCCTGCTGACGCTGTGCACCCAGGAGCGCGAGCTCTATCTCGAGCAGTTCGAGCAGCAGACCCTGTCGCGCCGCATGGTCGCCATCCTTATGGCGCGCGGCGACCGGCTGATCGACGCTGTGCGCGACCGCGGCGCCGAGGGCTATCAGAAGACCATCCGCGACTTCGCGTTGCCCGACACCGCCTTCCGCATCGGTCTGTGGCTGCATCGGCGGCTGCGCATCGACCGCGTGCTGACCGAGCGGCTGGCCGACCGGTTCGAGGTCCTGATGGTGCAGCAGGACGTGCTGGCCGAGCTGGCGATGTTCAACGTCCATGCGGTCTCCGACCTGCTCGGCGCCGACGCGGAGGCGCGCCTCGCCGAGGTGATCCAGGACCGCCAGGAGCTGGTGGCGCACGCCCTGCACGCGCTCAGCCTGCAGTATCCGGGCTACGCCGAATCGATCCGCGACCGCCAGCTCGAGCGGGCGGCGATCCGGCTCGAGGCCGCCGAGTACACTCGGCGGCTGCGCGAATCGATCATCGGCCGCGAGGTCTATGCCGACCTGCGCCGCCAGCTCAACAAGCGGCGTGAGGCGATCGCCGACCGGCCGCCGCTCGATCTCGGGCTCGAGCTGCAGGGCATGATCGCGCGCGTGCCGCTGTTCGCCGGCCTCGACCTCGACGCGGTCGCCGAGCTCGCCAAGCGCCTGCAGGCGGTGGTGGCGCTGCCGGACGAGAGGATCGTCGCCGTCGGCTCCAGACCCGACGCCATGTACTTCATCGCCGCCGGCGAGGCGACGGTGGTACGCGAGGGCGTGCGCATCGTGCTGAACGAGGGCAGCTTCTTCGGCGAGATGGGCCTGCTCGACAAGAAGCCGCGCAACGCCGACGTGATCTCCGACGGCTACAGCCATCTGCTGATGCTGCATCGGCGCGACTTCGACCGGCTGCTCGACAAGCGGCCGGAGCTCAGGGCAGGGATCGAGGCGGAGGCGATGCGGCGCACTGCGCCGAGCGCCACGCCGGTTGCCGAGTGATGCCCGCGAAGATGCATCTGGCCCAGTTCCTGGTGCACGGGCCGACTTATCACAGCCTGGCGATGTGGCGGCATCCGAGGACGGCGGCGGCGGGCTACGACTGGACGCGGCCGGCGCTCTACCAACACATCGCGCAGGTCTGCGAACGCGGCCTGTTCGACATGGTGTTCTTCGCCGACCTCAACTACATCTCCGACACCTATCGCGGCTCGCTGGAGCCCGCGCTGCGCTACGCCGCGCAGGCGCCCGAGCACGATCCGATCCCGCTGCTGTCGTGGATGGCGGCGGTCACCAAGCATATCGGTGTCGCCGCGACCTTCTCGGTCAGCCAGCACCATCCGTTCTATGCGGCGCGGCTGTGGGCGACGCTCGACCATCTCACCGACGGTCGCGCCGGCTGGAACGTCGTGACCTCGATCAACCACAACCAGGACGCCAATTTCGGCGTCGACCGGCCGCCGGCCGACGTCCGCTACGACCGCGCGCACGAGTTCATCGAGGTCTGCCGCAAGCTGTGGGCGAGCTGGGACGAGGACGCGGTGGTGATGGACCGCGACGCCGCGGTGTTCGCCGACGCGACCAAGGTGCGGCGGATCGAGCACGAGGGTGCGTTCTTCAAGTCGCGCGGGCCGCTCAACGTCGTGCGTTCGCCGCAGGACGGGCCGGTGATCCTGCAGGCCGGCACCTCGCCCAAGGGCATCGACTTCGCCGCAAAATACGCCGACGCGATCTTCGCCATCCAGCCCAGGCCGCAAGATGCCAAGCGCTACTTCGACACCATCAAGGGGCGGATGGCCGAATTCGGCCGGCCGCCGTCGCACTGCCGCATCCTGTTCGGCATGCAGCCGATCGTCGGCTCGAGCGAGGCGGAGGCCCGCGAGAAGCAGGACGAGCACAACGCCCTGATGCCGCTCGAAGGCGGCATGACCATCCTGTCTGCGCACGCGGATTACGACCTGTCGAAGATCGACCTCGAGGCGCCGATGGCCGACCGCACCGAGCCCGAGCTGCAACGGCTCAAGACCCGCTTCCGCAAGGCCTCGGGCGAATCGATGACCTTGCGCGAGGTGGCGCAGCGGCACGGCCAGAGCGTCGGCCTGCCGCAGTTCGTCGGCACCGTGAAATCGGTCGCCGACCAGATGGAGGCGTTCCTCGCGGAGGCGGGAGGCGATGGCTTCATGCTGTCGCCGATCTACTGCCCCGGCGCGATCGAGGAGTTCGTCGACCAGGTGGTGCCGGAATTGCAGCGCCGCGGCCTGCTGCGCACCGAGTATCGCGGCCGCACCGCGCGCGATCTGTTGCGGCAGGAGGATTGAGTGAGCGACCCGACCGTCATCCTGACCGACGCGCCCGAGGCGGGCGATGTCGCGGTCATTTCACAGGGCCTCGGCGCCTACAATGTCGAGCAGAGTGGCATCCGGGATTACAAGCCGCTGGCGGTGCTGGTGAAGGGCGCGGCCGGCCAGACGATCGGCGGCATCAGCGGCCGCTCCTCGCTCGGGCTGCTGTTCCTCGACCTCGTCTATTTGCCCAAGACCGTGCGCGGCGGCGGGCTGGGCAGCCGGCTGCTGGCGATGGCGGAGGAGGAGGGCCGCAAGCGCGGCTGCAAGCGGGCGGTGCTCTACACCATCAGCTTCCAGGCGCCGGACTTCTATAAAAGGCATGGCTGGCGGGTGTTCGGTGAAATTCCCTGCGACCCGCCGGGGACCAGCCGGATCTTCATGACTAAGGAATTGTGACGGCGTAGCCGTCATCCCGAGGCGGAAGCCGAGGGACCTCTGGAACCCCAAAGATCCCTCACTTCGTTCGGGATGACAGATGGCGACAAACCCGCTACCACCCCGCCCATTCCGCTGTTTGGAGTCGTTGGATGTCGCTCGACAAGGAGACGGTGGCGCGCATTGCGCGTCTGGCCCGTCTGAAGGTGCCCGAGGAGGAGCTCGAGCCGCTGGCCGGCGAGCTGTCGGGGATTCTTGCCTGGATCGAGCAACTGAACGAGGTCGACACCAAGGACGTGGCCCCGCTCGCCAGCGTGTCCGACGTCACCCTGCCGATGCGCGAGGACAAGGTCACTGACGGCGGCATCGCCGAGAAGGTGCTGGCCAACGCGCCGGGCGGTGCCGTGTACATCGAGCCGACCGACCGACACGCCGGCGGCTTCTTCACCGTGCCGAAGGTGGTGGAGTAGGCGATGGCTGCTCTCACCGATCTGACGCTCGCCGATCTGGCGAAGGCGATGGCGAAGAAAGAAGCCAGCGCCGTCGAGGTTGCCGACGCGCACCTGAAGAAGCTCGACGAGCATCGCGCGCTCAACGCCTTCATCACCGAGACGCCGGACAAGGCGCGGGCGATGGCCAAGGCGTCCGACGAGCGCCGCGCGCGCGGCGAGGCCGGGCTGCTCGAAGGCGTGCCGCTCGCGATCAAGGACCTGTTCTGCACCGAGGACGTGCAGACCACGGCGGCCTCCCACATCCTCGAAGGCTTCGTGCCGCCGTACGAGAGCACCGTCACCACCAACCTGTGGAAGGCGGGCGCGGTGATGGTCGGCAAGACCAACCTCGACGAGTTCGCCATGGGCTCGTCGAACATGACGAGCTATTTCGGCGGCGTCGAGAACCCGTGGAAGCGGCGCGGCGACAACCGCAAGCTGGTGCCGGGCGGCTCGTCCGGCGGCTCGGCGGCGGCGGTCGCGGCCTACATGGTGCCGGGCAGCACCGGCACGGACACCGGCGGCTCGATCCGCCAGCCGGCGTCGTTCTGCGGCATCGTCGGGCTGAAGCCGACCTACGGCCGCTGCTCGCGCTGGGGCGTGGTGGCGTTCGCGAGCTCGCTCGACCAGCCGGGCCCGTTCGCCCGCACCGTCGAGGACTCGGCGATCCTGCTGCAGGGCATGGCCGGCCACGATCCCAAGGACTCGACCTCGGCCCCGCTGGCCGTGCCGGACTTCGCTGCGGCCGCGCGCAGCCCCGACATCAAGGGCCTCAGGGTCGGCATCCCGAAGGAGTACCGGGTCGACGGCACGGCGCCGGAGATCGTGGCACTGTGGGACAAGGGTATCGAGATGATGAAGGCGGCGGGCGCCAGCATTGTCGAGGTCTCGCTGCCGCACACCAGGTACGCGCTGCCGGCCTATTACATCGTGGCGCCGGCGGAGTGCTCGTCGAACCTCGCGCGCTACGACGGCGTGCGTTACGGACTGCGCGTGCCGGGCAAGGACCTCACGGAGATGTACGAGAGCACGCGCGCCGCGGGCTTCGGCAAGGAAGTGCGCCGGCGCGTGATGATCGGCACCTACGTGCTGTCGGCCGGCTACTACGACGCCTACTACAAGAAGGCGCAGCAGGTGCGGGCGCTGATCGCGCGCGACTTCAAGGACGCCTTTGCCAAGTGCGACGTGCTGCTGACGCCGACCGCGCCGACCGCAGCCTTCGCCGCCGGCGAGAAGATGGACGACCCGGTGACCATGTACCTCAACGACATGTTCACCATCCCGGCCTCAATGGCGGGCCTGCCCGGCATCTCGGTGCCGGCGGGCGTCGACAAGGACGGCCTGCCGCTCGGCCTGCAGCTGATCGGCCGCGCCTTCGACGAGGTGACGATGCTGAAGGCGGCCGCGGCGCTCGAGCAGGCCGCCGCGTTCAAGGGCCGCGCCGCAGGGTACTGATGCCGTTGCTGGTCGAGCTCGCGGTCGAGCCGCGATCTCGCGCCGATGCCGAACGGCTCGACGGCTTAGGCCGGTCAATCGGCGCAACGGCCTGTGGATAAGGGCTCGCGGTACCGGCTCATTCCGGGCAATGGACCGGCAAGCGCCCCTTGAATCGCCTGGCAGATTTTCGCGGCCATTGCCCATATTAGGTGTTGGACGCGGAATGCTGCAGTGTGAGGTCGACGATGACCTCGCGCCCGCTCGGTGAATTGGCGGCAGTTGGCGCTACTGCGCTACCCCCTGCCGGGCCCGGGAAGAGTTAGCGCGGTTTGCGAGGTTTCCGCGGCCCCCTGTTGGGAGAGGAAATTGCCATGTCGCTCGAGCTGTACGCTGCCTATCTGGTCGCCTGCCTCATCGTCATCATCGTGCCGGGGCCGACGGTGACCCTGATCCTGGCCAACAGCCTGCGGCACGGCATGCGCGCCGGGCTGATGAACGTGCTGGGCACGCAGATCGGGCTCGCGATCATGATCGCCATCGTCGGCATCGGCCTGACGTCGCTGATCGAGGCGATGGGCCACTGGTTCGATTGGCTGCGGCTTGCCGGTGCGGCCTATCTGGTATGGCTCGGCTGGAAGATGATCCGCGCGTCGGGCGAGGCGGTCGACGGCCGGCCGGCGCGCACGCCGCGCGGCGGCTTCGTCATGCAAGGCGCGCTGGTGGCGCTCAGCAACCCCAAGACCCTGCTGTTCTTCGGCGCTTTCTTTCCGCAATTCATCGATCCGGCGCGCGGCCACGGCCTGCAGATCCTGATCATGGGGCTGACGGCGATGCTGTTCGCTGCGGTGTCCGACAGTGCCTATGCGCTGGCCTCGGGCCGCGCCGGCCGCGTGCTGTCGGCCCGGCGGGTCCGGCTGCTGAGCCGCATGAGCGGCGGATTCCTGATCGGCGGCGGGGTCTGGCTGGCGCTGTCTCGGCGCTAGCCCGGAGAGAAAACTCCCTTGCCGCCACCACAGCGACAGCCGGAAAATCGACTGGGCCGCCGGAGGGAAGTAGAGACGACCGTGCGGCGGCGGCAAGGGCACGGTGTCGAATTCCCCAACACGACACCGATCTCTCGTTGTCCTGAGTAGCCCAGCCGCCGAATCACCGCGCGTGAATAGGGCGTGAAAAAAGCGCCGCCTTGTTGGTCGTCCTAAAGCACATTCCATCTGGCTAGCCGGATGGAATGTGCCGCGTGAAACCAGAATCACCCGCGCGCGCATTTCCGAGCCGATGGAACCGCGAGCGGTTCCATCGGCTCGGAAATCGCTCTAGGCCGCGAGCTTGAGCCCGAAGGATTCGAGGCTCGGCGCGATGCGCTCGGTGATCAGGCCGACCTTGCGCAGGTTGCGGACCAGCCCGTCGTGCAGGTCGCGGCGGAAGTACTTGCGGAAGGCAGTCTCGTCGCCGCCGGCCGCGCGCTCGCGGCGGAACTGCTTGATCTCGTCGAGCTCGGTCTTGCCGAAGCCGAATTCCTGGTAGACCGGCAGCGGGAAGGTGCCGGCGAGCGTGCGGCCGAGCGCCCACACCGCGAAATCCTCCATCTCGCGGTGCTCCGCCTCGGTCGCCTGCGCCACGAGCTCGGGCAGCGAGAGCATGGCGAAGCCCATGTGGCGCGCCTCGTCCTGCAGGATGCGGCGGCAGACCTGGCGCAGCACGGCGTCCTTCGAGGACTCCGCGAGCATGCGGAACAGCGACACCGCGAAGGTCTCGGCAACGAGCTGCAGGCCGATCGTCTTGAGATACCAGGAGGAGGTGCCGAGCAGTGTGTCGAAGATCTCGCGCACGTTGCTGCCCACGGGATAGATCTCGCCGTCGAGCCGGAGGTCGACGTAGCGCTGCAGCACCTCGTTGTGCCGTGCCTCGTCGGCGACCTGGGTCGCCTGGAAGAGCTTGGCGTCCTGGCCCTGCACGCACTCGACGAGCTGGCTGCACAAAAGCATGGCGCCGTGCTCGCCCTGCACCAGGGTCGACAGCCGCCAGCGCGTGATGCGGCGGTTGAGCTCGACCCGGTCGGCCTCCGACATCGCGGCCCAGAAGCGTGTGCCGTTGATGTCGACCAGGTCGTCGGAGATCAGGCCGCCGTCGCCCTCGAGCGGCACCGCCCAGTCGATGTCGCGGGCGGCGTTCCATTGGTCGATCTTGGCCTGCTCGTAGAGCCGGCGCAGGTCGGACTGGTCGCTCGCATAGTCATGACGGAAGTGCGCAGTGTTACGCGTCTCGACCTGGTGCCCGTTCGCCACGGCGTTCCTCCCATGTCGTTCTTCCGATAGTCTGGGCGGGCATGAGGGCTTCGGCAAGTCTGCTCTGGCTGGGCGCTGCGGTCACGCTCAGCGCCTTCGCGTCGGCCTACGTCGTCGCCATGTTCGTGGCCGACCGGCTGGCCGACTGCACGACGCCCGCGGTGCTGCCGGTCGCCTATTCCGTCATGCTGGGCTACGCCATCGTCGGCGCCCAGATCGGCATCAACAACCTGGTGAATTCGGGCCGCCCGCCGCCCTATCTCGAAGAGCTGCAATGGGCGAGCTTCGTCCTGATCGGGCTGGGCATGGTCTGGGTCGGCTTCGCCTACAGCATCTGGCTGGTCGTGGGCTTCCTGATGCTGTTCTTCGTGCCGCTGGGCGCGGTCTACCTGATCGTCGGCGTGCCGGTCTTCGCGGCCGTGATGCGGCTCTACGAGCGGGCCGTGCCGGATCTCGACGCGGCGTCGGCCTGGCCGGCGACCGTCCTCGCGGTCGCGCCGTTCGTCGTCTTTCCGCTCCGCGATATCGAGGCGCGCTGCGGGGTTTTGCAGTAAGCTCTCTCAAAATCCGGGAGTGAAACCATGGCGGACTACGATCTGGTCGTACGCGGCGGCACCATCGCGGACGGCACCGGCGTGGCCACGCGCGAGGCCGATGTCGCGGTCAAGGACGGCAAGATCGTCTCTGTTTGCGCGGTGTCCGGCAAGGGCAAGGAAGAGATCGACGCCAAGGGCCTGCTGGTCACGCCGGGCTTCGTCGATATCCACACGCATTACGACGGCCAGGCGACCTGGGATTCGCGGCTGCAGCCCTCGAGCTGGCACGGCGTCACCACCGCGGTGATGGGCAATTGCGGCGTCGGCTTCGCGCCGGTGAAGATCGAGGACCGCCAGCGCCTGATCGAGCTGATGGAAGGCGTTGAGGACATCCCCGGCGCCGCGCTCGACGAGGGCCTGAACTGGTCGTGGGAATCGTTCGGCCAGTACCTCGATGCGCTGGATGCCCGGCCGCGCGACATGGATCTCGGCGCCCAGCTGCCGCACGGCGCGCTGCGCGTCTTCGTGATGGGTGAGCGCGCGGCGCGGCTGGAGGAGGCGACGCCCGAAGAGGTCGCGCAGATGCGGACGCTCACTGCCGAGGCGATGCGTGCCGGCGCGCTAGGCTTCTCGACCTCGCGCACGCTCAACCACCGCACCGTGAAGGGCGATCCGACGCCGTCGCTGCGCGCCTCCGAGGCCGAGCTGCTGGGTATCGCGATGGGCATGAAGGACGCCGGGAGCGGCGTGATCGAGTTCATCTCGGACTTCAACACGCCCGACCCCGAGAGCGAGTTCGAGATGATCGACCGGCTGCTCGGCGCCAGCGGCCGGCCGTTCTCGGTATCGCTGGCGCAGGCGCACCGGCGGCCCGAGGGCTGGCGGCTGCTGCTCGGCCTGGTCGAGGGACTGGCCGGCAAGGGCCACGCCGTCAAGGCGCAAGTGGCGCCGCGGCCGATCGGCGTGCTGCAGGGCCTGCAGGCGAGCCGCATCCCGTTCTCGATGTGCGCCTCCTACAAGGCGATCGCCAAGAAGGGCGTCGCCGAACGGCTGGCGATCATGCGCGATCCGTCGTTCCGCGCGAAGCTGCTGGAGGAGGCGCGCGAGCCGCTGCGCTCCGACATGGCGGCGCGGCTCACCGACTACGACCGCATGTTCCCGCTCGGCGATCCGCCGAACTACGAGCCCGACCAGGACAGCTCGCTCGGCGCCCGGGCGCGGCGCGAGAACCGCGATCCCCGCGAGGTCGTGTACGACTACCTGATCGAAGGCGAGGGCAGGAACTTCATCTTCGCGCCGTTCGCCAACTTCGCCGCGTTCAACCTCGACTGCTGCAGCGAGATGATGCAGAGCCCGCACACGCTGATCGGGCTGGGCGACGGCGGCGCGCATGTCGGCCTGATCTCCGACGGGTCGTTCCCGACGACCCTGCTGGCGCATTGGGGCCGCGACCGCGCGCGTGGCCGGCTCGACGTCGCCTGGCTGGTCAAGCGCCAGACCCAGGACAATGCCCGCGCCGTCGGCCTGCACGACCGCGGCGTGATCGCGCCGGGCTACAAGGCCGATCTCAACGTCATCGACTTCGACAAGCTCGGCGTCGAGGCGCCGGTGATGAAGTGGGACCTGCCGGCCGGCGGCAAGCGCCTGCTGCAGAAGGCGCGGGGCTATCGCGCCACCGTGGTCGCCGGCGCCATTACCTATCGCGACGGCGAGGCGACCGGCGCGCTGCCGGGCAGGCTGGTGCGGGGGCCACAGAAGGCGGCCTAGGGGAAAGGCCTACACGCTGGCGTGTCGCAGCTTCGGAATCACCTGGCTGCCGAATTCGGCGTACCACGCCTTCAATTTCGCCGGCGGCTGGGCCCGGTTGAAGGTGGCCGCGAAATGGCCGGCACCGGCCGCGCGGCTCTGCTCGATGATCTGCTCCGCGACGGACTGAGGCGTGCCGGCGATCACTTCGTCGTCGCCGATCGAGAAGGCGTGAGCCGTCGGCGTGTCGAGGACCGCCGGCCGGTCCGGCGTGTCGAGGCGGGGGTCGGCCTCGAGATACTTGCGCATGTTGCGGAGCTGGGTGTCGACGACCGCCGCGGCCTCGCCGTCGTCGCCGAGCATCGTGACCTGCCGGCGGATGCAGAGATCGTCCGGGCCGACCTTGCGCCCGGCCTTGTGCGCCTCGTCGCGGAACGCATCGAAGATCTCGATGATCTTGCTCAACGGATGGAAGCCGGTGCAGAGCTTGGCGCCGCGGCGCGCCGCCTTGCGCGCCGATGAGGCGCTCACCACCGTGACCCAGACCGGTGGCGACGGCTGCTGCAGGGGCCGCGGCGTGAGGCGCAGATTGTCGAACTGCCAGAACCTGCCGTGGTGTGAGATCACCGGGCTCTTCAGCGCGGCATCGAGGATGTCGAGGACTTCGTCGTTGCGCGCGCGTGCCTCGTCAGGCTCGAGGCCGACCTTCGCCATTTCATTGGGGATGCCGGCTGCGGTCCCGATCTCCAGCCGGCCGCCGGTGAGATGGTCCAGCATGCCGATCTCCTCGATCAGTTGCCACGGCGTGTGATAGGGCGCGACCATGCCCAGCGTGCCCAGCCGCAGTGTCCTGGTCCGCGCGGCGACATTGGCGATCAGCAGGTTGGGCGCCGGCGAGTAGGCGGCGCCGAAGTGATGCTCGCTGAAGAAGATGCCCTCGAAGCCGGCCGGCTCGGCACTCGCCCACAGGTCGAGATAGGCGTCGAAATAGTCCGCCGAGCGGGGCGCATCGAACCGCTCGTGAAACTCGATCGGTGCCCCGAAGAACTCGAAGATCCACGGCTTTATCATCGGCGCGCTCCCCCTGTGCCCCACCTTAGCGCCGGCTTGTGATCGCGCGGTAGGTCTCGGCGATCAGCTCGTCGACCAGCGGCGGCGGCGGCTCGCGGCGCTCGAGATGCTGGCGGACGGCGGCGATCGGCACCTCCGCCAGCACGAAGGTGGCGCGCCGCGTCTGCGATACGCCGCTGCGGCCGAAGGCCTGACGCGCGAAGGCTTTCAGACAGCTCTCGAAGCGCTGTGCCTGCTCGCGCACGCCCTTTCGCAGGCTCGCCGGCCAGTCGCCCGGCACGAAGTCGTGGCGGCTGTAGAGCAGCAGCAGCCGGGCATCGTCGAGGTTGCGGCGTACCCAGGCCGGGGTGTGAAGCGCGGCGGCGAGGCCGTCGCCCGCCTCGATCGCAGCCACGAAGCCCTGCTGGTAGGCGAGCACGGTGGTCAGCCACAGCTCGCCCAGCAGCGCGTCGCGCGAGGCGAAGCGATAGTAGAACGAGCCCTTCGGCGCCTTCAGGCGCTCGGCCACCAGATCGACCGTGATCGCCGCCGGGCCGCGCTCGGCCGCGAGCGCCCGCGCCGCGGACAGGAAATCGGCATTGTCGAACAGCGCGCGTCCCATGGATTTGTAGACTATTTAGTCTAGACTCAATGGTCAACATATGCAGAGTCGGAGGCATCGAAGATGGAGGTTTCCGATGCTGCACGAGCTGCTTGCCGGCGCGGCGAAGACGATGGCCAGCGTGCCCTATTGCTGGCTGGTGACGACGGCATCCGACGGCGTCCATGCCCGGCCGATGGGGCGCATCCCGCCCGAGGCGGGGGAGGACGCACTGACCGTCCGCTTCCTGACCGACGACCGCTCGCGCAAGGCGGCGGAGATCCGCCGCGACGGCGCGGTCACGGCGATCTTCGAGAACCAGGCCAGCGACGCCTATGTCGCGGTGACCGGCCGGGCGACCCTGCAGGAGGACCGCAGCGAGGTGCGGCGGCGCTGGAAGCGCGGCTACGACGTCTACTTCCCGAGCGACGACGACCGCGCTCACGCGGCCTTCGTCGAGGTCGCGATCGAGCGGCTGGAGCTGTGGATCCGCGGCGTCACGCCCGAGCCTTTCGGCATGAAGACGACGGTGGTCGAGCGCGACGGAGACGGCTGGCGGCCTGCCCGATCAGACCGACCGGAGATGCCGCAGGGAGAGTGTTAGCCCACCAAGTCGTATTCGAGGCGCACCTGATCGACGATCTTGACCAGCGCGATGAAGCAGCCGGGCTGCAGCTGGGTGAAGCCGTCGACCGTCCAGTTCGGCGCGCCGTCGCGCGAGACACGCAGCGGCTTGGGAAGCGCGGCGGCACAGCCGTCGTACTTGGGCTCGCGAGCCGCCAGCCGCGCGATGCGTTCGTTCAGATCGGCGTGGATCACCGCTGCGGTCGCGCGCTTCTTGATGGTCACAGGATGCAGGGTGTCTGCGTCGAGGCTCTGAAGGAACATATCAGGCATCGCTCGGCTCCTTGTTACGCGGGCCTTCGAGAGGGAGGCCTCATTCTGCCATACGAAGTAGGGAGCGGAAGCGTGCCTCGTCCGAGTCAAGACGCCGCAGTCAGCGCGACAGGCAGCGCCTCCAGACCGCGCAGGGTGAAGGTCGGCCGTCGCACCGGCGCGCCATTGAGCTCGATGCGCGCGAAATGATCGAGCAGCGCCTGGAAGGCGATCTCGCCCTCCATGCGGGCCAGCGCCGCGCCGAGGCAGTGATGGATGCCGCCGCCGAAGGCGACGTGGCGGCGGGCATCGCGGGTGACGTCGAGCCGGTGCGGCTCGGCAAACACCGCCGGATCGCGGTTGGCGGCGCCCAGGATCAGCAGGATCTCGTCGCCCGCCTTCACCGGGCAGCCGGCCGCCTCCATGTCCTCGATCACCACGCGTTGCGTGATCTGAACCGGGCCGTCGAAGCGCAGCAGCTCGTCGACCGCCGGCCCGATCAGCTCGGGCTGCCGGCGCAGCCGCTCGAGTTGATGGGGCGCGCGCAGTAGCGCCAGCATGCCGTTGCCGATCAGGTTCACCGTGGTCTCGTGACCGGCGACCAGCAGCAACACGGCGAGCGCCATCACCTCGCCCGACGTGATGCGGTCGCCGTCGACATCGACCGCCGCCAGGGCGGACAGCAGGTCGTTGCCGGGCAGCTTGCGGCGCGCCGCCAGCAGGTCGCCGAGATAGGCGCGCAGCTCGCCGCGCGCTTTCTCGATCGCGGCGTCGAGCTCGGCCGAGCGCAGGACGCTGGGATCGAGCGAGCGGGCGATCGCGCGCGACCATTCGGTGAAGACCGCCTCGTCGACCGCGGGCACGCCGAGCAGGGCGCAGATCACACGCACCGGCAATGGATAGGCGAAGCCCTCGATCAGGTCGGCTTCGGGCCCGCGAACCTTGAGGCCGTAGACCAGCTCGGTGGCGATGGTCTCGGTGGCGTGGCGCAGCTCCTCGATGCGGCGCGGCGTGAAGGCGCGGGCGACCAGGCCGCGCAGGCGGGTGTGGTCGGGCGGGTCCATGAACAGCATGCTCTGCGACTTGGCCTTCGGCGCGCTCTTGGCCTTCTCGGCCGTGGAACGCGATTCGTCGGTCGACAGCTTGGGATGGCGCAGCAGCGCCGTGACGTCGGCATGGCCCAGCGCGAACCAGATCGTGTCGGCGACCTGCAACAGCGGGGCGTTGCCGCGGAAGCGCTCATAGAAGGCATAGGGATCGTCGCGGAATTCGGGCGACATGGCGCCGCGGAAGAAGCGGTCGGCGAGGCTCGGCTGGGCGTGATCGGGCATGGAAAACCTCTACATGCAACTCGATACATTAGTGTATCTAGTTGCATTGAGCTAGAATCCCACCCATGTCAAGAGTGCGCACGCGCCCGACCCGGGACGACACGAGGGAAAAGCTGTTCGAGGCGGCCGCCGAGGTGTTCGAGGCGCAGGGTATCGGTGCGGCCAGCATCGAGGCGATCGCCGCGGCCGCCGGCATGACGCGCGGCGCGTTCTATTCGAACTTCGAGAGCAAGGACGACCTGATCATCGCCATGCTCGAGGACCACGTGGAGCGCTCGCTCAGGCATCATCGCGAGCTGCTGGAGAGGCATCGCGAGCCGGAGGATTTCATCGCTGCGCTGCGCACCGCCGAGCGCGGCCGGCACGATCCGCTGGGTCGCGCGCCGCTGTTGCATATCGAGCTGATCCTGTTCGCCGCCCGCTCCGAGAAGCGACGGCCCGAGCTCGCCAAGCGCCTCAGGGCGCGGCGCGAGATGGTGGCGGAGATCCTGTCGGAGCAGAAATTCGGCAACCCGGCTTGGACCAGCGCCATGCTGCTGGCACTGGAGGACGGTTTCAGGCTGCACCGGCTGGTCGATCCGGCGTCGATCCCGGCCGACAGCTTCCTGCGCGCGCTGACGCAGCTCCTGAAGCTCAGTCGGCCTTGATGTTGTTGTCCTGAATGACCTTGAACCAGCGTTCCTGCTCGGCCTTCTGGAAGGCAGCGAACTCGGCCGGTGTGCTGCCGAGGATCTCCATGTCGATCTGCTCGGCGAATTTCTGGCGGACATCGGGAGCGTTCACCGCCTTTACCAGCTCGGCGTGCATGCGCTCGACGATCGGCTGCGGCATGCCGGCGGGCGCATAGACGCCCCACCACGAATAGGTCGGGTACGTCTTGAGCCCCTGCTCGCCGAGCGTCGAGACGTCGGGCAGGCTGGCGGCGCGCCTGTCGCCCGTGGTCGCGAGCGGCCTGAGCTTGCCGGCCTGGAAGTGAGGCCGCAGCGCGCCGAGCGTGGTGATCGACATATCGGTCACGCCGGCCAGCAGGTCCTGCACCGTCGGGCCGCCGCCCTTGTAGTAGATCTGGTTGAGCTCGAAGCCGTTGGCCTTCTGCAGGTAGACGGCCAGCAGCAGCGCGCCGCTGGCCGACAGGAGGCCGATGCTGGGCTTGCCCGGCCGTTGCTTGGCGTCCGCCACGACGTCGGCGAAGGTCTTGTACGGCCGGTCCATCGGGCAGGCCGCGGCGAGCGGGGCGCGGCCGACGAGCATGACGTTCATCAGCTCGGAGTCCTTGTACGCCAGGTTGGGCGTGAAGGCCGGGATCAGGATGTGGCTGTCGAAAGTGACCATCCAGGTCTGGCCGTCGGGCGGCGCCTTGGCGGCGATCGCGGCGCCGATTGCGCCGGCGGCGCCCGGCTTGTTGTCGATCACCATGTTCCAGCCGGTGTTGTCGGCGACCTTGGCGGCGAGGATGCGCGCCACCGGATCGGTCGTGCCGCCGGGCGGGAAGGGCACGACCACGCGGATCGGGCCCTTCGGCCAATCGGCGGTCCCCTGGGCGGTTGCCGCTTGTGCGCGGGCAATGGCGGGAACGCCCAACGTCGCCGCGCTGCCGGCCAGCACGGTGCGGCGAGACACTCCCCTCATTGCAGCCTCCCAGGACACCTTCAGTTCCTGGGAGCGTATCACGAATGCCTGTTCAGCCGACCTATTTCAGCCGATCGATCAGCTTGTTGCGCACGGTCGAGTCGTTCTCGGCGACTTTCATGATCGCCATGTATTCGTCGACCGACAGGCCCTGGTCGGTGACGGCCTTCGTCACGTCCTGGTCGGCCTGGTCGAGGAGCCGCTCTTTCTCCGCCTTGTCCGGCGTCGCGGCCAGTTTCTTCTTGTAGGTGTCGCTGACGGCGGAGACCTGTTTCACCGCCTTGGCGGCCGCGTCGAGCTTCTTGTCGGAGAGATCCGCGGCCTTCGCGGTCGCGCCCGGTGTCGTGGTGTCCGGTATCGTGGTGTCCGGTGTCGTCGTCGACGATGGCGGCGAGGCCGGCTGGGTCTGCGCATTCGCGACGGGAATGAGCAGGAAGCTGGCCGCGGTGAAACCGAACGCGATGAATCTGCTGGTCGGGTGCATGTCGAAACTCCTCCATGGGGGGCAGCAGGGCGTTGACTAACGCCCGAGGACCGACGCCGGTCCATCCCGGGCGGTCGATCGGTGCGCAATCGAACCGCCACGGAGGAAATCCCGATCGAGGGCTTAGTCGCCCTTGATGTCGTTCTCCTTGACGACCTTGAACCAGCGCTCCTGCTCGCTCTTCTGGTAGGCGGCGAACGCCTCGGGCGAGTTGGTCAGGATCTCCATGTTGAACTGCTCGATGAACTTCTTGGTGACGTCCTCGGAGCGCACCGCCTTGGTGATCTCGGCGTGCATCTTGTCGACGATCGGCCGCGGTACGCCGGCCGGGCAGTAGACGCCCCACCACGAGTAGGACGGGAAGCCCTTCACGCTCTGCTCGATCAAGGTCGGCGTGTCGGGCAGCGCCGGCGTGCGCTGCTCGCCGGTGACACCGATCGGCCGGATCTTCTTGGCGAGAAAGTGCGGGCTGAACGAGGTCAGGCTCTGGATGGCGACGTCGGTGACGCCGGCGAGGATGTCCTGGTTGACCGGCCCGCCGCCCTTGTAGGGAATCAGGTTGAGGTCGACGCCGTTCTCCTTCTTGATCAGCGTCATCAGCACCAGCGCCTGGCTGGCGCCCAGCACGCCGATGTTGATCTTGCCCGGGCGTTTCTTGCCGTCGGCCACGACCTCCGCGAAGGTCTGGTAGGGCCGGTCGGGGTGCGCGCCGATCGCCTGCGGCGTGCGGCCGATCTGCATGACGTTGAACAGCTCGGAGTCCTTGTACGGCAGGCTGGGCGCGAAGGCCGGATTGAGGATGTGGCTGTCGAAGGTGACCATCCAGGTCTGGCCGTCGGGCGGCGACTTGGCCGCGACTGCCGAGCCGACCGCGCCGGTGCCGCCCGGCTTGTTGTCGACGATGATGTTCCAGCCCGTCGTCTCCATCAGCTTGGCCTGGATGATGCGCGCCACCGGGTCGGTCGAGCCGCCGGGCGGGAAGGGCACGACGATCTTGAGCTGGCCCTTGGGCCATTCGCCGACATTCTGCGCCCGCACGATGGCCGGCGCGGCAAGGGCCGCGATCGCGCCCGCAAGCAGCGAGCGACGGTGAAGACGGGTCATGACGCTTACTTCCTCCCAACACACATTTCAGTTTTGTCTGAAGCCTATACCACTCGAGAGCGGAGAGGGAGAGGGGGGCCGTCGGGGGCGTTGTCCTCGCAGCGCGCCAAGCCGGCGCCGACCACGATCTTGATTTTTTTGCCAAGCCCGGCCGCGCCGGCTATTTGAGCCCGATCATGCGCTTCCTCCTTGCCGTCCTGTGTGTGGTGTCCGCCCTGGTGACGGCGCCGTCGCGGGCCGCCGACCGCCTCGATGCCACGCCGCGCGTGGCGGTGATCTCCGCCTTCGAGCCCGAGTGGAAGGTGCTGAAGACAGCGGTCGAGGGGGCGAAGATCCATCAGGCCAACGGCGTGGAGTTCGTCACCGGCACGCTGGGCGGCCGCCCCGTGGTGCTGTTCCTGAGCGGCATCAGCATGGTCAATGCCGCCATGACCACCCAGCTCGCGCTCGAGCGCTTCGACATCACCGGCATCGTGGTGAGCGGCATCGCGGGCGGCGTCGATCCGTCCCTGCATGTCGGCGACGTCGTGGTGGCGCAGCAATGGGGCCAGTACCTCGAAGCGGTGTTCGCGCGCGAGATCGACGGCAAGTTCCAGCCGCCGCCCTTCATCAAGAGGCCGTATCCCAATTACGGCATGATCTTTCCGATCGAGATCGGCGTGCGCAGCGCCAAGGGCGGGCTGGAGAAGCGCTTCTGGTTCGAGGCGGATGCCGGCATGCTGGCGGCGGCAGGCAAGATCGGCGCGATCGAGTTGAAGCGCTGCATGTCGGGACAGGACTGCCTGCAGGCCGCGCCGCGCCTGGTCGTCGGCGGCAACGGCGTGTCGGGCCAGGCCTTCGTCGATAACGCCGCGTTCCGGCAATACGTCTCCGAGACCTTCAAGGCGCAGGTGCTCGACATGGAGACTGCCGCCATCGCGACGGTCGCCTACGCCAATGGGGTGCCGTTCATCGCCTTCCGCAGCCTGTCGGACCTCGCCGGCGGCGACCATGGCCCCAACGAGATGCGGGTCTTTTTCCAGCTCGCGTCGGACAATTCGGCGGCCGTCGTGCGGCGTTTCCTGACGGTGTGGACGCCACCCCGCTAGAGGGCTATCTACCCGCCATGTCCCTGATCAAAGGCGAAACCGGCGACTGGGAGGTCGTGCTGGGGCTGGAAGTCCATGCCCAGGTGATCTCCGAGGCCAAGCTGTTCTCCGGCGCTCCGACCGCGTTCGGCGCCGATCCCAACACCCAGGTGTCGCTGGTCGACGCCGCGATGCCGGGCATGCTGCCGGTGATCAATGCGCATTGTGTCGAGCAGGCGGTGCGCACGGGCCTGGGGCTGAACGCCAAGATCAACCTGCGCTCGGTGTTCGACCGCAAGAACTACTTCTTTCCCGACCTGCCGGCCGGCTACCAGATCTCGCAGTACAAGGACCCGATCGTCGGCGAGGGCGAGGTCGAGATCGACCTGGAGGGCGGCAAGAGCCGCAAGGTCGGCATCGAGCGCCTGCATCTCGAGCAGGATGCGGGCAAGAGCCTGCACGACCAGCATGCGACGCAGACCTACATTGACCTCAACCGCTCGGGCGTGGCGCTGATGGAGATCGTCAGCAAGCCCGACATGCGCTCGGCCGACGAGGCGGCGGCCTATCTCACCAAGCTGCGCTCGATCGTGCGCTATCTCGGCACCTGCGACGGCAACATGGACGAGGGCTCGATGCGCTGCGACGTCAACGTGTCGGTACGCAAGCCGGGCGAGCCACTCGGCACGCGCTGCGAGATCAAGAACGTGAACTCGATCCGCTTCGTGAAGCAGGCGATCGAGTACGAGGCGCGCCGCCAGGTCGAGATCATCGAGGCTGGCGGCAAGATCGATCAGGAGACGCGGCGGTTCGATCCCGGCCGCGGCGAGACGCGCTCGATGCGCTCCAAGGAAGACGCGCACGACTACCGCTACTTCCCCGATCCCGACCTGCTGCCGCTGATCCTGACCCAGGACTTCGTCGACGGCATCAAGAAGAGCCTGCCCGAGCTGCCCGATACCAAGAAGGACCGCTTCGTGTCGGCCTATAAGCTCACGCCGTACGATGCCGGCGTGCTGGTGGCCGAGAAGGAGACGGCGGAATTCTTCGAGACCGTCGCCAACGGCCGCGACGCCAAGGAAGCGGTGAAGCTCGTCACCGGCGACTTCTTCGCCATGCTGAACCGGCGCGGCGCCACGATCGCCGATTCGCCGATCAGCGCCGCCAACCTCGGCAAGCTGCTGGACCTCCAGGCCGACGGCACGATCTCGGGCCGCATCGCCAAGGATCTGTTCGTCGCCATGGAGGAGACGGGCAAGGACCCGGCGGTGCTGGTCGAGGAGCGCGGCCTGCGCCAGGTTACCGACACCGGCGCCATCGAGACGGCGGCCAGGGCGGTGATCGAGGCCAACCCGGACAAGGTCGCGGCCTACAAGGCCAAGCCCACCATGTTCGGCTGGTTCGTCGGCCAGGTGATGAAGGCGACCGGCGGCAAGGCCAACCCGAAGGCCGTCAACGAGACCTTGAAGAAGCTGCTCGACGCCTAGCCTTCCGGACCGCGGGCCTCCAGGCCCGCTCATATTCATCGGGGTCGCCTTGCCATTCGCGGTCTCGAAGGTGGTCTCGAGGATCATCGTGTCGGGCCGGTAGCAGCGGCGCGTCGCCGTGATCTCCTCATAGGGCTGTTTCAGCCAGAAGCCGTTGCTCTGGCCGCGGTCTTGCAATCGCCGTTCATGCCGCAGCTTTCGATCGGAGCGCTCATGGGAGGACGGTCCTGGCTGTCACAATCCGTCGAGAACGCACGCGGCGGCCATGGGGTTGCGGCCGGCGCCTGTGATAGGCTGGGGCATGACCGTGAAGCTGTACACCATGACCTGCGGCCGCCTGGTTGGCCGCCTCAAGGACATGATCGAGGGCGAGGATGGCGAGGTCGACCTGCCGATCCCGTCTTACCTGATCGAGCACCCGAAGGGCCGGGCACTGTTCGACACCGGCATGCATCCGCAATTGCGCAACGACGCCGCCGGCCGTATCGGCGAGCGGGCGGCGCGCATCTTCGGTTTCGAGCATTTCGGGCCGCAGGACGACGTGAAGTCGAAGCTGGAATCGATCGATCGCGATCCCGGCAAGGTCGACGTCATCGTCAATTCGCACCTGCATTTCGACCATGCCGGCGGCAACCAGTTCCTGCCCAACGCCACCGTAGTGGTGCAGAAGGCCGAATGGCAGGCGGCCCACGACTCCGAGACTGCGGCCAAGGTCGGCTTCTTCAAGGCCGACTTCGATCATGGCCATCCGGTGAAGCAGGTCGAGGGCGAGCACGACCTGTTCGGCGACGGCAGCGTGGTCTGCATCCCGACTTACGGCCACACGCCGGGCCATCAGTCGCTCAAGATACGTACCGACAAGGGCGACGTCGTCCTGACCGGCGACTCCTGCTACTTCTGCCGTACGCTGCGCGAACGGCGCCTGCCGCGCTTCGTCTACGATCGCGGGCAGATGCTCGCCTCGCTCGACCGGCTGGAGGCGTTGGAAAAGGGCGGGGCGACCCTGTTCTTCGGTCATGACCCTGACTTTTGGAAGAACGTCCCACAGGCGCCGGTGCCGGCCTTCTGATTCCGACGAGATGCTGTAACATTGCCTCCTCATAGTCCCCGCCAGAGGGACAGGAGGAAACATGCGCCCTGTTGATCGTCGGCGTTTCATCGGACTGACCGTCGGCGGGCTCGTCTTGCCGCGCTTCGCGATCGGCCAGAGCGATACCCGGCCGACCATCAACATCGCGGTCCAGCAGGTGGCGACCAGCGCTTCGCTCGAGGTCGTGCGCGAGCGCTCCAATGTCGGCGAGCGCGTGCAGCAGTCGATCTTCGAGACCCTGATCGACCGCAACCTCAAGTCCAAGCTCGAGCCGATCCCGGGCCTCGCCGAGAGCTGGAAGCGGATCGACGAGCGCACCGTCGAATTCGCCCTGCGCAAGGGCGTGAAGTTCCACAACGGCGAGGAGATGACCGCCGACGACGTGGTCTTCACCTTCGGCCCCGAACGCATGTTCGGCTACGACTACGATTCGGGCTCCAACAAGACCCTGTTCACCACCGTGCTGGCGCGCGACAGCATCGAGGGCAAGAAGCTGCCGGCCGAGGTGGTCGGCATCGCCAAGCGCACCTTCCCGTCGCTCGAGCAGGTCGTGGCGGTCGACAAGTACACCGTTCGCTTCGTCAACCGCGTGCCCGACGTCACGCTGGAGGCGCGCATCGGCAGCTCGGGTTGCTCGATCATCAGCAAGCGTGGCTTCATGGAGGCCAAGACCTGGATCGACTGGGCGCGCAAGCCGATCGCCACCGGGCCCTACAAGGTGCGCGAGCTGAAGCCCGACGAGAGCCTGATCCTCGACGCGCACGACGAGTACTGGGGCGGCAAGCCGCCGATCAAGACCATCCGCTTCGTCGTGGTGCCCGAGGTGTCGAGCCGCATCAACGGCCTGCTGAGCGGCCAGTACGAGTTCATTTGCGACGTGCCGCCCGACCAGATCGGCGCGCTGGCGCAGAATGCCAAGTTCGAGGTCCAGGGCGGGCTGATCACCAACCACCGCATCCTGGTGTTCGACAAGAACCATCCGCGGCTCGCCGATCCGCGCATCCGCCAGGCGATCACCCATTCGATCGACCGGCAGGCGATCGTCGACAGCCTGTGGGCCGGCAAGACGCGCGTGCCGCCCGGCCTGCAATGGGAGTTCTACGGCCCGATGTTCGTCGAGGGCTGGACGGTGCCTGAATACGATCCCAAGAAGACGCAGGCGCTGCTCAAGGAGGCCGGCTACAAGGGCGAGCCGATTCCGTTCCGCGTGCTCAACAACTACTACACCAACCAGACCGCGACGGCGCAGATCGAGGTCGAGATGTGGCGCGCCGCCGGCCTCAACATCCAGATCGAGATGCGCGAGAATTGGCAGCAGATCTTCGAGAACGACGGCAAACGGGCGATGCGCGACTGGTCCAACAGCGCGCCGTTCTCCGACCCGATGAGCTCGATGGTCGGCCAGCACGGGCCCCAGGGCCAGCAACAGCAGGCCAAGGAGTGGACCAACGCCGAGATGAACAAGCTTTGCGAGACCCTGGAGGTCGAGACCGACATGGCCAAGCGCAGGGCGATGTTCAAGCGCATGCTCGAGATCTGCGAGCGCGAGGATCCCGCCTACACGGTGCTGCACCAGAACGCGACCTTCACCGCCAAGCGCAAGGACATCCAGTGGCAGTCGGCTCCGGCCTTCGCCATGGACTTCCGCGCCGACAACTTCCGCTGGGATCGCAAGACCTGACCGCACTCGTCTCCCTGAGCGGCCTGACGGTCGACTTCGACACCGGCAAGCGCATCGTGCGCGCCCTCCACGGCATCGACCTGGAGGTGCGGCGCGGGGAGGCGCTCGGCCTGGTGGGCGAATCGGGCTGCGGCAAGAGCGTGACGTGGCTGGCGGCGCTCGGCCTGCTCGGCAGTCGCGCGCGCGTCGGCGGTGCGGTGCGGCTCGAGGGCCGCGACCTGGTCGGTACGCCGGTCGCGGAGCTGGAGCGGGTGCGCGGACGGCACATCGCCATGATCTTCCAGGACCCGTCGAGCAGCCTCAACCCGGTGCATCGCATCGGCCGCCAGCTCGGCGAGGCGCTGAAGCTGCATCGCGGCCTCGACGGCGGCGCGGCGGAGGCCGAGGCGCGCCGGCTGCTCGACCGCGTGCACATCGCCGATGCGCAGCGCCGGCTGGGCGACTATCCGCACGAGCTGTCGGGCGGCATGAACCAGCGGGTGATGATCGCCATGGCGCTGGCCGGCCAACCCGACCTGCTGGTCGCCGACGAGCCGACGACAGCGCTCGACGCCACCGTGCAGGCGCAGATCCTCGAGCTGCTGGGCGAGATCCGGCGTGACAGCGGCATGGCGCTGGTGCTGATCAGCCATGATCTCGGCGTGGTCGCCGAGAACACCGACCGGGTGTGCGTGATGTATGCCGGCCGCATCGTCGAGGATGCGCCGATCGACACGGTGTTCGAGGCGCCGGCGCATCCGTACACGAAAGGTCTGCTGGCGGCGCTGCCCGAGCTCGACGGCGCGCGCCGCGTGTTGACGCCGATCGCCGGCGTCGTGCCCGAGCCGTGGAACCTGCCCAAGGGCTGCAGCTTCGCGCCGCGCTGCGACCGCCGGGTCGACGCCTGCGAAGCGGCGCCGCCGCTGCCGACGTTGCGCGAGGCCGATCACCGGGTGGCCTGCATCCGCGCATGACCGCCTTGCTCGAAGTCTCGAACCTGTCGCGCGTCTACGAGGTCCGGCGCGGCGCCTGGCCGTTCGGGCGGCAGGCGACCTTGCATGCCGTCGACGGCGTGTCGTTCGAGTTGCCCGCCGGCCGCACGCTCGGGCTGGTCGGCGAATCGGGCTGCGGCAAGACCACGACGGCCAAGCTGGTGTTGGGCCTCGTGCCGGTGACCGGCGGTGAGGTGCGGATCGGCGGCGAAAGCCTGCCGGCAGCGGGTACGCCGTCGTGGCGCGCGCTGCGCCGGCGCATGCAGATGGTCTACCAGGATCCGCTGGGCGCGCTCGACCGGCGGCTGAGCGTCGGCCGGCAGGTCATGGAGCCGCTCGCCATCCACGACATCGGCAAGCCGGCCGAGCGCCTCGACAAGGCGTTGGCGATGCTCGATGCCGTCGGTCTCGCTCAACATCATTTCGACCGCTTCCCGCACGAGCTGTCGGGCGGCCAGCGCCAGCGCATCGTGCTGGCGCGCGCCCTGATGCTCGATCCGCAACTTCTGGTGTGCGACGAGCCGATCTCGGCGCTCGACGTCTCGATCCAGGCGCAGGTGGTGAACCTGCTGCTGGCGCTGCAGCAGAAGCTCGGGCTGGCCTATCTCTTCATCAGCCACGACCTGCGCATGGTGCGCCAGGTGAGCCACGAGGTGGCGGTGATGTATCTCGGCCGCATCGTCGAGCAGGGCGATCCCGACCGCCTGTTCGCCACGCCGGCGCATCCCTACACGCAGGCTCTCGTGTCGGCGATCCCGACGCATGCGCGCGCCAAGCGCCAGCGTGTCGTGCTGCCGGGCGAGCCGCCCAACCCGGTCGACCGGCCGGCCGGCTGCGCCTTCCATCCGCGCTGCCGCCACGCTACGACGCGCTGCCGGGTGGAGGCGCCGGCCCTGCGCATCCTGGCCGACGGCCGGCGCGCCGCCTGCCACAACGCCGAGCAGATCGCCTGATGCTGCGCTATCTCGCCGGCCGCCTGCTGCGCGCCATCCTGACGATCTTCCTGGTCATCGCGTTCGTGTTCTTCGTCCTGCATCTGTCGGGCGATCCGGCGATGATGATCCTGTCGGCCGACGCGCCGCCCGAGGCGATCAAGGCGTTCCGCGAAGCCTGGGGCCTCGACCGGCCGGTGTGGGAGCAGTTCCTCGCCTATCTCTTCCATGCTTTGCAGGGCGATTTCGGCAACTCGATGCGGGACGGGCGTCCGGCGATGCAGCTCGTGCTTGAGCGCGTGCCGTCGACGCTCGCGATCACCGTTCCGGCCTTCGCGCTCAAGCTCTTGATCGGCATCCCGGCCGGCATCTACGCCGCCCTGCACCGCAATTCGCTGGCCGACCGCCTCACGATGATGATCTCGGTCGCTGGCTTCACCGTGCCGAGCTTCGTGCTGGCGCTGGTCCTGGTGTTGGTCTTCTCGGTGCAGCTCGGCTGGCTGCCCTCGGCCGGCAGCGACAAGCCGACCAGCGCCATCCTGCCGATCGTCACCCTGGGTGTCGCCGGTGCGGCGATCCTGGCGCGCTTCACCCGATCGGCGATGCTCGAGGTGCTGGGCCAGCCCTATATTCGCGCCGCCTCGGCCAAGGGCCTGCAATGGCGCAAAGTCGTGGTCGAGCATGCGCTACCCAATGCCGCGATCCCGACCACGACCATCGTCGGCTTCATGGTCGGCACGCTGATTGCGGGCGCCGTGGTGGTCGAAAGCGTCTTCGCCTGGCCGGGCATCGGCCGGCTGCTGGTCTCGGCGGTATCCAACCGCGACCTGGCCGTCGTGCAGGCGATCCTGCTGCTGGTCGCAACCACCATGGTGACCGCCAACATCATCGTCGACTTCGTCTATGGCTGGCTCGATCCGCGGCTGCGCCGGGGAGGCACGCGTGGGCGTTAGGCGCTTCTTCGAAGCCTGGCCGCCGCTCACGCTGCTGGCGCTGGCCTGGATCGCGACCATGGTGATCGTGGCGGTCGGCGCCGACCTGCTGGCGCCGTACTCCTTCACCGCGCTCGACCTCAGGGCGCGCCTGTCACCGCCGGTGTTCATGGACGGCAAGTGGGCCCATCCACTGGGCAGCGACGAGCTCGGCCGCGACGTGCTCTCGCGCCTCATCATGTCGATCCGTCTCAGCCTGCTGATCGCTTTCTTCGGCACCCTGATCGCGGCCGCGTTCGGCACCGCCATGGGCTTTGTCGCCGCGCACTTCCGCGGCAAGGTCGAGGCCCTGATCCTGATGCTGATCGATTTCCAGGCGAGCGTGCCATTCCTCATCGTGGCGCTCGCCGTGCTTGCCTTCTTCGGCAACAGCCTGGTGCTGTTCGTGATGCTGATGGGCCTCAATTCGTGGGAGCGCTACGCCCGCATCGCCCGCGGCCTCACCTTGTCCGCCAACGAGCAGGGCTATGCCGCCGCGGTGCGCCAGCTCGGCGCCTCGAACCTCCGGGTCTACGGCCTGCACGTCCTGCCCAACATCGCTTCGACGCTCATCGTGTCGATGACCATCACGTTCCCCGAAACAATTCTGCTGGAATCGGGTCTGTCGTTCCTCGGCCTCGGCGTGCAGCCGCCGCTCACCTCGCTGGGCAACATGGTGGGCTACGGCCGCGAGTATTTGACCCGCGCGCCCTGGATCATGCTGACTCCGGCCGCGGTGATCGTGCTGTCGACCCTGTCGATCAGCATCGTCGGGGACTGGCTGCGCGACCGGCTCGACCCTACGCTGCGCTGATGACCGACATAGCTTCCCACCGCGGCGGCGCGCTCCTGTGGCCGGAGAACAGCCGCATCGCCTTCGAGAACACCACCAGGCTTGATGTTGAGCAGGTCGAGTTCGACGTCCATCCGACCCGCGACGGCAAGCTGGTGGTCATCCACGACGACACGCTCGACCGCACGACCGACGGCCGCGGCCCCGTCGCGGCGCAGGATTGGGCGGCCTTGTCGAAGCTCGTGCTCAAGGGCACCGGCGGCCAGCGCATGCTGCTGCTCGACGAGGTGATCGAGATCTTCCGGCCGACGCCGATCGTGCTGCGCCTCGAGATCAAGTGCGGCCCCGATCGCGTGCCGTATCCCGGGCATGCTGCGCGAATCGCCGAAGCCTTGAAGCAGGCGGGCGTGCTCGACCGCAGCGTCATCACCAGCTTCCAGCTCGGCACGGTGGGCGAGGCGGTCGCCGCGGCGCGGCCAATGAAGCACGTCTGGCTGGTGACGCCGCAGACCCAGATCGACATCGGCCTCGCCAACGTGATCGCCGCCGCCAGGGGTGCGGGCGTGCCCATGCTCGGCATCCGCCAGAACATGCTGACGGCCGAGATCGTGGCCAGCGTGCGTGCGGCTGGCCTCGGCATCGGCGGCTGGGCCTGCAACGACGCCGAGGCGATCGCGCGGCTGCTCGCGCAGCAGGTCGACGTCTTCACGACCGACCGGCCGGACCTCGCGATCGCCCAGCGGCGCCGCCCGTTGACGAGGACCAGTCCTCGGTCGGCCTCAGGATCGTGATCGAGGTGGTGCTGCCGGCCTTCGGTTAGTTCTGCGGCAGGAACTCGATCATCAGCCCGTCGATCTGCTCGGCGGGCACGATCACGCGGTCGCCCTCGGTCAGGGCGAAGGGTACGTTGTTGGCACGCAGCAGCGCCTGAAGGGGACGCGCGCGCTCGATCGCGATGGCGACGCCGACGACCGCCGGCTTGTGCTCCGGCGCCATCGCCTCGACGTCCTTGTATTCGGCCTGGTAGGCGCTGGGCGACCAGATCATCAGCTCGACCGCGCCGGTCTGCACCATGACGCAGCCGTCGAAGAGATCCTCGGTGATCGCGCCCCACGCCTCGCCGAGCGCCTTGGCCGTTTCCCGAGGATCGTCCGACACCGCGTGCACCGCCATCATGCCCAGCGCGCCGTTGGGATGGACGATCCATTCCGGCTCCATGAAGGCATCGGGCATGGCCTGCTGCACCGGCCGCCAGGGCAGGGGACCGTCGGCCTCGCCGACCACCGTCTCGGCCTCGACCTCGAAGCCGTCGTCGGTCTCCCAGCTGTGCGAACGGGTCTCGCCCTTGAGCTCGGTGACATTGATCGCGAGCTCGCTCGCCGGCTCGCCTTCGACCAGCTCGATGTAGTTCGGCACGTCGTCCTCGGCCGGCTGGAAACAGAGACAGCGCGGCTCGACGCCCTCGGGCGTCAGGGTGAATCCGAGCTGCAGCAGCTTGGCTGCCAGCGCGTCGGGCGAACCGACCGCGAGGCTGAGGTGATCGATGTCGCGGGCTTGGATTTTCATGGCGGGGTCTTACGGCCCCGCGGTTACAGGCTCAAGCGGCTTGGAGCGGTCAGACCGCTTGGAGCGGTTCAGACCGCTTCGAGGGCCTTCTTCATGAAGCCTGCGGCATGATCCATCATGCCGCCGAGCGCGGGAGCGAGATCGTTCGGCAGCAGATCGATCGTCCAGACCAGCCGGCTGCCGTCGCCTTCCGGGAAGACCTGGACCGTCGCGTTGTAGTGGCTCGCTCGCCCTTCGACGACCGAATAGACCAGACGGCAGTCCTCGTCGTCCGAAGTGACCAGCCGCTCGCGTGCGACCATGCCGTTGAAGAACGTGACGATACGGTCGCCCTTGTCCATCTCGAGCTTGGTGAGGAAGCCTGGCGCCACGCGCGTATGCACCGCACCGAAGTCCTTGAGCGCGGACCACACCGTCGCAGCATTGGCGTTCAAGGCGATCTGCCGGCGAAGAGTAGCCATCGAATGCTCCCTGAGTTGAACGGGCATCTAGATGGCATATGCAGCGTCGGTCTGGCGGTTTTCGGACATCGTCGCCCAATGGACAAACCGCGCACGTCTGCCGCGTCGGCAGCAGCGTGGCGATGGGCAATGAGCGGCTCGACCTGATCCTCGCCGGTCCCAAGCAGCGACCGGCCGCGCGCGACCGCGCGGCTGCCCAAGGATTCACCTTCAATGAGTCGATGCCGGCGGTGTTCGAGCGCCTCACCCTGGTGCGGCCGCCGGAGTATGCAGACCTGGAAGGGCGTAGCTCCGCCAGCTATGCACTCGGCAGGCTTGACGAAGCGCGCGGGCCGCGGGACCATTTGTCGCATAACGAAGCAAGGAGGAGAGTCCATGGACATCCGCTTCCTGCGTCCCCTGCGTAGTCTCGCGTGCGTGGCGGCTTTGTTCGGGGCATTCGCGCTGCCCGCCGCGGCCCAGGAAGGGCCCAAGCTCTACGTCTTCACCTCCGGCTCGCTCGGCGGCTTCCCGAAAGCGGCGCTGCAGATCGGCGGCACCGGCAACATCGATTGGGCGCCGGTGAGCTTCTACGTCATCAAGCACCCCAAGGGTGTGGTGATGTTCGATTGCGGCAACAACGACAAGACCATCACCGACGCCGACGGCTGGTGGGGTCCGCTGGCCAAGGGCTTCGGCCTCAAGATGACCAAGGACGATGCGATCCCCGCGCAGCTCGCCAAGATCGGGCTGAAGCCGGACGACGTTAAGTACCTCGTCGTCGGCCATCTCCATCTCGATCACGGCGGCAATGTCGGGCAGTTCAAGAACTCGACGCTGATCGCGCAGGACGATGAGTTCAAGGCGGCGTGGTGGCCGGAGATCGGCTACTCGCTCTACTACATTCCCGGCGACTTCGCCGAGACCAAGAACATGAAGACGGTCCGCCTCAGCGGCGATCTCGACCTGTTCGAGGACGGCTCGATCAAGATCCATCGCGCGCCCGGCCATACGCCCGGCAGCCAGTTCATGACCGTCAAGCTGCCCAAGACCGGCATGGCGATCCTGACCAGCGACGTGGTCTACCTGACCGAGAGCCTGGAGAAGAACCTGATCCCGCCGATCCCGGGCACGCACAGCCCGCGCGATGCCTACGAGAGCTATGCCAAGATCCGCCTGATCCGCGACGTGAACAACGCCAAGCTGTTCATCGGCCACGATCCGGAGCTGTTCAAGGCGGCCAAGAAGGCGCCCGAGTTCTACGACTGAGTGGGCTCCTGACCACGTAAGGGGGCATCCTGACCGCGGCAGTCATCGCGCGCGGCTTGAGCAAGCGCTACGGGTCCACTGTGGCGCTTGCTTCGCTTGACCTCGAGATCGAGCGCGGCGAGGTGTTCGGCCTGCTCGGGCCCAACGGCTCGGGCAAGACCACGTTCATCCGTTTGCTGAGCGGCTACCTGCTGCCGACCGACGGCCGGCTGGAGATCTGCGGCTGCGACGCGGTCGAGCAGTCGCTCGAGGCGCGGCGGCGCATCGGCTACGTCCCCGAGGCGGCGCCGGTCTATGGCTACATGCGGGTGAGGGAGTTCCTGGCCTTCATGGCGCGCTTGCGCGGCCTGGGCGAGCGGGCCGTGCGCGAGGCGGTCGACCGCGTGATCGCGGCGCTGGCGCTTGAGCCGGTCGCCGACAGGCCGACCCGCACCCTGTCGCGCGGCTTCCGCCAGCGCACCGCGATCGCCCAGGCGCTGGTGCACGACCCGGAGTTGCTGATCCTCGACGAGCCGGCGAACGGCCTCGACCCGCGCCAGATCATCGAGATCCGTGCCCTGATCCGTGGCCTCGCCGGCCGCCATACCGTGCTGATGAGCAGCCACGTGCTGGGCGAGGTCGCGCGCACCGCCGACCGCGTCGGCATCCTGCTCGACGGCCGGCTGCGTGGCGTGCGCGCCATGGCTGACACGCCCGACCTCGAAGAGTGGTTCCTGTCGCTGGCATGAGGATGTTGGGGGTCCTGCTGCGCAAGGAGCTGCTGGCGACCTTCGGCTCGCCGATCGGCTACACCGTGGCGGCGGTGTTCCTGCTGGTGCTGGGCTACACCTTCAGCCTGACCCTGTTCGCCACCAAGGTCGCGAACCTGATCTACATCCTTCACCAGATGTATGTGCTCACCATCCTGCTGGTGCCGGCGCTCACCATGCGCGCCTTCGCCGAGGAGCGGCGCAACGACACGCTGGAGCTGCTGCTGACCGCGCCGGTCGGCGAGATCTGGATCGTCGTCGCCAAGTTCCTCGCGGTCTACGGCCTGGTGCTGGCGATGTACTGCGGCGCCTTCGTCTATGTCGGGGTGCTCGAGACTTACGGCACGCCCGACTGGGGCCCGATCGGCAGCGGCTATCTGGCGCTGATCTGCCACGCCGCGCTGATCGTTGCGATCGGGCTCCTGATGTCGAGCCTGACCGAGAACCAGGTGGTGGCGGCGGCGCTGACGCTCGGCGCCAGCCTGATGCTGTGGTTCGCCGACTCTGTCGCCTACCTGCTGCCGGCGCCGGTCGACAGCGTCGTGCTCAACCTCTCGCTGATCGGACACTTCCGGCCGATGGTCACCGGCTCGGTGTTCGTCTCCGACATCGGCTACTTCGTGAGCGGCACGCTGCTGGCGCTGTTCCTGACCACGCGGCGCCTGGCCGAGCGATGAGCGCGCTGTGGTCGCTCGCCTGCCTCGCGGCGCTGCTGGTCCTGTTTGCCGCCGGCCTGCGGCTTCGGGTGTACGGCGCGGGTTGGCGGCGCTGGGCGCTGCGGCTCGGCGTGATCGGGGCGGCGCTGGCGGCGACGCTTGCCGCCAACGTTGCGGTCTTTCGCCACGACGCGCATCTCGACTTCACCCACGAGATGGCCTTCACGCCGTCGCGGGAGGCGAGCGACATCGTGCGCGGCCTCACCGAGCCGGTGCAGCTCGTCTACTTCTTCCAGAAGGAGAACGCGGCGGGCCGCGGCATGGCGACCATGCTGGAGCTGCTCGGCCGGCTCAATCCGCGGCTCGCCGTCGAGCTGGTCGACGTCGACCGCAATCCGGCGCGCGCCTCGGCGCTCGGCGTGCAGCTCTACAACACGGCGGTGATCGTCACCCGCAGCCATCGCCTGCAGGTGCTGACGACCGACGACCGCGAGATCGCGCTCGGCATCCTGCGTGCGCTGCGCCAGCGTCAGCCGGTGGTGTGCTTCGCGACCGGCCACGGCGAGTACGACATCGACAATTTCGAGTTCCACACCCACTTCGAAGGCAGTCCCAGCCACAACCACGATGCCGAGGGCATGGCGCTGGTGAAGATGGAGCAACATGGCCTCGGCCGCCTGCGCCGCGCGCTGGAGAAGCTGGGGCTGGAGCCGCGCAAGGTCGAGCTGCGGCCCGGCCGGCCGCTGCCGCAGGATTGCGCCGCGCTGATCGACGCCAACCCGCGCACGCCGCACCTGCCGGTCGAGGCCGACCTGCTGCGCGCCTACCTGATGGGCGGCGGCAGCTACATGCTGCTGGTCGAGCCCGACTTCGTCCTCGACGAGCGGTTGGCCCAGGTGATCGTCGAGGCCGGAGCGCGCATCGGCAGCGGCATCGTCGTCGACCCGGTCGATCATTATTTCACCGACGAGCAGATGATCGCGATCACCAGGTACGCCAACCATCCGGTGACTCGCTCGCAGGCGCTGTCCTTCTATCCGGGGGCGCGGCCGGTCGAGCCCGTCCCCCGCGACGGCGTGCGGGCCGGCGCGCTGTTCGCCAGCAGCCCGCAGAGCTACGTCGTGCACGACCGCGCGCGCTATCGCGAGGAGGCGGCAGTTGCCGCACGGCGCCCCTATCCGCTCGCCGTCGCCGCCGAAGGCAGGCTGGCCGCCGACGCGCGGCCGTTTCGGTTGATCGTGTTCGGCGACGCCGACTTCGCCAGCAACTCGTTCTTCCCGTACCTCGCCAATGCCGACATCGTGCTCGCCGGCGTCTCCTGGCTGCTGCACGAGGAGCGGCGGCCGAGCCTCAAGCCGCCGGTCGAGGTGCTGCCGACCGTGACGCTGACCAACGCCCAGGTGCGCTGGATCTTCATCCTCACGGTGATCCTGCTGCCCGGCGCGGTGGCGCTCTGCGGCCTCGGCGTGTGGCTGTGGCGGCGGCGATGACGCGATGGACCTGGCCGGCGGCGGCAGTGCTGGCCTTCGCTTTCCTGGTCGGGCTGGCGCTGCACGGCCAGCGGCCCGACATCCTTGTCGATTTCAAGCCGGCGGGCGTGTTGCCGTTCGGCCCGGAGCAGGCGCGCGAGATCGAGATCGCCAGGGGCGAGGACCGCAAGCGCTTCGTGCGCAAAGGCGAACGCTGGGACGCGCCGGCCGAGACGGGGGAGCGGATCGAGGCCGGCCTGCGCCTGCTGCGCAATTCGGCCCCCATGCGCGTGCTCTCGGCGGAAGAGATCGCCCGCGTGCCGCCGTCGGAATACGCGCTCGGCCCCGACAGCCCGCGCGTCACCGTGCGGCCGGTCAGCGGAGCGGCGTTCGTCATCGTCTTCGGCGGGCGCAATCCGCTGGGCGCGGCGCGCTATGCCAAGGTCGAGGGCGAGACGGGCGTCGCGCTGTTGGCGACGTACGTCGCCGAGGCGTGGGAGCAGGTGCGGTGAGGTGGCTGCTGACGGCGCTGCTCGTGCTGCTGGCGGTTCCCGCGAGCGCGCATGTCACCAGCACCGGCCTCGCCGTGGTCGAGGTCGACGGCGGCCGGCTGGCCTACCGCCTGACGCTCGTGGCGGCGGAGCAGGAGGGCGAGAACGTTCGCCTGCTCGAAGCCGCGGTCGACGGCGACACGATGGCCGCCGAGCGCATGGCGGCAGCGATGCGGCAGGCCGCGCGCTTCGCGCTGGGCGGCGAGGCCTGCGCGCCGGGCCGCATTCGCTTCCAGGGTTCGCGCACCGGCGACGGCAAGGTGGTGATGGAGATGGCGCTGGCATGCCCGAAGGCCGCCGGCGCGCTGCTGATCCGCGACGACTGGAGCGACGTGCTCGGCAGCCACTTCCAGACCGTGATGAGCGTGCGTCCGGTCGAGCGGCCGTCGGTCGAGCTGGTCTTCAACGCCGAGCGGCGCGAGGCGGCGATCGATCTCGGCGCCGGCCGGACCGGCTGGGTCGATTTCATCGTGATGGGCGCCGCGCACATCCTGAGCGGTCCCGATCATCTGCTGTTCCTGCTGGCGCTGCTGGCATTGGCGAAGGGTTTCTGGCCGATCGTGCGCATCGTCACGGGCTTCACCATCGCCCATAGCATCACGCTGAGCCTCGCCGCGCTCGGCGTCGTCGACGTCTCTGGCCGGATCGTCGAGCCGCTGATCGCAGCGACCATCATCTGGGTCGCGCTCGAGAACCTCCTGGCGCCGGCGCAGACGCGCTGGCGCTGGCTGATCGCGGCGGTGTTCGGGCTGGTCCATGGCCTGGGCTTCGCATCGGGCCTGACCGAGCTCGGCCTGCCGCGCGAGGCGATGGTGCGGGCGCTGGTCGGCTTCAATGTCGGCGTCGAGCTCGGTCAGCTCGCCTTCGTGGCGGTCGTCATGCCGCCGCTGGTCTGGCTCGCCCGGCCGGGCCGTCTCGCGTGGCTGCCGCAGGTCCTGTCGGTCCTGGTCGCCGTCATGGGCGCAGTCTGGCTGGTCGAGCGCGTCCTGGCGTAGCGCCGCGCGCGTCATCCCCGTCGACGTGACCATCGACATGGACGTGTGCCGCGAGCCGGGCCAATATCGTCCCAAGTAACAAAATAGTCACATTCTGGGGAAACCAATGAAAAGACGGCCTTTTTCGCTCCTGGCGATTGCGATCTGGCTGGCCGGGCTAGCGTCTGCCCAGGCTGCCGACCCGGTGAACGTCTACTCGATCTGGCCGGAGAACTATGCCCGGCCGATGTTCCAGGAGTTCGAGAAGGCGACCGGCATCAAGGTCAACTTCATCCGTTTCTCCTCGGGCGAGGCGCTGGCCCGTGTGATCGCGGAGAAGAACAACCCGCGCATCGACGTGCTGTTCGGTGGCCCCGTCGAGACCTTCGCCGCCGGCATCAAGGAGGGCATCTTCCAGCCCTACAAGTCGCCGTCGTTCGACAAGCTGCCGACGCGCTTCAAGCATGCCGACGGCCAATGGACCGCGATCGCCGATGACCCGCTGGTCTTCATGACCAACGCCGCCTTCCTCAAAGGCAAGAGCCTCAAGGCCCCCGCGTCGTGGGACGACTTGCTGGATCCGGCCTACAAGAACCAGCTCCAGATGGCCGACGCCCGCACCTCGGGCACGGCGGTGACCCGCATCTTCTCGGTGCTCGAGGTCAACAAGCGCGACGAGGAGAAGACCTTCGCCTACCTGAAGAAGCTGCGCCAGAACGTGCAGCTCTATACCAAGAGCGGCGGCGGCGGCACCTTGCCGGTGGGCCTCGGCCAGGCAGGCGGCGGCATCTTCTTCATCGTCGACGCGCTCGAGACCAAGGCCAAGGGCTACGACGTCGTCATCAGCTTCCCGAAGGAGGGCATCGGCTCGTCGGCCGAGGCGATCGCGCTGATCAAGGGCGCCAAGAACCCCGAGGGCGGCAAGAAGCTGATCGACTTCGCCACCAGCGCGGCGATGCAATCCAAGCTCTCGGAGCACAAGGTCAACTTCGTGCCGGCCAGTCCGGACGTGAAGACCGACCCGGCGCTCGCCGAGGTGCTGAAGGGCGCCAACATCTTCCCGATCGACGACGAGTACGCCGGCGCCAACCGCAAGCGCATCGTCGATCGCTGGGTGAAGGAAGTGCTCGGCCCGCAATAATGGCCACGCGCGGTCTCGCGTCCGAGACGCGCCGGCTGCTGCGCGACCCGGCGCTGCTCGGCGCCGTGGCCGTCCTGTGGCTGCTGCTGGCGTTCTTCGTGCTCTATCCCGTGGCCGAGCTGCTGGTGCGCGCCTTCAGCGACGAGGGCCGCTTCACGCTGGAGCCGCTGCTCGGCAGCCTCGCCGATTCGCATCACCGCGCGGCCTTCGTGAACAGCCTGATCCTGGCCGGCACGGTGGGCGTGCTGGGCACGCTCCTGGGCTTCCTGTTTGCAATGACGGCGACGCGCGCCGGGCTCGGTCGACGCTGGTTGACGGCACTCGATGCGGCGACCTTGCTGCCGCTGGTGTCGCCGCCCTTCACCATCTCGATCGCGATCGTCTTCTCGTTCGGGCCGAAGGGCTTCATCAGCCACGACCTTCTCGGCCTCGACGACATCAGCGCCTACGGCTTCTGGAGCACGGCGCTGGCCGAGACGCTGACCTATTTTCCGATCGCGTACCTCACTCTGCGGCCGATCATCGCCGCGATCGATTCCAATCTCGAGGAGATGGCTTTCAGCCTCGGCGGCTCGCGCTGGCGGATCTTCCGCACCGTCACCGTGCCGCTCGCCGTGCCGGGCTTCGCCAATGCCTTCCTGCTGCTGTTCGCCGCCTCGCTGGCCGATTTCGCGACGCCGCTGATCCTGGCCGGCAACAGCTTCTCGGTGCTGCCGACCCAGGCCTATCTCCAGATCACCGGCATGTTCGACTTCAAGGGCGGCGCCGTGCTGTCGTTGATGCTGCTGGTGCCGGCCGCCGCGGTCTACCTGCTGCAGCGCTACTGGGTCGGCCGCCGGGTCTACGTCACGGTCACCGGCAAGGTCGGCCAGCGCTCGCGCAGCCGCGCGATCGCGCCGTGGGCGGCAGTGCTGCTGGCGGTCGCGACCGCGCTGGTCGCGGTCGCCATTCTCTATTTCTATGCCCTGCTGCTCTACGCCTCGGTCGTGGTGGCGTTCGGCGCCAACAACAGCTTCACCTGGCAGCACTACCACGTGATCTTCACCGAAGGGCTGCCGGCGATCCGCGACACGCTGATCATCGCCCTGATCGGCATGCCGCTCGGCGGCCTGTACGGCGTGCTGGTCGGGTACCTGATCGCGCGGCGGCGCTTTCCCGGCCGTCAGGCGATGGAGATCGTGTCGATGATCAACTACGCGCTGCCCGGCACCATCGTCGGCATCGCCTACCTGATCGCGTTCAACGATCCGCCTGTGGCGCTGACCGGCGGCGCTCTGATCATCGTCGCCTGCTACGTCTTCCGCTACAGCCCGACCGGCATCCGCGCCACCGTCGCGCTGCTGCAGCAAATCGACCGCAGCCTCGAGGAGGCCTCCGCGAGCCTCGGCGCCGGCAGCGGCCAGACCTTCCGCCGCGTGACCCTGCCGCTGATCGCGCCCGCCTTCTTCGCCGGGCTGGGCGTCGTCTTCATCCGCTCGATGACGGCGATCAGCGCCACCATCTTCCTGGTATCGCTGAGCTGGACGCTGATCACGGTACGGATCCTGGAGAACATGACCGAGCTGGCGCTAGGGCCGGCGGCGGCCTTCTCGGTGTTCGTGATCGTCGTGGTGTTCGCCGTCGTTTCGGGGCTGAGCGCGCTGCTGCTGCGGCTACGCACGCCGATGGCGGGAGCGGCTGCGCGCAGCCTGTTGGGAGGGTAGGGGTGGCCTCGGTCAGCATCCGGCTCGACGGCGTCTCCAAGCGCTTCGACCACACGGTGAAGGGCGAGGTCTATGCCGTGCGCCAGGTCAGCCTGTCGGTGGCGACCGGCGAGCTGCTGACCCTGCTCGGTCCCTCGGGCTGCGGCAAGTCGACGACGCTCCGCATGATCGCGGGCTTCGAGGAGCCGGACGAGGGCGCCATCTCGATCGACGGCCGCGACGTCACCCACATGCTGCCCAACCAGCGCGGCATCGGGTTCGTGTTCCAGAACTACGCGCTGTTCCCGCACCTCTCGATCTTCGAGAACGTGGCCTATGGCTTGCGCGTGCAGGGCAAGCCGGCAGCCGAGATCGTGCGCGCCGTCGGCGAGGTGCTGGAGCTGGTGGGGCTCGCCAAGTACGAGCGCCAGCAGCCGCACCAGCTTTCCGGCGGCGAGCAGCAGCGCGTGGCGCTGGCGCGCGCCGTCGTCTTCCATCCCAAGGTGCTGCTGTTCGACGAGCCGCTCAGCAACCTCGACGCCAAGCTCAGGGTCGAGATGCGCGAGCAGATTCGTGCCCTGCAGAAACGCATCGGCATCACGACCGTGTATGTGACCCACGACCAGGAAGAAGCGATGGCGATCTCCGACCGCATCGCCGTCATGGAGCGCGGCGAGGTGGTGCAGGACGGCACGGCGGAGGATCTCTACTACCGCCCACGCACCGAGTTCGTTGCCCGCTTCATCGGCCGCACCAACCTCCTCACTGCGCGCGTGGTCTCGGCAGGGGAGGTCGAGGTCGAAGGCGTGCGGCTCGCCCTGGCGGCTCGCAAGCCCGCCGGCGAGCGCGTGACGCTGGTGGTGCGACCCGAGATGATCGCGCTCCTGCCGGATGCGCAGGGCGCCGGGCGCATCGTGCAACGCACCTTCCTCGGCGAGAAGACGGACTACCAGGTGGCGCTTGGCGGCGCCGTTCTGCAGGTCACCGCCGGCGGCGAGCCGATAGCGAGGCTCCTGGCCCCCGGCAGCCGGGTGGCGGTTCGGATCGCGTCCGAGAACGTGCACATCTTGAGTTGAGTGAGACGGCAAGGATGAACCGGAGAATCGTCGACGTATTCCTTCAGGACAGGCTGATCGCTTCCTATCCCATCGTGATCGAAGACGGTCGGACGAACGTGTCGTCGGAGGACTTCATCGACAAGATGAAGCAGCGGATGCGCGAGCGGGATTCGAGCTTCGACGTCGCCCTTGCCAAGTTCGTCGTTCGCCGCACTTCGGAATGACTGGAGGAAACATGAAGATCACGGCACTCGCACTCACCGCCGGCATGGGCGTGCTGGCGTCCACGTCCGCGTCCGCCCAGGGTGTCCTCAATGTCTACTGCTCGGTGCAGGTCGAGTGGTGCACCCTTGCCGCCAACGAGTTCCAGAAGGCGACGGGAATCAAGGTCTCGATGACCCAGAAGGGATCGGGTGAAACCATCGCCCAGCTCAAGGCCGAGGCGCAGAATCCCAAGGGCGACGTCTGGTTCGGCGGCACCGGCGATCCGCACCTGCAGGCGGCGGAGGAGGGGCTGACCGAGGTCTACAAGTCGCCGAAGCTCGCCGAGCTGCATCCCTGGGCGGTCAAGCAGAACAGCGATTCCGGCGGCAAGACGGTCGGCATCTACGCCGGCGCGCTGGGTTACGGCTTCAACACCGAATTGCTGGCCAAGAAGAACGTCAAGGCGCCGGCCTGCTGGGCCGACCTGTTGAAGCCCGACTTCAAGGGCGAGATCCAGATGGCCAACCCCAACTCCTCGGGCACCGCCTACGTGGCGATCGCCACGCTGGTTCAGCTCATGGGCGAGGACAAGGCGTTCGACTACTTGAAGAAGCTCCACGCCAACATCAACGCCTATACCCGCTCGGGCACGGCGCCGATGAAGGCGGTGGCGCGCGGAGAGACCGGCGTCAGCATCTCCTTCGTGCATGACGGGGTCACTGAGGCGCTGGCCGGCTTCCCGGTGAAGACCGCGACGCCGTGCGAGGGGACGGGCTACGAGATCGGCTCGATGAGCATCGTGAAGGGCGCGCGCAATCTCGCCAACGCCAAGAAGTTCTACGACTGGGCCCTGACGCCCGAGGCGCAGAAGCTCGAGGCACAGGCCAAGCAGTTCCAGGTGCCGTCGAACAAGAACACGCCGGTGCCCGCCGAGGCGCCGAAGTTCGCCGACATGAAGATGATCGACTACGACCAGGCCAGGTACGGCAAGTCGTCGGAGCGCAAGCGGCTGATCGCCCGTTGGGACAGCGAGGTCGGCAGCCTGCCCAAGCCCTGACCGTGTCGCGCACAGCCCTTGCCTGGTCGGTCGCCGGTCTGCTCGCGGCCATGCTGCTGCCCTGGTACGCCCTGCAGGAGGGGCTCGACTCGGGCGCCTGGCTGGGCGGCCTGTGGTCATCCGAGGATTACGGCTCGGGCTTCGCCGAGGTGCTGGCCCAGGGCAAGTGGTGGCTGTCGCCGGCTCTGCTGGCGCTGATGGGCTGTTTCGGGCTGAGCCTGCTGCCGATCCCGCGAGAGCGGCGCGGCACCTGCCTTGCCTTCGTCGCCGGCGCCGGCGTCGTGCTGTTTGCAGCCCAGGCCTGGGGCATCGGGTTGCGCGGCTGGACCGCCGGCTGGCTCACCGCGCTGTTCGGGGAGATGGAAAGCCGCCAGGTCGGCATCGGCGCCGGCGCGGCGGTGGCGCTGATCGCTCTCCTGTCGCTGCTCTCGATTGGCCTGGCCCTGAGAGGAGCGTTCGGCGGCGACGCCTTCGTGGCCGGAGCCGTGACCGCCGTAGCGACCTCGATCCTGCTGTTCACCGCCTGGCCGATCCTGCGCATCCTGCTGCAGGCCTTCCAGAACGGCGACGGCGCGTTCGAGCCGGCATTGGTCATCGAGCGGCTGTCGGCCGCGAAAATCTGGAGCCTGCGCTGCCTCAGCGGCAGCGGCCGCTGCGGGGTCGCGTGGAACACGCTGTTCCTCGCAGTCGCCTGCGGCGCCGGCACGACGGCGCTCGGCCTCGCCTTTGCGCTGATCGTCACGCGGACCTCGTTCCGCTTCAAGAAGACGCTGCGCGTGCTGACCGTCCTGCCGATCGTCACGCCGCCGTTCGTGATCGGCCTGGCGCTGATCCTGATCTTCGGCCGGTCGGGTCTCGTCAACCAGCTTCTGGAATGGTCCTTGGGCGTGCCGCCGACGCGCTGGATCTACGGCTTCCAGGGTGTGCTGCTGGCGCAGCTCTTCGCCTTCACGCCTGTCGCCTTCCTGGTGCTGATCGGGGTCGTCGAGGGCGTCAGCCCGACCCTCGAGGAAGCCTCGCAAACCCTGCGCGCCGATGCCTGGACGACCTTCGCGACGGTATCGCTGCCGTTGATGCGGCCGGGATTGGCCAACGCCTTTCTGGTCGGCTTCATCGAGAGTATCGCCGACTTCGGCAATCCGATCGTGCTGGGCGGCGACTACGGCGTGCTCTCGACAGAGATCTACTTCGCCGTGGTCGGCGCGCAGCTCGACTACGGCCACGCTGCCGCGCTCGCTCTCCTGCTTCTGGTGCTGGCGCTGGGTGCCTTCTTCCTGCAGCGCCGCGTGGTCGGCGGCCGATCCTACGCGACGATTTCGGGCAAAGGCGATGCCGGCCTGCCGGTGCCATTGCCCAAGGGCGCCCGCCGGTGGGCGCTCTCGGTGGCACTGCCGTGGGCGACCTTCACCGTGCTGCTCTACGGCTTCGCCTTCATGGGCGGGCTGGTCAAGGTGTGGGGCCGCGACTACACGCCGACGCTCGACCACTACATCAAGGCCTTCGCCATCGAGCGCTCGGCGTCCGGGCTGATCTGGTCCGGCGCTGCGTGGAACTCGTTCTGGACGACGGTGACGCTGGCCGCAATCGCGGCGCCGCTCACCGCGTTGCTCGGGCTGCTGGCGGCCTGGTTGCTGGTGCGCCAGCGCTTCGTTGGGCGGGCCGCTCTCGAGTTCGCCACCATGCTGTCCTTCGCGGTGCCGGGCACCGTGATCGGCGTCGCCTATGTCTTTGCGTTCAACATCCCGCCGATCGAGATCACGGGCACCGCGCTGATCATCGTCATCTGCTTCGTGTTCCGGAACATGCCGGTCGGCGTGCGCGCCGGCATCGCGGCGATGAGCCAGATCGACCGCAGCCTGGACGAGGCCTCGGCCACCTTGCGCGGCCGCGCCCCGCAGACGTTGATCCATGTCGTGCTGCCGCTGCTGCGGCCGGCCATGGTCGGTGCCCTGGTCTACGGCTTCGTGCGGGCCGTCACCACGGTGAGCGCCGTGGTGTTCCTGGTCACGGCCGAGTACGAGCTCGCCACGACGTATATCATCCTGCGCGTCATCAACGGCGACTACGGCCTTGCCATCGCCTACAGCTCCGCCCTGATCGCCTTGATGCTGGCTGCCATCCTGCTGATCCAGCTCGCGGTCGGCGATCGCCGCCTCGGTCGGCGCGCTGCCCAACTCCAGGGGAGCCGAGCATGAGCGTCGAATTCCGCGATGTCGTGAAGCGCTATGGCACGACGACCGCCGTGTCCGGCATCAGCTTCACGGTCGAGACCGGCAGTCTGGTGACGCTGCTCGGGCCCTCCGGCTGCGGCAAGACCACGACCTTGCGGATGATTGCAGGCCTCGAGCTGCCGAGTGAAGGCCGCATCCTGATCGCGGGCCGCGACGTCACTCGCCTGAGCGCCACGGAGCGTGACGTCAGCATGGTGTTCCAGTCCTACGCCCTGTTCCCTCACATGAGCGTCCTGGACAATGTCTGCTACGGCCTGCGCCGTTCCGGCCATTCGAAAGAGGCGGCCGCTCAGCAAGCCCGCGCGGGCTTGGCCCAGGTCGGCCTGGCCGGTTACGAGGGGCGCCAGCCTTCCGAACTGTCCGGCGGCCAGCAGCAGCGGGTTGCGGTGGCCCGAGCCCTGGTGCTGAAGCCTTCGGTGCTGCTGTTCGACGAGCCGCTGAGCAACCTCGATGCGCGGCTGCGCCGGCAGATGCGCGAGGATATTCGCGAGCTGCAGCAGGCGCTCGGCCTTACCGTCGTCTACGTCACCCACGATCAGCAGGAAGCGATGGCCGTATCCGATCGGATCATCGTCATGAACGTCGGCCGCATCGAGCAGGAAGGGACGCCACGCGACCTCTACGAACGCCCGGCGACGCCTTTCCTGGCGCGTTTCATGGGAGAGTCGAATCCCGCCCGAGCGCACTTGCACCGGCTCGATCCGCAGCGTCTACGGGTGCAGCTCGGCCCGGCCACGATCGACATCGACAATGGGACCGCCAGCGACGGCGAGGCGACGGTCGCCGTGCGCCCGGAAGCGATCACGGTCGAGGCAGCACCGGGACCTGCCAATGCCCTGCCGGGCACCGTCGTCAAGGCAAGCTATGTCGGCACGCATATCGAGTATTCGATCGAGACCGAGGCCGGCACCCTGTTCGCGACCTGCCCGCAGGTCGACCGGCCGCTGGCGCCCGGCGCCGCCGTTGCACTGGTGCTGGCGCCGCGTGGCGTCATCGTGGTCGAGAGTCGCTGATCGCTTGCCGGATGCCTAAAGGTCTTTGGCTTATCGCGCGGATTTTGCTTTAACCGGCCCGTGAAGAAGCTGCTCATCATCGGCATCGGCGCGGGCGACCCCGATTTCATCACCCTGCAGGCAGCCAAGGCGCTGGCCACGGTCGACGTCTTTTTCATGCTGGAGAAGGGCGCGGCCAAAGATGCCATGGTCGAACTGCGTCGCGAGGCCTGCCGGCGCCATGCCGGCGACCGTGCATACCGGGTCGTCGAAGCGCCGAGCCCGCCGCGCGAGCGTCGGCCGGCCGACTACGCGTCTTGCGTCGACGACCTCAATCGCGCCAAGCAGGAGACCTTCGAGCGCATGATCGCCGACAACCTGGCGGACGGTCAGGTCGGCGCGATCCTGGCGTGGGGCGATCCCTCGCTCTACGACAGCACCATCCGCAACGTCGAGGCGATTGCTGCGCGGCTCGGCCTCGCCTGGGAAGTCATTCCCGGCATCAGCGCGGTGCAGGTGCTGGCGGCGCGGCATCGCATCCCGCTCAACACCGTGGCGCAGCCGGTCGAGATCACTACCGGGCGCCGGCTCAGCGAGGGCTGGCCGGCCGGCGTCGACAGCGTGGTGGTGATGCTCGACGGCGAGGACACCTGGCGCCGCTTCGCCGATCAGGACATCGATATCTGGTGGGGCGCCTATCTCGGCACGCCCGACGAGATCTTGCTCTCGGGCCATCTGAAAGATGTGTCGGATGAGATTCATCGTGTCCGCGTTGCGGCGCGAGAGCGTCACGGCTGGATCATGGATACCTATTTGATGCGCCGCCGATAGGCTGTGGATAAGCCTCTGCGGCGCGCCTCATTATGGGCAATGGACCCTGATTCTTGCCCCTGATTCCTTAGGGAACGCGAGTGGCCATTGCCCATAATAGGAGTCTGGCGCGCGCGGGTGCAGTGTGGCCTCCATGAGGACACGTGTCTTGCACCGGAGGAGAGCACCGCCACAACACGCCGAGCGAATCAGACGCGTGCGCGCGTCGCGCGAGGAACGAGGCATTAGCCCCCCATTTTCGCGGCCGGCGAGAAATGGAGAAAATGGAGGAAAATGGAGGGAAAGGCGAAAAATGGCGACGCCGAGTTGGCGCCGTTAGCGAACGGATGCTCGTGGGACTCGGGGAGCCAAGGCATGCTTTGATGCCGGCCATCGAGTTCGGGAGGAAATACATGCTGGTTCGGACGATTGGCGCCCTGTTGGCGTTGAGCCTCGCGCTGCCTGCTGCAGCGCAGGGCATCCCCAAGGCGCAGTCGCCGGAGGAGGTGGGCTTCGTCTCCAGCCGTCTGAAGCGGCTCAGCGACCGGTTCGAGGAAGGCATCAAAAACAACGAGATCCCGGGCGCGGTGGTGCTGATCGCGCGCAACGGCAAGATCGCGATGTTCGACGCCTTCGGCTTCCGCGACAAGGAAGCCAAGGCGCCGATGAAGACCGACACGATCTTCCGCATCGCCTCGATGACCAAGCCGATCGTCTCGGTCGCCGCCATGATCCTGGTCGAGGAGGGCAAGCTCACGCTGGCCGATCCGGTGTCGAAGTACATCCCGGCCTTCGCCGAGACCAAGGTCTCGGTGCCGAAGAAGACTGCCGACGGCACGGTCGAGATGGCGCTCGAGCCGCAGTTCCGACCGATGACCGTCCATGACCTGATGCGCCACACCTCGGGCCTGACCTACGGCGCGGCCGGCAGCGACCCGGTCAAGCAGTCCTACGTCGACATGAAGGTGATGGACGCCAACCAGACCAATGCCCAGATGGTCGAGAAGCTCGCCAAGCTCGCGTTGCTCTACCAGCCGGGCACCCGCTGGGAATATTCGATGTCGACCGACGTGCTCGGGCGCGTGGTCGAGGTCGCCTCGGGCATGACGCTCGACAAGTTCATCGAGGAGCGCATCACCAAGCCCTTGAAGATGGGCGACACCGGCTTCGAGGCTGCGCCCGACAAGAAGGACCGCGGCGCCAAGCCCCAGAAGGAGGGCGCCAAGAACGAGGTGCCCATCATTCCCGAGATCACGCTGAAGACGACCTGGAAGTCGGGCGGCGGCGGCATGGTCTCGACCGCCGCCGACTACGCCCGCTTCCTGCAGATGTTCGCCAACGGCGGCCAGCTCGACGGCGCCCGCATCCTCTCGCGCAAGACCATCGACCTGATGACCGCCGATCACTTGCCGCCCGACATCAAGATGGGCGACGACATGAACAGATTCGAGGCGCTGGAGCCGAGCGCGCGCATGGGCCAGGGCTTCGGGCTCGGCTTCGCGGTGCGCAACGAGCAGGGCCGCAACCCGCTGCCCGGCTCGCCCAACGACTATTATTGGGGCGGTGCCTGGGGCACCTATTTCTGGCACGATCCGCGGGAGCACCTGTACGTCGTGCTCATGATGCAGTCGCCGATGTCGCGGCTGTCCTACCGCTACCTGATGCGCGACCTCGTCTACCAGGCACTGATCGGTAACTGAGCCCAGTCCCTGACGGGATCGTGCAAATCCGAAACGACATCCCATATAGGGGCCATCATGAGTGGAGATCCCCGTAACTGGATGTGGTCGGAGGCGCTGCAGATGCTGGCCCGCGCCGAGCGGCTGCATCGCGAAGTCTTCAACGCTCCCGGCCACAGCCGCAATGCTGTCGTGTCGTGGGAGCCGCCGGCCGACGTCCTGGAGACCGAGGACGCCGTCCTTGTCCTGGTTGCCCTGCCGGGCGTCGACCCCGAGCAGGTACAGCTCATCATCCATAACGGCGTCCTGCTGATCGCCGGCGAGCGCGTGCTGCCGCGCGAGCTCCGGACCGCCGTCATCCATCGCATCGAGCTGCCGCAGGGCCGCTTCGAGCGCCAGATCCGGCTGCCGGCCGGCACCTACGAGCCGCCGGCCAGCGCCGTCGCCGACGGCTGCCTGATCGTCAGGCTGCCGAAGATCGGCAGAAAGGGGACGTCATGAGCCCCGACATCAACACCACCACCCAGCAGAGCCCGGCCCAGCCGACGCAGCCCGACGCCATGATCGTCGTGCCGACGCGCAACATGGTGCTGTATCCCGAGATGGTGCAGCCGTTCGCCGTCGGCCGGCCGTCCTCGGTTGCCGCCGTGCAGCAGGCCGTGCGCGAGCAGCGCCAGATCGTCCTGCTCCTGCAGCGCGACGCGGAGAACAGCGATCCCAAGCCGGGCGACCTCTATCGCATCGGCACCGTCGCCAACATCCTGCGCTACGTGACCAGCCCCGAGGGCGGCCATCACCTGGTGCTCCAGGGCGTGCAGCGCTTCCGCGTCACCGACTTCATCGAAGGCCAGCCCTTCCTGGTCGCGCGCGGCCTGCACATCGCCGAGCCCAACGCCACCAGCTCGGAGCTCGAGGCGCGCTTCCTCGTCCTGAAGGCCCAGGTGCAGCAGGTCTTCGACCTGCTGCCGCAGGTGCCGGCCGAGTTCCGCCAGACCGTCGAGGCGACGACCTCGCCCAGCATGCTGGCCGACCTCGCGGCGACCTATCTCGACATCACGCCGGCCGAGAAGCAGGAGCTGCTCGAGACCGTCGACCTGCTGCAGCGCCTCGACAAGGTGTCGCGGCTGCTGGCGCACCGGCTCGAGGTGCTGAAGCTGTCGGCCGAGATCGGCAGCAAGACCAAGGCGTCGCTGGACACCCGCCAGCGCGAGGTGCTGCTGCGCGAGCAGATGGCCGCGATCCAGCGCGAGCTGGGCGAGGGCGAGGGCTCCAACAAGCAGGAGCTGGCCGACCTCGAGAAGGCGATCGGCGAAGCCAAGATGCCGGCCGACGTCGAGCAGGCGGCCCGCAAGGAGCTGCGGCGGCTGCAGCGCACGCCGGAGGCGGCGGGCGAGTACAGCATGATCCGCACCTACCTCGACACGCTGCTCGAGCTGCCCTGGGCGCCGCCGGCGCCGAAGGACATCGACATCGCCGAGGCGCGCAAGGTGCTCGACGCCGACCATTTCGGCCTCGACAAGATCAAGCAGCGGATCGTCGAGTTCCTCGCCGTGCGCAAGCTCGCGCCGGAAGGCAAGGCGCCGATCCTGTGCTTCGTCGGGCCGCCGGGCGTCGGCAAGACCTCGCTCGGCCAGTCGATCGCCAAGGCGATGGGCCGCAAGTTCTCGCGGGTCAGCCTGGGCGGCGTGCACGACGAGGCCGAGATCCGCGGCCATCGGCGCACCTATATCGGCGCGCTGCCGGGCACCATCATCCAGGCGATCCGCAAGGCCGGGTCGCGCGACTGCGTCATGATGCTGGACGAGATCGACAAGATGGGCGCCGGCATCCACGGCGATCCGTCGGCGGCGCTGCTCGAGGTGCTCGATCCGGAGCAGAACGGCACGTTCCGCGACAACTATCTCGACGTGCCGTTCGATCTCAGCCGCGTGGTGTTCATCACCACGGCTAATATGCTCGACACCATCCCGGGGCCGCTGCGCGACCGCATGGAGATCATCCCGCTCACCGGCTACACGACCGGCGAGAAGATGGAGATCGCCAAGCGCTACCTGGTGCGCCGCCAGCTAGAGGCCAACGGCCTCAAGCCCGAGCAGGTCGAGATCGAGGATGCGGCCCTGCGGCGGATCATCGACGGCTACACCCGCGAGGCGGGCGTGCGCAACCTCGAGCGCGAGGTCGGCCGCGTGCTGCGGTCGATCGCGGTCGAGTTCGCCGAGGGCAAGAGCGACAAGCGCCACATCGGCGTCGAGGACGTCGAGAAGATCCTCGGACCCGTGCGCTTCGAGAACGAGGTGGCGATGCGCTCCAGCGTGCCGGGCGTGGCGACGGGCCTTGCCTGGACGCCGGTCGGCGGCGACATCCTGTTCATCGAGGCGACCCGCACGCCGGGTTCAGGCCGGCTGCAGCTCACCGGCCAGCTCGGCGAGGTGATGAAGGAGAGCGCGCAGGCCGCTTTCAGCCTGGTCAAGAGCATGGCGACCTCGCTCAAGATCGAGGCCGGCGTGCTGGAGAAGAGCGACATCCATGTCCACGTGCCGGCGGGCGCCACGCCCAAGGACGGGCCGAGCGCCGGCGTCGCGATGTTCATGGCGCTGACCTCGCTGCTCACCGGCAAGGTGATCCGCAACGACACCGCGATGACCGGCGAGATCAGCCTGCGCGGCCTGGTGCTGCCGGTCGGCGGCATCAAGGAGAAGGTCGTGGCCGCCGCCGCCGCGGGCATCAAGCGGGTGATGCTGCCGGCGCGCAACCGGCGCGACTACGAGGACATCCCCGAGGAGGTCCGCAAGTCGCTGGAGTTCGTCTGGCTCGAGCGTGTCGACGACGCCGTCTCTGCCGCGCTGCAAACCGAGGCTGCCTAGAAAACGCTAGGCAATATCGCTTCCTCCCGGCAGACTGATGGGCGACGGCGAAAGAATAATCGCCGCGCGTGCGGGAGGAAGACGATGTCATGGATGCCTCTGCCGATCTGCTGATCAACGCCCTGATCTCGGGGCTGCTGCTCGGCGGCTTCTATGCGGCGGTGTCGGTCGGCGTGGCGATCTCCTTCGGCATGCTCGACATCGTGAACATCGCCCATCCGGCGGTCATCCTGCTCGGCTCCTACGTCGCCTTCATCGGCAACACGGTGTTCGGCATCGATCCGATCCTGGCGACCGTCATCACCCTGCCGGTCTTCTACCTGCTCGGCATGGTGGCCTATCAGGTCTACTACGTCGCCTTCGAGCGGCGGGACGACCAGTCGCTGCGCGGCCTGTCGTTCTTCTTCGGCATCCTGTTCATCGCCGAGGTCGGCTTGATCCTGTCCTTTGGCGTCGACTACCGCTCGGTGCAAGCCTGGTACGTCAGCGGCAACCTCAACCTCGGCATCATCGAGTTGCCGTGGCGGTTGCTGGTGCCGTTCCTCCTCGGCATGGCCATGGTGGTCGGCCTGCAGCTCTACCTGTCGCGCACCTTCATCGGTCGCGCCATCCAGGCGGTGGCGCAGGACCAGCAGGCGCTCAGGCTGATGGCCGCCAACCCGACCAAGATCAAGCGCATCGCCTTCGGCCTCAGCTTCGCCACGGCGGCGCTGGGCGGCGCCGCCCTGATCATCATCCAGCCGGTCGAGCCGTCGATCGGCCGCGAATATATCGGCCGCGTCTTCGCGATCTGCGTGCTCGGCGGGCTGGGCAGCTTCCCCGGCATGATGATCGCCGCGGTGACGCTCGGCATCGTCGAGAACCTGACCGCGACCTTCTTCGGCCCGTCGTGGGCGCCGGCGGTGGCGTTCGGCGTGTTGCTCGTGACCCTCGCGGTGAGGCCCAGTGGCATCCTTGGTCGCTAAAGACGCCGAGCGCGAGGCGCCGCGCGGCCTGGGCCACGTCGCCTTCATCCTGGTGATGGTCGCGGTGGCGGCCGTGGTCTTCATGATCACGCGGTCGATCGGCAACAGCTACGCCTTCTTCGCCGCCTACGTGGTCGTGCAGTACATGGTGCTCGGCACGGCCTGGAACATCCTCGGCGGCTACACCGGCTACGTGAACTTCGGCGTCACCGCCTTCTTCGCCATCGGCGCCTATTCGACCGTCGTGCTGCACAAGCTGACGCCCTGGATGCCGTTGCCGGCGATGATCCTGATCGGCGGCGTGATGGCGGCGCTGGTCGGGCTGGGCACCGGCTATCTCACGCTCAGGCTGCGCGGCGTGTTCTTCTCGATCGCCACGCTGGCGCTGGCGGTCGTGGTGCAGACCCTGATCACCAACTGGGACTTCGTCGGTGGCGCCCGCGGCGCCTATGTGATGCGGCCGCGGATCGCGCCGCTGATCGGCGGCGACTACATCCAGTACCTGTTCCTGGTCATGCTCGGCCTCTGCGTGATCGCGCTCGCGACGGCGCGGGCGATCGAGCGCTCGGCGCTGGGCTACGGCTTCGCCGCGATCCGCGACGACGAGGCGGCGGCCGAGGCCTCGGGCGTGCCGACGCTCGGGCTCAAGCTGATCGCCACCGCGCTGAGCGGCGGCTTCATGGGCATGGCCGGCGCGCCGCTGCCCTATTACGTCACCTATCTCGATCCGTCCTCGGGCTTCAGCCTCAACTACGCCGTCAACGCCATCGCCATGCCGCTGATCGGCGGTACCTCGAGCTGGCTGGGGCCGATCGTCGGCGCCATCCTGGTCGGCGGCCTGCAGGAATACATCCGCGTCACCATCTCCTCGGCGGTCAACGTGCTGGTCGCGGGCGTGCTGATGGTCGCCTTCGTGATCCTGGCGCCGCAGGGCATCGTCGGCCTGTTCCAGAGGAAGAAGCGATGACCGCGCTGCTGCATGTCGAGAAGGTCGGCAAGCGCTTCGGCGGCTTCGTGGCGCTGCAGGACATCGACCTCGAGGTCCAGCCGGGCGAGCGGCTGGGCCTGATCGGGCCCAACGGCTCGGGCAAGTCGACGCTGGTCAACTGCATCTGCGGCACCCTGCGCAACGAGCAGGGCAGCGTCAGCTTCGGCGGCGCGGCGATGGACGGGCTGACGGCGCACCAGCGCACGCGGCTCGGCCTCGCGCGCAGCTTCCAGCTGCCGCGGCCGTTCGGCAGCCTGACCCTGGCCGAGAACCTGCGCATCCCGATCCTCTATGCGGTCAACGCCCGCGGCGAGCGCACGCTGTCGGGCGCGGCGATCGACGCGCGCTGCCTCGAGCTGCTCGGCCAGGTCGGCCTCGCCGACAAGGCGCGCCAGATGCCGCGCGATCTCACCCAGATCGAGATGCGCAAGCTCGAGCTCGCCCGCGCCATGGCGGCCGATCCCAAGCTGCTGATCTCCGACGAGGCGATGGCGGGCCTCAGCCACGCCGAGGTCGACGAGATCCTGGCGCTGCTGATCCGGCTGAACGGGCAGGGCGTGACCGTGATCATGATCGAGCACATCATGCGCGCCGTGATGGCGTTCTCGCAGCGCCTCGCCGTGCTGGTCGCCGGCCGCAAGATCGCCGACGGCGATCCCAAGGCTGTGGTCCGCGAACCCGAAGTCGTGAGGGCGTACCTTGGCGAGTAGCCTCTCCGTCTCCAACATCGTCGCCGGCTACGGCGCCGTGCGCGTGCTCGACGACGTGTCGCTGTCGGTCGGCGCCGGCGAGACCGTGGCGCTGCTCGGCACCAACGGCAACGGCAAGTCGACCCTGATGAAGTCGATCATGGGCATGGTGCGGCCGACCTCCGGCAGCATCACCGCCATCATCGACGGCACGCGTTACGAGCTGGTCGGGCGCTCGACCGAGGAGATCGTCGATCTCGGCATCGGCTTCGTGCCCGAGGGCCGCCGGCTGTTCCCCAAGCTCACGGTGACCGAGAACCTGCTGCTCGGCGCCTTCCGGCCGACCGCGCGCTCGGCGATCGCCAAGAACCTCGATTTCTGCTTCGAGACCTTCCCGCGACTCCAGGAGCGCGCCAAGCAGCTCGCCGGCTCGATGTCGGGCGGCGAGCAGCAGATGCTGGCGCTCGCCCGCGCCCTGATGTCGGCGCCGCGCATCCTCTTGATCGACGAGCCGTCGGTCGGCCTGGCGCCGCTCCTGGTCCAGCGCACCATCGACAAGATCAAGGAGCTGAAAGACGGCTTCAATCTCACCGTGCTGATGGCCGAGCAGAACTTCACTCAGGCCGTCCGCATCGCCGACCGCGGCTACGTCATCGTGCACGGCAAGATCGCCTTCACCGGCGATTCCGCCGAGGCGCTCAACAACAACGACCTGATTCGCGAATTCTACCTCGGCGCGTAGGGGGCGCGTCGGCGACGCGCCCCTCGCGCTGCTTACGACTTCTTCGGGTCGTACGGGTACTGGATCTTGCCGGTGGCGTACTTCTTGGGCCACAGGATCACTTCGCTCTTGGGGTCCTTGAACTGGTCGACCCCGTTGCCCTGGATGCCCTGGAACTGCACGGCCATGACCTGCGCCGTCGCCCATTCGCCCTGCTCGTTGAAGGCGACGTCGCCGACCACGGTCTTGTAGGTGGTCTTGCGCAGATGGTCGGCGAGCTTGTCGTCGTTGGTGCCGCCGGTCGCCTTGACCGCCTGCTCGATCACCTGCATGCGGGCGTAGGCGAAGGGCGGCAGGTAGTAGCCGAGGATGTCGACGCCGGCCGCCTCGGACTTGGTCTGGTACTTCTTCACGAACTCGCGGCCCTCGTCGGAGGCGAAGCCCGCCCACGGCAGCCAGAAGTCGTAGACCACGATGCCGTTCAGGAGCGGTCCGAGCTGCGTCTTGATGGCGGTCGCCTGCAGGCCGACCATGCCGCCGCCGTAGATCTTGGGCTTGAAGCCGACCTCGTGGCTGGCGCGGATCAGGCCGACCGTGTCGGCCGGATAGGAGCAGGCCAGGAAGATGTCGGGATTGGTCGCCGCCATGGCGCGCACGACCGGCGTGTAGTCGGCGGTGTTGGGCGGGTAGGTCTTGTCGTAGACCAGCTTCAGCCCGAGCCGCTTGATGACGTTGCGCGCGCCGTCCATGGCGTTGCGCGGGAACTCGGCATCGGCGCCGCACATCGCCACCGTCATCGGCTTGGGGCTCTGCTCGGCCGCGATCTCGAAGAAGCCCTCGGCGAACGACTCCTTCGGCCGCGGGCCGCCGGTCGGCGTCATCGAGAAGTAGCGCTTGTAGTTGAACTCGCTGTTCACCGCGAGGCCGAGCAGCGAGAAGAACGTGCGGTCGTGCTGCATCACGATCGGCATCGCCGGCGCGATCATGTTGGTGGCGTAGCTCGAGCCGATGATGTCGACTTTGTCGACGTCCATCAGCTTGGTGTAGAGGCCGGGGATGGTCGAGGGATTCGACTGGTCGTCGTAATAGACCAGCTTCACCGGCCGGCCGAGCAGGCCGCCCTTGGCGTTGATGTCCTCTTCCCAGATTTGCGAAGCCAGCAGCGCCGCCTTGCCGTTGGGCGCCAGCGGGCCGGTCAGGTTCATGCTGAAGCCGATGGTGAACGGCTTGTTCTGGGCGATCGCCGGAGCGGCGATGCCCGCAGCGGCACCGGCCGCAAGCTTGGCAAAGGTACGACGTTGGATGCGCATTTGAGTGGATCCTCCCAACATTTATGTCGTTGGGATCGATCCTAGCTTGTCTTGCAGAGCCCCGCCAAGGTCCGATGATCGGTCAGCCAGGCCCATTCCTCGTAGCGCCGCGCCGTTTCCAGGCAGTTCATGAACTCGATGGCGCCGAACGGGCGGCCGAAGACATGGGCGTGGACGGTGATGTCGAGACAGCCCGCCGGCCGGCCGAGCCGCGGCCAGTTGGCGACGATGCGCTCGAGGACTCGGGTGAAGGCCTCGGGCTCGGCGCCGTAGCGGACATAGAGCGGCATGTCGTTCACCTCCATGGTGAACGGCACCGCGACGATCGCGCCCTCGGGCGTCCGGTGAAGGGAGGGCAGGTCGGAATCGAAGAAGTCGGCGTGCCAGTCGAAACCGGCTTTCGCCAGCAGCGACGACGTGCGGGCGCTCGGCGTGCAGCGTGGGCTGAGCCAGCCCGGCGGCGGCCGGCCGGTGGCCGCGGCGATCGCCTTGATGCAGCGCTCGAGGTCGTGCGCTTCCTCCTCGGCAGTCTGATACGACGGGATGATGTTCTGGCCCCAGCCGTGCGCCGCGACGGTGTGCCCGCCCGCGACGATCGCCGTCATCAGCTCGGGATAGCGCTCGGCGAGCAGGCCGCTGACATAGAATACCGAGCGCACCTCGAGTCGCTGCAGGATGTCGAGCAATCGCCAGGCGCCGACCTTGGGGCCGTACTCGGCCCACGAGCGCGCCTGCAGATCGAGCACGCCCGCCTTGAGCGGATTGCCCATCGGGCCGATGCCGGGTGCCGAATCGTCGGTCCAGCCTTCGAGCATGACGCTGACGGAGAGCGCGAGGGGCTTGGGAAAGCCTTTCATTCGAACGTCATGCTGCGCGACAGAACGCGCCCTGCGCAACCTTTTTCGCCGGCCTCGCGTTGGGGCGCCGTGGCCTATGTGAACTCCGTCCTGCAGCCCGGCGAGACCCTCAAGGCGATCGGCCGGCTGCACTGGATCAACTACCTCAAGGCATTCCTGCTGTTGGCGATCGCTGGGGTCTGCCTGTTGTACGGCCAGCAGGAGGCGACCAGGATCGGGCGCGTCGCCACCTATGTCGGCTGGCTGCTGCTGGTGCTCGCAGTTGTGCTGCTTCTCGGCGCCTGGTTCACGCGACAGATGACCGAGCTCTCGGTCACCAACTATCGCGTGATCTACAAGACCGGTTTCATCCGCCACCACACGGTCGAGATGAACATGGACAAGGTCGAGACGGTGAACGTCGACCAGTCCATCCTCGGCCGCATCCTGGGCTACGGCACCATCCACGTGCTCGGCACCGGCCAGGGCATCGAAGGCCTGAGCCGCATCGCGGAGCCGATCAACCTGCGCAACGCGATAACGGCGCGCTGAGGGCACTGTCATCCTGAGCGTAGCGAAGGATCCTTCGGCTTCGCCTCAGGATGACATCTAGTTCGCGAGCTTCATCCTGCCCATGTAATCCCGCTTGCCGATCGGCACGCCCTTCGAGCGCAGGATGTCGTAGGCGGTCGTCGCATGGAAATGGAAGTTGGGCAGCGAGAAGGTCATCAGGAAGCCTTCCGCCTTGAACGGCAGCTTGAGGTCGCGCACCGAGAACACCACGTCCTTGCCTTCGAGCGCGTTGACGTCGGCGGGCTTGAGCTGCTCGAGCGAGGCCTTGGCGTCGCTCACCATCTTCTGCAGGCCGGCATAGTCGGCGGTCGACGGGCCGGGCGGGGCGAAGGCGCCCGCCTTGGCGCCGGCCAGCGCGCCGGCCGAATGATGCGCCACGGCCACCACCTGGAAGCGGAACGGCAGCATGTCGGAGAACAGCCGCGTCTCGACGATCTCGTTGGGATCGACGTTCTTCTCCTTGCAATGGGCAAGGCCTTTGGCGAGGAAGCCCTCGACGGCGCCGAGCGTCTGCAGGAAGCAGCCGACAGATGAATCATAGAGTGTGACGGCCATGGTCGTTTCCCCTCGAAGTTGACCAGGGTCTAGCCGTACGCCGAATTCGGATTAAAGTCCCGCCAAACGTGTCTCACTCTTGCGGGAGCTCATCATGATCGACCTGTATTACTGGCCGACGCCGAATGGCTGGAAGATCTCCATCATGCTCGAGGAATGCGGGCTGCCCTACAACCTCGTCGCGGTGAATATCGGCACCGGCGAGCAGTTCAAGCCGGACTTCCTCGAGATCAGCCCCAACAACCGCATGCCGGCGATCGTCGACCGCGATCCGCCGGGCGGTGGCGCACCGGTGTCGGTGTTCGAATCGGGCGCGATCCTGCAGTACCTCGCCGAGAAGACCGGCAAGTTCCTGCCGAAGGACCTGCGCGGCAAGTACGAGACGCTGCAATGGGTGAACTGGCAGATGGGCGGCCTCGGCCCGATGGCGGGGCAGGCCAACCACTTCAACGTCTATGCGCCGCAGTTCAATCCGGTCGACAAGCTCGCGTACGGCCAGGCGCGCTACAGCAACGAGGTCAACCGCCTGTTCGGCGTGCTCAACAAGCGGCTGGCCGACCGCGCGTTCATCGCCGGCGACTTCTCGATCGCCGACATGGCGAGCTGGCCGTGGGTGGTGGGCTTCAAGAATTTCAACCAGAAGCTCGAGGACTTCCCCAACCTGCAGCGCTGGTTCGAGAAGTCGGTCGGCGAGCGGCCGGCGGTGGTGAAGGGCAAGGCGATCGGCGCCGAGCTGCGCAAGACGCCCGGCATCAACACTGACGAGCAGCGCAAGATCCTGTTTGGGCAAACAGCGCAGGTGGTGCGTTAAGGACTCTCTGAACAAGTCGTCGATCGCGCCGCGGTTTTGCTAGATTGGTATCTCCGGTGGAGATGTGGCGATGAAGCAGCTGAGTTTTTCGGACGCGGCGTACGGCGGCAAGCGCCGGGCGCTGCGCGATACGGCGGCGGGTCGGCTGCGCGACAGGATCGAACGTCTCAAGGCGCAGGTGCGGGCCCGAGGCGAGCACGCCTTCCGGGTGATCAAGCGCCAGTTCGGCTATGTGAAGGTCCGCTACCGCGGGCTCCCGAAAAAGCGGCGAGACAGCGAGAACGCCGCCACGCCACCACAACTACAGGGCCTTCAGCGGCAATGGGTGACGTCTCCGAAGCAAAATCAGCCGACTACGACGGCAACGACCGGGCGACGCCGTCATTGCGTGACTTGGTCAGACCTTCCCTAATGGCGGGCGCAACGGGGTGGCCCGTATGAACGACGATCGCCTGCACAAGCTTGCGGAAAGAGGGATCGAAGAGTTTCGCCGCTTCGCGGTGATGTTCGTCTACCTCTGGGTGGTGTTCGGCCTGTTTGTACTGAACGAAACCGTCGTCCTGGGGCAACGGCACATTGGCTTCACGGCGCAAGGCTTTGCCTTGATCAACGCGGCGGTCCTGGCGAAAGTCATGTTGATCGCCGAGGACCTGAAGCTCGGGCGAGCCTTTGACCATCTGCCGCTGATCGTTCCTGTCTCCTACAAGTCGGGGCTGCTCGCCGCGGTGTTCATCGCCTTCCATGCGCTAGAGGAGGTGCTGCTCGGCGCATTCGCCGGCAAGACGATAGCCGACAGCCTGCCTCACATCGGGGGTGGTACCTGGCAGGGCGTGGTCATCGTTTGGGCGATCATGTCCATTTCTCTGCTGCCGTTCTTTGCTCTTCGCGAAATCGGTCGCCTCTTGGACGGGGGGCGACTCTGGAATATGATGTTCAGGCGCTCGGTGAACGGGTCGCGCGCGACCGTGGAGCCGAGCTAGACCGATATTCAAAACTCCGCGGGGGATGCCATGCGATTATTCGCTCTTCTGATTTTTGTATCGCTCTTGATGCCCTCGTTGTGCGCTGAGGCATCCGAGTACGGCAGCAAGGAGGAGGCGGTCGCAATGGTCAAACGCGTCCAAGACATGTTCAAGAAAGATGGCGCTGACGCTACCTTCAAGGCTGTCTCGGACCTTTCGACCAAGCAATTCCACGACCGCGACCTTTATCCCTTCATCTATGATCTATCGGGAATCTGCGTCGCGCACGGCGCCATCCCGGCGCTGATCGGCAAGAACCTCATGGCGATGAAGGATCAGGACGGCAAATATTTCTTCAAGGAAATGATCGACATCGCCAAGGGTCCGGGCGCCGGCTGGGTCGACTACAAGTGGCCGAATCCGCTGACCACCAAGATCCAAGATAAATCCGCCTACATTGAAAAGCTGGGCGACGACTATTTCGTCGGCGTCGGAGTCTATCTTTCCAAGCAATGACCGATGTGAAAGGCCCTGTCACCGCGGCCGGGCGCGTCAGGCGCTCGAAGGCCTATTTCAGCGTCCGCTCCATCATCGACTTCTTCAATAGCCTGTCTATTCATGTCAAGGCGTCGGCGGCGTCGGTCTTGCTGCTGCTCTGTCTGCTGGGCTTGGGCGCAAACGCTTATTTGACGTCGACCCGGTCGGCGGCAGAATTGCGCGTCCTCACCAACGAGCTCACACCGAAGCAGCGGGCCTTCTCGCAAGTGAGCAACGAAGTCTTCGCGACGCACCTGAAAATATTCCGTTATGTGTCGTGGGAAAGCAATGGCGTCAGCGACAAGCTGCTCAAGCCGCTATTCGGCGAAATCAACAGCGACCTCGAGTCCTTGTCCGCCCGCATTTCGGCTCTCGCCGAGAGGCCGGATTTGTCGAGCGAAGAACGCACGACCATGCAGCAGCTTTTGCCCAAGTGGGCAATTTGCAAAAGCCACGCCAAGGATACGATCGATGTCGGCCAGAACGGCTCTGCCTTGGCCGCCCCGATGGCGACGATGATGCTTGGCCAAACAGACGACAGCTTCGAGGCCGTCAACGCAGATTTGCAAAAGCTCTCTCTGGCAGTCACGGCCGCCGTAAATGATTTGAGCAATCAGCTCTATTTCGAGGCGGCGCGGACCAAGAACGTCATTATTCTGGTTGCGGTCGCCGCCTTGTTGATAAGCACATTGGTCGCCTTCGTGGTGGGCCGGTCGATCGTCAAGCCGATCGAGGCGGTCACCGACGTGATGCAGCGTCTCTCCAGCGGCGAAGTCGATGTTGCAATCGGCCAGCGTGATCGCCGCGACGAAATCGGCCGCATGGTCGGCGCGATCGAGGTATTCCGAAAGAACATCATCGACAAGCAGGCGATGGAGCAGACGCTGACCGCCGAGCTCACGCGATCCGTCGAGGAAATGCGGGCGCTCGCCGAGGTCGGCCGGATCGTCAATTCGACGCTCGATCTGGAAGCGGTGCTAAGTACGATTGTCAACAAGGCGACCCAGCTTTCGGCAACTGAAGCGGGCGCCGTCTATGTGTTCAGCGAGGACGCGGGTGAACATCAGCTGCATACCACCTACGGCATGAACGACTTGTTGATCGGTGCGATCAAGGGTCAGCACGCCGAAATCTCCAAGGCGATCGCGCTCGCCATAGAGCAGGGTCAGCCGCTGCAAACGACTGACCTGCGTGCCGATCCGCCGTCGGTGGTTCGCGATATCATGCTGCAGGCCGGTTTTCTCGCGCGCCTCATCGTGCCGCTGCTCGCCGCCGACCGCGTCGTGGGCGCCCTCGTGGTGCGGCGGCAAGCGCCCGGAGAATTTCCGAAGAATACCATTGCGCTGCTGCAGACTTTCGCCGCTCAATCGGTACTCGCCATCCAGAACGCCCGCCTGTTCAGCGAGATCGAGGAGAAAGGGCGACAGCTCGAAACTGCAAGCCAGCACAAGTCGCAATTCTTGGCCAACATGTCCCATGAACTGCGCACGCCGCTCAACGCCATCATTGGCTATAGCGAAATCCTGCAGGAAGACGTCGCCGACCTCGGTGAGGCGGGCATGGCCGCAGACCTCAAGAAAATCGAGAGTTCGGGCCGTCACCTGCTCGGCCTGATCAACGACGTGCTGGATCTGTCAAAGATCGAAGCCGGGAAAATGGACGTTTATCTCGAAGACGTCGGGATCGTGCCGCTGCTCGAAGAGGTGCGCTCGCTCATCGGACCGATGGTCGAAAAGAACAACAACGCCGTCGAGTTTCGGCTGGCCGAAAGCCTTGGTGTCATGCGCACCGATCGCACCAAGCTCAAGCAAAGCCTGCTCAACCTCCTGAGCAACAGCAGCAAATTCACGCAGAATGGGAAACTGACGGTCGCGGCGGATCGCATCCAGGGCGGCGGCAGGCCGATGGTGCGCTTTGCCGTTTCCGATACCGGCATAGGCATGACCGAAGAACAGCTTGGGCGGTTGTTCCAGGCGTTCGGCCAGGCGGATGCCTCGACTACCAAGAAATACGGCGGGACCGGCCTTGGCCTGGCGATCACGCGCAATTTCTGCCGGTTGCTCGGCGGCGACGTGACAGTTGCCAGCAAACCCGGTGAAGGATCGACTTTCACGATCACCCTTGCGGACGATCCCGACCCGCAGGTGCAAGAAGCCCACGTGCAAGAGGGGGCGCCGACCCTTCCGGCTCGGGACAGCCCGACGACGGACGGCGCGCCAACGGTGCTGGTCGTCGATGACGATCCCGCGGCGCGTGATCTGTTGATCGCCAACTTGAAAGGCGCGGGCTACCGTTTGGTGCAGGCGTCCAACGGCAACGAGGCGCTCAGCCTCGCGCGAACGATGCGCCCGGACGCGATCACGCTCGACGTGATGATGCCGAAAACGGATGGCTGGCAGGTATTGAGTGCGCTCAAGGCGGATGCCGATCTGCGCGACATCCCGGTTATCGTCGTGACAATGCTGTCGGACCGCGGCATCGGCCTGTCGCTCGGCGCCGCCGATGTGCTGACAAAGCCGGTCGATCGCGCGCGCCTCACGGCGCTGATTCATGGTCTCGTTCGGCGTGATGGTCCGGTTTTGATCGTCGAGGACGATGCGGCCGCGCGTGACGTGGTTCGGCAAATTGTCGGCAAAATGGGATTGTCGGCGGAGGAAGTCTCGGACGGCCGGCAGGCCTTGGCATGGCTAGGCGGCCATCGGCGGCCGGCGTTGATTCTTCTCGACCTCATGATGCCCGAGATGGACGGCTTCGAGGTACTCGACGCGCTCTCGGTGCATGTGGAGTGGCGAGACATTCCAGTCGTCGTTCTTACCGCCAAGCAGCTCACGTCGGCAGAAAGGGAGCGGCTGAAGGAGCAGGCGCAAGCAATCATCGCCAAGGGCAGCGGCTCCCGTTTCGACATTGTCGCGGCGGTGGGAGCGGCGATGCGGAGACGGCTAGTACGCGGCGCCTCCGCGTCGAGCGCCTAACAGGGGGGAGTCTAATGAAGAAGGTTCTGCTGGTCGAAGACAATGAGATGAACCGTGACATGCTCTCCCGGCGTCTTGTTCGTCGCGGTTTCGAGGTGGTGTTCGCCGTCGACGGCCAGCAGGGTGTCGATCTGGCGAAGAGGGAGCGCCCCGACATCATTCTTATGGACATGAGCCTGCCGGTCATCAATGGCTGGGAGGCAACGAGGTCCATCAAGGGGGACGACGCTACCAAACGCATACCGCTCATTGGGCTGTCGGCGCACGCCATGGCTGGAGACCGCGAGAAGGCCATTGAAGCCGGCTGCGACGACTACGACACCAAACCGGTCGAGCTCGAACGCCTGATCGGCAAGATGGAGAAGCTGCTTGGTGCGGCAGGAAGCTGATCTCCCTGCGATCCGCGCCGATGGAGGCGCCGTGGCGGGCTTCGCAACCGATGAGCGGCTCAACAGGGCCCTGACGGCGTTCCTGCGCCAGGAAGTGCAAGCACCGGCGACAGCCGTCAAAGAATTCCTCGACATGATCATCGAGGATGCGCGCAGGCTGCAACTGGAGCCGCTGTTGCCCGATCTTGCCCGCATGCGCGAGGCGAGCGAAAAGCTTAACGCGTTTGTGATGGGCATCATCAAGGACTCGTCATCGGATCGCCAGGAGGGCGAGAGCGTCGAGGCGTTCCATCGCGGTCTCCGGCACGATCTGCGAACGCCACTCAATGCCATCAAGGGTTACAGTGAACTGCTGATCGAGGACATGGAGGGGGACGAAGGCCATCCGCTCCGGTCTGATTTGAGCAAGTTGAAGGATTCCGCCGACCGGTTGCTCGCCCAAGTCGATACCATGGTCACTCTGGTGGGCCAACAGCCTGCAGACCGATTGATGGATGATGAAGTCCGCACCAGGCAACTCGACGTCGTCGCCGATGTGCTCCGCATTCTGGATCCAGTGTCAGCCAACGGCGCCCTGCAGGAGGCAATCCGATCGAGCCGCATCCTTGTCGTGGACGACAATGCCGCGAACCGAGACGTGCTGGAGCGCCGGCTGACCAGGGAAGGCCGCAAGGTAACGACCGCCGCAAGCGGCGCCGTTGCGCTCGACCTTGTCGCCGCGCAGGAATTCGATCTCGTCCTGCTCGATCTCATCATGCCAGAGATGAGCGGCTTTGAAGTCCTGCGCCGGTTAAAGGCACAAGAGCACACCTTTCACATTCCCGTCATCGTGATCTCTGCACTCGATGAGCTTGAAAGCGTAGTGCGTTGCATCGAGGCCGGCGCCGAGGACTACCTGACCAAGCCGTTCAATCCGACGCTGCTGCGCGCGCGAGTCGATGCTTCGCTCGAGAAGAAATGGCTGCACGATCGCGAGAAGAAATTTATTGCCGATCTCGAGCAAGAGAAACGGTACTCCGAATCTTTGCTTCTCAACATATTGCCGCGAAGCATCGTCAACCGTATTCGCGGTGGCGAGACGAACATCGCTGATCGCGTGCCCGAGGCGACCATCCTGTTTTGCGATCTCGTTGGCTTTACGGCGCTCAGTCAGGAATTGCCGGCGGAACGGATGATCGCTTTCCTCAGTCGAGTCTTTTCGACATTCGACCGACTGGCGGCGGAGCAGGGCGTGGAAAAGATCAAGACCATCGGCGATGCCTATATGGCCGCAGCCGGAATTCCCGAAGCCCAGCCCGATCACGCTTACCGTATCGCCGCGCTGTCGCTGCGCATGCTCGAAGCCGTAGATCAAATCGGGAAGGCGGTCGACTTGACACTTCAGGCCCGGATCGGGATCCACACCGGCCCAATCGTGTCGGGTGTGATCGGCACGCACAAATTCGCTTACGATGTTTGGGGAGACACGATCAACACCGCAAGCCGGATGGAATCACATTCGCTCCCAGGTCACATCCAGGTATCAGCTGAAACGCGCGCCCGACTGGGTGATCTCTTCAACTTCGACTCGCGCGGGACGATCGATGTGAAGGGCAAGGGTGCCATGGTGACATACTTTCTCAGACCCCGATGAGAACCGCGTCGCGTCGAGATTGCGAATTGTTCTAAGGACTCTCTGAACAAGTCGTCGATCGCGCCGCGGTTTTGCTAGATTGGTATCTCCGGTGGAGATGTGGCGATGAAGCAGCTGAGTTTTTCGGACGCGGCGTACTGCGGCAAGCGCAAACGGACGCGCCGGGAGGTGTTCTTGGCCGAGATGCACCGGGCAGTTCCGTGGGCTCGGCTGGAGGGGCTGATCGAGCCCCACTATCCGAAGGCTGGTGGCGGGCGTCGGCCGTACCCTCTGGCGACGATGCTGCGGATCCACTGCCTTCAGCAGTGGTACGGGCTGAGCGACCCGGCGATGGAGGAGGAACTCTACGAGATCGCCTCGATGCGGCAGTTCGCGGGGTTGTCGCTGGCCCGTGGCATGGTGCCGGACGAGACGACGATCCTGAACTTCCGTCATCTGCTGGAACAGCACGGTCTGGCGCGGGAGATCTTCGACACGGTGAAGGCGCACCTGCAGGCGGCGGGCCTGTTGCTGCGGCAGGGCACGATCGTCGATGCGACGATCATTGCGGCGCCGAGGTCGACCAAGAACAGCACGGGCCAGCGCGACCCCGAGATGCACCAGACCCGGAAGGGGAACCAGTGGTACTTCGGCATGAAGGCCCATGTCGGGGTCGATGCCGAGAGCAGCCTGGTGCACAGCGTGATCGGCACAGCGGCCAACGTCGCCGATGTGACGCAGGCGCATGAGCTGCTGCACGGCCGCGAGACCGTGGCGTTCGGCGATGCCGGCTACGTCGGCGTCGACCAATGGCCCGAGCGCAACCGGCGGGTCGAGTGGCAGGTGGCGATGAGGCCGGGCAAGCGCCGGGCGCTGCGCGATACGGCGGCGGGTCGGCTGCGCGACAGGATCGAACGTCTCAAGGCGCAGGTGCGGGCCCGAGGCGAGCACGCCTTCCGGGTGATCAAGCGCCAGTTCGGCTATGTGAAGGTCCGCTACCGCGGGCT
>NZ_JAFKJN010000021.1 GCF_017305915.1 Reyranella sp.
ACTTGATCGAGAACTTCTTCGGCAAGCTCAAGGAGTTCAAGCGCATCGCCATGCGTGCCGATAAGACCGACATCAGCTTCAGCTCGGCTATCTACCTCGCCGCCGCCGTCATAAACTCTCGGTGAATCTCAACAGACCCTAGAGGACCTCGTGGAAGCCGATGACGACCCGGTCGGGCGTGCGCGCCGCCACGCCGACGAAGGTCGCGCGCTCCAGGTTCTTCAGCGACGGCTCGGCAGTCTCGAAGCGCGGGGCGGTGCGGAAGTGATAGCCGTCGTGGCGCACCAGCTCGCCGCGCGACATGCGGGCCAGGACCTCCCGGCTTGCCGCCCGCAGCCCTTCGTTCTGCACATAGACCAGCGCGCCCGATCGGGCGCGGATGGTCTAGCGCGCCACCACCTCGATGGTGCCGTCGGGCCGCACGATCTGCCAGTCGGCGCCGCCCGGCAGGATCTCGCCCTCGAGCATCGGCCCCGCAACCTCGCCGCCCAGGATGTCGATGATGCGCCGGTGCCTGCGCGCGATCTCGCCGAGGTCCTGGATCGGCCCGACCTTGGCCTTGATGGCGAAGGCGAAGCGCGTCCGGGGCGCGGTTGCGACGAAACGGTCGATCTCGTCGCTCATCTATCCCTCCTGGCCGCTGCGGTCGGTGCGCTGGACCACGCGCACCAAGAGCGCCGTCGACCAACCGAACATCAGCATGCCGGCCGCCGATTCGAGCGCGCCGACCATACGGTGGAGGGTCGGCAGCGTCAGGTCGCTGGCGCCGACCGTGGTGAAGTTCGCCAGCGAGAAATAGAGCGCCGTGCTGAAGCTGCGGAACTCGTCGAATTCGAAGCGATAGAGCACCGCCCACAGCGTGACCTGGATCATGTGTCCGGCCATCAGCACCAGCACGGCCACCACGCTGTGCGCCAGCATGTAGAAGGTCGGCGCCAGGGACCGCCGCGGATGCGGCAGGACCTCGAGCATGCGGCTGAGCGCAAGCTGGGCGAGGACCTGGATCATGCCGGTCGCGGCGAACAGGAGGGCGCCGCGCAGCAGGCGGATCGCAGTGTCGTTCATGGTCAGGCGGCTGCCTCCTTGCGCTCCTGGGGTTTTCCCAGCAGGTGGTCGGAGATGATGCGCTGCTGGATCTCCGACGTGCCCTCGAAGATCTTGGTCAGCCGCGCGTCGCGCCAGTAGCGCTCGACGGCGTGCAGGGTGGTATAGCCCGCGCCGCCGAAGATCTGCAGCGCCTCGGAGGTCACGCGCTCGGCCATCTCGGAAGCGTGGAACTTCACCATCGCCGCTTCCTTGTCGCAGCGGCGCTTGCCGTCGATCTCGTCGCACACGAAGTACATCAGCTGCCGCGACGCCTCGATCTCGGTCGCCATGCGCGCGAGCCGGAAGCGGGTGTTCTGGAACTCGCCGATCGCCTGGCCGAACTGGCGGCGCTCCTGGGCGTAGGCGGTCGCGTCCTCCAGCGCGCCGCGCGCCAGGCCGATCGCCCGCGCCGCAGTATGGGCGCGCGCCCGCTCCAGCCCGGCGGAGATGTAATAGAAGGCGCGGCCTTCCTCGCCGATCAGCGCCTCGGCGGGCAGGCGGCAATTGTCGAAGGCGAGCTCCCAGGTCTTCCAGCCGAAGTAACCGATCTTCGGGATGGGGGCGCCCTTCACGCCCGGCGGCAGGGTCCCGCGCGGCTTCTCGATCAGGAAGGAGGAGAGGCCGACATGCTTGCGCCTGGGATCCGGCGGATCGGAGGTGCGAGCGACCAGCATGATGTAATCGGCGCCGTCGGCGAAGGTGCACCAGTACTTGTTGCCGTTGATCACCCAGGAATCGCCGTCCTTGCGGGCGCGGCAGGAGATGTTGCCGAGATCGGAGCCGACGTCGGGCTCCGACATGGCGGCGGCGCCCAGGAACTCGCCACGGGCGGCGCGCGGCAGGAACACCGCGCGCTGGGCGTCGGTCATGCCGCGGCCGGCGCTGAGGCCGTTGCCGCGGGCGATGATGCTGGCGACGCTCATCCAGGCGCGCGCCAGCTCCTCGGTGATCAGGCAGTATTCGAAGACGCCGAGCCCCAGGCCGCCATACTGCTCGGGGATGACGATGCCGAAATAGCCCATGTCGGCCAGCTTCTGGATCAGCTCGCGCGGAATGTCGCCTTTCTCCGGATCGAGCTTGTTGGCGATCGGCAGCACCTCCTTCATGGCAAAGGCGCGCGCCGTCTCCTGGATCATCCGGCGCTCGTCGGTCATGTAGCCCATGGTCATTCCTTCGTCGTTGCCCCAGCATAGTAGCGATGAAGTGCGAGCTCGACACAGCGACGATCGACTACGAGGTGCACGGCGAGGGCCGGCCGATCCTGTTCCTGCACGGCTGGACGATGAACCGCCGGGTGGAGACCGCCGACTACGAGCCGATCTTCGCCGCGCGGCCGTGGCGGCGGCTCTATGCCGACCTGCCGGGCATGGGGCTCTCCGTCTCGAAGGGCGGCATTCGCACCCAGGACGACATGCTTGCTGCCGTGCTGGCCTTCATCGACCGCGTGCTTCCGGGCGAGCGCTTCGTGCTGGCGGGCACCTCGGGCGGCGGCTATCTCGCACGCGCGATCGCCGCCCGCCGGCGCGAGCAGGTGGCCGGCCTGCTGCTGCGCGTGCCGGCGATCATCGCCGACACCGCCAAGCGCACCCTGCCGTCCGGCGAGCCGCTGGTGCGCAACGAAAGCGCGATGGCGGCCCTCGATCCGGCGGAGCGGGCGGCGATGGGGACCCTGCTGGTCGAGGCGCCCGCCTACATCGAGCGGGCACGGCGCCGCTTCAAGACCTTGGTGCAACCGGCGATCGAGGGGACGGCGCCATGGGTACTCGAGATGCGCGCCGATCCCAAGCGCTACAGCTTTTCCTTCGACCTCGCCGCGGCGGAAAAGGGCTTCACTAAGCCGGCCCTGATCATCACCGCGCGGCAGGACACGACGGTCGGCTATCGCGATGCCTGGCAGATCCTGGAGAGCTATCCGCGTGCGACCTTCGTGGTGGTGGACCGTGCAACGCACGGCTGGCCGACCGAATCGACCGATCTGCTGGCCGCCCTCGTTGACGACTGGCTCGAACGCATCGAAAAGTCCGAGCAATCGATCTGACCCCTTTCCGGAGACCGTCATGCCCCTGTTGCGCCGCGCCGCGCTTGCCCTTGCCGCCCTGCTGCTGCCGTCGATCGGGCAGGCGCAGGACTGGCCGGCCAAGCCGATCAATCTCTACATGGGGTTTCCGGCGGGCTCGGGCGTCGACGTGGTGGCGCGTATGTTGCAGCCCTCGCTCGAGAAGTCGCTCGGCCAGCGCCTGGTGATCGACTACAAGCCCGGTGCCGGCGGCAACGTCGCCTCGGAGCTGGTCGCGCGCGCGCCGTCCGACGGCTACACCTTCCTGCTCGGCACGGCGGCGACGCACGGCGTCAACGCCGCGCTCTACAAGCGCCTGCCGTTCGACATCGAGACCGACTTCACGCCGATCTCGAGCCTGAACGACGTCTCCAACGTGCTGATGATTAATCCCAACGTGATCGACGCCAACTCGGTGCAGGACTTCATCGCCAAGGTGAAGGCGGCCCCCGGCAAGTACAACTACGCCTCGACCGGCAACGGCACCGGCACGCATCTCGCCTTTGCGGAATTCGTCTACAAGGCCAAGCTCGACATGGTGCACGTGCCCTACAAGGGCGGGCCGGAGGCGATCCAGGGCGTTCTGGCCGGCGACGTCTGCTGCATCTTCAACCAGGTGCAGACCGCGATCCCGCACTGGAAAGCGGGCAAGGTGCGGTTGCTCGGCGTCACGACCAGGAAGCGCGTGCCGGCGATCGCCGACGTGCCGACGATCGACGAGGCCGGCGTGCCCGGCTACGAGAGCTACACCTGGTTCGGCGTCTTCGCGCCCAAGGGCCTGCCGCAGCCGATCGCGCAGAAGATGAACGCCGCGCTGAAGGTCGCGCTCGAGGACCCCGAGATCCGGAAGAAGATGATCGAGCTCGGTAACACGCCGCGCTACGAGACGCTCGAGCAGTTCAAGGCGACGGTCCACGCCGACCGCCTGAAATGGGCCGAGGTGGTGAAGGCGGTGGGAGCGACGATCGACTGAGAAATTCCTCCCCATTTGAATGGGGAGGAATGCCTTCTCAGATCAGAAACACGCCCTTCCCGTCCGCTTGCTTGTCGAACAGCGTGTAGGCCTCGTCCGCCCGGTCGAGCGTCCATTGATGCGTGAACAGCTTGTCGACGTCGATGTTGCGCTCGATGCAGAATTGGGCGCACTCGGCCTGGATGACATTCGAGAAGGTCCAGGAGGCCATCAGCGTGAGCTGCCGGCGCAGCAGGTGCGGGCTGACCTCGATCGTCACGTCGCCGCCTTCGCCGACGAAGCACATCGTGCCCCAGACCTTGGTGCTGCGGATGGCGTTGAGACGCGCGTCCGGATGGCTGGAGGTGTCGAGCGTGAGGTCGGCGTAGCGGCCGTGCGTCAGCTCCTTGATCGCCGCGACCGGATCGTTCGAGCCGGGATCGACCACCTCGTCGGCGCCGAACTCCTTGGCGCGGGCCAGCCGCTGCGGGCTGATGTCCAACGCGATCACCCGCGCGCCCATCGCCTTGGCGAATTGCGTGCCGGCCAGCCCGACCGGTCCCTGGCCGAAGATCGCGATGGTGTCGCGGCCGGAGAGGTTCATGCGCCGCAGCGCGCCGTAGGCGGTGCCCGAGCCGCAGGAGATCGCGGCGCCGGCGGAGAAGCTCAGCGCCTCGGGCAGCGGCACCATCGTGTTGGCCGGCACCTTCAGGTAGCGCGCGTGTCCGCCGTGGGCGTTGCCGCCGTACACCTTGACCGGCACTTCCTGGCAGAGCTGCTGCCAGCCCGACCGGCAATGGCTGCATTGGGTGCAGCCCTGGTAATGATGAACCATCATGCGGTCACCGACCTTGGCTTCCGCGGCGGCCACGCCGGGGCCGACGGCGACGACCACGCCGCACGGCTCGTGCCCGGCGATGGTGCCCGTCGCCTGGCTTTTCGGCCGGCGGTACTGATGGAGGTCCGATCCGCACATGCCGGACGCCTTCATCTCCAGCACGACCTCACCCGGTCCCGGCGTCGGATCGGGAAAGGTCATGAGCTCGAGGGCCCGGTCGCCCGTGAACACGACTCCGCGCATGATGGTCTCCACCGCTTTCCGGCGCTAGCCTGCGCCGACAATCCAAAGGAGCGCAAGCCCATGACCACTGTCCGTACGCCGACCTATCAGGTGCTCGTCGAGGACATCAAGGCGCTGGGCGTCGAGCAGGTGTTCGGCCTGATGAGCGACGACACCGCGGTCTTCGCCACGGCGCTCGACAATGCCGGCATCCGCTTCTACGGCGCGCGGCACGAGAACAACGCCATCGCGATGGCCGAGGGCTATGCCTATCGCAGCGGCGGTCTCGGGGTGGCGGTGATCGGGCGCGGTCCGGCCACGGCGAACGGGATGCACGCCGCCACCTATGCCAGCCGCACCGGCTCGCGCGTGCTGATCATCTACGGCGAGGCGGCGGTGTCGACCGGCTCTGTCAACGGCATCGGACCGGACTACAAGGGCTTCAACGCCGCCGGCGTGCTCGGCGCTGCCGGCATCCGGACCTTCGTCGCGACCAGCCCGAATACCGCGCGCGGCGCTCTGGCGGACGCGGCCGCGGCGGCGCTGCAGGGCGGGGCCGCGGCGCTGCTGTTGCCCGTCAACGTCCAGCTTGCCGACATGGAGCTGGCCGACGGCGCGACGGCGCCTACCGCGAAGAAAGCACCGTCGGCGCCGGTCGCGCCGCAGCCGCAGGCGATCGACTCAGCCGTTGCCGTAGTGCGCCAGAGCCGCAAGCCCCTGATCGTCGCCGGCCTGGGCGCGCATCGCGCTGGCGCCAAGGCGGCGCTCGAGCAGCTTGCCGACCGGATCGGCGCGCTGCTGGTCACCTCCGCCCGCGGCAAGGACCTGTTCCGCGGCCATCCCTGCAATCTCGGGATCGTCGGCTCGTTCTCGCATTCCGCCGCCCGGCGGATGATCGCCGAGGCCGATTGCGTGCTGGCGTTCGGCGCCGGCCTCAACATGCTCACCATGAGCTTCGGCCATTCGCTGCCCAAGGTGCCGCTGGTCCAGGTCGACACCGACCGAAGCCACATCGGCCGCTGGCATCCGGCCGACGTCGCGGTGGTCGGCGATGCGCGCTTGGCGGCCGAGGCGCTCCTGGAGGCGCTCCCGGCCGGCTCCAACACCGAGCGGCCGTTCCGCTCCGAGGAGACGCTGCGCTTCCTCGCGAAATTCGACATCGCCCGCGACTTCCAGCCGGCCAACACGTCGCGCACGGTCGATCCGCGCTCGCTCGGCGTGGCGCTCGAGAAGCTGCTGCCGGCCAACCGCAACCTGGTCTACGACGCCGGAAACTTCCTCGGCATCGTGCCCTACCTGTCGGTGCCGGGGCCGGGCCACTTCAAGCTGACCAGCGATTTCGCCTCGATCGGCCTCGGCTTCGGCACGGCGCTGGGTGTGGCCAAGGCACGGCCGGCCGAGACCACGGTCCTGGTGATCGGCGACGGCGGCTTCCTGATGACGATGGGCGAGCTCGAGACGGTGGTGCGCGAGGACCTGCCGATGGTCGTCGTGCTGATGAACGATTGCGCCTATGGCGCGGAGCTGCACTTCCTCAAGATGCGCGACCTGCCGGTGGCGAAGTCGGTGTTTCCGGACGTCGACTATGCCCCGATCGCCGAGGCCTTCGGCTTCCAGGCCGCGACCATCCGCACGCTCGACGACCTGCAGAAGGTGGCGCCGCTACTGGCCAGGCCGGACGGGCCGCTCTTCCTCGACTGCAAGCTGAACGCCGCCGTCGCCGCGCCCTTCATGAGCGAGTTCCACGAATTCGAGACCCGGCAACACTAACGAAGCACTCCTCCCCATTCAGATGGGGAGGTGTCAGCGTCATACGCTGACGGAGGGGTCATAGGCCGCAGCGGCGGTGGCGCTCACAACCCCTCCGTCGCGGCTTACCGCGCCACCTCCCCATTTGAATGGGGAGGAGTTGTCCTATCCGCAGGTGAAGGTCGTGTAGTAGTTGATGCCGCGCATGCCGTCGATCGGCTGATTATAGGGCTTGCCCTTGCAGGTGCGCTCCATGACGCGTCGCGCCACCTCGCGCGCGCGATCGCCTTCGGTCTCGTACTCCGGGCCGATCACTATGGTCGCGCGGTTGATCTCCAGGCGCCATTCGTTGGGATTGCCGGTCGGCCGCAGACGCACCTCGAACTTGCGGCCCTCGACGGTGATCGGCTCGACCTGGGTGCCTTCCAGCGAGCCGACCTGGTAGCAGCCGGCGAGCAGCAACGCCGCGCCGGCGGCGGTGACGATCTTCTTCATGGGGTCGCGACTTTCTCCGCGTCGGGCAGTTTCCAGGTCTTGTCGAACAGCGGCTTCTGCGGCTGGTAGAGCCGGAACATCAGCTCGAACTTGCGCGCCGGATCGGTCGGCACCCAGTTGGCTTCCTTGCCGGCCGGCGCCTCGGGCCCGAAGAACACGTCGACCGAGCCGTCGGCGTTCTTCTGCACGCCGTTGCTGATCGAGGCGACGGACGCGCGCGCCATGTTGCGCACCAGCGCATGGGTCTCGCGATCGTAGACCGTGGCCGACCAGTACTGCTTGACCGGCGCGTTCGCCGGCACGGTCAGGCGATAGGTGCTGTTGCCGTCGAAGGCGTTGCCGTCCTTGTCCTTGTTGGCGATGAGATAGAACTGCGCGGTGCCGAGCCGCTTGATGCCGGTGAAGCCCAGCGTGTAGGTGACGCCGCGGAGGTCGACCGGATAGCTGTTGGGATCGGCGTAGCCGCTCTCGGCAGCCTTCGCGACCTCGGGTGTCGCCGCCGGGAACCAACGGATGCCGGGATTCATGATCGGGAAGCCCTCATCGTAGCGCTTCTCCAGCACGGCGCGCGCTTCGCGGGCGGCGGCGTTCAACGCCGCCTCGGCCGTGGCATCCGGCTGGTAGGGCTTGCCCTTCTCGATCCCCAGCGTGCGCAGCGGATCGATCATCGCCCGGTCGCGCTGCAGCCACGGCTCGGTCTGCACGACGCGGTCGAGGTTGCGGAAGAAGCTCGCGTCGAACTTGATGGTCGAATCGAACAGCACGTCGGAAGCATCGGCGAAATTGGCCGCTGGCGGGTTGGCGGCCTGCGCGAGCTTGTAGACCTTGATGCGCTTGCCGTAGGCGACCGACTTGGCGATGTCGGCATCGGCATGGCTGGCGAGGTTCGAGCGCAGCAGCGCGAAACCGGTGTAGGTGTCGGAGTGGAGTACGAAGTAACCCTGCGGCACCTGTCCCTTGTAGCCGGGCGGCAGGATCACGTACTTGCCGCCCTTGCCCTTGTCGGCGCCGTCGGGGCCGGCGTCTTCCAAAGGCATCTGCCAGGCATTGACGATGTTGCCCGCGATCGAGCCGCCGACCGCCGGTGGCACCTCGATCACGATCGGCCCGTCCTTCACGTTCCAGAAGCACATGAAGTAGATCGAATCGGGATTGGGCGTCAGCGTCTGGTTCTTCCGGTCGGCCGGCCGTGACCAGAGGACGATGTCGTTCTGCTTCGCCTTGGTCTTGGCGAGCATCTCCTGCAGCATCAGGTCGGCGTTGACCGCCGGCATGGCCCAGATCATCGCCTCGACGCCCCGCCGTTCGATGGCGCGGCGGGACAGATCGTCGGTCGAGGGCGCTTGCGCCTGGGCCGAGGTTGCAGCGACGGTGACTGCGATTGCCGTCAGGAGGGCGAGCTTCATGCCGCCGAGTTTAGGCGGTTCGTTAGGCGGTTGCATCCTCCCGGATCATCGCTGCGCCCTTCTCGCCGATCATGATCGTGGGCGCATTGGTGTTGCCGGTGGTGAGCGTCGGCATCACCGAGGCGTCGATCACCCGCAGGCCCTGGATGCCGCGCACGCGCAACCGCGAATCGACCACCGCGCGTGGATCCTCGCCCATCTTGCAGGTGCCGACCGGGTGATAGAGCGTGTTGCCGAACTTGCGGGCATAGGCCACGACCTCGTCGTCGTTGCGGATGTCCGGCCCGGGCGAGGTCTCGCCCAGGCTGTACGGCGCGAGCGCCGGCTGGCTGAAGATGCGCCGCACGTGGCGGGTGCCGCCCAGCAGCGCCAGCTCGTCGGTGCGGGTGGTGAAGTAGTTGGGCTTGATCGCCGGCCGCGCGAACGGGTCGGCCGACGTTGCCATCACGGTGCCGCGGCTGTCGGGCTTGACCACGCAGACCACGCAGCTCATCGCCGGCTGGTCGTCGAGCTGGCCGAACTTCAGCGTGTTGGTGCTGCCCGGCGTGAACAGGAGCTGCAGGTCGGGCGAGGCCAGGCCCTCGCGGCTGTCGCAGAACACCTGCGCGGTGGTGACGCCGAAGGTGAGCGCGCCATTGCCCATCAGGAAGAACTTCGGGATCTCCGGCAGGTAGCCCGGGAAGCGCGCCAGCTCATTCACCGTTCGCGTGCCCTGGATCCGATGCACCAGGCGGATCACGTAGTGGTCGATCAGGTTGGCGCCGACGCCGGGCGAATCGTGCAGCACGGCAATGCCCAGACTCTGCAGGTGCGCGGCCGGACCGATGCCGGAGATCTGCAGGATGTGCGGCGAGTTCACCGTGCCGCCCGACACGATCACCTCGCGGTTGGCGCGCACCGTCGTGGTGTCGCCGCCGCGGATGAATTCGACGCCTACGCAGCGCTTGCCCTCGAACAGCAGCTTGCCGGTCTGCGCCTCGGTCTCGACGCGCAGGTTCGGCCGCTTTCGCGCCTCGCGCAGGAAGGTCTGCGCCGTCGAGCCGCGCCAGCGGCCGCGCCGGGTCATCTGCGAATAGCCGACGCCGTAGCGCTGCTTGCCGTTGAGATCGGGATTGAACGGGAAGCCCGCCTCCTGCGCCGCCTTCACGAAGTGGTGGGTGAGCGGCAGGATGGTGCGGTAGTCCTCGACCTTGAGCGGGCCGTCCTGGCCGCGCACCTCGGGGTCGCCCTTCTGCGCGTAGGTCTCGGCCTTCCGGAAGTAGGGCAGCACGTCGTCGTAGCTCCAGCCGCGGCAGCCCATCTGCGCCCAGCCGTCGAAGTCGGCCGGCGCGCCGCGCACATAGAGCATGCCGTTGATCGACGAGGTGCCGCCCAGCGTGCGGCCGCGCGGCCAGTCGAGGCGCCGCTCGCCCGAGCTCTGCTCCGGCTCGGTCGTGTAGTTCCAGTTCACCAGAGGATTGCGCAGCAGCTTGCGCATCGCGGCCGGGATGTGGATCCAGGGGTACCAGTCGGTCGGCCCGGCCTCAAGCAGGATCACCGACGCGCCGGTCTCCGACAGCCGCGCCGCCACCGTGCAGCCCGCCGAACCTGCACCGACGACGACATAGTCCGCCTGCATTGGCGTTCCCCCTCCCAGCATGAGTCCTACAGCGTCCCCGACCTCTTCTCCCTCGGCACGTAGTAGTCCGTGGGCGCGAGCTCTGGATCCTCCTGATTGAACATGTTCTCGGCGTGCTGCGCCACGTCGGCCCTGAACAGGCTATGCGAAATTGCCTGCACCAACCGCGGCGAGCCGACGAACAGGCCGGGGATGTCGCCGGCCAGCGCGCCCTGGCTCAGGATGCTGCCCCAGTTGAACAGATGGATGTCGGAGAGCAGCGGCGTGCGGCCCGGCTCCTTCTCCATCAGCTCGAAGCCCGGCCCGAGATAAGGATAGAGCGCCGCTTCGCCATTGGCCTTCGCATCCTCGGGCGAGCGGGTGTCGCCCCAGATCTTGATGTTGCTTGCGAAGGCCGCGAACTCGGGCCGTCGACTCATGTCGACATCGAAGCCGGTGCCCATCAGCACGACGTCGAAGCGCTCGACCGATTTGGTCGTCTTCACCGTGACGCCGTCGCCATCGACGATCACGTCGAGCCACGGCTCCGAGAATCGGAAGGAGAAGCCCGGCAGCTTCTGCACCCGCAGCACCGATTCGTGCGGCGGCGGCGAGCCGGCCGACAGCATGTAGGTGTAGATCTTCCAGCGCCAGTCGTCGTCGAGCATGCCCTGGCCGCGCTGGAAGCCCGGGAACGATGCGCCCTTGGACTTGTTGACCTGCGGCAGGTGCGGCCGGCGGGCGTAGCAGATCGCCTCGCGGGCGCCGGCTTCGAGCGCCGTCGCGGTGTTGTCGATCGCTGTGGCGAGCACGCCCAGCACGCCGATGCGCTTGCCGACGAATTTGCCGAAGTCGATCTCTTCCAGCGTATGGAAGACCTTGCCCGCGCGCTTCGGGCTGTCGGGATCGAACGAGGGGAAGCGCGGCCATTTGAATCCGCCCGATCCGTCGCGGCCGTTTGCGAGCACGAGCTTGCGCACGTGGAGTTGCTCGCCCGTCGACAGCGTCGTCTTCAGGAACTTTCCGGCAGGCTCGACGCGCTCGAGCGCCACGCCGTTCTCGACCGGGAGGTCGACCACCTTGCGTACCCACAAGAGGTAATCCATCCAATCGAGGCGCTTCACCTTGTAGAGCGCCTCCCATCCAGCGCTGCCGTGCTGCGCCTCGTACCAGGCGCGGAAGGTGAGGGAGGGCACGCCGAGATCGGGCCCGGTCAGATGCTTGGGCGAGCGCAGGATCGGCATGCGCGCCGTGGTGTTCCACGGCCCTTCGCGGCGATAGAAGTTGCGCTCGATCACCCGGATGTTGCGGATGCCCTCGCGCAGCAAATTCCAGCCTGCGGTCTGGCCGCACATGCCGGCGCCCACGACCAGCACGTCGAGCACGCGCTTTCCGTCCGGGCCGAAGCGCTCGGGCACCCAGTTGGCGGGCGGATAATTGAGCCGGGCGAGATCGCGGCGCGCGATCCGCTCCGCAGCCTCCAGACCCGTTGCACCCTCGACAAGATCGGCCATGCCGTGCTTCTAGCAGGGCATAACCTCGGGAGAAAACGTCATGCGCGGCCGCCAGGTCCTGATGCAGACCCTCGTCAATCACGGCGTCGAGCGCATCTTCGGCAACCCCGGCACGACCGAGAGCCCATTGCTCGATTCGCTGCTCGATTACCCGAGCCTGCAGTATGTCGTGCACCTGCACGAAGGCGTCGCGGTCGGCGCCGCCAACTTCTACGCGCAGGCGAGCGGCAAGACGGCCTTCGTGAACCTGCACGTGGCGCCCGGTCTCGGCAACGCGATCGGCATGATCTACGGCGCGCTGAAGGAGAATTCGCCGATGGTCGTGACCGCGGGCCAGCAGGACACGCGCGCCCGCCTGCGCGATCCGGTGCTGGGCCACGACCTCGCGGCGATGGCGGCACCGGTCACCAAGTGGAGCGTGCAGGTCGAGACCGCCGACGAGCTCGGCCCGATCCTGCAGCGCGCCTTCAAGATCGCCAACGAAGCGCCGGCCGGTCCGGTCTTCGTTGCCCTGCCGATCAACGTGATGGAGCAGGAGACGGATATTCCCGCCGGCAAGCCCGCGACGATGTTCGACAGGAGCCGGCCCGATTCGGCGGGCATCGCCGCGCTGGTCAGGCATCTGCAGGCGGCGAACAGCCCGGTCATCGTCGCCGGCGACGACGTGGCGCGCGCCGACGCGGTCGGCCGGCTGGTGAGCATCGCCGAGAAGCTCGGCGCCGGCGTGTGGTTCGAGGGCCTGCGGGCGCGCAATTCCTTCCCGACCGATCATCCGTCCTATCGCGGCACGCTTGCGTTCGACGCGCCCGGCGTCGCCAAGCAGCTCGCCGGCACCGACGCCGTGCTGCTGCTCGGCGGGCCGTTCTTCGAGGAAGTCTGGTACGCGCCCGGCTCGCCCATCCCGGCGGGCTGCAAGGTGCTGCAGGTCGAGGCCGGCGCGCGGCGGCTCGCCTACAACTTCGCGGTCGATGCCGGCGTGCTGGCCGACATGGGCGCCGCGCTCGAGGCGCTGGACGCGGCACTGCCGAAGATCGCGGGGGCGGCCAAGCGCAACGACACGCTGACGGCGCAGAAGGATGCCGACGAGGCGGCGCAGAAGGCGCGCGTCGAGAAGGCGTGGTCGCGCACGCCGACCTCGATGGCGCGCTGCATGGCCGAGATCAAGGCGGGCGCGCCCAACGATGTCGTGGTGGTCGACGAGACCATCACCGCCAATCTCGATCTGTTCAAGACCTTCACCTTCAAGGGCGCAGGCGACTATTTCAGCGGCCGCGGCGGCGGCATCGGGCAGGGCGTCGCCGGCGCGCTCGGCGTGGCGGTCGCTGATCCCAAGCGGCCGATTCTTTGCGTATCAGGCGACGGCTCGTCGATGTACTCGATCCAGGCGCTGTGGACGGCGGCGCATCACGACCTGCCGATCGTGTTCGTGATCCTCGCCAACCGCGAATATCGCGTGCTGAAGCACAATATCGACGCCTATCGCGCGCGCTTCGACGTGAAGAGCAACAAGCCCTACGCCCACATGGACCTCACCGGTCCGGTGCTGGGCTTCGTCGACCTGGCGAAGGGCATGGGCATCGCCGGCACGCACATCACCAAGGCCGACGACATCCAGAAGGCGGTCGCAGCCGCCTTCGCGTCCGGCAAGCCTCACCTGATCGAGATCGAGATCGAAGGGAAGCGGTAGCGCGTTCATACGCGCTGGCGGGCGGCAGCGCCTTCTGAGGCGCGAGAGCCCGCACGGTGCAGAACAGATAAGAACGCGTCACTGGAGTGACGCGCCCCAGCAGAAGAAACTACTTCTGGAACGCCCGCACCTTGCTCTGGAGGGCCTTGGTCGCGGCGATCATCAGCGGCATGTCGTTGCCCGACAGGATCATCTTCATGCCCTTGCCGGTATAGAGCTTCAGCAGCTCGTCGCTGTAGGCGCCGCCCATGCCCGGCCACTTGCCGTGCTTCTTGCAGGCCGCCACGACCTTGTCGACGCTGTCCTGGATCTTCTGGTGGCCGCGGTCGCCCGGGATGCCGAGCTCCATCGACAGGTCGCTCGAGCCGACCAGCAGGCAGTCGATGCCCGGCACGGCGGCGATCGCCTCGGCGTTCTCGACCGCCTTGGGCGTCTCGATCATCACCGTGAGCAGCATCTGCTCGTCGATCGCCTTGGTCATCTCGCCGAGCGGCGGCGGGGCATAGTCGAACTGCGCGTCCGCGCCGCCGACCGAACGGTGCCCGCGCGGCGGGTAGCGCAGCTTGTCGGCGATCTCGCGCGCCTCCTCCGGCGTATCGACGTGCGGGATCACGATGCCCATCGCGCCGCCGTCGAGGACGCGGGTCGCCATGGTGAGCTGGCCGTAGGGCACCCGCACGATCGGCGCCACGCCGGAATCCTGGGCCGCGACCGAGAGCTCGCAGGCCGTCTCGATCGAGGTCGAGCCGTGCTCGCAGTCGATGAACATCCAGTCGAAGCCCGCCGCCTTCATGATCTTGATGATGTCGACGTTGCGCACCAGGCGGATGCCGCAGCCGATCGCCAGCTCGCCCTTCTTGAGCCGCGCCTTGGCTGAATTGATTGTCTGGGCCATGTCTCTCCCTCCGGGTTTGCGCTAGGCTAGCGACCATGACTTTCCATGTCGAACGGATCGACCACGTCGTCCTGCGGGTCCGCGACCTGCCCGGCATGGTGCGGTTCTACGAGCAGGCGCTGGGCTTCAAGGTCGAGCGCACCCTGGAGCGGCTGAGCCTCGTGCAGATGCGCGCCGGCGCGTCGATGCTTGACCTGGTGAAGGGCGAGCGGCCCGACGCAGGCGGCAACATGGATCACCTCTGTTTCCGCATCGAGCCGTTCGACCGTCCGACCATCGAAAGCAGGCTTTCGCCGCTCGGCATTACGGTGGGCGAAACCGTCGAACGCTATGGCGCGGAAGGGACCGGTTTGTCGGTCTATTTCCACGATCCCGAAGGCAATCAAATCGAGCTCAAAGGCCCTTCGGTCAAAGATCGGTCAAAGAAGCCCGCGTCGGCTTGACGCTAGGCCGTTGCAGATGATCTGCTAGCGTCGCAACAAGCAAGACAAATAGAATTAGCGTCCGCGTTCGTCGTCTGGGAGGAAAATAGCTATGCGTTTGCGTGAGGCGATTCTTGCCGCGTCGTCTGCTGCCTTGGTGTGGGCAGCGGTGCCGGCTTTCGCGCAAAAGGCCGGCGGCACGTTGCGCATCTCGCACCGCGACAATCCGCCGAGCGCCTCGATCCACGAGGAATCCACGATTTCGGTGAACCAGCCGTTCATGGCCGTGTTCAACAACCTCGTCTTCTTCGATCCCAGGGAGAAGGTGAACAGCCCCGACCACATCGTGCCGGAGCTGGCCGAGAGCTGGACCTACAACGCCGACAACACCCAGCTCACCTTCAAGCTGCGCCAGGGCGTGAAATGGCACGACGGCAAGCCGTTCACCTCGGCCGACGTCAAGTGCACCTGGGACTCGCTCGCCGGCCACGCGCCGGAGGACAAGGCGATCATCCGCAAGAACCCGCGCAAGCTCTGGTACTCCAACCTCAAAGAAGTGAAGACCAACGGTGACTTCGAGGTCACCTTCGTGCTCGGCCGGCCGCAGCCCTCGTTCCTGACGATGCTCGCCGGCGGCTACTCGCCGGTCTATGCCTGCCACGTGCCCGACCGCGCGATGCGGTCCAAGCCGATCGGCACCGGTCCGTTCAAGGTGGTCGACTTCAAGCGCAACGAATCGATCAAGCTGGTGAAGAACCCCGACTACTGGAAGAAGGACCGGCCTTACCTCGACGCCATCGATTGGAAGATCGTGCCGAACCGCAGCACGCGCATGCTCGGCTTCCAGTCGGGCGAGTTCGACATGACGTTCGATTCCGACGTCACCTTCCCGCTGCTCAAGGACGTCAAGGCCAACAAGGCCGACGCCGTCTGCGAGGCGCGGCCGACCAACGTCAGCTCCAATCTGCTGGTCAACCGCGACAGGGAGCCGTTCAACAACGCCGACATCCGCAAGGCGATGGTGCTGGCGCTCGACAACAAGGCGTTCCACGACATCCTGAGCCAGGGCAACGACCTCGAGGGTGCGGTGATGCTGCCGCCGCCGGCCGGCTTCTGGGGCATGCCCAAGGAGCAGCTGCCGAAGCTGCTCGGCCACTCGCCCGACCGCAAGAAGACCCTGGCCGAAGCCCAGGAGCTGATGAAGAAGGCGGGCTATGGCCCCGACAAGATGCTCAAGATCAAGGTCGCCACCCGCAACATCGCGATCTACCGCGACCCGGCGGTGATCCTGATCGACCAGCTCAAGCAGATCTACATCGACGGCGAGCTCGAGCCGATCGACACCACCGTCTGGTACACTAAGATCCAGCGCGGCGACTACCAGGTCGGCATGAACCTGACCGGCGTCGGCATCGACGATCCCGACGTGAACTTCTACGAGAACTACTACTCGACCTCGGACCGCAACTACACGCACTACAAGAACCCCGAGGTCGACAAGCTGATCGACCAGCAGTCGGCCGAGCAGGACCGCGAGAAGCGCAAGCAGCTGGTCTGGAAGATCGAGCAGATCCTGGCCGACGACGGCGCGCGGCCGATCATCGGCTACAACGTCGCGAACACCTGCTGGGACCCCAAGGTCAAGGGCATCCTGCTGCAGGTGAACAGCATCTACAACGGCTGGCGTTTCGAAGACGCCTGGCTGGACAAGTAGCGATGATGCCTCCTGTCATCCTGAGCGCAGCGAAGGATCTCGCGCCGGCATCGGAACCGGGGGTCGATCCGCCAGGTCCTTCGCTGCGCTCGCGACGACAGGGGTGGAGGTTCTGATGGGGTCCTATCTCGTCCGCCGCTTCCTGCTGATGGCCCTGACTCTGTTCGGGATGTCGGTGCTGATCTTCGTGATGCTGCGGCTGGTGCCGGGCAACATCGCCGACATCCTGGTCGACGCCTCGGGCGCGGACCCCAAGGAGAAGGCCAAGATCGCGCGCGAGCTCGGCATCGATCGGCCGATTGCCGAGCAGTACATAAGCTGGATCAGCGGCCTGTCGCGCGGCGACCTGGGCTATGCCTATGTCTCCGAGCGGCCGGCGCTGGAGGAGATCGCGCCGCGCATCCCGATCAGCGCCAAGCTCGCCGGCATGGCGATCTTCTTCTCCATCCTGTTCGGCGTGCCGTTCGGCGTGATCAGCGCGGTGCGGCAGAACACCGGGCTCGACTACTTCCTCAGGGTGCTCAGTCTCAGCGGGCTGTCGTTACCGAGCTTCTGGCTTGGCCTGCTGGTGCTGATGGCGGCGGTCCACTGGTTCGGCACCATCCCGATCTACGATTCCAATCCGCATGGCTTCCTGCAGGACGTCGCCATGCTCGGCCTGCCGGCGCTGGTGGTGGGTTTCCGAAGCTCGGCGCTTATCATGCGCTTGACGCGCTCGTCGATGCTCGAGGTGCTGCGCCAGGACTACGTCCGCACCGCGCGCTCCAAGGGCGCCACCAACAATTCGGTCAACTACAACCACGCCCTGCGCAACGCGCTGCTGCCGGTGGTGACGGTCATCGGCATCGAGGCGGCGTTCCTGGTCGGCGGCCTGATCGTCACCGAGACGGTGTTCAACATCCCGGGCGTCGCCCGCTTTCTCGTGGAAGCGATCCTGTGGCGCGACTATCCGATCGTGCAGAACCTGGTGATGCTGATCGCTTTCGTGGTGGTCATGGTCAACTTCCTGGTCGACATGGCCTACATGGCCCTCGATCCCCGCATCAAATTCGCGGACTGACGCCATGGTAGCCATCGACCATCAAGCCGAGCTCACCCGCGCCGGCGCCCATGTCACCGGATGGTGGAGCCGCATCCGGTTCTTCGCCCGCCGCTACCCGTTGGGCGCGGTCGGCGCCGTGATCGTGACGCTGTTCATCCTGACGGCGGCGTTCGCCGACATCATCGCGCCGGTCGACCCGACGGCGACCAACTCCAAGTTCTCGCTGGCGGCGCCCAGCCACCTGTTCTGGCTGGGCGCCGACTTCATGGGCCGCGACATGTACAGCCGCATCGTCCACGGCGCGCGCATCTCGCTCGCCGTCGGCGCCGGCGCCATGGGGCTGGGCGCGCTGATCGGCATCAGCGTCGGCCTGGCTAGCGGCTATCTCGGCGGCTGGTTCGACCTGATCGTGCAGCGCCTGCTCGACATCATGCAGGCCCTGCCGCTGCTGGTGATGGCGATCGTCATGGCGGCGTCGCTGGGGCCGTCGCTGCGCAACACCATCCTCGCCATCGCCATCCCGCTGGTGCCGACGGTGGCGCGCGTCGTGCGCTCCAACACGCTCAGCCTGCGCGAGCAGCCGTTCGTCGAGGCGGCCCGTGCCGTCGGCATGGGCGAGCTGCGCATTGCCGTGCGCCACGTCCTGCCCAATACGCTGGCGCCGCTGATCGTGCTCGCCACCGCCCAGCTCGGCTCGGCGATCCTGGTCGAGGCGTCGCTGTCCTTCCTCGGCCTCGGCATTCCCGAGCCGCATCCTTCGTGGGGTCGTATGTTGTCCGAATCTGCCGCCGAGTATGTGCGCACGGCGCCGTGGCTCGTGATCTTCCCCGGCGTCGCCATCAGCCTGACCGTGTTCGGCACCAACCTGCTGGGCGACGCGCTGCGCGACATCCTCGATCCGCGGCAGCGTTCATGACGGACCTGCTCGAAGTCGAGAATCTCGGCACCTGGTTCTACACGCGGCAAGGCATCGTCAAGGCGGTGGACGGCGTGAATTTCGGCGTCGCCTCGGGCGAGACGCTGGCGATCGTGGGCGAATCGGGCTGCGGCAAGAGCATGACCGCGCTCTCGCTGATGCGGCTGATCCCCGATCCGCCCGGCCGCATCGTCTCGGGCCAGATCAAGCTCGGCGGCAAGGACCTGCTCAAGCTCTCTGAGGAGGAGATGCGCAAGGTCCGCGGCAACGACATCTCGATGATCTTCCAGGAGCCGATGACCAGCCTCAACCCGGTCATGACCATCGGCAAGCAGATCAGCGAGGCGCTGATCCTGCATCGAGACCTCGACAAGAAGGCCGCGTACAAGCGCGCCGTCGAGATGCTCGACCTGGTGAAGATCCCCGAGCCCAAGCAGCGGGCCAAGGAATATCCGCACCAGCTCTCGGGCGGCATGCGCCAGCGCGCCATGATCGCCATGGCGCTGGCCTGCAACCCGAAGGTCCTGATCGCCGACGAGCCGACCACCGCGCTCGACGTCACCATCCAGGCGCAGATCCTGGAACTGATCGTCGAGCTGCAGCGCGAGTTCGGCGCCGCCGTGATCCTGATCACCCACGATCTCGGCGTCGTCGCCGAGACGGCGCGCCGGGTGATCGTGATGTATGCCGGCCGCAAGGTCGAGGAGGCGGCGGTCGGCGAGCTGTTCGCCGACCCGATGCATCCCTACACGCGCGGCCTGCTCAACTCGATCCCGCGGCTCGACCTGCTGCGCGGCGAGGAGGCGGCAGACAACGGCCGCCTGGCGGAGATCCCGGGCATCGTGCCGCCCCTGTTCGCGCTGCCCGAGGGCTGCGCCTTCGCGCCGCGCTGCCCGCGCGCCGACGACAAGTGCCGCAGCGAGCGGCCGACCTACGACCAGAAGAAGCCCGGCCACTGGGCCGCGTGCTGGCATCCCCATGGCTAAATCGAACCAGCCCGTCCTCGAGGTCACCGACCTCAAGAAGCACTTTCCGGTGCGCAAAGGCCTGCTGCGCCGGACCGTGGGCTACGTCTACGCCGTCGATGGCATCAGCTTCACCATCAACGAGGGCGAGACGCTCGGGCTGGTGGGCGAATCGGGCTGCGGCAAGACGACGGCCGGGCGCGCCGTGCTGCGCCTGATCGAGCCGACCGGCGGCACCGTCAAGGTGATGGGCCAGGACATCGCGCCGCTCAGCAAGAAGGAGCTGCGGCCGTTCCGGAAGCAGATGCAGATCGTCTTCCAGGACCCGTTCTCGTCGCTCAACCCGCGCATGACTGCCGGCGACATCGTCGGCGAGCCGCTCTACGTCCACGGCGTCTCTTCGGGCAAGGAGCGGCAGGAGCAGGTGGCGGCCCTGTTCGAGCGGGTCGGGCTGCGTCCGGCGCAGATGGTCAACTTCCCGCACCAGTTCTCGGGCGGCCAGCGCCAGCGCATCGGCATCGCCCGGGCGCTGGCGCTCGGACCGAAGCTGATCGTCGGCGACGAGCCGGTGTCGGCGCTCGACGTCTCGATCCAGGCGCAGGTGATCAACCTGCTGCAGGACCTGCAGCGCGAGCGCCAGCTCAGCTACCTGTTCATCAGCCACAATCTCGCGGTGGTCGAGCACATCAGCCATCGCATCGCGGTGATGTATCTCGGCCGAATCGTCGAGCACGCCGACACAAGGTCGATCTTCAAGAACCCGCAGCATCCCTATACCGAGGCGCTGCTGTCGGCCGTGCCGGTGCCCGACCCGGCGATCAAGCGCCAGAAGCGGGTGCTGCAGGGCGACGTGCCGAGCCCGGTCAACCCGCCCTCGGGCTGCCACTTCCACACCCGCTGCCCGTATGCCGTGGCCCGCTGCAAGGTCGAATCGCCCTTGCTGCGCGAAATTGCGCCGGGGCATCACGTTTCCTGCCACTTGCGCTAAGCTGTCTCCCGCACAGGGAGGCAGTGAAATGGCCGATTGGGACTACATCATCGTGGGCGGCGGCTCGGCGGGCTGCGTGCTGGCCAACCGGCTGAGCGAGGATCCGTCCGTCAAGGTGCTGCTGCTCGAGGCGGGGCCGCGCGACAAGTCGATGTGGATCGACATCCCGGCCGGCTTCACCAAGCTGCTCAACCACGACAAGTTCAACTGGAACTTCGAGATGGAGGCGGAGGACGGCATGGCCGGCCGCCGCATCCCGTGCCCGCGCGGCCGCACCCTCGGCGGCTCGTCGTCGATCAACGGCATGCTCTATGTCCGCGGCCAGCCGCTCGACTACGACACCTGGGGGCAGCTCGGCAATCGCGGCTGGTCCTACGAGAGCATCCTGCCGTACTTCAGGAAGTCGGAGCACTTCGAGGGCGAGGCCGACGCGAGCCGCGGCAAGGGTGGCCTGCTGAACGTCGCCCACATGCGCGACACCCATCCCCTGTGCGACGCCTTCATCGACGCCGCCGCCGCCAGCGGCTTCCCGAAGAACAAGGATTACAACAACGGCAACCAGGAAGGCTTCGGCTACTACCAGGTGACGATGAAGGACGGCAAGCGCTGGTCGACGGCGCGCGCCTTCCTCGATCCGGCGCGCAGCCGCTCCAATCTCGGCATCGAGACCGATGCGCTGGTCTCCAACGTCATCCTCGACGGCAAGCGCTGCGTCGGCGTCGCCTACACGGTGCATGGCCGGAAGCGCGAGGCGCGCTGCGGCCGCGAGGTCATCGTGTCGTGCGGCTCGGTGCAGTCGCCGGGCGTGCTGGAGCATTCCGGCATCGGCCAGCCCGAGCTGCTGAAGCGCCACGGCATCGAGGTGAAGCACGCGCTGAAGGGCGTCGGCGAGAACTACGGCGACCACTTCGCGCCGCGCATGAACTGGCGCTGCAAGGCCGACATCTCGACCCTGAACCAGGAGACGCGCGGCCTGAACCTCGTCAAGGAGGTGCTGAAGTACTACACCGCCGGTCGCGGCGCGCTCAGCCTGACCGCCGGCGTGGTCTACGGCTTCGTGCGGACGCGGCCCGGCCTCGAATCGCCGGACATGCAGTTCCACATGGCGCATGCCAGCTACGATTCGGCGCAGAAGCGCATGCTGGAGAAGGATCCCGGCATGACGGTGGTGATCGGCCAGTGCCGGCCCGACTCCCGCGGCTCGATCCACATCAAGTCGGCGACGCCGGGCAGCGAGCCCGCGATCCGGCCGAACTTCCTGTCGGCGCAGACCGATCGCGACGCCACCGTCGCGGGCATGCAGATCGCCCGCAAGATCGTCTCGCATCCGTCGCTGTCGAAGTACGTCGCCTTCGAGAACAATCCCGGCGACAAGGTGCAGAGCTACGACGAATGGCTCGACTTCGCCCGCCGCACTGGCCAGACGACCTACCACGTCGTCGGCACCTGCAAGATGGGCAGTGACCCGATGGCGGTGGTCGACGACCGGCTGCGCGTGCACGGCATCGCCGGGCTGCGCGTGATCGACGCCTCGATCATGCCGACCGTGCCGTCGGGCAACACCAACGCCCCGACCATCATGGTGGCCGAGAAGGGCGCCGACCTGATCAAGGAAGACGCCAAGACCGGGGTGAAGCTCGCAGCATAGCAACAGCAGGAGGAAGCCGATGAACGCCGACGCCAAGAAAGCCGTTCTGCGGATGATTCCCTACGGCATCTACGTGCTCACCGCCGACGACGGCAAAGGCAACGTCGCCGCCGCCACGGTGAACTGGGTCACCCAGACCGCCTTCGCGCCGCCCCTGGTGGTGGTCGGCGTGAAGACCGATTCGGGCGCCTACCAGGCGGTGAAGTCGGCCAAGGCCTTCGCCCTCAACATGCTGGGCAAGGAGGGCAAGGGGCTTGCCTTCACCTTCTTCAAGCCGGCCACCGTGGCGGACGGCAAGATCAGCGGCCAGGCATACGCCAAGGGCACGACCGGCGCGCCGCTGCTCGAAGCCGCGGCCGGCGCCGTCGAGTGCAAGGTCACGACCATCGTCGAGCAGGGCGACCACCACATCGTGGTCGGCGAGGTGGTCGAGGCGCACCTGCCCAAGCCCTTTACGGGCCGCCCCGACGCCGCGATCCTCGAGATGAAGGAACTCGGCGACAACGTCTTCTACGGTGGCTAGAGCCCGGATCGCCCGCTCTAACGCCGCTCGCGCTCGAGCAGCGCGCGCTTGCGCCGCGCGCCCCAGCGATAGCCCGACAGCGAGCCGTCCTTCTTGAGGACGCGATGGCACGGCACCAGGATCGCGATGCCGTTGGCCGCGATGGCCGCCGTCACGTCGCGCGCGTCGCGCGTGCCCATCCGCGCGGCGATCTCGCCGTAGCTGACCGTCGTGCCGGCGGGGATTTCCCGCAGCAGGCTCCAGACGCGCTTCTCGTAGTCCGAACCGCGCGGATCGAGCGCGATGTCGGAGGCTTCGTCCGGACGATCCACCAGGCGCGACAGCGCGGCGACGATGGCGGCCAGGCCGGCCGCATCCTCGCGCAGCGTCGACTGAGGAAGGCGTTCCCTCAGCCTGTCCAGCGGGCTGCCGCGATCGGCGAATTCGAAGGCGACGAGCCCGTCCATGCTCTGCGCCGCGATGAAGGCGCCGAGGGTACTCTCGCCCCAGGCGTAGCGGATGTCGTCGCTCATCGGCTGCTCCTCTGCTCGGCGCCCGCGGCACCGATCGCGAGGCGGGCACTCGCTTCGATGTCGAGCAGGCGTCGCTTGCGCTCGACGCCCCAGGCGTAACCCGAGGGCGAGCCGTCGCGACGCACGACGCGATGGCAGGGAATGGCGATGGCGATGGCGTTCGATGCGCAGGCGCTCGCCACGGCGCGCACCGATCTCGGCGCGTCGATTCGGCTCGCGATGTCCGAATAGGTGACGGTCGCGCCGGCCGGAATCTCCCGCAGCGCCTGCCAGACACGTTGCTGGAAGGCGGTGCCGCGAATGTCGAGCGGCAGGTTGAGGCCGAGCGCCGGCGTCTCGACGGCGCCGACGATCCGGGCCACGAGATCCTCGTAGTCGCGATCGCCGCCGACCAGGCGCGCCTTCGGAAAACGGTCCTGCAGGTCGCGGGCGAGCGCCTCCGGGTCGTCGCCGATCAGGATCGCCACGACACCCTTGGCGCTCGAAGCGACGAGAATGGCGCCCAGCGACGACTGGCCGACCGCGAAGCGGATCTCTTCGTCCACGCCGCCCGCGCGATAGCGGGTCGGTGTCATGCCGAGCATCCCGTTGGCCTGCTCGTAGAGGCGCCCGCTCGAGTTGAAGCCGGCGTCGTACATCGCTTCGGTCACCGACTGACCGTTCGCCAGGTGCTCGCGGAAGCGCCCGGCGCGGCGCCCGGCCGCGTAGGCCCTGGGGGTCAATCCGGTCTCCGCCTTGAACAGCCGATGGAAGTGGCTCTTGCTCAAGCCCACCGTGGCCGCCAGCGCGCCGAGCGACGGCATCTCCTCGCTGTGCTCGATCCGGCGACAGGCCTGCTCGACCAGCCTGGCGTTCGCGGCCTCCCGCGGCACGCCCTCCGGGTTGCAGCGCTTGCAGGGGCGAAAGCCCGTCGCCATCGCCGCCTCCAGCGAGTCGTGGAAGGCCACGTTCTTCGGATTGCAGCCGCGCGACGGGCAGGACGGCCGGCAATAGACGCCGGTCGTCGCCACTGAGTACCAGAACTGGCCGTCGGCGGTGCGGTCTCGGGCAACGATGCGCGCCCAGCGCGGGTCTTTCTCTGTTTCGGTCATTTTCAGGCTCCGATCCTTGTCTCGGGCCCGACTATGGGGAGGCGGAGCGCGCCAAACACTCCGCCTTCCACCTTCGAATTCGAGAAAGAATCAGGCCGCCTTCCTGAGAAGGCCGAGCTGGGTCAGGGCGGTGACGCCGTCATCGAGGCCGATCTCCGACACGATCTTGCCGTTCTCGAGCTTCAGCACGGTCGTCCCGGTGAAGCGCATCTTGCGGCCGGTGTTGGCCGGCAGCGCGCCCATGAGGAAATCGCTGAACGCCGGCCCGGTGTGCGTGCCGCCGCCGACCCACTGGCCGACGACATAATCGCCCTCGGCGATCAGGTCCGCTGCGCCGCCGAAGGCGAGGTCTGGAAACGCCGCGCGGAAGTCGGTCATGAACGCCTTGATGTCGGCATGGCCGCGGCGCGGCTCGTGCAGCGAGTACTGCAGCAGCATGTTCGGGGCGGCGAGCGCGTCGACGATCGCGAGATCGCAGGTCGGGCCCCAGAAATCGGTGAACCAGCGGCCGACGATCGCCTTGTTGTCGCTTTCCTTGGACATGGTCTTCGCTCCTGGCTTGGGTGACGTCCCGCAAGCTAGGAGCGAAGCGGCTGTCTCAAACTCCGCTTCTTGCCATCGTATCCGAGAAAAGCTCCGTCAGCCGCCGAGCAGCGCCGGCGCGGCCGGGACTTCCTTGCGCTCGACCTTCTTCACGATCTCGGTGAGCTTGGCGTGGGTCGGCGCCGGCACACCGATATGGTTGCCGCGATCGGCGATGTAACCATTCATGAACTCGATCTCGGTGCGGCGGCCCTTGCGGATGTCCTGGGCCATCGACGGGCGCTGGATGTCGGCGCGCGGGTTGGGATTGGTGTTGGAGCCCGGCCGCAGGATCGCCTCGACCTCGTCGAGGGCGGCCTTGTCGCCCTCGCTCGCCTTGGCCAGCGTCTCGGGCTCGAACTTGCCGATCTTCTCGATGTGGTAGCCCAGCGCCTGGCCGACCCGTACCGCCTCGCCGCCCAGCTTGATCGAGAAGCGGCGGATGGCGTCGTTGCGGTCGCAGTCGCTGCCGGTCAGGCCGGTCGCCGCCGAGACGCCGTTCTTCATGCCGTTCTGGCAGAGCTTGGCCCAGCGCTCGCCCCACAGGTTGGTCGTGGTCTTGGCCGAATCGATGCGGCCCACCATGTCGCGCAGCTCCTCGACGCGCTTGGTGATGCGGCCATGGACCTCGCCGACGCGGAACACGGTGTGCTTGTCGCCGCCCTTGGCGACGGTGCGGCGGATGCGCGCCGGCTCGAACATGTCGACCGAGATCAGCGAGGCGATCATGCCCACCGTCTTGCCCCAGCCGACCTGGTTGGCGATGCGTTCCTCGTTGAGGCAGTTCTGCAGCGACACCACGAAGCCGTCCGGCGCCAGGTACTGCTTGATCAGCGCGGTCGCCCATTCGGTGTCGTAGGACTTCATCGACACGAAGGCGATGTCGACCGGCTTCTGCCGCGACAGCTGCTCCATCTCGGTGAGGTGCATGGTCTTGGCGTTCTTGACCACGATCTTCTCTTCCGGCGTGACGCCGTCGAGCTCCAGCCCGTTCTTGCGGATGGTCTCGATGTTCTCCGGCCAGAAATCGATCAGGGTGACGTCCTCGCCGCTATGCGCCAGCCATCCGCCGACATATCCGCCCAGCGCGCCGACTCCGACGACTGCGATCCGCTTGCCCATGACTTTCCTCCTTTAAATTCCACTTCACCCTGAGGAGCGGCCCGCAGGGTCGCGTCTCGAAGGGTGGAATCACCGTATCGTTGCCCACCCTTCGAGACGCGGCCTACGGCCGCTCCTCAGGGTGAGGTCGTGCTTAGCCCGCTGGCAACTTAGCCAAAAATGCCTCGACCGCCTGATTGAAACGCGCGGGCTGATGCAGGTTGGCCGCATGGCCCGCGTCGGGGATCACCACCTTGGTCGATCCCTTGATCTTGGCCGCCATGTAGTCGGTGGCGGCGAGGAAGTTGGTGTCGTTGGCGCCCACCAACACCAGCGTCGGTACCTTTACGCTGTCGAGCGACTGGATCACCCGGTCGTTCTGCTGCGCCAGCATGCCCCGCGCCGAGCCGGCGAGGCCCGAGGCGTCGCGATGGCGGGTCAGCTTGACCTCGTCGCTGCTGTTCAACGCGGTGAGGCCGCGCGCATCGAAGTCGGCGGCGCGCTTGTTGGCGGTCTCGTTCCACTTGGCCCGCGCCTCGTCCTTCTTGAAGCCGGGGCCGGTGTCGAACAGCATCAGCGCCCGCACCCGCTCGGGATGGCTGGCATGGAAGGCCAAGGACATGTAGCCGCCCAGCGACAGGCCGGCGACGATCGCCGTCTTGGCGCCGACTTTGTCGAGCAGCGCCAGCATGTCGCCGACCGTCAGCTCCTCGGAATACTGCGTGCCATCCTTGGGATAGTCGCTCTCACCGTGGCCGCGGAAATCCCACACGACGACCTGGTAACGGTCTTTCAGCACTGCGACCTGGCCATCCCACATGCGCGCCGTCGAACTGTAGCCGTGGCTCAGCAGGAGGGTCGGCGCCTGCCCTCCATTGGGGCCATGGACCTCGTAATGGATCTTCACGCCGTTGCGGTCGAGCGTCGCCATCAGGGAGTCACCCTCACTTCGTTGCGCGCCTTCTCGAGGTAGCGGTCGGCGTCCTCCTGAAGCATCAGGCGATCCTTCAGGAGGTCATCGACGGCGGCCTGTACCTTCGCCACGTAGTCGGCGCGGTTCCTGTAGCGCTGGGCGATCTTGGCCGGCGGGAAGGCGAAGTAGCTGCCGTCGCGATCGGCGATCTCGCCCTTCGGATAGGGCGGCTTGTACTCGTTCCAGCCGGTGTAGGCCGCGAGCGGCACGGCGATATCGGGCAGGCGGATGCCGGCGACCTCGTTGCCGTCGGGATCGACCCGGCTGACCAGGGTACGATAGGCTTGATCGGCCGGCGCGGGCTTCACCCAGTCGGCGAGCGGCGCCACCCGATTGGTTGTGCGCACGACGGCGGCGCCCGGAATGTCCGGGAAGCCGGTCTTGTCCGGCTCGACCAGCGTGCCGTCGGCCAGCGTCGGCACGCGGCTGGGCGGCGGGGCCTTGCCGGAGACGACCCATTCCTCGAGCGCCACCAGCAACGCCCGCACCGCGGCCATCGGATTGTGCGGGTTGCGCGGATTGACGTTGGGGCCGGCGTCGGACGCAGCGCCGGCGCGCCCGCCGTGCTGCGTGCCGGCGATCATGTAGGCCCGGCAATTGTCGGGCAGCGCCACGTCCTTCGTGCCGAGCGGATCGGTGGTCAAGAGCGAGGCGCCCTTCTGCCAGTACTCGGTCGAGGTATTGGTCTCGATCAGCTTGGGATCGTTGTCGCCGTGCAGCACCGAGCCCTTGGCCTTGGTCAGCGGGTCTTCGAGCGTCGCGGTCGAGAACGGGAACCAGGCCTCGGGGAAGCCATTGTCCTCGTGCTGGGTGTTGGTGCGCGCCGGCTGGCTGAACGGCATGTCGAAGAACAGCCGCCCGACGCCCGCGATATGGCTGTGGATGCCGTCGAACACGGTGCGGCCCTGCTCGTCGCGATTGAAGCCGGCGGTGATGTGATGGCGCAGATAGCGGCCCGCCTGCGAGAAGCCGATGCCCATCGCATGCGTCACCGGCCGGCCGGCGACCTCGACGGCCTTCGGATCGTGCTTCAGCCAGCTCACGAAGTCGCGGGTGGCGGCGAAGCCCAGACCCTGCACCTTCGGGTTCTTGGCCTGGTAGGTGAACTCGTAGAGATAGCCCAGCCTGGCCTTGTCCTTGAGCTTGATCGAGCGGCCGTCGGCGAACGACCATTCGGCCGCCGGCACCGGTGTCGGCTTGTCCGAGGCGCGCTCGCGCACCGTCAGCATCGCCTTGCTCTGGTCGGTCGATACAGCCTCGTAGGAGAGCTTGAACGCCTCCAGCACGCCGACGCGCGTGCCCGAGACCCATTCCTCGCGCACGGTCTTGGTGATCGGCTTGCCCCCAACCTTCCCATCTTCCGTGGCGACCGGCGCGGTCAGGCCGAGGCCCTTGTTGGCGCGAGGCGCGTCGGGATCCCAGCCCGACCAGACGACGATCCAGCCGCGGCGCATCGGGAAGCCGTTGCCGACATCCTCGATCTTCTGCGGGTCGTTGATGCCCTGCGGGCCGTCGGCGATGTTGCCGAACAGCATCTTGCGGCCGCGATTGTTGACCTCGTAGAGGATGCGGCCGGTGCTCCTGGCCGGGTCCCTGGGCCGCAGCACATAGAAGTCGGTCGTGTACTCGACCAGCCCCCTGGCGTTGCGCGGCGCCCTGTCGATCAGCGCGATGGCCTTGTTGCCGGGCGCCGACGGATCGATACAGCCCTTGGCGATGCCGATCACCTTCTCGTAGGCACCGGCCGACCCGAACGGCGCGCCGTCGGCCAGCGGCTCGACGGCCTGGACCTCGACCGAGACGATCATGGCTCAGCGCTTGGCGGCTTCTGCGCGCTTGTCGGCCGGCGTCTCGCTGGGATCGAAGTTCAGCTCCACGCCGACGCCGTCGGGATCGTAGAGGAAGATCTGCGTGCCGCCGGTGCGCGGGATCACCTGCTCGCGGAATTTCACCTTCTTGCCCTCGATGCGCTTGCGCACGCCTGCGAGATCGCTGGCGGAAAAGGCGATATGGTCGAAGCGGCCGGTGTCGTCGAACTTCTTCTCTGTGCCGCGCACCACGATGCCCTCGCGCGGCTTGCGGTCGCCCAGCAGGTGCACGGTCGGCACGCCGCCCGAATAGAGCCAGTAGCCCGGAAAGCCGAGCGGCGGACGGTCGCCGTTCTCGAGCCCGAGCACGTCGCAATAGAAGTCCTTGGTGGCCTCGAGGTTCGAGGGCTCGATGGTGTAGTGCTGCAGAATACCAAGCGGCATGGGTTGCTCCCTTAGACCCTAATGTTCATACCCAGGTGAGATCGGTGTCGGCGCCCATCATCCAGGCGCCGACGGTTTCGAAATGGCTCGACCGGCCCTGCAGTTGCTGGGTCACGGTGTGGATGTCGCGGAAGCGGCGTTCCAGCGGATGGTTATGGAAGATCGCCGTCGCGCCGGCGGCATTGTAGGCGTAGTCGACCGCCTCGCGCGCCGAATGGATGGCGTGGGTCGAGGCGCCGCGGATGACGATGCGGTCCTCGACCGTGAGATCGCCGCCGGCCTGCAGCCGCTTCCAGATCTCGGCCAGCGACTGCAGCAGCCAGGCGCGCGCCGAGCGCACGCGGATGTCGGCCTGGGCGAGGCCCATCTGCACCACGGCGCTGTCGCGGATCGGGCTCCTGGCGCCGCGCGGGATCTTGGTCTTGGCGGTCTCGACGAACTCGTCGAGCGCGCCGCGGGCGATGCCCAGCGCCACGCCGGCGAAGCCGGTCTCGTAGCAGGTCATCGCCGACATGCGGTAGAGCGGCCCCGGCTCGCGGCGGCCGTACGACGGATCGGCGAAGTTGCGCGCAAAGGAATGATCGCGACGCACGAAATGGTCGGTCAGCGCGAACTGGTCCGATGCCGTGCCGCGCAGGCCGACGACGTCCCAGATGTCGGTCCACTGCACCACCGAGGCCGGCACCAGCATGGTGCGTTCGACCGGGTAGCCGTTGGCCATTTTCTTGGGCGCGCCGTCGGGCGTGAAGATCGGGCAGTGGGCGCCGAGCCACGTCGCATGCCGGCCGCCCGAGGCGAAAGCCCATACGCCGGTCACTCTGTAGCCCCGGACCCCGTCCACTTCGCATTCGACGGCCTTCACTCTCGGCCCCGGTCCCCAGGCCAGCACGGCGTCGGCGCTGCCGAAGATCTCCTGCGCCACCGGCAGGTCGAGATAGGCCGCGGTCATCGCGCAGCCGCCGGCCTGGCTGAGGCACCAGGCGGTCGAGGCGTCGGCGCGGGCGATGGTCTCGATCACGTGGAAGAAGGTGATCGGGTCGGTCTCGATGCCTTGGTTGGTTCGGGGCATGAGCAGACGGAACAGCTTCTGCTCATGCAGCTTGTCGAGCAGGTGGCCGGGCAGGCGCCGCTTCTCCTCGATCTCGGCCGCGGCCGCGGCGACGGCGGGCTGCACGGCTTCGGCGCGGGCGATCACGTCGGGATCGCCCGCCAGCTCGGCAGAGGTCAACAGCGTGTCCACTCGGCTCCTCTCGTCTTCAGGCGGTCGCCAGTTCGCGGTCGATCTGCTCGATCGACTTGCCCCGGGTCTCGATGCCCAGGAAATAATAGACCACGCCGGCCAGCGCGAACCAGCCGCCGAGATACAGGAAAGCGGTCGGAATCGCGGTCAGCGGCACGTCCGGCTTCACGAAGTTGCTGGAGCCCACGATCATGGCGAGCCCGAGCGGCCCGATGATCTTGCCGATACCGCCGAAGCCGTAGGCCGAGCCCATGCCCGAGGTGCGCAGGTGCGACGGCCAGACCTCGGCCGCGTAGGGCCCGACGATGGCGAAGCCGCCGTCGACGAAGAACATCGCCACCGCCAGGATCAGCCAGAAGGCCGACACCCCGGACACCATGGTGTTGTAGTTGTAGCCGGCGAGGATGATGAAGAACGCCGCGCCGAAGCCCAGCAGGCCGCCGCAATTGCGCCGGCCGATCTTCTCGGACAGGTAGGAGAAGCTCAGCCGGCCGATGAACCCGCTGACCGTCAGCAGGATGAACATCTTGGCGGCTTCCTGCGGCGTCACCTTGAGGATCAGCACGAACAGGGTCGGCGCCCACAACGCGATGCCGTAGGCGCCGGTCTGGGCGCCGGCATTGCCCAGCCACGATACCGCGAGGCTGCGCGGATACTTGAACAGGTCGAACCAGTTGGTCTTGATCGGCTCGCCCAGCGTCTTGGCGTCGGGCAGGGGCAGCGACTTGGGATCGACCTGGAGCGCCCAGGCGAGCGACGTGCGGGCCTCTTCGTAGCGGCCCTGGCGAACCAGCCAGTGCGGCGATTCCGGCACCCAGAGGCGGACCAGCAGGACGACCAGCGCCGGCAACAGGCCGATCGCGAACAGGATGCGCCATTCGGTCGGCCCCATGACGGCGCCGAGCACGCCGCCCAGGCCGACGCCCAGCGGGATGATGCAGGTGACCAGCCCGCCGATCCAGCCGCGCTTGTGGCTCGGCATGAACTCCTGAACCAGCGGCAGGTCGACGCAATAGAGTCCGCCGACGCCGAAGCCGACGAAGAAGCGCAGCGCGGTGAGATAGACCCAGCCGTTGTCCGGCGTGAAGTAGAGCAGGCCGGTGGCGATCGAGAAATTGAGCACGGTGCCGATGAACACCGGCCGGCGGCCGATGCGGTCGGCAACCCAGCCCCAGGCATAGGCGCCGAGCAGCGCGCCGACGCCCGACGACAGGAACACGATCGCGAACTGGTTGAAGGTGAGCTTCCACGGCCCGATCAGGAAGGCGAGCACGAAGCCGATCAGGAAGTAGTCGAAGAACTCCAGCGCGTCGCCGATGATGGCGGCGGCGAGGATCTTCTTCTGGTTCCCGGTTAGACGCGTTTGTCGGTCGAGGACCTCGAACATGGCGTTTCTCCCGAATGGCGCCTGTTCGTTTTTCGGCGGGCGTCGCGCCTCCGTCCCGCCGGTGCTAAGAACGCTACGCCCCGGCAAGGGGCCGCGGGAAGGCGTCCGGTTTGCCCGTCGGAATGCAACCCGTCGGAACGCAGAAAGTCTGAGGAAACGCCATGCATTGGACCGATCGCCGTCAGCGCTTTCGCGCCGTCCTGAACGGCAACATCTGCGTCCATCCCGGTTCGGTCTTCGATCCGATCTCCGCCCGCATCGCCGAGGATCTCGGCTTCGAGCTCGGCATGTTCGCGGGCTCGACGGCGTCGCTCACGGTGCTGGGTGCGCCCGATTTGATCGTGCTCACCTTGAGCGAGTTCGCCCAGCAGGCCTATCGCATCAACCGCGCCGGCAATCTCCCGCTGATGGTCGATGCCGACCACGGCTACGGCAATGCGCTCAACGTCAAGCGCACGGTCGAGGAGCTCGAGACCGCGGGCATCGGCGGCATGAGCATCGAGGACACCGAGCTGCCGACTCCTTTCGGCACCACCAAGCCGCGCCTGACCTCGATCGCCGAGGGCGTCGGCAAGATGAAGGCGGCACTGGCGGGCCGGCAGGACCCGCTGCTGGCGATCGCCGGCCGCACCAGCGCCATCCAGATCAGCGGTCTCGACGATGCGATCGCCCGCGGCAAGGCCTACGAGGCGGTCGGCGTCGATGCACTGTTCTTCGTCGGGGTGAAGACGCGCGCCGAGCTCGATGCGCTCTCCGCCGCGACCGGGCTGCCGATCATCCTGGGCGGCGCGACGCCGGAGCTGACCGACAAGGACTATCTCGCCAGCCGCCGCGTGCGCATCGCGCTGCAGGGCCACCAGCCGTTCGCCGCCGGCGTGAAGGCGGTCTACGAGACGCTCAAGGCGCTGCGCGAGGGCACGCCACCGGCGAAGCTGCAGGGCGTGGCCGACGCGGAGCTGATGAAGCGCGTGACGCGCGACGCCGACTACACCAAGTGGACGAAGGACTTCCTCGGTGAATGAGGTGCGGCGGCGCACCCTCTTTACCGCGCCGGCGCGCAGCGAGGCCGCTGATCGGTTGTCTCAGTAGAAAATAATTCGCAGTCCGGTGTCCGGACCGTCCGGGCCGTCCGGCACTGTCCGGCCGGGGGGATGGCGCCGGATTCCCGGACGCGGGGCTAAAACCCTTATGGAATCGATATCGGATCCGTCCGGGAGCGGGCCGGATTCCAGGTTCAGCCGGTCGGCACCAGGGTGACGGCGACGCTGTAGACGTGGTTGCCGCCGCCCAGGATGACGCCGCGCAAGGGGCTGACGTCGGAGAAGTCGCGGCCCCAGGCGACCGCGATATGGTCCTCGTGGGCGACCAGGTCGTTGGTCGGGTCGAGATGGACCCAGCCGGCGGCCTCGCCGCACCACACGGCGACCCAGGCGTGGCTGGCATCGGCGCCGCGCAGCTCGACCTCTTGCGGCGAATGGAGGGTGCGGATGTAGCCCGACACATAGGCCGCCGCGACGCCGTGCGCGCGCAGCGCCGCGATCATGACATGGGCGAAGTCCTGGCAGACGCCGGCCTTGCCCTCGAACACGTCGTGCAGCGGCGTCGAGATGTCGGTGGCGCCGGGATGGTAGTCGAAGTCGGCCTTGATGCGCGCCGTGAGCTCGCGCGCGGCGTCGAGGATCGGCCGGCCCGGCGTCAGCGACGTGGCGCCGTACGTCCTGAGGGAGTCGTCGCCCGGCACCAGCGGCGAGTCGTGGACGAACTCGCTCGCCTCGATCGATGCCGGGAAGCCGCCGCCGCTCAGCGCCTTGCGGATCTCCTCCCACGGCGGCGTGTCCGCCGCCGGCGGCGGCTCGGGGAAGCACACGTCGATCGAGGCGCGCACCTCGATGTCGAAGCGCTGGTGCGGCTTGTCGATGCGGTAGATGTCGATCAGGTTGCCGAAATGGTCGACATGCTGCACCGCCAGCGCCGGCAGCGGCTGGGTGACGATGCCGATCGACGAGACCTTCTGGCCGGGAAACGCCCGCGCCCGCAGATGCGCGATGTGATGCGCCGAGTCGACGCTGCTGTCGTAGGTGTAGGTCGTGCGGTGCGACAGCAGGTATTGCATCAGCTCGCCGCCATCGACGGTGTCGAGCCGACCGCCTGCGCCGCCGGCACGTGGCTGAAATAGGCCCTGGTGATCGCCTCGGAGAGCTCCTCCAGCCGCAGCAGGCCGTCCGACGCGATCTCGCGCAGCCCGCCCAGCGCCAGCCCCTCGTGCCGCCACGACTTCTCGTCGCCCATGAACAGGTTGACGGCGCGGGAGAGATCCTTGTCGAGCGAGATCAACAGGTCGGGCACGCGCGTGCCCGAGGCCTGGGCCAGCCGGTCGAGATGGCTGGCGATCGAGCGCATCTGGAAGGCGAAGGCGCGCGGGTTGCTGTCGTCGAGCACCACCAGGTCGAGAACGGGCGCGGGCTGCAGCTGGCCGAGATAGCGCCAGCGATAGCTGATGGAGCTGTCGCACAGCTCCAGCGCCAGCCGCATCGCGGCGTCCCAGTCGATCGGCGACTGCTGGATCGGCCCCAGCGCCGAGCCGAGCACGAACTGGGCGCGCTCGATGCGCCGGCCGAGGTCGAGGAACAGCCAGCCGGGGCCGCGCGTCATGTTCTCCTGCGCGAGCCCCGACACGGTGGCGACGAAGCGGATGATGTCGTCGAGGGCGGCGATCAGCTCGTCGAGGTTGTCGCGGGCGTCGAGCAGGCGGTCGCGCACCTCGCTCATCAGCGGGCCGACGGCGATGGTCATGTCGGCGGAGAAGCGGTCGCGCAGGTTGCCGGCGAGGCGCTGGATGGCGTCGAGCACCGTCGGCAGCCCGCGCTGGTCGGAGCCGACGCCGGCGAGGCCCTGCTGGAACGCCGCGCTGTCGGGCGCCGACAGGGCGGCTTGCGGCGGCATCAGGTTGGCGCGGTCGATCAGCTTGCCGAGCAGGCGCAGCTCGATGCCCTCGCGCACGCCGATCACGCCCTGCGCCACGCGGGTGGCGGTGGTGCGCAACAGGCGCGCGTCGTTGTCCAGCCGCTCGATGTAGCGGCCGAGCCAATAGAGGTTGTCGGCGACGCGGCTTTGCAGGTCGGCGCTGCCGCGGTCGATCTCGATCTGGTGGAAGCGGCGGCTGGTCGGGAGCTGCACGTCGGCGGCGTCCTCGGCCAGCACCCAGACGTCCTTCAGCGTGCCGTTGAGCCGGCCGAGCTGGTGCAGGGGCGTGTCGCCCGCCGGCTGGCGCGCGATCCCGCCCGGCAGCACGCGCCAGCTCGCGCCGCCTGCCCCGAGGTCTGCCGAGGGGTCGGCGATCACGAAGCAGCGCAGCACCACGGCCGACGGCACCAGCGCCTCGCCGTCCCACTTCGGGTTCAGCGACGGCACGACCGGGTACTGCGCCACGAAGTGGCCGGGGTGGGCCGCGATGCGCTGCTCCAGCGCGTGGCGCGCCTCGCCCTCCAGCATGCCGACGACGATCGGCTCGCGGTCGTGGCCGAGGCAGGGCCGCACGATCATCGAATCGAGATGCGCCTTGGCGAAGGCATAGGCCGAGGGTTCGCCCAGCCACCAGACGTCGAGCGACGGCAGCTTCAGCGGCTGGCCGAGCAGGTGCTGGCTCAGCCGCTCGAGGAAGGGCATCAGCGCCGGCGTCTCGACCAGGCCCGAGCCCAGCGGGTTGGCCACGGCGATCTTGCCGGTGCGCGTGGCTTCCACCAGGCCGGTGACGCCGAGCGCGCTATCGGCGCGCAGCTCCAGCGGATCGGCGAAGGAGCTGTCGAGCCGGCGCAGCAGCATGTGCACGGGGCGCAGGCCGGCCAGCGTCTTGATCAGCACCTCGCCGTCGCGCGTCACCAGATCGCCGCCCTCGACCAGCGGCACGCCGAGCGCGCGCGAGAGATAGACATGCTCGAAGTAGCTGGCCGACAGCGAGCCCGGCGTCAGGACGGCCATGTTGGGCCGCGCCACGCCCGGCGGCGCCAGGCCCGCGAGCGAATTGTGCCAGCGGTCGACGAAGGAGCGCACATGGCGCACCGGGATCGAGCGGAAGGCCTCGGGCAGGCTGCGCGCCAGCACGCGCCGGATCTCCAGCGCATAGCCCGCGCCCGACGGCACCTCGGTGTGATCGGCCAGCACATGCCAGCGGCCGTTGCCGAGCCGCACCAGGTCGACCGCGTACTGGTCGAGCCAGCGCCCCGGCGGCTGGGCGTCGGTGATGCGGCAGGGCCGCAGGAAGTGGCGGTTGGCGTGGACCAGCATCGGCGGCAGCCGCCGCTCGGCCAGCAGGGTCTGCGGCCCATAGAGGTCGGCGAGGATGGCGTCGAGCAGGGCGGCGCGCTGGACCAGCCCGTCCTCGAGGGCGGACCATTCGTCGGGAGTGATGACGAAGGGCAGCGGGTCGAAGCTCCAGGTCGGCTTGCCGCGCTCGTCGAGCAGGTTGAGGGTCGCGCCCGATTCCTCGAGCTGGCGGCGCGCGCTTTCCATGCGCTCGCTCAGGCCGTCGCCGGGCAGGGCGCGGATCACGCTCAAAATGCCCTGCCAGTGGTAGCGGATCGACTTCTGGCCGGTGACCAGCTCGTCGTACGCCTGCTCCGGCGAGGAGCTAAGGCCGCGCAGCGACTCCATCAGCCGCGGACCCTATCTCAGGCCCGGCGCAGGTCCAAGGTCAGCGGGTGCTCGGGATTGTCGAGCGGTCGGGGCTCGGGGGCGAGGCCGCCGGTATGGCCGATCGGGAAGAAGCGCGTGCGGCGGCGGGCCTCGGCCTCGTTGGCGTTGACCGGCATGCGGTCGTAGTTGCGGCCGCCGGGATGGGCCACGTGATAGGTGCAGCCGCCGATCGAGCGGCCGTTCCAGGTGTCGTGGATGTCGAAGGTCAGCGGCGCATGCACGCCGATGGTCGGGTGCAGCGCGTTGGCGGCCTGCCACGCGCGATAGCGGACGCCGGCGACGTACTCGCCGGCATTTCCGGTGGCGTGCAGGGGCAGGCGGTAGCCGTTGCAGGCGACGACGTGGCGGGCGTCGTTCAGGCCCTCGACCTTGACCTGCAGCCGCTCCAGCGAACTGTCGACATAGCGCACGGTGCCGCCGCCGCCCGGCTCCTCGCCCAGCACGTGCCAGGGTTCCAACGCGTGGCGCAATTCCAATTCGAGTCCGCGTTGGGTGAAACAGCCGATCAGGGGGAAGCGGAACTCGAAGTGCGGGGCAAACCACTGCGGATCGAAGCGGTAGCCGGCCGACTTCAGGTCGTCGAGCACGTCGGAAAAATCCTGCCAGACGAAGTGCGGCAGCATGAAGTCGTCATGCAGGCGCGTGCCCCAGCGGCTCAGCCGCCGGTCGTAGGGCTTCTGCCAGAAGCCCGAGACCAGGCCGCGCAGCACCGCCTGCTGCGCCACGCTCATGCGCCAGTGCGGCGGCATCTCGAAGGCGCGCATTTCCAGGAGGCCGCGACGGCCCGAGGCGCTCTCCGGGGTGAACAGCTTGTCGATGCAGAACTCGGCGCGATGGGTGTTGCCGGTGGCGTCGACCAGCAGGTTGCGGAACAGCCGGTCGACCAGCCAGGGCGGCGTCTGGCGACCCGCTTCGATCTGGCGGAAGGCGATCTCGAGCTCGTGCAGCGCGTCGTTGCGCGCCTCGTCGATGCGCGGATGCTGGCTGGTCGGGCCGATGAACAGGCCGGAGAACAGGTACGACAGCGACGGATGGTTGAGCCAGTAGCCGAGCAGGCTCTTCAGGAGGTCGGGCCGCTGCAGCAGCGGCGACTCCGCCGCCGACGGTCCGCCGAGCGTGACGTGGTTGCCGCCGCCGGTGCCGGTGTGGCGGCCGTCGATCATGAATTTCTGCGCGCCCAGCCGCGTCGTGCGGGCCTCGTCGTAGACGATCTCGGTCTTGTCCACGAGCTCGCGCCAATCCGCCGAGGGATGGATGTTGACCTCGATGACGCCGGGATCGGGCGTGACGCTGAAATTGAGCAGCCGCGAATCGCCGCCCGGTGGCGGATAGCCCTCGATGAACACCGGCTGGCCGAGCTCCTCGGCGGTATCCTCGACCGCGGCGACCAGCTCGAGATAGTCCTCGGTGCGCTCGGCCGGCGGCATGAAGACATGGAGATGGCCGTCGCGCGGCTCGAAGGCGATGGCCGTGCGCACGATCCAGTCGGGCGAGGAGCCGACGCCGGGCTTGCCGGCCAGATCGGACGCCAGCGCCCGCCGCCAGATCTCGGCGCGCGAGGCATCGCCGTTGACGTCGCCATTGGGATTGGCGGCCGCGACCGGCGGCGCCTGGCGGCGCAGCACCGGCGCGCGGCGGAAGGCGTCGAGCGGCGGCAGCGCCGGATGGCTGATCATCGGATCGGGCTCGGCCATGAAACCGGCGTCTGCCGGCGCCGCCCACGGCAGGGAATCGAGCGGCAGGCGGTAGCCGATCGGCGAATCGCCGGGGATCAGGTAGCACTTCTCGCTGCGCAGGAACCACGGCCCGCTGCGCCAGCGGCCGCGTCCGTTCGACTCGCGTGCGATCGGGAGCACAGTGCCGACCGGCGTTTCGAGGCCCTTCTCGAACACGCGCGAGAGGCGTTCGCGCTCCATCGGATCCTTGGCTTTGCTGGCGTCGACCTCGACATTGCTGGGCAGCCGCCGCTCGCGCCAGAGGTAGTACCAGGTGTCCTCGAACGCCTCGAACAGATGGCCGGGGTTGAGCTGCAGCCGCTCGGCGAAGGCCAGGGCGAAGCGGTTGGCGATCTCGGGCGTGACGCCGGTCGGCCTGGTCTCCAGCGCGGTCAGCGCCGGATCGCGCCAGATCGGCTCGCCATCCTTGCGCCAGTAGCAGCCGAGCGCCCAGCGCGGCAGTTGCTCGCCGGGATACCATTTGCCCTGACCGAAATGCAGCAGCGGCCCCCGGGCGAATCGGTGCGCGAGCTTGCGGAACAGCACGCCGGCCAGCCGCCGCTTCTCGGAGCCCAGCGCCTCGGTGTTCCATTCGGCGCCGTCCATGTCGTCGATCGACACGAAGGTCGGCTCGCCGCCCATGGTGAGCTTCAGCCCGGCCGTCCGGATGTCGCGCTCGATCGCCTCGCCGACGCCGAGCAGCGCCTGCCAGGCGGGCTCGCTGTAGGGCTTGGTGGTGCGCGGCGTCTCGCGCACCCGCGTCACCGTCATGTCGTAGGAGAACTGCACCTCGCTGTCGTCGACCGCGCCCTCGATCGGCGCGGCGCTCGCCGGCTCGGGCGTGCAGGCGAGCGGGATGTGGCCCTCGCCGGTGAGCAGGCCCGACGTCGGATCGAGGCCGATCCAGCCCGCGCCCGGCAGGTAGACCTCGCACCAGGCATGGAGGTCGGTGAAGTCGTGCGTCGGGCCCTCGGGACCGTCGAGCGGCTTCTCGTCCGGCGTGAGCTGGATCAGGTAGCCCGAAGCGAAGCGGGCGGCGAATCCGAGATGGCGCAGGATGGTGACCAGCAGCCAGCCGGTGTCGCGGCACGAGCCTTTGGTAAGACCCAGCGTCTCCTCGCAGGTCTGCACGCCCGGCTCCAGGCGGATGACGTAGCCGATCTCCTTCTGCAGCCGCGCATTGAGGCCGACGATGAAGTCGACGGTGCGCTGCTTCTTCTTACGGTCGACCGAGTCGAGCCACTTCTGCAGGAGCGGGCCGGGCGGCTCGAGCTTGCGGAACGGCGCGATCTCCTCGGCAAGCGAGGGGTCGTAGGCGAACGGCCACTGCTCGGCCTCAGGCTCCAGGAAGAAGTCGAACGGGTTGATCACCGTCATGTCGGCGACCAGGTCGACGGCGACCTCGAACGTCGTGGTCCTCTCCGGGAAGACCAGGCGGGCCAGGTGATTGCCTTGCGGATCCTGCTGCCAGTTGATGAAGTGATCCTTCGGCTCGATCTTGAGCGCGTAGGACAGGACCTGGGTGCGGCTGTGCGGCGCCGGCCGCAGGCGCACGATCTGCGGCCCCAGAGCGACCGGCCGGTCGTAGGTGTAGGTCGTGCGATGATGCAACGCGACGTGGATGCTCATGACGGCCCGGGCTGTTTCGCTCCACAGATACACTTAGCAAGTGACATGCCAGCGACGCTATGGGTTCATATTCCTCTCCCCCGCTAGGGGGAGAGGCTAGGTGAGGGGGTTGCACGCGCTTTCGATTCCCCCTCACCCATCCTCTCCCCCTGGTGGGGGAGAGGAGAAAGAAAGCATGACCAATCTCTTCGACTTGACGGGCAAGGTGGCGCTGGTAACCGGCGGCAGCCGCGGCCTCGGTTACCAGATGGTGAAGGCCTTCGCGGCCCATGGCGCCGACGTCTTCGTGACCAGCCGCAAGCTCGATGCCTGCGAGAAGGTCGCGGCCGAGGTGAAGGCGATGGGCCGCAAGGCGGTGCCCTATGCCTGCAACGTCGCCAACTGGCAGGAGCTCGAGGGGCTTGCGGATGCCGCCTACGCCGCTTTCGGCAAGGTCGACATCCTGGTGAACAATGCCGGGTCGTCGCCGCTCGCACCATCGTCGCTGGAGACGCCGGAGCAGCTGTTCGACCGCATCGTGTCGCTGAACTTCAAGGCGCCGTTCCGCCTGATGTCGCTGGTCGGCAGCCGCATGGCGGCGGGCGACGGCGGCTCGATCATCAATATCAGCAGCGCCGGGGCGCTGCGTCCGCGGCCGCAGATCGCGCCCTATGCCGGGGCCAAGGCGGCGCTCAACGCGCTGACCGAAGCCTTCGCCCACGAGTACGGGCCAAAGGTGCGGGTCAACACCATCTCGCCCGGCCGCTTCCTGACCGACGTCAGCAAGGCCTGGCCGGAAGAGCACAAGAAGAACGCGACGGCGGCCGCGAAGCGCAGCGGGCAGCCGGAGGAGATCGTCACTGCCGCGCTCTATCTCGCTTCCAGCGCGTCGAGCTTCACCACGGGCTCGCTGGTCCGTGTCGATGGAGGGATCGCGTAGGCGGGCCATCACCCAAAGCACTCCGCGTCCTGCGCAGGGCAATCGCATTTGGCCTTCCCCGTCGTCTCGACCGGAGCGCGAAGCGCGGAGTGGAGAGACCTTCTCTCAACGATAAACGGCCTATTGCTGAGCGAAGGTCTCTCCGCGCGGCCCTTCGGGCCTGGGTCGAGACGACGGAAGAGGCCAAATGCGATAGCCCTGACGTCCTGCGGGGAGGCCCTTGTTCAAGGATCGCGTGACGCCATATAATACGACATAAATTACGGACAAATCGCATGACATCCAAGGGCAAGCCTCGGCGATCCCGGCTTCCGGCGGCAGGGGACCATGCCTTCACGGTGAGACCGAAGAAGGGCTTCTCGGAGCCGAAGGTGCGCGGTTCCGGTTTCAAGGGGGCGCTCAAAGGCCGTTTGTCGGGGATTGTTGCCGTTAAGGGCGGCAAGCTCCCCGTGGAGGTCGTCGCGCAATCACTCGGGATGTCGAAGGCTCAGTTGGCGGAGACCGCGGGCCTCAGCGTCGACACGCTCTACCGGACGAATCGCGCCGGTTCCGGAAAGACCCAGGCGCGTCTCAGGGAAATGCTCGAGATCGTCGATCGCGTTTCGGACTGGGCGGGCGGCAAGGATCAGGCAATGGCGTGGTATCGTGCGGAGCCAATTCCCGAGTTTGGGGGCCGCACCGCGGAGTCCCTCGTGAAAGACGGGAAAGCAACCGCCGTTCGGGACTATCTCGATCATGTGGCGCTCGGCGGCTTTGCTTGAGATTTCGAGGAACGTGTTATCGCGCCCACGATCCCCGATGGGCATTCAAACCGCATTCGGGCGAAGGGGCGAAGGCCCACGGGGGCCGGTTCAACGCCAAGGGCGTGCCGGCTCTCTACCTCGCGCTTACGATCGACGGGATGTTTGCCGAGATGGGCCATGGCTTCTCTCGTCGTTTCGATCCTTTGACGGTGTGCTCGTATGACGTCGACGTCGACGACCTTGCCGATCTGAGAGATGACGCTGGCCGGAAGGCGAACAACGTGCGTCTGGCCGACTTGGACTGTCCCTGGATGCTCGACGTTTCGGAGGGACGGATACCGGCGTCCTGGGCGTTGGCCGACCGTCTCCGGGCGAGTGGTCACGCAGGAATTCTCGTGCCGTCCTTTGCGCGCGGCGCCAAGCCCGGCATGACCAATCTCGTCCTTTGGAAATGGGGTCCAGACCTTCCGCACAGGGTCGACGTCTATGATCCCAGCAATCGCCTTCCAAAGGATCAGACGTCCTGGAGTTGATCCAGGTTTGAGAGAGATCGACGGCGGCTCGATCTCGCTGCATGGCGGCCGGCTACGGCGCCATCAGGGCGTCGATTGTGGACGGCTCGAAGAAGGCGGCCGGAAGCTTTTCCGGCCCGAGCAGAATCGCGCCGAGGGGTGTCGGCGCCTTGTCGTCGCGGACCCTTCGTGCGGCCCGCGGGCGCCTTTGCCGCGCCTCCTCGCCGAACTCGGCATTGGGCTTTGCCCGCAGCCGCGCGGTGATGCGCAGCCGGCGCATGCGCTCGGCTCTTTCCTCGACGTAGGGACGAAAGGCGCCTGGGTCGCGTCTGCCCTCTCGGATGATCTCGCTCAGCAGCCGCACGTCGCACAGCGCGATCGCCAGGCCCTGGCCGATGATCGGGTCGTTGTGACCCGCCGCGTCGCCCGCCAGTACCACGCCAGGCGCCGTCGGGTCGTCGATCCAGTGGTCCTCGTTGGAGAAGGCATTGAATGGCCCGATGGGCCGGCCGGCGGCGATCATGCTGGCCTGGGGCAGGCAGGCGAGGCCAGCGAAAGTGTCGATCAGCTTCTGCCGCCTGTGCGCGCCGGCGTAGGCCGACCTGTCGGCAAAGTCGTAGCCGAGATAGAGCCGCACGCGATCGCCGCCCAGCGGGAGAATGAGGAAATGGGTGCGCCCCTCGGTGCCGCACACTTGGCGGTCCTGCGGCCAGTCGGGCACGCCCTCGACCAGCATCCCGCCAAGCAGATTGTGCGGCGGATCGGCATGGACCGTGAAGCCCAACTGCCGGCGTACGGGCGAGTTGCGTCCGTCCGCGCCGACGATCAGGCGCGGCGTCCAGGCGATGCGCTGCCCGCCGTGGCTGAAGCCGATGTGCGGCGGCGCACCGCCCGTCCCACCGGCCGTCACCGCGATGTCCGTCACGCCGCGCAGGAAGACCGCGCCGGCCGCCTCGGCCGCCGCGGCAAGAACGCGGCACATCGCGGGATGGCTCATGCACAACATGCCGGGCACCTCCGGTACGGCGTCGGTGAACCTCTGGGCGAACGGCAGGGCCTGCTCGCCCGGCAGGTTCTCGTCGTGCGGCACGGACAGGTTCGTGAACACGCCGCCGGCGCCGACCAGGGCGTCGTACAGCCCAAGGCGGCGGAGCTCGATGACGCCCCACGGCGCCAGGCTCTCGCCGCGCACGCGATCGACGGGCGCGAGGTCGTGCTCCAGCACCGCGACCTGGACATGGCCGCGCGCCAGAACGGCCGCCAGCGCGCTGCCGGCAATCCCGCCGCCTGCAATCACGACGTCCGGTGTCGGGCTCATGGTTTCGGCCGGTTGCCTCCCCAATCCAACGATGAAAGCTAGGAAGATTGTTTCGGGCAGTCCATCGCCGTTGGATGAGATCCGAATGCTTTAAGCGCTGAGTTGTGGTGCGGGGCACCCGGCGGGGCAGCTGCGGGCATCGCGAAGATGGTCCGCTATGGTCACTACCTGACGAACAGTCGCCTGATGGGAGAATGAGATGCGCGGTTGGCGAAGACTGGGGCCGATTTGGCGGCAACTGACAAGAGAAGCGGCAAGTCTTACGAGAGGTTGCCGTGAAAGAAGCACCAGTGTGAGCGATCTACATCGCCGGCTTCGTTCTATTTGTCATCGTGGGGCCATATCGAAGTGTCGGGCAGGGCGACGGCGCGCTTCATGGACCGACATGGCGGCGCACTCGCGATTGAGATCGGCCTGATCGTAGGTGCTCTCTCGCTCGGAACAGTGCTGTATGGTTTCCGATGCAGGAGACCGAGAGCCTACGGGATGCTTGAGATTCTTGTGGGATTGAGCATCGCTACTTACGTCCTTGATCCCTTCCTGAGCGGCCTCTCTCTCAGCGCTGGTGTCTACTTCACAGCGCTCGGTGCGCTCTACGTCGTCGTACGTGGGGTATCCCCGTACAGGGTGAACCCAATTAGGGTCAGCCAAGCCAGCCTGCGGACCGGTAGAGACGCTTGATCGCCCGTTCAGATGCAGTGATTCGGATGTAGATGGAAACGTCGAGATCGGCCATGCGCGCTGGCAGAAAGTTGCGGCGCTGGTAGGCCACGGGTAACGTTCCACAACTTTGGGGGCTGGACGGGATGGGATTCCGATTCCGAAAAACTGTGCGGTTTGGCCGCTTGTTGCGGCTCAACTTTAGCAAGTCCGGAATGAGCGTCGGTGTCGGCGGCCCCTTCTACAATGTGAACTTCAGCAAGCGCAGGAAGCGCACCACCATGGGCATTCCCGGTCATGGAGTCATCGCCACTGGGGTGGCGAACCGCGAACGACTGCTCCAACTGCGCGACAAATGGTGAAGCGGAGGGGGCAAATGCTTGGGACTACGATTGGGGTGTTCAAGAACTTTGGTTGGTCGATGTCGCGGTCGCTTTTCCTCGCTCTCCATAGGTGGACCATCGCGATGCCTGCGATGCTTAAACAAATGATATGCGGCGGGGTGGCCGCTTTAATGCTTGTTGCCGGAGCGAATGCCGACTCTCCGTTTGATGCCTTCAAGGACGCGGCTCGGTACTTGAATCGGAATACATGGCAGTGCCAGACAGAGAGATGTTCACTAGAAGTGCCGAGCCTGCCGCAGAAACTCATCGTCATGCCTCTAAAACTAGGCGATGGCAGCCAGCCTACATTTGAAATGACGTTCGATGGCACATGCGGGTCCGCTGGGTGTCCAAGAGCGATTATTTTGAAAGATGCGACGGGCTGGCGTGTCATCCTGGAGGGGCGTGCCTTTCGATATCTTCAGAGCAAGACCAATGGCTTTGCCGACATTGCGAGCATATGGAAGGACTATTCCGGCGGCGGGCGTGAACGAACTACTCTCTTCGTCTGGAGCGGCGACATCTACAAGGAGCGTAGTGCAGGAGAGTCAGCGGATACGGTACAGGGTTCTATACAGCAGGCCCAAGCTGCTTCTCCTATACAGGCCGACGCCGGGCAAGCTTGTGCCTCCAAGAAGATTATTCTTACACCATCTGAGCGTTCTTGCGATTTTGCAATCCTGAATGACGAGACTTACGTTAGCAGAAGTGCGCAATACGCGGGTGCCGACTATTACAATTTCGGAAGGTTGCGGTTCGGCGCAACGGTGCTTACTACGCCACTTGCACAGAGCCAATCTCCCGTAGGTGGACGCACACAAGTAACGCGCGCGTACCTGTCACCTGCATCACCATCGGGCCGATTCCGGTACGTGACAACCTTTTCTGGTGACCTTCTCTTGAACCAGTTCTTGTTCGACCGCGAATCGAAGGAGCTAAGAATTACGAATGCAGGTAAGTACGCATCGGATGGAGATTCGATCCAGTGGTCACCGAATGAAAGATACGCGCTGCTGGCGAGTAGGTTGGAGGGATTTCAGCTTGTCCATGTCTTAGAGAATAGTACTGGCGCCCATGCGCACTTTCCGAATTGGGGGCGAAACGACGATCCCAGCAGGCTGTTGAATATGAGGATGGATGAAGCATTTCACTGGACGGGCGATAACGAATTTCTTCTGAATGCCGCGATTTGCCGATATCAACCCGGAACCGATTGCTTGAAAGTTCTGTCGACGCAGCAAAAGCGCCCGACGCTGTTCGTCGTCAAGGATGGGCCTCGGATAGAACAGCAAACGACGCTCAGAGGAGCGACAGCAGAGCCCACGAAGATCGCTGATGCTCAGCGACAGGTAGTCCAAGCCTTTCAAAAGCAGGTACGGGACGCCGCGAACCACGTCCTTCGTAGAACGACCATCGTCGAGACTTGGGCGCTGCAAGACTGGATCGACAAGGTCAGCGACACTGGGGGGGTAGCACTTTTCTCGTACTCCGCTTCTCAAGGGTGGAAGCTGGTCACCATGGGTGGAGGCGACGTAGGTGTATCTAGTTTGGTTAGTCTCGGCGTGCCGCAGTCTTACGCAGAGCAGCTCGTTGCGGCTCGAAACGCGAAGCAGGAGCCCCGCAACCAAGACCAGTTGCCGGAAGATGAATCAAACTTCAAGGGTGCGAAGCTTTGGCGGCACTTGCAAGTAGGCTGCGGTATGCCCGGAGGAGTGAACGTCCAAGTCAGGTGGTTCGGCAACCTTCCGTTCGACTACAATTTCGTCGTTACTGGATTCGACAGTCCGAACGATAGGAATCGACTTCTTGATCCAAACTTCGTGGCGGAACTCGTTGACCACATAAAAGGAGAGGCGCGCAAGAGGTGTGAGGAATCTGTGCGGCGACGCCAAGCGCAAGGGATAAGCGATAATTGGTTGGTTGCGTTTCGCAATAATCAGGGTCTGTTCTTAGAGTTCGAAGCTCTGTTCAAGGCCAGTGAAAATCATTGGACGATCCATAACGACTATAGGGACGGCATTTTGGCTCAGCAGGCAGCGCAGCAAGCCGCGGAGGCACGGCGCGCCGCTGCCGAAGCGGAGCGGGCCCGTCAAGAAAACGAGAGGCGACTAGCTCGATCGAATTTCATCGAGAAGTTTCATGTCGAAGGAACGACTGATGACACCAACCTCGGTGCCAATCCTTTTCAGTACCGCAACAAGATTGTGGGTGTGCAAACCAAATTTGTGAGAATGCTTTCTGAGTCAGAAGCAGTCTTCAAACTAAATACGGAGCTTCTTGTCGGCAATGTTCCAACTACACGATTTCGGGGCAATGAGCTTGTCGTTTTGGCAGTGAAGGTCTTGGGAACAAAGGCCGTCAAAACACCGAATGGAGAAATCGTACTTCCATACGGAGAATACGTTGGAGATTTCCCTTGCTCCCAAGACTGTCCGTTTCATTGAAGTTAGTCATCACTCATGGAACAGCACGCTCCCCACGGGATTCGAACCCATTTTACCGCCGTGAAAGGGGATCATACTCCGTAAGGCACTGCCCCACCCGCCAGCGCCGGCGCATCCCGGCCGCCTCCATCGTCCGGTCCCAGTATCGGTCCCGCGCCGCCACCGGCTGGGCGAAGGTGAGGGCGAAGGCGTCGGCGTCGTCCGGGCTGTAGCCCAGCCGCGCCTTCACCTGGTCCTTGGGCTCGAGCAGCAGCCGGTCGCCGCGGAAGGAGTAGGTCGTGCGCGTGAGCGCCGCGATCAGCTCCTGGCTCGTGTCGGGTGGCAGCGCGCCGCCCTTGCGGATCCAGTCGACCGCCTGGAAGTACATCTCCGTCCGCTTGTTGTCGTAGCGCGGGTCGGCGGCGCGGCCGGAGAAGGCGATGCCGATCGGCTCGCGGCCGAGGCGGCGCAGGTTGTCGATCCAGCTCGAGCCGAAGCCGCCGGTGTCGTCGATGAAGCAGGCGTCGGCCTGCCAGTCCTCCCATTTGCGCGCCACCAGCCCGGCGCCCTGCGTGCCGTCGATATTGCGCACCTTGATCGGCGGGAAGGCGACCAGCCCCTGGCGCGGGAAGATCACGCTGGAATCGTCACCGAAGCGCGCCACGTCGACGCCGAGGATGCGCGGCTGCTCGGCGATGTCCTCCGCCCGGTAGGCGCGCTTCGTCGCCTCGGCGCATTCGTCGGGCCCGATCAGCGTGTCGAGCGAGGAGGGCGGGAAGCGGCCGAACACGTTGACCAGCACCCACGGATTGTCGCGCCCGTACTTCTCGATCTGCTCGCCGGCCCACTGCGCCGAGATGCGGGTCGCGCGCCGGGGGTCGTCGGGATCGCCGGTGATCTCGGTGAGGTGCCACAGGCGGCGCTCGCTGGTGCAGGCGCGGTAGAGCGGGCCCTCGAGATGCGTCGGGTTGCCGGCCTGCACGATGTGGCCCTCGACGCACGAGGCGAGGGCGGCTTCCGCGGTCGCCATCACGGCGTCGGGGATGCCGCCGCTTTCGTCGAGGATGAACAGGATAGAATCGCTGTGCAGACCGGCCAGCGTCTGGCCGAGGCTCGCCGGGTCGGCCGACTTCGCCCAGGTGCGGGCGCTCATCCACCAGGTCTGCGGCCGGCGCCTGGCGAAGATGCGGTCGCGAGTCCATTTGAAGCCGGCGCTGAGCAGCGGCGACTTCGCCTGCCACTTCGCCATCTCCGCCCACAGCCCGTCGGCCAGGTTGTCGCCGCTCACGCTGGTGGCGGCGATCTTGGGCTCCTGGTTGACGACCAGGAAGTTCCAGGCGAGCCAGGCCAACACGGCGGTCTTGCCCGGCCCCTTGCACGCCTTCATCGCCAGCCGCTGGTTGCGCGGGAACGCCGCCAGCACCTCGTCCTGCCACGGATCGGGCGTCACGCCGAACTGCTCGCGCACGAAGCGGCGCGGGTCGGCCTTCCAGGCGCGCAGCAGCTCGGTCTCGCTCATGGCTTTCCTCCTCCCCCGCCAGACGGGGGAGGATCGAGGAGGGGGAAAGCCACGCGTACGTCGTGCGGCCCTCCCCCCTCCCGGCCTCCCCCGTCTGACGGGGGAGGTGGAAGAGGTCACCATTCGTCGTCCTCCTCGCTGTGCTCGTAGCCGTCACCGATCGGCTCGCCCGTGAAGACGTCGTACTCGGTCAGGCAGCGGCCGTAGGGGACGCGCTCGCGATAGTCGCCCGGCCCGCGGCGGCGCCACCGGCAGTGCTCGGCGATGTATTGCTCGTTCGGAGTCAGCTCTGGGCCTCCTCCCCCGTCAGACGGGGGAGGATCGAGGTGGGGGAAAGCCACACGCACGTCCTGTTGCTCTCCCTCTCCCTGCCTCCCCGCGCGCGCCTCAGAAGGCGCTTGGACGGGGGAGGGGGAGTCTGACTTCTCGCTCTGCCACTTGTCGGTCCACTGGCCGGTGCGGCGCAACTCGGCCTCGCGCTCCTCCGGCGTCACCATCTTCGGGGGCTCGGCCGGCTGCGCCGCCGCCACGATCGCCTCGAACCGGCCGGTCTCGGCCGCGCGTACCAGCTTCTGCTGCGGCGTCGCTTTGTCCGGCTTGCCCGCAGCCGCTGCGTTGCGCCGGGCGCGCTCGCGGTCGAGGTGCGCCTGGATGACACGTTCGCTGGTCATGGCGCCTCGTCCCGCATCTGCCGGCCCTGCGCCTCGAGTTCCTTCATCTTCTGCCACAGCGTGGCGGTGCCGATGGCGCGGCGGCGATGCTCCAGCATCCGGCTGATGTACAAGGCCTCGCGAGCGTCGAGCTGGTTTTGCGCGACCAGCCGGATCAGCGCGACCTGCGCCGCGTTGACCGAGTCGAGGTCGATCGTGTCGGGCAGCTCGAAGGCGTCGCGCTTGCGGTCGCTCATGACGTCCCCTTTGGCGGCAGCAGCCCGCGGGCGCGGGCCTCGGCCTTGAGCCTGAAGAACCAGCTGCGCTCGATGCCGAGCGCCTCGCACACGTCGCGCCGGCTGAGCCCCTGCCTGACCAGCACGGCGAGGCGCTCGACGCGCCCCGCCGCCGCGTCCCAGCGCCAGGCGCCGGCGCCGTCCACCGTCTGCAGCTCGGCCCGTATCGGCAAAAGGGGCAGCTTCATCCGCTGGGCGCGCTGCCGGGTCTTCTCGAAATGGATCTCGAAGCGGGCGTTGCCGCCGACGGTTGCCGGCTCCGATTCGGACGGCCGGCGCAGCGCCATCACCAGGTCGACCGCGCTGGCGCGTCGCGCCGTGCCGTTCAGCGCGCCCCGCTTGTTGGCGTGGTCGACCATCAGCACGGCGCGATGGTTCTGCTTCAGGTGCAGCAGGAAGCAGTGCAGCCGGTCCCGGCGTGCGGGGTCGCCGTCGAGACCGGCGGGCGCCGACGGCGTGTCGAGGACCAGGAGCTGCGGATCGTTCCACGCCGCCATCAGGCGCACGATGCCGTCCTCGGTGCCGAGATCGAGCAACCCCTCGGCGCGATCGTGGGCGAGAATCGAGAGGTGGTCGGGCAGCGGCCCGAACAGGGCGAGGCGATCGCGCAGCTCGGCGGCGCCCATCTCGCCGTCGACATAGAGCACGCGGTGCGGCCGGGTGCTGCGCCAGCCGAGGAAGCTGCCGCCCGAGGCGACCGCCCAGGCAACGCCCAGGGCCAGGAAGCTCTTGCCGATGCCGGGAGGTCCGTAGACCAGCGCCGACGTGTCGGATGCGAGCCAGGGCGGCAGGAGATCGCTGCGCGGCGGCTGGTTCGCCGCCATCAGCTGGGAGGCGGTGAGGATGGAAAGACCGGTTGCGTTCTGCATCTGTTCCATATATGATTTACGTTAATTAACGTCAAGTCCAGTTTTGGAGAGCGATGTGAGTGCTTTTTCAAGGGGGCCGGGAGTCGATGGACTCGTGGACTCCGGGCGGAAACCTCGGTGCCATCGACCTCCAACCGGTCCACACCGAAGTGGACTCTCGTGGACTGCTCCCCATTCAAATGGGGAGGAGGTGCTCTCAGGATTTGCTAGGCTGCAGATGGAGGATCCCGATGAAGACGAAAGCTGCTGTCCTGACGGCGTGCGGGTTGCCGCGTCCGTTCGCCAAGTCCAAGCCGATCCATATTCTCGAGCTCGACCTCGATCCGCCGGGCGAGGGCGAGGTGCTGGTCAAGGTCGGCGGCGGCGGGCTCTGCCATTCCGACCTGTCGCTGCTGAACGGCGATCGGCCGCGGCCGACGCCGATCGTGCTGGGCCACGAGGGCGCGGGCGAGATCGTCGAGGTCGGCGCGGGCGTGCACGACGTCAAGGCCGGCGACCATGTCTGCTTCACCTTCAACGTGAGCTGCGGCCGCTGCCGGCGCTGCCTCGAAGGCCGGCCGTACATCTGCGAGCGCTCGGTCGCGCCGCGCGCCGCGGGCCAGCTGCTCTCGGGCAAGCATCGCCTGCATTACGAAGGCAAGCCGGTGAACCATCAGTCCGGCGTGTCCTGCTACGCCGAATACGCGGTCGTCGATCGCGGCTCGGTGGTGGTGATCGACAAGAGCCTGCCGCTCGATCTCGCGGCGCTGTTCGGCTGTGCGGTCGTCACCGGCGTCGGTGCCGTGATCAACACCGGTCGCATCGAGCCGGGTAGCGCTGTCGCGATTGTTGGCCTGGGCGGCGTCGGCCTGTCGGGTCTGCTCGGCGCGGTGCTGGCCGGTGCCGGCCGCATCGTCGCGATCGATCTCTCCGACGACAAGCTCGGCCTCGCGCGCCAGCTCGGCGCCACCGACACGGTGAATGCCAGGGACGCCGACCATGTGAAGCAGGTCCGCGATCTCACCGATGGCGGCGTCGACTATGCCTTCGATCTGGCGGGCACGATCAAATCGATGGAGACGGCCTACCTGGTGACGCGCTGGGGCGGCACCACGGTGACCGCCGGCCTGTCGCCGATCAGCGCCGACTTCGCCTTCAAGCAAAGCGGCCTGGTCAGCGAGGAGAAGACGATCAAGGGCTCCTACATGGGAAGCTGCGTGCCGGTGCGCGACATCCCGCGGTTCATCGCGCTCTACCAGCAGGGCAAGCTGCCGGTCGATCGCATGATGAGCAAGCGCATCGGCTTCGACGAGCTCAACGAAGGCTTCGACCGCCTGCAGGACGTCGCCACCGTTCGCCAGGTGCTGGTCCCGCACGGATGATCGCCCGGTGATAGCAGTCGCTGTCGAGACGCCATTGCAGGACGACGTGCGCGTCCTGGTGGCGGAGCTGAACGAGACCCTGCTGGCGCTGACGCCGCCGGAATTCAGCTTCCACCTGACGGTGGAGCAGATGGCCGAGCCGTCGACCACGCTGTTCGTGGCGCGCGACGGCGGCGCGGCGGTGGCTTGCGGCGCGCTCAAGCGTCATGACGATGCGGTCGGCGAGGTCAAGCGCATGTATACGCGGCCGAGCCATCGCGGCCGCCAGATCGGCGCGGCGATCGTCGAGCGCATCGAGGCGCTGGCGCGGCGCGAAGGCCTCAGGCGGCTGGTGCTGGAGACCGGCGACCGCCATCCCGCGGCCTGGACGGTCTACGAGCGCGCGGGCTTCACGCGCTGCGGCCCGGTGCTCGATTACCCCGATTCGCAGTACTCGGTGTTCTACGAGAAAGACCTGTCGACGGGATGATCGCCATCCGCCGGCTGCGCACGCTCGAGCAGGAATGGCTCGAGCGTGCGGACCGGCAATATGCCTGCTGCAACAACAACCCCCGTGGGAAAGGAATGGGCAGGAACCGATGCCGGTTCCTGCGGCAGCTTAGCGGACCTCGAAGCCCAGCGTCTTGAGGGCGACCCGCATGCGCTCGCGGCCGTTCATCGACTTGAGAGGGCCCAACCGGTTCAGCACCCGCTGGGTCCAGGTCGAGGCCTGCATCTCGTGGCGGGCGGCGAACGTCGCCATCTCGCCGTCATAGGCTTTCCGCTCGGCGGCCTTGGCATCGCCGTCATAGGCGTCGTGATGGACCACGATGCTCTGCGGCAGGCGCGGCTTCACCTCGCCGGCTGCCTCGGCGGTTGCATAGCCGACGCACAGGCCGAACACGACGAAGGACTGCTTGGGCAGGCCGAGCAGGGCTGCGACCCGCTCGGGATCGTTGCGCATGGCGCCGATGTAGACCGTGCGGAGGCCGATCGATTCGGCTGCCACCACGGCGTTCTGCGCCGCCAGCGCCACGTCGATGCAGGCGACCATGAAGGTCTCCAGCCACGGCATGGTCTCGAAATCGACCTTCTGCTCGGCCGAGATCACCGCGTTGCGGGTCATGTCGGCGACCCAGCACAGGTAAAGCGGGCACTGCTCGATGTGCTTCTGGTTGCCGGCGATCTCGGCCAGCACCTTCTTCTTGGCCGGGTCGCTGACGGCGATCACCGAGGTCCATTGCATGTTGGAGCTGGTGGCCGCCGACTGGGCCGCGGCGACCATCGTTTCCAGGGTGCCCGGCGGCACCGGGTCGGGCTTGTAGCCGCGCACCGAGCGGTGATCGAGCATCGCGGCGATCGCCTCGTTCCACGGTCCCGCCGCCGGCAGGCCCGAGGCGCCGTAGCGGCGCAGCAGCGCCTCCTTCTGGGAGGACGTGGCGGGGGTCAGCGAGTCCATGACGGCACACTTCCAGGCTTGCGGCGCGTCATGCAGGTGACCAGCGCCAGCAGGATGAACAGGACGACGATGATGTAGATCGCCTGCGGCTGGCCGTGATCCATCAGCCAGGCGTAGGTCAGCGGTGCCACCATGCCGCCGAGATTGAAGCCGGTGGTGACGAAGCCGAACACCTTGCCGAACGAGCCAGGCGGGGTGACCGCGCGCACCATCATGTCGCGACTGGGCTGGATCATGCCGTTCAATAGCCCGCCCAGGGACATCACGAAGATCAGGATCGCCGCCGGCATGTCGACCCAGCCGAGCAGCACCGCCATGGTCGAGGTGCAGGCGAAGCCGACCGCGGCGACGCGCTCGTGATGCGGCGTGCGGTCGGCGATGATGCCGCCGAGCAGCACGCCCGCCGCGCTGAACAGCAGGAAGCCCGACAGGCCGATATTGGCGACCTCGGCCGAGGTGCCGTGGATGGCGGCCAGCGACACCACCGCGAAGGTCTGGATGCCGCCGTTGGCCATGGCGAGGCAGAAGAAGAAGAGGAGGTTGCGCAGGATCGGGCCGGACAGCAGCAGGTTCCACCCGACCTTGCCATCGTCGATCCTGGCGGCGGCGGCAGCCTTGCGCGGCGCCCGCGGCAGCACGCTGCCGGTCACCGTCAGCAGCACGGCGGCGGCGAAGGACAGCACAGCGGCGACCAGGAAGCCGCCGTTCCAGCCCCAGATCGCCACCGCAGTGACCACCATGGCGGGCGTCACGCCGCTGCCCAGGTAGCCCGCGAAGGTGTGGATCGAGAAGGCCTTGCCCATGCGCTTGCCGTCGATCGTGGCCGACAGGATCGAGTAGTCGGCCGGGTGGTAGACGGTGTTGGCGATGCCGAGCAGCGCGTAGCCGATCAGGAACGCCCAGTAGCCGGGCACCAGCGCCGAGATGCAGATCGCGATGCCGCTCAGGATCAGGCCCGACGTCAGCATGATGCGCGCGCCGATCTTGTCGACCAGGAAGCCGGCCGGGGTCTGCAGCAGCGCCGACATGACGTTGTAGGCCGTCAGCGCGAGCGCGATCTCCGTGTAGCCGACGCCGAAATGATCCTTCACCAGAAGAAAGATCGGCGGCAGCAGCATGATGTAGACGTGGCTGACGAAGTGGGCGGTCGCCACGATGCCGATCACCTTGGCGTCACGCTGCCAGCCGGCGTCGGCCGGCAACTGAAGCGGTTCACTCGTCGACGACATCGACCTGCAAAGCCCCGATTCCGGAGATCTCGACCTCGAGCTTGTCGCCGCCCTTCATCCAGAGCGGCGGCTTGCGGCCGAGCCCGACGCCGTCCGGCGTGCCGGTGGCGATCACGTCGCCCGGCTCCAGCCAGGTCACGGTCGAGAGGTATTCGATGATGGTGGCGACGTCGAAGATCATGTGATCGGTCGTGTCGCGCTGGACTTCGGCGCCGTTGAGGCGGGTGACCAGGGTGAGCTGCTGCGGATCGGGCAACACGTCGGTCGTGACCATCCACGGGCCGAGCGGCCCGGTCGCCGGGAAGTTCTTGCCGGCCGTCACCGAATGCTTCTGGAAGTCGCGCACGCTGACGTCGAGGAAGCAGCTATAACCGGCGATCACCGACAGGGCCCGAGCGCGCGGCACGTGGCGGCAGCGCTCGCCGATGATCACCGCAAGCTCGCCCTCGAAGTCGAAGTTGGTCGAGGCCGACGGCCGGACGATGTCGCCGCCGTGCGGCACCAGGGTGTTGTGCAGGCGGGAGAAGACGCTGGGCACCGTCGGCAGCTGGCGGCCGACCTCGCCGACATGGCTGGCGTAGTTCAGCCCGATGCAGAGGATCTTGTCGGGATTGGGGATCGCCGGCAGCAGCTCGACATCGCCAAGGGCGAAGTCGGGCTTGGCGCCCTTCACGGACGTTGCCAGCGACGGCAGCGCCTTGGCCGCTATGGCGTCGCGCAGGCTCGGCCAGCGCGCGCTGAGATCGACGATGCCGCCGTCGACGACCGCACCGAATTTCGACGCGTCCGCATGGCGAAAGCTGATCAACCGCATGGGCTGGGACCATGCCGAATGGGCGCGCGGTTGTCACGACTTGACCGGCTCGAAGCGCCAGACGCACGGGAACGTCTTTCCTCGGCATCGTGATCGCCATCCCTCGATCCTCCTGCCCTGATCGAGAGGCCATCTCAGCGTGGTGATGCGCGGTAGACGCAATCGGCGAGGGTGGTCGAGTCGAGCTCGTCGAGGAACGCCTGCCGCGCCGCAGCAAGCCGCTTCTTCAGCCGGCAGCGCGGGGTGAGCACGCAGGCGCCGCCGTCGGCGCGGAAGCATTCGACCAGCGCCTGGTCCTCCTCGAGGTCGCGCACGACCTCGCCCAGGGTGATCGCTTCGGCCGACCGGGCGAGCCGGAAGCCGCCGCCCGCGCCGCGCTGCGTCGTGACGTAGCCCGCCTCGGCCAGCCCGCGCACGACCTTGATCAGGTGATGGCGCGAGATCGCGAACTCGCCGGCGATCTCGTCGGTGGTGAAGGAGCGCTCGGGCTCGCCCGCCAGCCGCATCAGGGCGCGCAGTCCGAAGTCGGTATAGGCCGTGAGGCGCATTGTCGCTCCGTACAATTGCGTATTGGAAATACCACTTAACAGACGTCAAATAGGTATCATGAATACTACTTTGACGCACGCCGATATCGTCGCCCAGACCGGCATCGACGAGGCCATGATCGAGCGCCTGGTCGATCGCTTCTATGAGAAGGCGCGCGCCGATACGATGCTGGGTCCGGTGTTCGATTCCAGGGTGCACGACTGGGATCGCCACCTGGCGCAGATGTGCCGCTTCTGGTCGTCGGTCGCGACCCTGTCCGGCACCTATCACGGCAACCCGATGCCCAAGCACATGGTGCTGCCGATCGATGCTGCGCATTTCGATCGCTGGCTGGCGCTGTTCGAAGAGACAGCGAACGAGCTCTGCCCGCCGGTCGCCGCCGAGCACTTCATCGTCCGCGCGCGCCGCATCGCCCAGAGTCTCGAGCTCGGCGTCGCCCTCAATGCCGGCGCGCGGCTCCGCGTGGGCGAGCGCTTTCATCGACAAGCATCATGACGAACGAATTGCCGGCCCGCCGCGCCACCATCGGCGGGATCGAAGGCTGCTGCGGCTAGCTACGGCAGTGCTGCATCGATGCTGGCGTGGAAGCGGTGCAGGTTGTGCTCTAGGCGGCCGACGATCAGGGCGTCGTTGGCGCCGCTCTTGAGCCCGCGCTGGATCTGCTCGCAGATCACGAGATCCTCCCTGTTGAATACGCCGTCATCGATCAAATCGAACGAGCGGCGCCAGTGCGCCTCTGCCTTTTCATCCGCCGGCTTCTCGGGAATCAACATGGTGTGAACGAACAGCGTCTGGTCGGCCGCATTTGGGAACAGCCCGAGATGGCTGATGTAGTCGGGATGGTAGATGAAGATGCTGTTGGGGAACACGAAATGCACCAGCGTGGCGTGCTGCTGCGGGCTCCACTGCTGCGGCGGCAGGCTGAGTATCTCAGGCGTGTCTTCGCGCGCGATCAACGCCCGCACGTGCCGGCCGACGCCGTCGTTCACCGCAACCGCGTCGCTGAAGAAGGGCCCGATGGTGCCCGCGTGCAGGCGCGTCACGTGATAGACCTCGAGGAAGGCGTCGACGATCAGCTTCCAGTTGGCGGCGCGCGTTACGGCATGCTGGCGGTAGAAGCGATGGTCGGCGATGCCGATGGCCTCCAGCTCGCGGTCGAGCTCGCCGAGATAGGCGGCCATCTCGGGCAGCTCCGCGTCGGGGTCGAGCATCGCCCAGACAAGCCCGTGGCGCACCGTCGAGGGCAGGCGTCGCAGGCCCCGGAGGCCCTTGTCGAGATCGGGAAACGCCTCGGCGCGCGGCACGCCGGCCAGCGACCCGTCGAGGCGATAGGCCCAGCCGTGATAAGGGCACACCAGACTCTGCTTGCGGCAAACCTCGCCCTGCTCGCCGACCAGCCGCGCTCCGCGGTGGCGGCAGACATTGAGGAACACGCCGAACGTGCCGTCCCGGCCGCGCGCCATCAGGATCGGCACGCCGCACAATTCGAAGGCCAGCACCGAGCCTGGCTCGAGCTGGTCGGCGTGACCGAGGCAGAGCGGCAGCCGTGCGAACAGGTGCTGCCGCTCGGCCGCGAAGCGCTCGGGCGCCTGGTAGATCGCAGGATCGAGCGTGACCTGCGGCGCCTGCCAGTCCGGCGAACTGCGACGATCCATCTCTGCCATCAGGCGCTCGAACAGCGGCTGCCAAACGGTGGCGGTTGTCATGACGTGCTCTCCACCAGGCGAAGGGAGGGGTACGGCTTGGCCGACACCGCCTGCAGGCAGAAGGCGGTGATGGACTCGATCAGGGCGCGGGTGTTGGAAAGGTCCGGCGCCTCAGGTGCGAGTGGTCCGATCAGGCCCTCGTTGAGGGCGCCGATCACGCAGGCGGCCGACGCCGCCGCGTTCTGTGCCGGAAATTCGCCGGCAGCGGTCCCGTCGCGGATCACCTTCTCGAACACGTCGGCGAAGGCGCGGCGATAGACGAGGCGGGCGGCATCCACTTCGGCTTCCGCCGGCTCGGCGATCATTGCCCAGGCGAGGCGCCGCGCCTGCACCGCACGCCGCGCGAAGACGCGCACGGCGTCGGAGAGGCGCGATGCAGCCGATCCCTCGCACGCAGCCACCGCGGCGACGACATCGACTTCGTGCTGGGCGTTCAGCGCCAGCGCCTTGGCGAATAGCTCTCCCTTGGACGGGAAGTGGCGATAGACCGTGCCGGTGGCGACGCCGGCGGCCTCGGCCACCATCGCGACCTGCGCGCCGCGGAATCCCACTTCGCTCACGACCTGGCGCACGGCCTGCAGGATGCGGTCGCGCTTGTCCTGAAGCTGCTCCTCGACGCGTTCGGTTCGCCGGTAGGCCATGATCTGAATCTCGGTTCAGTCTTTGGACAAAGAAATGAACCCAAATTCATATCATGTCAACGGCGCGTTAGATGTGGCGCTAACCGATCAGCCGCGCGAGCGCCTTGGACAGGCCGATACTGTCGACGGGAGGCGCTTTGGCGAGCCGGCCGGCGCGCGACTTCGCCGGATTCTGCGCCGCCAGGCATTCGGCCATCGAGATGGCGCAGGCGACGCCGTCGAGCAGCGGCACGTCGACCTTGTTCGCAAGCTTGGCGGCGAGGCCGGCCAGTCCCGCGCCGCCCAGGATGACGACGTCGGCGCGATCCTCCTTCACGCAGGCCTGGCAGCCCTTGGCCAGCAGCGCCATGGCGGCCTTCGGGTTGCGCGCGATGTCGGCGCCGGTCGGCGCGACGGTGCGCACCGAGGCGAGCCGCGAGGCGAGGCCCATGCCGGCGACGAACTCCTCCAGCATCGACTGCCAGCGCGCGCCGCCGGTGACGATCGAGAAGCGGCCGCCCAGGGCGCAGGCCTGCAGGATCGACGAATCGGCCATGCCGACCACCGGCACCGGGCTGATCTCCTTCAGCGCGGCGAGGCCCGGATCGCCGAAGCAGGCGAGCACGACGGCGTCCTTGCGGCCCTCGTCGTTGGCGAAGGCATCGACGGCAGCGTGGCCCGCGATGGCGTAGCCGACGCGCGAGGCGATGTAGCGCGGCCCGAACGCGCCCGAAACGGCGCGCAGGGTCGTGCCTTTCGAGGCGAAAGTCTTCGCGGTCCTGAGCACGAGATCGGTGATCGATTGCGTCGTGTTGGGATTGATCAGAAGGATCTCGGTCATGGCTTTTCCGTCGGCCGCATGAGGAGGCCCCTCGGCTTCGCTCGGGGCGACGGGGCTAAAGCTGCATGATCTCCTTGAGGCGCGCCACGTCGTAGTTGTTGCCGATCGACAGAGCGCAGGTGCGCGAGATGTGGGTGATCGGCAGGCCGCTCTCCTTCGCCCAGGCGTTGAGCTGCGCCTGCGCGAGCTTGAGGTCCTTCCTGGAGGTGCCGCTGCCAATCGGCACTCCCGCATCGCGCAAGCAAAGCAATACGTCGCCCGATAAGACGAACGCATCCCAGCCGAGGAAGCGCAGCAGGTACTGGCCGCTGAAGCCGCCCAGCCGCGAGCCGCGCTTGCCCAGCAGGTCGAGCAGCCCGACCTGGTCATCGGCCGGCCAGGTGGCGAGGAACTTGCCGAAGCTGCCGTGCTCGGCCGCGATCTCGATGACGAACTTCGCGTTCTCGCGCACCGACTTGATCTTCTGCGCGTTGCGCACGATGCGCGTGTCGCGGGCGAGCTTGTCCCAGAACTCGGCCGGCTGGAACAGCAGCCGCTTGGGATTGAACTCGAGGAAGGCCTCCTCGAAGCCGGGCCATTTCTTGTCGATCACGTCCCACACGAAGCCCGCTGAGAAGACACGCGCCGCCATCTCCGACAGCACACGGTCGTCCGGCAGCTTGGCCAGCGCCTTGTTGTTGGGCTTCTTGGGCATCAGGCTGGCCAGCACCTTGTCGCCGCCCTTGCGCCTGGCGGCGCGCTCGCGGATCGACTTGAAGGAGACCTTCGCCATTCGGCTACTCCAGCCAGCCGTCGAAAAAGTCGAAGACGCTCGCCTTGAACAGGCCGTGGCTGATCAGGGAGAAGTGGTCGCAGCCCGGCACCGTCACTGCCCTGGCGCCGGGAATGGCGTCGGCCAGGCCCTGCGGCGGGCCGGCAAGCTGGTCGCGCATGCCGGCGATCACCAGGGTCGGCCGGCGGACGCCCATCAGCGAGTCGGGCGTGAGCGGCATGCGCGGGCCGCGCGAGCACGCGGCGAGGGCGAGGCGGTCTTCCTTCTGCTCGTCCGCGAAGTGGCGGAAGCTCTTCAGCATCGGGTCGGCGATCTCGTCGGGCGTCGGCGCTTCCATCGCCTTGGCCATGCCGTCGGGATCGCGTGGCAACTCGAACAGGCGGGCGCCGACGCCGCTCACCACCAGATGGTCGACGCGGCCGCCGTCGAGCAGCGCCGCGGTCAGCGCAATGTGCGAGCCCATCGAGAAGCCAACAATGTGCGCGCGTGAGAGGCTGGCATGGTCCATCAATGCAAAGACATCGCGCGCCATCGCCTCGCGAGCGTACTTCTCGGGCTCGTGCGGTTTGGCGCTTTCGCCATGGCCGCGATTGTCGAGCGCCAGGCCGCGCATGCCCTTGGCGGCGATGGCGTCGTACCAGCCCATGCGCTTCCAGTTCTCGTACTTGTTGGCGGAGAAGCCGTGCACCAGGACGACCGCCTTGCGGGCGTCGCTGGGACCGAACTCATCATAGGCAAGGTCAAGGCCGTCGGATGTGAATTGGGGCATGGCGCATGTTAGAAGACCCCGCAAAGGGAGGAATTGCAATGGCGGCCAGGATCGGGAAGACGGTGGGCGAGTCCCAGCCGTACTGGCCCACCGCGCCCAAGCGGCCAAAAGGCGCGCCCAACATCCTGATCGTGCTGTTCGACGATGTCGGCTTCTCCGACTTCGGCTGCTACGGCTCGCCGATTTCGACGCCGACCATCGACGCGCTGGCCGGGCGCGGCCTGCGCTACACCGGCTTCCACACGACGTCGATGTGCTCGACCACGCGCGCCGCGCTTCTGACGGGTCGCAACCATCATTCGGTCGGCGTCGGCTGCCTCGCCAATTTCGATTCGGGCTATCCCGGCTATCGCGGCAAGATCGCGCGCGAGGCCGGCACTTTGGCCGAGATGCTGCGGCCGCACGGCTACCGCAACTACATGCTGGGCAAGTGGCACGTCACGCCGCTCACCGAATCGGGCGCGACCGGGCCGTTCGACGGCTGGCCGCTGGGCCGCGGCTTCGATCGCTTCTACGGCTTCCTCGATGCCGAGACCGATCAATACGCGCCCGAGCTGGTGCGCGACAACACGCCGTGCGATCCGCCCGGCACCTACGAGACCGGCTATCACCTGACGGCTGACCTGGTCGATCAGGCGATCCGCTATCTTGCCGACCACATCGCCGACGATGCGGAGATCCCGTGGCTGACCTGGGTGGCGCTCGGCGCCTGCCACGCGCCGCACCAGGCGCCGGCCGATCTGATTCGCAAGTACGATGCGCTGTTCTCGTCGGGCTGGGACGACGAGCGCGACCAGCGCCTCTTGCGCCAGAAGAAGATGGGCGTGGTGCCCGACAACACGCGCCTGCCGCCGCGCAACGATCTGGTGAAGCCGTGGGCCGATCTGCCGGAGCCCGAGCGGCGGCTCTACACGCGGCTCCAGGCGGCCTATGCGGCGATGCTGGAACATGCCGACCGGCATCTGGCGCGGCTGGTCGCTTTCCTCGACAAGGCGGGCCAGCTCGACGACACGCTGATCATCGTGATGTCCGACAACGGCGCCAGCCAGGAGGGCGGACCGTTCGGCATGGTCAACGCGATGGGCCCGTACAATCTGCGCCGCGAGCCGATCGAGGAGAAGATCGCGCGCCTCTCCGACATCGGCGGGCCGGACACCCATTCCAACTTTCCGCTCGGCTGGGCGATGGCGGCCAACACGCCGCTGCGCCGCTACAAGCAGAACACGCATGGCGGCGGCATCCGCGATCCGCTGGTGATCTCCTGGCCCAAGGGCCTGCCGGCGCGCGGCGAGCTGCGTCACCAGTTCTGCCACGCGTCGGATCTTGCGCCGACGCTGCTCGACATCGTCGGCGTCACGCCGCCCAAGACGATCAACGGCGTCGAGCAGATGCCCACCGAGGGCACCAGCTTCGCGGCGAGCCTGAAGGATGCCAAGGCGCCGTCGAAGAAGGGCGCCCAGTATTTCGAGATGTTCGGCCATCGCGGGCTGGTGCAGGACGGCTGGAAGGCGGTCGCGTTCCATCCCATGGGCTCGAGCTTCGACCAGGACAAATGGGAGCTGTTCCATCTCGACAAGGATTTCAGCGAGACCGACGATCTTGCCGCCAGGGAGCCGGCTCGGCTGAAGGCGATGATCGAGGAGTGGTGGAAGCAGGCCGCGGCGCACCAGGTGTTGCCGCTCGACGACCGCTTCGGCCCACGCTTCGCCGACAATGCCAAGCGCTTCCACGGGCCGCGCAAGCGCTTCGTCTTCCATACCGGCATGGGCCACGTGCCGACCGACGTGGCACCCGACGTGCGCAGCCGCACCTACACCATCGAGGCCGATGCGCGGGTCGACGAGGCGAGTCAGGGCGTGCTGATCGCCCACGGCGACATGACGTGCGGGTATTCGCTCTACATCAAGGACCGGCATCTGACCTACGACATGAATGTCGGCGGCCAGCACCACATCGTCGTCTCCGACCGGCCGGTGCCGCCGGGCAACCGCCGGCTCGGGCTTCGCATGCGGCGCAAGGCCGGCCGCAACGTCGCGACGTTGCTGATTGACGGCGAGGCGGTCGGCGGCTTCGATGAGCAGAACGGCTTCATCAGCTTCATCTCGTGGTCGGGCCTCGATATCGGCCGCGACCGCGGCAGCCCGGTGTCGCACTACGAGGCGCCGTTCGCGTTCACCGGCAAGCTGCGCAAGGTGACCGTGCTGATGGACGACGACCAGGCGCTCGACGCCACCGCCGCCGCCAACGCGACCCTGGCGCGCGAATGACCCCGACTATCGAATGACACCAGTCCTCGATCGTCGGCCGGGCGTGGACAGTCCCTACGCCTGGCGATTGGCCTTCCTGTCGATGTTCTGCATCGGCCTGGGCGGCGGCGCGATCTATCTGCCGGTGGTGGCGCTGAAGGAGATCGCCGCCGAGTTCGGCGACCGCCGCGCCGTGCCGTCGATGGCCTACATGCTGGGCTTCTTCGCCATGGGCCTGGGCGGCGTGTTCATGGGTTGGCTGGCCGACCGCACCAGCCCGCGCGTGCCGCTCTTGATAGCGGGCGTCTCGATCTTCCTCGGCGGCTGGCTGGCTGCGAGCGGCGACGAGCTGCTGCTCTACGCGGGCTATGCCCTGCCGTTGGGCTTCCTTGGCAATGCCGCGACCTTCACGCCGGCGATGAACAACATCCAGGGCTGGTTCGAGAAGCGGCGCAGCACCGCCGTGTCGATCATCTCGGTGGGGCCCGCGATCTCGGGCTTCACCTGGCCGCAGGTCTATCGCTGGCTGCTGCCCGATCATGGCTGGCGCCAGTCGCTGATCATCTACGGCGTGACCGCCGGCGTGCTGCTGTTCCTCTGCGCCTTCTATGTGCGGCCCTCGCCGGTCGCGCGCGCCAAGGCTGCGCGACCCAAGGAAGACCTGTCGATCCTGCCGATGCCGTCGTCGTTCCTGATGGGCATGCTGTCGGCCGCCGCCTTCTGCTGCTGCGCCGCCATGGCGGTGCCGTTCGTGCACATGGTGGCATTCTGCGGCGATCTCGGCCTGTCGCCGGCGCGCGGCTCGGAGGCGATCTCGCTGATCCTGCTGAGCGCGGTCGCCGCGACCTTCGCCATGGGCCGGCTCAGCGACCACATCGGGCCGCTCAAGGTCAGCCTGCTGTGCTCGGCGGTGCAGGTCGTGTCGTTGACCGGTTACGTCTTCGTGCAGGGGCTCGCCGGCATCTACATCCTCGCGATGATCCACGGCATTCCCTACATCGCGATCGTGCAGGGCTATGCGCTGATCCTGCGCCGGCTCTACGGATCGAACATCGCCGGCTGGCGGCTGGGCGTGGTGATGCTGTTCGCCATGGCCGGCATGGCGGCGGGCGGCTGGATCGGCGGCGCCGTCTTCGACGCGACGTTGAGCTACCGCCCGGCCTTCCAGCTCGCATTAGCCTTCGACCTCCTGAATTTCATGCTGCTCGGACTTCTCTTTGTCGGCCGGCGGCGGACAATGGCGGGCCTCACGGTATAGGATCGGGTCATGGCCGACGAACATGACCATGACCACGACAACCATCTCTCCGAGACCGTGCTACGGGTGAAGGCCCTCGAATCGCTGCTGGTGGAGAAGGGGCTTGTCGATCCGGCGGCGCTCGACGCGATGGTCGACGTCTACGAGAACAAGATCGGCCCGCGCAACGGCGCCAAGGTCGTCGCCAAGGCGTGGACCGATCCCGCCTACAAGGCGCGGCTGATGGCGGACGCCACCGCCGCGATCGCCGAGCTGGGCTATTCCGGCGCGCAGGGCGAGCACATGGTGGTCGTGGAGAACACGCCGACCGTCCATAACCTCGTCGTCTGCACGCTCTGCTCCTGCTACCCGTGGCCGGTCCTCGGCCTGCCGCCGGTCTGGTACAAGTCCTCGGCCTATCGCTCGCGCGCCGTGATCGATCCGCGCGGCGTCCTGAAGGACTTCGGCCTCACCGTGCCGGACGACGTCGCCGTGCGCGTCTGGGATTCGACCGCAGAGATCCGTTACCTCGTCCTGCCCGAGCGGCCGGCCGGTACCGAGGGCCTCGGCGCCGAGGCGCTGGAGGCCCTGGTCACGCGCGACACCATGATCGGCACTGCCAAGGTGATGCCATGAACGGCGTGCACGACATGGGCGGCATGCACGGCTTCGGTCCGGTCGAGCCCGAGGCCAACGAGCCCGTCTTCCACGCGCCCTGGGAAGGTCGAGTCCTGGCGCTGCGCCGCGCGTTGGGAGCGTGGCGCAAGTGGAACATCGATGCCGGCCGCCACAGCATCGAGACTCTGCCGCCGGCCGACTACCTGCGCCTGAGCTACTACGAGAAGTGGCTGGCCTCGGCGATCAAGCTGGCGCTCGGTGCCGGCCTGATCACGCAGCGCGAGCTCGAGACCGGTAAGCGCGACCCGTCGGTGCCGGTGGCGACGCCGCCGCTCACCGCCGACAAGGTGCTGCCGGCGATCCTGAAGGGCGGCCCGACGCATCGCGAGACCGCCGCGACGCCGCGCTTCGCGGCGGGCCAGGCGGTGCGCGCCCGCGAGATCAATCCGACCGGCCACACGCGGCTGCCGCGCTACGTGCGAGGCCGGCGGGGCATGATCGAGCGCGACCACGGCGCGCACGTCTTTCCCGATTCCAATGCCAGGTTCCTGGGCGAGAATCCGCAGTATCTGTACACCGTGCGCTTCTCGGCGCGCGAGCTGTGGGGCGAGGCGGCCAATCCGGGCGACGCCGTCTATCTCGATCTGTGGGAGGACTATCTCGATGTCGCGTGACGAGCTCTGGAAGATGACCGCCGGCGAGGCTGTCGCGCGACTGAAGAAGAAGGAGATCAGCCCTCTCGACCTCGTCGAGGCCTCCGCCAAGCGCATGGCAGAGGTCGAGCCTGCGGTGAACGCCATGCCGACGCTCTGCCTCGACCGCGCGCGCGACCACGCGAAACGCATCATGGCGGGCGGCGCAGCTTGCGAAGCTTCCGGCGAAGCAGGCTGGCTCGCGGGCCTGCCCGTCTCGATCAAGGACCTCACCGACGTCGCGGGCGTACGCACCACCTACGGCTCGCCGATCTTCGCCAACCACGTGCCGGCCAAGTCGCATCCGCTGGTCGAGCGCATCGAGCGCAAGGGCGGCATCGTGATGGGCAAGTCCAACACGCCCGAGTTCGGCGCCGGCGGCAGCACCTTCAACGAGGTGTTCGGCCGCACGCGCAATCCCTGGAACACCTCGCTGACCTGCGGCGGCTCGACCGGCGGCGGCTCGGTGTCGGTGGCGACCGGCGAGGTCTGGCTGGCGCACGGCTCGGACCATGGCGGCTCGCTGCGCCGGCCGGGCACCTACTGCTCGACCGTCGGCATCCGCCCGTCGCCCGGCCGCGTGACGCGCGGCACCTCGAACAATCTCTGGTCGCCGCAGTCCGTCCAGGGGCCGATGGCGCGCAACGTCCCCGACCTGGCGCTGTTCCTCGACACCATGTCGGGCCTCTGCCTGCAGGACCCGATGACCTTCGATGCGCCGGCCATGTCGTTCAGCGCCGCCGTCGCCGATCCGGTGGCGCCCAAGCGCGTCGCCTGGACGGCCGACTTCGGCGGCCGCTTCGAGCTCGATGCCGACATCCGCGAGATCTGCACCAAGGCGGCGCGCCGATTCGAGGATCTGGGCTGCATCGTCGAGGAGGAGTCGCCCGACTTCGGTCCGGTCGACGAAGTGTTCATGGCGCTGCGCAGCCAGCAGTTCGTGGTCGACCGCGAGCTGCAGCTCAAGGACCAGCGCGACAAGATCAAGCCCGACATCATCTGGAACACCGAGCTCGGCCTGAAGCAGACCACCAGCCAGCTCGCCTGGGCCGAGCGCGAGCGCGCCGCCCTGTTCCGGCGCATGGTCGAGTTCTTCCAGAAGTACGACCTGCTGGTGACGCCGAGTGCGCCGACCGCGGCGTTCGACGTCAACCTGCGGGCGCCCCCGACGATCAACGGCAAGAAGCTCGACAACTACATGTCGGGTTCGACGCTCAACTCGGGCATCACCGTGACCGGCAGCCCGGCGCTGGCCATCCCCTGCGGCTTCGACCAGTGGGGCCGCCCGACCGGCCTACAACTCGTCGGCAAGCCGCGCGGCGAAGCGGCGCTCCTGCAGGCCGCATCGCTGTTCGAAAGGATGCTCGGCCTCTCCAAGCTCCTGCCCATCGACCCAAAGCCCGGGACCGTGCCACCATCGGCATAAGGACCACCTCATCCTGAGGAGGTCGCGCAGCGGCCGTCTCGAAGGATGGGCAACAGGCAAGGTGCGGGTTCCCACCCTTCGAGACGCGTCGCTTCGCGCCGCTCCTCAGGGTGAGGCTTGCGCAATGGGGAGGAGATAGAGCGTGAAGGCGTCACTTTTCTATCTGCCGAGCATCGCCAGCCGGGCGGAGATCGAGCAGGGCATGGCGGGCATGAACCCGCACTTCTACCAGCGCATGCTGGGCGAGCTGACGGAGCAGATAAAGCTCGGCGACGCGCTCGGCTACGACTCGGTCTCCTTCACCGAACACCACTTCCACATCGAGGGCTTCGAGCTCTCCAACAACCCGGTGCTGCTCGACCTCTACTTCGCGATGCAGACCAAGCGCATCCGCGTCGGCCAGCTCGGCATCGTGCTGCCAGCGTCGAACCCTATCCGCGTCGCCGAAGACATCGCCATGCTCGACCACATGACCGGCGGCCGCGCCAATGCCGGCTTTGCCCGCGGCTATCAGCGCCGTTGGGTCGATGTCATGGCGCAGCAGACCCATGGCATCCACGGCGCGCTGCCCAACCAGCACGACGAGATCGACAACGCCAACCGGCTCGCCTTCGAGGAGAACTTCCGCATCGTCAAGAAGTGCTGGACCGAGGAGATGCTGACCTTCGACGGCAAGTTCTGGAAGGTGCCGGCCGGCCCGACGCCATGGACGCTCGACACCACCGCCAAGTGGGGCAGGGGCGTCGAGAACGGCATCCTCACTTCAGTCGGCGTGGTGCCGAAGCCGCTGCAGAAGCCGCATCCGCCGCTGTTCCAGCCCTTCGCCAGCTCCGAGAACACGGTGCGCTTCTGTGCCCAGGAAGGAATCACGCCGATCCTGCCGCCGATGCTCCCGGTCTACGAGGAGAAGCTCTACAGCGTCTATGCAGAGGTGTCGGGCAAGCCCAAGGGGCAGGGCGTCGGCGTGCTGCGCGATGTCATCATCGCTGAATCGGACGCTGAGGCGATGGCGCTGTGGCGCGATTCCGGCCAGTTCTCCGGCCGCGCCTGGTTCGAGCCATTCGGCTTCCGGCGCGGCATGATGGACCCGCAGACCGGCAAGTTTCCCACGCCCGAGGAGGTGATCGCCCTGGGCTACGCCTACGTCGGCACCGTCGATACCGTGCTGAAGGCGATGGAAACCCAGCAAAAGCGGCAGCCGGTCGATTGGGTGTTCTGCTACACTTACAACAGCCTGGTGCCGCATCCCGTGCTGATGAAGTCGATCGAGGCGTTCTGGACCAAGGTGATGCCGCGCTTCCGCTAGAGACCGGAGGTCGATCATGGGCCTGTTGAGCGACGAGGAACTCGAGCAGCTCGTTCCCGCACACGAGGTCGACAGCGGCACGCCCATTCCGACCCGACTGGTCTCGAGCGACGAGTACCTGCCGATCCCGCAGACCGCGCGGCAGAAGCAGGTCGAGGCGCGCATGAACGCGCTCGGCGACGAGTACGGCCGGTGCAACGGCCTGTCGCGCCGCCGCTTCTTCCAGACTGCCGCCGGAATGACCGCGGCCTTCGCGGCGATGAACGAGGTCTACGGCCCGCTGTTCGGCGTCTCGCAAGCCGAGGCCAAGAGCGTCGATCTTGCGCAAGCGCGCGCCGATGGTCTCAAGGACCAGTTCATCATGGACGTGCACACGCACTTCCTGCGCGACGACACGCGGCTGGCGGGCTTCGCGCGCATGCGCGAGACGGTCGGCAAGGCCGGCTGGAATCCCGAGCTGGTCGGCAAGCCGCAGACCGTCGACGACCTCAAGTACCCGAACTGGTTCAAGGAGATCTATCTCGATAGCGACACCAAGGTCGCGCTGATCAGCGGTGCGCCGTCGGAGGACACACGCGACTGGTTCCTGACCAACGACATGAAGCTCGACGCCCGCACCCGCGTGAACAACGCCGCCGGCTCGCGCCGCTGCCTCAGCCACGCGATCTTCACGCCCGGCTATGACGGTTGGATGGACGAGGTCGACCGCGCCATCGCCACGCTGAAGCCCGATTCCTGGAAGGGCTACACGGTCGGCGACAACACCAACAAGGAGCTGTCGAAGCATCCGTGGCGCATGGACGACGAGAAGCTGGTCTACCCCTTCTACGAGAAGATCGTGAAGGCAGGCTACGACATCGTCTGCGTCCACAAGGGCCTCTATCCGCCCTCGGTCGAGCAGCGCTTCCCGCATCTCACGCCCTACGCCAACGTCGACGACGTCGGCAAGGCCGCGAAGGACTGGCCGCAGATCCGCTTCGTGATCTACCACTCGGCCTATCGCTGGGTCGGCGGCAAGCCCGAGGATGCCTGGGCCGAGTTCGAGCGCACCGGCCGCATCGCCTGGACCAGCGATCTCGCCGACATCCCGGCCAAGTACGGCGTCAGCAACGTCTACGGCGATCTCGGCCAGCTGTTCGCCATGACCGCGGTAGTCGAGCCGCGACTCTGTGCGGCGCTGATGGGCACCTTGATCAAGGGCCTCGGCACCGACCACGTCGTGTGGGGCACCGACGCACTGTGGACCGGCGCGCCGCAATGGCAGATCGAGGGTCTGCGCCGGCTCGAGATCCCCGAGGAGATGCGAAAGAAGTACGGCTATGCCGAGCTCGGCCCGGCCGACGGGCCGGTGAAGCAGGCGATCTTCGGCGGCAACTCGGCGAAGATGTACCGCTACGACGTGAAGAAGGCGGCGTGGCGCGACGACCGCTTCGCTGCCATCAAGTCGCAATACGAGCGGTCGGGCCGCGATCCGTCGAACCTGCGCTACAGCTACGTGCTTCCCGGCTGACGGTGGCCCAATTGACGGCGGCCCAGTTGACGGCGGCTTGTACGCCCATGCCGGGTCAGGCATGGTGACGCGAGGGGGAGCGGACGATGGCCAGACGTACGGTATACGGCACGCCGGAAGAGAAGCAGGCGAAGGAAGAGCTGGCCGCCCTGATGCGCAAGGTGATCAAGCAGCAGGGCCTCAGCCAGTACGCCGCGGCGCGCATCATCGGCGTCGACCAGCCGAAGGTGTCGGCCATCATGAGCAACCGGCTGGTCCATTTCTCCAGCGAGCGGCTGATGCGCTTCCTGATCATGCTCGGCCACGACGTCGAGATCGTGATCACGCCCAAGCCGAAGAGCCGCAGCGGCCGCCTGCGGGTCGTGCCGGACCTCGGCTGATCGTTCGGGCGCTTCGCCCGAGGCTGTTGCGATCGGGCCGGGCGTTGTAAACCATCCGCCATGCGCCTGAAGCATCCCGACATGCGGCCGGCCGGCGCGCCGGTTCGTATCCGCTTCGACGGCGCCGAGATCGAGGCGCTGCCCGGCGAGACCGTCGCCGCCGCCCTGGCCGCCAACGACATCGTGACGGTGCGCCACACCCGCTCGGGTGCGCCGCGCGGGCCGTATTGCGGCATGGGCGCCTGCTTCGACTGTCTGGTCACGGTCAACGGCCGGCCCAGCCAGCGCGCCTGCCTGACCAAGATCGTGCCCGGCATGGAGATACTGTCGGAGCCGGTTGCGGGCGCCTCCGATAGCGCCGACGCCGTCGCGGCCGAGGAAGTGGCGTGCGACGTGCTGGTGGTCGGCGCCGGGCCGGCCGGTCTGTCCGCAGCGCGCGACCTGGCGCTGACCGGCGCCAACGTCATCGTCGCCGACGAGCGGCCGCATGCCGGCGGCCAATACTTCAAGCCGCTGGCGCCCTCGCAGGTGGCCGAGCGCCAGCGGCTCGACCGCCAGTTCCGCCAGGGCTTCGCCTTGCATGAAGCGACCCTGCGCGCGGGCGCCCACATCCTGAACGACACCACGGTATGGGCTGCCTTCTCGCCGACCGAGGTCGCCGCCCTCGTCGGCGGCCGCTCGACCCTGTTCCGGCCCAAGCGCCTGGTCCTGGCGACCGGCGCCTACGAGCAGTCGCTGCCGGTGCCCGGCTGGACCCTGCCGGGCGTGATGACCGTCGGCGCGCTGCAGACCCTGGCGCGCTCCTATCGCGTGGCGCCGGGCGGGCGCATCGTGATCGCCGGCAACGGGCCGCTCTGCCTGCAGACCGCGGCCGAGCTGATCGACGGCGGCGCCAACGTCGTGGCGGTGCTCGAATCGGCCCGCGCCCCGACCCTGTCCAGCCTGCCCGACATCCTGCGCGCCGGCTGGGCCGGGCCGCGGCTGCTGGTCCAGGGCGCGTCCCTGGTGTCACGGCTGAAGCCGCTGATCCACTGGCGCCGCCGCGTCACGCGCCTCCTGGGCGACGACCGCGTGCAGCGGGTCGAGGCGGCCGATCTCGGCATCGACGCCGACATCGTGGCGCTGGGCTACGGCTTCACCTCGTCGAGCGAGCTGGCGCGTTCGTTGGGCTGCTCCCATCGCTTCGTCGCGCGCGGCAACGGCTCGATGGAGACGGTGACCGATGCCGACGGCCGCACCAGCGTGCCGGAGGTCTTCGCGATCGGCGACGGCGCGCGCTTCGGCGGCGCGCAGGCGGCGATGGCGGCCGGATCGATCGCGGCCGCGGCGGTGGCCGGCGACCTCGGGCTCGCGGCATCGCTGCCGAACCGCGCCCGGCGTCGGCTGGCGCGCGCCGAGCGGTTCCAGACCGCGCTGTGGAACCTCTTCGAGGCGGCGCCGCAGCAGGCCGGTGCGATCGACCATGCGACGCTCGTCTGTCGCTGCGAGGAGGTGAATGCGAGCGATCTGCGGGCTTACGTGCGCGTCGGCTACAACACGCCGGCGGCGCTGAAGCGCGCGACCCGCGCCGGGATGGGCCGCTGCCAGGGCCGCTACTGCGCGCCGGTACTGGCGCGTATCTGCTCGGGCGACCCGGGCGAGTTCGACTTCTTCGCGCCCCGCCCGCCGATCAAGCCGGTGCCGATTCGCGCGCTGGCGGTCGAGCAGCCGGAGTGGCTCGGCCACACCGACTTCGTACCGCCGGACATGGCCCGGCCGCGCGACACTGGTACCCTGTCGCGCGAGACCGTCGATACCCTGGTGATCGGCGGCGGCATCGCAGGCTCGTGCGTCGCCTACTGGCTGGCGCACGAAGGCATCGACACGCTGGTCGTCGAGCGCGACGACCTGAACCTGCAGGCCTCCGGTGCCAATGCCGGCAGCCTGCATGTCCAGCTGCTGGCGTTCGACTTCGTCGATGGCGCGCCGCCGGCCGGCAACCGCGCCGCCGACACGCTGCCGCTGGGGCCGGCCTCGGTGAAGCTATGGCAGGAAATCGAGCGCGACACCGGCGACAAGCTCGAGATCATGATCACCGGCGGCCTGATGCTGGGCGAGAGCGAGCGCGACATCGCGTTCCTCAAGGGCAAGATCGCGCTGGAGAAGAGCCGCGGCATCGAGGCCGAGCTGATCGACGGCAACGAGCTGCGCCGCCTGGAGCCGGCGATCGGCGAGACGGCGATCGCCGCCGAATGGTGCCCGGGCGAGGGCAAGATCAATCCCCTGCGCGCCAGCTATGCGGTGGTCACCCGCGCCCAGGAGCTGGGCGCGCGCTTCCAGCGCGGCACCGACGTGGCCGCGATCGAGCGCGAGGGCAACGAGTGGAAGGTCACGACCAGCCGCGGCGAGATCCGTTGCCGCCGGATCGTCAATGCCGCCGGGCCGTGGGCCGCCCAGGTGGCGAAGCTGGTCGGCGTCGACATCCCGGTGCGCGGCGCGCCGCTCCAGATGATCGTGACCGAGCCGACGCCGCCGACGCTGACGCGGCTGGTCGCCTATGCCGGCCGGCATCTGACCCTGAAGCAGATGGCGTCGGGCGCCTTCATGATCGGCGGCGGCTGGACGGCAGGGCTGGACGAGAAGCACAAGCTGTCGCGGGCGCTCAGGGCCAGCATCGAGGGCAATCTCTGGATCGCGGCGCGCGCGGTGCCGGCGCTCAAGGACCTGCATGCGGTCCGCATCTGGGCCGGCATGAACGTCAACATCGACCGTGCGCCGATCCTGGGCGAGGTGCCCGGCCGGCCGGGCTTCTACAATTGCGTCAGCTCCAACGGCTTCACGCTGGCACCGGTGCTGTCAAAGCTCACCGCCGAGCTGATCGCCGGCCAGTCGACCAGTCTGCCGGTGGAGCCCTACTCGATCCGCCGGTTCGGCTGAGGTGACGCCCGCGCGCGACGTCTACGAGGCGGGCGCCCGTCTCTATGCGTACCTCGCCATGCCGGTCGCGGCGCCGGCCGGCGCTGGCCAGCCTCCGGTTTCTGGACGACAGTCGGGAACGGCCCGGGCTGAGGCACGCTATTCGCATCTGGGCCGGTCGACGATCCGGAGGTGCGGTTCATGGAGCGGTCAAACCTGTCGGCCCGCGAGCTCTACGAGGCGCTCAAGGCCAACCCGACGCGCGCCCGCTTCGGCTTCGGCCGCAAGCCGGCGCTGGTCAACGTCGACCTCCAGAACGCCTATACCCGGCCGGAGGAGTTCGGCACCGCCTACGAAACCGACCCGCGCCAGATCGCCTACGTGAATGCGCTCGCCCGGCTGTTCCGCACCCATCGCTGCCCGGTGGTCTGGACCTACGTGTCCTATCTCGAGTCGGGCGAGGATTGCGGCGTCTGGGGCACCCGGACGAACACGCCCGATTCGCTGCAGAACATCAAGGCCAACTCGCGCCGCGCCGCGATCGACGATCGTTGCGAGATCGAGCCGGGCGACATCGTGATCAACAAGCGAATGGCTTCCGCTTTCTTCGAAACAAATCTTTCGTCGCTTTTTACATTCCACCGGATCGATACAGTCGTGGTGACCGGCGGCTCGACCTCGGGTTGCGTGCGCGCGACGGCGCTCGACAGCCTGTCGCGCAGCTACCGCACCGTCGTGCCGGAGGAGTGCGTGGCCGACAAGCATGAAAGCCCGCACTACGCCAACCTCTACGATATGGCGCTGAAATACGCCGATGTCCTGCCGGTGGCCGAGGTGCTGGCCTTCATGGAGCAGTACCAGCCCGCGAACTAGCTCAACTGAAGATCGAGGGATCGATCAGCGGCTTGCCGCGCGGGCGGGCGGCCTCGGGTCGGTCGCACTTCTGGAACAGGCCGCGGCCGGCGGAGCCGCTCATCCTGGCCTCCTCCATCACCACCTCGCCGCGCGACAGGGTCATCACCGGATAGCCGGTCAGCTCGCGGCCCTCGTAGGGCGTGTAGTCGCAATTGTGGTGCAGGATGGAGTTGGTGAGGCTGACCTTGCGCTTGGGATCCCACAGCACGATGTCGGCGTCGGCGCCGACCGCGATGGTGCCCTTGCGCGGATGCAGGCCGTAGATCTTCGCCGCGTTGGTCGAGCTCAGGGCCACGAACTGCTGCAGGGTGATGCGACCCGTGTTGACGCCCTCGGAGAACAGCAGGGGCAGGCGGGTCTCGACGCCGGGCACGCCGTTGGGGATCTTGCGGAAGCTCTGGGCGGCGCCGGGCAGCTTCTTGCCGCGCGGGTCGTCGTACTTGAAGGCAGCATGGTCGGACGACAGCACATGGAAAGTGTCGGCGCTGAGGCCGGTCCAGATGTGCTCCTGGTTGTCCGCGGCCCGGGGCGGCGGCGAGCAGACGCACTTGGCGCCCTCGTCGCCCGGCTTGTCGAAGTCCTCCTCGCTCAGGAACAGGTATTGCGGGCAGGTCTCGCCGTAGACCTTGAGCCCGCGCGCCTGCGCCCGCTGGATCTCGTGCATCGCCTCCTTGGCCGAGACATGGACCAGCAGCATCGGCACGTCGAGCAGCTCGGCCAGCGAGATCGCCCGGTGCGTCGCCTCGCGCTCGACCACGAAGGGCCGCGAGGCGGCGTGGAACTTGGCCGCCGTCATGCCCTTCCATTCCAGCCGCTCGGTCAGCCAGCCGATGCAGTCGGAATTCTCGGCATGGATCATCAGCATCGCCTGCTCGCGGCGGGCGGCGGCGAGCGCGTCGAGCATCTCGCGGTCGCTGAGCTTCACGTCGTCGTAGGTCATGTAGACCTTGAACGAGGTGTAGCCGTCGGCGACCAGGGCGGGGAAATCCTGGCCCATGATCTTCTCGCTGGGGTCGCTCAGGATCACATGGAAGGCGTAGTCGATCAGGCTCTTGTTCTCGGCGCGCCGGTGATACTTGTTGACCGCATCGCGCAGGGACTGGCCCTTGTTCTGGTAGGCGAAGGGAATGATGGTGGTGGTGCCGCCGGCCGCGGCGGCCCGGCTGCCGCTCTCGAAATCGTCGCAGAACACCGAGCCGTCGGCGGTGTCCTGGTCGAAATGGACATGGGCGTCGATGCCGCCCGGGACGGCGATCAGGCCGGTCGCGTCGATCTCCTCCCTGCCCCTGTCCAGCCGCTCGCCGAGGGCCACGACCCGGCCGCCGGTGATGCCGATATCGCCCTTCACGACATCTGCGGCCGTGGCGATGGTGGTGTTGCGAATGACGAGGTCGTAGTCGGCCATGGTTCCTCCCGGGCCGGCGGCTGCAAGGCGCGTGCCGGTCCTACGATGGCTAGACCGGCAGGCCGGGCCGGTCCACACTTGGCGCAACAACCAAAGGGGGCCTCATGAAAGGGTTGCTGGTTTCGCTGATCGCGCTGGTCGCCATGGGCTCCATTGCCCAGGCGCAGACTACCCTCAAGCCGGCGATCGTCTATGCCAATGGCGGCAAGTTCGACAAATCCTTCAACGAGGGCGTCTCCAACGGCGCAAAGAAGTTCACCGACGAGATCAAGATCGCCGTCGTCGACTTCGAGCCCAGCAACGAGACCCAGTTCGAGCAGGCCTTGCGCCGCTTCGCCCAGCGCGGCAACGACCCGATCATCGCCGTGGGCTTCTCCCAGGCCGTCGCCCTGGAGAAGGTCGGCAAGGAGTTCCCCAACACCCATTTCACCATCATCGATTCGGTGGTGAAGCTGCCCAACGTACAGTCGGTGGTGTTCAAGGAGCATGAAGGCTCGTTCCTGGTCGGCGTGCTGGCGGCGCTGGCCTCCAAGAGCGGCAAGATCGGCTTCGTCGGCGGCATGGACATCCCGCTGATCCGCCGCTTCCAGTGCGGCTACGAGCAGGGCGTGAAGTACGCCAACCCCTCGGCCGAGGTGATCGCCAACATGACCGGCACCACGCCCGCCGCCTGGAACGATCCTGGCCGTGGCGCCGAGCTTGCCAAGGGGCAATTCGACCGCGGCGTCGACGTGGTCTATGCCGCCGCCGGCAACACCGGCACCGGCGTGCTGCAGGCCGCCAAGGATCGTGGCAAGCTCGCGATCGGCGTCGATTCCAACCAGAACTACTTGCATCCCGGCACGATGCTGACCTCGATGATCAAGCGGGTCGATGTCGCCGCCTACAACAGCTTCAAGGCGATGCAGGGCGGCTCCTGGCGCGGCGACGTCTCGGTGCTGGGCCTCAAGGAAGGCGGCGTCGACTGGGCGTACGACCAGTACAACGAGAAGCTGGTCCCGCCCGAGATGAAGGCCAAGGTCGAGGCGGCCAAGGCCGATATCATCGCCGGCAAGATCACCGTCCACGACTACATGAGCAACAACGCCTGCAAGTGACCGCGGCGATCGCGCTCGAGGGCATCGACAAGTCGTTCGGCAGCGTCCACGCCGTGCGCGGCGTGTCGCTGGCGATCGAGAAGGGCGCCATCACCGGCATCATCGGCGAGAACGGCGCCGGCAAGTCGACGCTGATGAGCATCCTCTACGGGCTCTATCACGCCGATGCCGGGACGATCCGCGTCGACGGCCAGCCGGTGCGCATGGACAGCCCGCATGCCGCGATCGCCCATGGCATCGGCATGGTGCACCAGCACTTCATGCTGATCGACGGCTTCACCGTGCTGGAGAACGTGGTGCTGGGCGCCGAGGGCGGGCCATTGCTGGCTGGGGGCCTGGCGGCGGCGCGGGCCGAGCTCGAGCGGCTCGAGCGCGACTACGGCCTCGCCGTCGATCCCGATGCGCGGGTGGCCGACCTGTCGGTCGGCGAGCAGCAGCGGGTCGAGATCCTGAAGGTGCTGTTCCGCGGCGCCCGCATCCTGATCCTCGACGAGCCGTCGGCCGTGCTGACGCCGCAGGAGACCGACCGGCTTTTCCGCATCCTCGCCACGCTCAAGGCGCGCGGCGTCACCATCGTGCTGATCACCCACAAGCTGCGCGAGATCATGGCGGCGACCGACCGCGTCTACGTCATGCGCCAGGGCCGGATGGTGGCCGAGCGTGCGACGCCTGACACCGACGCCGAGGAGCTGGCCGAGCTGATGGTCGGCCGCAAGGTCCGTCTGCAGCTCGAAAAGGCGCCGCCGCGGCGCGGCGAGGTGCGGCTCGAGGCCGGGCATCTCGGCCTGGTCGACGCGCGCGGCGTGCGCCTGCTCGACGACGTCAGCCTCGAATTGCGCGCCGGCGAGATCGTCGGCATCGCCGGCGTCTCCGGCAACGGCCAGACCGAGCTGCTGCAGGTGCTGGCCGGCATCCGCCCGCCCTCGACCGGCACGCTCACCGTCTGCGGCCGCACCATCGATGCCCGGCATCCCGGCGATCCCGCGGAGATGCGCGATCTCGGCCTCGCCCACGTGCCGGAGGACCGCCTGCGCCAGGGCATGGTCGCAGCCTTCCGCGCGTCCGAGACGGCGATCCTGGGCTATCACGAGCAGCCGCAGTTCAATCGCCGGTTCCTGCTGAGCGTGCCCGCGGTCGGCGCCCATTGTGCCCGGCTGATGGAGCGCTTCGACGTGCGGCCGCAGGTGCCCGGCCTGCGCTCGTCGAGCTTCTCCGGCGGCAACCAGCAGAAGCTGGTGCTGGCGCGCGAGATGGCGCAGGAGCCCAAGGTGCTGCTGGTCGGGCAGCCGACGCGCGGCGTCGATATCGGCGCCATCGAGTTCATCCATCGCGAGCTGGTCAGGAGCCGCGACGCCGGCTGCGCCGTGCTGGCGGTGTCGGTCGAGCTCGACGAGATCCTGTCGCTGGCCGACCGCATCCTGGTGATGTTCGCCGGCCGCATCGTCGGCGAGGTCGAGGGCGGCGCCGACGAGCGCACGCTCGGCCTGATGATGGCGGGAGCCAAGGCCGCGCCCGCCCTGAGCGGAGCCGAAGGGTGAGGAACCCGCGGCGCCCGTTGCCCGCCTGGGCCGACATCGTCCTGCTGCCGCTGATCAACATCGCGCTCGCCTTCGTGACCGTCAGCATCATCGTGCGGATCAACGGCGTCGATCCGTTCCATGCGCTCCGTCTTCTGGTCGTGGGCGCGCTCGGCTCGCCGGAATCGATCGGTTACACGCTCTACTACGCCACCAATTTCATCTTCACCGGGCTGGCGGTGGCGGTGGCGTTCCATGGCGGGCTGTTCAACATCGGCGGCGAGGGGCAGGCCTATATCGGCGGCTTGGGCTGTGGCCTGGCCATCCTCGCGCTCGACCGGTACCTGCCGGCCTGGGCGATGATCCCGATCGCCATCCTCGCCGCGGCGCTGTTCGGCGCGGCCTGGGCGGCGGTGCCGGCCTGGCTGCAGGCCTGGCGCGGCAGCCACATCGTCATCACCACCATCATGTTCAACTTCGTCGCCGCGGCGCTGATGGTCTACCTGATGGTGAACGTGCTGATCGCGCCGGGCTCGATGACGCCGCAGAGCCGCAACTTCGAGCCGTCGTCCTTCCTGCCGGCGATGCAGGGCAATGCGCTCAACCTGTCGCTCGGGCTGGCGCTCGTCTGCTGCCTTGCGGTCTGGATCTTCCTGTGGCGCACGCCGTGGGGTTATGCGCTGCGCACCATGGGGCACAATCCCGAGGCGGCGGTCTATGCCGGCACCGACCTGCGCCGCATGACCATGGTGGCGATGGGCATCAGCGGCGGGCTGGCGGGCTTCGTCGGCGTCAACGAGCTGATGGGCGTGCATCATCGCATCGTGCTCGACTTCCCGGCCGGCTACGGTTTCGCCGGCATCGCGGTTGCCCTGATGGGGCGCAACCATCCGCTCGGCATCGCGCTGGCCGCGCTGCTGTTCGGCATCCTGCAGCAGGGCGGGGCGGAGCTCGCCTTCGAGATCCCGACCATCACCCGCGAGATGGTGGTGGTGATCCAGGGCCTGGTGATCCTGTTCTCCGGCGCCCTGGTGCAGCTGCCGCGGCCGTGGCTGCAGATGCTGTTCGCGTTGCGGCGCCCCTCATGAGGCGGGCGTGATGGACGATCCGTTCGCGCTCCTGTTCCCCACCGCCGCCGCGACCTTGCGCGTGGCGACACCGTTGATCCTCGCCGCGATGGGCGGGCTGTTCTCCGAGCGCAGCGGCATCATCGATGTCGGGCTCGAGGGCAAGATGCTGATGGCGGCCTTCTTCGCCGCCGCCGTCGCCGCGGTCACCCATTCGGCGTGGTGGGGCGTCGCCGCCGCGATCGCTGCGGCCGAGGTGATGGCGCTGCTGCACGGCCTCGCCTGCATCACCTATCGCGGCAACCAGGTGGTGAGCGGTGTCGCCATCAACATCATCGCCGCCGGCCTCACCATCGTCTGGGGCAATGCCTGGTTCCAGCGCGGCGGCCAGACGCCGGCGCTCGACGCCAGGAGCGAGCGCCTGCTGCCGCTGTTCTTCCCCAACGCCGGCGACAACATCCTGGTCTATGCCGCGCTGCTCTCCGTGCCGCTGACCTGGTGGATCGTCAGCCGCACCCGCTTCGGCCTGCGGCTGCGCGCGGTCGGCGAGGTGCCGCTGGCGGTCGACACCGCCGGCATCTCGGTGCCCTGGCTGCGCTACCGCGCGGTGCTGATCTGCGGCCTGTTCACGGGGTTGGCCGGCGCCTACATCGCGATCGCCCAGAATGCCGGCTTCAGCCGCGACATGACGGCGGGGCAGGGCTTCATCGCGCTGGCGGCGGTGATCTTCGGCAAGTGGCGGCCGTTCCCGGCATTAGGCGCCTGCCTGATGTTCGGCCTGCTCGATGCCGTGGCGATCCGCCTGCAGGGGGTGCGCGTGCCGGGTGTCGGCGAAGTGCCGGTGCAGCTGATCCAGGCTTTGCCGTATCTTCTCACGGTGTTCCTGCTGGCCGGCTTCATCGGCCGCGCCGTGGCGCCCAAGGCGATCGGCCAGCCCTACGAGAAGGAGCATTGAGATGGACGACCTCGTGCGGCTCGCCCGCACCATGATGGTGCGTGCCTATGCGCCCTACTCGAAGTTCCATGTCGGCGCCGCGGTGCGCGACGAGGACGGCGGCATCCACGGCGGCTGCAATGTCGAGAACGCCGCCTACCCGCAGGGCCTTTGCGCCGAGGCGGTGGCCATCGCCGCCCTCGTCGCGGCCGGGAAACGCCGCGTCCTGGAATGCGCCGTGATCGGCCCCGGTCCCGAGGTCGTCACGCCCTGCGGCGGCTGCCGACAGAAGCTGCGCGAGTTCGCCGACGACGACCTCAGGATTCATCTCTGCGGCCCCGACGGCGTGCATCGCACCGTCACGCTCGGCACGCTGCTGCCGATGTCCTTCGGCCCGCACCATCTCGCATGAGCCCCCCTCGGATGAACCCGGTCGACGCCATCGCTGCCCGAGCGCCGGGCTTCAGACCCCGGGTCGCGGTCGTGCTCGGCACCGGCCTCGGCAGCTTCGCCGACGAGGTCGAGCCGGTGGCCGACATCCCCTATGCCGAGCTGCCGGGCTTCCCTCAGCCGACGGTGCGCGGCCATGCCGGCCAACTGCGGCTCGGCAAGGTCGGGGCGCTGCCGGTCGCCGTGCTGCGCGGCCGCACCCACTACTACGAGTTCGGCAAGGCCGACGGCATGCGGCTGCCCGTCGAGACCATGGCCGCGCTGGGCTGCGAGACGCTGGTGCTGACCAACGCCGCCGGCAGCCTGCGGATGGACATGCCGCCCGGCGCGCTGATGGGCATCGCCGACCACATCAACTTCACCGGCGTCAACCCCTTGTTCGGCCATCCCAACCGCCGCTTCGTCGACATGGTGGATGCCTACGACCCGGCGCTGCTGCAGCAGCTCGCAGCGGCGGCGAAGGCGCTCGGCATTACCCTGCACACCGGCGTGTATATCTGGTTCAACGGCCCGAGCTTCGAGACGCCGGCCGAGATCCGCGCCGCCCGCACGCTGGGCGCCGACGCCGTCGGCATGTCGACCGCGCCCGAGACCATCGTGGCCCGCCATGCCGGGATGAAAGTCGCCGGCGTCTCGGTGATGACCAACTACGCCGCCGGCATGGTGCCGGGCGGCATCGGCCACGAGCAGACGATCACCACGGCCAATTCAGCCTCGGCGGACTTGAGCCGGCTGTTGCGGCGCTTCCTCGAAGGCTACTCTTGAGCGCATGCTGCCGCAGGAGATCATCCGCAAGAAGCGCGACGGCGCCGAGCTTTCAGCCCAGGAGATCGCCTTCATCACCCGCGGCATCACCGACGGCAGCCTGAGCGAGGGCCAGGTCGCGGCCTTCGCCATGGCGGTGTTCTTCCGCAACATGACGTCGGCCGAGCTTACGGCGATGACCCTGGGCCTGGCGACATCCGGCGTCACGCTCGACTGGAACGAAACAGATCTGCCAGGACCGATCCTCGACAAGCATTCGACCGGCGGCGTCGGCGACAAGGTGAGCCTGATGCTGGCCCCGATCGTCGCCGCCTGCGGCGGCTTCGTGCCGATGATCTCCGGCCGCGGGCTGGGTCATACCGGCGGCACCCTCGACAAGCTCTCCGCCATCTCGGGCTACGACGTGCAGCCCGACATCGCGACCTTCCGCAAGGTCGTGCGCGAGGTCGGCTGCGCCATCATCGGCCAGACCAACGATCTCGCACCGGCCGACCGGCGGCTCTACGGCGTGCGCGACGTCACCGCGACCGTCGAATCGATTCCCCTGATCGTGAGCTCGATTCTGTCCAAGAAGATCGCCGCCGGCCTCGACGGGCTGGTGATGGACGTGAAGTGCGGCTCGGGCGCCTTCTGCGACACCCAGCCGATGGCCGACACCCTGGCGGCTGGCCTGGTCTACACCGCCAACCAGGCCGGGCTCTCGACCGCGGCGCTGATCACCGACATGGACCGCGTGCTGGGCCGGGAGGTCGGCAATGCGCTCGAGGTGATGGAGACGGTCGCCTATCTCAAGGGAGAGGGCGTGCGCGACCCCCGGCTGCACGAGGTGGTGATGGCGCTGGCCGGCGAGATGCTGGCCCTTGGCGATCTCGCGCCGAGCGCCGCCGCCGGCCGGGCGCGCGCCGAGGCGGCCCTCGAAGACGGCCGCGCCGCGGAGAAGTTCGCGCAGATGGTTTCCGCGTTGGGCGGGGCGAACGATTTCATGGACCAGCCGGCGCGCTATCTGGAGCGGGCGCCGGCGATCAGGCCCTGCACCGCCGAGCATCCGGGCTTCGTCGTCGGCATGAACGCGCGCGACGTCGGCATCGCCGTCGTGGCGCTGGGCGGCGGCCGCGCCCATGCCGACGATGCCATCAATCCGTCGGTCGGCCTCTCCGAGATGATCGAGATCGGCACCGCCGTGCGCCCGGGCAGCCCGCTCTGCGTGGTCCATGCGGCGAGCGAGGCGGACGCCGACGAGGCGATCGCGCGCGTGCGGCGGGCCATTCGTATCGGCAACCTGCCGCCGCCGGCCAAGCCGGCGGTGATCGATCGTGTCGTCATCGAAGAGCTGGCCGGATGAACGCCGACTATGCGCGCGACGGCTTCCTGGCGGTGCCGGACTTCCTGCCGGCGGCGGACTGCGACGCGTTGCAGGCGCGGGCGGCCGAGCTGGCCGCGGGCGTCGATCCCCGACGGACGCGCACCATCTTCTCGACGCGCGACCAGGGGCATGCGCGCGACCGCTACTTCCTCGAGTCGGGCGGCGCCGTCCGCTTCTTCTTCGAGGCGGAGGCGCCGGACCAGCTCAACAAGATCGGCCACGCGCTGCATGACCTCGATCCTGTGTTCGCGCGCGTGTCGCGCCAGCCGAAGCTCGCCGCGCTGGCGCGCGAGATCGGCCTGGCCGATCCGCTGCTGCTGCAGTCGATGTACATCTTCAAGAATCCGGGCATCGGCGGCGAGGTCGGCTGGCATCAGGATGCGACCTTCCTGCACACCACGCCCATCACCGTCACCGGCTTCTGGATCGCCTTGGACGATGCCGACCGCGAGAACGGCTGCCTGATGGCGCTGGCCGGCGCCCATCGCGGACCCCTGCGCCAGCGCTTTCGGCGCGCAGGCGAGGGGACGGCGATGGAGACCGTCGATTCGACGCCGTGGCCCACGACCCCGCCGACGCCGATCGAGGTCCGCCGCGGCACCCTGGTGGTGCTGCATGGTCTGCTGCCGCATGCCAGCAGCGCCAACCGCTCGGCGCGGCCGCGGCACGCCTATGCGCTGCATCTGATCGACCGCCGCGCCGCGTATAGTGCCGACAACTGGTTGCAACGGCCGGACTTTCCGTTGAGAGGTTTCTCGTGATCCCCAAGGCCGAGCTTCATTGCCATCTCGAGGGCTCCGTGCCGCCGGAGCTCGCGCGCGAGCTGGCGGCGCGCAACGGGCTCGACCTGCCGGCCGGCCTGTTCGGCAAGGACGGTCATTACGCCTGGACCGACTTTCTGAGCTTCCTCGACGCCTACGACCGGGTGTGCGGCGTGCTGCGCACGGCGCGCGATTTCGGCGACATCTTCTATTCCTACCTGCAGCGCACCGCCGCCGAGGGCGCGGTCTATGTCGAGATGTTCTGCTCGCCCGAGCGGCCCAAGGCGCTGGGCATTGCCTATGCCGTATGGCTGGGCGCCCTGGTCGAGGCGATCGACCGGGCGCGCCGCGACTTCGGCATCGAAGGCCGCATCATCGCGGTCTGCATCCGCCACCTCGGCCCCGACCGGGCGCTGGCGCTGGCGCAGCAGATCGTGGCCGAGCCGCATCCTTACGTGGTCGCGCTGGGCATGGGCGGCGACGAGGGAAAATTCAGCCCGGCGGACTTCGCACCGGCCTATCGCCTCGCCCACGACAAGGGCCTCGGCTGCACCGTCCATGCCGGCGAGGTGCGCGGGCCCGAGAGCGTCCGGGCGGCGATTCGCGACCTGCCGGTGAGCCGCATCGGCCATGGCGTGCGCTCGGTCGAGGATCCCGGCCTGGTCGATGAGCTGATCCGGCGAGGCATCGCGCTCGAGGTCTGCCCCGGCAGCAACCTGGCGCTCGGCCTGTACCGGAATCGCGACGCCCATCCGCTGCATCGCTTGATCGCGGCGGGCGTGCGCGTCACGCTGAATTCCGACGACCCGCCCTTTTTCCATACTACGCTCGGGACCGAGTACGACGAGGCCGGTCTCGACGCGGCAGCGTTGCGTACGATCACGCGCACGGCGATCGAGACCTCGTTCGCCGACGAGCCACTCAAGGAAAAGCTGTTGAAGGGGATGACAGCATGATCATCACACGGACGCTGGCGCTCGGCGCCATCACCATCGCGCTCGCGACGGGCGTCGCCCCATTTCAAGCATGGGCGCAGGACCCGCAGCCCAGCGACATGCTGCTGGCGACGCTGTGGACCCAGCGCGCGGTCGAATACAGGGGCAATGCAATGACGGTCTATGCGCTGGGCCGGCTGCGGCTCGACCAGGCGCTGGCCGACAGCAAGTGGACCGCGGCACCGGTCGAGCAGAAGGGCGACTTCGCTGCTCTGCCGCCGGCCATCGTGCTCGACATCGACGAGACGGTGCTCGACAACTCGCTCTACCAGGTCTGGATGATGAAGAACGGCAAGACCTTCAGCACCAAGACCTGGAACGAGTTCTGCGACGCCCAGGTGTCGCGCGCGATCCCGGGCGCGGTCGAGTTCACCAAGTACGCCGAGTCCAAGGGCGTGAAGGTGTTCTACATCACCAATCGCGGCGCCGAGGTCGAGAAGTCGACGCGCGAGAACATGGAGAAGCTCGGCTTCCCGATGGGCGGCAACGTCGACACCTTCCTGATGCAGAACGAGAAGCCGGACTGGGGCAGCGCCAAGGGCACCCGCCGCACGGTGATCGCCAAGGACTATCGCATCCTGCTGAGCTTCGGCGACAATTTCGGAGACTTCGACGACCGCTACCGCACCAGCGAGGCCGAGCGGCTGAAGGCGTTCGACGAGAGCAAGGAGCGCTGGGGCCGCGAATGGCTGGTGATCGCCAACCCGACCTACGGCTCGTTCGACACCGCGCCGTTCGGCCACGACTTCAAGAAGCCGGCCGAGGAGCAGCGCAAGGCCAAGTGGGACGTACTGGAAGGCTGGGCCGGCCCGAAATAGTGATCACTTCCTCACCTTCGCGGAATCCGCGAAGGTGAGGAAAAGCATCAGTACGCCATCTCGGTCTGGGGATCGAACAGATGCAGGCGCTCGGGTTTGAGCGCCAGGCGAAGCTTGTCGTGGGCGCGCACCTTCACGGCCGGATCGATGCTCGCCACCATCAACGCGGAGCCGACGCGGCTGTCGAGCAGGATCTCCGAGCCGAGCTGCTCGACCACCTCGACATTGACGTCGAAGCAATGGTCGGCTGAATCGGCCGCGCCGGCGACATGGAGGTCCTCCGGCCGGATGCCGAGCGTGGCCGGGGTGCCGGCGCCGTTCATCTTGGTGCGGGCGCGGGCGGCGAGCTCGTCGGGCAGGACGATCCTGAGGCCCTGCGCTTCGGCCACGACCTTGCCGCCCTGGTCGGCCAGCGTGACCTCGGCGAAGTTCATCGCCGGCGAGCCGATGAAACCCGCGACGAAGCGGTTGGCCGGCTGGTTGTAGAGTTCGAGCGGCTCGCCGACCTGCTGTACCCAGCCGTCCTTCATCACCACCACGCGGTCGCCGAGCGTCATCGCCTCGACCTGGTCGTGGGTGACGTAGATCGACGTCACGGCCAGCCGCTCATGCAGCTTCTTGAGCTCGACCCGCATCTGGACGCGCAGCTTGGCGTCGAGATTGCTGAGCGGCTCGTCGAACAGGAACACCTTGGGATCGCGCACGATCGCGCGGCCGAGCGCCACGCGCTGGCGCTGGCCGCCCGAGAGCTGGCGCGGCTTTCGAGCGAGCAGGTTCTCGATGCCCAGGATCGTGGCGGCGCGCTTGATGCGCTCCTCGATCTGGTCGCGCGGAAACTTCCGCATCTTCAGGCCGAAAGCCATGTTGGAGGCGACGCTCATGTGCGGGTAGAGCGCGTAGTTCTGGAACACCATGGCGATGTCGCGGTCCATCGGCGGGACCTCGTTCACCAGGTTGTCCTCGATGCGGATGTCGCCGCTGCTCACCGCCTCGAGGCCGGCGATCATGCGGAGCGTGGTGGTCTTGCCGCAGCCCGACGGCCCGACGAAAACCATGAACTCCTTGTCGCGAATCTGCAGATCGACGTCCTTCACCACGTGCGTGGTGTCGAAGAACTTGTTGAGTTTGCTGAGGGTGACCTCGGCCATGACTGCGCTACCCCTTGACCGAGCCGGTGAGGCCCGAGACGTAATGTTCGACGAAGAACGAATAGACGATCGCCACCGGGATCGAGCCCAGCAGCGCGCCCGCCATCAGCGGCCCCCAGAAGAAGACGTCGCCGCGGATCAGCTCCGACGTCACGCCGACCGGCACGGTCTTCTGGTCGGGCGACGACAGGAAGACCAGGGCGTAGATGAACTCGTTCCAGCTCAGCGTGAAGGCGATGATGCCGGAGGAAAGGATGCCCGGCACCGCGACCGGGATGATGATGTAGACCATCGCCTTCCAGCGCGAGGCGCCGTCGATGCGGGCGCATTCCTCGAGCTCCTTCGGGATCGCCTTGAAGTAGCCCATCATCAACCAGGTACAGAACGGTATCAGGAAGGTCGGATAGGTGAGGATCAGCGACCACGGCGTGTCGCCGAGCTCGAAGTTGCGGATGATCTGGGCGAGCGGGATGAACAGCAGGGTCTGCGGCACCAGGTAGGTGACGAAGATCACGGTGCCGAGGCTGCCGGCATAGGGAAAGTTGAGCCGCGCCAGGGCGTAGCCCGCCAGCACGCCGCAGAACAGCGAGATCAGCGTCGAGATGGTGGCGATGAACATGGTGTTCATCATCCAGCGGCCGAAGTTGGTCTCCTCGAACAGGTACTTGATGTGCTCGAGCGTCGGATTGTTGGTCCAGAACGGCATGTAGTTGACCGCGTTCCACGGCCGGTAGAGCTCGCCGTCGGGCCGGAAGGTCGTAATGATCATCCAGTAGAACGGGAAGAGCAGCACGAAGACGAACAGGATCAGCGGGATGTTGTAGAACACCCACTTCCGCCAAAGCGCACCTTCAATCATTTGCCCATCTCCGCACGGCCGATCATCAGCGTGTCTCCACACGGCGGATGTACAAGAGCTGCACCACCACGATCAGGAACAGGAACGGGAACATGGCGAGCGAGATCGCCGCACCCTCCGAGAGCAGCCCGGTGCCGATGCCGATCTGGTAGGCGTAGGTCGCGAACAGGTGGGTGGCGTTGGCCGGGCCGCCGCCGGTCATGACGTAGACCAGCTGGAAGTCGGCGAAGGTCTGGATCACCGAGAACAGCATCACCACCATGGTGACGGGTAGCAGCAGCGGCCAGGTGACGTACCAGAATCGCTTCCACGGCCGCGCGCCGTCGATCGCCGCCGCCTCGTTCAGCTCGGGGCTGATGGTCTGCAGGCCGGCCAGCAGGCTGATGGCGAAGAACGGCACGCCGCGCCAGATATTGACCACGATGATCGAGGTCATGGCGAGGTCGGGATCGCCCAGCCAGTTGATGCGCTGGGTGATGATGCCCATGTGGAACAGCGCCCAGTTGATGACGCTGAAGGTCGGGTCGAACATCCACTTCCAGGCGAAGGTGCTGAGCACCGTCGGGATGATGAACGGCAGCAGGATGAAGGCGCGGACGATCGCCTTGCCCCTGAAGTGCCGGTTGAGCAGCAGCGCCAGCCACAGGCCGAGCGCCAGCTTGAACACCGTCGTGACGGCTGTGTACCAGAAGGTATTCCAGACGGAGGTGCGGAAGATCGAGTCGTTCCACACCTTGACGAAGTTATCGAGCCCGACCCACTTGCCGGGGATGCCCACCCGCTGGCTGGTCAGCGACAGCAGCACGCCTTCGATGAACGGGTAGGCGATGAACAGCCCGAGCAGCAGGGCGGTCGGGAAGAGCAGCGCCATGGCGAGCCAACGCTCGTCCTCCAGGCGCCGCAGTCGCGGCGTTGGGCGGGCGCCCACGCCCGCGACGGCGGTCACTGCCATAGACGCTCCTTTTCAGCTACGCGACGACCGGCGGCTCAGGTGTAGACCTTCTTGAGTTCCGTCTCGGCCCACTTGACGGCCTCCTCGGCCGGCATGCCCTGGACCGCCTTGGCGTACATGTCGGTAATGATGTACTTGCTGAGGCCTTCCTGGGCCTTGGCATTCGGCGGGCCGGCGAAGCCCGGCGCCTGGCCGAGCTTGGCCGCAACCTTGTAAGGCGTCATCACTGGATCGACGTCCCAGAGCTTGTCGGTTTCCCACTTCGCCGTGCACGGCGTCGCGAAGCCTTTCTGCGATTCGAAGAACTTGCGGTAGTTGGCCTCGGTGTGGAGGTACTTCAGGAACTCTTTCGCCGCATCCTGGTTCTTCGAGTATTTCATGATCATGTTGGACTGCAGCAGATGGAAGCCGAACTGCCCGGCCGGGCCTTTGGGCAGCGGCGCGTGCAGGATGTCGGTGTTCATCGGCTTGCCCGAGGCGGTCTGGTACTGGTCGGGCTTGCGCAGCGTCTCGATGTAGATCGAGGCGCCGTTCAGGGTCGCCGAGATGGTTTGTGACAGGAAGGCGCGGTTGTTGTTGGTGTCGTCCCAGGCGAGGCCGCCTTCGTCCATGCCGTCCTTCCAGAGGCCTTGCATGAACTTCACCGATTCGACGGTGTCCTTGGTGTTGATCACCACGGTCTTGCCGTCGGCCTCGACCTCCTTGCCGCCCCACGACCACAGGTAGGGATAGGTGAAGCCCGGCGCGTCGCCGAAGGTGTGGCCGAGCGTCTGGCCGAACGGCCGGCCCTTGGCCTTCAGCTTCTTGGCGACGTCGCGATAGCCTTCCCAGGTGTCGGGAAACTTGGTGGCGCCGACCTCGTCGAGCCACGACTTGCGATAGGCGATCATGCCGCCGATCACCGCCCAGGGCATGCCCATGAACATCTTGCCGTCGGAGCAGATGGCGCGGGCATACTTGTAGAGGCCGCCCTCGCGCTTGCCGACGTCCTCGGCGAGATCGCTGAGGTCGACCACGCTGTTGGCGTAGAGATGGGTGTAGCTGTTGAACGACATGATGATGTCGGGCCCGGCGCCCGACTGGATACCCGAGGTGATGCGCGGCTGCAGGTCGTTGCCGTTCACGGTCTCGAGCTTGATCTTGATCCCCAGCGCCTTCTCGGCCGCCGGCATCATCTCCTTGTTGAACATCTGATCGGTCGCGGGAACGAAATCGACCCACTTCAACCAATGGACTGTCTTCTGCTGCGCAAAGGCCGGTGTCCGACCGGAAGCGAGGATGCCCGCCATGCCGGTGGACGCCACGGCAGCCGCGCTGCCGGCAAGCTTAATCACGCTACGACGCTTAGTGTGAGCCATCATTTCCTCCCGAGGACGCTGCCGCTTTGGGCAAGCATTTTCTTATGCGGCATCGTAGGCATGTGCCGCGATGCAGGGCAAGCCGGGACGCGGAATTTTTACCGGCGATTCAAGAGGTTTTCCGGATCGAGAGTGTAAAGCTCCTGAGCCCGCCCGACGCCGCGTAGTGCGAAACGCCCGACCGACACGAGGGTCGCGCGCTCGGCCTCCGGCAGGGCCGAAGCGAAGGCGGAGGAGATCAGCAGGGGCCGGTCGACCGAGCGGCACATCGAGGCGATGCGGCTGGTCTCGTTGACCGCCGGTCCCACCACCGTGAAGTCGAGTCGATCGACGCTGCCAATATTGCCGTAGAACACCGCGCCGACATGCAGGCCGACATAGACCGAGGTGGTCGGCCGCTCCGCCGCCTTGCGGCGGTCGTTGAGCTCGGCGACGCGGCGGCGCATCTCCGCCTCGGCGCGCAACGCGCTGACGCAGGCGGTACCGCGGTCGTCGGCGCGAAAGATCGCCAGCGTGCCGTCGCCGATCAGCTTCAGCACGTCGCCGCCTTCCTGGTGGATCGAGGTGATCACCGCCTCGGCATAGTCGTTCAGCAGCGGGATGATCTCGACCGGCCGCGCGGTGTCGGTGATGGCGGTGAAGCTGCGCAGGTCGGAGAACCACAGCACCGCCTCGATGCGGTCGGCGATGCCGCGCTGGATGCGGCCCTGCAGGACGCGCTGGCCGGCGTCGCGGCCGAGATAGACGTCGACCAGCGTGCCGGCGATGCGCGCGAGCGACGCGCTCTTGGCCGCGAGCCCCAGCGCCGGTGCGAGCCTGCGCAACGCCTCGATGTTGGCCTCGGTGAAGCCGTCGGCATGCTTGGTCGACCATGCCGAATAGAAGCAGTCCATCTCGCCGATCGTGCCCTCGGCCGCGAAGCGATGGACGAACAGCACGTAGTCGGTGTGGCCGGCGTCCTTCATCTCCTGGATGATCACGTAGTCGGCGGCATCGCCGAAGCCGATGCGCCGCCGCAGCTCCTCGCCGCCGGTCTGCAGCAGATGGAAGAACGGGCTGCGCTGCCAGGCGGCCGCCATCTCGCCCTGGTTGCTGGGGCCGTAGTCGCGCACGGGGCCCGCGTCCTCGCCGCCGTCGTTGCGCCAGAAGAAGATGCGGCCCTCGTGGACCGGATGCAGCGTGTCCATGAACATCAGCCCGCGATTGACCGGCAGGCCGGCGGCGCCGCATTTCTCGCAGAACAGCCGCAGCAGGTCGGACTCTCCGGTTCCTTCCAGTCCGCGGCGGACAAGCCAGGCGACGAGGCGATCGGTTTCGGCGGGGGTCATGGCGGTTAGATAAGCATTGCCTCGCAGCTTTGCTCGACGGTCATCTGATCTTCATCGCGGCCGAAGGTAGCTGCAGTCCGGCGGCTGCCGCGATAGACCGCGACGGTGCTGCCCGGACCGCCGCCGGTATGGCCGATGAGCTCGGGCCCGGCCTCGGCCCGGCCACCGGCGATGCCCAGGCCGTAAGCGGCGCTCTTCCAGAACAGTCCCTCGGGCAGGTCGCCGATCGGCACGCGCTCGAGCATCGCCGTCAGCAGGTCGGGCCGCAGCAGCCGGCCGGACAGCAGGCCATCCATGAACAGCGCGGCCCGGGCCAGCGGACCGATCAGGGAGCCGTGATACACCCAGCGAGAATCGTAGTCGGGGGCGAGCTCGCCGCGGCCGGTCGCCAGCCGCACGCCGGCAATGCCCAGCGGCTGCAACACCAGCCGGTCGAGCGCCGGGCCCAGCGGCGCGCCGGCCGCGCGCTCGACGATCTCGCGGACGAAGAAGTAGCCGATGTTCGAGTAGCCGAACGCCGTGCCGGGTTCGCCGGCCGGCTGATCGGCCCTGGCGCGCTCGAGCATCACCTCGGGCGGCCAGGCCGCCTCGTGCCGTGCCACGGCCTGCTTGTAGGCGACCACGCCGCCATAGTCGCGCAGGCCGGCGCGGTGTTGCAGCAGCAGGCGCAGCGTGTAGGGACGGCCGGGCAGGGGCGCGTCGAGATCGAGCCGGCCTTCGCCGACCAGCACCAGGGCGGCGGCGGCGATCACCGTCTTGGTGACGCTCCACCACGGCACGTCGGACCGGTCGCCTTCCTCGTGGACGATCGCACCGCCTTCGACGACGACGCGCGCGAGCATGTCAGCCGCTGCGGTCGCGGAAATGACAGGCGGCGCGATGGCCTGCCGCGATCGCCTCGAGCGGCGGATCCTGGGAGACGCAGATGTCGGCCTTCAGCGGGCAGCGCGGATGGAAATGGCAGCCCGGCGGCGGGGCGAGCGCGCTCGCGATCTCGCCCTTGGCCTTGGCGCGCGCCGGCACGGCGGCGCGTTGGAACGGGTCGGGGATCGCGGCGATCAGGGCGCGCGTGTAGGGATGGCGCGGATCCTCGAAGATCTCCTGCCAGCCGCCCTGCTCGACGATGCGGCCGAGGTACATCACCGCCACGCGGTCGCTGACGTGCTCGACCACGCCGAGGTCGTGGCTGATCATGATGTAGGCGAGCCCGAGCTCGTCCTTGAGCTCGAGCAACAGGTTGATGATCTGGGCGCGGATCGACACGTCGAGCGCCGAAACCGGCTCGTCGCAGATCACCAGCTTGGGCTTCAGGATCAGCGCGCGGGCGATGCCGATGCGCTGGCGCTGGCCGCCGGAGAATTCGTGCGGGTAGCGGTCGGCATGCTCGGGCCGCAGGCCCACCCGGGCGAGCATGTCGGCGACGCGCGCCTCGACCTCGGCCTTGTCGGTGACGCCGTGGATGCGCAGCGGATCGGCCAGCGTGCGGCGCACCGTCTGGCGCGGATTGAGCGAGGCGTAAGGGTCCTGGAAGACCATCTGGACGGTGCGCGCGGTTTCCAGCCGCTCGCGCTCGCTGAGGTCGCGCCCGTCGAGGGCGACGTGGCCGCGCGTCGGCGGGATCAGCCCCATGATGGCGAGCGCGAGCGTGGACTTGCCGCAGCCCGATTCGCCCACCAGGCCCAGGCATTCGCCGGGTTTGACGTCGATCGTCACGCCGTCGACCGCCTTCAGCGTGTGGATGCCGCCCGCGAAGGTGCTGCCGACCTTGAAATGAACGGCGAGGTCGTCGAGCTGGAGCAACGACTCAGCCATGATGGTGGCACCGCACGAGACTGTCGGCCGGCAGGGGCGTGATGTCCGGCGGCACCGACAGGCAGACATCGGTCGCCCGCGGGCAGCGCGGATTGAAGCGGCAGCCCGGGGGATAGGCCTGGATCGAGGGCACCACGCCGGAGATCTCGCGCAGCCGCTGGCGGCCGCGCCTCGACCGCTCGCCGAGCCGCGGCAGGGAGCTCACCAGCCCCTGCGTGTAGGGATGCTGGGGGTCGGCGAAGATCGCCTCGGCGGGTTGCGCCTCGACGATGCGGCCGGCATACATCACGGCCACCCGCTTGCACATGTTGGCGACCAGGCCGAGGTCGTGGCTGATCATCAGGATGGCGGTGCCCTTGGCGGCGCAGAGCTCGGCCATCAGGTCGATGATCTCGGCCTGCACCGTGACGTCGAGCGCGGTGGTCGGCTCGTCGGCGATCAAGAGCTCGGGACTGCAGGCGAGCGCGATGGCGATCATCACGCGCTGGCGCATGCCGCCGGAGAGCTGGTGCGGATAGTCCTTGATGCGCCGCTCGGGCGAGGGCACGCGGACCTGGCGCAGCGCCTCCTCGGCGCGGTCCATCGCCTCGCTCCATCCAGCCTTCTGGTGCAGCACGAACATCTCGGCGATCTGGCGGCCGACCGGCGACAGCGGATTGAGCGCCGTCATCGGCTCCTGGAAGATCATGCCGATGCGGCTGCCGCGCAGCTCGCGCATCTCGGCCGGCGAGGCGTCCTGGATCTCCTCGCCGTCGAGCACGATCCGGCCGCCGCCGAGCGACAAGGGCCGCTTGAGCAGGCCCATGACGGCCAATGCGGTGATGCTCTTGCCGCAGCCCGATTCGCCGACCAGCCCGAAGGCCTCGCCGCGGCCTATATCGAACGAGACCTCCTCGACGGCGTTGTAGGTGGTCTTGCTGCCCGAGAGCGCGATGCGCAGACCGTCGACTTTCAGGAGCGGATCGGTCGTCATGTGCGGCGCGTCGTCGATTGCGGGTCGAGGATGTCGCGCAGGCCGTCGCCCAGCAGGTTGAGACCGAGCACGGTGAGGAAGATCGCCAGGCCCGGGAAGACCGAGAGCCAGGGCGCGGTGTTGATCTGGTCGCGCGCCTCCGAAAGCATGCTGCCCCAGCTCGGGAAGGGCGGGCGGATGCCGAGGCCGAGGAAGCTCAGCGCCGCCTCGGCCAGGATCGCGCCGCCCATGCCGAGCGTGGCGATCACGATCAGCGGGCCCAGGATGTTGGGCAGCACCTGGGTGAACATGATGCGCAGGTCGCCGTAGCCCAGGATGCGCGCGGCCTGGATGTAGCCCTGGCTCTTGAGCGACAGCACCTGGGCGCGGGCGATGCGGCAGGAATAGGACCAGCTCGTGAGGCCGAGCGCGATCAGGAGGCTGACCAGGCCGGGGCCGAGGATCGCCATGATCGCGAGCGCGAAGATCAGCGACGGGATGGCCAGCATCAGGTTGGTGAGGCCGCTCACCAAGTCGTCCCACAGGCCGCCCCAGTAGCCGGCGGTGAGGCCGAGCGTGACGCCGATCAGGCTGTTCAAGATCTGGCTGACGATGCCGACGGTGAGCGAGATACGCGCGCCGTAGCAGATGCGCGAGTAGATGTCGCGACCCTGCGCGTCGGTGCCGAACGGGAACTCGAGCCCCGGCGGGATCTCGGCGTTCATCAGGTTGGCGCCCATCACCGGATCGGTGAGCGCGATCAGCGGCGCGAAGATCGCCACGGCCAGCGCGAGCGCGACCAGCCCGCCGCCGACCCACAGGGAAAGACCGCCTTTTCTCATCGGTAACGGATGCGCGGATCGATGGCGACGTAGGCCATGTCGACCAGGGTGTTGATGACCAGGAAGAAGATGACGATCAGCAGGATGCAGCCTTGCACCGTCGGGATGTCGCGCTGGAACACCGAATCGACCAGCAGCGAGCCGACGCCGGGCCAGGAGAACAGCTTCTCGACCACCACCGCCGCGCCCATCAGCGACCCGAATTGCAGGCCGATGGTGGTGATCACCAGCACCAAAGCGTTGCGCATGACGTGCCATTCGACGACCCGGCGCTCGCTCATGCCCTTGCTGCGGGCGGTGCGCACGAAGTCGGCGTTGAGCACGTCGAGCACGGCGGCGCGCGTGGTGCGGGCGAGCAGCGCCATCGGGCCGACGCCCAGCGCCACCGCCGGCAGGATCAGGTAGCGGATGCCGCCGTCGCCGTAGCCGAAGCTCGGCAGCCATTTCAGCGTCAGCGCGAACAGGTACATCATCATCAGGCCGAGCCAGAACTGCGACAGCGACAGGCCGGAGATGGCGCCGACCATCGACACGGTGTCGACGGCGCTGCCCGGCCGGAGCGCGGCGATGAAGCCGAGCGGCACGCCGATCGCGATGGCGATGCTCATGGCGGCGAACACCAGCTTGAGCGACGGCCACAGCCGGGCGCCGATCAGCTTGGTCACTGGCTCCTTGGTGCGAAAAGACGTGCCGAGATCGCCGACCACGGTGTGCGCCACGTATTTGGCGAAGCGCTCGGGCAGGGGATCGTCGAGCCCCATCTCCTTGCGCATGCGCTCCATCACCGCCGGATCGATGGTGGTGCGGCCGTCCTCGTTCATGGCGGAGACGAAGCTGCCCGGCAGGACGCTGAACAGCAGGAAGACGACCGCGATCACCGCGGCGAGCGTCGGGACGATGTTGGCGACCCGACGGGCAAGGACGAACAGCATCACGTCAGCATTCCTCTCGCCCGATCGGGCAAGAGGTGAGGAGAGGGGGTTGCGCACATCGTTTGAAACCCCCTCTCCCTGCCTCTCCCCCGATCGGGGGAGAGGAGAATGAGGGGACGCACAAAGTCATTTTGCCGGCGGGCGCGTATCGACCCAGATGTCCTCGGGATACTGGTGCGTGATCTCGGTCGGGTTGGCCTGCAGGCCGTGGATCCACGGCTGATAGGCCAGCACCGCCTTGTTGTAGTTGAAGAACCACACCGGCGCTTCCTCGAACAAGAGGTTGTTGGCCTGCTTCAGGAGGTCGTTGCGCTTGCCGGTGTCGCCTTCCTGCGCCGCCGTGTCGAGCAGCTTGTCGAACTCGGGATTGCTGAAGTTGGTGTAGTGGCCGGCCGTGCGCGGCGTCTTGGAATAGAAGCTGCGCAGCACCGCGAGCGAGTCCGGGCCGGTCAGGTTCGAGCTGATCAAGCCGGTGTGCTCGCCCTTCATCAGGATCTCGGTCAGCACCGTCGCCTCGACCAGCTTCGGCTTGATCTTGATGCCGACCTTGTCGAGCATCGGGATGATCGCCTCGACGATCGGCAGGCCCCAGCTCTCGTTCTGGCTGGTCGTCAGCTCCCATTCGAAGCCGTTGGGCAGCCCGGCCTCGGCCAGCAGCTTCTTCGCCTTGGCCTGGTCGAACGGGTAGGGCTTCACGGTCTTGTCGAACGCCGCCGACGACGGCGGCAGCCAGCTCGTCGCGCGATAGGCCTTGTCCTTGACCAGCCGCTTGATGATCAGGTCGGTGTCGATGGCGTAGTTGATCGCCTGCCGCACCCGCTTGTCGTTGAACGGCTTGACGTCGTTGTTGAAGGTGATGGCGCGGGTGAACATCTCGGCCACCTCGAGGATGCCCTTCGACAGCTCGGGATCGGCGCGATAGGCGACGTACTGCGCCGGGCCGAGGATCGAGGTGTCGATCTCCTTGTTGCGGAAGGCGACGTCGCGCGCCGCCGCCTCGGCCATGATCAGCACTTCGAGCTTGTCGGCGTAGGGCTTGCCCGGCTTGTAGAACTTGTCGAAGCGCTCCATCACGACGCGGCTGCCCGGGATGTGCTCCTTGAACTTGAACGGCCCGAGGCCGACCGGATTGGCGGCGAAGTTGGCCTTCTCGACCTCCTCCCTGGGCAGGATCGCGGTCGTGCCGGCGAACAGGTAGTAGCCGGGCTCGACCCGCTCGGTCAGGGTCATCTCGAGCGTTAGGTCGTCGATCTTCTTGAGGCCGGAAATCGCCTTGGCCTCGCCCTTCTCGACCTCGGTGGCACCCTTGATCACGCGGATGTAGCGCGCGCCGGGATAGCCTTTGCTGCCGTCCATGATGCGCGTGTAGGACCAGATGACGTCGTCGGCCGTCATCTTGCGGCCGTTGTGGAAGGTGACGTCGTCGCGCAGCTTGTAGGTGTGCGTCAGGCCGTCGGCCGAGGTCTTGACCTCGGTCGCCAGCTCGAGCGCCAGCTTGTTGTTGGCGGTGTCCCAGGTGTAGAGCGGGCGATGGATCGCCTGGTTGACGATCTGGTCCTGGGCGCGCGGCGTGACCTGCGGATCGAGGCTGCCGAAGCTCGCGGCGTAGGGCGCGGTCATGCGGATCGTGCCGCCCTTCCTCGGGGTTTGGGCCTGAGGCGTCTGCGCCTGTTGCGCGTCGGCGACGCCCGCGCCCAGCAGCGCGAAGGCGGCCAGCGCCGAAAGCAGTGTGCGCATGAAGGTCTCCCCTTGAACAATCCTAGCCGGCGGCATTCCATCATCGCTTGATGTGCGCGTGCAAGGGGAATGCCGATGAGCCTGCCGAATTGCCTCCTGATCGTCACCGCCGAGGTCGATGCCGATGTCGAAACCGAGTGGAGCCGCTGGTACGACGAGGTCCATCTGCCCGATGCGCTCGCCTGTCCCGGCGTGCTCGCGGGACGGCGCTATTGCTCGGTCGGCGAGGTTTCCGAAAGCGACCGCGGCCAAGGCCGCCGCACGAAGGTCAAGCTGTGGACCACCGTCTACGAGCTCGACGCGCCGGCCGCCGTCGCGACGAAAGAGTTCGCCGCCATGCGCGGCTGGGGTCCGTTCGCGCCGCGCGTCCGCTCGCAGACGCGCGTTGTGGCTGCGCTGCGCTAGAGCTGCAGGTGAAGTCCGGAACCGTCCAACCCTGTTGGACTCGCAACCCTTTGCCGGATCAGCCTTTTCGCCCGAAAGTCCGCGAATCCACGGGACTCCCCCCTCGAAATGACTCTTTCTTCCGCCCCCGCTCGAGCGAAGCGACAAAAACGGGTGCAGACAGGGTATCGGCATCATGGGCGCGATTCTGCATCAAGCCGGCGCCAATACCTATTTTGGGCATTGGCTGCGATCTTTGAGCAAGGAAATCAGGGATCGACTCGGGTTCCATTGCCCATAATGCGGCGTGTGCCGCAAGGCTTATCCACAAAGCATCAGCGCCGCTGCGCCAAGCTCGGCCGCGCGAAGCTGCTCAGGATCTTGTCCGGCGTGATCGGGTAGTCGCGCATCCGCACGCCGCAGGCGTTGTAGATCGTGTTGGCGACCGCCGCGCCGGCGGCGCAGATGCCGAGCTCGCCGGCGCCTTGGAACCGAGCTCGTTCGACTTGTCGTCGAAGCCCGCCAGCATGATCGCCTCGATCGCCGGATGTCGGCATGGACCGGCACGTGGTAGCCGGCGAGGTCGTGGTTGACGAACGAGCCGAAGCGCGGAGTAGTGACGGTGACGAAGAGCTAACCCTCCCCCATTCATATGGGGAGGGTTTGCGATCAGGCCGGCACGACGTAGCCGTCGCGCCGCGGGTCGCAGCCGCCGGTCATCACGCCGGTCGCGGGATCGATCGCGACGCCCTGCATGCCGCCGACCTTCATCGTCCAGTCGGGACCGGTCGTGACGTTGTGGCCGCGCTCGCGCAGCTCGGCCTGCACGTCGGCCGCCAGCCGCCCCTCGAGCAGCACGTCGCGACCGTCGGTCAGGCGGCCGCGCGGCGCTTCGATCGCCTGCTGCAGCGGCATGCCGAAATCGACGTACTGAACGAAGGCCTGCGGCTGGGTCTGCAGGATGCCGTAGCTGCCGGGCGTGCCGAGCGCCATCACCGGCTTGTCGTCCTGGGTGACGATCGACGGCGCGACGCAGACCGGCATCAGGTCGCCGTGCTTGACGCGGTTCGGGCTGTCCGGCGTGACGTCGGCCCAATAGAGGAAGTTGTTCAGGCAGACGCCGGTGCCCGGCACGACGACGCCAGAACCAAAGACGCTGCCGAGGCTCTGGGTCACGCAGACGACGTTGCCGTCGGCGTCGGCGATCGAGAACGAGGTGGTGTGGCCTTCACCTGAGCCGTCCTTCGGCAGCGGCGTCCATTGCTCGGTCGCGCCGGTGACCGGCTTGCCGTCGCGCACCCGCGCGCGCAAGGACTCGATGTGGCTGTCGGACAGCAGCTCGGCGAGCTGCTGCGCCGTGGGCACGCCGTTGGCGATGCGCACGCCGGCGGCGATGCGGATGGCGCGCAGCACCGTGTCGACATGCTCGACGCCGTTGCGCTCCATCCTGCCGAGATCGAAGCCTTCAAGGATGCGCAGGGTCACCAGGTACTGGAACGCCTCGCAGGGCGGCGGCGGCACATGGATGGTGCGGCCGCGATAGGTCACCGCCACCGGATCGACCCACTCCGGTTTGAAGTCGGCGAGGTCGTCCATGGTGAGGCAGCCGCCCAATTCGGCCAGGCGCTCGATGACCTTCTTGCCGAGCGCGCCGCCATAGAGCAGGCCGGGGCCTTCGGTGCCCAGCGCTTCGAGGGTGTCGGCGAGGTTGGGCTGCTTCAGCACGGCGCCGAGCTTCGGCTGGCCGCCCTCGATGCCCTCGATGTAGTTGCGCGACCATTCGGGATAGAGCGCCGCATGCCCGCGCAGCTCGCCGGTGACGCCGCGATACTCCTCGACGTTGAACTCGATCATGCCGAAGCCGTCGCGGGCGATGCGGATCGCCGGCGCGAACAGCTCGGGCAGCTTCTTCTTGCCGTAGCGGCTCACCATCTCGCACCAGCCGCCGAAGTTGCCCGGCGCACCGACGGCGGTCGGGCCGCGCAGGATCTGCTCGCGGCGGCTCAGCTTGTCGAGCGGGAAGCGGCGCGGGATGCGCGCCATGAAGTTCAGCGAGCGAACGCGGCGCTCGGAGGCGACGTAGCAGGTCGCATAACCCTGGCCGCCGAGGCCGGACATGTAGGGCTCGACGACGTTCAGCGTCGCGGCCGTCGCCGCCGCCGCGTCGAAGGCGTTGCCGCCGTTCGACAGCACGCGTGCGCCGGCAGCCGCGGCGAGGGGGTGCGCGGCGGCGACCATGCCGTGCCGCGATGCGATGGTTGGCCGCTTGCCGTGCTGAAGCATGTGATCCCCCGAACCCGGATACTGTGTTGCTCCGAAATAGGCACTAGACTGCGGCCATGCGCAAACTCGAATTCGGCTGGTTCCTGCCGACCGCCGGCGACACCACGGCGTACGGCGTTGCGAGCGCGCAGATCGCGCCGTCGCTCGCGCTGTTCGACAAGGTGACGGCGGCCGCGGAAGCGGCGGGCTTCGAATACATGCTGGTGCCGGTGCAGACCGCCTGCTGGGAGGCGTGGATCTCCTCGGCGATGATGGTCGCGCGCTCGAAGCGGGTCCGCATGCTGGTCGCGGCGCGGCCCAGCTACATCAATCCGGTCCTCCTGGCGAAAATGATCGCGGCGTTCGACCAGCTCTCGGGCGGCCGCATCTGCATCAACCTGATCGCCGGCCAGAGCGAGCAGGAGAACGCCTCCGAAGGCATCAAGTGGGGCAAGGAAGAGCGCTACGAGATCATGGAGGAGGAGGTCTCGCTGCTGAAGCTCTTGTGGACGCAGCCGGCTGTGACCTTCGACGGCAAGTTCCATCAGCTCAAGGGCGCGCAGGTCCGGCCGCGGCCGTTCCAGCAGCCGCATCCGCCGTTCTATCTCGGCGGCGGCAGCCAGCAGGCGTGGGAGATCTCGGCCAAGCATTCCGACGTGCATCTGTTCTGGGGCGACACCTATGATCGCATTCGCGACAACATGGCCGTGATCCGTCAGATGGCGGCGAAGCACGGCCGCGAGGACAAGATCGGCTTCGGCATGCGCCTGCAGATCGTCTGCCGCGAGACCGAGCAGGAGGCGTGGGCGTTCGCGCACGAGCTGGTCGGGCATGCCAGCGAGGCGCAGAAGGCCTTCGTGAAGGAGCGTTTCGCCACCTCGGAAGCCAATCGCCGCGTGCGCGAGCTGGCAGCGACCGGCGAGGTGATCGAGCGCAACCTGTTCACCGGCATCACCAGGGTGCGGCCAGGCGCCGGCATCGCCGTGGTCGGCACGCCCGAGCAATGCGCCGACACGCTGCAGGACTTCATCGATCTCGGCTGCCACTCCTTCTGCCTGTCGGGCTACCTGCACGACGAGGAAGCCGAGCGCTTCGGCAAATGGGTGATGCCGATCCTGCGCGAACGCAATCTCGAGAGGATGTTGGCGGCGTAGAGAAAAATTCCTCCCCATTCATATGGGGAGGTGGCGCGTCGGCACTTTCGCACTTCGTGCGAAAGTGCCCTATCCGCGACGGAGGGGTCATAAGCCGCATCTATGCTGCCTATGACCCCTCCGCCCCTGATTACAGGGGCACCTCCCCATATGAATGGGGAGGAGGTAGAGTCTGGCGATGCAGCTTCAGTCGAAGATCTATGAGGCCGACTCGGTCTCCGCCGTCCAGGAGCTCTATCACTTCAACGGCTGGACCGACGGCCTGCCGATCGTGCCGCCGACCGAGGACGCCGTCCGCGCCTGCCTCGACTGGGTGATGATGCCGCCGGACCAGCTGATCGGCATCGAGCCGGTGCGCGGGCTCGCGGTCACCGCCGAGAAGCTCGCGATCAACGCCGTGATGGCGGGCTGCCTGCCGATGCATTTCCCGGTCGTGGTCACCGCCTGGACGGCGATGATGCAGGAGCCGTTCCTGATGCACGGCGCCACCGCCAGCACCGGCGGCTGCGCCGTCCTGGTCGTGCTGAACGGGCCGATCCGGCAGGAGATCGGCGCGTCAGGCACCTTCAATGCGCTGGGCAACAGCGATCGCGCGACGGCGGCGATCGGCCGCGCCATCCGCTTGTGCCTGATCAACCTGATGGACGTGCGGCCGGGCGTGATCGACCGCTCGACCCTGGGGCATCCCGGCAAGTTCAGCTACTGCCTCGCCGAGGACGAGGAGGACTCGTCCTGGAAGTCGCTCAGCGAGCAGCGCGGCATCGAGCGCGCGGCGTCGGCGGTCACCGTGATGGCGGCGGGCGCGCCGCGGCAGATCATGAACGAATGGACGACCAGGCCAGAGGAGATCCTCGAGACCTTCGCCGCCGAGATGCGCGCCAACCTGCGGCACTATTCGATCCATCCCGGCAACTACGCGATCGTCATCCCCAAGCAGCTTCGCGAGCATCTGCAGGCGGCGCAGTGGAGCAAATCGGACATCGCCGAGTTCATCCACCAGCGCGCCCGCATCCATCGCCGCGAATGGGCCGATGTCGGCAAGGGCGCGGTGGTGCGCGATCGCGGCGACAGCGTCTATCCGGCGATGGAATCGCCCGACCAGTTGCTGGTGATCGCGGCCGGCGGGCCGGCCGGCGGCTTCGGCGCGGTCATCCCGCCGTGGCTCGGCAACAAAAGCCACGCCGTGACCGTTCCGATCGGCGCCTGCATCGATTGCGAACCGGCCAAGAAGTAGCCTAAGGAGATCGCATGACCTTCCGAGTCCTCGATCCGACCGCCGGCGAGCCGCCCGCCACGGGCCAGCGTGCGCCGCGCCTCGACACGCTCAAGGGCAAGACCGTTGGCTTCATCTCCAACGGCAAGGAAGGCACCAAGGGCTTCTTCGGCCATCTCGAGAAGATGCTGCGCGAGGAGTACGGCGTCGCCAAGGTCGTGAGCCGCACCAAGTCCAACTACAGCGCGCCGGCCGACGCCCATATCGTCGCCGAGATCAGGCAGTGGGACGCCGTCGTCTCCGGCATAGGAGATTGAGGCAGCTGCTCATCGTGCAGTCTGCACGACGCCGTCACCGCCGAGAAAGAAGGGGTCCCCGCCTTCGGGGTCATGACGGAGCGCTTCGTCAGCGCCGCCGAGACGATGGGCCGGGTGCTGGGCATGCCCGGCTATGCCTTCTCGACCATCGAGCATCCGGTCAGCAGCGCCACTGACGATGAGCTGAAGGCCCGCGCCCGGGCCGCCATCGAGCAGGGCTGCAAGCTGCTGGTTCGGAGCTGACGAGCAGAGGGTCGTGCCGATCCCGACCATCGCCGGCGTCGTCGCGGTCGTGGTCGGTCTCGGTCTGGTCTTCGTTGGGTCGCGAGAGCGCCTAGTCATGCTTCCTCCCCCTGCGGGGGAGGACTTCAGAGCGGCCAGGTGAAGCGAATCGTGTTGCGGGCCATACCTTCGAGCACGATCTGCACGCCGCCCGACTTCATCATCCATTCCAGCCGGTGATCGCGGTACTCGCGGCGGATCTGGCCGGAAGCGACGCGCTCGGCCGCGCCGCTCATGCTGCCGGCGGCGGCCTCGAACTCCTTGAAGGTCTGGGCGACCGAGGGGCGCTGGCGGATGCGGTCGCGCCAGCGCGCCAGCGGCGAGCCGTCGGGCGTGCCGAGGCCGTAATGGAACGAGCGATTGACGTAGGGCGCGACACTGAGATCGGCCCAGCCGAAGCTGTCGCCGTTGAACCAGTCGCGGCCGCCGAGCCTGTCGGTCAGCCAGGCCTGCAACTCGGCGGTCTGGCGCGCCGCCACGGCCTTCAGCTCCTCGGCCTTGGCGCCCTCGGCTCTTTTGAACCAGCGGATCTCGCTCAGGCCCCAGTTGATCGCCTCGTAGAGCGTGTCGCACACGTCCTCGATCATGCGCGCCTCGGCCCGCGCCGCCGGATCGCGCGGCAGCAAGGGCGGCGAGGGATGCTTGTCCTCGAGATATTCGAGGATGATGGTCGAATCGAAGATGCGCGCCTCGCCGTCGATCAGCGCCGGCACCTCGTTGCGCGGGCTGGCCACGGCGAACGGACCGGCGGCCTTGCCCGAACCGAGCGCGTTCGGCGTCTCGAGGTCGAACTTCAGGCCCTTCTCGCGCAGCGCGATCTTGACCTTCTGGGCGTAGGACGAGAGCGGGTGTTCGTAGAGCAGCATCACGGCAACTCCAGCTTCACCTCGACGGCCGCGCTGGCGATCACCGCCGGGTCGTTGTTCTCGGGATCGGCGACGTCGAGGCCGCCCTTCACGACCTTCACCGTGACGATGCCGTGCGGCAGCGAGGCACGGACCTTCTCGGCATCGACCTTGTCGGGCTGCTGCACGCCGATCGTGACGTTCACGAACATGCTGGTCTTCGGGTTCACCTTCAGCGCCCGCAGCATGGTGAGCGAGGAGTGGTGCAGGGCATCCTGCACCGCGCGCAGGGCGGCCTTGGTGTAGTCGCCGCCATGCAGGTCGTTGCCGGTGCCGAGCTCGAGGATGACGCGCTTTTGGGCCATGGGGCGTCTCCTACAGGTCGAGCCGCACGATGGCGGCGGCCTGGGCGATGACGGTCTTGTCGGTGCCGGCCTCGTTGGCGATCTCGAGGCCGCCCTGGAAGACCTTCACCGTGCCGGTGCCGTGCGGCAGGATCTTCAGCACCTCGGCGGTGTCGACCTTGTCGGGCTGCGGCACGCCGATCAGCACCTCGACCTGCATGTCGTCGCTCGACTTGCCGACGGCGCCGGCGACGGTGAGCGAGTTGTGCCACAGCGCATCGCGCAGCGCCCGCACGGCGGCCTTGGTGTAGTCGCCGCCGCGGATGTCGGTGCCCATCCCGATCTCGAGGGCCACGCGTTTCAGCGCCATGTTTTCCTCCGTTAGCTCTTGGCCAGGCCGGCCTTCACCAGCAGCGGCTTCACCTCGCCATAGTACTTCTCCGCGAAGGCGCGGTACTCGGCCGGATCCTTGTGCCACGGCCCCTGGATGAACTTGGCGAGATACTCGTTCACCTTGGGCTCGGCCATCGCCTGCCTGAACGCCCGGTAGATCGCGTCGACCGTCTCCGGCGCCATGTTCTTCGGGCCGACCAGGCCGTACGGGCTCTGGCCGACCACGTTGACGCCGCGCTCGATCATGGTCGGGATGTCCTTGTAGCGCTCGATGCGCTGCTCGGTGGCGAAGGCCAGGATGCGGCACTTGCCGTCGTCGACGAACGGCGCCCATTGCGCGGCGTCGGCGATGAACTGGATCTCGCCGCCCATCAGCGCCTGCATCCACTCCGCGCCGCCCTTGTAGGGGACGTGGGTGAACTTGGCGCCGGTGACCTGCTCGACCTCGATCATCATGAGCTGGCCGGTGCCGCCGACGCCCGAGGTGCCGAAGTTGGCCTTGTCGGGGTTGGCCTTGCCGGCGGCGATCATGTCCTCGAAGGTCTTCCATGGCGAATCGCTGCGCACCACGATGCCCATGGTGTAGCCCGACAGGCCGCAGATATAGGTGAAGTCCTTCAGCGGATCCCAGTTGGTCTGCTGGTAGTGCGGATAGCGCAGGCTGTTGATGCTCATCACCGCGAGCTGATGGCCGTCCGGCTTGGCGTTCATCAGCATCGCCGGCGCCAGCGTGCCGGCGGCGCCCGGCTTGATGTCGACGATCACCTGCTGGCCGAAAGTCTTGCCGACCGATTCGCCGAGCAGCCGGACATGCACGTCGGTGACGCCGCCCGCGGCGAACGGATTGTAGATCGTGACCGGCTTCTCGGGCTTCCACTTGGCCTGGCCGCGCACGACTGCAGGTGCCGCAAGCACGGAGGCACCCAACAAGGCGCCAAACTGACGGCGACGAACGAAGACTTTGGACACGACACTTTCCTTCCCGCCGACAAGCTCCTCGCGAGGCCCGCCTTGATCAGCAACGGCTTCACCTCGACGAAGTATCTTTCGGCGTACGCTCGATACTCCCCCGGACTCTTGTACCACGGGGCCTGAATGTAGGAATCGAGAAGCGCGTCGACCCGCGGATCGGCCATCGCCGCCTTGAAGGCCTGATGCACGGACTCGACGATGTTCGGCGGAAGGTCCTTCGGTCCGACCAGGCCGTAGGGGCTCTGGCCGACGACGTCGATGCCGCGCTCCTTGAGCGTCGGCACGTCCTTGTACTTCGCAATGCGTTGCTCGGTGGCCATGGCCAGGATGCGGAACTTGGCCGCATCGACCATCGGCGCCCATTGCGCGCCGTCGCAGATGAAATGGACCTCGCCGCCCAGCAGCGCCTGGGTCCATTCCGCCGTGCCCTTGTAGGGGACGTGGGTGAATTTCGCGCCGGTGGTCTGCTCGACCTCGATCATGGTGAGCTGGCCGGTGCCGCCGATGCCCGAGGTGGCGTAGTTGTACTTGTCGGGCTCTTTCTTCGCCGCGGCGACCAGCTCCTCCAGCGTCTGCCACGGCGCGTCGGCGCGCACGACGATGCCGATCGTGTAGCCCGACAGCCCGATGATGTAGGTGAAGTCGCGGATCGGGTTCCAGTTGGTCGGCTGGTAGTGCGGATAGCGCAGGCTGTTGATGCTCATGCAGGCGAGCTGGTGCCCGTCCGGCCTGGCGTTGAGCAGCATCGCCGGCGCCAGCGTGCCGGCCGCGCCCGGCTTGGCTTCGACGATGATCGGCTGGCCGAGCTTCGGGCCGGCGGTCTCGCCCATCAGGCGGATATGAATGTCGGTGCCGCCGCCGGCCGCGAACGGATTGTAGATCGTGATCGGCTTGTCGGCCTTCCAGTTCGCCTGGCCGCGCGCCAGCGCCGGCGCAACCAGCGCCGACGCCGCGATCGCCGCGAAGCGGCGGCGGTTGACGCTACTTCCGGCGCCGCGCGTCGAGGCTCCACGGGCCGGGGCCCGCGGTGGCGATATAGAGGAAGACGAAGCAGTAGAGGGCGATGAGCTCGCCCTTGTTGAGGATGGGGAAGAAGCCCTGAGGTGCATGCACCAAGAAGTAACCTACGGCGCACATGCCCGAAACGATGAAAGCGACCGGCCGGGTGAACAGGCCGACCACCAGCAGGATGCCGCAGACCAGTTCGATGATGCCAGCATAACCGGGCATCGAGTTCACGTTGAAGGTAGGCGGATAGGCGCCGGCCGGGAATTTCAGCCATTTGCCGGTGCCGTGCTGCAGCAGCAGCAGGCCCGACATGATTCGCAGCACGCTGAGCAACCGCGGCGCCCAGGATTGAGCAAGAGCTTCCATTACAACTCCGTCAGTGTTTGGCGGAACGTTCCGATCCGCGATGCGAACAGTCTATCAGGTCACCCTTGTGCGAAGCGGTCACCAATGTGTTAGCAGTATCTCGCACACGCGCTGAGGCTTGCTATCATCGGTGCGTGAAAGTCGGCGCGAAGACCGATGCTGTTTGCGTGAGCGTGTGTGGGAGGCGTGATTGGCGACGGTCGAGATCCGCAACGTGCGGAAGGCGTTTGGTCCGGTAGAAGTCCTTCACGGAGTCAGCGTCGACATCGCCGATGGCGAGTTCGTGGTCCTGGTCGGCCCCTCAGGCTGCGGCAAATCCACGTTGCTGCGCATGCTGGCGGGGCTGGAGAACATCACCGCAGGCGAGATCGCGATCGGCGGCAAGGTGGTCAACGCCGTGCCGCCCAAGGATCGCGACATCGCGATGGTGTTCCAGAACTACGCGCTCTATCCACACATGACCGTGTTCGACAACATGGCCTTCTCGCTGACCTTGGCGAAGGCGCCGCGGTCGGTGATGGAGCAGGAAGTCGGCCGCGCCGCGAAGATTCTCGGCCTCGAGCAGCTCCTGCACCGCTTCCCGCGCCAGCTCTCCGGCGGCCAGCGTCAGCGCGTCGCCATGGGCCGCGCCATCGTGCGCAACCCGCAGGTCTTCCTGTTCGACGAGCCGCTCTCCAACCTCGACGCCAAGCTGCGCGTGCAGATGAGGGCCGAGATCAAGGAGCTGCACCAGCGGCTCAAGGTCACGACCGTCTACGTCACCCACGACCAGATCGAGGCCATGACCATGGCCGACAAGATCGTGGTGATGAACAACGGCCATATCGAGCAGGCCGGTCGGCCGCTCGACCTCTACGACAAGCCGGCCAACCTGTTCGTCGCGGGCTTCATCGGCTCGCCGGCGATGAACATGGTCAAGGGCATCGTCACCGGCGGCAGGCTGCGCATGGACGACGGCACCGAATGGCCGCTGCCGGTCAACGGTTCGAAGCCCAAGGAAGGCCCGGCGATCTACGGCGTGCGGCCCGAGCATCTGCAGCTCGACAGCGGCGGCATCCCGGCGACCGTGCAGGTGGTCGAGCCGACCGGCTCGGAGACCCAGGTGCTGATGCGAATCGGCGGCCAGCCGGTGATCGGCGCCTTCCGCGAGCGCGTCTCGGCCAAGCCGGGCGAGATCCTGCCGGTGCGTCCCGACACGGCGCTGGTGCATCTGTTCGACCAGCAGTCCGGGATGAGGTTGTAGTGATTACCCTCCCCATTCTGATGGGGAGGTGTCCGCGTCTTACGCGGACGGAGGGGTCATGACTCTCGCCAATACTGAGGCCCATGACCCCTCCGTCGCGGACTACCGCGCCACCTCCCCCGCAGACGGGGGAGGAGAGTAAGAGGAGGAAACTTAAAATGGTGTTCATCATTCGGCGCCGCGAGGCGATGGCATTCGGCGCAATGGCGGCGGCTCTGGCGCTGGCGCGGCAGGCGACGGGCCAGAGCATTCCGGTGGCCAATGTCGCCGCTCCCAAGCTGACGCCGGAGAACGGCGCCTCGCTGCGCGTCCTGCGTCCCGCCCGTTTCGTCGAGCCCGACGAGGTGATCTTCCGCGCCAACACCGAGAAGTTCACCAAGGCGACCGGCATCTCGGTCAAGGTCGACTTCGTCGGCTGGGAAGACCTGCGCCAGCAGGCGGCGGTGTCGGCCAACACCGGCGCCGGCCCCGACGTCATCCTGGGCTGGGCCGAGGATCCGCACGTCTATTCCGACAAGGTGTCCGAGCTCTCCGACGTCGCCGAGTATCTCGGCAAGAAGTACGGCGGCTGGCAGTTCCTCGCCGAGAAGTACGGCAAGAAGGCCGGCGGCAACAACTGGATCGGCCTGCCGTTCGGCGGCTCGACCGGCCCGATCGTCTACCGCAAATCGGCGGTCAAGGAAGCGGGCTTCGATGCGATCCCGAACGACCACGCGGGCTTCCTCAAGCTCTGCCAGGCGCTCAAGAAGAACAACAAGCCGGCGGGCTTCGCGCTCGGCAACGCGGTCGGCGACGCCAACGGCTTCGCCAACTGGCTGATCTGGAGCCACGGCGGCTTCCTGGTCGACGACGCCGGCAAGGTCGCGATCAACAGCAAGGAAACCCTCAACGCGCTGAACTACCTGAAGGAGCTCTATCCGAGCTTCGTGTCGGGCACGCTCTCGTGGAACGACGTCAGCAACAACCGCGCCTATGCGGCGAACGAGCTGTTCCTGACCGCCAACGGCGTGTCGATGTACTTCGCGCTCAAGAACGACCCGGCGACCAAGGCGATCGCCGACGACACAGACCATGCGCCGCTGATGCAGGGCATCATCGGCAAGCAGCCGCAGTCGGCGCTGGTGCTGAACGCCATGCTGTTCAAGCACTCCAAGTACCAGAACGCGGCCAAGGCGTACCTCACCTTCATGATGGAGGCCGAGCAGTACGATCCGTGGCTGACCGGCTGCCTCGGCTACTGGGCGCATCCGCTCAAGGCCTACGGCGAGAGCAAGGTGTGGACGTCGGATCCGAAGATCGCGGTCTACAAGGACGGCATGAACAACCAGTTCTGGACCGGCTACAAGGGCCCGATCACCCAGGCCGCCGGCACCGTCGCCGCCGAGTACATCCTGGTGCAGATGTGCTCCTCGGTCGCCTCGGGCCAGGTCAAGCCGGAGGACGCGGTCAAGGAAGCGGAGCGCCGTACCCGCCGCTACTACCGCTAATCCGGCGAACCGATGACCGTCGCCACCATGACCGATTGGACGCGCGCGCGGCCGCAGCCCGGCTGGCTCGCGCGTCTTTTCGACTACAAGCCGTTCCTGGTCGTGGCCTGCCTGTTTCCGGCAATCGGGCTCTTGACCGTGTTCCTGACCTATCCGCTGGGCCTCGGCCTCTGGCTGTCGTTCACCGACACCAAGATCGGCCGCACCGGCCAGTGGGTCGGCTGGGACAACTTCGAATACCTGATGGAGGACCCGCAATTCTGGAGCGCGGTCTTCTACAGCGTGTTCTACACGGCGGTGGCGACCTTCGGAAAATTCGCGCTCGGGCTGTGGCTCGCCCTGCTCCTGAACAACCACGTGCCGTTCAAGAGCCTGCTGCGGGCCATCATCCTGCTGCCGTGGATCGTGCCGACGGTGCTGTCGGCGCTGGCCTTCTGGTGGCTCTACGATCCGCAGTTCTCGATCTTCTCCTATCTCGCGGTCGACGTGCTCGGCATCCGGGAGAAGCCGTTCGATTTCCTCAGCACCACTTGGCCTGCCCGGTGGTCGCTGATTGCGGCCAATATCTGGCGCGGCATCCCCTTCGTGGCGATCTCGCTGCTCGCCGGCCTGCAGACCATCTCGCCGTCGCTCTACGAGGCGGCGCTGCTCGACGGCTCGACCGCCTGGCAGCGCTTCCGCTACATCACCTTCCCGCTGCTCCTGCCGATCCTCGCGATCGTCATGACCTTCTCGATCATCTTCACCTTCACCGACTTCCAGCTTGTCTATGCCATCACCCGCGGCGGCCCGATCAACAGCACGCACTTGATGGCGACGCTCGCCTTCCAGCGCGGCATCGCCGGCGGCGAGCTGGGCGAGGGTGCGGCGATCGCGGTGTCGATGATCCCGTTCCTGGTGGTCGCCACTCTGTTCAGCTACTTCGCGCTGGCGCGCCGCAAGTGGCAGCAGGGAGAGGCCAATGACTGACGTCGTGAAGGTCGAGGCCGAGACCCCCTCGGGCAAGGCGACCGTCGTCCCCGAGCAGATGGCGTGGGACAACAAGGCGCGGCGGATGGTGACGATCTACCTGCCGCTCGCCTGCTTCGTCATCGTGCTGCTGTTCCCGTTCTATTGGATGACGATCACGGCCTTCAAGCCGAACGCCGAGCTCTACGACTACAAGAAGTACAATCCCTTCTGGATCGGCAGCCCGACGCTGGGCCACATCAAGCACCTGCTGTTCGAGACGGCCTATCCGAGCTGGCTGCTGACCACGATGGGCGTGGCGGTCGGCTCGACCGTGCTGTCGCTGTTCTCCAGCGTGCTGGCGGCCTATGCGATCCAGCGCCTGCGCTTCAAGGGCAGCCAGTATGTCGGCCTGGGCATCTACCTCGCCTACCTGGTGCCGCCCTCGATCCTGTTCATTCCGCTCGCCACCACGGTCTTTCAGCTCGGCCTGTTCGATTCGCCGCTGGCGCTGATCCTGACCTTCCCGACCTTCCTGGTGCCGTTCTCGACCTGGCTGCTGATCGGCTACTTCAAATCGATCCCGTACGAGCTGGAAGAGTGCGCGTTGATCGACGGCGCGACGCGGCTGCAGATCCTGCGCCGCATCACTCTGCCGCTCGCGGTGCCGGGCCTGATCTCGGCCGGCATCTTCTCCTTCACCCTGAGCTGGAACGAGTTCATCTACTCGCTGGCCTTCATCCAGAGCAGCGAGAAGAAGACCGTGCCGGTGGCCATCCTGACCGAGCTGGTGTCGGGCGACGTCTACCAGTGGGGCGCACTGATGGCGGGCTCGCTGCTGGGCTCGCTGCCGGTCGCGATCTTCTATTCCTTCTTCGTCGACTACTACGTCTCGTCGCTGACCGGCGCCGTGAAGGAGTAGGGCCGAGCCGCCGGGCTTGGCGGCCCGCCGGGATGCGGTATCGGCGGCTGGATCTCCGGCCAAGGCACTTCGTTGGGCGGCATCTCCGGCGGGATCGGCTGGATCTTGCCCGGCGTCGGCGGCGTCGGCGGAATGTCGGCAGGCGTCTCGGGCTTGTCGGGCATGGAACGGCTCCAAAGAGGAATGCCCGCCACACCGGGCGGGCATTCCAACGTCTGAAGGGCGTCAGTGGTTCATATCGCCCTGATTGGGGTTCGGGTTCGGCTGCTGTGCCTCGCCCTTCTTGTTCCCTGGCTTGCGATTCTGGCGCTGCTGCTGCTCGCGCTGGGGCTGTTCGCGCTGCTGCTCGCTCGGGGGCTGTTGCGACGGGTTCTGGTTCGGATTGTTCCGGTCGTTCATGGTTTCCTCTCCTCGTGCGCAAGACGGCGGCCCCAATGGCCGCCGCTGGAGAGAAAACGATTGGGCAGGGACGAGAGTTGCGATCTCTAACGTGCTGAATAATAACGGATTTTACTTGCTCGCCGGGCCCGCCTTGGCCGCTCCGTCGCGTGTCCCGGGATAGCTCGCGCTGAGGCCGAAAATATCGACCAGGGCGTTGGGCTCCATGACCTTGTCGAGGTCCGACAGGCCCGCAGTCTTGGCGGGCTTCAGCCCGAGCACCAGGGCGCCTTTGGGGCCCTGCCAGTCATTGACGAACGAGGCCACGGCATCGAGCGCCTTCAAGGTTGCCGGCCCCTGGCCCTCGCAGAACGCCGCGATCGACACCAGGGCGAAGGCGACGAAGCCCTCCGCGGACTGGCCCTGCTCCTTGGCGATCGCCGGCAGCAGCTTGCCGATCAGGCCCTTGTCGTCGAGCGTCAGCGAGGCGGTGCGCAGCTTCCCGTCGTCCTTGGCGCCGGCCATCTCGCTCGACTTCGCGCTGACGCCGTCGATCACCAGCGTCAGCGCGATCTTGCCCTGGCCGCGCAGCGCGATCTCGAGCGCGTTGAGCGTGAACACCTTCTGGACGCCGTCGAGCCGGTAGTCGAGCACCACGTCCATCGGCACCCGCGGGATGCCGTAGGGCTCGAGCAGCGCGAACATGTCCTCGTCGCCGCTCATGCCCTCCAGCTTGATTTTGGCGAAGCGGGGCATGTCGTCGTCGTTGAGCTTCTTCATGCGCTCGAAGTCGAGCGCCTCGACCGTGACCTTGTCGATCTTGAGCGTGCTGTCCTTGTCGCCGGTGGTGGCGTTGGCCGGCATCACCGCAACCACCTCGTTCAGCACGAAGCCGGTGTCGCCCAGCGCCTCGGCGCCCTTGTAGGTGAAGCTCTTGAGCTCGATCTGCGGCTTGATCTCGCGCTCGAAGCGCTCGAGCCCGGTTTCCGCCATCGTCGCCGATGACAGGAAAAGCCACGCCAGGATCGTGGCCAGAAGAGATCGCATCATCGCAGCCCCCGCTTCGCGCGACGGCAACCTAGCACGTCAGGCGATGGCGCGCTTGGCGAGGCTTGTATCGACGCAATCGTCGAAGGCGATGTCCTTGGAAAGCGCCCCGAATGCGCGCATGGCGGCGTGCAGGCGGTCATAGCCCTCGCGGCGGATCACCGGGTCGCTCCCCCACAGGTTGAGGTTTCGGTAGCGGTCGATGGCGCCGGCGAAGATGTCCGTCGGCACATCGGGGAAATAGCGCTGCAGTTTTCCGGCGATCTCCGCCGCCGGCGTCGCCGCGAACCAGCCGAGCGTGCGGTACACGGCGCGGGTCATCTTGAGGAGATCGTCCTCGCGCTTTTCCAGCACGCTGCGGCGGGTGACCAGCGTGGTGTAGGCGGTGAGGCCGCGCGTTGCCGCTTCATACCAGACGTGGCCCGCGCCGGAGGCGACCAGCCGTTCGGCATAGGGCTGGAAGACATGGATGGCGTCGACCGTGCCGGCCCGCAGCGCGGCCTCGTTCTCCGCCATCGAGCGGTCGGCGATGCGGTCCAGCGTGTCGGGATCGATGCCGGCGCGGCGGATGTCGTCGGCCAGGCAGATCCACGGCGTCGGCACTTCTGACACCGTCGCGAGCTTCCGGCCCTTGAGATCGGCGAAGCGGAAGTCGGGCCGCGGCTCGCGACCGATGACGAAGAACGGATCGCGCGCCACGACATCGCAGAAGCAGACCAGGTCCGACCGGGGCTCGACGTCGCGGGTCATCATCACGCGCAAGGGCCCGCCCCACATGACGTCGATCTCGCCGGCGCGCAGCGCCCTCACCGTCATCGGCGGGCTGGGCGAGGCGACCAGCTCGACCTCGACGCCCGCTGCGGTGAAGGCGCCGGTCGCATGCGCGGCATAGAAGGGCGCGTAGAACAACGCGCGGAAATTCTCGGACAGGCGGATCATCGGCTCATCTTCCCTGAAATCGGCGCAGTTCAGCCGCAATGCATCACAAACCGCTTCGTAGCCCCAACACGACGATATCCGATGGAGGGCTGGTTGAAACAGATGGTGATTCTGCTGGCGGTTCCGCTGCTCGGGCTCACGGCCTGCGGTGAGAGCACCGGCGACCGCGCGCTGAGCGGCGCCGGCATTGGCGCGGGCGTCGGTCTACTGGGGGGCGCACTCGCGGGCTCGCCGCTGACCGGCGCGCTGCTGGGCGGTGCGCTGGGTGCCGGTGCCGGTGTGCTGACGTCGCCCGGACAGGTCGATTTCGGCCGTCCGGTTTGGCGCTAGCCAGCGCGAGAAAGGTTGCGGCAACGCCTCTCGGGCACGCTGCGTTACCCCGCAGATCACAGCTCAGGAGGCAAAGATGATCCGCACTACCTTGGTCATCCTGGCGCTGGTCGGCGCCGCCGGCGCGGCCCACGCTCAGACCTACCAGCGCTACGACATGGCGCGCGATCCCTATGGCCGGCCGTTCGTCGGCGGTCCGGCGCAGCCCGGCCCGGGCGACTACACACAGCAACCGCCGGGCCTGCAGCCGATGGACCAGCAGGCGACCGCGGTGTCCCCCTACCGCGGCGTGCGCCAGCACGACGAGGCGTTCCGCGACGAGTACGGCTTCCGCTACGATCGCCGCGGCAACCGTATCGACGCGGGCGGCCACGTGATCTCGCCGCACACCACGACGCCGTAATACCAATCGTCGTTCGCCTATCGGGAAGGCCCGCCAACCGGCGGGCCTTTCCTTTGGTCTGACGCGCTCCTACAGTCTGCGCGAACAGATGGGGGCGACATGACCAGGAAGATCGTAGGCCGCCGCGAGGCAATGATGATCGGCAGCGCGGCCGCGCTCGCGAGCCGTGGTGCGCTCGCCCAGGAGCCGCCGAAGCCTGCGAGCATCGTGGTCAACCATTCCGGCGGCGCGATGGGCAGCGCCATGCGCAAGGCCTTCTTCAACGGCTTCGAGAAGAAGTACGGCATCCGCGTGGTCGAGACGAGCCCCGCCGACTTCGGCAAGCTGCGCGCCATGGTCGAATCGGGCAACGTCGAATGGGACGTCACCGAGATCGGCGGCCAGGACGCGATCCGCGCCACCGAGATGAAGCTGGTCGAGAAGATCGACGACAAGATCGTCGATCGCTCGAAGTATCCCGAGAAGGCGCGCAGCCCGTACGTCTTCGCCTCGTCGGTCTACACCACGATCATCGGCTACCGCACCGACGTGTTCAAAGGCGGCACGCATCCCAAGAGCTGGGCCGACTGGTGGGACGTCAAGAAGTTCCCCGGCGCGCGCTCGATGCGCGACCATCCGACCGACAATCTCGAGTTCGCGCTGCTCGCCGACGGCGTGACCCCCGACAAGATCTACCCGATCGACTTCGACCGCGCCTTCAAGAAGCTCGACCAGATCAAGCCGCACGTGAACGTCTGGTGGGCGACCGGCCAGCAGCCGGCGCAGCTCCTGCTCGACAAGGAGGTCGTGCTGGCGACCGGCTGGAACGGCCGTTTCTACGACCTGATCAAGAAGGGCGGGCCGGTCGAGATCGAATGGAACCAGGGCGCGCTGAAGCAGGGCAGCTTCGTCATCCCGCGCGGCGCCAAGAACGCGTACTGGGGCCAGAAGATGCTGGCCGAGATGTCGGTGCCGCAGCAGCAGGCGATCTATGCCACCGAGCTCGGCTATCCCGGCCTCAATCTCGAGGCGCTGAACTACGTCGACGCCAAGGTGAAGCCCTACCTGCCGACGCAGTACATCGACAAGCAGTTCTGGATCGACGATTCCTGGTACGCCGCCAACGGCACCAAGGCGCTGGAGCTGTGGAACGCCTGGAAGCTGAAGAAAGCGTAACGGGTGGCGTCACGTTCGGCTGACCTCAGGGTCGAGGGCCTGGTCAAGCGGTTCGGCGAGGTCGTGGCGCTCGACGGTGTGTCCCTCGACATCGCCTCCGGCGAGCTGCTGACCATCCTGGGCCCCAGCGGCTCCGGCAAGACCACGCTACTCAAGGTCGTCGCGGGCTTCGAGACGCCGGATGCGGGCAGCGTCAGGGTCGATGGCACCGACATCACCACGCTGCCGCCGGCCCGGCGCGACATCGGCATGGTGTTCCAGAACTATGCGCTGTTTCCGCACCTGACGGTCGCGCGCAACGTCGCCTTCCCGCTGGAGATGCGCAACGTCGGCAAGGCCGAGATCGAGCGCCGCGTCGCCGAGGCGCTGGAGCTGGTCGAGCTCGAGGGCTACGGCCGGCGCCTGCCGCGCCAGCTCTCGGGCGGCCAGCAGCAGCGGGTCGCTCTCGCCCGCGCCATCGTCTTCAATCCACGGCTCCTGCTGCTCGACGAGCCGTTCGGCGCGCTCGACCGCAAGCTGCGCGAGACCATGCAGCTCGAGGTGCGCCGGCTGCAGCGGCGGCTCGGCCTCACGACCATCTTCATCACCCACGACCAGGAAGAGGCGCTGGTCCTGTCGGATCGCATCGCGGTGATGAACAAGGGCTCGATCGAGCAGGTCGCCTCGACCACCGAGATCTACGAGCGGCCGGCCAACGATTTCGTCGCCGACTTCGTGGGCGAGAGCAACATCTTCCACGGCACCGTCACCGAGGTGGGCTCGGTGACGCTCGATTCGGGCCGTCGCCTGCTGATCGCCCATCCGGCGTCGGTCGGCAGCCGGGTGGGCGTGCTGATGCGGCCCGAGCGCTTCGGCCGCGGCGCCAACAGCTTCAACGGCGAGGTCAAGGAGGCGGTCTATCTCGGCTCCTCGATCAAGCTCAGGCTCGCCTGCGACGCCGGGATGGAGCTGATCGTGCGCCAGCCGTCCGGCGCGCTGCCTGCGATTGGCAGCCGGATCTCCGTCGGCATCGAGCCCGAGTCGATCCATGTCTTCTAGGACGGCGGGTGGCCTTCCCCCTCCCTTACCCTCCCCCGTCAGACGGGGGAGGGCTGGGTGGGGGCGAGCCGCACTCCCCGCGCTGCCGGCGCTGGTGCTGCTGTTCGCCTTCTTCCTGTTCCCGGTCGTGCGCATGCTGGGCTTCAGCATCGAGGACGGATCGCTCGACTGGTACGCCAAGGCACTGGGCGAGGAGCTCTATCTTCGCGTCTTCTGGAACACCTTCGAGATCGCCCTGCTCGTCACCGTGATCTGCCTGTTGGTCGGCTATCCGCTGGGCTTCCTGATCGCCACCACGACGCCGGGCTGGGCGACCTTGGGCTTCATCTTCGTGCTGCTGCCGCTCTGGACCTCGGTTCTGGTCCGCACCTACGCCTGGATGGTGCTGCTCGGCCGCAACGGCGTGTTCAATCGCTGGCTGATCGAAGCAGGCGTGATCGCCGATCCCATACCGATGCTGAACAACTTCACCGGCGTGCTGATCGGCATGGTGCATGTCCTGCTGCCCTACATGGTGCTGCCGGTCTACGGCGCCGTGCGGCGGCTCGATCCGGCGCTGGTCGCGGCCGCCGAGGGGCTGGGCGCGTCGAGCTGGTCGATCTTCTGGCGCATCTACTTGCCGCTGACCCTGCCGGGCATCTTTGCCGGCGCGACCATCGTGTTCGTGCTGTCGCTCGGCTTCTTCATCACGCCGGCGCTGCTGGGCGGCGGCAAGGTGATGATGCTGGCGGTGCTGATCGAGCAGCAGATCCACCAGACCCTGAACTGGCCGTTCGCGGCGGCGCTGTCGGCCGTGCTGCTGGCGCTGACCCTCGGGGTCTACAGCCTGGCCCAGGCCTTCACCCGGCAGGAGGCGCGCCCATGAAGCCGAACGGGAACCGCCGCCTGCTCGTCGCGCTCTGCACGCTGATCTACGTCTTCCTGATGCTGCCGCTGGTCGTGGTGTTCCCGATCTCGCTGAGCTCCGCGCCCTACATGCAGTTCCCGCCGCCCGGCCTCAGCACCCAGTGGTACGAGCGCTATCTCGACGATCCGCAATGGATCGACGCCACCGTGCGCTCGCTCTATGTCGGCGGCGCCACGGCGGTGCTGGCGCTGCTGCTCGGCGTGCCGCTCGCCTTCAGCCTGGCGCGCGGCCGCTACGCCGGCCGGATCGCGGTCGATCGGCTGGCGCTGGCGCCCCTGATCGTGCCGGTCATCATCCTGTCGGTCGGCCTGTACGGCCTGTTCGCCAAGCTGAAGCTGATCGGCGAATGGTACGGGCTGGTGGTGGCCCACACCGTGCTGGCCCTGCCGTTCGTGGTGCTGGTCATGATGGCGGGCCTGCGCGACTTCGATCGCGCGCTGGAGCAGGCGGCGGAAGGGCTGGGCGCCAGCCGCCTGCAAACCCTGTTCCGCGTCACCCTGCCGTTGCTGCGGCCGAGCCTGGTCTCGGCCGGCCTGCTCGCCTTCATCTCGTCGTTCGACGAGCTGGTGGTCGCGCTGTTCCTCGCCGGCCCGAACATGACCTTGCCCAAGAAGATGTTCGACAACATCCTGATGGAGATCGATCCGACCATCGCCGCCGTGTCGGTGATGCAGATCGTCCTGGTCTCGATCGTGCTCGTCCTGATCGGTCGTTTCGGGCGTGGGCTGCAAGGCAGCGCGCGCTAGAAGGAGTAGCCATGGCTGACACCGTGTTCCACAAGGACTTCAAGGCGATGCCGTGGTGGTGGGAATGGTGGCATCCCAACAACGACCTGTCGCAAGACCCGCCGCTCAAGACCGACGTGCTGGTGGTCGGCGCGGGCTATGGCGGCCTGTCGACCGCGCTGGAGCTCGGCCGCTCCGGCGTCGACGTGACGGTGCTGGAGCGCGGCGATTTCGGCGTCGGCGCCTCGACTCGCAACGGCGGCGGGGTGAGCGGCGGCACCACCATGGGCAAGGGCTTCTCCGGCAAGGGCGTCGGCGGCGATGCCGAGGCCTGGAAGCAGATCATGCAGCGCATGCTGGCCGACGCCGCCGATTCGCTCAGCCAGGTCGAGACGGTGATCCGCCGCGAGGGCATCGAATGCCACTGGCGCATGAACGGCCGCTTCAGCGGCGCCTACACGCCGCGCCACTTCCAGGAGCAGGCGGCCAAGGTCGGCACCTACAATGCGAGCGCCGGGCTCGGAACGTACATGATCCCGCGTGAAAAACAGCGCGAGGAGATCGCGTCGGACTATTACTACGGCGGCATGGTGGTGGAGCGCACGGGCCAGCTTAACCCGGCGCTCTATTACGGCGGCCTGCTCGCGGCCACGCATCGCGCCGGCGCCAAGCTGTGCGCGCAGTGCAATGCCGAGCAGATCGAGCGCAAGTCCGGCGGTTTTCGCGTGCTCACCAGCAAGGGCCCGATCGAGGCGAAAGAGGTCGTGATCGCGACCAACGGCTACACCACCGAGCTGACGCCGACGCTCCGGCGCAAGCTGGTGCCGGTGGCCAGCCACATCATCGCGACCGAGGAACTGCCCGAGGACCTGGTCCGCAGCCTGATCCCCAAGAATCGCGTGGTCAGCGATACCAAGCGGGTGCTCTGCTATTACCGCCAGTCGCCCGACTTCAAGCGCGTGATCTTCGGCGGCCGGGCGCGCTTCACCCAGGTGACGCCCGAGGTCAGCGCGCCGGTGCTGCACGGCTACATGCTGGAACGCTGGCCGCAGCTCAAGGGCGTGAAAGTCACCCACGCCTGGACCGGCAACGTCGCCTTCGCCTTCGACTTCCTGCCGCACATGGGCATGGAGCAGGGCATGCACTACCTGATGGCCTGCAACGGCTCGGGCGTGGCGATGATGAGCTATCTCGGCTACCAGACCGCGCGCAAGATCGTCGGCGGCACGAACGCGCCGGTGAACGCCTTCGACGGCCAGCCCTTCCCGACCGTGCCGTTCTACAGCGGCAATCCCGAATGGGTGCTGCCGTTCGTCGGCGCCTGGTACCGCACCCGCGACTGGTGGGACCGGGTAAGGGCGTAGAATTCACCCGGACCGCGGTCCGGATGATTTTCAGTCGGCTTCGGCGGCCCGCAAGGGCACCGGGGTGTCGAGCAGCGAGACCAGCACGCGTTCGAGCGATTCCGGCTCGATCGGCTTCTGCAGCAGCGGCACGTTGGCGTAGCGCCGGTCGATGCTGTCGCGCTGGTAGCCGGTCAGAAACACGAACGGCACGCCGTGCGCGGTCAGGAAGTCGGCCAGCGGCTCGGCCAGCTCGCCCGCCAGGTTGAAGTCGAGCAGCGCGCCGTCGAAGCGCTCGACCTTGGCGGCGGCCAGGCCGTCGGCCAGCCGGGCGTAGGGGCCGATCACGATCGCGCCCAGGCTTTCGAGCAGCTTCTTGGCCATCATGCCGACCAGGAACTCGTCCTCGACCATCAGCAGGCGCTTGCCCGACAGGCCGCGCGGCAGCGACTGGGCCCCGGCCTTCGACGGCGTCGTCGGATTCTGCGGCATCGGGTCGGGCGTGACGATCTGCGCCCGCGGGATCATCAGGCGGCAGCGCAGGCCCTCGGGGCGCCAGTCGTAGTCGACGCCGCCGCGGAACTGCGCCTCGATCGACGACCGCACAATCGACAGGCCGAAGCCCAGCGACGAGGGCGGCTTGGCCGGCGGCCCGCCGGTCTCCTCCCATTCGAGCTCGAGCGCATCGGAGCCGATCGACCAGGTGACCTTGAGCTTGCCGGTGTCGGTCGACAGCGCGCCGTACTTCGCGGCGTTGGTTGCGAGCTCGTGCAGGGCGAGCGCCACGGCCTGGGCGGTGGCCGGCAGCAGCATCGCCGGCGAGCCCTCGGCCGCGACGCGCTCGCGATCGTCGGCGCGATAGGGCGCCATCTCCTCGTCGACGATCTGGCGCAGGTTGGCGCCCTGCCAGCGCGTCGCCGACAGGAGGTTGTGCGTGGCAGCCAGCGCGTGGATGCGGCCCTCAACCGTCGAGATGAAGTCGGCCGTGGTCTGGGCCTTGGTCAGCCTGAGGACCGACAGCACCACGGCCAGCATGTTCTTGGCGCGATGGTCGACCTCGCGGGCGAGCAGCAGCTGGCGCTCCTCGGCGCGCTTGCGGTCGGTGACGTCGACGGTGACGCCGGTCATGCGCAGCGGCTTGCCGTCGGGCTCGCGGCTGATGATGCCGGCGCCGTAGCACCAGCGCACCTCGCCGCTCGGCCGGACGATACGGAACTCGACCTGGAAGCGCGACCCGCCCTCGGCGACCAGCCCCGCCACCGAGCTTCGCTCGCGGTCCTCGGGATGCATCATCGCCTCGATGTGCTCGACGGTCGGCTGGAAGGCCGCCGGATCGACGCCGAAGATGCGGTAAGGGCCGTCGTCCCATTCGATGTGGCCGGTGGCGAGGTCGACCTCCCACGAGCCCATGTCGCCCGCCGACAGCGCGATCGAGCGCCGTTCCTCGCTCTGGCGCAGCTTCTCGGTCTGCGCCTCGAGCTCGGCGGTGCGCGCGGCGACGCGCTGCTCGAGCTCGGCATTCAGCGTCTCGAGCTGGCGGGTCTTGCGGTAGAGCTCGGTGAACACCCGGACCTTGGCGCGCAGCACCTCGGGCACCACCGGCACGGTGACGTAGTCGACCGCGCCGATCTCGTAGCCGCGCAGATGGTCGGTCTCGGCGATCTGCACGCCCGAGACGAAGATCATGGCGAGCTTCTGGAAGCGTGGATGCTCGCGGATCATCGCCGCGAGCTGGAAGCCGTCGATCTGCGGCATCACCACGTCGATCAGCACGACGGCGATGTCGGTCTTGAGCAGGATGCCGAGCGCCTCGTGCGGCGAGTTGGCCTTGATCAGGTTCTCGCCAAGCTCCTCGAGGATGACCTCGTAGCTCAGGAGCTTGGCTGGCTGGTCGTCCACCAGGAGGATGTTGACCTTGTCCATGACGCGGTGTGCGGCTGGTCCTTGATGTCTTCTAGCGGTGCAGCCAGAGCCGCAGCGCGCTGAACAGCTGCTCGGTGTTGACCGGCTTGGCGAGGTAGTCGGAGGCGCCGGCCTCCAGGCACTTCTCGCGGTCGCCCTTCATCGCCTTGGCGGTCAGCGCGATGATCGGCAGCCGGCGCAGCGCCGAATTGCTGCGGATCAGCGCGATCGTCTGGTAGCCGTCCATCTCGGGCATCATGATGTCCATCAGCACGATCGCGACCTCGGGCGACTTCTCGAGGATCGAGATCGCCTCCTGGCCGGTGGTGGCGGTCAGCACGTTCATGTTGCGCCGCTCGAGCGCGCTCGAGAGAGCGAAGATGTTGCGGGTGTCGTCGTCGACCACCAGCACGGTGCGGCCGGCCAGCATCTCGTCGGAGGCGTGCAGGCGCTCCAGCAGCTTCTGCTTGTCGGCCGGCAGGTCGGCGGCGACCTGGTGCAGGAAGAGGGCGGTCTCGTCGAACAGCCGCTCGGGCGAGGCCGCGCCCTTGACCACGATCGAGCGGGCCATGGTGTGCAGCCGCGCATCCTCTTCGGAGCTGAGGTCGCGGCCGGTGAAGACCACGACCGGCAGGTCGGCGAGCACCTCGTCGGCCTGCATCTGCTCCAGCACCTCGAAGCCCGACATGTCGGGCAGGCGCAGGTCGAGGACCATGCAGTCGAAGCGGTTCTCGCGCAGCTTGTCGAGCGCGCCCTGACCGGTGTCGGCGATGTCGATCTCGATGTCGGGATGCGACAGCAGCTCGCTCACGCTCATGCGCTCGGCCTCGTTGTCCTCGGCGATCAGCAGCCGCTTGCGGCGCGGCTTCACGTATTCGCTGATCCGGTTCAGGGCCGCGCTCAGCCCCTCGGTCGTGGTCGGCTTGTTCATGTAGGAGAAGGCGCCGCGCGCCAGGCCCTGCTGGCGGTCCTCGTCCATCGACAGGATCTGGACCGGGATGTGGCGCGTCTCCAGCGTGCGCTTGAACTGGCTGAGCACGTTCCAGCCCAGCATGTCGGGCAGGAAGATGTCGAGCGACATGGCGACCGGCCGGTACTCGAGCGCGAGATCGAGCGCCTCGGCGCCGCGCGCGGTGACCAGCGCCTTGAGGCCGGCGGCGTGCGCGGCATCGACCAGGATGCCGGCGTAGTTTGGATCGTCCTCGACGATCAGCAGCGTCGGCTCGCCGGGTTGCAGGTTGTGGCGGTCGTCGGGGAACTGGTCGGCGAGATGCTCGGGCAGGGCGGCCTGCAGCACCGGCGCGGCGCCCGGCACCGGCTGGCGCACTGCGGTGCGCGGGCCGGTGTACATGGTCGGCAGGAACAGGGTGAAGGTCGAGCCCATGCCCGGCGTCGAGCGCAGCGTCAGCTCGCCGCCCAGGAGCTGTGCCAGCTCGCGGGAGATCGCGAGGCCGAGGCCCGTGCCGCCGTACTTGCGGCTGGTCGAGGCGTCGGCCTGCTGGAAGGCCTCGAACACGATCTTCTGCTTCTCGACCGGAATGCCGACACCGGTGTCGGTGACCTCGAAGGCCACGACCGACGACGCCTGGTTGAGGCTGGTGTTGTCCGGCCGCCAGCCCACCTTCACCGGCACCACGCGCAGCCGCACGCCGCCCTGGGCGGTGAACTTCAGCGCGTTGCTGAGCAGGTTCTTGAGGATCTGCTGCAGGCGCTTGGAGTCCGTGACAAGGCTGCGCTGCAGCGACGGATCGACCTGGACGTCGAAGCTGAGGCCCTGCGATTCGGCCTGATGGCGGAACGGCCGAGCCACGGTCTCGAGCACGTTGGTGAAGAAGATCTCCTCGGCATCGACGGTGACGGTGCCGGATTCGATCTTGGAGAGGTCGAGGATGTCGGAGATCAGGTTCAACAGGTCGGTGCCGGCGCCGTGGATGGTGCGGGCGAACTCGACCTGCTTGGGCCTGAGGTTGCCGTCGGGGTTGTCGGCGAGCTGCTGGCCCAGGATCAGGATCGAGTTGAGCGGCGTGCGCAGCTCATGGCTCATGTTGGCCAGGAACTCCGACTTGTAGCGCGAGGTCAGCGCCAGCTCGGTCGCCTTCTCTTCCACCGCGCGCCGGGCCTGCTCGATCTCCTGGTTCTTGCGCTCGACCTCGGTGTTGCGCTCGGCGAGCTGCTGGGCCTTCTGCTCGAGCTGCTCGTTGGTCTGCTGCAATTCGCCCTGCTGGCTCTGCAGCTCACCGGCGAGCTTCTGGGACTGCTGCAGCAGGTCCTCGGTCTGCATGGTGGCTTCGATCGAGTTCAGCACGATGCCGATCGAGGCGGTGAGCTGCTCGAGGAAGGCGATCTGCAGCTCGGTGAAGTGGCTCAAGGAGGCGAGCTCGATCACCGCCTTGACCTGGCCTTCGAACAGGACCGGCAGGACGACGATGTTCTTGGGCGAGGCCTTGAACAGGCCCGACGTGATCGGCCGCGCGTCGGCCGGCATGTCGCTGATCAGGATCTGCCGCTTGTCGGCGGCGCACTGGCCGATCAGACCCTCGCCGATGCGGATCTCCACGGGATGCGCATCGCCACCGGTGTCGGCATAGGCCGAGAGCAGGCGCAGGATGGTGTCATCCTCGCCGTGCAGCCGGTAGATCACCGCCTGGTGGGCGGCGACCAGCGGCGTCAGCTCCGACAGCATCAGTCGGCCGACGGTGCTGAGGTCACGCTGGCCCTGCAGCATGTTGGTGAACTTGGCGAGGTTGGTCTTCAGCCAGTCCTGCTCGGTGTTGCGCTCCGTCGTCAGGCGGAGGTTGTCGATCATGGTGTTGAGCTTGTCCTTCAGCTCCGCCACTTCGCCGTAGGCATCGACCTGGATCGATCGCGTCAGGTCGCCCTTGGTCACCGCGGTCGCCACCTCGGCGATGGCGCGCACCTGGGTCGTCAGGTTAGCCGCCAGCATGTTGACGTTGCCGGTCAGGTCCTTCCAGGTGCCGGCGACGCCCGGCACCTGCGCCTGGCCGCCGAGCTTGCCCTCGGTGCCGACCTCGCGCGCCATGCGGGTCACCTCGCCGGCAAAGCCGTTGAGCTGATCGACCATGGTGTTGATGGTTTCCTTGAGCTGAAGGATCTCGCCGCGCACGTCGACGGTGATCTTCTTCGACAAGTCGCCGTTCGCCACGGCGGTGGTGACTTCGGCGATGTTGCGCACCTGGGTCGTCAGGTTCGCGGCCAAGAGGTTGACGTTGTCGGTCAGGTCCTTCCACACGCCCGCGACGCCCGGCACCTGCGCCTGGCCGCCGAGCTTGCCTTCGGTGCCGACCTCGCGCGCCATACGCGTCACTTCGCCCGCGAAGCCGTTGAGCTGATCGACCATCACGTTGATGGTCTCTTTCAACTGAAGGATCTCGCCGCGCACATCGACGGTGATCTTCTTCGACAAGTCGCCGGTCGCCACGGCGGTCGTCACTTCGGCGATGTTGCGCACCTGGGTCGTCAGGTTCGCGGCCAGGAGGTTGACGTTGTCGGTCAGGTCCTTCCACACGCCGGCGACGCCCGGCACCTGCGCCTGGCCGCCGAGCTTGCCCTCGGTACCGACCTCGCGCGCCACGCGGGTCACTTCGCCGGCGAAGCCGTTCAGCTGATCGACCATCACGTTGATGGTTTCCTTGAGCTGCAGGATTTCGCCGCGCACGTCGACGGTGATCTTCTTCGACAGGTCGCCGTTGGCCACGGCGGTGGTGACTTCGGCGATGTTTCGGACCTGCGTGGTCAGGTTCGCCGCCATGAAGTTCACGTTGTCGGTCAGATCCTTCCAGGTACCGGCGACGCCGGGCACCTGCGCCTGACCGCCCAGCTTGCCTTCGGTACCGACCTCGCGGGCCACGCGGGTCACTTCGCCCGCGAAGCCGTTGAGCTGGTCCACCATGGTGTTGATGGTTTCCTTCAGGCGCAGGATCTCGCCCGAGGCATCGACGGTGATCTTCTTCGACAGATCGCCGGTCGCCACCGCGGTCGTCACGTCGGCGATGTTGCGCACCTGGGTCGTCAGGTTCGCGGCCAAGAGGTTGACGTTGTCGGTCAGGTCCTTCCAGACGCCGGCGACGCCCGGCACCTGCGCCTGGCCGCCGAGCTTGCCTTCGGTGCCGACCTCGCGGGCCACGCGGGTCACTTCGCCCGCGAAGCCGTTGAGCTGGTCCACCATGGTGTTGATGGTCTCTTTCAGCTGCAGGATCTCGCCGCGCACGTCGACGGTGATCTTCTTCGATAGGTCGCCGTTGGCCACGGCGGTCGTCACCTCGGCGATGTTACGCACCTGACCGGTCAGGTTGGTCGCCATCGAGTTGACGTTGTCGGTGAGGTCCTTCCAGGTGCCGGCGACGCCGGGCACGCGCGCCTGGCCGCCCAGCTTGCCCTCGGTGCCGACCTCGCGGGCGACGCGGGTCACCTCGCCGGCGAAGCCGTTGAGCTGGTCGACCATCACGTTGATGGTTTCCTTGAGCTGCAGGATCTCGCCCGACACGTTCACGGTGATCTTCTTCGACAGGTCGCCGCGCGCCACGGCGGTGGTCACCTCGGCGATGTTGCGCACTTGATCGGTCAGGTTGCCGCACATCGCGTTGACCGAGTCGGTCAAATCCTTCCAGGTGCCGGCGACGCCGGGCACGATCGCCTGGCCGCCCAGCTTGCCGTCGGTGCCGACCTCGCGGGCCACGCGCGTCACTTCCGAGGCGAAGGAGCGCAGCTGGTCCACCATGGTGTTGATGGCTTCCTTGAGCTGCAGGATCTCGCCGCGCACGTCGACGGTGATTTTGCGCGACAGGTCGCCGTTGGCCACCGCGATGGTCACGTCGGAGATGTTGCGGACCTGCGCCGTCAGGTTGTTGGCCATCGAGTTGACCGACTCGGTCAGCTCGCGCCACACGCCGGTCACCTCGGACACCTTGGCCTGGCCGCCAAGCTTGCCCTCGGTGCCGACCTCGCGCGCCACGCGGGTCACCTCGGAGGTGAACACCGAGAGCTGCTTGATCATGGTGTTGACGATGTTGGCCGAGCGCAGGAACTCGCCTTTGAGCGGCCGGCCGTCGACGTCGAGCCGCACCGTCTGCAGCAGGTCGCCCTGCGCCACGGCGGAGATCACGCGGGTCACTTCGGTAGTCGGCCAGACCAGGTCGTCGATCAGGCTGTTGACCGAGGTCTCCATCTCGCCCCACGAGCCGCCGGCGATGCCGAACTTCACGCGCTGGCGGGTGCGGCCCTGCTCGCCGACCGCCTTGCCGATGCGCTCGAGCTGCTGGGCCATGTTCTGGTTGGCCGCGACGATCTCGTTGAACAGCACCGCGATGCGGCCCATGTGGCCTTCGCGCTCGCGGGTCAGGCGGACCGAGAAGTCGCCGCCGCGGACGCTTTCCAGGGCGCGCAGCAGGTCGCGGAGATCGGCATTCTGTTGGGCACCGCCTCGCGACGCCGGGGGGAGAGATGAACCCTTGGCCGGCGAAACCGTGTCGATGCTCATTTCTGGAAACCCCCGAAACTTCCACTATACGGCCACAGGATTTACGCACGCCGTCCAGGGACTGCCCCCGCCAGCTCGCACTCCGCCCCGTAAGCGAATTCAACGCCCGCCGCGAAAGCCGGTTGCGCGGGCGATACAATTTATATCGAGGATAGAATATCTAGCGGTTGGTCAATGGCGCGACCGACAATCCCTTGACCTTGTGCTTTTCGATCAAGTTCGCCACCAGACCGGACTTTTTGGCGTTTTCAATGAACTCGGCGATGTAGCGGGCGCCCTCGGCCGCCGGCTTGTTGCAGCCCACCGCCTGCTGCACTGCACTGAACTTGCCCGGCAGGATGGTCGCGCCCGGCATCTTCTCGATGTCCTTCAGCAGGCCCGGCCGCAGCCCGGCAAGGACGTCGATCTTGTCGTCCTTGAACTTGTTGAAGGCGCCGTCGAGGCCGGCAATCTGGATCAGCTCGGCATTCTTGATGTTGTTCTCCAGCCACAGGCCGTAGGCCGAGCGGGCCGAGGTCACGACCTTCACGCCCTTCCTGTCGACCTGGTCGATCGAGGTGATGGCTGAGCCCGGCGGCACCATGTAGGTCGCCTCGATCTCGACGTAGGCGGCGCTGAAGGTCATCACCGCCGCGCGCTGCGGCTCGGCGCCGATCAGGCCGATGTCCCAGATGTTCTTGCCGGCCTGGTCGGCCAGCTCGCCCGGGCTCTTGAAGGTGACGTAGTGGATCGGCACGCCCAGCGACTTGGCGATCGCGGCCGCCACGTCGGGCGCCACGCCTTCGGGCTCCGAACTGGCGCTGCGGCCGGTGACCAGCAGGAAGTTGGAGAGGTTGATTCCGGCGCGCAGAACGCCAGTGGGAGCGAGCTCGGCTCGGGCTTTGTCGGACATGCTGGCAGTCTATACTTCCGGCAGTCCGTGTCATCCCGAGCGTAGCGAAGGATCTAGAGGGCCACGAGCATGGATCCCTCGCTGCGCTCGGGATGACACGGGACGCCATTGGGGGGAAGACCGAATGAAGATCACCGATGTCTCGCTGACCCTGTTCGCCTGGGACGACATCCCGCCGACCCAGTACGGCCTGCACAGCCGCTTCTCCGGCTCCAGTGCGCTCGGCTTGCTGCGCATCCGCACCGACGACGGCGTCGAGGGCCACGCGTTTCTCGGGTCGGCATCCAATTCCGCAACGACCGACGGCCAGGGGCTGATCACGCACCTCAAGCCGGTGCTGATGGGCAAGGACCCGTTGCATCGCGAGGCCATCGTCGCCGAGCTGTGGCGCAAGCAGCGTGCGTCAGGCGTACGCGCGATCGGCGCGGCCGACGTAGCGCTGTGGGACCTCTGCGGCAAGATCATGGGCCAGCCGATCCATCGGCTGCTCGGCACCTTCCGCGAATCGGTGCCGGCCTATGCCAGCTCGGCGGTGCTCGGCTCGGCGCAGGAATATGCCGAGCAGGCGCTCGAATACAAGGAGTACGGCTGGGCCGCCTACAAGATCCATCCGCCGACCCGCTGGCAGGAAGACATCAAGGTCTGCGAGGCGGTGCGCAGGGCGGTCGGCGACTACACCATCATGCTCGATTCGACCTGGTCCTACGATTACCCGGCAGCGGTGCGGGTCGGCCGCGCGGTCGAGGAGATGGGCTACTACTGGTACGAGGATCCGCTGCACGACCAGGATATCTACAACTACGTCAAGCTGAAGCAGCAGCTCTCGATCCCGATCCTCGCCACCGAGTACCCGATCGCCGGCTTCGAATCCTACCAGCCGTGGATCATGCTGCAGGCGACCGATTTTTTGCGCGGTGATGTTGCCGTCAAGGGCGGCATCACGACGCTGGTGAAGACCGCGCACCTCGCCGAAGCCTTCCGCATGAGCTACGAGGTCCATCACGGCGGCAACTCGCTGAACAACGTCGCCAACCTCCACGTCATCGCCTCGATCCGCAACACCACCTTCTTCGAGGTGCTGCTGCCCGACGGCGCGCAGAAGTACGGCCTGGAGAAGGACATCGTGGTCGGGCGCGACGGCATGGTGCACGTGCCCAACGCGCCGGGCCTCGGTGCGGCGATCGACTTCAAGCTGATCGAGCGCAAGAAGATCGCGGTGCTGAGCTGACCGAGATCTACGTCGATGCCGACGCCTGCCCGGTGAAGAACGAGATCTACCGGGTGGCCGAGCGCTACGGCCTCAAGGTGTTCGTCGTCAGCAATTCGTATCTCAACGTGCCGCGCGACCCGCGCCTCTCACTGGTCGTGGTGAGCGACAGCTTCGACGCCGCCGACAACTGGATCGCCGAGCGGGCCGGGCCGGGCGACATCGTGATCACCGCCGACATCCCGCTCGCCGACCGCAGCCTCAAGGCCGGCGCCACGGTGATCGGCAACACCGGCGTGCCGTTCACCACGGCCTCGATCGGCTTGGCGATGGCCAACCGCGAGCTGCTGTCCAACCTGCGCGCCATGGGCGAGGTGACGGGCGGGCCCAAGCCGATGGCGCCGCGCGATCGCTCGCGGTTCCTCTCGGCGCTCGACGAGGCCATCCAGAAGATCAGACGCCAAAAGATCGGATGAGGGGGAAGGGCGAGATGATGAGAGCGGTGGCGTTCGCCGTCGCGTTGTGTGCGCTTGCGCTCCCGGCCTGGGCGCAGGCCTGGCCGACCAAGCCGATCCGGCTCATCGCGCCCTTCGCGCGCCGGGCGGCAGCGGCGACAGCCGCCCGTTCGCTCATCATCTCACAAGCCGAATACACAAGGGATCATGAGCCGCAGGTTCCGACGTTCTTGTCGATTCTGCACCGCGCGGGCTCTCGCGCTTGACTACAAACGCTGCCGCCCGCCGATCGTTAGCGGCGCTAACGATCCAGCCAGATGTCCTCGTAGCGGAACCCGTTGTAGACGCTGTTCACGTTGGCCACGTAGCCCTTCACGTAGGGCTGCATGCAGATCGCGGCGCGGTTCCACATCACGATCGGCCGCGCATTGTCCTCGAGCAGCTTCCTGTCGATCTCCCAGACGAGCTTCTTGCGCGCCTCGACGTCGGTCATCTGCGACTGCTTCTCCATCAGCTTCTCGATCTCGGGATTGCAGTAGCCGGTGTAGTTGCGCTCCGACTTGCAGGAGAAGTTCTCGAAGTAGTTCTGGTCGGGGTCGTCGACGCCGTTGCCGGTGGTGTTGAGCCCGACCTGGTACTGCTTGCGGCCGACCCGGGTGAACCACTGCGCGGTCTCGACGATCTCGACCTCGGCGTCGATCCAGATATCCTTGAGCTGGCCGGCCAGGATCACCGCCGGGTCCTTGTAGAGCGAGATGCCGCGCGTCTGGACCTTGAGCTGCAGATGCTTGTCGGGACCGTAGCCCGCCTTCTTCATCAGCTCGCGCGCCTGCTCGCGGTTCTTGGCGACGTCGGGGCCGTAGCCGGGCACCGCCTCGAACATCGCCTTGGGCATGCCCCAGACGCCGTCGCTCGGCGGCTGCATGACGCCGCCGAGCTCCGCGTCGCCCTGGTTCAGGATGTCGACGAACGCCTTGCGGTCCATGCCGAGGTTGACGGCCTGGCGCAGGTCCGGATTGTCGAACGGCGGCGCGTCGCGGTTCAGGATCAGGTTGGTGCTGTTGTTCATCGACGTGACCTGGCACTGCGCCGCCGGCAGCTGGGTCTTGATGTCCTTCAAGATCGGGATCGTCACCTCCCACGGGAAGACGATGTCGAACCGGCCCGACACGAAGCTCAGCATCGCGGTGCCGCGGTTGGGCACGATGGTGAACTCGATGCCGTCGAGATAAGGCTTGCCCTTCTTCCAGTAGTCGGGATTGCGCTCGATCTTGATGCCCTCGTTCTGCTTGAACGAGACGAACCTGAACGGGCCGGTGCCGACCGGCTTGGTGCGCATCTGCGCCGCCGGCACGTGGCAGGGATACATCGGCGAGTAGCCCGAGGCGAGCAGCGACGGCAGCGACGGCTGCGGATGCTTGAGGTGGATCGTCGCCTCGTAGTCGCCGTTGGCGGTGACGCTCTCGAGGTTGCTGTACCAGGTCTTGCGCGGGTTGGTGCGCAGCTTGTTGTCGTCTCCCGCCTTGCCCGTGAGCAGATCGAAGGTGCAGACGACGTCCTTGGCGGTGAAGGGCTTGCCGTCGTGCCACTTCACGCCTTCCTGAAGCTTGAAGGTCAGCGCCTTGTTGTCGGCGCTCCAGCTCCACGACTTGGCGAGGTCGGGCACGATCGATTGCGGGCTGTTCTGCGCCTTCGTCTGGTCGTAGACGATCAGGTTGTTGAACAACGGCATCATCGGGATGACGGTCGAGTTGGTCGACGATTCGTGGATCGACAGGGTCGGCGGATTGTCGCGGTGGTACATCTTGAGGATGCCGCCGCTCTTCTGGGCGAACGCAAGACCGCTGAAGCCGACGAGGAACGCCGCGACGACGCCCCCCAAAACGATTGGACGCATACTGTTTTCCTTCCCAGACGCGTCGCGTGTCTCCCGCCGAGCGGTGTCGCGACGTCGTTGCGGCGACATTGTACATTGCTCGTCGGGGCCCGACAGGCTCAAATCGCGTCCGCATCGCAAACGGGGAGTCCGAAAAATGAGAGGGTCGACGGTCCGCTGGCTGGTGACGGTCGCGTCACTGCTGGTTCTGGGCGCCGGCAATGCCTGGGCGCAGAAGAAGCTGGTCGTCTACACCGCCAACGAGAGCACCCTGAACGACCTGGTGTTCAGCGCCTTCAAGAAGGAGACCGGCATCGAGGTCGAGCCGGTGGCCGCGGGCTCCGGCGTGCTGGTGCGCCGCCTGCAGGCCGAGAAGGCGCGGCCGCTGGGCGACATCATCTGGGGCGTCAGCCGCTCGCTGCTGCAGACCAACAAGGCGCTGTTCGAGCCCTATGTCTCCAAGAACAAGGACGCGACGCCGGCCGAGTACCGCGATCCCGACGACCTCTGGATCGGCAACAACCTGCATCTTCTGGTGATCCTGCAGAACACCAAGCTGGTGCCGGCCGACCGGGGGCCGAAGAGCTGGGCCGACCTACTCGATCCCAAGTGGAAGGGCAAAATCGCCTTCACCGATCCGGCCAACTCGGGCTCGGCCTACGCCACCGTCACCATGCTGGTCGATCTGTGGGGCGGCGGCGATGCCGGCTGGAAGAAGGTCGGCGCGCTGTTCAAGAACCTCAAGGTGCTGAATCGCTCGTCGCTGGTTTTCCAGGGCGTCGGCAACGGCGAATACCCGCTCGGCATCTCGCTGGAATATGCCGGCCCGCTATGGGCGGCGGGCGGCGCGCCGGTGAAGGTGGTCTATCCGTCCGACGGCACGACCTTCTCGATGGAGGGCGTCGGCATCGTCAAGGGCGGGTCGAACACCGACCAGGCCAAGGCCTTCGTCGACTACATCAACCGCAAGGACGTGCGCGAGACGATCCTCAAGGCGACCTTCCGTCGCCCGACCCGCGCCGATGTCGATCTCACCAAGCTCCCCGGCAACATGCCGCCGCTGTCCGAGGTCAAGCTCATCAAGTACGACGAGGAGGGCTGGACCGAGAAGCGCACCAAGACGATGGAGCAGATCAAGGACGCGATCCAGGACAGCCGGTAGTCGATGAAGGCGATCAGTGATTCCTCCCCTTCGCGGAGGCCGCGAAGGGGAGGTGCCCGCGTCTTCGCGGGCGGAGGGGTCATGAGCACCCGTCGTGTTGCCTCTGACCCCTCCGCCCCCGTTTACGGGGGCACCTCCCCAGCGAAGCTGGGGAGGAACAGGACATGAGTGGCATCGTCATCAAGGACGCGAGCCGGCGGTTCGGCTCGGTCCAGGCGGTCGATCATGTCGACCTCACGGTCGAGGGGGGCGAGTTCTTCACCCTGCTCGGGCCGTCGGGCTGCGGCAAGACCACCCTGTTGCGCATGATCGCAGGCTTCTGCGAGCTCGACAGCGGCGAGATCCTGTTCGGCGACACGCGCATCGACCGGCTGTCGGCGCACGTCCGCAACATCGGCATGGTGTTCCAGAACTATGCGGTGTTCCCCAACCTCACCGTCGCGGGCAACGTCGCCTATGGCCTGATGGCACGCCGCGTGCCGGCCGACGAATCGGCGCGCCGGGTCGAGGAGGCGCTGGCGTTGGTCCAGCTTTCGGGCTTCGGCGAGCGCAAGCCGCACCAGCTCTCCGGCGGCCAGCTCCAGCGCGTGGCGATCGCCCGCGCGCTGGTGATCCGCCCGCAGGTGCTGCTGTTCGACGAGCCGCTCAGCAACCTCGATGCGCGGCTGCGGGTCAGCATGCGCGGTGAGATCCGCGCCCTGCAGAAGTCGCTCGGCATCACCGCGATCTACGTCACCCACGACCAGGAGGAGGCGATGTCGGTCTCCGACCGCATCGCGCTGATGAACGCCGGCAAGCTCGAGCAGGTCGGCGTGCCGGCCGACATCTACCGCAAGCCGGCCTCGCGCTTCGCTGCCGAGTTCATGGGCACGACCAACCTGCTCGAGGCCCGCCAGCTCGGCCTCGCCGCGCCGGTCTGGGTGTCGCTGCGGCCGGAAGCCCTGCGCTTCGCCGACGAAGCGCCGGCAGATTGGCCGCGGCTTCAGGGGATCGTCGCTCGCGTCGAGCTACTCGGGCCTTTGACTCGCATCGATGTCACGCTCGGCAGCGGCACCGTCATCCGGATGGCCACCCTCGATGCGCCGCATCGCGCCGTCGCGGTCGGCGACGCGGTCACCCTGGCCTACGAGCACGCCCGCCTGACGGTCGTGCCGTGATCGGGCATCAGCAACGCCTGCCGCTCACCATCGCGGCGCTGGGCCTGTTGTTCCTCGGCGTGTTCCTGGTCTGGCCGCTGGTCAATGTGTTCGGCGCCTCGGTGCTCGATTCGGAAGGCCAGTCCTTCACCCTCGCCAACTACGTCAAGATGTTGGGCCGGCCGTTCTATCGCGCCGCCATCGTCAACACGCTCGGCATCGGCGCGGCGGCGACGGTGATCACCACCGTGCTCGCCGTGCCGCTGGCCTTTTCGCTCGCCCGCCTGCCGATCCCGGGCAAGGCCGCGATCCTGGCGCTGGCCGCCATGCCGCTGGTGCTGCCGTCCTTCGTCAGCGCCTACGCGATCGTGCTGCTGCTCGGCAACTCGGGCTTACTCACGGTGTGGCTCAAGGGCATCGGCCTCGACATCGGCTCGATCTACGGCGCCAGCGGCATCGTGCTGGTCTACACGCTGACGCTCTATCCCTATGTGCTGCTGCCGACGGTCGCGGCCTTCAAGGCGGTCGACGTGTCGATGGAGGAGGCGGCGCAAAACCTCGGCTCGTCGCCCGCCCGCACCGTGCGTACGGTGATCCTGCCGATCGTGCTGCCGGCCATATTGGCCGGCGCGCTCCTGGTTTTCATCGAGACGCTGGAGAATTTCGGCGTGCCGTTCGTGCTCGCCGAGGACCTGCCGATCTTCGCCGTCGAGGCCTTCAAGCTGTTCATCGGCGAGACCGCGCCCAACCCCGCCTCGGCCGGCGTGCTGGCGACGCTGCTGATCCTGACCACCGTGCTGGTGCTGCTGATCCAGCGCCATTTCCTGTCGAGCCGGCGCTTCGCCACCAACGCCCGCCAGACGCCGCCGATCCTCAAGGTCGGCCCTGGCGTGCGCATCGTCGCGACGGTCTACTGCTGGACGATCGTGCTGCTCGCCCTGGTGCCGTTCTTCGCCATCGTCGTGCTGTCCTTCCTCGAGTTCCGCGGGCCCGTGCTGCACGGCCGATTCAGCCTCGACAACTTCGCGACCCTGTTCGCGCGCGACATGCGTCCGCTCGCCAACACCCTGATGTTCGCCTCGGCGGCGGCGCTGTGCACCGGCCTGATCGGCGTGCCGATCGGCTACGTGGTGACCCGCTGGCGCACCGGCGTCGCCACGCTGCTCGACGTGGTGGCGACCCTGCCGTTCGCGGTCGCCGGCACGGTGCTCGCGATCGGCTTCGTGGTGTCGTTCAATGCGGGGCCCGTCATCCTGACCGGCGGGCCGCTGATCCTGGTGCTCGCCTACACCGTCCGGAAGATCCCGTTCGCCGTGCGCTCGGCCGGCGCCATCGTGCACCAGATCGACCCGTCGCTGGAGGAGGCCTCGATCAGCCTCGGCCGCTCGCCGCTGCAGACCTTCCTCCGGATCGTCGTGCCGCTGATGCTGGGCGGCATCGTGAGCGGCGTGGTGCTGACCTGGGTCACCGTGGCGTCGGAGCTTAGCGCCACCGTCGTGCTCTACAGCGGCCCGTGGCGGACCATGACCGTGGTGATGTTCCAGGCGCTCGAAGGCGGCGGCGCCGGCATCGCCACGGCCGCAGCCTCGACGCTGATCGTGGTCACCTTGATCCCCGTCGCGCTGCTCTATCGCCTGGTGCGGCGCTACGAGCTCGGCAGTTGATGTCCACTCCGGTGGCGCATTCTGTCATCCTGAGCGTAGCGAAGGATCTAGCGCTTCAGCAGAGTCGTTGGTCGAACCGCTAGATCCTTCGCCTTCGGCTCAGGACGACAGCTACCAGTAGGTGGGGATAACTCCGTTTCGCGTTGGCCTTTATGGGCAATGGAACGGCCGATTCGCCTGCGTTTACTTAAGGATTCGCTCAGTCCATTGCCCATAATAGGTGTTCGAGCGAGCCCTGAGGCAGAGTGGCCCGCGTGATGATGCGCCACGTTACGATCATTCTCGAAGGGATCGCCCGCTGCCTGCGTCCGGTCCTTCCGGGACTGCGAACTGAGTGTTTTTTCCGGGCCCCCCGGTGTCGGTGGATTCGTGGACTCCGGGCCGGAAATGCCGATGCCATCGGCATCGAACCAGTCCACGCCCGAGTGGCCTCTTGTGGACTCCCGCTGTCCCGGGCGCGCAGGTCGGCCCGACTGACGGAGTTCAACCCGTCGCGCGCCGGCGTTTCGTGCTGGGGTGACCGGCAGAAAGGCGAGTCTGCGCAAAAGCGGCGAACACGATCGGGAACGGTGCGAAAACGCCTAGGCCGCCTTGTCCTTCAGCAGATCCCAGGCGTGGCGGAAGCTCGCGACCATCTCCTCGGCCGGCACGGCGCCGGAGAACAGCACGTGGCCCTGCAGGGCGAAGCTCGGCACGCCCTGGATGCCGCAGTTGCGCGCCATCTGGTCGGCCGTGAACACCTCGCGCTGGCCCTCGTCGCTTTGCAGCAGCGTGAGCGCGGCGTCGTAGTCGAGGCCGCCACGATGGCCGATGTCGGCCAGCACCTTGTCGTCGCCGAGATCGGCGCCGTTGCAGAAGTAGCCGTCGAACAGCGCCTCGACGACGCCGTCCTGCACGCCCTTCTGGCCGGCGAGGCGGATCAGGCGGTGCGCCTTCAAGGTGTTGGGCGTGCGGGTGAGCTTGTCGAGATGGAACTGGATGCCGACACCGGCGGCGACTTCGGTGATGCGCTCGTCCATCTGCCGGCTGCGCTCGGCGCTGCCGAACTTGGCCAGCCGGTACTGGGCGCGGTCGGCGCCTTCGACCGGCATGTCGGGGTTGAGCTGGAAGGGATGCCAGGCGACGGTGAAGCGGAGCTTGTGGTCGTTCTCCAGGATCTCGAGCGCCCGCTCGAGATGGCGTTTACCGATGTAGCACCACGGGCAGATGACATCCGAGATGACATCGACGCGTCCGGCGGCAGCAACGGTGGCCATGGCCATAGTCCTTTTTACTTATGCGGGTTAGCCTATACCCACCGCATATACCGAGCAACAAGATGAGCCCCATGAACACGCCCAAATATCGCTCTGCGCTGATTGTCGGTACCGGTCCGGGGCTCAGCGCCTCGCTCGCGCGGCTGTTCGCGAAGAATGGCCTCGCGGTTGCGGTCGCCGCGCGTCAGACCGACAAGCTTGCTGCACTCGCGAAGGAGACGGGTGCGGCCGTTCACAAATGCAACGCCGCCGATCCGAACGACGTTGCCGCGCTGTTCGAAACGGTCGCGGCGAAGGGCGGCACGCCCGATGTCGTGGTCTACAACGCCAGCGGCCGCGTGCGGGGGCCGTTGATCGATCTGCCGCCGGAGGATGTGCGCAAGGCGATCGAGGTCTCGGCCTTCGGCGCCTTCCTGGTGTCGCAGCAGGCGGCGCGGCGCATGCTGCCGAACAGCCACGGTGCGATCTTCCTGACCGGCGCGACCGCCGGCGTGAAGGGCTTTGCGCTCTCCTCGTCCTTCGCCATGGGCAAGTTCGCCCTGCGCGGCCTCGCCCAATCGATGGCGCGCGAGCTCAGCCCCAAGGGCATCCACGTCGCCCATTTCGTCATCGACGGCGGCATCCGCAGCGCCGGCCGACCGGTGCCGGACAACAACCCCGACAGCCTGCTCGATCCCGATGCCATCGCCGAGACCTACTGGGCGGTGCTGCAGCAGCATCGCAGCGCCTGGAGCTGGGAGATCGAGGTGCGGCCGTGGGTCGAAAACTTCTGATCGCGCTGCTCGCGCTCGCCGCGTTCCCGGCGAGGGCGATGGATATGCATGTCGACGGCCAGTCGGTGATCCTGTCGGGACAGGTCGTGAAAGCCGACTGCGAGGTGCTGACCGACCTGCTGGGCAAGACGTCCGCCGGGCTCGTCGTGCTCACCAATTCGGGCGGCGGCAATGCCTATTCCGGCTATTGCATCGGCGCGCTGATCCGCGAGCGCGGCTTGCCGACGACGATCCGCGGCCGCTGCGCGTCCTCGTGCTCGCGCATGTGGCTGGGCGGCGTCGAGCGGACGCTGGACGGCCCGAGCTCCCGCGTCGGCCTGCACGGCAACTACAACGACGGCGGCGGCATCGCGGCCGATGCCGGGCAGAGGCTGCGGACCTGGATCCCGCACTACGCGCCCAACGTCGACAAGGCGCTGATGGAGCAATGGATCCGCCTGCCGTCCAACAAGTGGATGATGTACTTCTACAACGGCAGGGCCGAGCTCTGCGAAAGCGGGGCGTGCAAGCCGGTCGACGGGCGCAACGCGCTGAATGCCGGGCTGGCGACGCGCTAATGACGCAGCAGTCGCAGCACCTCGTGCAGGTCCTGGGCGATGTGAAAGGACTTGGCACGCGCCTCGTCGGTCGGCGGCAGGATGTCGATCACCATGACCGTCCGCATGCCGGCGGCGTGGGCGGCGACGACGCCGATGCTCGAATCCTCGAAGGCGACGCAAGCGCCCGGCGCCACGCCAAGCCGGCGCGCGGCTTCGAGATAGAGGTCGGGGGCGGGCTTGGGGTGCTGGACGTCGTCGCGCGCCGTCAGGGCCTTGAACCGGTCGAGCAGGCCGGCGCGGCCGAGATTGCGCTCGGCGGTGGCGCGCAAGGCCGAGGTGGCGACGGCCAGCGGCAGGTCCTGGTCGCGGAGGAAGTCCAGCAGCTCGACGACGCCCGGCTTCACCGGCACGCGCTCGCTCATCTGGCGCTCCACGCTGTTCGAATAGTGGCCCCGGAAGACCGTGAGGTCGAAGTCCTGTCCGTAGTGCTCCAGCAGCAGAACGTTGCAGCCGTCGCGCGGCACGCCGACCATGGCGTGGCAAAGATCGAGCGGCAGCGCCAGGCCCAGCGTCTGAGCCGCTTCCTGCATGCCGGCGATGTAGACGGTCTCGCTGTCGATCAGCGTGCCGTCCATGTCGAAAATGACGGCCTCAACGGGTTCCTCGAACATGGTTTCGTTCTAAGCTCGCGGACAGAAACGAACAGCGGGAGAAAAAATCATGCGCATCCATAACTTATATGTCGACGACAAGGGCGAAACTCATTTTCGTGACATCGAGGTCGAATGGAAGAACGAGGGGCCGGGCGGCAAGACGTCGGCGACGTTCGCCGCGACCGGCATCATCTTCCGCGAGACGCCCGGCAGCTACGACTACTCGTGGCATCCGGCGCCGCGGCGGCAATACATCATCAACCTCGACGGCGCCGTCGAGATCACTGCCAGCGACGGCGAGAAGCGCATCATCGGCCCGGGCGAGGTGTTCCTGGTCGAGGACACCCACGGCAAGGGCCATTTCTCCAAGGCGGTCGAAGGCAAGATGCGCCGTTCGATCTTCGTCCCCATTGAATAGAGCCATCGAGTAAGGAGTAAACCATGGCCGTCCAGACCGCGTTAGATCCCGTCGCCGACCTGATCGACGAAGCCAGGCGGGTGCTGCCCGGCGGCAGCTTCGGCAACATGCCGGCCGAGGTGGTGCTGCGCGCCGGCAAGGGCGGCCGCATCTGGGACGAGCACGGCAAGGAGTATGTCGACTTCCTGCTCGGCTCCGGCCCGATGTTCATCGGCCACGGCCATCCCGAGGTGACGGCCGCGGTGCAGAGCCAGCTGCCGCACGGCTCGACCTACTTCGGCAACAACCGACACGGCATCGCGCTCGCCAAGGCGATCGTCGACGCCGTGCCCTGCGCCGAGCAAGTGCGCTTCGTCTGCACCGGCACCGAGGCCGATCTCTATGCGATGCGGGCGGCGCGCGCCTTCCGCCGGCGCGACAAGATCCTGAAGTTCGAGGGCGGCTATCACGGCATGAGCGACTATGCGCTGATGTCGATGGCGCCCAAGAACCCGGGCAACTTCCCGCGGGCGATTCCCGATTCGGCTGGCATCCCCAAGAGCGTTCAGGACGAGATGCTGATCGCGGCGTTCAACGACCTCGAGATGGCCGAAAGTCTGATCAGGGAGCACAAGGGCGAGCTCGCCGGCGTGATCGTCGAGCCGTTCCAGCGCCTGCTGCCGCCGCAGCCCGGCTTCCTGCAGGGCCTGCGGAAGGTCACCCAGGAGCACGGCATCCCGCTGATCTTCGACGAGGTCGTGACCGGCTTCCGCTTCGCCTATGGCGGGGCGCAGGAGTACTACGGCGTCACGCCCGATCTCTGCACCCTGGGCAAGATCGTCGGCGGCGGCTATGCGCTGGCCGCGATCGCCGGTCGTGCCGACATCATGGCGCACTTCGATCGGCTGGCGATGGCCGACGAGGATTTCCTGTTCCAGGTCGGCACGCTGTCGGGCAATCCGATCGCCTCGATCGCGGGCCTCGCCACCCTCGAGGTGCTGAAGCGGCCCGGCGCCTACGAGCAGGTCTTCGCCACCGGCCGCGAGCTGATAGCGGCGCTCGATGGCCTCCTGAAGAAGGCCGGCATCCCGGCGCGGGTGATCGGCGAGCCGCCGCTGTTCGACGTCCTCTTCACCGACCAGCCGGTGAAGGACTATCGCGACACGCTGAAGGGCGACAAGGCGATCGCTGCGAAGTTCAACAAGCTCTTGCGCGAGCGCGGCCTCATGAAGGGCGAGAGCAAGTACTACGTCAGCCTCGCCCACGACCGCGCCGACATCGACCACACGATCGGCGCCTGGACCGAGGCCGTGAAGCTGCTCACGGCCTGATCCAGGGTCTCGTCGCCTAGAGCGATTTCCGGTTAGATGGAACCGCGCGCGGTTCCATCTAACCGGAAATGCGCGCACGGGTGATGGTCGTTGCAGGAGGCACATTCCGTCCGGCTGATTCCAGCCGGACGGAATGTGCTCTAGCGGCCGATCTCCCAGCTCGTCGCATTCAGGTCGCGGTTGAGCTGGGCCTGCTGGAGGCGGGTGATGTGGCCGCCATGCAGGCGGGCATCGGCACGCTCCTCGGTGCGCACGCCGCGCAGTTGCTCGCGCATCGCCCGCGCCTGACCGCGCGAGAGCTCGCCCTCGCGGCGCTCCTGGGTGATGCGGCGCTCCTGGTAGGCGATGCGGTCGTTGACCTGGTCGCGTCGCGGGTGATGGCGATCCCAGACGCTCTCGGCGAAGGCGGGCGCGGCCGCGCCGACGATGAGCAGGCTGCTCAGCGCGAGCAGGGCGCTCTTGCGAAGGATGAGCATGGGGGTTTCTCCTCGATCGTATCGAAGGCATCGACCGAAGCGGTCGATGCTAATCCAAGCTACGCGCCGGGACGCGTGCGCATCCATCGTATGTCAGGGAGTTGTAAGCCCTATTGTCGACAAACGTGGGAACGATACTGCGTGAACCCTCGTAGGATTCGCATGACCCTCGACGTCGATCCGCGCGTGCTGCTGAACAAGCTGGCTTTCGGGCCGAGCGCCGTCGAGTTGCGCGACATCGCCAAGGGCGGCGCCGACAGCTGGCTCGCCCATCAGCTCAAGCCGTCGGCCGAAGACGATTGCGCCGGGCGCGTTGCCGCGGCGCATCTGCATCTCAAGTACGTCAGCAAGGTTCCCGAGGCCACGGTCGACGAGGACCGTGCGCTCGCCGTGCTCGCCGAGCCGCTCGAGCAGCACTGGCAGACCGTCGACAAGAGCGTGCCGAACCAGGAGCGCGCCTTCCTGCGTACCGCCGTCACCGCCGCGACGCTGGTCCGCGCCGTGCACAGCCGCTGGCAGTTGCGCGAGGTCATGGCCGACTTCTGGCACAACCATTTCAATGTCAACGCCGTCGGCGAGCCGCTGGTCGCGGTGGCGCTGCCGACTTACGACCGCGACGTGATCCGCCGCCACGCGCTCGGAAATTTCCGCGAGCTGCTCGAGGCGGTGGCGACTAGCGCGGCGATGCAGGTCTACCTCAACAACCGCTCTTCGCGCGGCGGCGCGGCCAACGAGAACTATGCTCGCGAGCTGTTCGAGCTGCATACGCTCGGCCGCCCGGCCTATCTCAACGCGCTCTACAATCGCTGGCGCGACGTGCCCGGCGCGATCGACGGCCGGCCGGCGGGCTACATCGACCAGGATGTCTACGAGGCCGCGCGCGCCTTCACCGGCTGGACGATCGAGGACGGCACGGGTATCGGCGCCGGCCGCAAGCTGCCGCTCACCGGCAAGTTCACTTATGTCGAAGGCTGGCACGACAACTATCAGAAGCGCGTGCTGGCGACCGAGTTCGATCCCTATCAGTCGCCGCTTGCCGACGGCCGCCGCGTGCTCGATCTCGTCGCCGACCATCCGGCGACCGCCAAGTATGTCTGCGGGAAGCTCTGCCGCCGCCTGGTGTCCGACACCCCGGATGCGGCGCTGGTCGCCGCCGCGGTCAAGGCCTGGAGCGAGGCACGGCGCCAGCCCGACCAGATCGCGCATACGGTCGAGGCGATCGTGCGCTCCGATGCCTTCCGCCGTTCGTCCGGCGCCAAGGTCAAGCGGCCGCTCGAGCTCTACGCCTCGTTCGCGCGCGCTGCGGAGATTTCGGTCGCGCCTACGCCCGGCCTGCTCGGCGAGCTCGATGGCAGCGGTCAGCGCCTGTTCGGCTGGGGGCCGCCGACCGGCCATCCCGACGAGAACGACTACTGGCTGAGCTCCAACATGATGCGCCGCCGCTGGTCGCTGCTGCTGGGCCTCGCCGACGACGCCTGGAAGGCAGGCTCGCCTTCCGCGGCGCTCGCGGTCGCACAGGCTGCCACGCCGGAAGCCGCAGTCAATGCCGCGCATCGCCGGCTGCTCGGCGCCGAGGCGCCGGCGAAGACCGCGCTGGCGATCGTCGCCGGCCTCGGCCTCAAGCCCGGCACCGCCTTCGACACGCGCAAAGACGCGCTGCCGCTGGCGCGCCGGATGCTCGCCTATTGCGCCATGACGTCAGACTTCCAGACCCGGTGATCGCCATGCTGACCCGTCGCCACCTGCTTGCCGCCTCTGCCGCGCTGCCGCTGGAGCACGGCGCGCGCGCCTTCGCCATGCCCGATGACCGCAGAGCCGGTGGACCGATCCTGGTCAGCCTGTTCCTGCGCGGCGGCATGGATTCGCTCGGCATCGTGGCGCCAGTCGACGATCCCGATTACGTCGCCGATCGCCCGTCGGAGCTGCGGCTGCTGGCCGATGGCGACAAGCCGGCGCTGCGGCTCGACGGCGGCCCGGCCGGCCACGACTTCCGCCTGCATCCGGAGATGAAGCCGCTGCTCGACCTCTACGCCGACAAGCGGCTCGCGCTGATCCACGCCTCGGGCCTGGCCAACGGCACGCGCAGCCATTTCGGCGCGCAGGAGCTGATCGAACGCGGCCTCGCCAATCCCGACGAGATCACCCAAGTGCGTGGCGGCTGGATGACGCGCTGGCTGGCGGCGACCGGCGGCGCCAAGACGCCGGCCTTCGCCGCCGTCCCTGGCGTGCCGGAAGAGCTGGCCGAGCATGCCGACACGATCTGCGCCGCCGACCTGCGCGGCGGCATGAATTTGCCGGGTGGCAAGCAGGCGGAGGCGGTGCTGAAGCATCTCTACGGCAGCAACGGCGCGGTCGATGTCGCGGCGCGGCGCACCTTGCAGGGCATCGCCCTGATCGATGCGCCGCTGCGCCAGCCCGACGGCAAGGTCGTGCCCTATCGGCCGGCCGGCGGCGCGAGCTACGAGGACACCGAGATCGGCCGCGGCCTCGCTTCGGTCGCGCGCGTGATCCGCATGGAGCTCGGCATCCGCGCCTTCGCCGTCGACATGGGCGGCTGGGACACCCACGAGAACCAGCCGCCGCGGCTCGCCAACCTCGCCGGCCAGTTGGCGCGCGCCCTCGCGGCGTTCCACACCGACCTGCACGACAGGCTCGACCACATCGTGCTGGTGGGCATGAGCGAGTTCGGCCGCCGCCTGCGCTCGAACAAGAGCAACGGCACCGACCACGGGCATGCCGGGCTGACCTTTGTCTCCGCTCCGCGGCTGTCCGGCGGCCGCATCCATGGCGACTGGCCGGGGCTCGCCTCGGCGAAGCTCGACAATGCGGTCGACCTTGCGCTGACGACCGACATCCGCAGCATCCTGGCCGAGCTGATGACCGGGCCGCTCGCCACGCCCGGCGCGGTGGCCGCGGCTTTCCCGCGCTTCACGCCGAAAAAGGTCGGGCTGCTGCAGGCCTAAGGGGTCTCGAGCCCGCGTCTCTTCAAAATCGGCTCGAGTCCGGGATCGCTCAGCACCGACATCAGGGTCAGCGCGGCGTCCTTGGTGCGCGAGGCGGGGCTGAGCGCACCGGCATAGACCGTGTAGTTCTGCACCGCCGCCGGCAGCATGCCGGCGAACTTGACCGACGGCACCAGGCGCAGCTCGCTCGCCTGCTGCAGGGCCATCTCGGCCTCGCCGCGCGCCACGCGCTCGGCGGCGAGGCCGCCGCGGACCAGCACACTCTTGGCTTGCATCTGCGAGGCGATGCCGAGCTGCTGGAACAGCCTGGCGACATAGATGCCGCTGGTGCCGCCCGAGACCGGATCGATGTAGGCGACCGAGCGCGCGTCGAGCAGGGTGCGGCGCAGGCCCTCGGTGCTGGCGATGTTGGGCTGCGGCGCCGACAGCGCCACGGCGACGCCGACGCCGACCTTGCCGAACGGCGTGATCGAATCGTCGGCCACCTTGCCCTCGGCCGCCAGCGCATCGAGGTTGGCGGTCGGCAGGATCACGACGTCGAACGCCTCGCCGCTGCGCACCCGCTGGCTGAGCGCGCCGGCGGTGTCGTTCTGGACGGCGACCTTGTGGCCGGTCTGCTGCTCGAAGTCGGCCAGCATGTCCATCACCACCGGCTTGAAGGCGCCGCCGGTCAGCACCTTGATCGTGTCGGCCGCGGCCGGGAAGGCGGCGAGCAGCAATGGGATCAGCAGCAGGCGGATCATGTCGGCGTTCCCATCACGTAGGGTTTCAGCGCGGCATACATGAATGTGTGGGTTGGCGTCGGCACGCCGAGCTGGCGGCCGAGCTCGACGACCTTGCCGCCGAGCCATGGCAGCTCGATGCGGTTGCCGCGCTCGAGGTCGAGCGCCATCGACGGCTTCATGGTCGGCGGCGCGCCGGCGTTGAAGGCGAGCATGCGGTCGAGCGTGTCGGCCGGCAGCTTGACGCCGCGCGCCTTGCCGACGGCGATCACCTCCTCGTAGGCGGCGACGAATTGCGGCCGCATGTCGGGATCGTCGCGCAGTTTGCCGATCGGCTGGCGGACCAGGGCCATGACGCTGGCGTTGGTGGCGAGCAGGATGAACTTCAGCCACAGCTCGGTGACGATCTGGTCGCTGAGCACGACGTCGAAGCCGGCCTTCTTGCACATCCCGAACAGCGCCTCGCCGCGCGCGCTCCTGGCGCCGTCGAGCTCGCCGAACAGCATGCGCATGAAGGTGCCGACCTGGCGGACCACGCCGGGCTCGACGATCGAGGCGCTAATCTGCGCCACGCCGCCCATCACTGCCGTCGACCCGAGAACCGGCAGCAGCCGCTCCGGCGCGTCGATGCCGTTCTGCAGCGGGATCACCGCGGTGTTCGGCCCGACCAGCGGCTTGATGTGCTCGCCGGCGCTCTCGACGTCCCACAGCTTGACGCAGAACAGCACGTAGTCGACCGGGCCGACGGTCCGGGGATCGTCGGTCGCCTGGGTCGGCATGAGGTGCGTCTCGCCGCGGCCGCCTTCGATGCGCAGGCCCTTGCTCCTCATCGCCGCGAGATGCGCGCCGCGGGCGATGAAGGTCACGTCGGCGCCCGCTTTCGCCAGGGCCGCGCCGAAGGCGCCGCCGACACCGCCGGCTCCCACCACCGCTATACGCATAGGATGCTCCCCACCAGAACAAGGCCTTCCGTGCAGGCGACCATGGTCGGGCTGGCCACGTCGACACGCAAGGTGTGATCCGCCGCAAGCCGCTGCGGATCGCCATCGATTTGCAACGAGGCCGGTCGGTCGACGGCATAGACGAGGTGCGTGCCGGCGCTGCGGCCGAGCGTGGCGCCGGCGTGCAGCACCTGCAGGTCGATCCGCACGCGGGTGCGGTCGCCGATCAGGTTCACGACCTCGACGGCGCCCGCTTCGAGGCGGCTCGCGATCGGCGTCTCGCCGGCGAAGGCCACCGGCTTGAACGGCGTGCGCACGTCGATCTCGCCGTCGGGCGTCTGCAGCACCAGGCCGCGGCCGGAGACCAGGACCTGCACGCGGTCGAAGCCCGTGTAGTCGGAGAAGGGACCGGGCGTCGTGATCGGCGTGCGGCCGAAGCGCCAGGCGTCCTGCTCGGCGATGTCGATGGTGATGCCGCCGCCGTTCTTCCACGGCGTGCGGCGGTAGCCGGCGGGATCGAGCAGCGTGATCATGCCGAGGCGACGACGCCCTTGGTGACGAGCGACTCGATCTCGGCGCGGCTGTAGCCGTGCTGCTGCAGGATCTCGTCGGTGTGCTGGCCTGTGACCGGCGCGGTGCCGCGCGGCGTGCCGTCGCGCTGCGGCTGCATGCCGGGCAGGGCGGGGACCGGGACCGGCCGGTTGAGGCCGGCCTGGGCCAGCCACTGGATCAGGCCGCTCTCCTTCACCTGCGGCTGCTCGAGGAAATCGGCGTAGCTGTTGAGCCGCTCGTGCATCAGCTTGGCCGCGGTGAAGCGCCGGCCCCATTCGTCCGACGGCCGCGCCGCGAGCGCCGGCCGCATGACGGCGTAGAGCGGCACGTCGTTGGCGAGCCGCAGCTGCGCCGTCGCAAAGCGCGGATCGTCGGCCAACACCGGCAGCTCCATCGCCGCGCACAGCGCCTTCCAGTCGCGGTCGTTGATGGCGAGCACCGTCATCCAGCCGTCGGCGGTCTGGAACACGCCGGCCGGTTGGCCGCCGGGCTTCATCGGGCCGCCCTCGAGATGGGTCGCCATCAGCCGGATCGACTGCAGCGCGGTGGCCGATTGCATCAGGCTGATGTCGATGTAGCGGCCGCGCGTCTCGTCGCGCCGCGCGTAGAGCGCCGCCGACAGCGCCTGGAAGGCATAGAGCGCGGTCGACATGTCGACCACGATCACCGGCACGCGGTGCGGGATGCCGTCGGCGCCGCGGTTCTCCGCCATCAGCCCGGTATAGGCCTGCAGCACCGGATCCATCGCCGGCCGCTCGGCGAGCGGCCCGCTCTGGCCGAAGCCCGAGATCGCGACATAGAGCAGGCGCGGCTCGCGCGCCGCGACCTTTTCGTAGTCGAAGCCGAGGCGATGGATGACCTGGGGCCGGAAGCCTTCGAGGAACACATCGGCGCCCTTCAGCAGCCGCCACACGATCTCCTTGCCGGCCTCGGTCTTGAGGTCGACGGCGAGGCTGCGCTTGCCGAGATTGCCGATGATCGAGAAAGCCGAATGGCTGGCGTAGCGCACGCCGAGCGTGCGCGCCCAGTCGCCGTCGCCCAGGCCCTCGACCTTGATCACGTCGGCGCCGTGCTGGGCGAGCAGCATGGCGCAATAAGGCCCGGCGATTCCCTGGCTGAGGTCGACGACCTTCAGCCCGGCAAAGGGCGCGTCGTAGCTCACGTCATCACCTTACATCTTCACCAGCATCTTGCCGAAGTTCTCGCCGCGCAGCATGCCGATGAAGGCGCGCGGCGCCTTGTCGATGCCCTGCACCACGTCCTCGCGGTACTTGAGCTTGCCGCTCTTGATCCACTCGCCCATCTGGCGCAGCGCCGGCTCGTACTTGCCGGCGAAGTCGGTGACGATGAAGCCCTGTGCCCGCACCCGCTTGCCGACGAAGGTGCCGAGCAGGCGCGGGCCGATCGGCGGCGTGGTGGCGTTGTACTGCGAGATCGAGCCGCACAGCGCGACCCGGCCGAAGAAGTTGATGTTGCGCAGCACGGCGTCGGAGACCTCGCCGCCGACATTGTCGAAATAGACGTCGATGCCGCTGGGGCAGACCGCGCGCAGCGCCGCGTCGAGGTCGTTGCCGGCCTTGTAGTCGACGCAGGCATCGAAGCCGAGCTCGCCCGTCACGAAGGCGCACTTCGCAGCACCGCCCGCGATGCCGACCACACGGCAGCCCATGATCTTGCCGATCTGGCCCACCACCTGGCCGACCGCGCCGGAGGCGGCCGACACGACGACGGTCTCGCCCGGCTTGGGCTGGCCGACCTCGAGCAGGCCGAAATAGGCGGTCATGCCCGGCATGCCGAGCACGCCGTTGGCGGTCGAGATCGGCGCCAGCGAGGGATCGACCTTGCGCATCGTCGCCGCGCCGCCGATCGCGTACTCCTGCCAGCCGAGACGATCCTCGACGCTATCGCCGACCGCGAAGCGCGCGCCGTTGGACTTCACGACCTCGCCGACGCCGCCGCCGGTCATCACCTCGCCCAGCCCGACCGGCGCGGCGTAGGAGGCGGCGTCGCGCATGCGGCCGCGCTGGTAGGGATCGAGCGACAGATACGCCACCTTGACCAGCACCTCGCCGTGCTTCGGCTCGGGCATCGGTACTTCCTCGACGCGGAAGTCCGATTCGGCCGGCTCACCGGGCGGGCGGCGGACCAGCACGACGCGGCGATAGGATTTGGGGATCGTGGACATGGACATCCGCTCCGGTTCTCTTTGGAGGACCATAGCGCGAGACTGCCTCCGTCGTCCTGAGCGAAGCGCGCTCGTCGGCGATCGGGATCATCGACCTTCCCCCTGCGTGCATCCTACTTCAAGATGCCGCCATGCCCAGCATCCGTCGTTTGAGCTTCATCGGCCTCGAGTACGTGTTCGCAGCCGACAAGGCCTATGGCATGTCGCGTGGCGGCGGCAATCGCCGCAACGGCGGCCTGGTCGAGGTCGAGACCGACCAGGGCGTGACCGGCATCGGCGAGGCGTTCGGCAATCCGTTCGTCACGCGGGAATACTTCCGCATGATCGAGCCGATGTTCGTCGGCAAGAGCGTGTTCGACTTCGAGCATATCGAGGCCCGCATCCGCAATTCGATGTATCACCTCGGCGTCGGCAACCAGCTCACCGCGTGCCTGGCCGCGATCAACGTCGCGCTGTTCGACGCGATCGCTCGCGGCTTCGGCGTGCGGGTCTGCGATCTGATCGGCGGCTGCGGCACCACCCGCATCCCGGCCTACGCCTCGACGGGATTCTTCACAGACGATCCCGACCGCTCGTTCGCCCACATGCTGGCCGAGGCGGCGGCGCATCCTTATGCCGGCGCCAAGATCAAGATCGGCCGCGGCCTCAGGAGCGACGTCGAGCGGGTGCGCCAGAGCCGCGAGGCGCTAGGGCCGGACAAGCTGCTGCTGGTCGACATCAACGGCGCCTACACGCCCGACGTGGCGCTCGACTGCGCCCGCGCGATCGAGCCGTTCGGCATCCACTGGATCGAGGAGCCATTGCCGCCGGGCGACCTGCGCGGCTACGCCGAGCTGCGCGCCCGCTCGCCGATCCCGATCGCCGCCGGCGAGGCGCATCACACGGTGCGGGACTTCCGCGCCCTGATCGACGGCCGCTGCGTCGACATCGTGCAGCCGTCGGTGCCGGGCGTCGGCGGCCTGACCGAGGCCAGGCGCATCGCCACGCTCGCCCAGGCGGCCAACCTGCGGATCGCGCCGCATGTCTGGGGCGGCGCGGTCGGGCTGGCGACGGCGTGTCATTTGATCGCGGCACTGCCGCCCGGCCCGCACACCGCCCATCCGCCGTGGCCGCAGATGCTCGAGTACGACATGAGCGACAACGCGCTGCGCACGCAGTTGCTGAAGCGGCCGCTCACCCTCGAAGCCGGCCACATCCTGCTGCCCGAGGGGCCGGGGCTCGGCATCGAGCTCGATCCGGCGGCGGTCGACCGCTATCGGGTTTGCTAAACGCCGCGGCCCCGTGCCAATCTTTCGCGACGAGCCGAAAACACGGGTGTTGAAGGGGGAACCACGGATGGCCAAGACAACGCGTCGTATGACGATGACCGGTGCTGCCGCCTTGGCGGCGGGCCTGATCCGTCCGGCCATGGCGCAGGACGGCGCGGTCAAGATCGGCGTCATCTATCCGCTGAGCGGCAATTCCGCGACCGCCGGCAACTACTCCAAGATGGCCCTCGAGGTCGGCGCCGACGTGGTCAACAACGGCAACGCCGATCTCGCCAAGCTGATCCCGCTGGCCAAGGGCGGCGGCCTGCCGGGCCTGAAGAACGCCAAGATCCAGCTCGTCTTCGCCGACAACCAGGGCACGCCGGCGGCCGGCCAGAACCAGGCGCTGCGGCTGATCACCGAGGAGAAGGTCGCGGCCCTGATCGGTGCCTACCAGTCGGGCGTCACCCTGACCGCCTCGGCGATCGCCGAGCGCCACGGCATCCCGTTCGTCAACGGCGAGTCGGTGGCGGCCAACCTGACCGAGCGCGGCTTCAAGTGGTTCTTCCGCGTGACCCCGGTGGCGCTCGATTTCGCGCGCGCCTACTCGGACTTCCTCAAGGTGCAGAAGGCGGCGGGCCGCAAGACCGACAACATCGCGCTGGTGCACGAGAACACCGAGTACGGCAACTCGGTCGGCAGCGTCATCGTCGACCAGTTCAAGAAGGACGGCTTCGCCGTCGGCACCAAGATCGCCTACTCGGCCAACTCCTCGGACGTGCAGCCGCAGGTGCTGCAGCTCAAGGAGAAGAACCCCGACGTGCTGATCTTCATCTCCTACACGTCGGACGCGATCCTCTACACCAAGACGATGAAGGAGCTGAACTGGAAGCCCGGCATCATGATCGCCGACAATGCGGGCTTCAACGACCCGGCCTTCGTGAAGAGCCTCGGCTCCCAGGTCGAGGGCCTGATCAACCGCTCGGCCTTCTCGGCCGGCAAGGCAGGCAGCGTCCCCGACCTGTTCAACAAGATCTATACGAAGAAGACCGGCGGCGACGAGCTCGACGACGTCTCGGTGCGCGGCCTGCAGGCCTTCATGGTGCTGGCCGATGCGCTGAACCGCGCCGGCTCGACCGAGCCCGCCAAGATCCAGGCGGCGCTCAAGGCCACCGACCTGCCGGCGTCGCAGATGGTCGCCGGCTACGACGGCGTGAAGTTCGACGACAAGGGCCAGAACGTGAAGGCCGCCAGCGTCGTCACCCAGATGCGCGGCGGCAAGTACGTCACCATCGCGCCCAAGGAGCGCGCCACCGCCGAGGTGATCCTGCCCTACAAGGGCTGGTGACTTGGGGCTGGCAAGCGTTTCTCGCAAGTAGCGCGGAGCCGACGGGGTGTCGCTCACGCTGGTGCAGGTGATCGTGTCGGGACTGTTGCTCGGCGCGGTCTATGCCCTGTTCTCGTCCGGCCTGACCCTGATCTGGGGCATGATGAACGTGGTGAACTTCGCACACGGCGAGTTCGTCATGCTCGGCATGTACTCGGCCGTCATGGTCTGGACGGCGCTGGGCCTCGGCCCGTTCGCTGCCGCCCCGATCGCGGCGATGGCGATCGCGACGCTCGGCGTCGCGTCCTACTTCCTGCTGGTGCGCCACATCATGCGCGGGCCGATGCTGGCGCAGATCCTCGGCACCTTCGGCCTGGCGCTGTTCCTGCGCTACGCTGCCTTCTGGTACTTCGGCGCCAACTTCAAGACGCTGCCCGATACGCTGGTCGGCGGCTCCTTCAGCCTGCTCGGCATCCGCTTCGAGGGCGCGCGCGTGCTGGCCGGCGTCATGGGGCTCGCGATCACGCTGCTGCTGCACGTCGTCCTGACCCGCACCGCGATCGGCAGCCGCATGCTGGCGGTGTCGGAGGATGCGACGGCGGCGCAGCTCATGGGCATCCGGCCGCAGCGCATGCAGGCGCTGGCCTGGGCGATGGCGGGAGCCTCGACCGGCATCGCCGGCGCCCTGATCGCCAATTTCTTCTACACCTCGCCGACGGTCGGCGAGACGCTCGCCATCATCGCCTTCGTCACCGTGTCGTTCGGCGGCTTCGGCAGCGTCCTGGGCGCGCTGGTCGCCGGCCTGATCATCGGCGTGGTCGAATCGCTGTCGGCCTTCTACATCGGCCCGGTCTACAAGGACGTGGTCGTCTACGTCCTGTTCGTGCTGGTGCTGTGGTTCCGGCCGCAGGGCCTCATGGGCAAGACATGATGGGCAAGGCATGAAGCGCTGGCTCCTCTGGGGCGTGCTGGGCGCGCTGGTGCTCGCCTACCCGCTGCTGACCGAGGGCTCGGCCGTCTGGCAGCGGCTGGGCGCGCTGGTGCTGCTGGCGGCGATCGGCGCCTCGGCCTGGAACATCGTCGGCGGCTATGCCGGCCAGGTCTCGGTCGGCCATGCCGTGTTCTTCGGCTTCGGCGCCTATTCGGCGGTCGTGGTCTACACGCACTTGCAGTGGCCGCCGATCGCCGGCGCGCCGATCGGCATGATCCTGTCGATGCTGGTCGCCGCGGCGATCGGCGTGCCGACTCTGCGGCTCGCCGGGCATTACTTCAGCATGGCGACGATCGCGGTCGGCGAGCTGGTGCGGGTGCTGTCCTCGACCAGCGACTTCCTGGGCGGGGCGCAGGGCCTCGGCGGCCCGGCGATGCCGCGCAGCGTGTTCGACCTGTCGTTCATCTCGGCGGCGCCGTTCTATTACATCTTCCTCGCCGTGCTGACGCTGCTGCTCGGGCTGACCTGGTGGATCGAGCGCAGCCGCATGGGCTTCTACCTGCGCGCCATCAAGGACAGCGAGCGGGCCGCCCGCTCGCTCGGCGTCTCGGCGGGTCAGTACAAGCTCTACGCCTACATGCTGAGCGGCGCCTTCGCCTCGCTGGCGGGCTCGCTCTATCTCTGCATGTTCGGCTTCGTCGACCCCGAATCGGGCTTCGGCATCCTGATCTCCGTCAAGATAGTGGTGATGGCGGCGCTGGGCGGCGCCGGCCAGCTCTTCGGCCCGCTGGTCGGCGCGCTGATCCTGGTGCCGCTCGAGGAGCTGTCGAACAGCCTGCTCGGCGGCCAGGGCGCGGGCCTCACCTTCGTCGTCTACGGCGCGATCATCGTGATCATCGCCCGCTTCCTGCCGAGCGGGCTCTTGTCGCTGCTCGAACGCCGCAAGGTGACCCGTGCTGATTGAGGCGCGCAACGTCACCAAGGCGTTCGGCGCCTTCAAGGCGGTCGACGATGCGTCGGTGTCGGTCGAGCAGGGCGACATCCTCGGCTTGATCGGCCCCAACGGCGCGGGCAAGTCGACCTTCTTCAACTGCCTGACCGGCGATCTGCCGGTGACCGCCGGCACGGTCGCCTTTGCCGGGCGGGACGTCACCAGGGAGCCGCCGGAGGAGCGGGCGCGACTCGGGCTCGCGCGCACCTTCCAGGTGCCGCTGACCTTCGAATCGATGTCGGTGCTCGACAACGCCACCATCGGCGCGCTGCTGCGCCACCACAATGCGCGCGAGGCGCGGGCCAGGGCGCGCGATGTGCTGCAGCGTGTCGGCCTGGGCCATGTCATCGACGCCCCGGCGCGCAGCCTCGGCACGCCCGGCCGTAAGCGGCTGGAGATCGCCCGGGCGCTCGCGTCCGAGCCCAAAGTGCTGCTGCTCGACGAGGCGATGGCCGGCCTGACGCCGACCGAAATCCAGGACGCGATCGCGCTGGTGCGCCGCATCCACGAGAGCGGCATCACCATCGTGATCGTCGAGCACATCATGGAGGTGATAACCCAGCTCACGCGCCGCGTCGTGGTGTTCCACCAGGGCCGCGAGATCGCGCGCGGCACGCCGCGCGAGGTCACCAGCGATGCCAGGGTGATCGAGGCCTATCTCGGCCGCCGCAAGGTGCGTCACTGATGCCCGCGCTGCTCAAGATCGAGCATCTCGAGGTCAAGTACGGCGACCTGATCGGCGTCGCCGACGTCTCGCTCGAGGTGCCCAAGGGCTCGGTGGTGGCGCTGCTCGGCTCCAACGGCGCCGGCAAGACCACGACGCTCAACGCCATCGCCGGCATCGTGCCGGTCTCGAAGGGCAGCGTCGTGTTCGACGGCAGCAACATCGGCGGCCAGCCGGCCTACGCCATCGTGCGCAAGGGGCTGGCGCTGTCGCCCGAGGGCTGGCGGCTGTTCACCCAGCAGAGCGTCGAGAACAACCTGCTGCTGGGCGCCACGCCTTTGCCCGATCGTACCCGCATCCCGCGCCTGCTCGAGCGGGTCTATGCGGTGTTCCCGCGGCTCGCCGAGCGGCGGCACCAGCGTGCCGGCACCATGTCGGGCGGCGAGCGCCAGATGCTGGCGGTCGGCCGCGCGCTGATGAGCGAGCCGCAACTGCTGATGCTCGACGAGCCGAGCCTCGGGCTGGCGCCGGCGATCGTCGACACGATGTACGATTCCTTCGCCGCGCTCCACAAGGAGGGGCTGACCATCCTGCTCGCCGAGCAGTCGGTCGACCTCGCTCTCGAGGCTGCCGATCATGCCTATGTCCTGCAGGTTGGCCGCACGGTGCTCGAGGGTCCGGCCAAGCAGATGGCGGACAATCCGGACGTACAGCGCATATACCTGGGGATGGAATAGGCGCGACGCTTCGCGTCGCGCCGGCGGGCCCGTAGCGGTAGGCGCGCCCCGTCGCGCCGGTCGGCCGCAGGCCGAACCGCAGGGCCCGCGCGGTTCCGCTTGCGCACGAGCTTGAGAAATGACCATTTCGCGACCGGGCAACGGATTTGCCTGCCCGTCATTAATGTTCCTGTTGGGCGGAGGAGCATCATCATGCGTACACATCATCTGTTGCTGGCCGGACTGATCGCCAGTGCCGTCGCGGGCTCGGCCCTGGCCCAGGGCAAGGCCGACACGGGCTCGTCCTCTGGCATCGACGTCAACAGCGCCACCAGCGGCAATCGCGGGGCGTCGTCGAGCTTCGACTCGGGCGTCAAGGGCGGCTACTCGTTCCAGGGCGGCCTGCCGTTCAGCGCGTCGGGCCTTCCGTCGCTCAGCCCGCCGCCACCGAGTTCAGCGACCGGGGATGGCCCTCCGGGACCGCCGGGTCGGGTAAGGGCCGGAATTACCGCCCCCGAGTAGCAACAGGCTGCCGGCGACTACCGCCCCCGCTAGCAGCGGACCGTGGCGAGGCGCAGCAAGAAGTCATTCATGCCGAACGAATGAGACAGTGGTGTTGCACTATCTCATGAGCACCCGCACATGCGCTGCGGTCGCGTCGGCCAGAGCATCGAGGTCGTAGCCGCCTTCCAGGGCCGACACCAAACGGCCCTCGGCATGGCGGTCGGCGATCGCCAGCAATTCCTCGCTGATCCATTCGAAGTCGGCGGTGTCGAGGCTGAGCTGGGCCAGCGGGTCGGCCTTGTGGGCGTCGAAGCCGGCCGAGACGATCACCAGCTCGGGCGCGAAGCGGTCGAGCTGCGGCAGGATGATCTCGCCCCAGGCATGGCGGAACTGCGCGCCGCCGCTGTTGGGTCTGAGCGGCACGTTGGCGACGTTCCGGTCGATGCCGCGCTCGTTGGAATGGCCGGTGCCGGGATAGAGCGGATACTGGTGGGTCGAGCCGTAGAACAGCGACGGGTCGGTCTCGACAACCGCCTGGGTGCCCTGGCCGTGGTGGACGTCGAAGTCGAGGATCGCGACCCGGCCGACGCCGTGCCGCGCCTGGGCGTGGCGCGCGCCGATCGCCACGTTGTTGAAGATGCAGAAGCCCCCGGGGATGTCGGGCGTGGCGTGATGGCCGGGCGGGCGCACCGCGGCGAAGGCGGTGTCCGCCGTGCCGCCCATCACCGCATCGACGCCGGCGACGACGGCGCCGGCCGCGCGCAGCGCCGCCTCGATGCTGCCGTGGCTCAGGATCGTGTCGCCGTCGATCATGGCGTATTCGCCGGGCTGGGGTCGGGCGCCCAGCATCGCCTGCACGTAGTTCGCGGGATGCACGCGGGTCAGCTGCTCAGACGTGGCGAGCGGCGCCTCGGCGCGGGCGAGGCCCGCGAACTCCTCGTCCTGCAGCGCCGCCAGGATCGCGGCGAGGCGCTCGGGCCGCTCCGGATGGTGCGGACCGGGCTCGTGGCCGAGGCAGGCGGGGTGGGTGAGGAGAAGGGTTGTCATCAGGCAGGCACGGTATGCGGCCGGACGCGCATCGCCAAGCCGACAACGGCGACGATCGGGACGAGCAGGCTGTAGAAGCCGACGGCGATGTAGCCCACGGCACCCATCAGCGTTCCGGCGATGAAGGCGAGCAGCATCGGCCCCAGCCGCTTCAGACGGGCGCGCTTGGCCTCGAGAGGACCGTGGCCCTGCACGATGTCGACCATGTCGACGATCACCTGGATCATGTTGCCGGTGACGTGCGCGGCGAACAGGCCGAACAGCGCGATGAAGCTCAGCGAATCGACGAAGCCCGAGGTGAAGGCCAACAGCGACATGGTCGGCACGGGGCCGAGGGACGTGTCCTTGGTCATCGCTCTGCATCTTAGAATGGCAATCCTCCCCCTTCATATGGGGGGTGGGCGCGTCGGCACTTTCGTGCGAAGCGCGAAAGTGCCCTATCCGCGACGGAGGGGTCAGGAGCCACGCGCTCGGTGGGGCCTATGACCCCTCCGTCGGCGTAAGACGCCGACACCTCCCCAGCTGAATGGCTGTCGCATTCACACATCTTTGTTGCGGGGTGTTGTGAAGCTCGATTCTCTGTCTGGAGGGTAGCAGGCGGAGAGGTCGATGAGCGGTATGGAATACGGGCTGGGCGGGTTTGGCGACCGGCGCCTGGAAAAAGGGGGGCCT
>NZ_JAFKJN010000022.1 GCF_017305915.1 Reyranella sp.
CGAAGACAACGGCCGGGGCCCAAGCTCCCCAACGACGTGCAGTCTTGGTGCCAGACGGGCTCTCCTGCCGCGCCAGAGGATCGGGTGCGAGCCGATCCTCTGGCGACCGCAGTCTGCACCCATTCCAAGACACAAGGTGTCAGCGTCTTGCGCTGACCGAGGGGTCATGAGGCTGCGGCGGGGGCTTATGACCCCTCCGTCGCGGTGTGACCGCGCCACCTCCCCATATGAATGGGGAGGAACATGATTCCCTCCCACGCCCGGGTCGTCATCGTCGGTGGCGGCATCATGGGCTGCTCGACGGCCTATCACCTGGCCAAGAACGGCTGGAAGGACGTCGTGCTGCTGGAGCAGGGGCGGCTGAGCGGCGGCACGACCTGGCACGCGGCGGGCCTCGTGGGCCAGCTACGTGGCTTCCAGAACCTCACGCGGCTCATCCAGTACAGCACCCGGCTCTATGCCGGCCTCGAGGCCGAGACCGGCCTGGCGACCGGCTGGAAGCAGTGCGGCTCGATCTCCGTGGCGCGCACGCCCGAGCGCATGACCTATCTGCGCCGCTCGGCGGCGACCGCCAACAAGCAAGGCGTCGTCTGCGAGGAGCTGACGCCGAAGCAGGCCGGCGAGAAGTACCCGATCATGCGCACCGACGACCTGGTCGGTGCGGTCTGGCTGCCGGGCGACGGCAAGGCCAATCCGGCCGACATCACCCAGGCGCTGGCCAAGGGCGCGCGCAACAACGGCGTGCGCATCGTCGAGAAGACGCGCGTGACGGCGATCGACACCAAGGATGGCCCCAAGGGACCGAGAGTCACCGGTGTGCAGACGACCGACGGTCCAATCGCCGCCGAGATCGTCGTCAATTGCGCCGGCCAGTGGGCGCGCCAGGTCGGGCGCATGGTCGGTGTGACGGTGCCGCTCTATTCCTGCGAGCACATGTACATCGTCACCGAGAAGATGGAGGGCGTGCCGCGCGACCTGCCGGTGATGCGCGACCCCGACGGCTACATCTACTTCAAGGAGGAGGTCGGCGGCCTGCTGATGGGCGGCTTCGAGCCCGAGGCCAAGCCGTGGAACAAGGACGTCATTCCCGACGACTTCGAGTTCGGCATGCTGCCGGACGACTGGGACCAGTTCCAGATCCTGATGGACAACGCCCTGATCCGCGTCCCGGCGCTGGAGGAGGCGGGCATCAAGACCTTCATGAACGGGCCGGAGAGCTTCACGCCCGACCTCAACTACATCATGGGCGAGGCGCCGGGTCTGAAGGGCTTCTTCGTCGGCGCCGGATTCAACTCGATGGGCATCGCGAGCTCGGGCGGCGCCGGCATGGCGCTGGCCGAATGGATCATCGCCGGCGAGCCCACCCTCGATCTGTGGCCGGTCGACATCCGCCGCTTCGCCAACTTCCACGGCAACGACGCCTGGCTGCGCGACCGCGTCGCCGAGACGCTCGGCCTGCACTACAAGATGCCGTGGCCGCAGCGCGAGAACGAGAGCGGCCGGCCGTTCCGCCGCTCGCCGCTCTACGATCGCCTCAAGGTGCGCGGCGCCTGGTTCGGCAACAAGATGGGCTGGGACCGGCCCAACTGGTTCGCGGGCGCGGGCAAGACCCCGGACATGCAGTACGCCTGGGGCCGCGGTGCCTGGTTCGACGCGGTTGCCGCCGAGCACAAGGCGACGCGCGAGGCGGTGACGGTCGCCGACGAGACCTCGTTCGGCAAGTTCCTGGTCCAGGGCCGCGACGCTGAACAGGCGCTGCAGCGGCTTTGCACCAACGACATCGCCGTGCCGGTCGGCCGCTCGGTCTATACCGGCCTGCTGAACGAGCGCGGCACTTACGAGAGCGACCTGACGATCGCCCGGCTGGCGCGTGACAGGTTCATGGTGATCACCGGCTCGGCGCAGGTGATGCGCGATGCCGACTGGATCACCCGCAACGTCGCCGAGGATGCGCACGTCACCCTGACCGACGTCACCGGCGCCTGGACCGTGCTGTCGGTGATGGGCCCGAACAGCCGCGCCCTGCTGCAGAAGGTCAGCAAGGCCGACTTCTCGAACGCCGCGTTTCCGTTCGCCACCATCCGCGAGATCGGTGTCGGCTACGCGACCGTGCTGGCCTCGCGCCGCACCTACATGGGCGAGCTGGGCTGGGAGCTCTACGTGCCGGCCGAGTTCGCGGTCACGGTGTTCGAGACGCTGCATGGCGCGGGCGCCGAGATCGGCCTGCGCGACATGGGCTACTACGCCATCGAGGGCCTGCGCATCGAGAAGGCCTATCGCGCCTGGGGCCGCGAGCTCACGCCCGACGACAATCCCTGGCAGGCGGGGCTCGGCTGGGCGGTGAAGCTCGACAAGCCGGGCGGCTTCATCGGCCGGCAGGCGCTGGTCGATGCCAGGGCCAAGCCTCTGTCGCGGCGGCTGGTGTCGGTGGTGCTGCAGGACCGCGAACCGCTGTTGTGGGGCGGCGAGGCGCTGCTGCGCGACGGCAAGCCGGTCGGCGATCTCACCTCGGCCGCCTACGGTCATACGATCGGCGCAGCTGTCGGACTGGGCTACGTGACGCGCGACGACGGCGAGGCGATCGACGCGGCGTGGCTGGAAGCCGGCAAGTTCGAGGTCGATCTGGCCGGCGTACGGCTCGCCGCCAAGGTCAGCTTGAAGGCGCCCTTCGATCCCATGGGAACGCGCATCAAAGGCTGACCTTCGCGGCTTCCTCCATGAAGGCGCGGACCAGCGCCACGCGGCGCCGCTCCTGCAGGCAGACGGCGTACTCCGCAACGTCGAGATCGGTGTCGGCGACGGCGACCGCCCGGAAGCGCCGGTTGTCGCCGAGCTCGCTCTCGAACACCGCGCCGATGCCGAAGCCGGCCGCTACAGCTTCGCGAACGCCCTCGCGGGTCTGGACTTCGACGATGGCGCTGGGGCGGATGTCGGCGGCCGCCATCACCTGCTCGACCACCTCGCGGGTGATCGAGCCGCGCTCGCGCAGCACCAGCTCCTGGTCGCGCAAGGCGGCCAGCGGCACACGGCGGCGCCCCGCCAGCGCATGGCGTGCCGGCACGAACAGCACGACGCGGTCGGTGCGCAAGTGCTGCGCATGCAGCCGAGGGTCGGAGACGGACTTCGCCATCACCGCGACGTCGGCCTCGTGGCGCAGCAGGCGCTCGAGGACGATTGCGGAATTGTCGATCGAGAGCGCGAAGGTGAGCGAGGCGGCGCGCTTGCGCAGCGCCGCCATGATCGGCACGACGTGGTGCGCCGAGTCGGCGGCGATGCGCAGATGGCCGCGCGTCAGCGCCTGCTCGCCGGCCAGCAGCGCCTGCGCCTCTTCCTGGGCGGCGAACAGGCGGCTGGTGATGCTCTGCAGTTGCCGGCCCGTTTCGGTGGGCACGACGGAGCGGCCACGCCTGTCGAACAGACGCAAGCCGTAGGCCTTTTCCAGCGCCGTGACCTGGCCCGACAGGTTGGGCTGGCTGAGGCCGGAATCGCGGGCGGCGGCGGAGAAGGAGCCGGCCTCGGCGACGAGATGGAAGGCGCGGAGCTGGCTGGGCGTCATATCAATGAAACCGATACTTGGTATTCGGAATATATACTGGACGGATAGGGTAAGCGAGACGATCTTCACGCCATGCCGACCTTCACCTCTGCCGCCTCCGAAACCGGCGATCCGTTGCTGCTGACGCCCGGTCCGCTCACCACCTCGGCTACGGTCAAGCAGGCCATGGTGCACGACTGGGGCTCGCGCGATGCGGGCTTCATCGCCATCAACAAGATGGTGCTGGAGAAGATCGTCGAGCTGGCCGGCGCCCCCGATACGGACGGGCAGGGCACCCACGTCACGGTGCCGGTGCAGGGCTCCGGCACCTTCGCCGTCGAGGCGATGATCACCACCTTCGTGCCGAAGAGCGGCAAGCTTCTGGTGCTGATCAACGGCGCCTACGGGCAGCGGGCGAAGAAGATCGCGGAGATCGCCGGCCGCGCCGTATCGGTGCACGAGACGCCGGAGGACCGGCCGCCGGACCTCGCCAAGCTCGACGCGATGCTCGCCGCCGACACCGCGATCACCCATGTCTTCGCGGTCCATTGCGAGACCACGTCGGGCATCCTGAACCCGATCGTCGAGGTGGCGGCGCTGGTGGCCAGGCACGGCCGCCGCCTGCTGGTCGATTCGATGTCGGCCTTCGGCGCGCTGGAGATCGATGCGCGTGCGGTTCCGTACGACGCGCTCGCGGCCTCCTCGAACAAGTGCCTCGAGGGCGTGCCGGGCCTGGGCTTCGTGGTCTGCCGCAAGACGGCGCTGGCCGAGTGCAAGGGCAACGCCACCACCCTGGTGCTTGACCTGCACGACCAGGCCGAAGGCTTCGCCAAGACCGGCCAGTATCGCTTCACGCCGCCGATCCACGTCATCGTCGCGCTGGGCAAGGCGATCGAGGAGCATGCGGCTGAGGGCGGCGTCGCGGGCCGCGGCCTGCGGTATCGCGACAACGCCAAGGTGCTGATCGACGGGATGCGGGCGATGGGCTTCCGCACTTTGCTCGGCGAGAAGCTGCAGGCGCCGATCATCGTCACCTTCCACATGCCGAGCGACCCGCGCTTCGTGTTCCAGACCTTCTATGACGGCTTGAAGGAGCGGGGCTACGTGATCTATCCCGGCAAGCTCACGGTCGCGGATTCCTTCCGCATGGGCTGTATCGGCCGGCTGGACCCCGAAGATATGAAAGGTGCGCTGGCCGCCGTGCGCGAGGTTCTCGATGAGATGCGGGTCAGCAACGGCGGCCCGGCCCTTGTATCGGAGCAGGACGCAGCGGAGTAACCCGATGGACACAATCAGCACGATCGGCGACGTCACGGTCAACGGCCGGACCTATCGCCTGCCGCAACGCCCCACCGTCGTGGTTTGCATCGACGGCTCGGAGCCCGGCTACATCGAGGCCGCGGTCGCCGCCGGCCGCGCGCCGTGGTTCGGCAAGATCCTGAAGGACGGCACCAGCCTGATCGCCGACTGCGTGGTGCCGAGCTTCACCAATCCCAACAACCTGTCGATCGTCACCGGCCGGCCGCCCGAGGTGCACGGCATCAGCGGGAACTACTTCCTCGATCCCGAGTCGGGGAAAGAGGTGATGATGAACGACCCGAGGTTCCTGCGCGTCGAGACGCTGTTCCCGGCCTTCCAGCGCGCCGGCTGCCGCATCGCCGTGGTCACCGCCAAGGACAAGCTGCGCGGCCTGCTCGGCAAGGGCCTCACCCTGGCGCCCGGCAAGGCCTGCAGCTTCTCGTCGGAGAAGTCGGACCAGGCAGGCATCGCCGAGAACGGCATCGACCACGTCAACGAGCTGGTCGGCATGCCGGTGCCGGACGTCTACAGCGCCGGCCTGTCGGAGTTCGTGTTCGCCGCGGGCGTCAAGCTGATGGAGCGCGACCGGCCGGAGATCATGTATCTCTCGACCACCGACTACATCCAGCACAAGCACGCGCCCGGCACGCCGGTCGCCAACGACTTCTACGCCATGATGGACGGCTACATGGCGAAGCTCGACGCCATGGGCTGCACCATCGTCCTGACTGCCGATCACGGCATGAACGCCAAGTTCGGCTCGGACGGCCAGCCCGACGTGATCTACCTGCAGGACGTCTTCGACTGTTGGGTCGGCAAGGACAAGGCCCGGGTCATCCTGCCGATCACCGATCCCTACGTCGTGCATCACGGCGCGCTGGGCTCGTTCGCTGTGGTCTATTGCGACGACGCACCGAAGTGGAAGGCCAAGCTCGAGGCCATGCCGGGCATCGAGGCCGCGCTGACCAAGGAAGAGGCCGCGAAGCGCTTCGAGCTGCCGGCCGATCGGCTGGGCGACCTCGTCGTCGTCTCGACCAGGCACAAGGTGCTGGGCACCTCGGCGGCGCGGCACGACCTGTCCGGTCTGACCGAGCCGTTGCGCAGTCACGGCGGCATCTCCGAGCAGCATGTGCCGCTGATCTGCAATCGCAAGCTCGCGCAGCCGGCAAACCGCCCCTGGCGCAACTTCGATGCTTTCGACCTCGCTCTGAACCTGGTGGCCTGACATGGATACGATGGTCCGCAACGATGTGCGGCATGAGCAGCTGCGCATTGCCGGCAAGAAAGTCGATACGGCCAACCGCCTCGAGGTCCGCTTCCCGTGGGACAACCGGCTGGTCGGCACCGTGCCGCGTGCCACGCCGGGGCTGGTCGCCGAGGCCTTCGCCATCGCGCACGCCTACAGGCCCAAGCTGACGCGCTATCAGCGCCAGCAGATCCTGCTCAAGACCGCCGAGCTGCTGGTCGCGCGCAAGGAGGAGCTGTCGCGGCTGATCACGCTGGAGTCGGGCCTCTGCCTCAAGGACTCGGCGTACGAGGTCGGTCGCGCCTACGACGTCTTCACCTTCGCGGGCCAGCTCTGCCTGATGGATGACGGCCAGACCTTCTCCTGCGACCTCACCCCGCACGGCAAGCCGCGCAAGATCTTCACCTTGCGCCAGCCGCTGAACGCGATCTCGGCGATCACGCCGTTCAACCATCCGCTGAACATGGTGGCGCACAAGCTGGCGCCGGCCTTCGCGACCAACAACTGCGTGGTGCTGAAGCCGACCGAGCTGACTCCGCTGACCGCACTGTTCCTGGCCGATACGCTCTACGAGGCCGGCCTGCCGCCGGAGATGCTGTCGGTGATCACCGGCAATCCGTCGGACATCGGCGACGCCATGATCGTCGATCCGCGCGCCGACCTGATCACCTTCACCGGCTCGGTGCGGGTCGGCAAGTACATCGCCGAGAAGGCGGGCTACAAGCGCATCGTGCTCGAGCTCGGCGGCAACGACCCGCTGATCGTCATGGAAGATGCCGACCTCGACAAGGCGGCCGAACTGGCGGTCGCCGGCGCGACCAAGAACTCGGGCCAGCGCTGCACCGCGGTGAAGCGCATCCTCGTCGTGGAAAAGGTGGCCGATGCCTTCGCCGAGCGCGTGCTCGCGAAGGCAAAGAAGCTCAAGGCCGGCGATCCGCTCGATCCCGAGACCGACGTCGGCACGGTGATCCACGAGCGGGCTGCGACCCTGTTCCAGAACCGGGTCAGCGAGGCGGTGGCCAAGCATGGCGCCAGGCTACTGCACGGCAACGACCGGCGCGGCGCGCTGTTTCCGCCGACCGTCGTCGACCACGTCGACCCGGCCTGCGAGCTGGTGCGCGAGGAGACCTTCGGCCCGGCGATCCCGATCATCCGCGTCAAGGACATCGACGAGGCGATCCGCGTTTCGAACGGCACCGCCTACGGCCTGTCGTCGGGCGTCTGCACTGACCGGCTGGACTACATCACCCGCTTCGTCGACGAGCTGCAGGTCGGCACGGTCAACATCTGGGAAGTGCCGGGCTACCGCATCGAGATGTCGCCGTTCGGCGGGATCAAGGATTCCGGCCTCGGCTACAAGGAAGGCGTGCTCGAGGCCATGAAGAGCTTCACCAACGTCAAGACGTGGTCTTTGCCCTGGCCTGCATAAAATCTCCGTTGCGGTGACGCAGGCGGCGTGGAGAGATTCGCGAACGCCAATGCGACGGAGGAAATCATGACAGTCAGCCAGGCCGACAAGGCAAAGAAGCTGCGCGCCCTGCACGAGGCGCCCGGCGCCTTCGTCATTCCCAATCCCTGGGATGCCGGCTCGGCCCGCCTGCTGCAGGGGCTGGGCTTTCAGGCGCTCGCCACGTCGAGCGGTGCCAAGGCCGGCGTACTCGGCAAGCGCGACGGTCAGGTGACGCGTGAGGAGGCTCTGGCCAACGCGCGGCTGATCGCGGGCGCCGTCGATCTGCCGGTGATCGGCGATCTGGAAAAGGGATTCGGCGACACGCCGGACGCGGCGGCGCTGACGATCAAGGGGGCGGCGGAGGCCGGGCTGGTCGGCGGCTCGATCGAAGACGCCACCGGCAACAAGGACGCGCCGCTGTTCGACGTCGAGACGGCCGCGGTCCGGGTGAAGGCCGCGGTCCAGGCCGCCCACGCGTTGTCGTTCCCGTTCGTCGTGACGGCGCGCGCCGAGGGCTTCCTGCGCGGCAAGCCCGACCTCGACGATGTCATCAAGCGCCTGCAGGCCTACGAGGCGGCCGGTGCCGACGTGCTGATGGCACCGGGCCTGCCCGACCTCGCGGCGGTGAAGAAGGTCACCGGCGCGCTCAAGAAGCCGTTCAACTTCATGGTCGGCATCAAGGGCAAGTCGTTCAGCAAGGCCGAGCTCGAGGCGGCGGGCGTGAAGCGCATCAGCCTGGCGACCTCGCTCTATCGCGCCGCCATGACCGGCCTGCTCGATGCGGCGAAGGAGGTGCAGGACAAAGGCACCTTCGCCTATCTCGACCACTCGATCCCGACACCGGACCTGAATGCCTTCATGAAGGGATAACCGGGTGTTCCACGGCTGGCGGGTGGTGACGGCGTGCTGCGTCATCGCCACCGTCGCCTGGGCGCTGGGAACCTTCGGCGCGAGCGTCTACCTGCAGGCGGTGACGGCGGCGCACGGCTGGCCGATCGCCGACGTCGCCTTCGCCGTCACCCTGTTCTACCTGGTGAGCGCGCTCGTGCAGCGCTCGGTCGGTCGCGCCATCGACCGCTGGGGGCCACGGCCGGTGATGCTGCTCGGCGCGGTGTCGATGATGCTGGGCGTCGCCGGCATCGGCCAGGTCGCGGCGCGCTGGCAGCTCTATCCCTGCTTCATGCTGATCGGCCTCGGCTGGGCGACGCTGTCGACCACCGGCATCGCCGCCGCCGTGGCACCGTGGTTCGAGCGCCATCAGGGCCGCTCGATGGCGCTCGCCATCATGGGCGCCAGCATCGGCGCGATCGTCGGTGTGCCGACGCTGCAATTCGCCATCCGGCAGCTCGGGCTCGGGGAAGGGCTGGCGGTCGTCGCCGTGGCGGCCGCGGCGCTGCTGCTGCCGCTGATCGCCCGCGTGCTGCGGTTCCGGGGGCCGCAGGAGATCGGGTTGCAGCGCGACGGCGGTGCCACCCTCGCCGAGGCCGCGCCGCTGCCGATCAAGCCGATCGCGACGGCCGCGAATCGGCCGCTGCTGCTGTGGAGCGCCGCGCCAGCCTTCGCGCTCGGCCTGGCGATGCAGATCGGCTTCATCACCCATCACGTCACGCTGGCGGAGCCGCTGCTCGGGACGGTTGGCGCCGGCCTGCTGGTCAGCGCGACCGGCGGCTCGGGCTTCGCCGGCCGCCTGATCCTGGCGCGCATCGTCGACCGCACGAACGTGCGGCGGCTGGCCTGCCTGGTGATGATCGCGCAGGCCGCGGCGCTGCTGTCGCTGGCGCTCTGGCCGACCGTGCCGGTGCTGATCGTGGCCTCGCTGGTTTACGGCTACGGCATCGGCCACATCACCACGCTCGGGCCGATCGTCGTGCGGCGCGAGTTCGGCGCCGCCGCGTTCGGCGCGACCTACGGCACGGCGGCGAGCGTGATCCAGCTCACCTCGGCCTTCGGTCCGGCGGTCATCGGTGTGCTGCGCGACAGTTTCGGCGGCTACCGGCCGGGCCTCGCCATTGCCGCGGCCGTCACCCTGGCGGCGTGTGCCATCATGTTCGCCGGCGGCCGTCTGGCGGTGCGAACCTGAGCCGCAGCCGTGCCGGCGGATCGCAATCGGGGCCGTAACCCGCAATTTCGGGCCCTTCCCGCGGGGCGAAATGCGAGTTGCGCGGAGCGGTCGGTTCGGCCATCTACCGCTCATGATTGAGCATTTCGACGTGTTGGTGGTCGGCGCAGGCCTGTCGGGCATCGGCGCCGCCTGGCATCTGCAGGACCGCTGCCCGGGCAAGACCTACGCCATCCTCGAAGGCCGCGCGGCGAGCGGCGGCACCTGGGACCTGTTCCGCTATCCCGGCGTGCGCTCGGATTCGGACATGTACACGTTGGGCTATCGCTTCCGGCCGTGGAAGGAAGCCAAGGCGATCGCCGACGGTCCGGCGATCCTGAAGTACATCCGCGAGGTCGCCGGCGATCACGGCATCGACCGCAGGATCCGCTTCCAGCACCGCGTCGTGGCGGCGTCGTGGTCGAGGCCCGATGCGCGCTGGACGGTCGAGGTCGAGCGTGGCGAGGCGAAGGAGCGGGCGACCTTCACCTGCACCTTCCTGTGGATGTGCAGCGGCTACTATCGCACCGACGAGGGCTACCTGCCGCAGTTCCCCGGGCTGGAGCGCTTCAAGGGCCGCGTCGCCCATCCGCAGAAATGGACCGACGACATCGACTACCAGGGCAAGAAGGTGGTGGTGATCGGCAGCGGCGCGACCGCCGTGACGCTGGTGCCGGCGATGGCCGATTCGGGGGCGGCGCACGTCACCATGCTGCAGCGCTCGCCGACCTACATGGCGGTGCGGCCGTCGCAGGATCCGTTCGCGACCAAGGTGCGCCGGCGGCTGCCGCTCGGGCTCGCCTACGCCGTCACGCGCTGGAAGAACGTGCTGCTCGGCATGTACTTCTACCAGATGTGCAAGCGGAAGCCGGAGAAGGTGAAGAACCTGCTGCTCGGCTACGTGCGGAAGATGCTGGGACCGGATTACGACGTCGGCACCCACTTCACCCCGCGCTACAACCCGTGGGACCAGCGGCTGTGCCTGGTGCCCGACGCCGACTTCTTCCGCGCCATCCGCCGCGGCAAGGTCACGGTCGTCACCGATCACATCGAGACCTTCACCGAGACCGGGATCAAGCTGAAGTCGGGTGCCGAGCTCGACGCCGACCTGGTCGTCACCGCGACCGGGCTTGTGCTGATGCCGGTCGGCGGCGCCGAGCTTTCGGTCGACGGCCAGCCGGTCGATCTCTCCCGGCGCTTCATCTACAAGGGCATGATGTATTCCGACGTGCCGAACCTGGCGTCGGTGTTCGGCTACACCAATGCGTCGTGGACGCTGAAGGCCGACCTGGTCTGCGAGTATGTCTGCCGGCTCCTGAACCACATGGACCGCCACGGCTGGCGCGTGTGCACGCCGCACAACGGCGATCCGACCCTGCAGGAGGAGCCCTGGGTCAACTTCTCCTCGGGCTACATCCAGCGCGCGCTGGCGCACCAGCCCAAGCAGGGTTCCAAGCGGCCGTGGAAGCTCTACCAGAACTACGCGCTCGATCTGCTGAGCCTGCGCTTCGGCCGGTTGCGCGATGCCATGGTGTTTTCGCGCTAACCACCGGCATCACCGGGGCTCCAGAGGCGTCCAGGACTGGCACCGCGATCCGCAGCAGCCGGTCTATTTCCCGCCTCAGGCCGGCGTCTGTGAGTTATCCACAGATTCTCGGAAGGGGGAGCGGGAAAGTGGGAAGAATCTCGGAAAAGCCTTATGCCATTGACATCGGAGGCTTCCCACGGACGTGGGAAGTGCCCGGGAAGTGGGCCTCTAGGTGAAGTCTAGCGTCACCGATCCGAACGGCCCGAAATCGGCGACATAAACCTCGCCGGCTTTGGGCGCGAGCATGCCGGTCAGTGTGCCGGTGCTGACCATCTGTCCTGCTCGCATGCCGACGCCGGTGCGGGAGAGCTCGTTGGCGAGCCAGGTGAGCGGCACCATGGGATGGTCGAGGGCGGCGGCGGCCGTGCCCTTGCGGCGCAGCTTGCCGTTCGACGACAGAGTCACCTCCTGGCCGGCGATGTCGCGCCGCTGCCAGTCGGCGATCGCCGGACCGTAGACGATGGTGCCCGAGCCCGCGCCGTCGGCCAGGATCGCCGGCAGGGGCGGGAAGGCCGCGTCGTGGACGAACCGGCATTCCGCCATCTCGACGCCGGGATGGAGCGAGGCGACGGCATCGGTGACTTCCTCGATCGTGTAGGGCCGGTCGCGCGGCGGCAGGTTGGCGCCGAGCCTCGCCTGGTATTCGACCTCGGGGATCGGGCTCACGAGCTTCGCGTGGGTGAAGGTCGCGGGCGCCTCGCGCAGGAAGAACGTGCGGCCGTAGATCGGCGAGTCGGTGCGCAGCGCCTTCTGCATCTCCTCTTTCGCGGCGGCGATCTTCCAGCCGAGCACCGGCCAGTCCAGCTCCTCGGCCACCATGCCGGCGATGTGATAGGCGATGGCATTGTCCGGCGGCACGAGGCGCGGATCGAGGCCGCTCTGCTGCCGGCCATCGCGGCGCAAGTGCGCGAGCAGGCGCGCGAGTTCCCGCTGAGAAGCTGTGTCCATGCGCGCTGCCATAGCAGAACGCCGCTACAGCGCCGAGCCCGGTGTTCAGGTGGCAGGCCGATGCGGCAGCCCGGCCAGCGCCGGGATCGGATCGGCGCCGATCTGGCGCATTAGCGAGGCGAGGTCGTAGTGGAAGCGCTCGCCCGACATCAGCCCATCGCGGAAGCTCAGGATCACCACGAAGGGCTGCACGAAGGGGCGGCCGCTCGGCGGCAGCCCGAGGAACGGCCCGACATGCTTGCCGTGCCAGGTCGCCTCGGCGACGTAGAACGCGTCGGTGGCGACGTACGGGCGCTGGCCGGGGCCGCGGCGCACCTCGACATCGAAAGTGTTCCACCACTGCCGGTAATGGTCTGATGCGCCGGCATGGCCGCGCCAGCGCTGGCCGGTGGCGAAGTCCTCGAACTCACACTCGGGATGGAGGGTGGCCAGCGTGCCTTCGAGGTCGTGGGCGTTCTCGGCCTCGAGGTGGCGGCGGACGAGGGCGGCAAGGTCTGGGTTCATGAGGGACCGTCCGTGCTATGATCGAGTTCTGACAAGATATAAGAACCCTGATATGTCCCACAAGCCCGTTCCTGCGATCCCCAGGCCCGGCGAGGGCAAGCGTGGCCCCGACGGGTATCTCGGCTACCTGCTGCGCCAGGCGAGCGTCGCCCTGCGTACGGCGATGGACCGCGCCCTGGTCGACCAGGGGCTGACCTCGCCGCAGTTCGCGGTGCTGACCATGATCGTCGCCTACCCCGGGGCGTCTGGCGCGGACCTTGCACGCCTCGCCTTCCTGACGCCGCAGACGATCAACGTCATCGTGCGCAACCTCGAGCGCGACGGCGCGATCGAGAAGACCGCGCATGCCACGCACGGCCGCATCCTGCGGCTGAGCGCGACGGCCAAGGGCCACGCCCTGCTCAAGCGCTGCCGGGCGCGGGTCGCCGAGCTGGAGGCCGAGCTGGCCGGGCTGCTGGGCAGGGACGAGCAGCGGACCGTGCGACGGTGGCTGAGTTCCGTCGCGGAGAAGCTGGCGGAGGACCGCTGACGCCGCTAGGCTTTTGGAAGTCGAAGGGGGATAAAAACATGACGTTTGGAAGACTGATCCGGCGGGCTGCCCTGGCGGGCCTTGCGGCTGCCGCCGTTGCCACGCCTGCGTTGGCGCAGAAGACCAAGCTCACCGTCTACACCGCGCTGGAGAACGACCAGCTCGATCCGTTCAAGAAGGCGTTCGAAGCCGACAACCCGACGATCGAGATCGCCTGGGTGCGCGACTCGACCGGCGTCGTGGCGGCCAAGCTGATGGCCGAGAAGGACAACCCGCGCGCCGACATCATCTGGGGTCTCGCCGCGTCGAATGTCGGCCTGATGGCCTCGGTGGGCATGCTCGAGCCCTATACGCCCAAGGGTGCAGAGGCGCTGAAGCCTTCCTTCCGCAGCGGCAAGTCGCCGGACACCTGGGCCGGCATGGACGCCTATCTCTCGGTCGTCTGTTTCAACACCGCCGAGGCAGCCAAGGGCAAGAAGGCCAAGCCCGCGAGCTGGGCCGATCTCACCAAGCCCGAGTACAAGGACTCCATCGTGATGCCGAACCCTGCCTCGTCGGGCACCGGCTATCTGACCGTCGCCGCCTGGCTGCAAAGCATGGGCGAGGAGGCGGGTTGGAAGTTCATGGACGGGCTGCACCAGAACATCGCGCAGTACATCCATTCCGGCTCGGCGCCCTGCGTGCAGGCGGCCAAGGGCGAGCGGCTGATCGGCATCGGCCTCGACACCCGCGGCGCCTCGGAGAAGACCAAGGGCGCGCCGATCGAGCTGATCCTGCCGAAGGAGGGCCTGGGCTCGGAGCTCGAGGTCACGGCGATCGTCAAGGGCACCAAGAACCTCGAGGCGGCCAAGAAGCTCGCCGACTGGGCGGTGACCAGGAAGGCCAACGAGCTCTACGCCAAGACCTATCCGATCGTGGCGCTGCCGGGCATCGTCAACCTGCCGCCCAACTATCCGGCGGACATCGAGAAGGCGGCGGTCAAGAACGACGTCGAGTGGATGGCCAAGAACCGCGACCGCATCCTGGCGGAGTGGACCAAGCGCTACGACGGCAAGTCCGCGCCGAAGAAATGAGCTACCTGGAGGTCCGTAACCTCCACAAGCGGTTCGGCGATTTCACCGCCCTCGGCGACGTCTCGCTCGATGTCGGCGAGGGCGAGTTCGTCTGCTTCCTGGGACCGTCGGGCTGCGGCAAGACCACCCTGCTGCGCGCCATCGCGGGCCTCGATCCGCAGACCTCGGGCACGATCCGCCAGAAGGGACGGGACGTGTCGGCGCTGCCGCCTGCCGCGCGCGACTTCGGTATCGTCTTCCAGTCCTACGCGCTGTTCCCCAACCTGACGGTTGGCGACAATGTCGGCTACGGGCTGGTGAGCCGGCGCCAGAAGAAGGCCGAGATCGCCAAACGCGTCAGCGAGCTGCTGGCGCTGGTCGGCCTGCCCGACGCCGGCCCGCGCTATCCGGCGCAGCTTTCGGGCGGCCAGCAGCAGCGCGTCGCCCTGGCCCGGGCGCTCGCGACCTCGCCGGGGCTGCTGCTGCTCGACGAGCCTCTGTCGGCGCTCGACGCGCGCGTGCGGCTGCGCCTGCGCCACGAGATCAAGGCGCTGCAGCGGCGGCTTGGCGTCACCACCATCATGGTGACGCACGACCAGGAGGAGGCGCTGACCATGGCCGATCGCATCGTGGTGATGAACCAGGGCGAGATCGAGCAAGTGGGAGCGCCGCAGGAAATCTATCGCCAGCCGATGACGGCGTTCGTCGCGGACTTCGTCGGTGCCATGAACTTCCTCGACGGCGTCTTCGCCGCGCCTGACCGGGTCCAGGTCGGCAGCGTGTCCCTCGCCTGCCCGCCGCAGGACGGGCTCGCGCCGGGAAACAAGGTCCGCCTTTGCATCCGGCCGGAGGATGTGCGCGTGCGCGACCTGCCGGCCGACGTGCCGAACCGACTGACGGTGGAGGTCGGCGAGCTCGATTTCGTCGGCGCCTTCTGCCGCGCCATCCTGCAGGCGAACGGGGTGGCGTTGACCGCCGATTTCTCCAGCAACCTGATGCGCGATCTCGGCGTCGAGCGCGGCCGCACGCTCGACATCGCCCTGCCGATCGACCGGCTGCGGGTATTCGCCGCGTGAGCCTCGCGGCGCCGATCCAGCGGGTGCGGCTGTCGCGCGACGACCTGCTGATGCGGATCGGCGTTTGCGTCGTCGCGGTTGCGCTCCTGGTCATTGTCGGCCTGCCGCTGTGGTCGCTGCTGGTCAAGGGCTTCGAGGACCGCGACGGCAAGTTCGTCGGACTGGCCAACTACATCGCCTACTTCTCGACGCCGGCATTGTTCGCCTCGGCCTTCAACAGTCTGTACGTCGCGCTGGTCTGCACCCTGATCGTGGTGCCGATCGCCTTCCTCTACGCCTATGCCCTGACCCGTGCCGTGCTGCCGCTGCGCTGGCTGTTCCAAGGTGTGGCGCTGATCCCGATCTTCGCGCCGTCGCTGCTGCCCGGCCTGGCGCTGATCTACCTGTTCGGCACCCAGGGCTTCTTCAAGTCGTGGCTGGGTGGGGGACAGATCTACGGCTTCGAGGGCATCGTCATTGCCCAGGTCTTCTATTGCCTGCCGCACGCCATGCTGATCCTGGTGACGGCGCTGGCGACCGCCGACGCGCGGCTCTACGAGGCCGCCGATGCTCTGGGCGCGTCCAAGCTCCGCGTCTTCTTCACCGTCACCTTGCCGGGCGCCAAGTACGGCGTGATCAGCGCCGCGCTGGTCGTGTTCACCCTGGTGATCACCGACTTCGGCATCGCCAAGGTGATCGGCGGCAACTTCAATGTGCTGGCGACCGACGTCTACAAGCAAGTAATCGGCCAGCAGAACTTCTCGATGGGCGCGGTGGTCGGCATGGTGCTGCTGGCGCCGGCCGCGCTCGCCTTCGCGGTCGACCGCTTCGTGCAGCGCAAGCAGGTGGCGCTGCTCACCGCCCATGCCGTGCCGCTGGTGCCGCGGCCCAAGCTCGGCCGAGACGTCTTCTACACCCTGCTCTGCGCCGTCGTGGCGGCCGGCATCCTGCTGATCCTCGGCATGGCGGTGTGGGGCTCGTTCATCAAGTACTGGCCGTACAACCTCGAGCTGACCTGGGCGAACTACAAGTTCGAGGCTTTCGATGCCAACGGCTGGGACAGCTACTGGAATTCGATCGTCATGGCGCTGGGGGCGGCGGCGTTCGGCACGGCGCTCACCTTCACCGGCGCCTGGCTCGCCGAGAAGACCCGGGGCTTCTTCCTGCTGCGCGACCTGGTGCGGCTGCTCGCCTTCCTGCCGATGGCGGTGCCGGGGCTGGTGCTGGGCCTGGGCTACATCTTCTTCTTCAATGCCGCGGCCAACCCGCTGAACGTCATCTACGGCACCATGGCGATCCTGGTGGTCAACACCGTGGCGCATTTCTACACGGTCGGCCATCTCACCGCGACGACGGCGCTGAAACAGATCGACCCCGAGTTCGAAGCGGTGTCGGCCTCGCTCAAGGTGCCGATCTGGCGCACCTTCGCCCGCGTCACCGCGCCGATCTGCCTGCCGTCGATCCTCGACGTCGCGATCTACCTGTTCGTCAACGCCATGACGACGGTGTCCTCGGTGATCTTCCTCTACTCGCCCGACACCAAGCTTGCCTCGGTGGCGGCGGTGAACATCGAGGAGGCCGGCACCACGGCGGCGGCGACGGCGCTGTGCGTGGTGATCGTGGCGACCTCGGCCGCGGTGAAGGCGCTGCATCTGCTGTCCGACCGCTTCCTGCTCGGCCGCCTGCAGGCCTGGCGTCGGCGCTAGAGCATATTCCATCCGGCCGGAATCGGCCGGACGGAATATGCCTGCTGCAACAGGCAACACCCGTGCGCTCTAGCGGTCTCTGTACCAGAAGCCGAGCAGGAAGCGGTCGTCCCTGCGGCCGCCACCCTTGCGGCCCTGTGCCTGAACCTCGTTCAGGTGCTCTCCGTGCCGCGCCATCCATCTGTCGAGCAGGCGCTTGGCCACGTAGCCTATGGACAGGAACGTGCCGAAGTAGACGACGGCCGTCACCAGTGCGCGCATGACCGGCGGATTTTACCGCGTTTTGCGCTAGGGTGCGACCGGACAGGGAGGACGAAAATGCGCCGACTTCTCGCCGTGCTGGCGATCCTGCTCGCGGCTCCCGCGGCGGCGGCCGACTATCCCAAGCCGCAGGAAGGCAACTGGGTCGCCAAGGACTTCAAGTTCCACACCGGCGAGGTGATGCCCGAGCTGAAGCTGCATTACCGCACGATCGGCGATCCCAGGAACCCGGTCGTGCTGATGCTGCACGGCACCGCCGGCTCGGGCGCCAGCCTGCTGACGGCGGGCTTCGCGGGCGAGCTGTTCGGCGCCGGCCAGCCGCTCGATGCCACGAAGTACTTCATCGTGCTGCCCGATGGCATCGGCCACGGCAAGTCGAGCAAGCCGTCGGACGGCCTCAAGACCAAGTTCCCGAAGTACGACTATGCCGACATGGTCGACGCGCACCACCGCCTGCTGACCGAGGGCCTCGGCATCAAGCGTGTGCGGCTGGTAATGGGCAATTCGATGGGCGGCATGCACGCCTGGCTGTGGGCCGGCATGTATCCCGGCTTCATGGATGCCGCCGTGCCGATGGCCTCGCAGCCGACGCCGATGGCGGCGCGCAACTGGATGATGCGCCGGCTGATCATCGACACCATCAAGAACGATCCCGACTGGCACGGCGGCAACTACACCAGCCAGCCCAGGAGCGTGCAGCGCGCCGCGGTGTTCTATGCCACCGCCACGTCCGGCGGCACGCTGGCCTATGCCAAGCTGGCGCCGACGCGCGAAGCGGCCGACAAGATGCTCGACGAGCGGCTGGCCGCGCCGTTCACCGCCGACGCCAACGACTATCTCTATCAGTGGCAATCGTCGGGCGACTATGACCCGACGCCGCTTCTGCCGCGCATCACTGCAAAGGTGCTGCTGATCAACTCGGCGGACGACGAACGCAACCCGCCCGAGACCGGCGCGGCCGAGCAGGCGATGAGGCAGGTGAAGAACGGCAGCGTGTATCTCATCCCGGCGAGCACCGAGACGCGCGGCCACGGCACCACCGGCAACGCGACGTTCTACACCAAGCCGCTGGCGGAGTTCCTGCAGGGCCTGCCGGCGGTGCGCTGACGCAAGATGGAACAGCGCCTCGCGCCAATGCCGCTCTACACCAACCTCGATCGCATCGAGCTGGGACTGGCGGCGCAGGGCATCGGGCCGCGGGCCGCGATCCGACCCGAGCAGCTCTTCGCGCTCGACCAGTGGCACTATCACGGCACCGAGGCGATCGCGGCGGCTGCGCGTGCCCTCGGCCTGACCGCGCGCAGCCGCGTCCTCGACGTCGGGGCGGGGGTGGGCGGCCCGGCGCGCTATCTTGCCCATACGGTCGGCTGTCATGTGACGGCGCTCGAGCTGCAGCCGGAGCTGCATGCGATCGGTGCCGATCTGACGCGGCGGACGGGGCTCGGCGATCGCGTCACGCATGTCTGCGGCGATGCGCTGACCTACGTTTTTCCCGACGGCTGCTTCGACGCGGCAGTGAGCTTCCTCGCCATCGTGCACATGTCCGACCGGCCAAAGCTGTTCGGCCGGCTGGCCAATGCGCTGCGCCGCGGCGGCGGCTACATCGAGGATCTCTGCCAGCGTGCGCCCTTCGCACCGAGCGATCTCGCCGACCTGCGCGATGTCGTCTGCGCCAACACCATCACCAGCCAGGACGACTACGGATGCGATCTTCGGGATGCGCGCTTCGGCGATATCTCGGTGACCGATCTCACGCCGGACTGGGCGCCGTTCGCCATCGAGCGTCTCGACGGCGCAACCCTCGCCTGCCTGGGCGGCGTCAGGCTCCTGGCACACCTCGCATGAGGCCTATCGTCATCGTCGGCGGCGGCGTGATGGGATCGTCGATCGCCTGGCATCTCGCCGGCCTGGGCGAGAGCAACGTGGCCGTCGTCGAGCGGGACCCGACCTATGCGCAGGCGTCATCGGCACTATCGGCCAGCTCGATCCGGCAGCAGTTCTCGACGCCGCTCAACATCCATCTGTCGCGCTACGGCATCGGCTTTCTGCGCCAGGCGAAGGAGCTGCTGGACGTCGATCTCGGCCTCAAGGAGCCGGGCTATCTGTTCCTGGCCAGCCCGGCGGGGGAGGCGGTGCTGCGGGCGAACCACGCCGTCCAGAAAGGCGAGGGTTGCGCCGTCGAGCTGCTCGATCCGGCGACTCTGGGCCGGCAGTTTCCGGCTATTTCGAGCGAGGGCGTGGCGCTGGCCTCGTACGGTACGGCCAACGAGGGCTGGTTCGACGGGCCGGCGCTGATGCAGGCGTTCCGGCGCAAGGCGCGGGAGCGGGGCGTCGAGTATGTCCATGACGAGGTCGTAGGCTTGGCGCCGCACAAGGTGACGCTGCGCTCCGGCCGCACGATCGAGGCGCGCACCATCGTCATCGCCGCCGGACCTTGGTCGGGCGAGGTCGCGGCACGGGGGGACATCGCGCTGCCGGTCGAACCGCGGCGGCGCTCGGTGTTCGTGTTCGACTGCCGAGAAAGTGTGCCGCCGCTGCCGCTCACCATCGATCCGTCAGGCGCATGGTTCCGGCCCGAGGGCCGGTTCTGGATCGGCGGCACGACGCCGGCCGAGGGCAACGACCCCTCCGGCGCCCCGCTCGAGGTCCAGCACCAGGAATGGGAGGAGATGGTATGGCCGGTGCTGGCCGAACGCGTGCCGGCCTTCGAGGCGGCCAAGGTGGTGAACGCCTGGGCCGGCTATTACGAGTACAATACCTTCGACCAGAACGGCATCGTCGGCCGCCATCCGGAAATCGACAGCATTGTCTTCGCCACCGGCTTCTCGGGCCACGGCATCCAGCAGTCGCCGGCGGTCGGCCGCGCCGTGGCCGAGCTGATCGTCCACGGCGACTACAGGACCCTGAATCTTTCTCCGTTCGGCTATGAGCGGATATCCGCAGGACGGCCGGTACGGGAGCTGAACGTGGTGTGATAGGCTCTGGGCTCGTCAGGGAGTACGCCGTGCCCGATTCGCCGCTCGTCAATTCGGACCTGCAATCCGCGCTCGCCGAGGCGCGCCAGGCCTATACCGATCGCAACCCCAAGAGCCTCGCCCGCCAGCACGAGGCGGTGGAGGCGATGCCCGGCGGCAATACCCGCACCACGCTGCACAACGCGCCGTTCCCGCTCACCGTGGTGCGCGGCGAGGGCTGCCGGCTGTGGGATGCCGACGGCCACGAATACATCGACGTGCTGGGCGAATACACCGCCGGCATCTACGGCCATTCCCACCCGGTGATCCGAGCCGCCATCGACAAGGCGCTGAACCACGGCTGGAACTACGCCGGCCGCAATCCGAACGAGGCGAGGCTCGCCAAGCTGATCGTCGACCGCATCCCGTCGATCGACCTGGTGCGCTTCACCAACTCCGGCACCGAGGGCAACGTCATGGCGCTCGCCGGCGCCCGCGTCTTCGCGCAACGCAAGGGCCGCAAGAAGGCGACCAAGGTGATGGTCTTCCACGGCGGCTATCACGGCGGCGTGCTGTACTTCGTGTCGGGCGGCAGCCCGGTGAACATGCCGTACGAGTACATCGTCGGGACCTACAACGACGTCGAGGGCACGCGCGCGCTGCTGCGCCAGCACGCCCAGGAGATCTTCGCCGTCCTGCTCGAGCCGATGCAGGGCAGCCACGGCTGCCTGCCGGGCGATCCGGCGTTCCTCCACATGCTGCGCGAGGAGACCTGGTCGCACGACATCACGCTGATCTTCGACGAGGTCATGACCTCGCGCCTGTCGCCGGGCGGCCTGCAGGCCAAGCTCGGCGTCACGCCCGACATGACGACTCTCGGCAAGTATATCGGCGGCGGCATGTCGTTCGGCGCCTTCGGCGGCCGGCGCGAGATCATGGAGCTGTTCGACCCGACCAAGCCCGACCACCTGCCGCACGCTGGCACCTTCAACAACAACGTGCTGACCATGGCGGCGGGCGCCGCGGGCTATGGCGAGGTCTACACGCCCGAGGCCGCCAATGCGCTCAATGCCCGCGGCGAGAAGATCCGCGAGCGGCTGAACGCGATCTGCCGGAAGGCGGGCGTGGCGTTCCAGTTCTCCGGCATCGGCTCGATGATGACGGCGCACGCCACCACCCGGCCGATCAAGAGCGCCGCCGACATCGCGACCTCCAACCAGGATGCCAAGGAGCTGTTCTATTTCGACATGGTCGCGGCCGGCATCTGGATCGCCCGCCGCGGCTTCGTCGCCCTCAACATCATGATCGGCGACGACGAGGCCGACCGCTTCGTCGCCGCGGTCGACGAATTCGTCTCGGCGCGAAAGGCCCTGTTACGGCCACAATGAATATTAGATAGGTAGGGCATGAACGACTCTTCCTCGAAGAGCTTCCCCCAGCCCGTCTCCGGCACGGTGACGCCGCGCTTCGGCGATGTCGCGACCTTCATGCGGCTGCCGCTGTTCCGGAACCCGGCGGAGGTCGAGATCGGCATGGTCGGCGTGCCGTGGGACGGCGGCACCACCAACCGCCCGGGCGCCCGCCACGGCCCGCGCCAGATGCGCGACCTGTCGACCATGATGCGCCGCGTCCATCACGTGACCGGCATCGCGCCCTACGAGCTCTCCAGGTGCGGCGACCTCGGTGACGCCCCGGTCAACCCGGCGAGCCTCGAGGATTCGCTGGAGCGCATCGAGCACTTCTATTCCAAGATCCACGCCGCCGGTGTGGTGCCGCTGTCGGCCGGCGGCGACCATCTGATCACGCTGCCGATCATGCGCGGCATCCGCAAAGGCCTGCCGCCGCTCGGCATGGTGCATTTCGACGCCCACAGCGACACCTGGGACAGCTATTTCGGCGGCTACAAGTACACCCACGGCACGCCGTTCCGCCGCGCCGTCGAGGAGGGGCTGCTCGATCCCAGGCGGGTGGTGCAGATCGGCATCCGCGGCTCGCTCTACAAGCGCGACGACAACGACTGGGCGGTCGAGCAGGGCATGCGGGTGATCACCATCGAGGAGTATTTCGACCTCGGCGTCGACAAAGTGATCGCCGAGGCCCGCCGCGTGGTCGGCGACGGCCCGACCTATGTCAGCTTCGACGTCGACGGCCTCGATCCGGCCTATGCGCCGGGCACCGGCACGCCGGAGATCGGCGGCTACACCCCGCACGAGGCGCAGCGCATGCTGCGCGGGCTGCGGGGGCTGGACCTGGTCGGCGGCGACGTCGTCGAGGTCTCGCCGCCGTTCGACCAGAGCGGCAACACCGCGTTGGTCGGCGTCACGATGATGTGGGAAATTCTCTGCCTGCTGTCCGAGGCGGTGGCCAAGCGTAAAGGCCGCGTTGCCTAGTTGGCGACGGTAGTTTGCGTTATCTATGGAAATATATCCGCTCGCCGGGCCATTTTCATGCACGTTTGATGTAAGGCACGGGTAAGGAGGCGAAACTACATCGGATCGACATTGCTCATGAAGATTAAGTGACCCTTCGCACGTTCACGAAACGGCTGCTGACCTTTACTCCGTATCGACTTTCGCGAACGGCCTCCAATCGGTTCGACGGAATCGAGGAGTGCTTGCGACAGTTGGCCAGGGGCGGCTACCGGCCCCGGTGCATCATCGACGGGGGTGCTCATCTCGGCTGGTTCGCCCGGTGCGCCCGCGCTGTCTTTCCGGGGGCCGAGATCCACCTGGTCGACCCCCAACCTGCCTGTGCGCCCACCCTCCAGAGATTGGCGGAGACGCCCGGCTTCCATTTTCATCCTGTTGCGCTCACGTCGGAGCGAAAGATCGCCCGCATGGTTTGCGATTCCGGACCCGACACGGGGGCGCACGTGGCGTGGGACGGCAATTTGCATCGCGCCAACACCGACGTGCAGGGCGAGACGCTGGACTCGCTGTTCGCCTCCCACGTCGATGCCGATAGCCGCGCTTTGCTGAAGCTCGACCTTCAGGGGCACGAGTTGCTTGCCCTCGCGGGCGGGCGCCAGATCCTCAAGCATGTCGAGGTCGTGCTGGCCGAGTTCTCGTTCTTCGGTCAACTCGGCGAGGCCCCGGTCAGCGATCTGGTGCGTTTCATGGACGAAGCCGGGTTCGACCTGTTCGACATCGCGAGCGTCGCCGGACGCCGCCGCGACGGCCGTGCGCGCCACGGTGACTTCGTCTTCGCCCGTCGCAATACGCCGCTGTGGACGGACCGCGGCTGGGAGTGACGGCGGCAGGGTGTCGCCGCAGAGGCTGCCTCAGCGGTAGCTCACGACCTCGTACTCGATGCCATCGGGATCGAGGAAATAGAACCGGTGGCCTGGATCGTAGTCGCCGTGATTGAACGGCCGGAGGCCCGCCGCCACCACCTTGGCTTCGACGGCTGCGAGATCGTCGACCTCGACGCCGATGTGGTTGAGTGGCCGCCCCTTGGCGAAATCGTCGGCAGCGTAGGAGACTCCGCGGCCGGTGTAGAGCGCCAGATAGTGGCGTTCCGAGCCGATATGGATGGTGCGGCCGCCGTCGCGCGCCGGACCGCGCCAGCGCACATGCCAGCCGAACAGCGTTTCCATGAGCTTCGCGGCACGTTCGGGGTCGCTGACGGTGACGTTGACGTGTTCGATCCGAGGTTCGGACATGGCTGAACTCCTGTCTTGATCGTCCCAGGCTAAAATCTCAACCTCACTTGAGGTCAAGCATGGAGAAGGTCATGGCGTTGCCGCCCCTGCTGTCGATCGGCGAGCTGTCCCGCCGCACCGGGCTGTCGGTCTCCGCCATCCGCTTCTACGAGGCTCAGGGGCTGGTGCGGGCGGTCCGCTCCGGCGGTAACCAGCGACGCTTCGCGCGCGCCGACATCCGGCGGCTGTCCTTTGCGCAGATTGCCCAGACGCTCGGCCTGTCGATCGCCGAGATCGCGGCCGAGCTCGCCAGCTTGCCGCTGGGCCGCGCGCCGACCCGTCAGGATTGGCAGGCGATCAGCCGGCGCATCCGCGGCAGGCTGCAGCAGCGCATCGCGATGCTCGAGCGCACGCGCGACAAGCTCGACGGCTGCATTGGCTGCGGCTGCCTGTCGCTCGACCGTTGCGCCCTCTACAATCCCGGCGACCGCGCCGGCCGGGCGGGCGCCGGTCCGCGCTTCCTCTTGGGGGATCGGCCGCCGATGAAGGGGCGGGCAACAACGCCCCACTAGCCGCATCCGCCGTGTCGATGTAGATCGGAGGCGGGATGGGGCGTTACATCGATACCAGTCGCGCATCTGACTGGACGCGGGAGCAGTGGCGTCGCGCGTGCGGCCGCGAAGCTCACGCCGGCATGAGCTTTCCACCATGGTGATGTCGCGGCGCCTTTATTCCTGGCTTGCGATCCTGTTCTGCGGCCTGATCGGTCTCTACGAGGTGCTGTACGTCGCCTCGTTGCTGCTGGGCGGCCCGAGGTTGGGGCCGGCGCAGTGGGTGATGTTCCCGGATTTCCTCACCCCATACGCCGCCGTGCGCGCCTTCTTCGATGGCAAGCTGGCGACGGTCTACGGCAATATCGACCTGTTCACCGAATACCAGAACGGGCTCTTCGCCGACCGCTTCCCGACCGCCGTCTACCACCGGCCGTTCCTCTATCCGCCGTTCTGGCTGATGCTGCTGTTGCCGCTCGGCCTGCTCGCCGTCGACAAGGCGGCCGCCGTCTTCTTTGCCGTGACGGCCGGCGCCTCGGCCGTCGAAAGTCGGCGCGACCCGTGGGTTTGGCTGGCGATGGCGACCTCGCCAGCGGCGGTGCATACGATCGTCTCGGGCCAGGCGACGTTCCTCGCGGTCGCGCTGGCCTACGGCGGACTGCGGCTGCTCGACCGCGCGCCGGCGGTGGCCGGCATCCTGTTCGGCCTGCTCGCCTACAAGCCGCAGATCTGCCTGCTGATCCCGGTGGCGCTGATCGCCGCGAAGCAATGGCGTGCCTTGATCTCGGCGGCCCTCACCGGCGCGGTGCTGGCGCTGGCCAGCCTCGCCGTGTTCGGGCTGCAGACCTGGCTCGACTTCATCGAGATGACTCAGGCGATCCGCGGCGAGCGCATGCACGCCTACGTGACCGAGGTGCTGATCAACTACATGATCACGCCCTATGCCTCGGGGCTGGGCATCGGGCTGCCGCGCAGCGCCGCGAGCCTGCTGCAACTCGGCTGCGCGGCGCTCGCCGTCGCGGCGACGTGGTACGCCTTCCGCCATTTCCGCACCGGCGCGGCGCGCACGGCGGTGCTGCTGTCGGCCACCTTCTTCGTCTCACCCTACCTGTTGAACTACGACCTGCTGCTGCTGATGCCGGCGGCGCTGGTGCTCTATCGTCGCGGCGCCAAGACCGGCTTCTATCCGCTCGAGCCGTTGGTCTATGCCGCGCTCTGGGTGATCCCGACCCTGACGCTCGGCCTGTCGCGCCACCACTTGCCGGTGGCGCCGCTGGTCATCGCGGCGTTCCTTGTTGCGGCGCTGCTGCGCCTGAAGGACGAAACACGATCCGCAGGTTGAGCGCGAAGTTGACCAGGAAGGCGACGCCGATGCCGGCGATCTTGGCCGCCAGCGGCGGCAGGCCGAGCCAATAGACGCCCGCCAGGGTGACGCCGAGATTGACCGCCAGTCCGATCAGCGCGACCACGAAGAACAGGGCGAAGCCCTGCGCCGATGCGCGGCCGGCGAAGACGAAGCAGCTGGACAGGGCATAGTTCACGACCGCCGCGGCGCAGAAGCTCACGGCGCCCGCCGCCGCGACGCCGAGCCCCGTGTGCAGGAGCAGGGCGAAACCGCCGGCGTCGACGATGGCAGCGATGCCGCCCGTCACGCCGTAGCCCATCAGTTTCGCCAATAGCGCGCGCATCAGGCGAGCATCGGCGCGAACAGCGCCTCGTCATAGCGTGCGATCGTCTGCCAGTCGTCGATCGGTCGCGAGGCGCGCAGCAGGACCCGGGCGCCCGCCGCGCGCGCCGCCAGCCCGTCGCGCTCGGCCCGGTCGCCGATCAGCAGGGTGGTGGCGGGCGTGGTGCCGGCCTGTCGGATCAGCGTTTCGAGGCCGCGCGGGTGCGGCTTCAGGATGCCGATGCCGGGATCGTCGGCCGTGATGACATGGTCAGCCGTGAGCTCCAGGGCGGCGAGCTTGGCCGCCGCCGGGTAGTCGGACAGCACGCCGATCGTCTTACCGTGGCGGCGCAGCCCGGCGAACAGCTCGCCCAAGCCGTCGTAGCGGCAGGCGCGCAGGTAGGGCAGCGGATGGCGGTCGATCCACTGGCTGACGATCGCCCGCACCCGCTCCGGTGGGCATCCAATCGCGGCCGCTGTCCGGGCGACCAGCGGCCCGGCGAAGTCCTCGACCCGCTCATCGCCCATCTGCTCGCGCAGACGGCGGTACTTGCGCAGCACCAGGAGGGTGGCGAGGTCGCGCCGCAGCAGCGCGTGCAGCAGCAGGTCGCGCGCCATGCGCAGCCGGAGCGGGCGCTGGCGGTAGAGCGTGCCGTCGACGTCGAACACGACCAGACGGAGGCCGTGCCAGTCGGACGGGCCGAAGGCGGTCATCGGATCGAGATGTAGCGCTGACTGGCCAAGGGCTCGAGCAACGGGATGTCGACGAAGGTCAACAGCAGGAACAACACGCCGAGCAGAGCCACCAGCACCATCAGGCCGCGCTCGCGGAACAGCTTCTCGGGCTTCTGCGCCGTCGAGCCCGGCCGCATCGACAGGCCCAGGTACCAGCCGAACAGCAGGATCACCACCGGGACGGTCAGCAGATACTCGATGCGGTACTTCATCAGGAACACCGCCAGCACGAAGGTGGAGGCGAGCGCATACGCGAAGCAGCACACCGTGAGCCTGATCTCGGAATAGCCGGCGAAGCTCGCGCGATAGCGCGCCAGCAGCTCGTGGCCGTGGCTGGCCGTGATCTCGCGATACTCCGACAGGCGTTTGGCGGTCATCAGGAAGGCGCCGCCCGCCCAGTACAGCAGGATGATCGACGACGGCGGCAGGGTCGTCGGATCGAGCATCGCCCAGCCGATCATCAGCCGCACCGGGTTGTTGATCGATTCGGAGATGACGTCGAGGTAGGGCTTGTCCTTGGTGCGCAGCGGCGGAACGTTGTAGAAGATGCCCTGCAGGCCGAAGATGACGGCGGCCAGCAACATGAGCGGGCCGCCTGCGGCGGCGAAGGCGAGACCGGCGACGATCAGGATCGCCCATTCGAGGAAGACGAAGCCCGCCTTGAGGTCCTTGCGGACGGCGGAGCGCTGCGACTTGGTCGGGTGGAATTTGTCGAACTCGCGGTCGAGGAACTCGTTGATGACGTAGTTGGCCGAGGCGATGCAGACCGCGGTCGCCAGCCCGAGCACCACGCTCAGCGCCAGCATGTCGGTGTGGACGCTGCGCAGCAGATAGGCGAACACCGCGCCGGGAACGATCAGGACATGCTTGGTGACGTGATCGAGGCGCGCGATCGCTACATAGTCAGCGAAGGTCGCAGCGGTGCGCGGCCCACTTTCGGACCGGTCCATTCCCCTACCGTTTGCCATACCCCAAACCCCGCTGGCACACCCGCAGGGGCACTATCACGCCCTCGTCCGGCCCGCACCCCAGAATCGGTAGAGTTCCGTCGAGTCGCCCGCGAATAGGTTGCGATCACAATGGGTTACGCCGGGGACCGCCCGCGACACAGTGCCGTAGGCGGCATTGGCGTCGGTCTCGTCGGCGAGGTACTGCCAAAGCTTCCAGCCGCGATTGGCCCAGGCGTAGGGCAATTCCGGCTCCTCGCGGTGGTCGGCCAGCCACAGATCGCAGCGCGCCAGGATCGAGTTGGGGCCGACCGGCTCCTTCAGGCGGAGGCCGCGCCGACCGGACTTCTCGCCGTTGGCCCAGCGGGCATGGGTGTAGACCATCGGCAGCCGGCCGGTCGCCTGCTGGACGACGCGCACGAATTCCTCGGCCTGCGCCAGGGTCATGGTGTTGTTGGGATTGGGATCGTTGTACTCGAAGTCGAGCGCGATGAGGGTTCGCGATGTGGGCCGGACCACGTTGAGGAAGGACTGGGCCTGCCGGGCGCCGGAATACTGCCGGGTGCCGAAGTGATAGGCGCCCCACAGCAGGCCCGCCGACTCGGCCTGCACGCGGCGCTCCGAGTAGGAGGGATCGATCCAGTCGCCGCCCTCGGTGGCTTTGTGGATCACCGCAAGGATCTCGTTCCTGCGCACCAGGTTGAAGTCGCTGACGCGCACGTTGTGGCTGATGTCGATCACCGCATCGAGGCCGTTGGCCGAGGGTTTCCAACTGCCACCGCCGGGCGGCGCATAGGCGAAGGAGGGAGCGGGAGGGTGGCGACTGCCGCATCCGGCGAGCGACAGGCCCGATAGTCCGGTGAAACCACCGAGCAGACCGCGACGAGAAATCATCCAGCCTCCTGTAGGGGGAGGCCCACCATACCGCAACCGGTTGAAGCGTGCGACCTTTCGGTGACAAAAAACGGTGCGTAATCAACGGGCTGTGACGATTTCCTCAATCTCTTTCCGCAACTCTATATGGCGAGTTCGAGAATCTCCTTCACCTGCTCGGGGCCGGGAATAGGGCGCGGATTGCGCGGCACCCACGGCGTGCCCATCGCCTGCTTGGCGATGCGATCGAAATGGTCGCGGCCGATCTTCACCTCGTGCAGGCTGCGCGGCATGTCGAGGCCGCGGATGAAGGCGTCGAGCACGTCGCCCGCATCCTTGCCGGGCTGGCCCATTGCCGCCGCGACCAGCGTCTGGCGCGGCGCGTTGACCGATTTGTTCCAGCGCATCACCGACGGCAGCATGATGCACGAAGTGTGGCCGTGCGGGATGTCGAACACCGCGCCCAGCACGTAGCCGATGCCGTGGCTCGCGCCCATCGGCACGCCGGCGACCAGCGGCGCCATCGAGAGCCACGAGCCGAGCTGGCAGTCGAGCCGTGCGTCCAGGTCACTGGGATCGGCCTTTACCTTGGGCAGGCCGCGCGCCAGCAGCGACAGGCCGTGCAGCGCCGAGGCGTCGCCGTAGGCGGTGGCTTCGTTGGAACAAGTTCCTTCTACGCAGTGATCGACCGCGCGGATGCCTGTCGACAGCCATAACCATTGTGGCGTGTGACGAGTAACTGCTGGATCGAGGGCCACTGCGCGCGGCACGATGTCGGGATGGCGGAACAGTTCCTTCACCTTGGTGCGCTCGTCGGTGACGCCGGCGATCGGCGAGAATTCGCCGGCCGACAGCGTGGTCGGGATCGAGATCTGCGACACCGTCGGCGGCTTCACGGGATGAGGCGCGCGCACGGCGTCCATCGCTTCCGGTGTGCGGATGTCGTTGGCGAGGCAGAGCTGCACCGCCTTGGCGCCGTCGGTGATCGAGCCGCCGCCCAGCGTGACGATCAGGTCGGCGCGTGCCGCGCGGGCCTGCTCGCTGGCCGCGATCACCGCCGCCCGCGGCGTGTGCGGCGGCATTTTGTCGAAGGTGCCGACGCACTTGTTGCCCAGCGCCCGGCGCAGCTTGTCGATCTCGTCGGTGGTGCGGTTGAGCGTGCCGCTCACCATCAGGAACACCCGCTCGGCGCCGCGCTTCTGCGCCAGCGCGGCGACCGTTTCGGCAGCCGGCTTGCCCCAGACGACTTCTTCCATCCTGCTGAAGACAACCTGGCCGGCCTGCGTCATGACGCTCCTCCCTCTTCCTCCTCCCCCGGTCATCCGGGGAAGGCCGGGAGGGGGAAAGCCAAGGCATGTCTCGTTGCCTTCCCCCACCTGTATCCTCCCCCGTATGACGGGGGAGGATGTTGAGGTAGCCTAGACGCCATGAGCGGATCACGGAACGGCGCCATCGCGCGCGCAGAGAAATATTTCGACGACGGCGGCTTCCTGGCGGACCTGCAGCGCCGCGTCGCCATTCCCACCACCAGCCAGGAGCAGGGCTCGATGCCTGCCCTGCAGCAGTACGTCTCGGACGAGATGACCGAGTCGCTGAGCAAGCTCGGCTACGATTGTACCGTGCTGCCCAATCCGCGGCCCGAGTACGGCCCGTTCCTGATCGCCCGCCGGGTCGAGGACGAGAAGAAGCCGACCGTGCTGACCTACGGCCATGGCGACGTGATCCGCGGCCAGGAGGATCAATGGCGGCAGGGCCTGTCGCCGTGGAACATCGTGATCGAAGGCGAGAAGATGTATGGCCGCGGCACCGCCGACAACAAGGGCCAGCACACGATCAACATCGCCGCCCTTGCCTGCGTGCTCGAGGAGCGCGGTGCGCTGGGCTTCAACTCGACCATCCTGATCGAGACCGGCGAGGAGACCGGCTCGCCGGGCCTCGCCGAGTTCTGCAAGGCCAACAAGGCGGCGCTCAAGGCCGACGCGCTGATCGGCTCGGACGGCCCGCGGCTCGACCATCGCCGGCCGTGCATCTTCGGCGGCACGCGCGGCACGATGAACTTCAACCTCAAGCTCAGCTATCGCGAGGGCGGCCACCACTCGGGCAACTGGGGCGGCTTGCTCGCCAATCCCGGCATCGTCATGGCGCACGCGCTGGCGACCATCACCGACGAGCGCGGCCAGATCAAGGTGCCGGAATGGCGTCCGAAGACGCTGACCAACTCGGTGCGTGCGGCACTCGCCGACGTCTCCATCGATGCCGGCGAGGGCGCGCCGAAGATCCATGAGGACTGGGGCGAGAAAGGCCTGACGCCGATCGAGCGCGTGTTCGGCTGGAATTCCTTTGAAGTCCTGGCATTCAAGACAGGCAATCCCGACCGGCCGGTCAACGCCATCCCGCCGTCGGCGATCGCCTATTGCCAGCTCCGCTTCGTGGTCGGCACCGATCCGCACGACATCGTGCCGGCGCTGCGCCGTCATCTCGAGAAGCACGGCTTCGGCGACATCGCGGTCGAGCCGGCGCGCGAGGTGATCATGAACGCCACCCGCCTCGATCCCGACAGCCCGTGGGCCAAGTTCGCCGCGAAGTCGCTGGAGCAGACCGCCGGCGCCAAGCCGCACATCCTGCCCAACCTCGGCGGTTCGCTGCCGAACGAGGTGTTCACCGACATCCTGGGCCTGCCGACCGTCTGGGTGCCGCATTCCTACGCCGCCTGCTCGCAGCATGCGCCGAACGAGCATCTGCTGGCCCCGGTGGCGCGCGAGGGCCTGCGCCTGATGACCGGGCTGTTCTGGGACCTCGGCGAGGGACGGCCCGCCTGACCGCGGACGAAGCCGCCGACCTCATCCAGGCGATCGCCGACCGACAGGATCGCGCGGCCTTCGCCAACCTCTTCCGGCACTACGCCCCTCGCATCAAGGCCTTCATGATGAAGGGTGGCGCCGACCCTGAATCCGCGCAGGAGATCGCGCAGGAGGCTCTGATCATGGTGTGGCGCAAGGCGGCGAGCTTCGACCGCACCAAGGCCTCGGCCGCGACCTGGATCTACACCATCGCGCGCAACAAGCGGATCGACCTGATGCGCCGCAGCGGGCGGCCGGGCCTCTCGGAGGAGGATTGGCTCACGGTCTATGCCCCGGACGAGGTCGACGCCGACCAATCCGTCCTCGCCGGGCAAACGTACATGCGGATGAAGGAGCTGATGGAAGGTCTCTCTGCCGACCAGCGGGTCGTTCTCCAGAAGGCATTCTTCGAGGACAGGACGCACACGGCCATCGCCGAGGACCTGGGGTTGCCGCTCGGCACGGTGAAGTCACGGATTCGCCTCGCGCTCGCCAAGCTGCGCGAAGCAATGGAACGGGAAGAGAAGGAGACATGAGCCGCCATCGCGCGCCCGACGAGCTGCTGCTCGACTACGCCGCCGGCCTGCTGGCCGAAGGGCCGGCGCTGGCGGTGGCGCTGCATGTCGCGCTCGATGCCGAGGCGTGGCGCGCCGTCCGCCGGCTGCGCGGGCTGGGTGGTGCGCTGCTCGAGAGCGAGGTCGGCGCCGAGATGGGCGAGGCGGCGCTCGAACAGGCGCTGGCGCGACTGGACGACGTGCCGGTCGACGACCCGCGGCCGACTGCGGCGCGGCAGCCGGACTTCACCCCTGGCTTCGACTGGGCGCCGGCGCCGTTGCGGCCCTACCTCGCAGGCAAGAGCTGGCGGCGCGCCTTCGGCGGCTTCGAGGAGATCCGGCTCGACCTGCATGGCGACCACCATCGCGTCGCGCTCTTGAAGCTCGAGCCAGGGCGCGGCCTGCCGGTCCATCTTCATGTTGCCGACGAGTACACGGTCGTGCTGCAGGGCGGTTACACCGACAACACCGGCAACTACGTCGTCGGCGATTTCGCGGTCGGGCCGGGGCCCGTCGCGCACGAGCCGATCGCCGATCCGGGCGAGCCCTGCATCGCGCTGATCGTGCTCGAGAAGCCGATCGTGCTGACCGGCTTCTGGGCGCGGCTGTTCAACCCATTATTGCGCCGCGGCTGGATGTAATTCAGGCTCGGGTCAGAGGGAGACCCATGCCGCGCATTCCATATTTCGACGTCGATCAGGCTTCGGGCAAGCACGCCGAGTTCCTGGACAAGCTCAAGCCGCATCTCAACATCTATCGCATGCTCGCCAACTCCGAGGCCGGCCTGAAAGGCTTCATCCGGATGGGCAACGCGCTGCTCTACCGCTGCGAGCTCGATGCGGGCCTGCGTGAGCTCGCGATCGTCCGGGTCGGGCGGCTGAGCCGCGCCGCCTACGAAGTGTTCCAGCACGAGCGCATCGGCCGAGAAGCCGGCGTCGACGAGGCCAAGATCGCGGCGCTGCGCGAGGCGACGATCGAGGCGCCGGTCTTCGCCGACAACGAGAAGGCCGTGCTGCGCTTCACCGACGACGTGGTGCGCAACGTCAAGGCGTCGGACAGGAACCTGAAGGCCGTGCAGGCCTTCCTGTCGCCGGGCGCGGTGGTCGAGCTCACGCTGACCGTCGGCTACTACATGATGGTCTGCCGCTTCCTCGAAACCACTGGCGTCGAGGGCGAGGAGGGGCAGGCGGAGTGGCTGAAGACGGCGAAGCTGTAAAATTCCTCCCCATTCATATGGGGAGGTGTCCCCGAAGGGGACGGAGGGGTCAGGGCAACAGTCGCGATGCTTTTGACCCCTCCGCCCCGTATGACGGGGCACCTCCCCCGATGACGGGGGAGGAGAAGGAGAGGCAATGGCGTACCGCGTCCTGATCGCGCAGTTCATGCACGAGACGAACACCTTCAGCAAACTCAAGACCACGCTCGACGACTACCGCCGCCGCTGGCTGATCGACGGCGAGGAGATGGTTCCGCGTTTCAAGGGAACGCGGAACGAGGTCGGTGGCTACATCGATTCGGCAGACAAGTACGGCTGGACGCCGGTCTATGCGGCGGCGGCGAACGCGACGCCGTCTGGCGCGCTGACCAGGGAGACCTGGGAGACGATCCGCGACAAGATCCTCGATGCGGCGAAGAAGGCGGGCAAGCTCGACGCGGTGTGCCTGTCGCTGCATGGCGCGATGGTGACGGAGACCGAGGACGACGCCGAGGGCGCGCTGCTCGAGGCGCTGCGGAGGATCGTCGGGCCCGACGTGCCGATGGTCGCGACGCTCGACTTGCACGCCAATGCCACGGTGAAGATGGCGAAGAACGCCAATGCGCTGGTGAGCTTCCGCACCTATCCGCACATCGACGGCTACGAGCGCGCGGTGCAGGCGGCGGCACTGGTGCAGGAGGCGCTGACCGGCAAGAAGAAGCCGCGCTGCCTGCTCAGCCAGCCGGCGATGCTCGAGGGCGCCGACCATGGTCGCACGACGCAGCCCGGCGAGATGCGCGACCTGCTGGCCAAGGCCGACGTCTACGAGAAGGAGCCGGGGATCAACGTGGTCAGCATCCAGGTCGGCTTCACCTGGTCGGACATTCCCTACACTGGCCCCTCGATCGCCGTCAGCCATGAGCCGGAAGCCGCCGGGCGGGCCGGCGAGATTTGCCGGGCGCTGATCGACGAGATCTGGCGGCGACGCGACGAGACCTTGTCGGCTCGCAAGAATGGTTATCGCAGCGTCGCCGACGGCATCGCCGCGGCGCGCGCCAAGACCGACAAGCAGGGGCCGCTGGTGCTGGCCGACGGCACCGACAATCCGGGCGGTGGCGGCTACAACGACACCACGCCGGTGCTGCGGGCGCTGCTCGACGCCGGCATCCGGAACGCCGCGGTCGGCACGATCTACGATCCGGACACGGTGCAGCAGGCGATGAAAGCCGGCGTCGGCGCCGAGATCGACGTCGAGCTGGGCGGGCACACCGACGAATCGATGGGCAAGCCGGTCAAGGCGAAGGCCGTCGTGAAGATGCTGTCCGACGGCGTGTTCAGGAACGACGGACCGATGAATGCCGGCGTCGAGAGCAACATGGGTCCGACCGCGGTGCTGCGCATCGGCGGTATCGATGTCGTCACCATCTCCAACCGCATCCAGACCATCGACCTGCAGACCTTCCTGAGCCAGGGCATCGACCCGCGCGCCAGGGACGTGCTGGTGGTGAAGAGCGTGCAGCACTTCCGCGCCGCCTACGCGCCGATCGCGCGCGAGATCGTGCTGGTCGATTCAGGCGGCATCTGCTCGCCCGACATCTCGCGGCTGAAGTTCAGGAAGCTGCGCCGCCCGATCTGGCCGCTCGACGGCGTCAACGATCCCTATGCCGGAGCGCGCGCATGAGGCCCTACGTCATCTGCCATATGGTCAGCAGCGTCGACGGCCGCATCTGGGGCAGCCGCTGGCGGCCGAAGGCCAACGTCGTGCCCAACCTGTTCGAGACGCTGCACGACCGGATGGGCGGCGGCTCGTGGCTGTGCGGCCGGGTGACAGCGGAGGAGTTCGCCAAGGGCAAGGGGCAGGTCTATCCGCCGACCGACCAGAAGCTCCCGCGCGAGAACTGGTACGCCACGCGCGACGCCAGGACCTGGGGCATCTTTCTCGACGCGCACGGCAAGGCGGTGTGGCAGCGCGCCGACATCGGCGGTGATGCGATCCTCGTGATCCTGACCGAGCAGGTGCCGGATTCGCACCTCGCGGGGCTCAGGAGCGACGGCGTCTCCTACATCTTCGCCGGCAAGACCGAGATCGACCTCGCGGCGGCGCTCGAGACGCTGAACCGCGAGCTCGGGATCGAGCGGCTGATGCTGGAGGGCGGCGGCGGGGCCAACGGCGCGCTGCTGCGGGCGAGCCTGGTCGACGAGCTGAGCCTGGTGATCACCGCCGCAATCGACGGCAGTTCGGGGGCGCCGACCGTGTTCAACTCCGGCGATACCGATCTTGGCCCGGCGCCGATCGAGAGCATGACCCTGATCGGCCACGAGGTCCTGGAGAAGGGCGCGGTCTGGCTGCGATACAAACTGGGTTAGTCGTCCATTGCACATCGTCTTGTCGATCGCGACCGCCATTAACGAGGCCCGCCAGAAATGGAGAAAATGGGCGAAAATGGTCGGACATGTCAGACGCGCTTCCGACCGCGCGGCAATCAGTCGGCGGCTTCCCTGTCGAGGAAGTGGAGCACGCCGTCGCTGCGCTCGCCCTTGAGGTAGCGGAACGTGCCGGCGCCTGTCGCGATGAGGTCGCCGTGCTGGTCGTAGATCTCGGTCTCGGCCGCGAAGGTGCTCTGGCTGGTCGACGGCCGCCAGGCGCCGAGGATGCTGAGCACGTCGCCGTCGCGCGCCGCCTTGATGAACTGCGTGGTGAAGGCCAGCGTGACGCTGAGCCGCCGCGCCGTTCCCGTCTCGTTGAAGGTGCAGGCGAAGCCCGAGGCGCTGTCGAGCAAGGTCATCAGCACGCCGCCATGCAGCAGGCCGTTGGCGTTGCACAGCTCGGGCCGAATTTTCAGTCGCATCTCGACGAAGCCGTGGCGCCACGCCACGACCTCGTGCCCGATCAGTCCGTTGAAACCGCGGAACTCGTGAGACGCGACCGGCCGAGCATCGGCCGGTCGTTGGATTGCCATCTGTCGGTCGTCGCCGTGGCTTTAGCGGCGGGCCATGGCGGACATCGGCGGGCGATGGCCGTTGCCGTTGCCGTTGGTCATCGGACGGCCGGCCGGCGCGACGGCAGCGCCGGCCGACGGCTGCGCCGCCATGCCGGTGCGGATGTCGCGCGCCACCTTGACCAGGCGCGGGCCCCAGTCGGCCTCGAGCCGGTCGCGGCTGATCTGGTAGATCGGCGCCGAAGCGTTCACGGCATAGGCCGCGGTGCCGTCGGTGTTGCGCAGCGGCACGCCGACGCCGCACAGCTCGGGCAGCCACTCGCCCCAGGTGACGCAGAAGCCGCGGTCGGCCAGCTCCTTGAACGAGCGCTCGAGGCCGGTCTTCACCTTGGTCCAGTCGTCGCGCCAGCGGCGGCGGATCGCATCGATCTGCTTGTTGCGGTCGACGTCGGGCAGCGAGAACAGATAGGCGCGGCCCATCGCCGTGCTCGCCATCGGCACGCGGGTGCCGACGTCATGGGTGATCGCCACCACCGACGGACCACGGCAGGCCTCGAGGTAGATCATCGAATGACGGTCGCGGCCGCCCAGCGCGGTCGAGGCGTTGAGCGCATGCGCGAGGGTCTCGAGCGGCTGGCGCGAGGCGCGGCGCACGTCCATCGACGAGATCGCGGCATAGCCGAGCGCCAGAACCGAGGCGCCGAGCTCGTACTTGCGGAAGCGGCGGATGTAGTTGAGGTAGCCCAGCTCGGTCAGCGTGTGGGTGAGGCGCGCCACCGTCGGCTTCGGCAGGCCTGTGCGATGGGCGATCTCCTGGTTGCCGAGCATGCCCTCGCCGGCGTGGAACGCGCGGAGGATATCGAGGCCGCGGGCCAGGGCCGTGACGAACTGGCGATCCTTGGCCGGGATGCCCTCAGCAAGCCCGTTTTCGACGGAGCTCTGCAGGGCCGCGGTTCGCGTGACGAGGTGGCTGACATTACCCATGGGTCGTTCTCTCCTATGAATGGCTGTTCATTTCTGCGGGCCGAAAGCTGCCATCCACAGGAGAGCCCCGCAATGCGAGCAGGGGCATTTTGGTATGCGAACGTGCAAGGCCGCCATGTCACAATGGCGGGATTCGCTGTCAGGAGTTGTGCAAGCTCTAAGGCCTTCGCGCAAATGGACGATTTCCACTTCCCCCGGCCGGCTGTGCTACCATTGGCCTTCCCCCTGAAAGAGGCGCCCTGTGGCCAAAGAACCTATCGTCCCTAAGGACATCGCCAGCCTGTCTTTCGAAGACGCCCTGAAGGAGCTCGAGGGCATCGTCCAGCAGCTCGAGCGCGGCCAGGTGAAGCTAGACGAGGCGATCACGGCCTATGAGCGTGGTGCATTGCTCAAGCGCCACTGCGAGCAAAAACTTGCCGAGGCCAAGATGAAGGTCGAGAAGATCGTGTTCTCCGCCGACGGCACCGTCAGCAGCCAACCCGCCGAAACAGCCTGACGTAACGTACGCTTTCGTCCCATGCCCCTATCGTCGTTCAGTGCGTTCGAGCCGGCTTTGGCCTATGCGGCCTCGTCGACCGAGCAGACCATGGATCGCCTGCTGCCACGCCGCTACCCGGAAGGGGGCGACGCCGGCGAGGCGCGCGTCTTCGACGCCATGCGCTATTCCAGCCTCGGCGGCGGCAAGCGGCTGCGCGCGTTCTTCGTGCTGGCCAGCGCCACGTTGTTCAAGGTCGGTGCAACGCCGGCGCTGCGCACCGCCAGCGCCATCGAGTTCCTGCACGCCTATTCGTTGATCCACGACGATCTGCCGGCGATGGACGACGACGATCTGCGCCGCGGCAAGCCGACCTGCCACAAGCAATTCGACGAAGCGACGGCGATCCTGGCCGGCGATGCGCTGCAGGCGCTGGCCTTCGAGGTGCTGGCGCACGAGGGCACGCACGGCGATCCGGCGGTGCGCACGGCGCTGGTGTCGGAGCTTGCCAAGGCCGCCGGCGCGCAGGGTATGGTCGGCGGCCAGATGCTCGACCTGATGGCCGAGACTCAAGCCCAGACGTCGATCGGCGCCATCACGCGGCTGCAGCGGCTGAAGACCGGGGCGCTGATCTCGTTTTCCTGCATGGCCGGGGCGATCCTCGGCAAGGCGGCCGAGCCGCTCAGGGTTGCACTTGCGGCCTATGCGCACGATCTTGGGTTGGCGTTCCAGATCGTCGACGATCTGCTCGACGTCGAAGGCGACGCGGCCACGCTCGGCAAGGCGACCAACAAGGATGCCGCTGCCGGCAAGGCGACGTTTGTGTCGATCCTCGGGCTGGAGCGGGCGCGGTCACAGGCTGCACTGCTTGCGCAACAAGCGGCCGACCATCTCGAGCCCTTCGGGCCCAAGGCTGAGCTGCTGAAGCAGGCCGCCAAATTCGTGGTGACGCGTCGTGCGTGAACATTCGGCTCCACAACTTCTCAACATCGTATGGTCTAACCTCGTATGGTCTATAGTGTGACGCCATGACCGGTCAGAGTTCGACACCACTGCTCGATACCGTCAACGTGCCGGCCGACATCCGTCGGCTGCGGCCCGAGCAGCTGCGCCAGCTTGCCGACGAACTGCGCCAGGAGACGGTCTCGGCCGTCTCGGTCACCGGCGGCCATCTCGGCGCGGGACTGGGCGTGGTCGAGCTCACCGTCGCGCTGCACTACATCTTCGACACGCCGCGCGATCGTTTGATCTGGGACGTCGGCCACCAGGCCTATCCGCACAAGATCGTCACCGGCCGCCGCAGCCGGATCCGCACGCTGCGGCAGGAGAACGGACTCTCGGGCTTCACCAAGCGCAGCGAGAGCGAATACGACCCGTTCGGCGCGGCGCACTCCTCGACCTCGATCTCGGCGGGGCTCGGCATGGCGGTGGCGCGCGACCTCGCCGGCAACAACAACAACGTGATCGCGGTGATCGGCGACGGCGCGATGAGCGCCGGCATGGCCTACGAGGCGATGAACAACGCCGGCCACCTGCGCAGCCGGCTGATCGTGATCCTGAACGACAACGACATGTCGATCGCGCCGCCGGTCGGTGCGATGTCGGCGCACCTGTCGCGCCTGCTGTCGGGGCAGCCCTACGTCACGCTGCGCAATCTCGGCCGCTCGGTCGCCGAGGTGCTGCCGCGGCCGCTCGAGATGGCGGCGCGCCGCGCCGAGGAGTTTGCGCGCGGCTTCGTCGCCGGCGGCACGCTGTTCGACGAGATGGGCTTCTATTACGTCGGCCCGGTCGACGGCCACAATCTCGACCATCTGCTGCCGGTGCTGCGCAACGCCCGCGACAGCCGGCTCGACAAGCCGATCCTGGTCCATGCCGTCACCAAGAAGGGCAAGGGCTATCCGCCGGCCGAGGCCAGCGCCGACAAGTACCACGGCGTGGTCAAGTTCGACGTCATCACCGGCAAGCAGGCCAAGCCGGTGGCCAATGCGCCGGCTTTCCAGGCGGTGTTCGCCAAGGCGCTGATCGCCGAGGCCGAGGTCGACAAGAAGATCGTCGCCATCACCGCCGCGATGCCGTCGGGCACCAGCCTCGACAAGTTCGCCGAGCGCTTCCCCGAGCGGACGTTCGACGTCGGCATCGCCGAGCAGCATGGCGTCACCTTCGCCGCGGGGCTCGCCACCGAGGGCTTCAAGCCGTTCGCGGCGATCTACTCGACCTTCCTGCAGCGCGCCTTCGACCAGGTGGTGCACGACGTCGCCATCCAGAGGCTGCCGGTGCGCTTCGCCATCGATCGCGCCGGCCTGGTCGGCGCCGACGGCGCGACCCATGCCGGCTCGTTCGACGTCGCCTATCTCTCGTGCCTGCCGGACTTCGTGGTGATGGCCGCGGCCGACGAGCTCGACCTGATGCACATGGTGGCGACGGCGGCGGCGATCGACGACCGGCCCTCGGCCTTCCGCTATCCGCGCGGCGAGGGCGTCGGCATCGAGCTGCCGGCCAAGGGCACGCCGCTGGAGATCGGCAAGGGCCGCATCCTGCGCGAGGGCACCAAGATCGCGATCCTGAACCTGGGCGCGCGGCTCGCCGAATGCCTGACCGCCGCCGAGGATCTCGCGGCCAAGGGGCTCAGCACGACGGTGGCCGATGCGCGCTTCGCCAAGCCGCTCGACACCAAGCTGGTCGAACGCCTGGCGCGCGAGCACGAGGTGCTGATCACCATCGAGGAGGGCTCGGTCGGCGGCTTCGCCAGCCACGTGCTGCAGCATCTGGCGACCACCGGCATGCTCGACCACGGCCTCAAGGTCCGCCCGATGGTGCTGCCCGACCGCTTCATCGACCACGCCTCGCCGGCCCGCCAGTACGCCGAGGCGGGCCTCGACGCGCCGCACATCGTGGCGACGGCGCTGGCGGCGCTCGGCCAGCGGGCGGAGCGGGCGCGGGGATAGGCGGCTTCACGCCTGGATCGAGCGGCCGAAGAACGACGTCGCCCAACAATTCGAAGCCGTCGCAGACGATGCGGATGGGGGCGATTTCCGCAGGATGCGCATCAGGCGGCAGGCCTCCCTGGATCTTGTAGTTCCTGATGCCGAGGCTGCGTCGCCTTCGCCATTTGCTTCTCATGTCGGCCAGGTTGGCGGCTTGAGATGCGAGGAAGAGATGATCCGGATTGACGCAGCGGCGTTGATCGCAGCGATGACAAACGACCATGCCGCGGCGAATCGGACCATGCTTGATGGACCAGGACCAGCGGTGAGCAAAGAGTGTGCGGCCGCCGTAGTTGTACGCGGCCGTATCCGCTTTGCGAGGCATGGCCTTGCCAGATCAGGCAACCCGAAAGCGGGTCGGGCTTCGTCCAGAAGGCAAGGCGCCGTTGGGCTGTCCAGGAAGGGTGACTGTAGCGTCGTCGGGTATGCGCGCGCGGATGTGTCTTCTTCATCGGCGCATTTTATGCGTGCAGCCACTTGGCACCTATTATGGGCAATGGCTTTTGCTATTCCTTAGGAACGCGCACCCCAAAAACGCGGTCCATTGGCCAAAAAGCGGCGCTCGCGCGCCGCTTATCCACAGGATCTTGTGGGCCGAAAGAAGATCGTTCGGGTGTGTACTCGGGATGAGTGTGGCGCAATCGCATCATCAACGAGGCGCGGCGGAATCATCCGGATGTGGCGAGGGCGTCAGCATCGCCGCCGTGGTTTCTCCCTACCGACTTCCCATTGGTAGGCTCGCCTCGGCCGAGGCCATCACCGCATCGGGGCCGTGGTTTCCCTACCGACTTCCCATTGGTAGGCTTCTGGTACTCGGTGAAGGGCTGGGGCCGCGGCCGTGGTTTCCCTACCGACTTCCCATTGGTAGGCTACACCCATGGCGCGGGTCGCCCAGCGGGCGGCCGTGGTTTCCCTACCGACTTCCCATTGGTAGGCTACGGCCGGCCGATGGGACTCGCCGCCGCGAGCCGTGGTTTCCCTACCGACTTCCCATTGGTAGGCTAACGCCGACACCGGCAGCGCCGACCTGGTGGCCGTGGTTTCCCTACCGACTTCCCATTGGTAGGCTGTCTCCGAGGTCGAGGGCTTCAAGCGGGCGGCCGTGGTTTCCCTACCGACTTCCCATTGGTAGGCTTTTGAGCATGTCCGAGGGACGCTATGCGGGAGCCGTGGTTTCCCTACCGACTTCCCATTGGTAGGCTTTTCCCTGTCGAACTGGCGGAAGTGACGAAGCCGTGGTTTCCCTACCGACTTCCCATTGGTAGGCTTATGGCATTGTAGGCGGGAGCATGGTATTCGCCGTGGTTTCCCTACCGACTTCCCATTGGTAGGCTTTGACCGAAGAACGAGAACTCGGCCAGCACGCCGTGGTTTCCCTACCGACTTCCCATTGGTAGGCTTCACCGTCCCGGCCACCGCTACCGAGCTGGGCCGTGGTTTCCCTACCGACTTCCCATTGGTAGGCTTTCGGCCAACGACTTCAGCGCGCCGCGCGAGCCGTGGTTTCCCTACCGACTTCCCATTGGTAGGCTGCTGGGGATGGTGTGATGCTGGCTTACTGCGCCGTGGTTTCCCTACCGACTTCCCATTGGTAGGCTCCTTCGGTCGCGCCGTGCGCCTCCATATTGGCCGTGGTTTCCCTACCGACTTCCCATTGGTAGGCTTGCTTCGCGGCAAGAACTTGAAACTGCTCTGATTTCTGCTCTCCCCGAGAGCTGAAATCAGAGCAGGACCATCTGCTGAGACGCGACGCGCTCATTTTTTTTCGCCTCGCCGAGTAGCAGACGCATTCTCGCATATTGCTTGTCCGTCACCTGAAGCGCGCGCACGCTACCTTTCGGGGGCAGGTTCTTTGTTACGCGCTGGACATGTTTGGAGGCTGCATCCTCTCCCCGTGCCACGCGCGCGTAAACCGAATACTGCAGCATCATATAGCCGTCGTCCTTCAGAAAGTTGCGGAAACGCGTCGCCGAGCGGCGCTCGGCCGTCGTGCCCACGGGCAAATCGAAGAAGACGAACAGCCACAAGATCCGAGTCTCCTCCGCCTTCATGGCAGCATCGTCGGGAGCTCCAGTACTTCGCTCGTCCCGCTCTCGATCGCGCGCACGAGAGAGGCGGCGGTCTTCTCGCTCGCTGCGAGAAGCGTCATCGCTTCTTGCGCCATGACGCAGTCGGTCAGCATGACGCCGGCCATTGCGCGCCTATGATCGAGTGTCAGCGCCTCGCGTGAGGAGCGACCTTCCCCGATCGTTCGCCATGCCAACACGTCGACGAAGGGCCGAAACGGCTCGACGATATCGTCGGCCAGGTTGAAGGCATTGGTTGCGCTCGCGTGATTGATGCCTAATGCCGGCAGAAGCCCGGCGGCTACCAGCGCCCGCGCCACACACGATCGGATGACGGCGTAGCCGTAATTCAGCATCTTATTGCGCGTATCGCTCTCGTCTTCTCGCCGGAATGCTGTGAATAGGCAACTCCAATATTCGCGCGCCGCTCGTGCTTCTACATTGTCGGGATCTCCGCTGCTGACTAATCGCGCCATGGCTCGCAGGCTCGTTGCGCCCTCGCAACTCACCGCGTCCAATGCCGAAGCCTGATTTACGATCTTCGCCCTCACCGTCGCCTGCCACAGACGCTTTTTGAGCGGCGTGCCCATGCCAGTCTGTGCCAGCGCTATCGCGCCCTGTCGGAAATGGCGATGGAAGGGCAGGGCGACACCCAAAGGCGTGTGGGTCGCGTCGGTCACGATGAGCGCGATGCCGTTGTCCATGCAGGCCGACAACAGGGTGGAGGTCAGTGTCATGTGCGGCGCATCGAGTACGATCCAGGCGATGTCTTCCAAGGCCAGACGCACTTCGCCATCGTCCTGCGCAACGACAACTTGCCCATCGGCGAGATTCAGCCGTGCGGCCTTGCTTATGTGCAGGCCACGCCACGCCATGTGCGGGTCTCGCTCTGTACTTCGTTGCGCGTCCCGAGACGGTCAACCTGATATTTCTTCATGAACTTCAGACCGCGTACGCCGATACCTGTGATCATCGTCTGCAGCGTGTTGTGTGGAGAGACTTTGATTGCGCCTGTATTCCGGTCGAGTGCGCGAAAGTATCCGTCAATGAAGGTGCCGTCCTGCTTCTCGATCTCGAGGAACGACAACTGATTCAAACTGAATATGAACTCATGGCCAGTGGTAAGAGGCTCTTCTGTACCGCCATTGCGCACGTACGCAGCCGGGGCTTGCGGATATTCGTGCTTATTTGCCACCTGATGGGGGTAGATCGGCACCAGGAAATATTCGTGCGCGCCCTTTCTGTTCTTTTTTCGGAACACATCTACACGCACCATTTCACCCCGATCGGCTGCTCCGTCGCGGATCAGGACATCCACCTTCTTATTGGTCGCAACGCTCACTTTGCGGATCGGGTCACCCTTGGGCGATAGCGGCGGCTTGTCCTTGGGTTTGCCGGCAGCGATCCACGCCCGCAATGCAGTCACTACGCGGTGATTGCGCTCGGCGTCCTTGATGCGGTCGAGATCCTGCTCGCCAAGGGCGTCCACCGCCTTGCGCTCATAGACGACCGAGCCGTCGTCGCCGATGCTGCGGAGCGTCGCCGCATGAGATTCGCCGCGCACGCGTCCGCGCTCGGCTCGGCTGACAAAGATCTTCGGGAAATGCGTGTCCACATCCTGCTGGAAGATCGGCCACGGCATCTTGAAGTTTGCGATGAAGCGGCTCGTTCCGCGTTCCTCCTCGATCTTGGCGGCGCCAGTCAGCCGGTTGAGCGCCCCCTCGGTCGTCGCTGCGACGATGAGCGCATCCAGCGCGTGATGCCGGTCGTCGGGAACGCGCTTGCCGTCCTTGTCCTTCTTCAGGCCCTGTATGCCCCATGCCCGTCGCAGCCGGTCGGTCAGAGCGCCGGGGCGCGTGAAGACCCGGCGCGAGCCGTCCTGCGGGTACATGGCTTTCAGCGTCTCGGCGAAGACCCTCGTCGCGTATTGCGTGTCGGTTAGGTTGCGCGGCCGGAATTTCTCCTCCAGCACGCTTGCATCGCGCAGCAGATAGTTGCGCTTCTTGCGTCCCTTGAACGTCTTGCTGCTCTCCACGCGTGCACCGAATTCTTCCCATTCCTTTTCGGTCTTCTCCTGCTTGAACCACTCGAAAGGCGTGCGTCCCTTCTTCTCGCGGTTCGCCTTGGCGGTGCATAGGGTCTTGTTGATGAAGCTGTCGTCGCCCGAACGGCTCCACGGCAGGATGTGGTCGACTTCCGCGAGGTTCCGGTCCCCGGCGACCCAGTCGATCGGAATGTGATCGCCGGAATAGATGCATTTGCTGTTCTGCTCCTTCCAGAGCTCGTAGCGCAGCAGGTCCTCGGCCGTCGCCCGTGCCCGGCCGGTCGCAGCCGTGAATTCCTCACGCAGCCTGTCCTTGGCCTTGTTGCGTCTCTCGATGCCGCGCGTGATCTCCTCGCGCTCCTCCTTGCTCTTGCCCACATCACGCGCCAGCTCGACATGGATCGCGCCGGGCATGCCGTATTCGCGAACGATGGCGCGCACCTGTTTCAAGGCTTCGCCCAACGCTTTGCGCGCGATGGGATTGTTGATGGAGGAAAGGTCCGTTTCGGGTCGTCGCGCGTGGTCATAGCGGACCGCCTTGCAGGCGTCGTGATAGCCGAGGCCCTTCATCAGATGGGGCAGGAGCTTGCGCGCCGCCTTGGCCGAGATGTGGCCGGCGCCCTTGAAATGCGCGAACTCTCCCTCCTGCACGCCCTTCGTCAGCGCTTCGAGCACGAGGGGCTCGAAGCCGATCTCCTCCAGACCTCTGCGGATCGAGTCCAGTGATTCGCGAAAGGTGATGATCGCCGCGGCATGGTCGATCTTCTCCGGATGGCCGGCCAGCGTCTTCCATGCATCGCCCAACACGTTGCGGAAGGCTTTCGTGCCTGCGGCCTGATCACCCGAGCGCGAGGCGATCTCGCGTTTGCGTTCATCTTCCTGCGGCACGTCAAAACGCGCTCCGTCCTCGAGGTCGAGCAGGTTGCGCAAGCGCTTGTAGGTCAGCTTGACGCCCGGCGCCCCGAAATCAGCCATTGCCCGGGAGATTTCCTCGGCCGTGAGCGGCCGTTCGCCGCCGAAGGAACGAATGCGCAGCGCGCACAAGCGCGACGCAAGGCGAAACAGCTCGAACGCAGGGCTGTGCTTTGCCGCGCGACGCTCATTCGGCTCGAAGGGGCAGAACCCGACCCGGTCGTCGCTGTCCTGCAGCGGCCTCTGATAAAAGGCCTTGCCGATGAATTCGCGTTCCAGATCTGAGCTGGCGATCGCGTTGCCCATCTTCCGCTGACGATCGAAGATCAGGCGCACTTCGCGCTCTTGATCGTCACGCAGCACGGAACGGTCGAAATTGCCGTCGCGATTGCGCCTGCGGACGGCATAGGTCTCGTCCTTGGCGAACATCTCGCCGATGGTGCGCCAGTCCCCCAGGCGCTCTCGTGTCTTCTCGATCGCCCCGAGCATCTTGGACGACTCGTCGGCAGCGTTCTTGCCCCGGTCGCGCTTGCTGTTCGACTTGAAGCCTCGATGTTTCGCGATATGGCCCAACGCCACCGCCAATTCCTGCCCGTTGAGCGGCCGATCCAGCGCGGCGGCACGCAAGGACCAGGGGCTCAGACCCGTCGCCAGCGCTTTCTTGCCATCACCGCTCAGAAGCCCGTGAGCCTTGAACAGCGCCCGTACCTCGTTCATCCGCTGCCGCCGTCGCTTGATGACTCGGCGCATGAGGCGGTTCTGCCGTCTGATCTGGTTGGTCGGGACGCGCTCCTTGGCCGTCTCCGGCACATCGAAGCAACGGACCCCCATCGCAACGATGTGTCCGCCGCCGCTGTCGGCGTTCTCGATCAGCGCCCACCCGCATGAACCGATGCCGAGATCGACTCCTAGCGTCAGACTTTCCCGCACCACGAGCCCGGAAGATATCCCCATGAGTTCCCCAACCCTTGCGGGAACATCTTGACGCACATACGGGGGGATGCTCAAGTCATTATGGGAAGTCGGTTGGGAAACCACGGTAAAGTGGTTTAACCACTGAAGGTTCAGACCCTGGACGCGGAAACGCGCTCCGGGGTCTTCCTCTTCTACCGCTGCATTCGATCGCGATCGCGCCGGACCAAAGCGGTGGTTTCAAGTGAGGACTCAACGGCATGATTTGAGGCCGAGGGCCAACCGCTCCGACAAATAGCGCCGAAAAGAAAAGCGGCGCTCACGCGCCGCTTTTCCACAGGTCTTTCTGCGCCGATCCGAAGAAGAAAGATCCCGCGACGACGCTCGGGATAGCCGCTTACGCGGTCACTTCGGCATCGGCACGATGCGCAGGTAGGGCTTCGGCGCCTTCCAGCCGTTGGGATACTTGGCCTTGGCCTGCTCGTCGGAGACGGCCGGGACGATGATCACGTCCTCGCCGTTCTTCCAGTTCACCGGCGTCGCGACCTGGTGCTTGGCGGTGAGCTGGCAGCTCTCGAGCAGCCGCAACACCTCGTCGAAGTTGCGGCCGGTGCTCATCGGGTAGGTGAGCATCGCCTTGATCTTCTTGTCCGGGCCGACGATGAACACCGAGCGCACCGTGGCATTGTCCGCCGCCGTGCGGCCCTCGGAAGTCGAGCCCGCGCCCTCGGGCAGCATGTCGTAGGCCTTGGCGACCTCGAGCTCGGGATCGCCGATCATCGGATAGGTGACGGCGTGGCCTTGCGTCTCCTCGATGTCCTTCGCCCACTTCGCGTGGTTGGTCACCGGATCGACCGACAGGCCGAGGATCTTGGTGTTCAGGGCGTCGAACTTGGGCTTCAGGCCGGCCATGTAGCCGAGCTCGGTGGTGCAGACCGGCGTGAAGTCCTTCGGATGGGAGAACAGGATCGCCCAGCCGTCGCCGATCCACTTGTGGAACTCGATCGGCCCCTGGGTCGTCTCGGCCGTGAAATCCGGCGCGGTTGAGTTGATGCGCAGTGTCATTGTCGTAAGCCCCCTGTGGCTGATCGCCTACATCTAGACCTCCGGCGAGGTCCGTCAAGCCTTGGCGGGAATCCAGCTGATCAGGCCGAGGCCGCCGTCGACTTCCAGCGTGGTCCCCACGACATAGCGACCAAATCTTTCCGACAGAACGGCGACCGCCATTTGTGCGATGTCGTCCGGCGTACCGGGTCGGCCGAGCGGGATCTGGGCGATCAACACACCGAGATTGTCGGCGACGAAGCCGCCGCCCGGGATGGCGCCCGGCGCGATCGCGTTGACCCGGATACCGGAGGGCGCCAGCACGCGGGCCAGCTCCTTCATCACCATGGTCATGCCGGCCTTCGAGGCGCTGTAATGCAGGTTGCGCGCCATCTCGCGGTGTTGCGACGTGATCAACAGGATGCGGCCCCTGGTGCCGCGCTCCACCATATGGCGGCCGATCTCACGTGCAAGAAAGAAACCCGTGCGCAAGTTGATGCCGGTCATGGCGTCCCATGTCTCTTCGCTGACCGACAGCGGCGTGTCGGCCTCGAGCCGGCGCGGGCTTGCGGCGTGGACGAACAGGCTGATCGAGCCCAGTTTGGTCACAGCCGCCTCGAGCAGGGTGCGCCAGCCGTCGCGCCGGCCGAGATCGGCGGCGAGGAAGTCGATGCCGTCGTCGGCCGGCGGGGCGACGATGTCGCTGCCGAGGACGGTGGCGCCTTCGGCCTTCAGGGCCTTGGCGATGCCGCGGCCGATGCCGCCGCCGCAGCCGGTAACCAGGGCGCGCTCGCCCTCGAGCAATTTCGTGTCCATATATGAGCCGTCTTTCCCGTGAGGAGCGCGACGATGGCCGGTCCGCAGCCGGTGTTCAACCAGATCAATATCGTCTGCAGCGATGTCGATGCGTCGCTGGTGTTCTATCGCCGCCTCGGGGTGACGATCCCGGAAGGCAGGGTCTGGCGCACGGCGACCGGTGCGCACCATGTCGGGCCGATACCGGGCGATGCCGCCGACACGCCGTCGATCGATCTCGACAGCGCGACCTTCGCGCGCTTATGGAACATCGGATGGAAGGATCGTGACGGCATCGCCGGCCGCGTCGTGGTCGGCTTCGGCGTGGCGGCGCGCGAGGACGTCGACTGCATCCATGCCGACATGACCGGGGCCGGCTACCGGAGCCTGCAGGCGCCGTACGACGCCTTCTTCGGCGCGCGCTATGCCGTGCTCGAGGATCCCGGCGGGCTCGCGGTCGGCCTCATGAGCCCGATCTCGGACGAGCATCGCTCTCCGGAGACGCCGCAGGTTTAGGCAGATGGCGAAGACGCGGCTCGACGTGGCGCTGGTGGAGCGCGGGCTGGCGGAGACGCGCGCCGCTGCCCAGCGCCTGATCATGGCCGGGCTGGTCTTCTCCAACGACCGGCGGCTCGACAAGCCCGGCACCGGCGTGGCCGACGACCTGCCGCTCGAGGTGCGCGGCCAGCCGCATCCCTATGTCTCGCGCGGCGGGCTGAAGCTCGAGAAGGCGCTCGACCATTTCGCGATTCCGGTGGCGGGCCGCGTCGCGCTCGATGTCGGCGCCTCGACCGGCGGCTTCACCGACTGCCTGCTGCAGCGCGGTGCCGCCAAGGTCTATGCGGTCGATGTCGGCACCAACCAGCTCGCCTGGAAGCTGCGCAGCGATCCGCGCGTGGTGTCGATGGAGAAGACCAACATCCGCGACGTCGCGCGGGCGCAGATCCCCGAACCGATCGACCTGATCGTGTGCGACGCCTCGTTCATCGGCCTGCGCACCGCGCTGCCCAATGCGCTGGCGCTGGCCGCATCGGGCGCGCATCTGGCGGCGCTGATCAAGCCGCAGTTCGAGGTCGGCAAGGGCCGGGTGGGGAAGGGCGGCATCGTGCGCGAGCCGGAACTTCACCAGGAGGTCGTCGACACCATCGCAGCCTGGCTGGCGGAACAACCGGGCTGGACGGTGCTCGGCGTCACCGACAGCCCGATCACCGGCGCCGACGGCAACAAGGAGTTCCTCGTTGCCGCTCTTCTGTCATCCTGAGTCGGCGCATTCACATGCGCCTTCAGCGAAGGATCTCATGCCGATTGCAAGCGGCGATGAGGTCCTTCGCTGCGCTCAGGACGACAAAGCTAGCGAACGGCCCTCGTCACCCGGAACTTGTTGTTGTCGGCGAGCGTCTCGAAGCCGGCGAAGTGCTGCTTCAGCACCGGCTCGTAGGGCAGGCCGCGGTTGGCGACCATGTAGAGGCAGCCGCCGGGCTTGAGCGCCCGCGCCGCGGCCTCGATCACCGCCTGGCCCAGCGCCGGCGTCGAGGCGCGGCCGGTATGGAAGGGCGGATTGCAGACGATGGCATCGTAGGTCGCCGGCGCCGGCTCGCGCGCAAGGTCGAGCCAATGGAACGAGGCGCGCGAATCGGTGACGTTGGCCTGCGCCGCATCGAGCGCCAGGTGCTCGGCATCGATCAGGTCGAGCCGCGTCACCGCAGGCTGCAGCATCTGCCGTGCGAGATAGCCCCAACCACAGCCGTAGTCGGCGGCATGGCCGGCGAAGTCATCCGGCAGGTGCTGCGCCAGCAGCGCCGAACCGTCGTCGATGCGATCCCAGGAGAAGATGCCGGGCTTGCTGAGCCAGCGGCTGTCGCTCACCGGCTGCAGTCCGGCGAGGCCCGTCCAGTAGCTCGGCGGCTCGGCGTCGCCCTTGGTGAGCCAGAACACCCGGCAATGGAACTTGGACAGCGAGCTTTCGAGGCCGAACACCTTGCCGACCTGCTTCTCGAGGCTCGCCGCGCCATCATCGTTGGCACCGGCGCAGACCAGCGTGCCGCCCGGCTCGAGCAGGCTCCAGCCGCGGGCGATGTTGGCGAAGTTCTCTTCCTTGTGCTTGGTCAGCAGCAGCAGGCCGAGCGGCCACGACCCACCCGAGAGCCGCGGCGTCGCCTGCTTGAGCTTCAGGAAATCCGGGCGGTACGACTGCTCGCAGCAGATGTCGGCGAACGGCGGCTCCTCGGCACGCAGGAAGAACGCCCGCCGCCCTTCGGATTGTGGGGCGGCGAGCGCTCCGGTTTCGAACGCATGCGCTAAAGCGCGGCTGGCCTGGCTCACGGAACGAGAACGGCGCGTCCCATGACCAGGCCCTGGCGCAGATCCTGCAGCGCGGCGTCGGCGTCGTCGAGCTTGCGCCTGACGATCGGCACCGGCTCGGCCTTGCCCGATGTGACGAGGTCCATCATCTCCTTCATCTCGGCCGGCGTGCCGGTGACCGAGCCCATGATGGTGTTGCCGGTGAAAGCGAACATCGGCATCGGCGTCGCGAAGGTGCCGCCGAACAGGCCGACCACGATCAGCCGTCCGCCGCGGCCCAGCGCACGCCAGCCGAACTGCGCCGAGGCCTCGGCGCCGACGAAGTCGATCGCCGCGGCGACGCCGGTGCCGCCGGTCAGGTCCATGACCGTCTTGCGCGCTTCCTTGTCGCGCGGATCGACCACCGCCGAGGCGCCGTTCTTGAGCGCGAGCTGGCGCTTGTTCTCGTCGATGTCGGCAACGATCGGCTCGCGGCCCAGCACCGCCTTGGCGAAGCGTACGCCCATTAAGCCGACGCCGCCCGCGCCGATCACCAGGATCGGCTTGCCGGCATCGTGGCCGACCGCCTTCTTGACCGCGCCGAAGGCGGTGATGCCCGAGCAGGAATAGAGGCAGGCCAGCTCGACCGGCAGGTTGCCGTACGAGTAGAGATATTTTGCATGCGGCACGAGCACATGGTCGGCATAGCCGCCGTCGTCGTTGACGCCCAGCGCATGCGGAGTCGGGCAAAGATTCTCGGTGCCGTTCTGGCAGTACCAGCACTTGCCGCAGCCGATCCAGGGATAGACGACGGCCTTGTCGCCGACCCTCGCACCCTTCGAGTCGGGGCCGACCGCGACGACGTCGCCCACGATCTCATGGCCCATGGTGCGCGGCGGGTTCATGGTCTTGGCGGTCGAGTACTTGTTGCCGCCGCCCATGTCGAAGAAGCCTTCCCACAGATGCACGTCACTGTGGCAGACGCCGGCCGCCGTGATTCGCAGCAGCACCTCGGTGCCCTTGGGGACCGGGTTGGCTTCCTCGACCTTCTGCAGAGGCTGACCGAACTCGACGACCTTATAACTCTTCATCGGGCGTTTCCTTGTGTGCTAGAAGGATTCCAAATTAGTTGGGAGGACTAACAATGTTAAGGCGCGAATTGCTGGCGATTGCCGCGTTGTCCGTGCTGCCGAGCGTCGCGTCGGCGCAGGACTCCGTCAAGATCGGCCTGATCCTGCCGATGACCGGCCAGCAGGCCTCGACCGGAAAGCAGATCGACGCCGCGGTCAAGCTCTACCTCGCGCAAAAGGGCACCACCGTCGCCGGCAAGAAGATCGAGGTGATCCTGAAGGACGACACCTCGGTGCCCGACGTGACCAAGCGGCTCGCCCAGGAGCTCGTGGTCAACGACAAGGTCGCCGTGCTGGCGGGCTTCGGCATCACGCCGTCGGCCATGGCCACCGCGCCGATCGCTACCCAGGCCAAGGTGCCGGAAGTGGTGATGGCGGCCGGCACCTCGTCGATCACCGAGGCCTCGCCCTTCGTCGTGCGCACCTCGTTCACGCTGGCGCAGTCGTCGGTGCCGATGGCCGAATGGGCGGCCAGGAACGGCATCAAGAAAGTCATCACGCTGGTGTCCGACTACGGCCCCGGCATCGACGCCGAGAAGTCGTTCTCCGACAAGTTCAAGGCCGACGGCGGCACGATCGTCGAGAACCTGCGCATCCCGATGCGCTCGCCCGATTTCGCGCCGGTGCTGCAGAAGGCGGCCGACGCCAAACCCGACGCGCTGTTTGTCTTCGTGCCCTCCGGCACCGGTGCGCAGTTCGTCAAGCAGTTCATCGAGCGAGGACTGGACAAGAGCGGCGTCAAGCTGATCGCCACCGGCGACGTCACCGACGACGACCAGCTGAACGGCATGGGCGACGCCGTGGTCGGCGTCATCAACGCCCATAATTACTCGGCGGCGCACGACAGCGCAGCCAACAAGGCCTATGTCGAGGCCTTCAAGAAGGCCAATGGAGGCTTGAGGCCGAACTTCATGTCGGTCGGCGGCTGGGACGGCATGGAGCTGATCTACGGCGCGCTGAAGAAGACCAACGGCGACACCAACGGCGAGAAGCTGGTGGCGGCGATGAAGGGCATGGCCTGGGAGAGCCCGCGCGGGCCGATCTCGATCGACCCCGACACCCGTGACATTGTGCAGAACATCTACATCCGCAAGGTCGAGAAGAAGGACGGCGAGCTCTACAACGTCGAGTTCGCCACCATCCCGAACGTCAAGGATCCGGTGAAGGCGGCGAAGAAGTAACTTCCGCATGGCCACCATCCTGTTCGATGGCGTGGCCTACGGCATGCTGATGTTCGTGCTGGCCTGCGGGCTGGCCGTGACCCTGGGCCTGATGAACTTCGTCAATCTGGCCCACGGCGCGTTCGCGATGGCCGGCGGCTACGTCACCGTGATCCTGATGGGCCAGTGGAACGTGCCGTTCCTGGCCTGCCTGCCGATCGCCTTCGTCGTCGCCGCGGCGCTCGGGCTGGTGCTCGAGCGCACGCTCTATGTCCACATGTACGGCCGCAGCCATCTCGAGCAGGTGATGTTCTCGATCGGGCTGGTGTTCATCGCCGTGGCGGCGGCGGACTTCTTCATGGGCTCGAGCCAGCGCAACATCCAGCTGCCGGCCTGGCTGCAGGGCCGGCGCGAGGTGCTGGGCGTCAATCTCGGCATCTACCGTACGTTCCTGATCGTGATCTGCGGCGCGCTGGCGCTCGCCCTGCAGCTCGGCCTGATGCGTACCCGCTTCGGCAGCCGCCTGCGCGCCGCCGTCGATGATGCGCGCGTGGCACGCGGGCTCGGCATCCCGGTGGGCTTCGTGTTCGCCGCGACCTTCGCCGTCGGCTCGGGCCTCGCCGGATTGGGCGGCGCGCTCGGCGTCGAGCTGCTCGGGCTCGATCCCTACTTCCCGCTCAGGTTCATGATCTTCTTCCTGATCGTGGTGACGGTCGGCGGGACGTCGGGGATCCTCGGGCCGTTCCTCGCCGCGCTGATGCTCGGCGTCGCGGACGTGGCCGGCAAATACTACCTGTCGACGGCGCTGGGCAGCTTCGTGATCTATGTCGTGCTGATCGTCGTGCTGGTGCTCAGGCCGAACGGCCTGTTCGCCAGAGCTCGATGAGGGCCCGATGAAGGCGGCCGACGGTCTCGCGCGCCGCGCCCGCTGGCGCCTGGTCGAGATCGTGTTCTGGCTGGTCGCGTTCGCCGCCCTCTTTGCGCCGGCGGGCAAGCATCTGCTGCTGAACGAGGTGGCGATACTCGCGCTGTTCGCGCTCTCGCTCGACCTGATCCTGGGCTATGCCGGCATCGTGTCGCTGGGCCACGCGGCGTTCTTCGGCGCAGGCGCCTATGCCGCCGGCATCTTCTGCAAGCTGGTGATGCCCGATCCGCTGGCCGGCCTCGCGGTGGCGATCGCGGCCGGTGGCGTGCTCGGCTTCGCCACCAGCTTCCTGGTGCTGCGCGGCAGCGACCTCACCCGGCTGATGGTGACGCTTGCCGTCGCGCTGGTGCTGCACGAGGTGGCCAACGCCCTGCCGCAGTGGACCGGCGGCGCCGACGGCCTGCAAGGCATGACGGTCGGGCCGTTGCTCGGCCGGTTCGAGTTCGACCTCTACGGCCGCACCGCCTACGCCTACAGCCTGGTCACGCTGTTCGTGCTGTTCCTGCTGGCGCGCATCATCGTGCACTCGCCGTTCGGCCTGTCGCTGATGGCGACCCGGCGCAACGCGTTGCGCGCCTCGGCACTGGGTGTGCCGGTCCACCGCCGGCTGATCGCGATCTACACCCTGGCCGCGGCCTATGCCGGCGCGGCAGGCGCGTTGCTGGCGCAGACCACGGGCTACGTCTCGCTCGAGGTGCTGGAGTTCCAGCGCTCGGCCGACGTGCTGCTGGCGCTGATCATCGGCGGCGTCGGCTGGCTCTATGGCGGCATTGCCGGCGCGATCGCCTTCAAGATCCTGCAGGACGTGCTGTCGACCAGCTCGCCGCAGTTCTGGATGCTGTGGATGGGAATATTCCTGGTGGCGCTGGCGCTGGTCGGCCGCGAGCGGCTGGCGGCCGCCGTGCGCGGCCTGGTCGCCAGGGTGGTGCGCTCATGACCGCCGCGCTGGAGACGCAGGGCCTCGCCAAGCGCTTCGGCGGCATCGTCGCGACCAACGACGTCACCTTCCGCCTCGAAAAGGGCGCGCGCCATGCCCTGATCGGCCCCAACGGCGCCGGCAAGACCACCTTCGTGAACCTGCTGACCGGCGTGCTGCCGCCCTCGGCCGGCCGCGTGCTGCTCGGCGGCGAGGACGTGACGCGGCTGCGGCCCGAGGCCCGCGTTCGCCGCGGCCTGGTGCGCACCTTCCAGATCAATCAGCTCTTCGCCGACCTGACGCCGCTCGAGACGCTGTCGCTCGCGGTCAGCGAACGGCTGGGGCAGGGTGCGCGCTGGCGGCGGCCGGTCGGGGGTGACGCCCTCGCGCGCGACGTCGATGAAGTCGCCGAACGCTTCGGTCTTGCCGACGCGCTCGATGTCCGCACCGACACTTTGCCCTATGGCAAGCAGCGCCTGCTGGAGATCGCCGTCGCCTTCGCCTGTGCGCCGCGTGTGCTGCTGCTCGACGAGCCGGCCGCCGGCGTGCCCGCCGCCGAGCGCAAAGGCATTCTGGATGCGATCGCCACGCTGCCTGCCGACGTCTCGGTGCTGCTGATCGAGCACGACATGGGGCTGGTCTTCGACTTCGCGCAGCGCATCTCGGTGCTGGTCGAGGGCGCGTTGCTGACGGAAGGCACGCCTGGGGAGATCGCCGCCGATCCGCGGGTGAAGGCCGTCTATCTCGACGAGGCCGAGCATGGCTGAGCTGCTGTCCGTCAGCGGCCTCAGCGCCGGCTACGGCCGCGCGGTGGTGCTGTCCGACATCGCCTTCCGGCTGCAGGAGGGCGAGGCGCTGGCGGTGCTGGGCCGCAACGGCGTCGGCAAGACGACGCTGATCGACAGCATCGTCGGCGTGACGCAGCGGTTCGGCGGTTCGCTGAGCCTCGCCGGGCGCGAGATCGCCGCGATGGCGCCGGAGGGGCGGGCGGCGGCAGGCATCGGCTGGGTGCCGCAGGAGCGCAACATCTTTCGCTCGCTCACGGTCGAGGAGAACATCACCGCGGTGGCACGGCCGGGCTCGTGGACGCTCGATCGCATCTATGGTCTGTTCCCGCGCCTCAAGGAGCGGCGCGGGCAGTCCGGCGGCTCGCTGTCGGGCGGCGAGCAGCAGATGCTGGCGATCGGCCGGGCGCTGGCGCTCAACCCGCGCCTGCTGCTGCTCGACGAGCCGACCGAGGGCCTGGCGCCGATCATCATCGAAGAGCTGCTGCGCGCGCTGAGGAAGCTGTTTCGCGAAGAGAAGATGGCCGGCATCGTGGTCGAACAGCACGCGCGCAAAGTCCTGCCGATCACCGATCGAGCCATCGTGCTCGACCGCGGCCGCATCGTGTTCGAAGCGTCGAGCGCCGCGCTGCTCGCCGATGGTGCGCCGCTGGAGCGCCATCTCGGCGTCACGGGCGGCTGAATTTCGAAAACTTCCGAAAGTTTCGAAAAAGCGTTTACAGGCCATCACCCGTATTCCAACATCCGCACAACGGCGCACTCCACAACAATGGCGCCAGGCGGAGGAAACGATGGTCGATCGGGTGGGCGCGTGGCGCCGTCGTCGTGTCTTGGCCGGAATGATGGGAGGAGCCGCGACGCTCGCGGCACCGGGCCTCTTGCGAGCGGCGCCGTCGGGAAAGCCGGTGCGGGTCGGCGGAACCTTGTCGCTGACGGGCTTCCTTGCCCAGACGGCGATGCTGCACAAGATCGCCTCGGAGATCATGATCGAGGAGATCAACGGCCGGAACGGCTTGCTCGGCCGGCCGGTCGAGTACGTGCTGCTCGACGACCAGTCCAAGCCCGAGGTGGCCCGCAGCCTCTACGAGAAGCTGATCACCGTCGACAAGGTCGACCTGATCCAGGGCCCGTACGCGACGGCGCCGATCCTGGCGGCGATGGGCGTGGCCCAGCGCTACGGCAAAGTGATGATCCAGAGCAGCATGGGCATCCCCAAGCTGCAGACCTACGACCGCGCCTTTCCGGCGACGCCGTTCGGCTCCGAACCGGACGTCACCTATCCCAACGTCATCCTCGACGCGATGGCGACGTTCCCGGCGCCGCCCAAGTCGATGGTCATCCTGACCTCGAAGTTCCCGTCGGCGCAGTTCATGGCGCTCGGCATGAAGGCGCAGGCTGAGAAGCGCGGCGTCAAGGTGCCGCTCTATCTCGAGTACGAATCGGGCAACCGCGATTTCGGGGCGATCGCCGCGCGCATCAAGGAGGCCAATGCCGACTTCCTGTGGGTCGGCTCGCTCGGCCTGGAGAGCAATCTCCTGCTTGAGGCGCTGCGCAAGCTCGACTACAAGCCGAAGAACCACTTCCATCTGTATCCGGCGCCGGGGCCGCTGGCGGTGTCGGCGGACGGCGACAAGGCGCTGTGCTCGACCTTCATCGAGCCGGACGAGCCGTTCATGAGCCGGCCCGGGATGAAGCGCATCGCCGCCGAGTACAAGGAGAAGGCGGCCAAGGCCAACCTGCCGTACCCGACGATCGACGCCCAGGCCTGCGGCATGGTCGCGGAATGGCAGATCCTCGAGGCCGCGGTGAACGGTGCGGGCAGCCTGGAGGACGAGAAAATCGCGGCCTGGCTCAGGAAGAACCGGGTCGACACGATCTATGGCAAGGCGCGGTTCGACGGCCCGTACAATCACGGCGACGCCGCCCAGCTGATCAAGCAGGTGCAGAACAAGGAGTGGAAGGTCGTCTGGCCGAAGGAGCTCGCGGCACCGGGCGTCAAGCTGATCGCGTCGTAACCCTCGGATGCCGAGTGCGACGCTTCTCGGCCAGGCGCTGATCTCCGGCGTCCTGGCGGGTGGGCTGTATGGCCTGCTGGCGATGGGCCTCAGCCTGAGCTGGGGCCTGTTGCGGCTGGTCAATCTCAGCCACTTCGCGTTGGCCTTCCTGGCCGCCTATCTCGTCTACGAGCTCGGCACCAATTATCACGTCGAGCCGTGGTGGTCGGCGGCGCTGATCGTGCCGGCGATGTTCGCCATAGGCGTCGCCCAGCACTGGCTGTTCGACAAGTTCAAGGTCAATGAGCTCGCCTCGCTGCTGATCACCTTCAGCTTCGCGATCATCCTCGAGGTCGGCATCCAGCTCTACTGGACCGCCGACTTCCGCCGCTACGAGACCGAGTACGCCACGCGCTCGCTCAAGGCCGGGCCGTTCTACATCCCGATCCTCGACCTGACGCTCTGCCTGGTCGCCGGCGCGCTGGCCTGGGGCACCTGGCTGTGGCTGCGCTGCACCTATGTCGGCAAGGCCCTGCGCGCCGCCGCCGAGGACCCCGGCATCGCCGCGGCCTATGGCGTCGATCACAAGAAGCTCGCCTACCTGCTGTCGGGTATCGGCGCGGCCTACGCCGGCATCGCCGGCACCTTCATCGCCCTGATCGCCACCCTCGCGCCGGCGCAGATCTGGGCCTATCTCGGCGTCGTCTTCGCGGTGGTCATCATCGGCCGGCTGGGCAACCCGCTGGGCGCGCTGCTGGCAGGCCTGCTGATCGGCGCCAGCGAATCGATCGCCATGGCGGTCCTCGCCCCGGCCTGGGCGCCGGTGGTGTCGTTCTCGGTGCTGATCGCGATCCTGCTGTGGGATCCGGAGTGGCTATGAACGCCAACGGCCTGTCCCGGCTCGGCGCCGTCGTCGCGATCGGCGTGCTCGGCTTCCTGCCGATGGCGCGGCTGCCGGCGTTCTACGATTCCTTCCTGTACCTTGTGTTCTTCTGGGTCTCGCTGTCGACGAGCTGGGCGCTGCTGAGCGGCTTTGCGGGCTATTTCAGCCTCGGCCATGCCGCCTTCTTCGGCGTCGGCGTCTACGTCACCGCCGACCTGACGACCAAGTTCGGCTGGCCGTTCCTGGCGACCCTGCCGGTCGCGGCGGCGCTGCCGGCTCTATTGGCGCTGGGCGTCGGCGCCATCGTCTTCCGCCTGCGCCGGCTGCGCGGCGAGCTGTTCGCGCTGCTGACGCTTTCCGTCACCTTCGTGATCGCCACCATCATCCTCAACACGCCGATCGACGGCGGCGGCGGCATCTTCATGAGCGCCGTGCCGCTGCCCAACCTGATGCCGACGCCGACCGGCACGATCTACCTGCTGGGCTTCATCCTCTGCGTCGCGAGCCTGGGCATCGCCTGGAAAGTCGTGCATTCCCGGCTCGGCATGGGCCTGTTCGCCATCCACGACGACGAGGACGTGGCCGAGGCCAAGGGCGTGCCGACCCTGCGCTACAAGCTGATCGCTTTCGCCTTGTCGGCCGCGATCGCCGGCGCGGTCGGCGGCGTGCATGCGATGTATGTCGGCTTCATCACCGTCTCAGGGACCTTCGAGCTCACGGTGCCGCTCTACGTCGTGCTGATGAGCGTGCTGGGCGGCGCGCGGAGCTGGTTCGGCCCGGCGATCGGCGCCGCGGCCATCACCGCGCTGCTCTACGCCTTCATCAGCGGCGGCGAGGCGATGGTCGGCCGCGCCATCGTCGGCGTCATCCTGATCGCCGCCATCCTGTGGCTGCCCGACGGCTTCGTGCCCGCGGTCAAGCAGTGGCTGGCGAAACGCCGTCGCGCCACGCCGCCGCCGGCCATCGCCGAGGTCGCACCGGTCATGCCGGCGATAAAGCCGGTGAGTGACAAAGTGCTGCTGGAGGTGCGCGGCGCTACCAAGCGCTTCGGCGGCCTGCAGGCGCTGGGCGGCGTCGATCTCGATGTGCGCGAGGGTGAGATTCTGGGGCTGGTCGGGCCCAACGGCTCGGGCAAGACGACGCTGATCAACGTCGTCTCGGGATTCTATCCGCTGACCTCGGGCTCGGTGAAGGTGGACGGCATCGAGATCGGCAATCTGCCGGCGCACCAGATCGCCCGCCGCGGCGTGGCGCGCACCTACCAGATCCCGCGGCCGTTCGTGAACATGACGGTGCTGGAGAACGTCGTGCTGGCCGCGACCTTCGGCATGGAGCATTCCTCCCCATTCAAATGGGGAGGTGGCTCGGTAATCCGCGATGGAGGGGTCATGAGCGACACCTTCGATGCGGCCCACGACCCCTCCGTCGGCGTAAGACGCCGACACCTCCCCCGCAGACGGGGGAGGAGTGCTTCCGAGATTCGCGACGAGGCGCTGCACTGGATCGGCTTCACCGGCCTTGCCGGCAAGGAGGAGGCGTTGCCGGCCGCCCTGAACCTGCACGAGCGCAAGTTCCTCGAGCTGGCGCGCGCCCTGGCGGCCAAGCCCCGGCTGCTGCTGCTCGACGAGGTGCTGTCGGGCCTCAATCCGGCCGAGGTCGACAACGCCATCCGCCTGGTGCGCGCGATCCGCGCCCAGGGCGCCACCATCGTGTTCGTCGAGCACCTGATGCGCGCGGTCGTCGAGCTCTCCGACCGGGTCGCGGTGCTGAACGAGGGCAAGCTGTTCGCCTTAGGTGCACCGCGCGAGGTCATGCGCGATCCGCGCGTGGTCAGCATCTACCTGGGCAAAGCCTATGCTGCTTGAGGCGCGCAACCTGCATATCGGCTATGGCGATGCGCCCGCGGTGTGGGACGTCTCGCTCGACGTCGACGGCGGCGAGATCGTCTCGGTGATCGGCCCCAACGGCGCCGGCAAGACGACGCTGATCAACGCCATCGCCGGCATGCTGCGCAGCCGCCGCGGCACCTTGCGCTTCGACGGCGCCGACATGACCCGGGTCAGCGCCCATGCCTATTGCGGCCACGGCATCGCCCTGGTGCCGGAGGGCCGCCGTCTGTTCGCCAAGATGTCGGTCGAGGAGAACCTCGAGCTTGGCTGCTATCTGCCCGCGGCGCGCGTGGCGCGAGCGCAGTCGCTGGACCGGGTCTACGGCCTGTTCCCGATCCTGCGCGACAAGCGCCGCCAGCTGGCCGGCGAGCTGTCGGGCGGCCAGCAGCAGATGGTGGCGATCGGACGCGCCCTGATGGCGCGGCCGCGCATCGTGCTGTTCGACGAGCCGTCGCTCGGCCTGGCGCCGACCATCGTCGACGACATGTTCGAGATCATCGCTCGCGTGCGCGCCGAGGGCGCCGCCGTCCTGCTGGTCGAGCAGAACGTCCTGAAGGCGCTCGAAATCGCCGACCGCGCCTACGTGCTGGAGCAGGGACGGATCGTCGCCCAGGGTCTGCCCGCCGACCTGCTGAAGCAGCCGCAAATCCGCGAAGCCTATCTCGGAGTCTGACCATCATGGCCAAGATCCTGCAAATGCCGGCCGCGACCACCGCGCCCCAGGATGTGCTCAAGGAGGACGCCGCCACCTTCGAGGTGCTGCGCCAGATGCGCGAGGACATCCTGTGCTGCGTGCTGAAGCCCGACCAGCGCCTGCGCTTCGGCGAATTGCGCCAGCGCTACGACACCTCGGTCGGCACCCTGCGCGAGGCTTTATCGCACCTGGTGTCGGAGGGCCTGGCGCGCACCGAGGCGGGAAGGGGCTTCTCGGTGGCGCCGGTGTCGCTCGCCGACTTCCTCGATCTCTCCGAGCTGCGCGTCTATCTCGAGACCCGCACTCTGGCCGACGCCATCCGCCACGGCACCGACGCCTGGGAGGCGGAGATCGTCAGCTCCTACTTCCTGCTCAACAAGCTCGGCGCCCCCAAGCCGGACGATCCGGTCAGCCTCAAGCGCGAATGGGGCAAGCGGCACAAGCGTTTCCACGATTCGCTGGTCGCCACCTGCACCTCGCCGTGGTCGCTGCATTTCCGCAGCGAGCTGTTCGACCAGGCGCGGCGCTACCACTGGCTGACCATGATCCATGCCCGCTCGCGGCGCCGCAACGAGCACCTCGACTTGCGTGACGCCGTGCTGGCGCGCGACGTCGACACAGCCTGCGGCCTGATCGAGAAGCACATCCGCACGACCGTCGAGCAGGCGGCGTCTGAGGTTCCGGGCCTCACGCTCGACATGCAACGCGCCACCAAGCGGCGCAAGGGAGTGGGGGGATGAAGCGCAGGCATTTCCTCGCGGCGACGGCCGCGCTGGCACCGTCGCTGGCGCGCGGCCAGGCGCTGCCGGCCGGGCCGATCCGGCTGATCCACGGCTACGACGCCGGCTCCAACCCCGACACCATCGCCCGCCACCTCGCGCCGGTGCTGACCGAGATCACCGGCGTGCAGATCGTGATCGAACCCAAGCCCGGCGCGGCCGAGCGGCTGGCGGCGACGCAGGTAGCGCGGCTCAAGCCCGACGGCAGCACGCTCTATCTCATGACCGGCGGCCAGGCGGTGGTCTCGGCGACCGACAAGACGTTGAGCTACGACGTGCTGAAGGACTTCGACTTCATCGCCATCGTCACGCGCTTCCCGTTCGTCTTCACGGTGGCGCCCGAGTCGCGCTTCAAGACGCTGGAGGCCTATCTCGACGCCGCGCGGGTCGAGCCGGGCAAGATCACCTACGGCACGTCGGGCGTCGGCTCGACCCTGCACATGGCGATGGAGCTGCTGCTGTCGAGGCTCGACATCGAGATGACCCACGTGCCGTACAAGGGCGGCATCGGTGCGCCGTACAACGACCTGGTCGGCGGCCGGCTCGACATGCAGGTCATCACCTTCTCCAATGCCCAGCCGCTGCTCAAGACGGCCAAGCTCCGGGCGCTGGCGGTGACCTCGAAGGAGCGCCATCCCGGCTTCCCCGACGTGCCGACGGTCGCCGAGAAGCTGGTGCCGGACTACGACGTCGTCTCGTGGCTGGGCTTCGCCGCGCCGGCTGGCCTCTCACCGGCGGTGCGCGATCGCTGGAACGAGGCGTTCCGGCAGGCGATGACCCGTCCGGCCGTCAAGGACAAGCTCGAGGAGCTGGGCAACGACACCCGCGTCAGCACACCCGCTGAATTCCGCGCGCGCGTAGAGGCGGACATGGGCCGCTGGCGGCCGCTCGCGCATGTCATCAACCAATCGTAAAGTGAGCGTCATGAGCAAATACGGAATCGGCCAGCCTGTCCTGCGCTTCGAGGATCCCAAGCTGCTGCGCGGCCAGGGACGCTACATCAACGACGTCAACCTGCCGGGCCAGGCCTACGCGGTGTTCGTGCGCTCGCCGCACGCGCACGCCAAGATCAAGTCGATCGATGTCGAGGCGGCCAAGGCCGCGCCCGGCGTGCTGGCCGCCTATACCGGCCACGACGTGAGGGCCGACGGGCTCGGCATGCCCAAGGCCAACATGCCGCGCAAGCGGCCCGACGGTAAGCCGATGTACGCCCCGCAACGGCCGCCGCTGGTCACCGACCGGGTGCGCTATGTCGGCGACCCGGTGGTGATGGTGATCGCCGAGACGCTGGCGCAGGCGAAGGACGCCGCCGAGCTGGTCGAGATCGACTACGAGCCGCTGCGCTCGGTGACGCTCACCGAGGACACCGTGAAGCCCGGCGCGCCGGCGGTGTGGGACGATTGCCCCGACAACATCTCCAACCATGTGCCGCGCGGCAAGAAGGACGAGACCGAGGAAGCGATCAAGGGCGCCGCCCGGGTGATCAAGCGGCGCTACGTCATCACCCGCGTGCACGCCCAGTACATGGAGCCGCGCGGCACGCTCGGCTACTACGACCAGGGCGAGGACCGGCTGATCCTCTACGCCGACGTCCAGTATCCCCATCGCGTGCGCAACATGCTGGCGCAGAACGTCTTCAAGGTGCCCGAGAGCAAGATGCGGGTGATCGCCCAGGACGTGGGCGGCGGCTTCGGCACCAAGGGCTGGCAGTATATCGAGCACCGGCTGACCCTGTGGGCGGCGCGCAAGCTGCTGCGGCCGGTCAAGTGGACCTGCGAGCGCTCCGAGGCGGTGATGGCCGACGAGCACGGCCGCGACAATGTCGGCGAGATCGAGCTGGCGCTCGACAAGGACAACAAGTTCGTCGCGCTCAAGCTCGAGATGCTGGCCAACATCGGCGCCTATGTCGGTTCGGACCGCAACCTGCTGTCGCCGTTCGGCATGATCGGCACGGTGCTGGGCGTCTACAGGATCCCCAAGGCCTACATCAACGTGGTCGGCGTGCTCAGCAACACCAACCCGACGGCGCCCTATCGCGGCGCCGGGCGGCCGGAGGCGATCTACCTGATCGAGCGGCTGATCGACGACGCGGCGCGCGAGCTGGGCGTCGACCGGGTCGAGCTCCGGCGCAAGAACATGCTGCCGGTCTCGGCGCTGCCCTACCAGAGCCCGGTCGGGCCATACTACGACTGCGGCGAGTTCGAGAAGAACATGGACATGGCGCTGCAGCTCGCCGACGTGGCGGGCTTCGAGGCGCGCAAGGCCGAGTCGAAGAAGCGCGGCCGGCTGCGCGGCCTCGGCATCGTCAATGCGATCGAGCAGGCGGCGGGCCCGGCGCAGCCCGAATACGCCGAGATCCGCTTCAATCCGAGCGGCACCGCGGCGCTGCTGATGGGCACCAAGAACCAGGGCCAGGGCCACGAGACGATGTTCAAGCAGATCCTGCACGAGAAGCTCGGCATCGACCCGAACGAGGTGCAGTACATCGACGGCGACACCGATCGCGTCGCCTTCGGCATGGGCACCAACGGCTCGCGCTCGACGGTGCTGGGCGGCTCGGCGGTGTTCGTCGCGGCCGACAAGGTGATCGAGAAGGGCAAGCTGATCGCCGGCCACCTGCTCGAGGCGGACAAGCAGGACATCGAGTTCGCCGAGGGCAACTTCAAGGTCAAGGGCACCGACAAGTCGGTGCCTCTCAAGGAGGTCGCCAAGGCGGCGTTCAACCCGACCAAGTGGCCGAAGGGCTTCGAGGGCGGCCTCTACGAGAACGCGACCTTCAAGGCCGAGCGCGACACCTATCCCAACGGCTGCCACATCTGCGAGCTCGAGGTCGACCCCGACACCGGCGACGTCACGATGGACCGTTACTTCGTGGTCGACGATGTCGGCACGGTGATGAACCCGATCGGGCTCAAGGGCCAGATCCATGGCGGCGTGGCGCAGGGCATCGGCCAGATCCTGAGCGAGCAGGTGGTATGGGACCGCGAATCGGGCCAGCTCCTGACCGCGAGCTTCCTCGACTACGCCATGCCGCGGGCGCAGATGGTCCCGAACATGGAAGTCAAGAGCAACCCGGTGCCGACCAAGTTCAATCCGCTGGGCGCCAAGGGCGCGGGCGAGGCGGGCACGGTCGGCGCCATGCCGGTGGTGATGAACGCCATCATGGATGCGCTGGCGCCGCTCGGCGTGACCGACGTCGCGATGCCGGCGACGCCGTTGAACGTCTGGAGAGCGATCGAAGCCGCTCAGCGAAGCTGAGCGGCTTCGCCGGGCAGAAAGAATCAAAATGCAGCAACAACGTGCCCAAGCGGCACCGCGCGGGCTCTCGCGCTTGATTACAAGCGCTGCCGCCCGCCGCGCGCTAGTCCGTAGCCGCTTTGCGGCTACGGACTAGCGCGCCCGATGAACTTCTCGGGCGGGCGCTCGCCCCATTGCGACTGGAAGCCTTCCTCGGCGCTGACCAGGTTGCCGCCGTTGGCGGCGTTGAGGCGGTCGGTGTCGGCCCAGCGCTCGTGCACGCGGCCCCACGGGTCTTCCCAGTAATCGTAGACCTGGCTGCCGAGCAGGTGGCGGCCGATGCCCCACATATGCTCGTACTTGCCGAGCTTCTTGATGTGCTCGTGGTCCTGGAACACCGCATCGATGTCCTGCGCCTCGTAGGAGACGTGATTCAACCCGGTCTTCTCGTTGTGCACGCAGAACAGCACGTGGTGGTCGACATAGTCGGCGCCGCGATCGAGCCGGCTGAAGGCGCCGATCACGTTATCCCTGTCGCCGGCATAGACGTCGTCGGAACGGATCATGCCCAGCGTCTCGCGGAACCACGCCACCGTCTCCTTGACCCTGGGCGTCGACAGCACGCCGTGGCCGATGCGCTGAAGAGTGGTCGGCGACTTGGCGAGGCGCATCACCCGGCCGGCGCGACGATGCGGATCGCTGCCGGTGTTGACCAGGTCGCGCTCGACCTTGATCGGCGTCACCGCCTGCATGCCGGCGATCACCTCGATCTGGTAGCCGTTGGGCTCGGTCAGGCGCACCCGCTTGCCGCCGCCCGGCTCGTTCAGGGTCTCGATCCCCGAGGCGCCCGGCAGCCTGGCGATCCGCTTGAGGTCGTCCTCGTCGGCGGCGTGGTAGGCGAAGCCGATGAACTTGGTCCCGGCCTTGTGCGTGACATGCAGGTGATGGTGGCTGTCGGCGCCCCGCATGTAGAGCGCATCGGGTGTGCGTTCGGCGCGCACCAGGCCGAAATGCGTGAGAAACTCCTCCATCTGGTCGAGGTCCGGCGCTTCCATGCGCGGATAGGCGAAATCGGCGACCTTGATCGCGGGCATCATTTCCTCCGAAACTTGTCCGGTCACGCTAACGTCCCGAAGGGAGAGAAACAATGTCCAAGCCACCGGCAAACTCGTCGGCTGCGCGCGAGGCGCTACGGGCCTTTGCGCCCAAGCTGGTCGATCTTACAGACAATGTGCTGTTCGGCGACGTCTGGGAGCGCAAGGGGCTCTCCAAGCGCGACCGCAGCCTGATCACCTGCGCCGCCCTGGTCGCGCTCAACCGCACCGAGCAGCAGGTCGGCCATTTCCAGCGCGCCCTCAACAACGGCGTGACCAAGGACGAGCTGCTCGAGGTGATCACGCATCTGGCATTCTACGGCGGCTGGCCGGTCGCCATGTCGGCGGCCCAGACCGCCAAGAAGGTGTTCGAAGGAGGAGACAACAAGTGAAGCTCTGCTATTTCAACGACTATCGCCTCGGCGTGGTCAAAGGCGACCAGGTGGTCGACATCACCGATGCGGTGAAGGACATCCCGCACCTCCATGCTGCCGACCTGATCATCGGGCTGATCAAGCGGTGGGACAGCTACAGGGCCAAGGTCGCGAAGGCGGCCGAGGGCAAGGGCGTGGCGCTGTCGGGCGTGCGCCTGCGCGCACCGGTGCCGCGGCCGGGCAACATCGACTGCATGGCGGTCAACTACATGGAGGACGGCACGCTCAAGGAGAAGCCGATGATCAACGCCTTCCACAAGGCGTCGAACGCGATCATCGGCGACGGCGACACCATGATGCTGCCCGACGTGCCGGCGGGCGTGTTCGAGGGCGAGGCGGAGCTCGCGCTGGTGATCGGCAAGCGCGCCACGCGCGTGCCGGCAGCCGACGCGATGACTTACATCTTCGGCTATACCGGCTTCATCGACGGCTCGGCGCGCGGCCTGCCGCCGCCGGGCAACGTCTTCTTCCAGATGAAGTCGCGCGACAGCTTCGCGCCGACCGGGCCGTGGATCGTCACCGCCGACGAGATCGCCGATCCGCAGAACCTCGGCATCACCCTGACCAACAACGGCGCGGTGATGCAGAAGTTCAACACCAACGACATGGCGCACCAGATCCCGCGCTGCATCGAATGGCTGAGCTCGATCCATACCCTGGAGCCCGGCGACATCGTCGCCACCGGCACCAACCATCGCGGCCTCAACCCGTTCATGGACGGCGACAAGATCGAGCTCACGATCGAGAAGGTCGGCACGCTGCACTTCAACGTGAAGGACGAGCACAAGCGGACCTGGGCGCGCATCACCCGGCTGCAGCACAAGGACAGCGGCAAGGATGGCCCGCACACGCCGCAGACCGCCGGCAAGTACGCGGCGAAGTGACGGCCGCCAGGCTGTCCCTTCAGGGACGAGCGCTCAACTTGGCCTGGATGCTCTGCATCCAGGCCTCGCGGATCATGAAGCGCGGCCGGCTGCGGCACATCGCTTCGGTGCGCTTCACGATCTCGTCGTTCGGCAGGTCTATATCGAACGGCTCGCCGCAGGGCTGCGGCGTGTAGAACGGCGAATCGACGTAGAGCTCGACCGGATTGCCCTCGGGATCCTTGAAGTAGATCGACCAGGCATTGCCGTGATCGGTGACGCGCTGCTCGGTGATGCCTTCCTTCAGCAGGGCGGCGCGATAGCCGCGCAGCGTGTCGAGCGACTCGAGCCGGAAGGAGACCTGGTTCACCGGGTTGTAAGGCAGCTCGTCCGGCCGGCCGTCGAACAGCACGAACTGGTGATGGCACTCGAGAGCCATGGCGGTCAGTCTACGCCCAAAAGAAAAAGGCGTCGCGGACTCCGCGACGCCCTCTCCCCAGGAGCAGCCTGGCTGCAGGCCGCATCACTGCATCTCGGTTAGTTGGTCAGGGCCGGCTTGGCTGCCTGCGCCTCGATCTGGATCGCCCGGGCCTTCTTCTCCTCCGGGATCGCGCGCTCCAGCTCGATGGTGAGCAGGCCGTTGGTAAGCGTCGCGCCCACGACCTTCACATGGTCGGCGAGCTGGAAGCGGCGCTCGAAGTTGCGGCCGGCGATGCCGCGATAGAGGTACTGCTTGCCCTCATCCGCGTTCGGCGCGCTCTGGGCGGTGACCAGGAGCTCGTTCTCCTTCTGGGTCACGTTCAGCTCGGCATCGGCGAAGCCCGCAACCGCCATGACGATCCGGTAGGCGTTGTCGGCGGTCTTCTCGATGTTGTACGGGGGGTAGCCGTTGGCGGTCTGGCCAGCCACGTTGTCGAGCAGGTCGAACACACGGTCGAAGCCGACGCTGGCGCGATAGAACGGCGAATAATCGAATCCACGCATCTTAGTCATCCTCCTAGAAGCGATGTCTGATGTCGCCGCCCCGGGATGGGCGCGGCCGACAGGAGATGATTTAGGACGGTCTCCCGACCCTTCAAGGGGTGGGGAAAAGGGGCCGAAAAGCGAAAAATTTCCCGCCGGCGGGCTGGCGCAAAAGGATTTGCCGAATTGGCGAAAACCTTCGGCAAACCCGCTTATGGCGGATGTGCGATGAGTGGCCAAATCGATTGAGACCCGGTCCGGAGACCCTCATGTCCCAAGCCACCCTCTGGCTTTATGCCGTCGCCCAAGGTCTGGGCGTGCTGGCGCTCAACGTCGCCCTGCGCGTGCTGGTGTCGTGAAGCATCTGCCGCTGTTCTTCGATCTTGCCGGACGGCGGGTAGTCGTGGTCGGCAGGGGTGCTGCTGCTGAGCGGCGCGCGGACTTGGCGCGCTCGGCCGGCGCTGCCGTCTACCAGCTTGAGTCTGTCTCCACCGCCGATCTCAAGGGTACGGCAGCCGTCTTCGTCGCCACGGGCGATCTCGAGTCGGATACCGAAGCGCAGCGCGCCGCCAAGGTGGCCAGCGTGCCGGTCAACGTGGCCGACCGGCCGCAGCTCAGTGATTTCATCCTGCCGGCGATCGTCGATCGTGACGAGGTCGTGGTCGCGATCTCGACCGGCGGCGCTTCGCCGACCCTGGCGACGCTGCTGCGTGGCCGCATCGAAGCGATGCTGCCCGGCCGCTTTGGCGCGGTGGCACGTCTTGCGCAGACATTTCGCGCCCAGGCCAATGCGCTGCTCGAGCCCCGCCAGCGCCGCGCCTTCTGGCGCCGGCTGATCGAGGGCCCGGCCGGCCGGCTGGCGCTGCGCGGCGACGAGGCCGGCGCGCGCCGCATTGCCCTGACCGAGCTCGACGCTGCGCGCCGGGCGCACAAGCCGCTCGGCATCGCCCATATCGTTGGGGCGGGGCCGGGTGATCCCGACCTGCTGACTCTCAAGGCCGCGCAGCTCCTGCAGCAGGCCGACGCCATCCTGCACGATGCGCTGGTGCCCGAGGCGATCCTGGGCCGCGCCCGCCGCGAGGCCGAGCTCGTCTGCGTCGGCAAGCGTAAGGGCCGGCCGAGCTGGGCGCAGGCCGACATCGAGGCCGAGCTGATTTCCCGCGTGCGCGCCGGTCAGACCGTGGTGCGCCTGAAGGCCGGCGATCCCTTCGTGTTCGGCCGCGGCGCCGAGGAAGTCGATGCGCTGCAGGCCGCCGGCTTGCCGGTGACGGTGGTGCCGGGCATCACCGCGGCGCTGGGCTGCGCGGCCTCGGCCGGCATTTCCCTGACCGACCGGCGCGTCGCCTCCGCGGTGACCTTGCTGTCCGGCCATGCCGCGCACGATGCCGCCGGCGGCCATACCCGCGTGATCTACATGGCGGCGAGCGAGGCCGCTTCCGTCCGCGACCGTCTGCTGGCCGACGGCGTCGATCCGGCAACGCCGGTCGCCATCATCGAGAACGGCACGCGGCCCGACGAGCGGATCTCGACCGGCCGCCTGGCCGATCTTGCCCGCCTCGCGGTCCGCCATGTCGGCGGCCCCAGCCTCATCATCGTCGGTGACGTCGCAGCGCGCGCCGCCGTCCAGCCCGAATCCCTCGTACAGGTGTCCTGATGGCCAAGAATCTCAGCGGCGAGCTGCATGTCGCTTCCGCCAACCGTCTGCGCGACGGCATGGTGGTGTTCCTCGACGAGGCCGGCGAATGGACCACGCGCCTCGACCGCGCGGCGGTGGCCCGCGACGAGCGCAGCGCCGAGATCCTGCTGGCGCGCGCCCAGGCCGAGGCCTTCGGCGTCGTCGATTCCTTCCTGGTGGCGGTGGCGGAAAGCAACGACGGCACGCTCGAGCCGCTGTCGCTGCGCGAGAAGATCCGCGCCTCGGGCCTCACCTTCGACGCCATCGCGGCCGAGGCCGTGCGTTATGCCTGACACTCATTTTTACCGCTACGACGACTACGACCGCGCGCTGGTCAGCGAGCGGGTCGCACAGTTCCGCGACCAGGTGCGCCGGCGGCTGGCGGGCGAGCTGACCGAGGAGCAGTTCAAGCCGCTCAGGCTCACCAACGGCCTCTACCTGCAGCTCCACGCCTACATGCTGCGCATCGCCATCCCGTACGGCACGCTGTCGACGCGGCAGCTGCGCCAGCTCGCGGCGATCGCCCGCAAGTACGATCGCGGCTACGGCCATTTCACGACCCGCCAGAACCTGCAGCTCAACTGGATCAAGCTCGAGGGCGCGCCGGACGCCTTGGCCATGCTGGCCGAGGTCGACATGCATGCGATCCAGACCAGCGGCAACCTGATCCGCAACGTCACGGCCGATCATTTCGCCGGCGCCGCGATCGACGAGATCGAGGACCCACGCATCTGGTGCGAGATCGTGCGCCAGTGGTCGACGCTGCATCCCGAGTTCAGCTTCCTGCCGCGCAAGTTCAAGATCGCCATCACCGGCTCGCCCAACGACCGCGCCGCCGTGCGCGTGCACGACGTCGGCCTCCGGCTGTGGCGCAACGAGGCGGGCGAGACGGGCTTCGAGGTCATCGTGGGCGGTGGCCTCGGCCGCACGCCGATGATCGGCAAGACGATCCGCGAGTTCCTGCCGAAGGATGACCTGCTCGCCTATCTCGAGGCCACGCTCCGCGTCTACAACCGCTACGGCCGGCGCGACAACCTTTACAAGTCGCGCATCAAGATCCTGGTGCACGAGATCGGGCCTGAGAAGATGCGCGAGGACGTCGAGGCCGAGTACGCCGCGATGAAGGACAGCGCGCTCAAGCTCACGCCAGAGACCATCGAGGCGATCGCTCGGCAGTTCGCGCCGCCGGCCCTGCGGTCCAAGCGCACCAAGGTGCCGGAGGTCGAGGCGCTGAAGCTCGAGAACCGCGCCTTCGCGCTGTGGCTCAAGTCCAACGTCGCGCCACACCGCGTGCCGGGCCATGCGATCGTGACGGCGTCGCTGAAGCCCGCCGGCGCGCCGCCGGGCGATGCGAGCTCAGCGCAGATGGAGGGCGTGGCCGACATCGCCGACGCCTGGAGCCAGGGCGAGGTGCGGGTCAGCCACGAGCAGAACCTGGTCTTACCGCATGTCGCGATCGAGGCGCTGCCCGAGGTCTACCGCGCGCTCGAGCGGCTGGGCTTCGCCGAGGCCAATGTCGGCAAGATCACCGACATCATCGCCTGTCCGGGGCTCGACTATTGCGCGCTGGCCAACGCGCGCTCGATCCCGGTGGCGCAGCGCATCTCGACGCACTTCGCCGAGCTGTCGCGCCAGCACGATATCGGCGACCTCAAGATCAAGATCTCGGGCTGCATCAATGCCTGCGGCCATCACCATGTCGGCCACATCGGCATCCTCGGCGTCGACAAGAACGGCGTCGAGCTCTACCAGATCAGCCTGGGCGGCGACGTCGACTTCGGCAAGACGGCGCTCGGCACGATCCTCGGCCCCGCGGTCGAGGCCGACAAGGTGGTCGAGGCGGTCGATGCCTTGGTCGCGACCTATCTCGAGGCTCGCCAGGCGGACGAGCGCTTCGTCGACACCTATCGCCGTATCGGGGCGCAGCCCTTCAAGGAGCGGGTCTATGGCGCTGTTTAGGCTCAACCCGCAGGCGGTGCAGGAACCGGCGCTGACGCTCGCCAACACTGACGACGTGCTGGCGCTGGGCGATAGGCTCGACGGCGTGAAGCTGATCGTGCTGCACTTCCCCAAGTTCACCGACGGCCGCGCCTACAGCCAGGCGCGCCTGTTGCGCGAGCGGCTGGGCTATGCCGGCGAGCTGCGGGCGACCGGCGCGGTGTTCCTCGACCAGCTGCCGTTCCTGCTGCGCTGCGGCTTCGACTCCTTCGAGAGCGAGCAGAAGGGCTTCGCCGAGGCGCTGGCCAGGGCGCGCACGCTGTTCAGCGTCGTCTACCAGCCGACCGGCGACGGCCGCGTCACCGCGGGCCAGCTGCGTCTCAGGCAGCGCAGCGCCGTCGCCGCCTAGACTCGGGGCTCGGGCTGCTCCTCGAGCCAGCGCTGGGCCATGTCGACGTCGAGGAAGACGCGCACCAGCCGGTCCGACTTGCCGAGATTGACGAAGCGGCTCGCCAGCTCGAAGTACGCGAACGCCGGCACGATCGCCAGCGCGCCGCGCCGCTCGAAGCTGGCATAGGCGCTGACCCGCGCCGCCAGCCGCATCACCTCCTCGTCGGTGTACTTGCCGTAGGCGGTGCGGCCGTCGAATAGCTTGCGATAGGGCAGGGCGTCCGCGACCACCACGGCATCGGTGAACGTCTCGATGTCCTCGAGCGTGATCTGGCCCTCGGCGCGCGCGACGACGAGCCGCCGCGCATGGTCGATCTTGAACTGAATCGGCATCGCTCAATCCAGCTTGAGCCAGGCGCGTGCTTCCTCGACCGACGTGAACAGCCGCATCGGCCGGTCCGCGTTGCCGAGATTCATGTATCGCTGCAGGATCGCGCTCGCGGCCGCCGTCGTCGCGACCGCGGCGACGGGCCCGCGCGGATCGAACGCCGCATAGGCGGAGATCCGCGCGCCGAGCACCATGACGTCGTCGTCGCTCAGATGCGGCACGGCTTCGCGCGCATCGAACAGCTTCGGATAGCCCATCGCGTCCTGCACGACGAGGGCGTCGAAGTAGTCCAGCAATTCCTCGAGAACGACGGCCCCATGGGCCCTGACAGTGACGACTTTCCTCTCGTGATTGATCACGTACTCGACAGACAACTCCCCAGCTCCCACACCACACAACCCCCGGGAGCAAGCTAGCTCAACTTCACGAGCGTGCAACCTGTGCAGCGACGCATACCCACTGTGCATTACGTCGCGCCCAGATGTCGGTGTAGCGGCCGCTGCCGGGCCGGCCGTCGAGATACGCGTAGCTGGTGCGCGCGTGGATGATCGCGAAGTCGCCCATGACCCGCACGGTCACGTCGTGACAGGCAAGGTTACGAATCTTCGCTGGGGGCGCGATCTGCTTGAGGAATCCCGCCTTGTCCACGAGCGAGCCGTCGGGATTGGTGTTGAGAAAGTCCTCTGAAAGGATTTGCTCGAAACGCTTGACGTCCGATCCTTGCACCGACGCGATGTAGTCGTGATTGAGCCCCTCGAGAGTCTCGCGATCACTCATGTCTCACTCCTTCGTGAGCAAGCAGCCACTGCTTGCGCTCGAGCCCGCCGCCGTAGCCGGTGAGGCTGCCGTCCGAGCCGATCACGCGATGGCAGGGCACGACGATGCTGATCGGGTTCTGGCCGTTGGCCAGGCCGGCGGCGCGCACGGCCTTCGGCTTGCCGATGCGGCGCGCCAGCTCGGCATAGCTGATAGTGCTGCCGTCCTTGATCCGGCGCAGCGCCTTCCAGACGCTTTCCTGGAACGGCGTGCCGGCGGTGGCGACGGCCAGGTCCTTGAGCACACCGATCTCGCCCTTGAAGTAGCGCCGCATCGCGCTGGTCAGCCCGCCCGGATCGCGCCTCGGCGTGAGCGTGTAGCGGCCCTTGCCGTAGTAGCGGTCGAGCAGATGCTTCATGCGCGCCTCGTGGTCGGTCCAGTCGACGGTGCGCAGCTTGCCGTCGCCGTCGGCGATGACGATCAGCTCGCCGATCGGCGTCGCCATGCGGTCGATGAAGAAATCGTTAGCCATGGTTCGCCATCCTGAGATGCTGTGCGGCATAGGCGTGCCAGGGCCGCCAGGCCGGCGGCACGTTGGCGTCGATCGAGGCCACGGTCTCGCGGTCCCATTCGCCGGGCGCCCGCAGGCCGGGCCGCTTGGCGATCAGCGGCGCCAGCTTGGGATCCTGGGCGAGGTGGCTGCCGATGGTGGCGATGTCGGCGCCGAGATCGAACACCCGCTTGGCCCGCGCCACGATGGCGGGGAGCGCGCGCACCTCGGGGAAGCGGATGGTCACGGCGACGGCATTGCGTTCCGCGAGATGGGCGACCGCGACGCTGCCCCTCTTGCCGTCGAGCTCGATCTTGCGATGCCAGACTCCGGCTTCGATCCATTCCAGCCGCTTGTTGGCGCGCGTGCCGAGCGCGTCGAGCATGCCCGGCCAGTCGTAGGGCGGTCGGTAGGAGAGCCGCAGCGTGACGCCGTCGCGCGCCGAGGTGTCGGGTCCCCCTTTTTTCCGTTGGGCCCGGCGCAGCGCGCTGGGCGGCCGGCCGAACATCGTGAGGAAGATCTCGTTGAAGCGGCGCACGCTGCCGAAGCCCGCTGACAGCGCCACCTCGGTCATGGGGAGCTGGGTGTCGTGGATCAGGTGCTTGGCGAACAGCACGCGCCGGGTCTGCGCCACCGCGATCGGCGAGGCGCCGAGATGCTGCTGGAACAGCCGCCGCAACTGGCGGCCGCCGACGCCCAGCCGCTCGGCCAGCGCCTCGACGCCGGCCTCGCTCTCGTCGAGCGCGCCCTCGGCGATCAGCTTCATCGCCCGCGACACGGTGTTGGACGAGCCGCGCCAGAAGGCGAGCTCGGGCGCCGTCTCCGGCCGGCAGCGCAGGCAGGGGCGGAAGCCCGCCTCCTGCGCCGCCGCGGCCGAGGCGAAGTAGCGGCAGTTCTCGAACTTCGGGGTCCGCGCCGGGCAGATCGGCCGGCAGTAGATGCGGGTCGAGGTGACGCCCACGAAGATGCGGCCGTCGAACCGCGCGTCGTGGGTCTGGAAGACCCGGTAGCAGGCTTCGCGATCCAGTATTTCCATGCCGTGGATCATCACGCCGCCGGCCGGGTCGCGCTGGCGGTTTTCGGACATCAATGGATCTCGAGCGATAGCGGCGAAATCGTGTCGCCGGGCCGCTGGGCGTAATCGATCCTGGGCGTGTCGCGGATCATCCGCGCCTGCGCCTCGGCGACCTTTTCCATCGCCGCCTTGGGGTCGAGATGCACCGGCTCGCCGTCCTTCAGCACCACCTCGCCATCGACCAGAACCGTGCGCACCGCCCTGTCGGCGGCGTGGAACACGAAGGAGCGCAGCGGATCGCGAACCGGCTGCATCAACGGATGATTGAGATCGACCAGCACGATGTCGGCCGCCATGCCCGGCGCCAGCGCGCCGATGTCGTCGCGGCCGAGCGCCGCCGCGCCGCAGAATGTCGCCGCCTCGAAGGCGCCGGCGGTGTCGAGGCTGCGGATGTCCTCGCTCATCAGCCGGCCGGCGACGATCGCGAGCCGCATCTCCTCGATCAGGTTGTGCGGCGCGCAGTCCGTCCCGAGCCCGACAGTGACGCCGCGCGTGCGATAGCGGCCGATATGATCCATGGCGAGGCCATAGCGCGCAAAGGGCTGCGGACAATGCGCCACCGAGGCGCCGGCCTCGGCGATCAGGTCGAGGTCCTTGGCGGTGTGCCAGCCGATCTGCGGATGGTCGTCGAGCAGGATGCAATGCGCCAGCACGGTGTCGTTCTTGAGCAACCCGTTCTCGGCCGCCCATTGCACCGGCGTGAGATTGTGCCGTCGGATCATCTCGCGCACCTCGACCACCGACTGGCCGATATGGGTCGAGAAGCGGCGGCCCGACTCGTCGGCGTGCTTGCGGCCCGCGGCGAACAGCTCGGGCGTCACCGTGTCGATCTGCGCCGGGAAGACCATGGCGTCGAGCCGCCGCGAATTGTGCGCCTCGGCGTCGGCCATCACCCGCCTGGCCTTCTCGAACTCGGCGAGCCCGCGCGCCTCGTCCCATTTCCAGGTCACGGTCTGCGGCGCGCTCATGCCCCAGCGCGCCGAGGCGAAGGTCGGCGCTGCATAGAAGCGCATGCCCGATAGAGCCATGGTCTCGAGCCAGCCGTCGAACGGAACGGTGACGTCGGTCGCCGTCGTCGTGGCGGCGCGCAGCATCTCGGAGTAGGCGAGGGTGGCCGCGCCCTGGCGCCCGTCGTCCGGCAGACGGAAGGCCTGCAGCCGCTCCATCAGCCCGGTCATCTGCTGCTCGGGGACTCCGTGATCCTCGCGCACGCCGCGATAGCCGGGTTCGGTAGACGGATGCGAATGGATGTTGATCAGGCCGGGCAGCGCCAGCAGGCCGGTGCCGTCGATGACATCTTCGCCGGGGCCGGTGGCGCGCGCGCCGGCGGGCGTGATCTCGGTGATCTTGCCGTCCTTCAGGTGAAGGTCGACAGTGCGGCGATAGACATGGCGCCGATTGTTGCCGTCGCGCACGACGGCCCAGGAAAGATTGCGGATCGAGTTGGGCATGGCTGTTGCATAGTTGCCGACCGACCGAGGGAGGACAAGCGCATGCGGACGTTGTTTCGGCTCCTGGCCGCGGGAGCGGCGCTGCTGACGGCAAGCGTCGCGTCGGCGCAGACGACGCTCAAGGTCGTCATGCTGTCGGACCTCAAGATCCTCGATCCGATCTGGACCACCGCCTACATCGTCCGCGACCACGGCTACATGGTCTACGACACCCTGCTGGCGATGGACACCAGGCTCGAGGTCAAGCCGCAGATGGCCGAGTCGTGGAAGGTGAGCGACGACAAGCTCACCTACACCTTCGTGCTGCGCGACGGGCTCAGGTTCCACGACGGTGCGCCGGTCACCGCCGAGGACTGCGTCGCCTCGCTCAAGCGCTGGGGCGCCCGCGACGCGATGGGCCAGAAGCTCATGCAGTTCACCAAGGAGCTGGCGGTCGTCGATGCCAAGACCTTCACGCTGACGCTGAAGGAGCCCTACGGCATGGTGCTGGAATCGCTCGGCAAGCCCTCCTCCTCGGTGCCCTTCATCATGCCCAAGCGCATCGCCGAGACGCCGCCGGACAAGCAGGTCTCGGAGTTCATCGGCTCGGGCCCGTTCGTCTTCAGGAAGGACCAGTGGCGGCCGGGCGAGAAGGTGGTCTACGAGAAGTTCGCCGACTACAAGCCGCGGCCGGAGCCGCCGTCGGGTCTCGCCGGCGGCAAGCAGGTCTTCGTCGACCGGGTCGAATGGGTCGTTCTGCCCGACGCGCAGACGGCGGTGAACGCGCTGATCGCGGGCGAGATCGACATGATCCAGCAGCCGCCGTTCGACATGCTGCCGCTGCTCGAGGGGAGCAAGGGCATCAAGGTGATCGACCTCAACATCCTCGGCACCCACTTCGCCTTCCGCTTCAACACCCTGCACAAGCCGTTCGACGACCCGCGCATCCGCGTCGCCGCGCTCTATGCGCTCAGCCAGAAGGATTCGCTGGCCGCCGGTGTCGGCAATCCGAAATACGAGAAGGTGTGCAAGGATCTGTTCGGCTGCGGCACGCCGCTCTCCACGGCGAAAGGCTGGGAGGACAAGCTGAACGGCGATTCGGCCAAGTCGAAGGAGCTCCTGAAGGCGGCAGGCTACGACGGCACGCCGGTGCTGCTGATGCATGCCAGCGACACCGCGGCCGGCGTGACGGCGCCGGTCGCCAAGGCGATGCTCGAGCGCGGCGGCTTCAAGGTCGACATGGTGTCGACCGACTGGCAGACCGTGCTGGCCCGGCGCTCGCGCAAGGAGCCGCCCTCGGCCGGCGGCTGGTCGGCCTTCACGACGACGCTGGCAACGACCGACATCCTCGATCCCGTCGTGTCGTTCTTCACCGGCGCGGCCTGCGAGAAGGCGTCGATCGGCTGGCCGTGCGACACCCAGATCGAGAAGCTGCGCGACGACTACGCGCGCACCACCGATCCGGCCAGGCGCAAGGAACTGGCCGAAGCGCTGCAGGTGCGGCTGAGCGAATTCCCGACCTACGCGCCGCTCGGCCAATTCAACATGCCGGTGGCGATGCGCTCGAACGTCAGCGGCAACATGGAAGCGCCGGCTACCGTGTTCTGGAACGTGAAGAAGGGGAACTAGACCCCTGTGGGGCGCCTGCCATCGACTGCCAAGCCCCGTGGCAGTGCTTCGTTGCAGGCGGGCCAACGTTTTACGCCATCATGCGCGCACACCGCCTCAGGGGCGCGCCAGACACCTATTATGGGCATTGGCCCGCGATTCGACGCCTGATTTTGGCCCTTCGATTCGCGTTCCATTGCCCATAATGAGCCTCCGACACGAAGCGTTATCCACAGGCTTCGGGAGGGGCGCGCTTCGGCTCCGGCCGAAGCGACGGCGGCCGCGCGCGCCTTACATCCCTCCCGTCACAACGGAGGACCCCATGGCCGATATCAATACCCTCAAGCAGGGCCTGATCGTCACCGCGTTCTGGGAAGCGAGGCCCGAGGAGGTCGACACGCTGAAGGCCATCATCAGGAAATTCCTGCCGCAGGCCCAGGCCGAGCCCGGCGTGCTCGCCTTCCAGATCCACCAGTCGCTGACCGAACCGACCAAGTTCTTCTTCTACGAAGTCTTCAGGGACGAGGCGGCCTTCGCCGAGCACTCCAACGCCCCGCACTTCAAGAGCCTGATCCTCGAACAGGCGGTGCCTCGGCTCGCCAAGCGGGAGCGCACGCAGCACAAGTTCGTCTAAAGGGTTGATCGCCCGACGCGGCTTCCTCTAAGTTGCTCTCGGAGTGAATCGATGGCGGTCCATTAGAGAGACCCCACACCGCTCCGGGATGGGAGGAAGCCGCCAAATGCCGGCCGACGCAGGCGCTGATGCGCCACCTTTTTTGCTGCGCTGGGCCGACAGGACCCTGTCGCGCGCCGAGGACGGCCTCAACCTGATCGCGGCGCTGGCCGTGTTCTTCCTGATGTTCGTCGGCGTGGCGCAGATCGTCGGCCGCACCGTCTTCGATTTCGCGATCTACGGCTATATCGACTGGATCGAGCAGGCCTCGTCGCTGTTCGCGTTCCTGGGCATCGCCTATGCCCAGCGGCTGGGCAGCCACATCGGCATGGACCTGACGATGGACTGGAAGCCGATCAACCGCTGGCGGGTCGAGCTGTTCGCCGTGGTCATGGCGCTGCTGATCGCCAGCCTGCTGATCTGGGCGAGCTTCACCAACTTCCTGCGCGCCTACGCGATCGGCGATTCGACCATGGACATCCAGCTTCCGACCTGGCCGGCCAAGCTGATGGTGCCGCTGGCGCTGAGCGTCCTGTGGCTGCGGCTCGGCCTGCAGATCTGCGGCTACGTGCGCATGATCCGCCATCCCGATGCGGTGCCCATCGCGGTGCCGAAGCTGGTCACCATCGACAGCCAGGTCCAGGACGAGATCGCCGACGCCCTCGGCAAGGAGGCGCGGTAATGGAATTCGGTCCCGTCACCATCGGCTGCATCGGCGTGGTCGCGCTGCTGGCGCTGTGCTTCGTCGGCGTGCGCTTCGCCTTCGCCGGCGCGATCGTCGGTACGGTCGGGCTGATGGCCCTGATCGGCGTCGATGCCGGCATCCGTACCGCCGGCATCGTGCCTTACGCCTCGGGCGCCAACTACACGCTGTCCGTGCTGCCGATGTTCATCCTGATCGGCTACCTGGCCTATTACGCCGGCATCACCCAGAGCGCCTTCGAGGCGGCGCGGCGGTGGTTCGGCTGGCTGCCCGGCGGCCTCGCCACCGGCACGGTGTTCGCCGTCGCCGGCTTCTCGGCGGTGTCGGGCGCGAGCAGCGCCGCCGCCGCGGTGTTCGCCAAGGTGGCGATCCCCGAGATGCTGCGCGCCAAGTACGACAAGAAGCTGGCGGCCGGCGTCTGCGCCGCCGGCGCCACGCTCGATTCGCTGATCCCGCCCAGCACCTTGCTCGTCGTCTACGGCATCGTCACCGAGCAGTCGATAGGCAAGCTGCTGGTCGCGGGCTTCGTGCCCGGCATCGTCTCGGCGTTCGTCTATGCGATAATCATCACCTGGCGCTGCTGGCGCCAGCCCGAGCTCGGCCCGCGCATCACCGGCTACAACTGGGGCCAGCGCTTCGAATCGCTGCCGTCGACCACGCCGATCTTCCTGGTCATCCTGATCATCTTCTTCAGCATGTATTTCGGCTGGGCGACGCCGACCGAGGCCGGTGCGCTCGGTGCCTTCTCGGTGTTCGCCTTCGCGCTGCGCAACGGCATCAAGCGCGGCGAGCTGCGCCAGTGCCTGCTCGATTCGGCCAAGCTCACGGTGATGATCTTCACGGTGATCTGGGGCGTGCTGATCTTCGTGCGCTTCCTGGGCTTTTCCGGCATGCCGGAGGAGGTGTCGCGCCTGGTTACCGACCTCCCGGTGCCGCCGCTGGTGGTGCTGCTGGCGATCTACCTGCTGTACTTCGTGCTCGGCACGGTGCTCGAGGGCATCGGCATGTTCCTGCTGACGCTGCCGGTGATCTTCCCGGTGATCAAGGCGCTGGGCTACGACCCGATCTGGTTCGGCATCGTGCTGGTCAAGCTCTCGGGCATCGCCTCGCTGTCGCCGCCGGTCGGGCTGGTGGTGTTCGTGGTCAACGGCGTGCGGCCCGACATCTCGGTGCGCGACATCTTCCGCGGCGTCTGGCCGTTCATCTTCGCCGACATCATCACCTTGGGCGTGCTCACCGCGTTCCCGGAGATCGTCACCTTCATCGTCGAAATATCGGACTGAGCAGGGAGGAACAGGATCATGCGTCGCGTATCGCTGCTTTCGATGGCCGTCGGTTTCGGCCTGCTGGCCGCCATCCCGGCCGAAGCCAACGACAAGGTCACCTGGAACATCGCGGTCTACGGGCCGCCGCGCTCGGTCAGCGTCCACATGGAGTACCTTTCCAAGATCGCCAAGGAGAAGACCGGCGGCAACTTCGTCATCAACCTCAAGTACAACGAGCAGCTCAGCGACGCCAAGGACGTGCTCGACGGGCTCAAGGTCGACGCCTTCCAGGGTGCGTTGCTCGCCTATTCCTACGCGCCGGCCAAGACGCCGATCCAGAGCGTGCTCGACATGCCGTTCCTGCCGATCCCCGGCCTGGTCGAGCAGGAGAAGGTGCATGACGCCTTCCAGGCCTGGAAGCCGGCGCAGGACGAGCTGGCGAAGTGGAACGCCATGCATTTCATGGTGGCGCTGCTGCCGCAGTACGAGTTCATGGGCACCGGCAAGCCGCCGCGCAACCTCGAGGACTGGAAGGGCATGCGGGTACGGGCGCTGGGCGGTTTGGGCGATGCGATGAAGGCCTTGGGCGCGGTGCCGACCTCGGTATCGGCGCCGGAAGTCTACACCGCGCTGGAGCGCGGCACGTTCCAGGCGGCGTCGTTCCCTTTCACCTACAGCTTCACCGCCTACAAGCTGCACGAGGTGTCGAAGTGGTACACGCTCGGCATGCAGCTCGGCGTAGTGCACAATTCGCTGGTGTTCAGCCAGACCGCGTGGAAGGCGCTGCCCGCCGAGTACCGGAAGATCCTCGAGGACGCCAAGCCCGAGGCCTACCGGCTGCAGCGCGAGGCCTACGATGAAGCCGACAAGAAGTCGTTCCCGCTGTTCGAGAAGCGCAAGCTCGAGGTCATCAAGGTGACGCCGGAGATGCGTGCCAAGCTGATACAGACCGCCGCCCAGCCGGTGTGGGACCATTGGGTCGCCGAGGCCGAGAAGAAGGGCCTGCCGGGCAAGGAGGCGCTCGAGCTGACGCTGTCGCTGGCCAAGAAGCACCAGCCGACGAACTGAGATCAGAACTCCTCCCCTTCGCGGAAGCTGCGAAGGGGAGGTGCCCCCGTCATCGGGGGCGGAGGGGTCATAGGCCACAGTTTCGTTGGTCGCTCATGACCCCTCCGTCAGCGTAAGACGCTGACACCTCCCCATCTGAATGGGGAGGGATTGAACCGCGTAGCGTACCGACCAACCGGGAGGAAACGATGCGATGCATGAAGGCCGCCGTCGCGGCGCTGGCGTTGTGTTGCGTGCTGAGCGTTCCCGCGGTGGCCCAGAACGGAGCCGTCAAGATCGGCGTGCTGGACGACATGTCCGGGCCCTATGCCGAGAACACCGGTCCGGGCGACGTCGCCGCGGTCAAGTTCGCGATCGCCGACTTCGGCGGCTCGGTGCTCGGCAAGCCGATCGAGATGGTGAGCGCCGACTTCCAGAGCAAGGTCGATGTCGGAGTCTCGATCGCCAAGCGCTGGTACGACGACGAGAACGTCGACATGGTGATCGGCATTCCCAACTCGGCGATCGCGCTGGCGCTGGTCAAGGTCGCGCAGGAGAAGAACAGGATCGTGATGCCGACCGCGGCGGCGACCTCGGCGCTGACCGGCAAGGGCTGCGGCCCCAACAGCGTCCACTTCATCTACGACACCTACGGCCAGACCAAGACCATCGTGAACGCGCTGGCCAAGCAGGGCGGCGGCGACTGGTACTTCATCACCGTCGACTACGCCTTTGGCCTCGCGATCGAGCAGGACGCCACGCAGTTCATCAAGGCGGCAGGCGGCAAGGTGGTGGGTTCGGTGCGTCATCCGCTCAACACCCAGGACTTCTCGTCCTACGTGCTGCAGGCCGACGCCTCGAAGGCCAAGAACCTGATGGTCGCCAACGGCGGCGGCGACATCATCAACGCCGTCAAGCAGGCGGCCGAGTTCGGGCTGATCAAGAAGGGCGTGCGCATCAGCATTCCGCTGGCGCAGCTCCCCGACATCCACGGCATCGGGCTGAAGATCGGCCAGGGCCTGCTGATCTCGAGCCCGTTCTACTACGACATGACGCCGGAGGCGCGCGCCTACACCGAGCGCTTCACCAAGGAGATCGGCCGGCCGCCGTCGTTCATCCAGGCCGGCACCTACGGCGCGGTGACGCATTACCTCAAGGCGGTGAAGGCCGCCGGCACCGACGAGGCCAAGGCGGTGATGGCCAAGATGAAGGAGCTGCCGGTCAACGACTTCATGACCAGGAACGGCAAGGTCCGGCCCGACGGCCGCGTCGTGCGCGACATGTACCTGATGCAGGCCAAGACGCCCGAGGAGTCCAAGGGCGAATGGGACCTGGTGAAGATGGTCGCCACGGTGCCGGGCGACGAGGCCTTCCGGCCGATGAGCGAAGGCGAGTGCCCGCTGGCGAAGTAGTGGACGTCCTCTCCGCCGCGTAGCGGGGAGAGGAAGGGGATCCACGCGTAGCGTGGGGGAGGTGTGGTGGTCATGCCGTGCGCTGCCCCCTCACCCGACCTCTCCCCCTAACGGGGAGAGGAGGAAGACACGTAGAGTCCGAAAGCCGCGAGTCGACGGCGGCGTCGCCCGCTATCGATGCGCGCATGACCGATACAGACATCCAGGACTTCGTCACCCGCTTCGCCGCGGCGTGGGCTGCGCGCGACGGCGCGGCTTTCCTCGCGCTGTGGCATCCCGACGGCGTGCTGCATTCGCCGCTCTACGACCGCCCGGTGCTGGGCAAGGAGCTCGGCCGGCTGACCGAGCTGGTGAAGGAGCGCGCGTCGGACAGCGTCTGGCAGTTGCTCGACTGGACGCCGCGCGGCGACACGGTGATCGTCGAATGGCAGACCACGCGCACCGCGGGCGGCAGGCGCTTCGACTGGCGCGGCGTCGACAAGTTCCGCCTGCGCGACGGCCGGATCGCCGAGGAGCGCGTCTACATGGACACCGCGCCGCTGCGCGCCGCCGCCGAAGGCCTCGCCTTGCGTCCGGTCATCGCGCTTTAGTCTGGCGTCGCGGCGCGATGCGATAGGCGCAGCGGCGGGCGCCGGCGAGGATGTGGTCGGTGCGCTCCACGATGACGTCGGCGCCGAGGACCGCGCGGAAGACCGCGAGCTCCGAGCGGCAGAGGCCCTGGCAGCTCGCCGCGGCGGCGCAGATCGGGCAGTGATCCTCGACCAGCAGGAACGCACCGCCGCCTTCCGCCTGCACGCTCGCCATGTAGCCCTCGCCGCTGCGGATCTCGGCCAGCGCATCCAGCGTCCGGCGCAGCGACCGGCGCGTGCCGAGTCGCCGGCGATAGTCGGCGACGCTGGCCCGCTCGCGATGCGCGATCAGCCGGTCCAGCCCCGCGTCGCCGAACAGCGTGCGCGTCGATCGCAGGAGCTCGAGCGTGAGCTCGGCGTGACGGTCGGGGAAGCGGGCATGGCCGCGCTCGGTGAGCTGCCAGCGCTTCTTCGGCCGGCCGCGGCCCTCGCGGCTGTCGGCGCTCTCCACCAGGGCGGCGTCGAGCAGCTTGACCAGGTGCTGCCGGGCGCCGGCCACGGTCATGCCGAGGCGCGCGGCGACGTCGGCCGCGGTCTGCGGCCCGCGGCTCTTGAGATGGAACAGGATGCGGTCCCGGTTGCGTTCCGGCGGTTGATCCCGGCTCATGGTGCCGTTAATTTAGATAGAGAATACTTTCTAAAATAGACCGGCCGCCGGGAGTCTGCAACCGTCGCCCGGTGTCGGAGGAAACCTTGGACACGGATCGGGCGCCGCGGGACGGCTGGAGCATGCTGCTGCGGCGCGAGTGGCTGGCGCCGCTGGCGGTGCTGCTGGGCGGCATCCTGCTGCATTCGATGAACGTGCTGATGCTGGCGACCGTGCTGCCGACCATCGTCGGCGAGCTGGGCGGCGCGGCGCTGATGAGCCTGCCGAGCACGGCGTTCCTCGCCTCGTCGATCATCGCCGCGACCTGCGCGGGCCTCGGCACCGCGACGTTCGGCGCGCGCAACACCTACGCTGCGGGCGCGGCGGTGTTCACGGCGGGCGCGATCGCGATCGCGCTGGCGCCGGCGATGGAATGGGTGATCGCCGGCCGCTTCGTGCAGGGCTTCGGCGGCGGCCTGATCGCGGGCGTGGCCTACGTGCTGGTGCGCTCGACCTTCCCCGAGGCGGCGTGGGCGCGGGTGATCGCGCTGCTCTCGGGCATGTGGAGCGTCGCCATCCTGGTCGGGCCGCTGGCCGGCGGCGTGTTCGCCAAATACGACCAGTGGCGCGGCTCGTTCGTCATGGTCGCGGCCATCGCCGCGGTGCTGGCGCTCGGCGCCTTCCGCGTGCTGCCGTCCGCGCGCACCGCGACCGCCAGGCGCAGCGCGTTCCCCGGGGCGCGGCTGGCGCTGGTCTGCGCGGCGATCGCCAGCTCATCGTCGGCCGCCGTCGTGGCCGCGCCGGTCGCCAAGGCGCTGCTGATCGCGTTGGCCGTTGCTTTCCTGGCGGCGATGCTGCGGGTCGACCGCAAGACGCCGACGCCCTTGCTGCCGAGCGACGCCTTCGCCTTCACCACGCCGAGCGGCCTCGGCCTGTGGCTGCTGCTGCTGGTCGCGGTGGCCTACAGCCCGTTGCAGATCTTCATCCCGGTCTTCCTGCAGAGCCTGCACGGCCTCGATCCGCTGACCGCGGGCTACGGCGTCGCCTGCGCCTCGCTCGGCTGGACGGCGGCGTCGCTGCTGGTGGCGGGCGCGGTCGAGGACTGGCGCAAGCGCTGCATCGTGCTCGGCCCGCTCGCCATGCTGGTGTCGCTGGTCGCCGCCGGCCTGCTCGCCGACACCCATGCGCTGCTGCTGTGCCTGGCCATTATCGGCATCGGCACGGGAATCGGTACCTGCTGGGCCTTCGTTGCGCAGCGCATCATGAGCGGCGCGCGCAAGGGCGAGGAGGCGGTGACCGCCGCCTCGGTGCCGACGGTGCAGCAGATGGGGTTCGCCCTGGGCGCGGCGCTCAGCGGCCTCGCCGCCAACTCGGCCGGCTTCGCTGTCGACCTGCCGCACGAGGCGATGGCCTGGGTGGCGTTCGTCGTGCCGGTTTGCTTCGCCGCCTCGGCAGCCATCGCCTGCATCGTAGCGCTGCGGCTCAACCGGACGGCGCACTAACTCTTTCGCGGGCCTTTCCACGGGCCGACGTCGAGGAAGGTACTCTGGTAAGTGGCGCCTTCGCCGATGTCGGTGTAGCGGTCCGAGCAGAGCATGTTGATGGTGCCGCCGAGCGATTCGCCGCTCGGGCGCTGGCCGGGCACCAGCACGACGCCGGGCCGCACCTCGTCGCTCACCTTCAGCATCAGGCCGACCTCGCCGCGATCGTTGAACAGGCGCACTTCGGCGCCGTCCTTGAGACCGCGCCTGGCCGCATCGTCCGGATGCAGGATGCAGAACGGCTTGCCCTCGCGATCGCGCAGGAACTTCACGCCGGAGAAGGCGGTGTGCGCCTGGAAGTAGCCGGGCGCGGTCAGCAGGCGCAGCGGCCACTTGGCGGCATCGGCGACCTCGATCGGGTCGGGGTTCCAGTCGGGCAGGGCGGACAGGCCGTGCTTGGCCGCCTGCTCGGAGTAGAACTCGAGCTTGCCCGACGGCGTGCCGAACGGCTGGCCCTGCCAGTCGTGCTTGATGTGGATCGGCTCGCCGGCGAACAGCTTGGCGGGCTCCGCCTTCGACGCGGGGCCGGTCGCACCCTTGAACAGCTCTTGCGCGGCGTCCTGCGGCGCCAGGGTGAAGATCCGGTCGGCGAGGCCCATGCGCTTGGCGAGCGCCTGCGCCACGTCGAAGTTCGAGCGCGCCTCGCCGCGCGGCTTGGCGGCCTGCCGGCCCCATTGCATCCAGTAGGCGCCGTAGGCGCGGTAGAGATCGTCGGTCTCGAGATAGTTCGCCGCCGGCAGCACGATGTCGGCGTACTTCGCCGTATCGGTCATGAAGGGATCGTGCACGACGGTGAACAGGTCCTCGCGCGCCAGGCCCTTCTGCACCTTGTGCGCCTCGGGGCAGGTCACCGCCGGGTTGTTGGCCGAGACATAGAGCGCGCGGATCGGCGGGTCCTGCATGTTGAGCAGCTCCTCGCCCAGCCGCAGGTGATTGACCATGCGCGCCGTCGCCGGACCCGACGGCTTGCGCACTGCCGCGTAGTTGAGGTCGCACGACGCCGCGGTCAGCAGCAGCGAGCCGCCGCCCTTCACGCCGTAATGGCCCGACACGCCCGGCAGCAGCGCCACCGTGCGCAGCGCCTGGCCGCCCGCGGCGAGGCGGGTCATGCCTTCGCCCAGCCGGATCATCGCGGCCCTGGCCTTGCCGTACATCGCCGCGAGCTTCTCGATGTCGGCCACGGGAAGGCCCGTGATCTCCGCGACCTTGGCCGGCGGGAACTTCGGCAGGATCTCCGTCTCGACCTTGTCGAAGCCCAGCGTGTGCTTGGCGAGATAATCTCGGTTGGAGAGCCCGTCGCGCACCAGGATGTGCATGACGCCGAGCGCAAGGGCTGCATCGGTGCCAATCTTGATGGGGAGGTAGAGGTCAGCTGCGCGGGCGCTGCGGGTGCGGCGCGGATCGATGACGATGACCGGCAGGTCGCGCTGCTTCTTGGTGTGCTCGACCAGCGACCAGTAGTGCACGTTGGTCGCCGCGAGATCGGCGCCCCACGAGATTACCAGGTCGGAATGCACCACGTCCTCGGGATCGGCGCCGCCGACCGGGCCGACCGTGACGTTCCAGGCTTCCTCGCAGCAGGTGTCGCACACCGTGCCGGCCTGCAGCCGCGAGCTGCCCAGCGCATGGAACAGCCCGTTGACCAAGCCGCGATTCATCAGGCCCTGGTGGGCCGAGTAGGCGTAGCCGAGCAGGGCGAGCGGCCCGCTCTCGGCGATGATCGCCTTCCACCTGGCCGTGATCTCGTCGAGCGCCTCGTCCCAGGTGATCGCCTTGAACTGGCCGCTGCCCTTCGCGCCGACACGCTTGAGCGGCGTCGCGACGCGCTCCGGCGAGTTCACCAGGTCGGCGTCGCGGTTCACTTTTCCGCAGGCGAAGCCCGCGGTGTAGGGATGATCGGGGTCGCCCTGGACGCGCACGACCTTGCCGTCGTCGACATGCGCGATGAGCGAGCACATGTCGGGACAGTCGTGCGCACAAACGACTCGTACGGATTTCACCTGACCGTCTCCCCAGAACCAGAAAACGGCCGGACTTTAACAGAAGGCGAGGCCGGGGACGGCCTTACTTCTTCTTGGCGGCGCCCTTAGCTGCCGTCGCGGGGCCGGCCGCTGCCGGCTTGCCGCTCGACTTGGTGCCGGCGCCGGCGCCGAAGCGGTCCTTGAAGCGCTGCACGCGGCCGCCGCGATCGATGGTCTGGCGCACGCCGGTCCATGCCGGATGGGTCTTGGGGTCGATATCCAGCCGCATCTGCTGGCCTTCCTTGCCCCAGGTCGACTTGGTCTCGAACGACGTGCCGTCGGTCATCACAACGGTGATCTTGTGATAATCCGGGTGGATCTTCTCTTTCATGAACCTCTCCAGCGCAGTTTAAGGCCGATTCCGACCGGCCGGCGCGACAAGGCGGCGGGTATACAGGCACGAAGCTGTGTCCACAAGCCCGGTTGTCCGGCCTTTCCGTGGCCTGCTAGACCCCAAGGACGATGAGCGAGCAAGCTTTCGAAATCCTGGCCGACAGCCTCCTCGAGAGCCTCGAGGAGGAGATCGACGATGCCGAGCTGCAGGGTGGCGTCCTGACGGTCGACGCCGACGCCGGCACCTGGGTGGTCAACAAACATGCACCCACCCGGCAGATCTGGCTGAGCTCGCCCAAGTCCGGCGCCCGGCACTACGCCTTCGACCAGGTCACCGGCCTGTGGAAGGACACCCGCGGCAGCGGCGACCTGCTGTCCACGCTCTCGGGCGAGCTGGGCGTTCCCCTGGCATGGCAACCCGAATGAACCGTTTCGCCGGCCTCCGCCTGCTCGCGCCCTACCTGCGGCCCTATCGCGGCCGGGTGGCGCTGGCGCTGCTGTCGCTGCTGGTTGCGGCCGGCACGGTGCTGGCGTTCGGCGCCTGCCTCCGGGCGCTGATCGACCGCGGCTTCGCCCAGGGCCGGCCGGATGTCCTGAACTACGCGCTGGCCTCGCTGCTGGCGGTGGCCGTCGTGCTCGCGATCGCCTCGGGCGCCCGCTACTACCTCGTGTCCTGGCTGGGCGAGCGGGTGGTCGGCACCCTGCGGCGCGATCTGTTCGCCCATGTCGTACGCCTGGGGCCGGCCTGGTTCGAGATCAAGCGCTCGGGTGACGTCATGAGCCGCATCTCCTCCGACGCCCAGCTGATCGAGCAGGTGATCGGTTCGTCGGCCTCGGTGGCGCTGCGCAATGCCCTGATGTGCCTGGGCGGCATCGTCATGCTGGTGGTCACCAATCCCAAGCTCGCGTTGTGGGTGCTGGCGGTGGTGCCGGTCGTGGTGGCGCCGATCGTCCTGTTCGGCCGCAAGGTGCGCACGCTCTCGCGCGAGGCGCAGGCGCGGGTCGCCGACATGGTGTCGGAGGGCGGCGAGACCCTCGACGCGGTGCGCACGGTGCAGGCCTTCGCCCAGGAAGACAGCGCCGGCGCCCGCTTCGCGCGGGCCACCGAACGGGCCTTCGATGCCGCCGTCGCGCGCATCGGCCGGCGCGCGATCATGACCACGCTGGTGATCTTCATCGTGTTCGCCGCGGTCGGCTTCCTGCTGTGGATGGGCGGCCACGACGTGATCTCCGGCCGCATCTCGGCCGGCGACCTGTCGGCCTTCGTCTTCTACGCCGTGCTGGTGGCGAGCTCGGGCGGCGCGATCAGCGAGACCATCGGCGACCTGCAGCGCGCCTCTGGCGCCGCCGAGCGGCTGGCCGAATTGCGCGCCGAGCAGCCGGTGATCCGCGAGCCCGCCCAGCCGAAGGCGCTGCCCCAGCCGGCGCGCGGCGCGCTCGCCTTCGAGAACCTCTCCTTCCGCTACCCCACGCGGCCCGATTCGCTGGCGCTGGCCCATCTCAACCTGCGCATCGCGCCGGGCGAGACGATCGCGATCGTCGGACCTTCAGGTGCCGGCAAGACGACGGTCTTCAACCTGCTGATGCGCTTCTACGACCCGGAGCAGGGAGCGATCCGCCTCGACGGCGTCGACGTCCGCGACCTGCGGCTCAGCGACCTGCGCCGGTCGCTGGCCATCGTGCCGCAGGAGCCGGTGCTGTTCACCGCCTCGGTCGCCGAGAACATCCGCTACGGCCGCCCCGACGCCAGCGCCGAGGAGGTCCGAGAGGCCGCCCGCGCCGCCTCGGCCCTCGACTTCATCGAGGCGCTGCCGCAAGGCTTCGAGACCGACCTCGGCACCCGCGGCGTGCGGCTGTCGGGCGGCCAGCGCCAGCGTATCGCCGTCGCCCGGGCGCTGCTGTGCGACCCGGCCGTGCTGCTGCTCGACGAGGCGACCAGCGCCCTCGACGCCGAGAGCGAGCTCGCGGTCCAGCAGGCGCTCGACCGGATCATGCACAGGAAGACCACCCTGGTGATCGCCCATCGCCTGGCGACGGTGCAGAAGGCCGACCGCATCGTGGTACTGGAGGCGGGGGAAGTGGTCGATGTCGGCAGCCACGCCGAGCTGGTCCGCCGCGGCGGCCTCTACGCCCGGCTGGCCCAACTGCAATTCAATATCTCGGCCGCGGCCGAGTAGCGGGCGAATTCGCAGACCGCTCGTCAGGCCGGCGTAAGGCCTGATTGCAACAGTTGTGAATCATGAAATTCAGGATCAAGGCGACCTGGCCGACCTCCGACATCCTCCCGCAGGTGCGAGAGGTCGGCTCCGCCAGCGCGGCGCTGCGAGCCTGCGCCAGCTTTCTCCGGTCGGGCTGCCGGATCGACTCCATCACGGTCTTCCGGGACGACGGATCGGTGTCCCGCATGGCCGAAGGCCGGCTGGTCCGGCTGGCGAGAGACGAGGGCTGCGGCATCCGCTATCCGCCGCACCGGCGGCGCAAGGCTCGCCAGACAATGGGCAGCGTCGCCTTCGCCATCCTGTGCTCGATATTGCCCAATAGCTGGGGCGACTTCGCGACCCTTCTGGATTTTGGCACGAACCGGGTGGCCATTCGGCGCAGCCAAGGCAGCCGCCCCGACGCTCGCCGGCGCTGACGGGAATGCCTGCCGCAGCGCAACAAAGGCATAGTCGAGGCTTTCTGCTTGATTCACAGCCTATTACGGCGTATTCCTCGACCATAGTACAAACTCAATTTTGTCACTGGCCAAATAGGCATTTCCCCATGTTCGCCCGATTCCCGCTCCACGCGACGCAGCAGACCGACCATCGCGCCATGCGCCTGGCTGACTGGTGGCCGGCGGCCCTGATCGGCCTGCTGGCGCTGATGGGTGCTGCTCCCGAAAGCAATGCGCAGACGTTCCTGAGCCTGTTCTAGGCCTTTGCTGCCGCCTTCTTGTCGGCGTCAAGACGGCGCAATTCGCGCCGCATGATCTTGCCCGTGGTGGTGAGCGGCAGCTCGGCCACGAACTCGACTTCCCGTGGATACTCGTGGGCGGCCAGCCGGGTCTTCACGTAGGCGGCCAGATCGGTCTTCAGGGCGTCGCTGGGTGCCATCTCGGGCCGGAGCTGCACGAAGGCCTTCACGATCTCCGTCCGAACCTTGTCCGGCACGCCGACCACCCCGACCATGGCCACGGCCGGGTGCTTCATCAGGCACTCCTCGATCTCGCCCGGCCCGATGCGATAGCCGCCTGACGTGATCACGTCGTCGTCGCGGCTCTTGAAGAAGACGTAGCCGTCCTCGTCGATTCGCCCGAGGTCGCCGGTGAGCAGCCAGTCGCCGGCATATTTCCGGGCCGTGGCCTCGGGGTTCTTCCAGTACTCCAGCATGACGATCGGATCGTGCCGCCAGCCGGCGATCTGGCCCTCCTGGCCCGACCGCAGGACGTTGCCCTCGTTGTCGACGATGGCCACCCTGCGGCCGGGGCAGGCGCGGCCGCAAGAGCCCGGCCGGACCTCGAACCATTCCGGCGAATTCAACACCATCAGGTTCATCTCGGTCTGGCCATAGCCCTCCGAGATGATGGCGCCGAATGTCTCGCGTCCCCAGGCCAGCAGCTCCTCGCCCATCGCCTCGCCGCCCGTGAAGACGGCGCGCAGGGCGTAGTCCCAGCGCTTCCGGGGCTCGTCCACCTGGCGCATCATCTTGAGCGCGGTCGGCGGGATGAACGTCACGCCGACCTTGTGCTTGGCCAGCATGGCGAAGGCGCGCTCGGGATCGAATTTGGCGAAGCGGTGGGCGAGCACCGGCGTGCCGTAGTACCAGGCCGGGAACAGGGCGTCGTAGAGCCCCGCGATCCACGCCCATTCCGCCGGCGTCCACATGATCTCGTTGCCGCGCGGCCAGTGGCTGAGCATCTGCTCGACCGCCGGGATGCAGCCGATCATCATGCGATGGGCATGCAGCGCGCCCTTCGGCTGCCCCGTGGTGCCCGAGGTGTAGATCAGCAGCGCCGGATCCTCGGCATGGGTGTCGACGGTCGCGAACCGGTCGGATGCCGTGTCCAGCAGCCTGTCCCAGTCGAGGAACTCGGCGCCATCCTTGCCGGCGCCGATGACGATGATGGTCTTCAGATGCGGCAGCCGCTCGCGCACGGCCAGCACCTTGGGGAGCTGGCTCGCATCGGTGATGATCGCCGAGGCCTCGGCGTTGTTCATGCGGTATTCGACCGCTTCCTCGCCGAACAAAGTGAATAGCGGCAATACGACCGCGCCCATCCGGTAGCCGGCGAGATGGCAGATGGTGAGCTCGGCGCTCTGGCTCAGGAACACACCGACGCGGTCGCCTTTCCTGATGCCGCGCGCGGCGAGCGCATTGGCCAGACGCGAGCTGGCCGCCAGCAACTGGCCGAAGGTCCAGTGCCGGACGCTGCCGTCGGCATTCTCGACGATCATGGCGAGCGTGTTCGGCTCGTGGCGCTCGCAGACCGCGCGGCCGATGTTGAAGCGCTCGGGGATGGTCCATCGGAAGCGCTCGATCGCCTCGTCGTAGGGCAGGCCGCGCGGGATCATCGGGTGATCACCTTGCCGGCCAGCAGCTCCTCGTGCGTCGGCACCCAGATCGATTCGGCCGGCGTCTCGATCACCTTGCGCGCGAACTCGGGCGTGAGCCGCGCGCTGTAGACCATGAAGTTGCGGATGCCGCGATTGGCGTCGTGCATGTCGCCCTCTCCCATGCCGGGAAAGCTGGCGGCATGGAAGCCGAGCCGACCGCTTGGCGATACGGTCCGCTCGACGCCGCCCAGGAAAGCGATGGTGCAGGCCGAGGCGCAGCCGGTCTCGACTCGCGTCGCAAGTTTGCGCTCGCGGAACATCTGGAACAGCGCGAAGCCCACCGAGGCGCGGCCGCCCGGTCCTTCGAGCACGACCTCGCGCACGCCGTTGTTCTCGGCCAGCGCGCGGCGCACCACCTCCTCGCTGTGCGTGCCGTAGGCGCCGGCGACGTAGAGCATGCGGCTGTCCGGGCTCACGTTGGCCTCGAGATCGCCCAGCGCGGTGTCGCCGGCGCGGATCGCCCACAGCTCGCTGAGCGCCGGCACGGCGCGGTCACGCACGGTGATGCCGACCAGCCCGACGGTCGCCAGCGCGACCGCCGCCGAGAGCGCGAATACCCAGGGGCTCGACCGCCGCGACGCCTGTAAGATCAGCAGGATCTGCCAGAACGCGAACAGCGTGCCGACGACGCACAGGATGGCCGGCAGGAAGATGTGCGCCAGCGTGAGCTGGCCGCCGCTGAACACGGCGAGCGAGACGCTGCCCAGCCCGGTCAGCAGCGCCAGCGACGCCCAGACGCCGCGATAGTAGAGCGACTGGCTGAAGCCGGCGGTGCCGTCGCGCCACAGCGGCACGCCGGCGGGCCGCACGCGCATGGCGCCGCCGACATAGCCGAGCACCGCCGCCTGGGCCTCGTCCATGGCGCCGGGCGCCAACCTGATCTCGCTCGCGTGCAGCGCCCGTGCCGCCGCCTCGGCGAAGCCCTGCAGGAGCTGGGCATGCGCGAGGTCGGGCGCGCGCAAATGAAGCAGGTCGAGATGGCGCTCGCCCTGCAGCAAGTCGAGCACGGCGATCGGACCGGCCGGCCCGTCGATCACGAAGGTGGCGTGGTGCTCGTCGGTGCCCGACGGCACGACGCCGGGCACCAATGTGGCAAGAGCGCCCGAATCTTCCTCAGTGGCGCGGCGGATGTGGGGTGTTCCCATGGGCGGTTGGCCTATATGCTGCGGCACTTCTCGCGGAGCGTCCATATGTCCCCCGACGATCATGCCTATGCGCCCCTGAAAGTGGGGCGCAGTGCCGAGGAAGGCATCAAGACCATGCCGTCGGTCTGCCCGCACGACTGCACCAGCACCTGCGCGCTGGAGGTCGAGCGGCTCGCGCCCGACCGGATCGGCCGGGTCCGCGGCTCGATGCGCAACGACTACACCGCCGGCGTGATCTGCGAGAAGGTCGCCCGCTACGCCGAACGCATCCACCATCCCGACCGGCTGACGAAGCCGCTGCGCCGGGTCGGGCCGAAGGGCAGCAAGCAGTTCGCCGAGATCTCGTGGGCCGACGCGCTCGACATCGTTGCCGAGCAGTTCATCGCCAAGGCGCGCCAGCACGGCAGCGAGACGATCTGGCCGTACTACTATGCCGGCACGATGGGCCTGGTGCAGCGCGACGGCATCAATCGGCTGCGCCATGCGATGAAGTACTCGCGCTGGTTCTCGACCATCTGCGTGACCCTGGCGGATACCGGCTGGATCGCCGGCACCGGCGTGAAGCGCGGCGCCGACGTGCGCGAGGTCGACGAGCATTCGGACCTGGTCGTGATCTGGGGCGGCAACCCCGTGAACACCCAGGTCAACGTCATGACCCACGCCATGAAGGCCAAGAAGCGTGGGGCGAAGATCGTCGTGGTCGATCCCTATCGCACCGGCACGGCCGAGCAGGCCGACATGCATCTGGCGGTGCGTCCCGGCACCGACGGTGCGCTGGCGGTCGGCGTCATGCATGTCCTCATCAAGGAGGGCTATGCCGACTGGGACTACATGCGGAAGTACACCGACGCGCCGGACGAGCTGGCCGCGCACGTCGCCAGCCGCACGCCGGAGTGGGCGTCGAAGATCACCGGCCTTTCGGTCGAGGAGATCGTCTCCTTCGCGCGGATGTACGGCCAGGCGAAGGCCGCTTTCATTCGCTGCCATCACGGCTTCAGCCGCAGCCGCAACGGCGCGCACAACATGCATGCCGTGACCTGCCTGCCGGCCGTGACCGGTGCGTGGAAGGCCAAGGGCGGCGGCGCGCTCTACGGCCACACCGGCATGTACCCGATCAGCAAGAGGCTGATCGAGGGCACCGACATGGTCGACACCTCGATCCGCGACCTCGACCAGTCGCGGCTGGGCCCGATCCTGGTCGGCGAGACCGACGCCCTGAAGAACGGCCCGCCGGTCACCGGGCTGCTGATCCAGAACACCAACCCGGCGATGGTCTGTCCCGAGCTCGAGAAGGTGCACAAAGGCTTCGCGCGCGAGGACCTGTTCACCTGCGTGCACGAGCAGTTCCTGACCGAGACGGCGGCCTATGCCGACATCGTGCTGCCGGCGACCATGTTCCTGGAGCATGACGACTTCTACACGGCGAGCGGTCACACCTTCTTCCAGGTGACCAAGAAGGTCGTCGAGGCGCCGGGCGAATGCCGCGAGAACCACTACGTCATCTCGGAGCTGGCGAAGCGCCTCGGCGCCAAGCATCGCGGCTTCGACATGACCGCTTGGGAGATCATGGACGAGGCGCTCGAGGTCTCGAACATGTGGGACGCCGAGACCAACTGGCAGAAGGGCGGCCAGGATTTCCATCTCGGCTTCGAGACCTCGCACTTCCTCGACGGCTTCGCCTGGCCCGACAAGAAGTTCCGTTTCAAGCCCGACTGGGCGGCCTTCGGCGTGCGCGGCAAGGAGATGCCGGCGCTGCCCGACCATTTCGACGTGATCGACAATGCGACCGACGAGAAGCCGTTCCGGCTGGTCGCGGCGCCGGCGCGCACCTTCCTCAATTCGACCTTCACCGAGACGCCGTCGTCGCAGAAGCGCGAGGTGCGGCCGACGGCGATGATGAACCCCGAGGACATGTCCGCGATGGCCATCGCCGAGGGCGATCGCGTCGAGGTCGGCAACCAGCGCGGCAAGACGATCGTTCATGCCAAGCCGAAAAAGGGCCAGCAGCGCGGCGTCGTGATCGTCGAGGGCATCTGGCCGAATCGCAACTTCGAGACCGGCATCGGCATCAATGCCGTGACCTCGGCCGATCCCGGCTGGCCCAACGGCGGCGCCGTGTTCCACGATACCGCGGTCTGGATCAGGAAGGCCTAGCCGCTGCGGTTTCCGCGGTTTTCGGCCGTTTTTGCCGTTTTTGACGAAAGCGAAGACGGCCTGAACGCCAAGCCTTTGACATGGCGATACTTTTCGCCGTGGCCCGGCTCGGGGAAACGGCGATGAACGGTCGAAAACGGTTGGAGACGACCGGCGTGCCGATCGACATTCAACGGGCGGCATCTCTGCTTCCTGCGTGCGGTATCGAAGGTGCAAGCAGGATAAGCGACTCACATTTCGGCACCTATTATGGGCAATGGAACGCGATTCGAGGCCCGATTTTGGCTCCTCGATTCGCGGTCCAATGCCCATAAAGAGCTTCCGAGTCGCGACTTATCCCAAGACTTGCGCACAGCCTTCGGCCGACCTTTTCCACACAGATCAATGGCATTGTGCGACGACAGGATGACCGACACCTTCCAACCCGCCGTCAACCCCAGCATCGTGCAGGTGCAGTCCGTGCGCGAGCCCGGTCGCGCGCATGTGCTGGTGATCGGCAACGAGAAGGGCGGTTCGGGCAAGTCGACGACGGCGCTGCACATCGCCGTGTCGCTGATGAGCGACCGCGCCAAGGTCGCGACCATCGACCTCGATGCCCGGCAGGGCACGCTGACGCGCTACATCGAGAATCGCGCCGCCTACCTGAGGCGCAAGGGCGTCGAGCTGGCGATGCCGATGCACGCCGCGGTGATGGCTTCCGGCGATTCGGCCGACGAGAAGGCACGCTTCGAGGCGGCGCTGGAGCCCGCGGTGCTCGGCACCGACTTCGTGGTGATCGACACGCCGGGCAGCGACACGCATCTGTCGCGGCTGGCGCATACTTGGGCGGACACCTTGCTGACGCCGCTCAACGACAGCTTCATCGATCTCGACCTCCTGGCGCGGATCGATCCGGAAACGCTCAAGGTCGTGCGGCCGTCGGTCTATGCCGAGGCGGTGTGGAAGCAGCGGCAGATCCGCTCGATGCAGGGCGCGCGCCCCGTGGACTGGATCGTGATGCGCAACCGCCTGTCGTCGCTGGCGGCGCGCAACAAGCGCGACATGGGCACGGTGATCGCGGCGCTGGCCAAGCGCATCGGCTTCCGCGTCGCGGCGGGCCTCAGCGAGCGGGTGATCTATCGCGAGCTGTTCCTCAACGGATTGACCCTGCTCGACCTGAAGAGAGGCGGCGGCGGCATCGGTCCGTCGCTCACCATGAGCCACGTGGCCGCGCGCCAGGAGGTGCGCGACCTCGTGGCGGCGCTCAATCTGCCGCCGCCAGATGCGGCCGCGCCATCGGCCGTCCCCGAGACAGCAGCAGCCACGCCAGACCGGCCAACTGCAGGATGAACAGGGCGCCGAACGCCCAGCTATAGCCGTCGGGCGAATAGCCGGCAGCGGTGCGCGGCCACAGGTCGACGACTTTGCCCATCGCCCATTGGCCGGCGAAGATCACCAGGAAGACCACGAGGTTGCTGCTGGTGCTGACCCGGCCGGCATAGTCGGGCGGGAACGACGCCACCATCACCGGCATGTACTGGATCGGGCAGGCGCCCAGGAAGCCGAACAGGATCCACGGCAGCACCGGATGCGCCGCCGCACCGAAGGCGATCCAGCCGCAGACCAGCGCGAACAGGAAGCTGGTGACGCCGGCCGAGGCGAAGTCGCTGACGCCGATGCGCCGGCAGGCGGTGGCGATGATGCCGCTCGAGGCGAAGCCCAGCGCCGTCGCGGCGGTGGCGTAGAGCTGGATGTCGGCGCGCAGCTCCTTGTCGGCGACGCCGCCGACGTCGCGCAGCCACGGCCCGATCCACAGGCTGATGCAGCCGATGAAGGCGAGCTGCTGCACCGCGAGCAGGGGCTGGATGCGCCAGTAGAAGCCGTCGGTCAGCACGATGCCGGTGACCCGGAACTGTTCGCGCAAGGTCCCGGGCCGCGCGCTCGGGGGCTTGTCCGGCACGACGGCGAACAGGATCGCCGCGGTGGCGAGGCAGATGCCGGCCAGCCAGAAGAACAGGCCCTGCCAGCTCACGATCGACAGCGACCACTGGATTGGCAGCGTCGCCGCCATCGAGCCGGCGCCGCCCGCCATCATGTGGAAGCCGGTGACGATCCCCCATTGGCGCGGCGGATACCACAGGGTGAAGACCTTGATCGCCGCCATCAGCCCGCCGGCGAAACCGATGCCGATCAGGATGCGCGCCACGATCAGCTCGCCGAACGACGTGCAGAAGCCGAACAGCGCCGCGCCCAGCGCCGCGATCGCGATCAGCGCGGTCTGGACGCGGCGTGGTCCGTAGCGATCGAGCGCCACGCCGAGCACCGGCTGGATCAGCGCGAAGAACAGGAAGAAGGCCGAGGTCAGCAAGCCGAGATCGGCCGCGGTGATGCCGATGTCGCGCTCGAGATGGGGGAAGATGACCGCGTTGACGCCGCGGAAGATGTACGAAAGGAAGTAAGCGAACGCGAACGGCAGGAAGACCCGCAGCAGGAGCATCGTTCGCATCAACGTCAACTTTTCCTCCCCATTCATATGGGGAGGTGCCCGCGTCTGACGCGGGGCGGAGGGGTCATTGCTGGGAGCGCGCGACAAGCGCGGAGCAACCTCCGCGCCTAGTCGCGCTCATGAGCGGCACGGAGTGCCGCGTTTCCAGCCATGACCCCTCCGTCGGCGTATGACGCCGACACCTCCCCCGATGACGGGGGAGGAATATCACAATCCAGGGACGGAAAAACCGCTCAGGCCGCCTTGCAACTCAGGATGATATGGCGCGGCGTGAAGGTCGGCAGCGGCGGCTGCGGATCGGGCATTGGCCGCGGCCACGACTTGTCGGCGAGATGCCTCTCGATCAGCGGAACGAGTTGGTTGAAGGTGATCCAGCCGCGCATGCGCGTGCCGGCGTGGCTCGCATGCACCGCATCGAGGAAGAGATCGGGATCGAGCGGCAGCTGGCCCGCGACGTCGATGAAGGCGACGTTGTTGACGCGCGCGTACTTGGCGAACAGCCGGTTCTGGAACTTGGCCAGCCGCTCGAGGTCGCGATAGCGGTAGGGATAGTTCGAGATGTTGAGCTGCTCGAGGATGTAGCGATGGCGGATCGGATCGAGCACGAGCCCGTCCTTCACCATCCAGGCGAAGGAGGAGAGCGCGAAGTCGCTGCCGATCGCGCCGAGATCGGCCCGGATGCGGTCGAGGTCGCGCTGGATCTTGTTCAGGTCGACCGGCAGGTTGGGATAGTTGAGGTCGGGATCCTGCTCGTCGAGCCCGGTCGGCCACACGACCTTGTAGTCGGGCTTGGGCCATTCCTTGCCGTCGAGGTCGGATGCCGCGAAGCCGATCGCCGCCTGCACGCGGCCGAGCAGCGCCGACCAGCGCGACGCCGCGCGCAGCCAGTCCGGCGTGAGGCTGGCGCCGGTGCCGGGCGGGCGCACCGCCGCGCCCTTGGGCACGTCCTCGACGATCGAATCGAGGCGAAACTGGTTGCCGCCCTCGTAGTAGACGACGAGATCGGGCCGGAGCGGCAGGACCTCGCTGTGGACGATGTTGGCGATGTCGGTCGAGGCGTTGCTCTCGCGCGCCGAGTTGAGCACCTCGAAGCGCACGTCGAGCTTCTTGGCCTCAGCCCACTTGTTCAGCCAGTGGCCGACATATTCCGGGTACGACCACGGCGCGAAGTGTCCGTCGACCACGGTCGAGGAGCCGGTGAAGACGATGCGGATGGTGCGCGGGCCCCGCGGCACCTCGATCGGCGCGCCGCGCCAGCCCATCTGGTTGGTCACCAGCCGGTCGGGCAGGGTGACGTTGGGATAGAAGCGGTAGGGCGGCGAGGCCTTTCCGTCGGCCGGATCGTAGAGATAGAGCTGGCCGGGCGCCTGCTTGAGGAACGGATGCTGGCAGGGATCGCTGCCGGCGAACGCCGTGTTCCAGGCCTTGAAGACGTCGTTGGGCTGGAACGACGAATTGCGCGACAGCTTCTCGCGCAGGTCCATGAACAGGCTTTGCCAGCCGTCGGGCGGCGGCTGGCGGTTGGGCAGCGGCGCCGGGTCGGTGAAGAACCAGGCGCGGTCGACGCCCGGTGCGCGCGCGATCGCGTCGACCTGCCCGGGCTTCAGCACGCCCTCGTCGTGGGCGTCGGGCAGCGGGAAGGCGAGCAGCGGCTGGCCGTTCAGCACGCGCACCACCGCCTCGGCGACGGCAACGCTCACCACGATTGACACCAGCATCAGCAGGGCGTCGCCCCACCAGGAGGAACGCCGTTTGGACCCGCCCATGAGGCGCGCCTTATAGCGGATGAGATTGCGCGCGCAAAGAAACCGCACCATATCGGTGGCATGACCAAAGCGGTCACGACCACCTCGGTGGACACCTTCGTGCAGGAAGTTTCCCGCCTGCCGGCACGGCCCGCCGGCACCCGCGGCCGGTTGCTGTTCGCCATGGATGCGACCGCAAGCCGCGAGCCGACCTGGGACCATGCCTGCAGCATCCAGGGCGAGATGTTCATCGCCGCCGAAGGATTGGGCGGGCTCGACGTGCGGCTCGCCTTCTATCGCGGCTTCGACGAGTTCAAGGTCAGCCGCTGGACCTCCGACGGCCGCGAGCTCGCACGCCTGATGAGCGCGGTGCGCTGCCTCGCCGGCCGCACCCAGATCGGCCGCGTGCTGCGCTATGCCGCCGAGCAGCGGCAGGAGAGCCGGATCGATGCCGTCGTGTTCGTCGGCGATTGCTGCGAGGAGGATGTCGACGAGATCGGCCACCTCGCGGGCCAGCTCGGGCTGATCGGCCTGCCGGTGTTCGTCTTCCACGAGGGCGACGACCGCGTCGCGTCGCGCCTCTTCCCGCAGATCGCCAGGCTGACGCGCGGCGCCTACTGCAAGTTCGACCGCAACAGTCCCGACCAGCTCCGCAAGCTCCTGGGTGCGGTCGCGGCCTATGCCGCCGGCGGCCGAGCGGCGCTCCTGAAGTACGGCCGCGAGCAGGGTGGCGCGGCGGCGCTGCTGACGCACCAGCTCAAGTGAGGCACGCGACGCGCGCCAGCATCTCGCGGTAGGCGTTCTCCAGGGTCCGCGCGAACGCCGTCGAATCGCCGAGGCCGTGGTCGATCGACATTTGCCGCAGCGCGGGGCGCAGCTTCTGCCGGCGCGGCAGGTCGGCGGCGAGGCCGGCGGCGATCTCGATGTATTGCTCGGGCGTCTCGGCGACGAGGTCGGCGCAGCCGGCCGCCGTCACCAGCGAAGCGCCGTAGCGCGCGCTGAACCGGTCGCCTTTCAAGGTGACGACCGGAACGCCCATCCAGAACGATTCGGCGATGGTGTTGCCGCCGCAGTACGGCCAGGTGTCGAGGCTGACATCGATCTGGCCGAAGGCTTGCTGAAGCCGGTCGCGCGGCGCGCCTTGCCGCAGGATCAGGCGCCGGCAGTCGATGCCTAGATGCTCGAAGCGAGACGCGATGAGCCGACGGTTGCTCGGGCTGGCGAGTTGCGGGTTCTGCAGCCATAGCCGGGAGTCCGGCACGGCGTGCAGCAGGCGCGCCCACAGCTCGAGCAGCGGGCGATTGAGCTTGCTGCCGCTGCCGAAGCAGCCGAACGTGACGTAGGGACGGCTGGCTGACGGCGGCGCGACGATGTCCGGCGCGTGCGAGTCGCGGTAATCGAAGCAGAAGAAGCAGTTCGGCAGGCGCCAGATGCGCTCCGAATAATGCGCCTCGTCCGGACTGCCGGTGGGCAGCGAGATCTCGTCGGCCAGGATGTAGTCGACGTTGGGCACATGGCTCGAGCCGGTGTGATTGAGGAAGCTCACCTGCACCGGCGCGCAGCGGTGCGCCATCGCCGCGAAGCGGTGACCCGGCGAGAAGCCGGAGAGCTCGACGAAAACGTCGATTCCCCGGCTGCGGACCAGCGCGGCGAACAGCTCGCTGTCGGTGGCGTTCGACGTGTCGTGCACCACGTCGTAAGCGCCGCGGATGTCTTCCACCACCGGGCCGGCGGCATAGCCATGGATCTCGAATCCGCCCCGGTCATGCGCCCGCAGGACGTCGCGCATCTGGTAGCGGATGGTGTCGGAGTTCATGAACGAGCAATGGTAGCCGATGCGGATCTTGCGGCCGGCCGTCGAGCGCCTCGCCGACGCCGGCGCGACGGCGACGCGATGGGCGACGTGGCGGTCCACCCATTTCTTCTGGTGGTCGGCGATCAGGGCGTCGGTCACCTCGGGCAGGCGGAGCAGCTCCTGGTTCGCGCGGCTGTCGCCGGTCTCGTCGGCGTGCGGCCGCGCGCGCTCCCACATCGCGAGCGCAAGGTCGGTCTGACCGCGCGCGGCGTAGAGCTCCGCGACATGGGCATAGAGGTCGGCGAACATCTCCTCCCGTGTCGGCGCCAACCTGTGGAAGTCGGCTTTCGGCACGGTACGAAGGATTATCTTGCTGCGCAGCCACGGGCCGTAGAGCGGCGCGTTCCAAAGAGCGCGCGCCATGCGCCCGGACAAGGGTCGGTTCGCCCGCGCCGCGGCCGCGAGCAGCCGCTGGATCGGCGCCTCGAGGAGTCCGAGATTCTCGCTGCGGGCGCACAGCAGCCGGTGAAGGCTGCGCTGATGCTGCGAGTGCGGTTCCGCCGGCGGCTGGAACTCCCGGACGGCGGCGTTGAGCGGCACCGTCACGAGCCACTCGATCTCCTCGACGCCGAGCGCGCGGAAGTGCTGCCACAGAAGAGCCGCCTGATTGGCCGTGCTCTCGGCTGCAAGCACGGGGTCGCGGCCGAAGAAACCTTCGCTGGAAAAGAGCCGCGCAACGACGGCGATCCGATCGGCCAGGTCCGTCCTGGCATCGCCGCCGAGCCAATCCCAGGACGGGATGCGGCCCGTGTCGTCGAGCACGTCGTCGTCCAGGTGGCCGATGCCATGATCGATCGCCAGGCTCGACCACAGATCCAGATCGAGGGCGCTCTCGAACCATCCATCCTCCTGCAGGCCGGAGGCGGACAAGGCGCGGCGGTCGATGAAGCCTGCCGGCAGGAACGGCCGGTACAGGGTGAACAGCAACGTGACGATGTCGACGTTCGGCAGCGCCTTCCCGTCGGCGGCGACCAGGAAGTTCCTGGCGCAGAGGCCGCCGATGCCCGGCATCTGCCGGAACTTCTGCACGGCCAGATCGAAGGCTTGCGGCCGGAGCCGACCTTCGGATGGCTGGAAGGCGATGTAGTCGCCCTGGCAATGCCTCAGCAGATCCAGAAGTCGTTCGCCCTTGCTGCCGGCGCCGCCCGGCACCAGCCGCAACGACCAGTTGCGTTGCCTTGTCGCGCCGACGAGCCCGGCCGCGCCCTCCGAGGACTCGCCATCGTGAAGGACCAGTTCGAAATCGGAGCAGGGCTGCGCTTCGAGCGAGGAAATGCAGTGCGACGCAGCCTTGAGGCTGCCGCCATGGGGCCAGATGACCGAGAATCTAGGTGACGACGGATCGCTGGGGCTCGCCGGCATCTCACCTCTGGGAACGATACAAACCTCGGGTGGCGCCGCTCGGCGGTAAGCAACTGCGGCAGCTCTCTATAGCATTCGTCTGTATCGTTTCTGTTTCATGCCCCCAGAAGCCGCGCCGTCCAGCCACCGGGCAGCAGGCCGCCGAACCAGACGCCGGCCTTGGTCGGCAGCGGGAAGGCGATGCGCGCCTTGTCGCGCGCGAGGCCGCGCCGGATGATCGCGGAGGCCCGCGCCGCGGTCATCAGGAAGGGCATCTTGAACGTCGATTCAGCATTTATGCGAGTTGCCACGAAGCCCGGGCAGATCACGCTGACGCCGATGCCATTCTTCTTCAGCACGTAGCGCAGGCTCTCGGCCCAGACGCGCACGCAGGCCTTGCTGGCATTGTACGACGCCGAGTAGGGCAGGCCGATGAAGCCCGCGAGCGAGGACACCACCGCGATCTGCCCACGCTTGCGCGCGATCATGCGGCCGACCAGCGGCTCGACGGTGTTCAAAACGCCATCGACATTGACCGCCATGGTCTGGCGGATGCGGCCGAAATCGCCGAGCGAGGAACGGCCATCGTCGATCGAGATGCCGGCATTGGCAATCAGCAGGTCGACCGGATGGGCATCGTCGAAGCGGGTCAGCCAGGCGGCGAGCGCGGCGCGGTCGGTGACGTCGAGGACCGAGTCATCCACAGCCGCCCCCTTGGCGCGGCATGCGTCCGCGACGGCGGTCACGCGCGTGGCATCGCGGCCGCACAGCGCCAGGGCGATGCCAGGTGCGGCATAGTCGAGCGCCAGCGCCTCGCCGATGCCGCTCGAAGCGCCGGTGATGACGATGCTCGCGAATGACTTTGTCATGCGATAATAGTAAGGGGCCTCGCCACGACGGGGCCAGTGGAGCGGATCGTTTGATTTCGAGCATGACGGGATATGCCCGGGCGCAGGGCGCGGATGAGCGGCGGCGCTGGGTCTGGGAAGCACGCAGCGTCAATGGACGCAATCTCGAGGTCCGCTGCCGGGTGCCGCAAGGCTTCGACCGCCTGGAGAACCCCGCCCGCACCGCCGCCGGCACGCGGCTGAAGCGCGGCAACGTGGCGCTTTCCCTCACCATGACCAGCGAGGCCAAGGCCAAGCCGCTGCGCATCAACCGCGCGCTGCTGGCCGAGCTCGGCGCGCTGGTCGAGGAAGTCCGCAAGGGCACCGGCGCCGCGGCGCCGACCGCCGACGGCCTGTTGCGCGTGCGCGGCGTGATCGAGGAGGAAGACGAGGGTGCCGAGAACGAGGAGCAACTGGCATCGCTCGACGCGGCGGTCATGCGCACCCTCGGCGAGGCGCTGCAGGGGCTGGCCAATGCCCGCGCCGGCGAGGGCAAGGCGCTGGCCGGCGTGCTCGAGGGCCATGTCGACGAGATCGACGGGCTGTGCCGCCGCGCCGCCGAGCGCGCCCAGGCGCAGATCGGCGTGGTGCGTCAGCGTTTCGAGGCCCAGCTCAACGAGCTCCTGGGCCGCGTCCCGGCGCTCAGCGAGGAGCGCTTCGCGCAGGAGACGGCGCTGCTGGTCGGCAAGGCCGACGTGCGCGAGGAGCTCGATCGCCTCACTGCCCACATCGCCCAGGCGCGCAGCCTGCTGCACGAGGCGCGGCCGGACAATCCGGTCGGCCGCAAGTTCGACTTCCTCTGCCAGGAGTTCAATCGCGAGGCCAACACGCTGTGCTCGAAGTCGGCCGACATCGAGCTGACGCGCATCGGCATCGATCTCAAGGGCGCCGTCGAGCGCATGCGGGAGCAGGTCCAGAATGTCGAATGACGAGGCGCCGGTGATCCAGCGGCGCGGCCTGATGCTGGTGCTGTCCTCGCCCTCGGGCGCGGGCAAGACCACGCTATCGCGCCAGCTGCTGGACAACGACAAGCAGATCCAGCTCAGCGTCTCGGCCACGACGCGCGCCCGCCGTCCGGGTGAGAAGGACGGCGTCGACTACCGCTTCGTCGATACCGCGACCTTCAGCGGCATGAGAGACCGCGGCGAGTTCCTCGAGCATGCGCGGGTGTTCGACCACTACTACGGCACGCCAAAGGCGCCGGTCGAGGCGGCGCTCAGCGCCGGCCGCGACGTGCTGTTCGATATCGACTGGCAGGGCACGCAGCAGCTCCAGGAGAAGGGCCGCGACGATCTGGTCACGGTGTTCATCCTGCCGCCCTCGACCCGCGATCTGGAGAAGCGCCTGCGGACGCGTGCCCAGGATTCGCCCGACGTCGTTGCCAAGCGCATGGGCAAGGCGGCCGACGAGATGAGCCATTACGCCGAGTACGACTACACCATCATCAATCGCGACATCGCCACCAGCCTGATGGAGCTGAAATCGATCCTGACCGCCGAGCGGCTGAAACGCGAGCGGCAGATCGGCCTGTCGAACTTCGTGAAGGCCCTACGCGAGGGACGCTGAGCCGCCGGAGATCGGCGCAGTCTGGCCGCGCGAGCGCAGCACCAGCTGCGAGGGCTTGTAGGGGCGGCCCGAGAATTCGGCGATCAGGCGGTCGCTGCCCTGCTCGATGGCGTCTTCCAGCCGGTGCATGAAGGTCTCCTTGTCGAGCCCGGCCGCCGCGATCGGCGGCAGGAACTCGACCGCGGCCCGGCCGGGCTTCTTGCGCCAGTCGCGGCGGTTCCACAGCAGGCCGACCGAAGTTGCGACCGGGGTCACGGGAAGCCCGAGATCGCGCGACAGGTAGTAGATGCCGGAGCGGTAGCGCTCGCGTTCGCCCGGCGCCATCAGGTAGCCCTCGGGATAGATCGCGATGGTGCGGCCGCTGTCGCAGGCGCGCTTGGCATAGCGGGCGAGGTTGCTGCGCTCGCGGGCGCCGCCGCCGGTATCGACCCGGATCATCTGCAGGCGGTGCAGGATCTTGCCGATCAGCGGCAATCGGAACAGCTCCTCCATGGCGACGAAGGCGATGCCGGGGAACTGGGCGGCCAGCAGGAAGCCATCGATCTCGCTGTGATGCTTGCAGGCGAGCAGGGCGGGCCCCTGGGCCGGCGGATGGCCGCGCATCTCGACGATCATTCCGCCGATCCAGCGCATGCCCCAGCGGATCGCCCGGGCATAGCCCTGCAGCAGCGACCGCAGCGGGCGGGGGCTGGGGATCGGCGACAGCACGATGCCGACCAGCGCCGCCAGCAGGGTGAGGATGTAGGCATAGAGGTTGAAGGCAGTGGACCGGATCATGGACTCTGATACTAGTGAGCGCTCACTTATTTTGTCAAGTGACCTCCCCGGTCGGAACAGTCGTCCAGGGAGTAGATCTGCGGTTGGAAGAACAGGCCCGGGGGCGCGGCCGGTTCGGCCTTCGGCCGGGTGGGCCAGACGTGCGCGGCGATCCGCCGTTCGATCAGGGGCACCAGGGACTGCAGGGCGATCCAGGCATGCAGGCGGACGCCGCCGTAGCTGAAGTGGATCGCGTCCGTGGCGAGATCGGGATTGTCCGGTGTCTGGCCGGCGATATCGATGAATGGCAGCCCGTGCTGGGTGGCATACCGGGCAAGGACCCGGTTCTGGAACGCCGCCATGCGCGCAAGATCGCGGTAGGTGAACGGCCATTTCCCGAGATTGAGGTGTTGCCACAGCGCCTGATGTCGCACTGGATCGAGGACGAGGCCGTCGTGAACGATCCACTTGAACGAGCTCACGGCCAGCTCCGAGCCGGCGGCCTCCAGCGTGGCGCGGTTGCTTTCGAGGTCCGGGAGGATTGTCGACAGATTGATCGGCAAATCGGTCCGCGTGAGGTCGGGCTCGCTTTCACTGAGCCCCGCCGGCCATGTCATTTGGTAGTCAGGCTTGGGAAGTTCCTCGCCGCCCGGACGGCGCACACGACCAATCGCCGCCCGCAGCCTGCGTGCGAGAGCGGACCGGTGGGCAACGTCGCGAAGTGCGGCGGCCAACGGTCCCTCGGACGTGCCGGGCGGCGTCGCGGCCGGTGCCGAGCTGGGGGCGTCCTTCAGCATCTTGGACAGGATGAACTGATTGGCTCCCTCGTAGTAGACGACCAGGTCCGGTGCGAGCGGCAGGACCTCCTTGCGGATCACCGCGGCGATGTCTGTCGACATCAGCCCTTCGCGGCCGGCATTGAGAGTTTCGAACCGCACGTCCAGTCCGCGTTCCGCAGCCCACAGATTGAGCCAATGGCCGACGAACTCCGGATAGGAGAAGGGATAGTAGTGGCTGTTGACCGTCGTTGAGGCGCCGACGAACACGATCCTGATGGTTGCCGGGGGTTTCTCGACGGTTGTCGGTGGGCCGCGCCAGCCGAGCTGGTTGGTCACGAGGCCGAGGGGCGTGGTCGCATGGGGCAAGAATCGATAGAGCGGATAGCGGTCGTTGTCGGCAGGCTGGTACAGGTAGACCCAATGCGGCGCTTGCCGCAGGAACGTGTTGCGGCAGGGCGGGCCGACCGCTACGGCGTTCCACGCCTTGTAAAGCTCCGCCGGCCGGAACGTGTGCGTGGCTAAATCTGGAACTGCGGGAAACGCCCGATAGGCCTCTGTCCACTCGCGGGGCGGCGCATGACGGTTGGGCAGCGGCGGCGGATCGCTTCGGAACCAGTCCGGCGAGACGTGTGGCGCCCGCGCGATGGTCTTCATGATCGAGATGCTTGCATCGCGATCAACCGTGTCGGGAAGCCAGTCCGTCGCCAGCGGCAGGCCATCCACGGCCCGCACGACGAACTCCGCGGCGAAGAGCGTCAACGCGCACGACACCAGCAGGAGGGCAGCCTTTCCCGCCTTGTCGATCCATCCGGTCGTCATTTAGAGGGCATCTCCGCTAGCGTTATGAAATCGGCGACCGACAACTCCTCCGCTCGCGCGGTCGGCGAAAGGCCGATGCCTTCGAGCGTGGCGACGGGGTCGGCGAAGATGCCGGCCAGCGCCCCGCGCAGCATCTTGCGGCGCTGCCCGAAGGCGGCGGCCGTGACCTTCTCCAACGGCGCGAGGTCGGCCAGGCGTTGGTTCGATGGGCGCGGGGTGAGGCGGGCGACCGACGAGGTCACCTTGGGCGGCGGCACGAAGGCGGCGGCCGGGATATCGAACAGCCGGCGGATCTCGCAGACATGCTGGGCCAGCACCGACAGCCGCCCGTAGTCCTTGGTGCGCGGCGTGGCGACCAGGCGGTCGACCACCTCCTTCTGGAACATCAGCACCATGTCGGCGATCGCATCGGCCTGTTGCAGCCAGCGCACCAGCAGGGGCGTGGAGATGTTGTAGGGCAGGTTGGCGACGATGCGGCGCGGCGCCGGACCGAGGCTCGCCGGATCAATCTTGAGCGCGTCGGCCTCAATCACCTGCAGCCGTTCGCCCGACGCCGCCTGCAGCTCGGCGAGCGCAGCCAGTGCGCGCGGATCGACCTCGATCGCCACGACCTTCGCGGCGCCTTCGAGGAGCAGGGCACGGGTCAGCCCGCCGGGGCCGGGGCCGATCTCGATGACGGTGCCCTGGTCGAGCGGCTGGGCGGCGCGGGCGATGCGGCGGGTCAGGTTGAGGTCGAGCAGGAAGTGCTGGCCGAAGCGCTTGCGGGCATCGAGCCCGTGCTTGGCGATGGTCTCGCGCAGCGGCGGCAGGGCCGCCACGTCCATCGTCAGGTCCCGCGCCGGCGCGCCATGTCGTCGGCCATCGCGAGTGCCGCGATCAGGCTCGCCGGGTCGGCGCGGCCGGTGCCGGCGATGTCGAGCGCCGTGCCATGGTCGGGCGAGGTGCGCACGAAGGGCAAGCCGAGCGTGACGTTGACGCCGCCGGAGAAGTCGATGGTCTTGATCGGGATCAGCGCCTGGTCGTGATACATGCACAGCGCCGCGTCGTAGGTCGCGCGCGCCGCCGGATGGAACAGCGTGTCGGCGGGGGCGGGCCCGCGCACGTCGAGGCCGTCCCTGCGCAGCGCCTCGATCGCCGGCGCGATGATGCGGCTTTCCTCGTCGCCCATCGCACCCTGCTCGCCGGCATGCGGATTGAGCGCGGCGACGGCCAGCCGCGGCCGCTCGATGCCGAACAGCGACTTCAGCCCCGCCGCGGTGATGCGCCCGGCGCGCACGATCGCCTCGGGCGTCAACGCCTCGACCGCGTCGGCCAGCGACAGATGGATGGTGACCGGCACGACCCTGAGCGCGGGGCAGGCCAGCATCATGGCGACGTCGGTGCCGCCCGCCAGCTCGGCCAGGAACTCGGTGTGGCCGGGATGCCTGAAGCCCGCGTCGTGCAGCGTCTTCTTCTGGATCGGGTTGGTCGCGAAGCCCGCGATCTCGCCGGCCTGCGCAAACCGGGTCGCGCGCTCGATCGCCTCGAGGGTCGGCGCGGCGTTGGCCGGATCGGGCCGGCCCGGCATGGCCGCGGCCTTGAGCTTCACGCGCAGCACCGGCAGCGCCGTCGCGAACACGGCGGCCGCTTCGGCCGGCTGGACGATCTCGCGCACGGGCACGGCGAGGCCGAGCTTGCCGGCCAGCGCCGCCAGTCGCGCCGGATCATCGATCGCGAAGAACGGCCGCGTGCCTTCGTCGCGTGCCAGCCAGGCTTTCAGGCTGAGTTCGCCGCCGACTCCGGCCGGCTCGCCCATGGTGACGGCGAGCGGCAGTCGGCTCATTGCTGCTGCTTGATGTCGATGGTGGCGACGCGCCGCAGCTCGCGCATGTAGCGCCGGCTCGCCGCCTCGAGCTTCTGCAGCAGGATCTGCTGCGAGATGACATCGCGGGTCGGCATGCCGCCGGTGCCTTCCTTGCTGCACAGCGCGACCACCTGCAGGCCCTCGGCGACGCGGAACGGGCCGGCGGCGCCGCCGGCGTTGAGCTTGGGAATCTGCTCGTACATCTCGCGGTTGGCGGCGAGGTCGCCGGCGCGGATGTTGTTGAGGTCGCCCGAGGTCGCGCCCTTGAGCTCGCGTGCCCGCGTGTGCAGGTCCTGGCAGGAACGCACGCCGGCGATCGACTTCTGCGCCTCGCCGGTCGCACGAGCCACCTCGTCGGGCGAGGCGTTGACCGGCAGGGCGAGCGTCATTTGCACCAGGTTCAGTCGCATGTCGTCGGGCCGCGCCGAGGCGAAGGGCCGGCGGTCGATCACGTAGAGGATGTGATAGCCGGCCGCCGAGCGGATCGGGTCCGTGGCCTGGCGCAGCGGCGCCTTCTCCATCACCCCATCGAGCGTCGGATCGAGCGCGCCGGGCAGGATCCAGCCGAGGTCGCCGCCCTGCTGGGCGGTCGCGCCCTGCGAGAACTGCTGCGCCAGCGCGGCGAAGGCGGCGCCGCGGCGCAGCTGCTCGAGCACGCGGTCGGCGCTGCGCTTGGCTTCGTCGGCCTGCTCGACCTTGTCGATCGGGATGAAGATCTCGGCGACCCGCGATTCGGTCTTGCCGACGTTGTTGCGAATGCGCTGCATGGCATCGTCGATCTCGGCATCCGACACGTCGACCTGCGGTCGCACGCGGCGGCGCACGATCTTGGTCCAGGCGATCGACGCCTCGATCTGCTGCGAGGCGATCTCGTAGGGCACGCCGATACTTTGCAGGTAGACCTTGAACTGGCCGGGCTGCATGCCGGCGGTGCGCTCGATCTCGCTGACCCGCTGGTTGACCTCGGCCTCCGACGGCTTCACGCCCAGCCCCTTGGAGTTCTGGATCTGCAGGCGCTCGTCGATCATCTGGCGCAGGATCTGCGGGGCCAGGCGCTGCTGCAGGTCGGGCGTCTCCTGCATGCCGGCGCTGCGGACGGCGAAGGTGATGCGCTGCCGCAGCTCGAAGTCGGTGATGGCGTCATCATTGACCCGCGCGACGACGCGGAGCGTCTGCGCCGATGCAGCTGTGAAGGAACCGAGGACCAGAGTGACGGCGAGCAGGGCGCGGAGAAACGGCGCGAACATTGAACCGGATGCTTTGATAGAGAGGAGGGCGGGTATTATAGGCAGCATCGCCGTTACCGCAACTTGACGCTCCCCAGCCGGTAGTTTAGCCGATTAGACGAATTGGGAGGCTCAGCATAGACGTGCCAGACGGCCTGCGACCGCGGAAGACGGCGAACTTGTGGGAAGTGGTCGCTTCCGGTCTTGGTTATCATCTGGACAACTTCGGACGGTGGCTGCTCGCCAGCTCGCCCCGGATGGGCAGTGCCTATGCCGCACTGCTGGCGCCGGCCGCGCCCGAGCCGCGCACCCAGCCGAGTTGGCGCTTTGCCTGCGAATACTATGAGCAACGGCGCTGGCTCGCCTGCCGCCGCGGGGCATTGTGGGAGGCCGCGCGCGGCCGCCTGTCGGTGCCGCTGACCCTCAAATGGTACCACGGCACCACGGTCGACGTGCTGCTGGGCAACGACAACAGCCTTTGCCTCTATGTCTGCGGCTCGTTCGAGCCCAACGAGTTCGCCTTCCTCGACCGGGTGCTGAAGCCCGGTATGGTGTTCGTCGATGTCGGCGCCAACGACGGCTACTACACGCTGTTCGCCGCCCAGCGGGTCGGCCCGTCGGGCCGGGTGCTGGCGGTCGAGCCGAGCACCCGCGAGCGGGCCAACCTCGAGCGCAACATCGCCCGCAACAGCCTGGGCAACGTCACGGTGATCCCGCTGGCGCTGGGCGCGACCTGCGGCACCGCCGAGCTGCGCCTGGCCCAGAGCGCGCATTCGGGCCACAACACGCTCGGCCGCTTCGCCAACGACGGCGTGCAGGCCGAGAGCGTCGAGCAGGTCAAGGTGTGCATGCTCGACGCGCTGGCCAGCGAGGTGGACCTGGACCGCATCGACGTCATGAAGATCGACGTCGAGGGGGCGGAGGCGAGCGTCATCGCCGGCGCCCGCGAGGTGCTCGCCCGGACGCAGCCCGTGATCGTGCTCGAGATCAGCGACAAGGCGCTGCGCGGCCAGGGCAGCGACGCCCAGCGGCTGATCGCCGCCTTGCGCGAGCTGGGCTATGAGATCGGTGTATTCTCGGCCAGCACCGGCTGCATCGAGCTGCTCGCCGCGGGCAGCGACCTGTCGCTCAACGTGGTCGCCATGCCGCGCGACCGCATCCCCGAGATTGTCGGCAAGAGGTAGTCCCGTGCCGCGTTCGGATCTGTGTACCTGGGCGGTCGAACAGGCACTGCCGTTGTGGGCAAGTCGCGGCTTCGACCTCGAGCACCAGCGCTTCGAGGAGCGCCTGACGCCGGACGGCGAGCCGGACCGCGACTCGCCCCACCGGCTGACGGTGCAGGCGCGGCAGATCCATTCCTACGTCCTGGCCCGCAAGCGCGGCTGGTTCACGGTCGCCGATCACCTCGTGGAGCAGGCCTACCGCTCCATGTTGCGCGATTTCCGGCAGCCGCACGGCTGGGTCTTCACGGTGCATCGCGACGGCCGGCCGGCCGACAGCCGGCGCGACCTCTATGCCCATGCCTTCGTCCTGCTGGCGCTCGGCAGCTACGGCGGCCTGACCGGCGACCGCGCGCCGCTGGCCCTGGCCGACGATCTGCTGGCCGAGCTCGATCGCGACTTCGGGGCGCCGGCCGGCGGCTATGTGGAGGCGCTGCCCGTCCCCCAGGGGCCGCGACGGCAGAACCCGCACATGCACCTGTTCGAGGCGCTGCTGAACCTGTGGATGAATACCCGGGACCAGCGCTACCTCGACCGTGCCACCGTCATCTTCGGCCTCTTCACCAGGCATTTCTTCGAGCCGCAGGCCGGCGTGCTGCTGGAGTATTTCGACGACGCGCTGGCGCCGTCGCCGGAGCGGATCGTCGAGCCCGGCCATCATAGCGAATGGATCTGGCTGCTGCGCTGGTACGAGCGCGAGACCGGCACGCCGGTGAGGCCCTACGTCGACGCGCTACTGGCGCATCTCGAGCGCCATGGCATCGACCAGGCCGGGTTGCTGCCTGACGAGATCATGGCCGATGGCACAGTGCGTCTCCCCTCGCGCCGGCTGTGGCCGATGACGGAGGTGATCAAGGCCTATGCGGTCGAGGGCCGGCGGGATCGCGCGCTGGCCCTGGCCGAGCTGATGCAACGGCATTTCCTGACCGGCGTCATGCCCGGCGGCTGGATGGACCGGCTGGATGCCGCGGGCCGGCCCGCCGCCACCGACTTCATGCCCGCCAGCACGCTCTATCACCTGCTGGGCGCCGTCGCCGAACTCGATCCTCCATGACCGCCGTCGCCGTGCTGGGCGGGACGGGCCTGATCGGCCGGCACGTCCTCGCGGCCCTGGCGCGGCCGGGCACGCCGATCGTCGCCACGGCCAACCGCCGGCCGCCGTTCGAGGCCGAGGGCGTGGAATGGCGGCAGGTCGACCTCACGGCGCTGGGCCCTGCGCGGGCGGCCCTGCGCGGCGCGCGGGGCGCGGTGATCTGCGCCGGCCGGCTGTCGACGGCGGCCGAGCTCAAGCGCGATCCGGTCGGTTCGGTCACCACCACCCTGCGCATCGGCATCAACGCCCTCGAGGCTGCGGCGGCGGAAGGCGTCGAGCGTGTCGTGCTGGTGAGCTCGACCACGGGTTATCCACCGGGGGAGGGGCCGAAGCTCGAGAGCGCCATGTTCTCAGGCGACCCGCCGGGCGACTGGTTCGGCGTCGGCTGGGTCCATCGCTTCCTCGAGAAGCAGCTCGAATGGTATTGCCGGCTGCAACGGATCGGCGCTGGCGTCGCATTGCGCCCGACCCTGGTCTACGGCCCGCACGATGACTTCGATCCGGCATCGGCGCATTTCGTGCCGTCCTTCATCCGCCGCGTGGTCGAGCGCGAGCGGCCGATCGAGATCTGGGGCGACGGCAGCCAGAGCCGCAATCTCATCCACGCCGCCGATGTGGCGGCGGCGATCGCCGCGGTGCTGCAGGACCGGGCGCCGGGCTTCGCGGCCTACAACGTGTCGGCCCCCGCCAGCAGCAGCGTCAAGCAGGTCCTGACCACCCTGGTCGAGCTCGACCGCTTCGACGATGCCGAGATCGTCTATCGCCCCGAGCGCGCGACCGGCGCCGGTGCGCTCGACGTATCGGCGGCGGCGTTCAGCGCGCGGTATGGCTGGCAGCCCGCGATGTCGCTGCGCGACGGTCTTGCCGGCACGCTCGACTGGTACCGGCGCTCAGCGGGTTAGGAAACGGTCGCCTTCGTTGGCGATGCGCTCGCGCCAGTAATCGAGCAGGTCGCGCAGCGTCTTCTCGTAGGGGATCTCGGGCTTCCAGCCGGTGTGCTTCTCGAACTTGGCGGTGTTGGGCACCTGCAGGTCGGCATCGATCGGCCGCAGGCGGTCGGGATCGACCTCGACCTTGATGTCGTCCTTGAGCGGCGAGAAGGACTTCAAGGTGTTTAGGATGTCCCCGACGGTGCAGGAGTGAATGCCGCCGATGTTGTAGTAGGCGCCGGCGACCGGATTGACCGTGACCAGCATGTAATAGGCACGCACTGCGTCGCGCACGTCGGCGACGGTACGCAGCGATTGCAGGTTGCCCACTTTGACCACTGGCGGAATCAAATTGCGCTCGATCATCGCGATCTGCTTGGCGAAGGTCGATTCGGCGAACACATCGCCGCGCCGCGGTCCGGTGTGGGTGAACATGCGCGTCGTCATCACCGTCATGCCGTAGGCCTCGGCATAGAAGCGGCCGACCAGGTCGGTGCCGACCTTGGAGATTGCATAAGGCGAAGCGGGATGGAACGAGCATTCCTCGTCGATCGGCAGCTTCTCCTTCGGCACGCGGCCGAACACCTCGGACGAGGCGCAGACATGGATCACCGCCTTGGGCGCATGCTCCTTGAGCGCGTCGAGCACGCGCACCGTGCCCTGGACGTTGGTGTCCATGGTGTCGAGCGGCGCGTCGAAGCTGGTCCGCGGGAAGCTCTGGGCGGCGAGGTGGAAGACGTAGTCGGGCTTGGCCTTGGCGACGACCTCGCGGATCGACATCGTGTCGCGCAGGTCGCCGTAGTGAAGAAACACCCGGTCGCCCGCGTTGATGCGATGGGCGATGTGGCCGAGATTGTCCATGGGGCTGCGCCAGCGGCACATGCCGTGGATGTCCCAGTCGGTCTTCTCGAGCAGGAAGTCGGCGAGGTGGGAGCCGACCATTCCGGTGATGCCTGTGATCAAAACTCGCGGACGCGCCATATCTCGTTCCCATAAAGGCGCCGCAACCTAGTGCAGGTAGGCAGGGGATGCCACCATCGCTTGACCCGGCAGGGTCGAGCCGTCAAATTCCGCCGCCTTCCCGCGGAGACGATGTGGAATCAAAGGTTTTCGACATCTCCGGCAAGCGAATCTGGGTGGCCGGCCATCGCGGCATGGTTGGTGCAGCCGTCGTGCGCCGATTGGCCACCGCCGGTTGCGAGATCCTCACGGTCGGCCGCGAGGAGGTCGACCTGACCCGCCAGGCCGATGTTGAGCGCTGGCTCGACAAGGCGCGGCCCGACGCGATCGTGATGGCGGCCGCGCGGGTCGGCGGCATCCACGCCAATTCGACGCTGCCGGCCGACTTCCTGTTCATCAACCTGATGATCGGCGCCAACGTGGTGAATGCCGCGCACAAGGCCGGCGTGAAACGCCTGGTCAATCTCGGCAGCAGCTGCATGTATCCGGTCGGCGCGCCGCAGCCGATCTCTGAATCGAGCATCGGCAACGGTCCGCCCGAGCCGACCAACGAGGCCTATGCCGTGGCCAAGCTCGCCACCGCGAGCCTCGCCGCGACCTATCGCAAGCAGTACGGCGACGACTACATCACCGTGATCCCGACCAATCTCTATGGCCCGGGCGACAACTTCGATCCGCTGATGAGCCACGTCGCGCCGGCCATGATGCGGCGGATGATCGAGGCGCGCGACGCTCGGGCGCCCGAGGTCGAGATCTGGGGCACGGGCAAGCCACGGCGCGAGCTGATGTTCGTCGACGACGCAGCCGACGCGATCGCCTTCGTGCTCGAACGCTATTCGGCGGCCGAGCCGATCAATGTCGGCATCGGCGTCGACGTCTCGATCCGCGAGCTGGCCGAGCTGATGGCGAAGACCGTCGGATACAAGGGCGAGCTCGTCTTCGATACCAGCAAGCCCGACGGCGCGCCGCGCCGACTGCTCGACAGCGGCCGCCTGGCCGCGCTCGACTGGAAGGCGCGCACCCCGCTTGCCGATGGACTGGACGCCATGTATCGCTGGTACTGCCAACACAAGGTCGATGTAGCCGCCTGATGGAAGAGCGTAGCAACAGCCCCGCGGCCCGCCTCTACCGATCGATGTATCTGATCCGCCGGGTCGAGGAGGAGATCGTCCGCCTCTACCCGACGGACAAGATCAAGAGCCCGGTGCATCTCAGCATCGGCCAGGAAGCGGTGGCGGCCGCGGTGTGCGATCACCTCGACAAGACCGACGTGGTGTTCGGCACCTATCGCGGCCATGCGCTGTATCTCGCCAAGGGCGGCGACGTGCCGCGCATGATGGCCGAGCTCTACGGCAAGGTCGACGGCTGCGCGCGCGGCAAGGCGGGCTCGATGCACCTGGTCGACCCGGCGGTCGGCATGATGGGCACGTCGGCCGTGGTGGCGACCGGCATCTCCAACGCAGTGGGTGCTGCGCTGGCGCTCAAGATGCAGCGCTCCAAGGCGATCGTCGTCTGCTTCTTCGGCGAGGGCGCGACCGACGAGGGCGCCTGGCACGAGAGCATGAACTTCGCCTCGCTCAGGAAGCTGCCGATCCTGTTCATCTGCGAGAACAACTTCTTCGCCATCTACAGCCACGTGAAGGACCGCATGGCCGGCCCCGGCCTGCGCGCGCGCTCGCGGGCCTACGGCATCGACGCCGAGCTGATCGAGGACCACGAGCCGATGCTGCTGCACGAGCGTGCCGGCGCGGCGGTCGCGGCGGTGCGCAGCGGCGCCGGCCCGCGCTTCCTCGAATGCATGACCTATCGCTGGCGCGACCATGTCGGGCCGGGCGAGGACCGCATCCACCAGTACCGGCCGGACGACGAGCTCGACGCCAAGATCGAGGGCGACAACCTCAAGATCGTCGGCGACCTGCTGCCCGGCGACCTGCGCAAGTCGATCGAGGATGCCGAGGAGAAGCGGGTGGCCGACGCCATCGCCTTCGCCGAGGCCAGCACCTTCCCCGAGGACCAGGAAATCTACGACCATGTCTTCTCGGGCTGAATCTTCGCGGCCCGATGGGCGCACCCTGACCTATGGCGAGGCTGTTTTCGAGGCGACACGGTCGGAGATGGCGCGCGATAGCCGCGTCTTCGTCATGGGCCAGGGCGTCGACGATGCGCGCGGCATGTTCGGCACCACGCTAGGCCTGCATCGCGAGTTCGGCGCCGAGCGCAGCTTCGACGTGCCGCTCGCCGAGGACGCGATGACCGGCGTCGGCATCGGCGCGGCCCTGATGGGCATGCGGCCGATCCAGGTGCACCAACGCATGGACTTCGTGCTGCTGGCCATGAACCAGCTCGTCAACATGGCGGCGAAGATGAGCTACATGTTCGCCGGCGCCCACAAGGTGCCGATGGTGGTGCGCGCCATCATCGGTCGCAGCTGGGGGCAGGGGGCGCAGCACAGCCAGGCGTTCCACTCCTACTTCATGCACATCCCCGGCCTGCGCGTGGTCGCGCCGACCACGCCGCACGACGCCAAGGGCTGCCTGATCCAGGCGATCCGCGACGACAACCCGGTGATCATGATCGAGCACCGCATGCTGCATAACGTGAAGGGCGTGGTGCCGGAGGAGAGCTACGAGATCCCCTACGGCAAGGCGCGCGTGCTGAGCCCGGGCAAGGACATCACCATCGTCGGCATCAGCCACATGGCGCTGGAGTGCGTGCGCGCCAAGCACCTGCTCGAGGCCGCCGGCATCGACGCCGAGGTGATCGACCCGGTGTCGCTGGCGCCGCTCGACATCTCGACCATTGCGGCCTCGGTGGAGCGCACCGGGCGGCTGCTGGTGGTCGACACCGGCTGGCTGAGCTGCGGCGCCTCGTCGGAGATCCTGTCCGAGGTGTTCGAGCGGATCGGCGAACGGCGCCATTTTGTCGCCAAGCGGCTGGGCTACCTGCCGACTCCCTGCCCGACGACCAAGATCCTCGAGAATCTGTATTATCCGTCGCCGCAGTCGATCGCCCAGGCCACTTACCGGCTGGTGCGCGGCGCCGAGGCCCCGGCCTGGCAGCCGGGCAAGGTCGACAGCGCCGAAGTCGCGGAATTCCGCGGCCCGTTCTAAGCTTAGCTGAATGCCCGAGGGTTTGATGCCGGACAAAGACGCGTTGCGCGCCGCCGTATTCAAGGCTGTCGAGGACTATTGCTCCGCCGACTTCGGTTACTCGTTCGACCCGAAGAACCCGGTCGTGCGGCTGCACGAGCCGACCTTCAGCGCCGGCGAGATCAATGCCGCGCTCGAATGCCTGCTGTCGACCTACGTCACCATGGGCCCCAAGGTGAAGAAGTTCGAGGAGGTCTTCTGCTCGACCTTCGGCTGGACCGACGGCGTGATGAACAACTCGGGCTCCTCGGCCAACCTGCTGGCGGTGGCTGCGCTCGCCAACCCGGCGACCGAGGACGGGCTCAAGCCGGGCGACGAGGTGATCGTGCCGGCGCTCTCCTGGTCAACCACGGTGTGGCCGGTGATCCAGTGCGGCCTGGTGCCGGTGATCGTCGACATCGACCCCCAGACCTTCAACATCGATCCCAACGAGATCGAGAAGGCGATCGGGCCGAAGACCCGCGCGGTGATGATCGTGCCGGTCTACGGCAATCCGTGCGCCATGGACGCGATCGTCGACATCTGCAAGCGCAAGAACCTCATCCTGATCGAGGATTGCTGCGAGGCGCTGGGCGCCTATTACGACGGCAAGGCGGTCGGCAAGTTCGGCCGGGTCGGCACCTTCAGCTTCTACTTCTCGCACCATCTGACGACGCTCGAGGGCGGCATCACCGTCACCGACGATTTCGAATTGGCCGAGCTGATGCGCATCCTGCGCGCCCATGGCTGGGTGCGCGAGGTCAAGGACCGCGAAAGCTGGCTCAAGAAATATCCCGAGTTCGACCCGCGCTTCCTGTTCGTGAACGTGGGCTACAACCTGCGCCCGATGGAGCTGTCGGGCGCGATGGGCCTGGTGCAGCTGCCCAAGCTCAAGCAGTTCGTCGACGTCCGCCGCCAGAACTCGGCCTGGTTCCGCCGCGAGCTCGCCCAGTACGGCGACTTCTTCGACTTCCAGGAAGAGCAGCCCAAGGGCCATCACTCGTGGTTCGGTTTCCCGATCCGGGTCAAGGGCAATGCCGGCTTCAAGGTGACCGAGCTCACCAAGGCGCTGAACGCCAAGCATGTCGAGACCCGGCCGATCATCGCCGGCAACATCGCCCGCCAGCCGGCGCTCAAGATGTACGAGCACCGCGTGGTCGGCGACATGAAGCATGCCAACGCCGTCATGGACGGTGCCTTCTCCTTCGGCAACCACCAGGACGTGGACTCCGGCGCACGCCAGTACGTGGCCGAGCAGGTCCGTGCCTTCCTGCGCTCACGGTCGTTGATCTAGGCAGATGATCATCACCCGCACCCCGCTTCGCATCTCGTTCTTCGGCGGCGGCACCGACTATGCGCCGTGGTTCCGGGAGCATGGCGGCGCGGTGCTGGCGACGACCATCGACAAGTATCTCTACCTGCACTGCCGCTACCTGCCGCCGTTCTTCGATTTCAGGAGCCGCATCGTCTGGTCGAAGATCGAGCAGGTCCAGGAGCCGGGCGAGATTGCCCATCCGGCGATCCGCGGCATCCTCGAATGGCTGAAGATCGGCGAGGGCGTCGAGATCCACCATCACGGCGACCTGCCGGCGCGCACGGGATTGGGCTCCAGCTCGTCCTTCTCGGTCGGCCTGCTGCATGCCCTGCACGCGCTGCGCGGCGAGCTGGTCTCCAAGCGCAAGCTCGCCGAGGAGGCGATCTTCGTCGAGCAGCAGGTGCTGAACGAGACGGTCGGCGTCCAGGACCAGATCCAGTCGGCCTTCGGCGGGCTGAACCGCATCGACATACGGACCGACGGCTCGTTCGAGGTCTCGCCGCTGGTGGTGCGCGCCGACCGGCTGTTGGGGCTGCAGAAGCACCTGCTGCTGCTCTACACCGGTCTGTCGCGCACGGCCTCGGAGATCGCCGCCGAGCAGGTCTCGACCATCGGCAGCAAGACCGCCGAGCTGAAGGCGATGCGCGAGATGGTCGACGAGGGCGAGCGCATCCTGGTCGGCAGCGGCGACCTGCGCGATTTCGGCCGCCTGCTCGACGAGAGCTGGAAGCTGAAGCGGCAGCTCTCGAGCAAGATCGCGCCGGGCTTCGTCAACGAGATCTACGACACCGCCCGCCAGGCCGGCGCCGACGGCGGCAAGCTCCTGGGCGCGGGCGGCGGCGGCTTCATGCTGATCTTCGTGCAGCCCGAGCGGCGCACGGCGGTGCTGCGGTCGTTGAGCAGCCTTCTGCCCGTGCCGTTCCAGTTCGAGCGCGGCGGCACGCAGATCGTGCTCTACGAGCCGACCGCGCAGAACGGCAACGGCCACGGATGAGCCGCACCCGTGTTCTGGTCTGCGGCGCCACCGGCTTCATTGGGCGCAATCTCGTCGAGACCCTGAGCCGCCGCGGCGACCTCGAGGTTCATGCGGTGCGCTTCACCCGGCCGGAATATGCCGCCAAGGGCGTCACCTGGCACCAGGCCGACCTGCGCGAGGCCGCCCAGGTCAACGCCCTGCTGCGGGGCATGGACATCGTCATCCAGGCGGCGGCGACCACCTCGGGCGTGCGCGACATCGTCCGCACGCCCTACATCCACGTGACGGACAACGCCGTCATGAACTCGCTGCTGTTGCGTGCCTGCTTCGACCACAAGGTGCGGCACTTCCTGTTCTTCAGCTGTTCGGTGATGTACCAGCCGCGCGACACGCCGTGGCGCGAAGAGGAGTGGGACGCGTCGCGGGAGATGCACGCCAACTACTTCGGCATCGGCTGGACCAAGCTCTACATCGAGAAGATGTGCGAGTTCTTCAGCCGGCTGGGCATGACCAGGCACACGGTGATCCGCCACACCAACGTCTTCGGCCCGCACGACAAGTTCGACCTCGAGCGCAGCCATGTGCTCGGCGCCACGGTAACCAAGGCGATGACCAGCCGGACCGGCGCCATCACCGTCTGGGGCACCGGCGAGGAGGCGCGGGACCTGATCTACATCGACGACCTCGTGCGGTTCGTCGAGCTCGCGATCGAGCGCCAGACGGCGCCGTACGAGATGCTGCATGCCAGCGCCGGCGAGGCGATCCGCATCAAGGACCTGGTGGCGCGCATCGTCGCCGCGTCGGGTCGCGACCTGCGGATCGAGCACGACCCGGCCGGACCGACTATCAAGACGTCTTTCGCCTTGGATAATCGGCGGGCGCGGGAAAAATTCGGCTGGCAGCCGCAAGTGGCGTTCGCCGAGGGTGTGCAGCGGACCGTCGCGTGGTGGCGCGCCAACCTCGGCACGGGCACGCCGTGAGGTATCGCGCGCTCGGGTGCACCGGGCTTAGCGTCTCGGAGATCGGCTTCGGCGCCTGGGGTATTGGCGGCCGCACCAGCGGCACGACGTCCTATGGCGACACCGACGACCGGACCTCGCTGGCGGCGCTGGCGCGGGCGCTCGATTGCGGCATCACCTTTTTCGACACCTCGGCTGCGTACGGAAACGGACACAGCGAGACATTGATCGGCCAGGCCTTCGCCGGCCGCCGTGACAAAGTTATGATCGCCACCAAGGCTGGATACGACAGCTGGGACCGACCGCCGGATTTCTCGGCGGATGCGGTCGCAGCCTCGGTGAAGAAAAGCCTGAGGCGGTTGTGCAGCGACTACATCGACCTTCTGCAGTTGCACAACCCGCCGGCCGAGGCGCTGCGCGACGAGCGCCTGCGCGGGGCGCTGGCGCGGTTGCAGGCCGACGGCAAGATACGCGCCTGGGGCGTGTCGGCCAAGAGCCCCGCCGAGGCGATCGAGGCGCTCGCCGAATTCGGCGCGCCGGTGATCCAGGCCAATTTCAACATGATGGATGTGCGCGCCCTCGAGAGCGGCTTGCTGGCCGAGGCCGAGCGGCGGGGCGCAGGCTTCATCGGCCGCACGCCGCTCTGCTTCGGTTTCCTGTCGGGAACGATCGCCCGCGGCACGGTCTTTCCGCCGGGCGATCACCGGCTGGGCTGGTTGCAGGCGCAGCTCGACAACTGGATCGAGGGCGCGGGCGATCTGCTCCAGGCGGTGGGGGCCGCTCCGGGGACCGCCGGCGCCCAGGCGGCGCTGCGGTTCTGTCTGGCCTTTCCGGCGGTGTCGACGGTCATTCCGGGGATCCTGAAGCCGGAAGAAGCCGATCAGAATGCCGCGGCAAGCACCGCCGGGCCGCTATCGGCGGCGGCGGTCGATGCGGTTCTGGCGATCAATCGGCGGCGGCAGTTCTTCGTCGCCCGGCCGCGAGGCTAGGTTGGATTGTGAGGAATAATCAACCAGAAGTTGTGGTTCGATGATCGGGACGACGACGGGCGGCAACTTCATGTGGCATGTTAAGGTCGTACCGAAAATTCTGCGGCAAACTCGGCAAATCTATGCTTTAGGATAGTGAACTCGCCTCCGTATTGTATCAGGACCTCATGACGTTACTTCCGGTAGGAGCGCCAATTTCTGCGTCCAGACCCCTAGTTTCGATCATCTGGTACGGTAAGAACCGCGTACAATCGGTCGAAAAAGAGATCGGCAGGGTATTCCAGCAGCGTTACGTCAATTGGCAGCTCGTCGTGGAAGATGGGGGGTCAACCGACGGTACCCTCGGCTGGTTCCGCCGTCAGGCGGAGAGTGACGCGCGGATTGACGTTGCCTCGCAGGAAACCTCTTTGCCGGGAGAGGCGCTGCTGCGCGCCCTGCGCCGCTGCAAAGGCGCGTACATCGCGATCTGTCCGGCGAACGCCGGCTTGACGCCGGATGCGCTGGAATTCGCCGTTCAGACCCTCGAAGAGGCGCCGGATATGGGCGCGGTCGCCTGCCGTGGCCTGCTGGTCGATGCCGACGGCGATGCAGCACCCGTGCAGTTCGACCTGGCGATGGCGCTGTTCACGCCCCTGCGCATCGCTGCGCACGGCGGAATCATTCGCCGCTCGGCGCTGATCGAGAGCGGCCTGATGCGGGACGATTGGCGAAAGGGCTGCGTGGAGCTCGACCTGTGGTGCCGCCTCGCCATGGATCACGAGATCGTCGTCGCCGACCGGACGATCGTCGACGGCAAGGCCGCGCGCAATACCGTCAATTCTGCATCGGACGCCGACCGGCTGGTCGACGATCATCTGAGCTATGTCGAGTCGCTTTTCGACAAGAACAATTTCTTCGGCGACGCTGGCGATCCCGCCTTGCAGTACGAATGCATGGCCAATCAGCTCGGCATCCTGCGCGAGGAGCTTCGCGGCGTCGGAGCGCGGGCCGTGGATCGCCGCCGCCGCGAGCTCGCGGACAAGGTCGCGCATCTCTTGAGCTACGACGGCCGGACGCAGCGCAGTCTCGAGCGCTGGCACCGGATGTGGCGGATGCCGATTCCACTCGAAGGCCTGCCGGCGATAGCCCTCATGCTTTTCCTCGCCTGGCACTGGCAGTCGCTTTGCCGCTCGCTCGTCCGCATCGGCTTCCGGGCACGCAGCCGCAAGCTCGGCGATCGGGAGATCAGCCAGCTGCCGGCGCTCTTCGCCGATCTGTATGCGACACAAGCCGAGCGCTACAACGCCCACGGCCAGGTCGCGACGGCCATCCACAACTGGCGCATCGCCGAGTCCCTGGGCGACGCGATGCAGGACAGCATGGCGGTCCAGGCCGAACTGAAGCGCCCCGGCGCCACGGAAGCGAGTCTGGTCAAGGTCCACAAGCGATGGGTGGCGCGTCATGTGACGGAGATGGCGCCGATCGAGCCGTGCAGTCTGCCGCAGTGGGACGGGCGGCGGAAGATCCGCGTCGGCTATCACTGCGCCTTCATGCATCTCGACACCATCCAGTACATGATGGCGCGGGTGTTCCAGGCCCACGACAGGGACCGCTTCGAGATCTACGGCTATTCGCCGTTTCCGTTGCCGCCCGACATCGCGCAATGCTTCGACGTGGTCCGCGATACCTCGACGACGACCGAGGATCCCGAGCGGGTGATGTTCCACAAGACCGCGATGAAGTCGCACGCGGCGTTCCGGAGAATGGTCTGCGCCGACGGCATCGACGTTCTGGTCGAATTGACGGGTTTCTCGCCCGGCCATCGCTTTCCGGCGATGGCCCTGCGATGCGCACCCGTGCAGGTGAGCTTTCTCAATCACACGGCGTCGAGCCAGGTGCCGAACGTCGACTACATTCTCGCCGACGAGATCTGCCTTCCCGCATCGGGCGGCTACGAGGCATTCTACTCCGAGGAAATCTACCGCCTGCCGGGATGTTTCTTCTGTTTTGATTACCGAGGGTCGAATTATCCGCCGATCGCCGAGCCGCCGTCGCTCAGCAAGGGCTACGTGACGTTCGGCTGCTTCGGCTTCGGCGGGAAGCTCAACTTCCAGCTGGTCCAGCTGTGGGCGGAATTGCTGCGCCGGGTCCCGTCGTCCCGGCTCCATATCCAGAACGTCCAGATCGTCAACGAGCGCAGCCGGCGCTTCTGGGCCGAGCGCTTCCGCAGCCTGGGCGTCGATCCCGAGCGGCTGACCCTGGCCAACGGCGTCGACCGACAGGCGCTGCTGAAGGTCTACGCCGACATCGATATCAGCCTGGACACCTGGCCCTATTGCGGCGGCAACAGCATCGCCGAAGCGCTGTGGCATGGCGTGCCGGTCATCACGCTGAAGGACGACCGGTTCGCCTCGCGCTACGGCGCGTCGCTGCTGGCCGCTGCGGGATGCGCCGACCTCGTCGCCGACTCGCCCGAGCAGTATGTCGCCATCGCCAAGCGACTCGCCGGCGATCCGGCGCGTCTCACCCAGCTGCGCCACCGTCTGCGCGACATGTCGATCGAATACGGCCTCGGCGATTCGGTCGGGTTCGCGCGCCGGCTGGAGGATGCCTATGCCGACATGCTGTCGCGTGTCGGCAATCAACGGCTGGGCCGCCGCGGCAGCATAGGGCTCTCAGGCGCGTATTCATGAGCCTCGGCGGACAACCGCTCGTCTCGATCTTCATGTTCGTGCGCAACGGCGGGAAGTCGCTGCGGCGCGCCGTCGATAGCGTGATGGCGCAGACCTATCCGAACATCGAGCTCGTCGTGCAGGATGCCGTCTCGACCGACGGCACCCTCGACCTCCTGCGCAGCTACGGCGATCGTATCAAGGTGGTGTCCGAGCCGGATTCCGGCCCCAGCGAAGGGCTGTGGCGGGCGATCAATCGCTGCATCGGCGAGTTCGTCGGATCGTGCCTCGCCGACGAGGAGCTGATGCCCGACGCCGTCGAGCGCGCCGTGCGGGCTTTCCAGGAAAGTCCGAGCACCGGCGCGATCACGGGCGACGCCCTGATCACCGACATCGACGGCAAGGTCACGGGATCGTGGACCAGCGGGCCCTTCAGCCTCGTCAACTACCTGCTGGCGGACTATTCGCCGTATTTCGTCTCGAGCTTTTTCCGCCGCGATGTCCTGACGGCCATTGGCCTGCGGGAGAAGAACTGGAATCTCAACTGCGTCGAGTTCGAGCTGTGGTGCCGGATCGCCAGCCACAGCCATGTCCAATACGTCCCCAGCGTCCTCGCCAAGTACGCGCAGCATCCGGGGCAGCTCAGCAACTCACACCACGATGCCCTGGTCCACATCGAGGGGCGGCTCGCCAATATCGAGGCCCTGTGTGCGCCCGGCGGCTTTTTCGACGACCAGCCCCTGCTGCGCAATCTGTTCATCTGGGGGCATGCCCGCGTCTTCTGCAATCACGCCCTGATCGTCGGCAAGCCCGAGCTGGCCCGCGCCGAATACGACCTCGTGAAGCAAACGCTGGCGCGGCATCCGCCAGTGTTTCTCGACGGCGTCCAGTACGACGAGAACTACGCGCAGCGCCTGGCGCCGCCGCGGCAGGACTCCTTCCGGCGCAGCCTCTCGAGGCTCTGGGCGCCGCGCGACCGACCCGCCGTACCGCAGGAGCAATTCGCTCTCCCGCCCGGGGCGGATGCCCGGCTGAAAGCCGGCCTCCACGCGCAGGAAGCACTATGCCATGAGGCAAGGGGCAACCACCTGGCGGCGCGGGACAGCTGGCACGCCGCCGCCGTCGCCGCCGGCTTGCTCACGCCCGCGCAGGCGGGCTACCGAACTGACCGAAAGTACGGCTGGGCCGGTGTAGATTTCTAGAGCGGAGCGGGCTCAGTCCCAGGCCGCCCGGCAGAGCAGCCGCTGTTCGAGGACGGTGTCGGCCAAGCCCCAGTTTTCCGGCTGGGTCGGCCGGGGTGTCGCGCCGCGCGCCCAGCCGCTGGCCGGCTTCACGAAATTGCGCTCGATCGACGGCCCGAGGACCGAGTTGATGCCGCGGATCCGCCGGCGGGGATAGTCGAAGGCCGTGCGCGCCCACAGCGCGGCGGGCAGGCTGACCTTTTTCGCCAGGAATTCGTCGAGCGCGCGCTGCCAGGGGGCCCAGACCTGCTTGACGCGGGCGCCGCTGACATTGGGATGCGACGGCTTGTAGACGCGACAATCGTCGGGCCACCGGCACTCCCGGGCGCCCAGCGCCGCCGCCGCATGCATCACCAGGGAATCGATGTCGAGCGACAGCACGGTGGTGTCCAGCGCGTGGCCGCGCACGCGGTGCCAGTAGGTGCTGCTCATCAGGGTGAAGTCGCCGCAGGCGTTGGTATGGAGATTGCGCAGCCGCCAGTGCCACGCCTGGTCGATCCAGGCGTGCGGCACCGAGGGCAGGACCGACAGCCGGGCGAGCAGCGCCTCGTCGTCGAGCTCCCAGATGCCCTCGCCGTCGACTGCCACGTCGTGCCGGTCGATGCGGTAGATCGCGTCGGCGTCGAGGTCGAGGCGGGCGATCATGGCGATCGTCGCCGGCGAGAAGAACGTGTCGCTCGCCTTGGGCGTGACGAAGCGGCCGCGCGCGCGGCGGATGCCGACATTGGCCGCCTCGGCCGGATGGATGCTGCGCTCGGCGGCACCGGAGAAGCGGGCATGGTATTTGCCGGGCACGACGATGCCGCGGACGGAGACGTGCTGCAGCGACGCCGGCAGCTCGAGCAAGTCGAGGATCAGCGGCCGCTCGGCCGGCGGGTTCCACTCGGCGAAAACGATCTCCGAATCGATGCCGGCTTTCTCGAGCTGCGCCGCCAGGCAGGCCGTCGCCCGGGTCACCCGCCGCATGTAGCTCGGCGTATAGCCGTCGTTGCGGCCATAGGTGACGAAGCTGACGTAAGGGGTCGCACTCATCTGCGGAGAATCACTTCGGGCAGGCGCCCGGCCGCGATCTCGGGCCCAACATTCTTGTGCGCTTCATGACCTGCCGAGGCATACATTGCAAGCGCTCATCTTCCATCACGCCACCGGCGCGGCCAAGCATCTCGAAACAAGCTTCGTCGCGTAAATCGCGGTGGAATCGGCCAGCCCGGGACCGACCGCGGCCTCCTCACAGTCGCAGCCCAAGGAACTTACGCAGATAGAGACGAGCGATCATGAGAAGGATCATGGAGCCATTGTACAGGATCGACCGCTTGGTCTCGCCGCCGATGCGCACCGGCTCGTCGCCCGGGATTTCCGCGGCCGACCGCCCGCGCAGGGCGCACATGCCGGTGACCAGCGGCTCGAGGACCGGCCCCCACATGTAGAACTCGAAGTCGGGATCGAGCAGGATATCCCGACGGTAGCCGCGATAGATGTTCAGGGCGTCGGTGATCGCAAAGGGAGCAAGCGGCCGCATCAGCCGCGAAAACATCCAGTTGCCGAAGGCGGTGACCACGTCGTCGTCTTCCGACACGGCGTGGCTCAGATAGCGCGAGACGATGACGTGGTTGTAGCCCTCGCTTATCTTCGCAACCAACTCGGGAAGTTGGTCGACCTTGCAGTTGCCATCGGGACTGAACTCGATGATGTAGTCGTGAGGCAGGGAGCGGGCGACATCGAAGATTGCGCGTTGAAGTCCTGGGCGCAGCTGGGTGACGATCGTCAGGCCGGCAGCCATCGCATACTCGACGGTCCCATCCACCGACCGGCCGTCGATCACGATGATGTCGTCCACCAGAGACCGATCGATTTGGGGGACGATCGCCTTCAAGCCGTCTATCTCGTTCAAGGTCGGAAGGAGCAGGGCGATCGTATGCGGCCGCGCCTTGGGCCCGCTCATTCTTTCAGGCCTGTAGGTGGGCGCCTGCTCATTCTTGATCGAGTCAACAGTCACGCGTCCTTCCTAGACTGGCAGGAAAAGTGCTGCAACTCCCGCAGGGATTGTCGGCCGGCGATATGGGCATGCAACGGCTAGCCTGCTCCTGTAGGATGAAGTGACGAAGCGACATCAGAGGCTAAAGATGGCGAGGGCACGACAAGAAGTTGGGGAATCGACCGCGGTGCTTCTCGAACGCGGTGGTAGTTTTTTTGTGTACGAACCCAATCTCGGGGTAATCGCCTCGGACCGGACGGTTGAGGGTGCCTACCGGAAATTTACCAGTGCCAAGCGCGCCTTGGTCGCGGAAGCCGAACGCGCAGGGCTGGCGCTGAGGCGCTCCGGGGCGCCGGCGCCGCTCCCCGCCCGCTCCCGTCAGGTCGCCGCCGGTCAGCGAGGCGTCGTCGCGGAGCTGTCCCTGTTCGTTGCCAAGATCGGCATCTTCTTTCTCGTCGTCGGCGGCATCGGCGCGGTCGTTGCGATGACGGTCGGCTCCGGCGGCAAGCCGCTCGGCATGGCCGACGTCGCCGACAAGGCCGCCGAGATCGCTCGAGACGTGTCGAACCTGCCGCCGGAGAAGAAGGCGTTGTTGCGGCAGAGCGTGGGCGTCGTGTCGCGCGAACTTGGTCCGGTCTTCGGCGCCTGGCGCAGCCCACCGCCACAATGACTTTGCCGGCGTCGAAACGCTGCCCGACGTGATCTCATCTGCTCGTTCGACCGGACCGCCTTCGGGGTCTTCGGCGCAGTTCCATCGTGATAGGGCCGGCTGGGCTTTTCTGGTCTTTGCCGTCGCCATCGCCCTGGCCTATTCGCCGGCCGTGCTGAACGTTTTCAGCGTCCTTTCCGACTTCGATGCGCTCGCGCTGAAAAGCGAGCATTTCTTTTTCCACAACGAGGCGGTGCATCTGGTCTCCATCGCCCGTCCCATCACCGCTCTGCTGAGCAACCTGCCGGTGCTGTTCGTCCAGGCTCCGGAAGATTTCCGCTGGTTCCGCCTGTTCTCGTTGCTGACCGTCGGCGTCCTGGGCTGGCTGATGATCAGGACCTGTACCGCCCGCCTGCACACCAGTGCCTGGGACGCTGCCATGGTCGCGCTGGCCACCTTCCTGGGTCTGGCCTTCATCTATGCGGTGGTGGAATCCACGGCCTGGGCGCCCCATCTGTTGGCCCCTCTGCTTGCCTTCGTGGGCTATTCGGTCCTCAGCCGATCGAATATGCGGATGCTCTCGTTCCCAGGTTACGTGGCGCAGCGGGACTATCGCGCGCTTCCTGGCCAGCTGATGGCTTATTGCTTGGTGCGTCCGGTCTGGATCGCCTGTCTCATCTATCAATGCGCGCTCTACACCTATCCGCCTCACGCGCTGCTCGTCGTGCTGTTTCCGGCGATCGCCGTTCTGTTCTCGCGGGCGCCGCCGACCTACAGGTCTGTCATTGCCGTTCGCGACGTACTCTTTATCGGCGCAAATCTTGTTTTCTTTTCCTTGTCGACAGCGCTGATCTATTTGCCGATCGTCCGGCTCTTCACGGCCAAGGGCAGTGGATCGGCCGGTGCCTATAAAAGCGAATACGTGGCGAACCTGTATGCGGGACATCAGTTCGCGTACAACACCGACGTGCTGGCGATCGCGCGCCGGTTCGGCCACCTGCTCACGGTCTCGGCCGATCTTTGGTTCCTGCCGCAAACGAACACGCACATCGTCACCGCCATCGTGATCGCGTTGGCAGCGCTGGTGACTTGCCTCAAGGGAAGGCCCGGGACCGGGCGGCGGCCTTTGCCGGAGGTCCGCAGCGGAATCGTTGCTGTTCTCGTGCTGGTCATCTGCCTGGTGTTGACCGCCCTGCCGATATTGGCGTCGGCTGGCGGATTCGTCGCCTATCGGACAAGTGTTGCCACGACCGCGCTGATCGCCGTCATCTTCGTCTTTGCGATGCGAACCAATATCGAGTGGTTGTGCGAAAGGCTCGGCGGGTCACCCGTTGTCGCCGCAAGGGCGGGGGCGATCACGATGGCTTTCGTGGTTGGCGCTGCCTTTGCCGCCAACGTCTACGCGAACTATGCCGTGATGAAGCTGGGTCGAAACGAATATGCCTATTTCATTCGTATCGTTCGGCAAACGGTGGACAGTAAATCGAAGGCCATCATACTCATCGATCCGCGACCGTGGGGCGGAGCACAAGGCTACAATCCCTGGCCGGTATTCGACGAGAAAGGTCGTGCCGTTCCCCCTTTCGAGCTTGCCTGCTTTTCCTCGTTTTGCATGCAAACCGGAGCGATCGTTCGCGTCATCGCAAGGGCGCTCGGTCGTCCCGACAAGGCATATGAGCTCGTGTTGACGCGCGGCGACGAGCCCATTCCGGGTTTGACGTGTGAGATGCTGGAAGGCCCTGCCGCCAGTTATCCGGCAAGTACCTCGCGGCAAGCAATCCAACTCGTTGACCGCTATCGCAGCCTGGCGCCGCTGACCTGTGTGACGGCAAACATGGGCTGGCATGACCTGGGCCTTGACTTGAGGCACTAACGGGGGAGAGCTAGGGGATGGCGGAAGCACAAGCAGACTTGGATTACGCTGTTTTCCTGAAGGAACACCGAGGCGTCTACGAATTGCGCATCCGGGAGCTGCTTCTCGTCGTGCGTGGTCCGGATCTGCAGAAGGCCTACGAAGAGCTGATGCGGCGCAAGCAAGAGATAATCGAATCGGCGCGGGCTTTCGGAACGCTGGATGAGGTACCCACGCCCGAGCGGGCGCCTCTTTTCGAAGGGGGGCCGCAAGGGCTGTTCGGCCGAGTCTGGTCGAGGCTCCGCTGAAAGAAAAAGCAGCGTGGGACGGACTGGGGACGGGGCAATGTCGTTGTTGAGCAGGCTTTTCGGAACCCGGCAGGAGCGCTTGCCAGCCGCTCTGGCGCTGGATTTGTCGCGCCTGAGGACGGCAGCAACCGCCATCGGTGAAATCGGACCGAAGTCGCGATTCAAGAGGCTGACGGATGAAGAGCAGCTTCATGAGCTGAACCACCGGCTCGGCGTGCGGTTGAGCCGCTGTCATCCGTCCGACCGGGTGGCCGTCGCCAACGTCCTCGCTGAGGCTGAGCGTGTGTTGCCTCCCGAAGTGAGGCCGGTCACGGCGTCGACCCGGGCGTTGGAGGCGAAGAGCGTCCAGGACAAGGGGTGTGCCGACCTCGGCATGGGGCTGGATGCGGCGCAACTCGCCGACGTTCACGCGCATCTGCGGTCGAAACCGCTTCTGCTGGCCCATGACGCCCACATGGGGACAACGCGTGTCGCTTCGATCGATGAAGTGCCGCAGGACCAGAACTACGCCTGCTACGACTACCTGGATCTCTGGTCGAGTCCGCACATCATCGAACTCGCGGCGCACGACAAGGTGCTCGACGTTGCTCAGGGCTATTTCGGCTGCATACCGACGCTGTACTCGATCAACGCCTTCTGGTCCTTTCCCCATCGCCAGCCGCATCCATACTCCCAGGTATTTCATCGCGACTGGGAGGACTATCGTTCCCTGGTGGCGTTTACCTTGCTGACGCCGGTCGAGAGTCCGGAGGAGGGCGCCCACTACTACGTCGAGACCTCTCATGAGGTGGACAAGTTCGAGGAAACGCTTCGCGCAGGCGGTATCGGCCCCGATATCATCGCTAAACTTTCGGAACGAGGCGAGGAGATCGCGCCGCTGGCGATGAAGCTGTTCGAGCATACGGCCCGACGCTTCGACGGGCCGGCGGGGAAATCGTTCTGTATCGACGGCTACGGGCTGCATCGCGCGCTCGTCCCGCAGTCGCGGCCGCGACTCCTGCTGTGGATGCGCTTTGGCAATTTCTTCAATGAGGCGGCGTACAAGCGGCCGCAGCTCGCCGGCGACCGCGCCCTGGCGCAAGGCATCTTGCGGCGCATCCCCAACACGCCGCGCCATCAGTATATTTTCCGGTATCTGATCCAGGCCCTGGTGGCTGTTTAGCGGCGCGAATCTTGAAGCTCCCGGCACAGTTCGCTATGCCTGACGGAGCCATGATGATGCCGCAGAGCCTATCGTGACAGGCGCGCCTTCTCTTCCTCTTCATCAATCACCGAGCCAGCACGGGGAGCAGATGCAGCGCGCTGCCGACCAGATCCGTCGCAAGCTGGACGGCAAGGGACCGATCGTCTTCGTGTCGGGCAACTTCAATATCCTGCATCCTGGTCACCTCCGCCTGCTGAGCTTTGCCGCGGAGGTGGGCGGCCCTCTGGTGGTCGGCGTCAATGCCGACGACACAGTCGGCGTCACCATGGCCCAGGCCGACAGGCTCGCCGGCATTCGTGCGATCGGAGCGGTCGCCGAGGCTGTTGCCCTTGCGGAGCCTGCCGAGCAGTTCATCTCCCGCCTCAAGCCGGAGATCGTCGTCAAGGGCCTGGAGTACGCAGGTCGGGTCAATTCCGAGCAGTCGGCGGTCGAAGCCTATGGCGGCCGGCTGGTCTTCAGTTCCGGCGAGGCGCGATTCGCGTCTCGATCGCTGCTCGAGCGCGAATACTCGGAGACCCAGTTCTCGGCCATCCGCAAGCCGACCGACTATCCGGCGCGCAACGGCTTCCGCATCGTCGACCTTGCCCGGTTGCCGCCCCGCTTCGCCGACCTGCGCGTCGTGGTCGTGGGCGACCTGATCGTCGACGAATATATCAGCTGCGATCCCCTGGGCATGTCGCAGGAGGATCCGACGATCGTCGTGACGCCGATCGAGAGCAAGATGTTCGTCGGCGGCGCCGGCATCGTCGCCGCGCACGCCCGTGGCCTCGGCGCGCAAGCTCGATACTTCGGGGTGGTGGGCAACGACGATAGCGCGACATTCGCGCGCGACGCCTTGCAGAGATACGGGGTTGCCGCTGAGCTCTTCGTCGATACGACGCGGCCGACCACGCGCAAGCAGCGCTACCGCGCCTGGGGCAAGACGTTGCTCCGCGTTAATCACGTGCGCCAGCACGAGATCGAGCCTGACCAGCAGCAACGCCTTGTGGACGCGGTCGGCGCCGCTCTTGCCGATGCCGACGTGCTGCTGTTCTCGGACTTCAACTACGGCTGCCTGCCGCAGCGTCTCGTGGAGGCGCTCGCCGACCGCGCCCGCAAGCTCGGCGTGATGATGGCGGCGGACAGCCAGGCGTCGTCGCAATTGTCGGATATTGCCCGATTCAAAGGCATGTCGCTCATCACGCCCACCGAGCGCGAGGCGCGGCTGGCGCTGCGCGACGCCGACTCCGGCCTGGTCATCCTGGCCGATCGCCTGCAGAAGGCGGCGGATGCCGGACATGTCGTCGTCACTCTCGGCGCCGAAGGGTTGCTGATTCACGGCCGCCAGGACGACAGCTACCGTACCGAGCGCCTGCCGGCATTCAACGCCGTGCCGAAGGACGTGGCTGGCGCGGGCGACTGCTTCTTCATCTGCACCGCGTTGGCGCTCAGGACAGGGGCCGATATCTGGACCGCCACCTATCTCGGTTCGCTGGCGGCCGCTTGCCAGGTGTCGCGCGTCGGCAACCTCCCGCTTACGGCGAACGAGCTGCTCACCGAGATCGCCTACCCGGCGGGTTGACGGAACCATGCGTGCGCTCCTGTTGGCGGCGGGCTTGGGCACCCGGCTGCGGCCTCTCACCGAAACCGTGCCCAAATGCCTGGTGCCGATCGCCGGCCGGCCGCTGCTGACGCACTGGCTCGACACACTTTTCGCCGACCCGCGGATCGAGCGGGTGTTGATCAATACGCACCATCTGGCCAACGAGGTGACGAATGTGGTCGCTTCGCTGCCGTGGCGGCACCGCATCGATCTGGTACATGAGCCTAGCCTGCTCGGCACCGGCGGCACGGTGCTGGCAAACCGCGCCTGGCTGGGCGAGGGGCCGGTCTTCGTGGCACATGCCGACAACCTCACGGACGCGCCCGTGTCGCACATCATCGATCCGCACCTCGCGGCCCGCGGATCGGTAGCGATGACCATGCTGGCCTTCCGCACGCCGACGCCCAGCACCTGCGGCATCCTCGAGCTGGACGCCCGGGCATGCGTCGTCGGGTTTCACGAAAAGGTCGCGAATCCACCCGGGAATCTGGCGAATGGGGCGGTCTATGTCTTCGAACCGGAAGTCGTGGAACGGATCGCGGCGATCGGCCGGCCGGTCGTGGATTTGTCGACCGAGATCATCCCAGCTCTTCTGCCCCGCATCCTGGCCGTCGAATACGGTGGCTTTTTCATGGATATTGGTACAAACGAAGCGCTTGCTTGGGCGCGCACGCATTTTCCGGGACGGGATCGTTCGAGGGCGTGAACTGGAACCGGTGGGCGGGCGATGGTATCACTTGCGAGGCACTGGCCGCAGAAAGCTGGAGTATGACGCGGAAGGCAACCATCTACCTCGCGGACTTGACCCATCGGGGTCTGGTGCTGTCCTCAAACGTTTTCCCGCTTTCGATCGGTCTTATCGGCGGCTACCTGCGGCAGCAGCGTCCGGGAAAGGCCGATATCGAGCTCTTCAAGTATCCGGAGGACTTCGCCGCGGCGCTGGAGCGGCGCCCCCCCGACATCATCGGCTTTGCAAACTACTCGTGGAACTTCCATCTCGAATACGAGTTCGTGCGCGTCATCAAGGAGCTGTGGCCGCGCACCGTGATCGTCTTCGGCGGCCCCAACTACGGCCTCGAGGACGAGGAGGTCGAGGACTTCTGGCGGCGGTACGGGCTGATCGACTTCTACATCGTGCGCGAAGGCGAGCCGGCCTTCGTCGATCTCGTGGATGCCCTGGCCGAGGCCGATTTCGACGCGGCGGCGGTCAAGCGCTCGCGACGGGAGTTGCCCAACTGCCACTATGCCGTCGACGGCGAGATCGTGATCGGCCCCGATCTGCCGAGGATCGAGCTGGAGCTGCTGCCGTCACCCTACGTGATGGGGCTGATGGACAAGTTCTTCGACGAGAACCTGGCGCCGATGATCCACACGACGCGCGGCTGTCCTTTCCGTTGCACCTTCTGCACCGAAGGGGCCGCCTACTACAATGTGGTCGAGCAGCGCGTCGCCTCGCTCGAAGAGGAGCTGAACTACATCGCCGAGCGCGTCCGCGGACCGCGCGACCTCTATATCAGCGATGCCAATTTCGGCATGTTCAAGCCGGACTTCGAGAAGGCCCGCCTGATCGCCGAAAGCCAGAAGCGCCACAACTATCCGCGCTACATCCACGTCTCGACCGGCAAGAACCAGAAGGAGCGGGTGATCGAGATCGCCCAGATGCTGAACGGCGCGCTGAACATGGCGGCATCGCTGCAGTCGACCGATCCGACGGTGCTGGCCAACGTCGAGCGTTCCAACATCTCGCTCGACAAGCTGAGCGGGGCGGGCCTGCTCGCCAACAAAGCCGATACCGGCACCTACAGCGAGCTGATCCTCGGCCTGCCGGGGGAAACGGTCGCGGCCCATCGCCAGTCGCTGCGCGACACGGTGCAGGCGAACTTCGATAACATTCGCATGTATCAGCTGATCATGCTGCCGCAGACCAAGCTCAACACGCCGAGCACGCGGCGGCAGTTCGCGATGAAGTCCAAGCATCGCATCATGCCGCGCTCGTTCGGCCGCTATGAGCTCGCCGGCCGCAGCTTCGTGGCCGTCGAATCGGAGGAGATCCTGGTCGAAAACTCGACCTTGTCCTACGACGACTACGTCACTTGCCGCGAGATGGATCTCACCGTCGAGATCCTCCACAACGGCAAGGTCTACGCCGAAATCCAGGGCGTATGCGCTGCGCAGGGATTGTCGTGGTTCGACTTCATCATGCGGTTCTTCGACAAGCGCCGCAGCTTCACGCCCGGCATCACCCGGCTGTATGACGAGTTCTCGCGCGGCATGTCGGCGCGCCTCTGGCCGGATCGCGAATCTCTCAGCGCGTGGGTGGAGGCTAACATCGACGAGATGCTGCGCGACGAGCGCGGCACCAACGAGATGTCTATGGGCAAGGCGAGCGCCTTCTTCGCATTGTTCGACGAGCTCAACGACGTGCTGTTCGCGGAGCTACGCGCGTGGCTGGCCGAGCTCGGCCGGCTGGACGCGGCCATGGCGGAATTCCTCGGCGAGCTGAAGCTCTTCAGCCGGATGCGCAAAGTGAACCTGACCGACTTCGATTCCGTGATCGAGGGGGTGTTCCGTTTCGATATGAAGGCGCAGGAGCGTGCGAATTTTGCGCTCCCGCCCGCCGCCGTGTCCTTTGGCGGAGAGCCCGGCCATTTCCGGATCGCACATACGCCGGCGCAGCGGGACCAACTGTCGGAGTACGTGCGGGAGTTCGGCAAGACCCACGACGGTCTGGGCAAGATGCTGATGCGCTATCCGCACGTGCACCGCGTCTTCCGGCGGGCCGAGGTCGCCTAGGATCGTGCCGACTCGCCGCATTGTCGTCACCGGTGGAACGGCCGGTATCGGGCTCGCCATTGCCCGCCGTCTGTGGACCGCCGGCCATGCCGTATTCATCTGCGGCCGCGACCGCGAACGGCTGGCCGCGGCGCTGCGCGGCCTTTCCGGGCACGAAGGACGCCGGGATGTGACGGGCGCCGCCTGTGACGTGCGCGACCTCGCCGACGTGAAGAGCATGATCGCCCGCGCCACGGAAAGTCTCGGCGGGCTGGATGGGCTGGTGAACAGCGCCGGTATCGCCTTCATCAGGGACTTCGAGCAGATCGAGCCCGTGATGTGGGCCGAGATCGTCGACACCAACCTCACCGGCGTCTTCAACTGCTGCCACGCGGCGCTGCCGGCGCTTAAGGCGGCGGCCGCGGAGCGGCAACCGGCCGACATCGTCAATCTCGGGAGCCGCTCGGGGCGCTACTCGTTCCTCGGCGGCGTCGGATACAACGCCACCAAATTCGGCCTGATGGGCATGACGGAGGCCCTGTTCCTCGATCTCAGCCCGCACGGCATCCGTGTCGGCTTGGTCGCGCCGGGGACGGTGGCGACCGGCCTTGGCGGCACGGCGCCGGCCGACTGGCATCTCCAGCCGGACGACGTTGCGCACGCCGTCGAGGCGATGCTGTCGGCGGGGTCCCGGTCTTCCCTGAACTGGGTCGAGCTCCGACCCGCCAGGCCGCCGCAATGACGGCCGGCCGTCCGCTGGAAGGCCGTCGCGCGATCCTGACAGGCGGCGCACAAGGCATTGGCGCGGCGATCGCGCGCGGCCTGGTCGCTGCCGGCTGCCGGGTCGCCATCCTCGATCTCCAGGAAGCCAAGGCCAGCACGTTTGTTGGCGAGCTGGGCGGCCCGGCCAAGGTCGTGGAAGCCGATCTCTCATCGGAAGAGACCTGCCGGCAGGCCTCGCGGACGGCGCGGGATTGGCTCGGCGGCGTCGATATCGTCGTCAACTGCGCGGCACCTGGGCGCGATCGATCGATGATCGGCCGCGTTCTCGGCGCGGACTGGCCGGCACATGATGCCGTCGTGTTGCGCGCGGCGCTGGCGATCGTCGATACCGTTCTGCCCGATCTCGCCGCATCCGGATGCGGCGCCGTGATCAATGTCTCGTCGATTCTCGGGCAGGATGTCGCCGTCGATCAGGGATCGCTGGCCTATCACGCGTCCAAGGCGGCGCTCGACCAGGCGACCCGATGGCTTGCCGTGCGCTGCGGCGGGCATGGCGTTCGGGTGAACGCGGTGGCGCCGGGTCTGGTCGATCGCGACGAAGGCCGCAAGCTCACCGATGACCCGGTGCACAAGCGGATCGTCGAGGAAATCGTCCCACTCAAGCGCGCCGCCCGCGGCGCGGACATCGCTCAGGTCGTCGTGTTCCTCGCTTCCGATCAGTCGTCCTATATCACCGGCCAGGTGCTGGTGGTCGATGGCGGGCTGACGCTGAACGAGGTCTTCGGTGCGGCGTTGCGCGCCTTCAAGGCGGCGGGAAGCTAGCCCGGATATCTCACGGCGTCTGGAACGTCGATGTTTTTGAAGGCGTCGAGAAGCTGGTGCGGGTTGGCGGGCGCGTTGGGTCGGTTCGTGGCATCACGCGGACGCGCCAAGGGTGGCCGCCCTTGGCGGCGTCGCCTGAGGTGTGCTGTCGACTATGCGCTGTCTGGTCCGTGTCAGGGCGCGGCGCCGAGTGCGGCATAGGCGATTGCCCAGTCGCGCTGGCGCGGATGGCTCGACGCCATGGCGATCTTGACGCGCCGGACGCTGATGCGGACGAGGGCGCCGACCTTGAGGAGCTTGAGGCGGATCGAGCCGCAGGTCGCATCGGCGAGCTTGGTCGCTTGCAGACCGATGCGGCGCAGCCCTTCGAGCAGCACGTAAGCCATCGAGGCGAACCACAGGCGGAGCTGGTTTGCGCGCATGGTGGCCGTCGAGGTGCGATCTGCAAAGAGGTCGAGCTGGCATTCCTTGATGCGGTTCTCCATCTCGCCGCGGGCACAGTAGAGGTCTTCGCAGAGGGTGCGGGCATCGGCGCGCTGCTGGCCGAGCGAGGTCACGACGAAGCGGGGATTGGCTTCCCCTTGGGTGTGCTCGGCTTTGCCGACAACCCGCCGGCGGCAGCTCCAGCTGTCGAGGGTCGTCCATTGGAAGTCCTTGAAGCGCCGCGCCGGAACCTGGGTGGCGATACTTTCCTCGGCGGCTTCGGCGATCTCGGCGACCAGCCGCGCATTGCGCGCCAGGCCGAACAGGTAATCGACGCGGTTTTGCTCGCACCAGGCCATCAGGGCATCGCGCGCAAAGCCCGAGTCGGCACGCAGCACGATCCGCACCTCGGGCCAGCGGCGGCGGATCTGCCCGACGATGCGCTCGACCTCTTCGCGCGCCCCGGCCGAGCCGTCGATGTTCGAACGCCGCAGCTTCGAGGCCAGCAGGTGCCGGCCGCAGAAGACGTAGAGCGGCAGGTAGCAGTAGCCGCCGTAGTAGCCGTGGAAGAACCGGCCCTCCTGCTCGCCGTGGATCGGATCGTCGGTCGCGTCGAGATCGAGCACGATCTCCTCGGGCGGCCGCTGATGCGCTTCCAGGAAGACCTCGACCAGCAGCGCCTCGACCGCCTCAGGCACATGGCCGATCCTGTGATACCGCTCCCCGTCGCTCACCGGCGCATGCTCCAGCCGGTTCAGTGTCGACTTCCCCGCCAGCCGGCCCAGCGTCGCCGCCAGCACCGGGTCATGCCGAAGCTCGTCGTGGTCGTTGACGTCCTCGTAGCCCAGCGCGATCCCCATCACCCGCTGACCCACCAGTCGCTCGATCGTGTGCTCCACAGTATGCGGCGACCGGCCGTCGACGAAGCACGCCGCGAACCGACGCTGCAATCCAAGACGCCGGTCCGCCCGCCCCAGAAGCAGCGCTCCCGCGTCCGACGTCATCCGCCCGCCGTCGAACGCCGCCTCCAGTCGGCGCCCTTCCACAGGTTCAAAACCAAACAAATCCGCGCTACAGTCTGTTCGCATCGGAGCTCTTCCTGGGACAGAGTGAAGTCGTTGCTGCACAACAACTTTCTCAAAGCCCGTGCTCCGATGCACCTCAACTCCGTGAGATATCCGGGCTAGGACAGGCGGGAAACGAAATCGATCTGCTTGCGGGTCGGCCGCTTGGCGAAGCGTGGCCGGTTGCGGATCCGGACGTCGATGGCAAGTCGCACGAAGGACACGATCACCTCGGAGAGATTGCGCAGGGTGACGGTGCGGCGGACCTTCGGCCCCGCCTGGAAGTAGCCCGGGACCTCCGCGAAGGTGCAGCCCATGCGGAGCAGCTTCACGTTCAGCTCTGCAATGATGCTGAACCGTCGTGACCGCAGTGCGGCCTCGCGCGCCGCGGCCGTCGGCCAGATGCCGGGGCCGTTCAGATAGCTGACATAGACATCGAACACGATCATGTAAGCCATCTGGTACAGCATCGAGATCACGTTGCGCCCGACTGTGCGCTGCTCCTTGTTCAGGGGCGCCGTCAGGATGACATCGGCTTCGTCGCGGAACCGCAGCATGAAGGCAATCAGGGCCGGGGGCACGTCGTTGTCGCCCGGTACGACCATGAACGATGCGCCGCTGGCCATCGCGATGCCGGCGCGGATCGACGCCCCGAGGCCGAGGTTGCCCGGATTCTTCAGGGGCCGCACCTCGCGGTGGGCGGCGACCGCCATCTCGATCTCGCGGAATGTGCCGTCGCTGCTGCCGTCGTCGATCACGACGATCTCGCAGTCGGCCAGCCTGGCCTCGGTGGTGGCCGCCAGGATCGCCTCCACCGTCTTGAGGATGTTGCCCTCTTCGTTGAAGGCCGGAACGATGAAGCTGATCATGCAGGCGACGATTCGAATTCGGAGAGACGGCCGACACAGACTTTCTTGAGCAGCCGGAAGAAGCCCGCGACCGCGCGCAGGCCCGGTGACACGACGAACAGGCGACCTTCCCGTTCCACGACTGCACCCGCATTGCGCAGGCGATCGAGCCGCAGGCCCAGCAACGAGCGGTCGTTGTAGCGGGCCTGGAGCCGGGCGATCGGGATTCGTCCGCCTGTGGCCATCACTTCGCGCACCAGGCGGACTCTCAGGGACGATTCGAGTGCCTGGATGAAGTTCAGCGCGATGAACCACCAGGCACTGTAGGCCAGAACGGCGACGGCGAACGCCGCCGGCGCTGCCTCGCCGAGGACGGTCACGGCGATGATCGACAGGACTGCGCCGCCGGCGAGGCTGACGCCGTACGAGGCGACGCGCGACAATCCGGCGCGTGAGGAGAGGACGTCGAACAGGAGCGCAAAGACGATGCCGACGCCGGCGGCGAACAGACCGGTCATGTCTAGCCGGCCTCGGTCGAATGGTCGCCGCGCAACCGCCGGTAGGCATCGCCCAGCTGCACCAGGCGGCTCGACCTGCCTGTGAGGATCAGGCTGTCGCCGTCGACCACCAGCTGCCGGGCATCGATCAGGGCGTCGAGGCGGCTTTTGACGAAGGGATGGCGGGCCACGAAGGCAGCGAAGGCATCGATCGGCATGCCTTCCGGCTCATGCGACTGGATGGCATTGACGAGCGCGAGCGTGGGGCTGTCGTGGATCACGCCGTTCAGCAGGAGGGCGTAGCAAAGCCCGAAACTCATCGCCAGGACGAGGGCTACGAACGCATCTTCGAGGGTGAGGGGGCCATCGCGAAGGCCGAATCGCGCGAGCAATCCGAGGCAGAGCAGAAGCAGGGCGATGAGCGAGGGCAAGCGCCAACGCGCGCCGAGTCGGCGCAGCGACAGCACGTGAAGCAGGATGGCGAGGATGGAGGCAAGGACGCCGAGGAGCAGACCGTTCACTTGGCCCCCTGGACCGCCTGCTTTTCGTGCCGATCGGCCGAACGGACGAGAGTGAGGCCCGCTCTGACGTCGTTGCGGTACATCAGCCACGGCACGACCGCGATCACGCCGAGGACGATGGTCAGAACGCGCATGGCGAGGAAGATCGTGCCGAAGCCGGTGCCGCTGCCCGGCGACGCCAGGGCGCTGGCGACCTGGCCGAACGCCGCTTCGCCCACGCCGATCCCGCCGGGAGTTATGGGCAGGCCATTGGCGACCAAGGACCAGGCGCCGGCGATGATGTAACCCGAGAACGACAGTCCCCTGAACTCCATCGCGTTGCCCAGCAGCATCAGGGCCGCCAGCACCAGTCCGTATTGGACGATCGAGATCAGCACAGCGACGACGATGATGAGGGGCCGCGCGGCATATGCCTGCAGGGCGACGGCGAATTCACCGATGACGGCGGCGGCAGCCGGGCCGACCGGTGCCGGCAGTCGCCCGACGAGGCGGACGATCGTCCCGGAGAATCGCAAGCCGAGGAACACGCCGATCGCGCCGGCGGCGACGGCGATGGCGGCGACCCAGATCAGCCGATGGGAGTAGGCCGAGGGCAGCAGCGGCAGCGTCGTCAATCCGAGCACGAGCAGCGCGGTCAGTCCCGTCAGCCGATCGACGACTACGCTGAACATCACGCGGCTGAATTCGCCGCCGGCAGCCCGGTACGCCATCGCCACGCGCACGAGATCGCCGCCTTGCGCGCCGGGCAGGAAGGTGTGGAAGAACAGGCTGATGAAGGTGATGTTCTGCGCCCAGGTGAAGGCCACCCGGAACTGCAGTCCGCGCAGCAACATCCACCACCGCCACGCCCCCATCGGAATCGTGGCCAGGAGGCAGAGGAACGCCAGCAGCAGGAAATCCGGCCGGTGAAATGCCTTGCCGAGGACAGCGAGGTCGATCGAGCCGAAATAAAGCAGAAGCAGCAGGCCAACGACGCCGATGCCCAACTTGATGAGAAAACCGCGCATGCCGCCGTTCAGTTGTGCCTGCCGACCCTAGCGGCAATCGGATGCCGGGGGCAAGCGCCGGGCACCCACAGGGGCGCTGCGTTGAAGTGTCAAAAGCGCGGTGCTACTAATGCGAAAGTTCCTTTTGACGCCCCGGACACAGCCGCAAAATCTCCGCATGAAGATCTTCGTTTCTGGCGCTTGCGGGTACAAAGGCTCGGTCCTCGTTCCCAAGCTCCTCGCCCGGGGCCATAAAGTCGTGGCTTTCGACATCCAGTGGTTCGGCAGCTGTCTCGCGCCGTCGCCCTCGCTCGAGATCGTGCAGGGAGACGTGCGGACGGTGACAGCCGCCGACCTCGATGGCGTCGAGGCGATCATCCACCTCGCCTCGGTCGCCAATGATCCATGCGGCGATCTCGATCCCAAGCTCACCTGGGAGATCAGCGCGCTGGGCACGATGCGGCTGGCCGAGCTGGCGGTTCATCTAGGTATCCGCCGTTTCATCTATGCCTCGTCGGCCAGCGTCTACGGCGTCAAGACCGAGGAGCAGGTGACCGAGGAGCTGTCGCTCGAGCCGATCAGCGAATACAACAAGACCAAGATGATCGCTGAGCGGGTGCTGCTGAGCTACGCGCCGGCCCTGATCCCGCAGATCGTGCGGCCGGCCACGGTGTGCGGCTTCAGCCCGCGCATGCGCCTCGACGTCTCGGTGAACATGCTGACCATGCAGGCCCTGACCAACGGCCGGATCACGGTGTTCGGCGGCGACCAGGTTCGCCCGAACATCCATATCGAAGACATCACCGACGTCTACCTGCACCTGCTCGATCATCCGGAATTCGCCGGCATCTACAATGCCGGCTTCGAGAACATCTCGATTCGCGACATTGCCAACCGGATCGTCGGCACGATTCCCGCCGAGGTCGTCGTCACGCCCTCGAACGACCCGCGCTCCTACCGTGTCAACTCCGACAAGCTGCTCGCCACAGGCTTCCGGCCGCGGCACACGATCGACGACGCGATCAGCGAGATCGTCGCCGCCTATCAGCGTGGCGTGCTCAAGGAAGAGGACCGCTGGCACAACCTGCGCTGGATGAGCCGGGCGGCTGCACGATGAACGTGCAGACCGATCCTTCCGTGGCTGAATTCGCCGACTACTCGGCGCGGCTTCAGGGCGCGCTGCGACAGGCCGATCTGCGTGCCGTCGGCGAGCTCGCGCGCGCCATGCTCGACTGCTGGCGGACGGACAAGTCGGTCTATTTCTGCGGCAACGGCGGCAGCGCCGGCAATGCCACGCACTTGGCCAACGACTTCGTCTACGGTATTGCCAAGGGCAAGGGCCCCGGGATGCGGGCGCACGCCCTGTCGGCCAATAGCTCGATCCTGACCTGCCTCGCCAACGACCTCGACTATTCGGAGATCTACGCCGCCCAACTGCAGGTCTATGGCCGCAAGGGCGATCTCCTGATCGCGCTGTCGGGCAGCGGCAACTCGCCCAACATTCTGAAGGCGCTCGAGACGGCACGCGTCCTTCAGATGAAGAGCTTCGCCATCCTCGGCTACAGCGGCGGCAAGGCGCTGCAGATGGCGGATGTTCCCATCCACTTCCCGATTGACGACATGCAGATCTCCGAAGATCTGCAGCTGGTCGTGGGCCACATGGTCATGCAGTGGCTCTACGCCAACCGGGGCGCTTGACCGTCAGTGTCGACTTCCGAGCGCTTCTTCGTCATTGGCAGCAATTCCTTCTCCGGCGCGGGCTTCGTCCGTCACCTGCTGGCTGAGGGGCACCCGGTCATCGGCATCAGCCGCTCGCCGGAGCCTCATCCGGCCTTCCTGCCGTACCGCTGGGACGGCGACGCACGGGCGTTCCATTTCCATCAGCTCGATCTCAATCACGACCTGGAGGCGATTGTCGCCTTGCTGGAGGCGGAGCGGCCTTCTCACGTGGTCAACTTCGCGGCCCAGAGCATGGTCGCCGAGAGCTGGCAGTACCCGGACCAGTGGTTCATGACCAACGTCGTCTCCACGGTCCGTCTGCATGAGCGGCTGCGCCGCATGAGCTTCCTCACCCGCTATATGCACGTGACCACGCCGGAAGTGTACGGCAGCACGTCGGGGCTCGTGGGCGAAGATGCCCCGTTCAATCCCAGCACGCCCTATGCCGTGTCGCGGGCCGCGGGCGACATGAGCCTGCGGACGTTCCATGCCACCTACGGATTTCCCGTGGTCTATACGCGCGCCGCGAACGTCTATGGCGCCGGCCAGCAGCTCTATCGCATCGTGCCGCGGACGGTCTTCTTCATCCGCACCGGCCGCAAGCTGCAGCTCCAGGGCGGAGGACGGTCGGAGCGCGCCTTCGTGCATGTCGCCGACGTGGCCGACGCCACGCGCCGCGTCGCCCTGCACGGCCACAATGGCGATGCCTACCACATCTCTCCTGAGCGGATCGTGTCGATCCGCGAGCTGGTCGAGATGATCTGCCGGCGGCTCGCGGTGAATTTCTCCGATGTCGTCGACATCGTCGACGACCGACCCGGCAAGGATGCCGCCTATCGCCTCGACAGCGCCAAGATCCGGCGCGAGTTGGGATGGCAGGACAAGGTGTCGCTCGAAGCCGGGATCGACGAGACCGTCGACTGGGTCGACCGCAATCTCGACGATCTGCAGCGCCTGCCGTCGGCGTATATTCACAAGGCTTGAGGATTCATGGGCGCGGAAATCGATCTGCTGGCGAACTACCCCCGCACCAAGCGCAACGTCGAGGAGCGCGGCCAGACCAAGACGGAAGAGGTCCGGGTGATCGCCCGTCGTTTCGAAAAGGAGTTCTTCGACGGCAGCCGCGACACCGGCTATGGCGGCTTCTCGTATCATCCGCGCTTCTGGCAGCCCGTCGTGCCGACCTTCCAGTCCCATTTCGGCCTGAAAGCCGGCGACTCCGTACTCGACGTGGGCTGCGCCAAAGGATTCATGTTGCACGACATGGCGGAGCTGATCCCCGGCCTGACGGTCAAGGGCATCGACATCTCCGACTATGCCATCGAGAACGCGCTACCCGACATGAAGCCGCACGTGCAGGCCGGCAATGCCGCCAAGCTGCCGTTTCCCGACAAGTCGTTCGACGTCGTCATCTGCATCAACACCGTCCACAATCTGGAGCGTGAGCTCTGTGGCGTGGCGTTGCGCGAGATCGAGCGGGTGGCTCGTCGCGGTGCATTCGTGACAGTCGACGCCTATCGCAACGATGACCAGCGACAGCGTATGGAGGCATGGAACCTGACGGCCCTGACCATGATGCATGTCGACGAATGGAAGGCCTTCTTCGCTTCGGTAGGCTATACCGGGGATTATTACTGGTTCATCCCATGAGCCCTGACCTGTCGCGCCGCCTGCTGCGCGAGATGATGCGCATCCGAATCGTCGAGGAGACGATCGCGGATCGCTATGCCGAATGGAAGATGCGCTGCCCGGTGCATCTGTCGATCGGCCAGGAGGCGCCCTCGGCGGCGGCCGGTCTGGTGCTACGCCACAGCGATCTCACGGTCAGTGGCCATCGCGCGCACGCCCACTATCTCGCCAAGGGCGGCGACCTGCCGGCGATGATCGCCGAGATCTACGGCAAGGCGACCGGTTGCTCCGGGGGCAAGGGCGGCTCGATGCATCTGGTCGACGAGCGCGTCGGCTTCATGGGTTCGACGGCGATCGTCGGCGGCACCGTGCCGGTCGGGGTCGGGCTGGCCCTGTCGCTGCAACTCCGCGGAAAAGACGACGTGGTCTGCATTTTCATCGGCGACGCGGTGCTGGAGACCGGTGTCTTCTACGAGGCGGCGAACTTCGCGGTTCTGCGCCGGCTGCCGGTGCTGTTCCTGTGCGAGAACAACCTCTATTCGGTGTACTCACCCTTGTCGGTTCGCCAGCCGCTCGACCGGCCGCTCGAGCGCGTTGCCAAGGGCATCGGCCTGATGACGGTGAGCGGCGACGGCAATGACGTACGCGCCTGCCATGCGCTGATCGACGGGGCGGTGAGCCGGCTGCGGGGCGGCGCCGGCCCACAGTTCGTCGAGCTCTCGACCTATCGCTGGCGCGAGCATTGCGGCCCGCTTTACGACAACGACATCGGCTATCGGACGGTCGAAGAGTTCGAAGCCTGGCGGCAGCGCGATCCGATCGACCTTTTCCGCGGCGTCCTGCGGCAGGAAGGAACGGTCGACGATGCGTGGATGGCGGCGGCGACCACTGCTTTGCGCGAGGAAGTGACGGCCGCCTTCGCGTTTGCCGACTCCTCGCCGGTGCCGCCGGCGGGCGAGGCCTTCGCTCATATCTACAGTGTCGAGCCATGACGGCGACGACCTTCGCCGCGGCGATCCGGGACGCGCTGGCGGTCGCGCTCGAGCTCGATCCGGCCGTGATCGTCTACGGCCTGGGCACGACCGATCCCAAGGGCGTGTTCGGAACCACGCTCGATCTTCACCGCAAGTTCGGCGAGCAGCGTGTGTTCGACATGCCGACCTCCGAGAATGCGATGACCGGCATCGGAATCGGCGCGGCTCTCGGCGGCCTGCGTCCCGTGCTGACCCACCAGCGGCTCGACTTCGCGCTGCTGTCGCTCGACCAGATCGTCAACAACGCCGCCAAGTGGCGCTTCATGTTCGGCGGGAAGCGCGGCGTTCCGATCACCATCCGGATGATCATCGGCCGCGGCTGGGGGCAGGGGCCGACCCATTCGCAGAGCCTGCAGGCTTGGTTCGCGCACATCCCCGGCCTGAAGGTGGTGATGCCGACCTCCGCCGAGGACGCCAAGGGCCTGCTGCTGGCCAGCATCTTCGACGACGATCCGGTGATCTTCCTCGAGCATCGCTGGCTGCACAACGTGACCGGCGACGTGCCGCCCGGCGATTACCGCACGCCGCTCGGCAAGGCGCGCCTGGTGCGCTCGGGCGCCGATGTGACCGTGGTCGGCATGTCGTTGATGACCGCCGAGGCGCTGCATGCGGTCGACCATCTGGCGAGCCAGCAGATCACCTGCGATCTCATCGATCTGCGGACGGTACGCCCGATCGACTGGCCGATGATCGAGGCCTCGGTACGCCGCACCGGCCGGCTCCTCGCCCTCGACACCGGCTATGAAACGGGCGGTCTCTCGGCCGAGGTCGTGGCCCATGTCACGACAGCGTGCTGGAAGCACCTGCGCGCGCCGCCGCGGCGGCTGGCGATGCCCGATGTACCGGAAGCGACCAGCCCGGCGCTGACTGAGCACTATCACGTTCGCGCCGAGCACATCGCCCAGGTAATCGCCGAGGTCGCCGGGCGGCCCGCCGAATGGGCATCGCTGGCCAAGGCCCGAACCCATCCGCACGACGTCCCGGGCGACTGGTTCAAGGGACCGTTTTAAGATGGTCGCGGATTAAATTTCCGGCCCCCCAGGGTAATTGCGCTTTCACGTCCGGTGCGTCGGCCGAGGGGTGGTGCCTGATCCGGGTTCCTAAGAAAACCCTTATGGAATCGGCATCGGAAGCGTCCGGTCGCCGCCGCCAGATTCGAGTGCGGACTGCCCTTCCGGCAAGCGCCTAGTACCTCTGCACAGAGATTATGACTCTTAGGCGGGGTCTGGATAGGCTCGAAGGAGCTTGATGCGTGCGCGTTGGGTGGTGAACATCCATTTGATGGGAGCGCCAGTGGCGTTGCGCTGACGCTCCCAGGCATCGATCTCGGTCTC
>NZ_JAFKJN010000023.1 GCF_017305915.1 Reyranella sp.
ACGTGCGCGTAATGCCGGTTCTTGGTCTCGTACTCGACATGCGCCGTCGAGATCGTGATGCCGCGCTCGCGCTCCTCCGGCGCCTTGTCGATCTGGTCGTACGCCGTGAACGTCGCTCCGCCCGTCTTCGCCAGGATCTTCGTGATCGCTGCCGTCAGCGACGTCTTGCCATGATCAACGTGCCCGATCGTCCCGATGTTGCAGTGCGGCTTGTTCCGCTCGAATTTCGCCTTCGTCATGGTGTCACGACCCTCGATGCCTCAAATCTGGCCCTAACGGGGCCTTCAAACTGGAGCGGGTGAAGGGAATCGAACCCTCGTCGTAAGCTTGGAAGGCTTCTGCTCTACCATTGAGCTACACCCGCAACTCCTGAACAGAGCCACACTCGCACGCTGCTGAGCCGCTGGTGGAGGGGGAAGGATTCGAACCTTCGTAGACGCGAAGTCGGCAGATTTACAGTCTGCTGCCATTGACCGCTCGGCCACCCCTCCGAACCTGCGGCACGCAGCGCGAGTTTGACCTGTTCAGCCCGTCCTTACGGGCGGGCGTTGCTCGCAAATCCAATGAGTTACGTCAAGCGCCAAATCCCGTTACAACGCCCATAAATGCGCCCACACCAGCACCGTCCCGCCAAACCGTCGCGTAACGCGCCGCGCAATGCTCCCCGTAGCACGCCCAGGGGCGGCCACCAGGCCGTCTGGCTGTACGGCCGGCATCCGGTGCTGGCTGCGCTGGCCAATCCCGAGCGGCGGATCGAGCGCCTGCTGGCGACCAAGGACGTGGCCGAGCGCCACGCCAAGGAATTTGCCGGCCGGAACCTGCAGACCCTCTCCCGCGAGGAGCTGGCGCAGCGGCTACCGGCCGGCGCCGTGCATCAGGGACTGGCCGTCCTGGCGGCGCCGCTCGAGGAGCCGGTGCTGGAGGATGTGCTGGCCCGCTGCGGCGACGATGCGCTGGTGCTGGCGCTCGACCAGGTGACCGACCCGCACAATGTCGGCGCCATCCTGCGCACTGCCGCCGCGTTCGGCGCGGCCGGCGTGATCGTGACCGAGCGCCATGCGCCGGCCGACACCGGCGTGCTGGCCAAGGCAGCGTCGGGCGGGCTGGAGATCGTGCCACTGGTGCGCGCCGTGAACCTCGCGCGCACGCTCGAGCAGTTGAAGGAGGCCGGCTTCTGGCTCTACGGCCTCGACGAGCGCGGCGACGCCGCGATCGACATGCTCGACCTCAAGGGCCGCGTCTGCATCGTGCTCGGCGCCGAAGGCGAAGGCTTGCGCCGGCTGACCGCCGAGAAGTGCGACCGCCTTGTGACGATCCCGACACAGGCCGCGCTCGCCGCGCTCAACGTCTCAAACGCGGCCGCCGTCGCGGCCTACGAGTGGGCGCGGCAGGCGAAGCCTGTTAAATAGAAGTGAGCCGGCCGGGTTAGCACAGCGGTAGTGCAGCGGTTTTGTAAACCGAAGGTCGGGGGTTCAAATCCCTCACCCGGCACCATCCTCCCGCCGGACGCATCGGAGGCTTCCCACGCGTGTGGGAACCGTGGGACGTCTGACGGGTGTCATCCCGAGCGCAGCGAGGGATCCTTCGGGAAAAGGGAAAGATCCCTCGCTCCGCTCGGGATGACAGGGGCGTTACTGGTCGCTACCGCCCGCGCACGCCGATCTTCAGCCGGTGCTCGTTGCCCTCGTCGTCGCCCAGGATGATGACGTCGCTGAAGGCCTGGCCGGGCGCATAGCGCCGGCCTTTCACGAAGAACATCGCGATGATGTGCGCCCGGGTGTGCGGGCGCACCGGAAAGTCCTTGTTGAACTTGCCGCCGCGCCGCGAGCCCACGGTGAACACCGTCTGCTCGGCCGGATGATCGCGCAGCCGGGCGCGCACGATGCGGATGTCGCGTTCGGTCCGGTTGGCGGCCTCGAGCTCGACCACGATCTGCAGCATCGTCGCGCCGTCGGGCCCCTTGGTCGGATGCCACGCCGGCCACGGTGCCTGCGGTGCGAAGAACAGGCGCAGTGCCGCCGGCTCACCGGCCGACTTCGGATGGCGCCAGCGGCGCCACAGTCTCGCGAGCCTCCCCCAAAGCATCATGTCCGGCCTCAATCGATCGATAGGTCCCAGCAAGGCCACGGCCGCGCCCGGTCGAGCCCGCCTATATAACGTCCATGCCCCAACAAGTTCTCGTCACCGGCGGCGCCGGCTATATCGGCAGCCATGTCTGCAAGGCGCTCGCCGAGCAGGGGGTTACGCCGGTGTGCTACGATACACTGGAAAAAGGCCATCGCTGGGCGGTGCGCTGGGGCCCGCTGGAGCGCGGCGACATCGGCGACGGCGAGCGGCTCGACGAGGTGTTCGCCCGCCACCGGCCGCGCGCCATCATACACCTGGCGGGCTACATCGAGGTCGGCGAATCGGTGCGCGAGCCCGAGCGCTATCTGCACAACAACAGCACCAAGACCGCCGCGCTGATCGATGCCGCGCTACGCCACGCCGTCGAGGCCTTCGTCTTCTCCAGCACCTGTGCGGTCTACGGCGTGCCGCAGTCGGCGCTGCTGGCCGAGACGCACCGGATCGCGCCGCTCAGCCCCTATGCCGAATCGAAGGCGCGGGTCGAGGTCGCCCTCGGCGGGGCCGCGGCGCGCGGCCTGCGCGCGGCTTCGCTGCGCTACTTCAACGCCGCCGGCGCCGATCCCGGCGGCTGTATCGGCGAGGCGCATGCGCCCGAAACGCATCTGCTGCCGCTCGCCGTCGATGCCGCGCTCGGCCTGGCGCCGCCGCTCACCCTGCTCGGCACCGACTATCCGACCGAGGACGGCTCCTGCGTGCGCGACTTCATCCATGTCGGCGACCTCGCCGACGCCCATGTCCGCGCCCTGCAGTGGCTGCGCGGGCAGTCCGCCGACGGCCGGCACGAGGCCTTCAACCTCGGCAGCGGCTCGGGCTACAGCGTGCGCCAGGCGATCGCCGAGACCGCCCGCATCGCCCGCCGTCCGGTGCCGCACCAGGTCGGCCCGCGTCGCGCCGGCGATTCGCCGCGTCTGGTCGGCGACATCGCCAAGGCCGGCCGCGAGCTCGGCTGGCGGCCGACGCGCGATCTCTCCCAGCAGATCGAGGACACGCTGCGCTGGCGCCGCACGATGCCGCGCTGAAGAATTTGCAATCTCTCGTCCGGCGCGTCCGGACCGTCCGGAAGCGTCCGGCCGAGGGGGTGGCGCCGGATTCCGGATTCTCGGCTCAAATCCTTATGGAATCGGCATCGGAGGTGTCCGGCGTCCGGCCGGTGTCCGGCCGGACGCCGCCGGAACTAAGCGAGCCTGAGCGGCAGGCTACGCAGCCGACGGCCCGTCGCGGCGAATACCGCGTTGGCGACCGCCGGGGCGATCGGTGGCGTGCCCGGCTCGCCGACACCACCGAGCTCCGCCGCGCCGCTGTCGACGATGTGCACGGCCATCGCCGGCGCATCGGCGAGGCGGACGGCGTCGTAGTCCGTGAAGTTGGACTGCTCGACCGCGCCGTCCTTCAGGGTGATCTCGCCATAGAGCGCCGCCGACAGGCCGTAGACGATGCCGCTCTCCATCTGCGCCCGCACGATCGCGGGATTGACCACCGGGCCGCAGTCGATCGCGCAGGTCACCCGCTTCACCCGCAGCGTGCGATCGGCGACCTCGACCTCGGCGACCTGGGCCACGATCGAGCCGAACGAGGCGCGCAGCGCGATGCCGCGCCCCGACCCGGCCGGCAGCTTCGCGCCCCAGCCCGCTTCCCGCGCCGCCGTCTCCAGCACCTTCAGATGACGCGGCTTGCCGGCCAGCAGCGTGCGGCGGAACGCGAACGGATCCTGCTTCAGGTGCAGGGCAATCTCGTCGAGGAAGCATTCGTCGAAGAACGCCGTGTGCGAATGGCCGACCGAGCGCCAGAAGCCGACCGGCACCACGCCGTCGGGCACGATCGCCTCGAGCTTGTAGTAGGGGAAGGCATAGGGCGGGTTCTCGACCGCATTGCCCTCGGGCTTGCCCTGACCCGGCAGGCCGACCGCGCGCTTGCCGAACTGGTCGGTCGGCGACTGCCCGACCTGCCGCTTGATCACCGTGGCCAGGCCCTTGTCGAAGGTTGCCGTCCAGCGCGCCAAAGCCATCGGCCGATACATGTCGTGGCGGATGTCCTCCTCGCGCGACCACAGGACCTGCACCGGCTTGCCCGGCAGCTGCAGGGCGCAGGCCACGGCCTCGCGAGCCACATCGACCTCGGCACGCCGGCCGAAGCCGCCGCCGAGGAAGGTGGTGTGCACCGTGACGTGTTCCTGCGCGAGGCCGGCGGCGCGGGCGGCAGCGAGCCGCACCAGGGTCGGCGACTGGTTGGGCATCCAGAGCTCGAGCGCGCCGGTGAACAGCGCCGTGCAGTTCATCGGCTCCATCGGCGTGTGGGCGAGGTAGGGCGCGCGATAGACCGCCTCCAGCTTCTGTCCGGCCGGTGCCGCGGGCGCACTGCCGAGCGTGCGTGTCAGCGCCGGCGCGGCCGTGTCGAGCAGGCCTTCGTAGCGCTTCCACAAGGTCGCGCTGTCGAGCTTGGGCTCGGGCCCGTCGCGCCAGGTGATGTCGACGCCGTCGTCGAGGAAGCGCTGGGCCTGCCACCAGCTCGTGCCGACCGCCGCCAGGCCGCCGGGCACGATCACGATCTCCTCGATGCCCTTGGGCTTTGAGGGTGGCTTACTGACGCCCTTGAGCGCGAAGCCCGCGACCTCGCCGCCGAAGGTCGGCGCGTGGCGCACTGCGGCGTAGAGCTGGCCCGGCCGGCGCACGTCGATGCCGAAGGTCGCCGCGCCCACGACCTTGGCCGGGATGTCGAGCCGGGTCTGCGGCTTGCCGATCAGCTTGAACTGCGCCGCTGGCTTGAGCGGCGGCGGCACCATCAGCCCGAGGTCGCCGACATGGTCGACCAGCTCGCCGAAGCGCGCGACGACGCCGCCGTCGCGCCGGCGGACCGCGCCGTCGGCCGCGACCAGCCCGGCCACCGGCACGCCCGACTTGAGGGCCGCCGCCATCAGCAGCAGCTCGCGGGCGATGGCGCCCGCGGTGCGCATCGGCGTCCAGGCGTCGCGCACCGTGGTCGAGCCGCCGGTCGCCGAGACGCCCAGCACGCCGCCCAGCTTGCCGGCCGCCCAGTGCGCCATGTCGACCACGGAGCCCGTCTCCTCAGGCGAGAACGGCAGGCCGTCGATCAGGATCTCGACATTGCGGTAGACGACGTGCTCGGGCGGGTCCTCGACGCGGACCTGGTCCCAGCGCGCCTCCATCTCCTCGGCGACCAGCATGGCGAGCGCGGTGTGCACGCCCTGCCCCATCTCGGCGCGCGGCACCGCGACGATCACGGCGTCGTCCTTCGCGATCTTCACCCAGCCGTTGAGGCCCGCCTCGCCGGGCTTCACGTTGAACAGGCTGCGGTCGCCCAGCCGATCGCGCTCGTTCGCGAACCACCAGCCGACGCCGACGAAGCCCGCGCCCAACACGCCGCCGACGATCGCCGTGCGGCGGCCGAGCTTCACGACTGCCCTCTCATGGGCCGCCCATCAGCGCCGCCGCGCGGTGCACGGCGCGGCGCAACGCGCCGTAGGTGCCGCAGCGGCAGATGTTGGTCAGCGCGTCGTCGATCTCCTTGTCGGTCGGCTTGGGCTTGGCCTTGAGCAGCGCCGCCGTCGCCATGATGAAGCCCGGCTGGCAGTAGCCGCACTGGGGCACCTGCTCCTCGATCCAGGCGCGCTGCACCGGATGGAGTTGCCCCGCGCCCAATCCTTCGATGGTGACCACCGCCTTGTCCGCCGCAGCGCTCGCCGGCAGCGAGCAGGAGCGCACGGCCGCGCCGTCGAGATGGACGGTGCAGGCGCCGCAGGCCGCGACGCCGCAGCCGAACTTCGGCCCGGTGATGTCGAGGTCCTCGCGCAGCACCCACAGCAGCGGCTTGTCGGCCGGGACGTCGACCGCGTGCCGCGTGCCGTTGACGGTGACGATCATCTCTCGATGAAGGTGTCGCCCAGCACGAGGACGTCCATCCTGGTGCGCAGGAAGCAGTCGATCGCTTCCTCGGGCTTGCACACCACGGGCTCGTTCTCGTTGAAGCTGGTGTTGAGGACGATCGGCACGCCGGTGATCTCGCCGAAGGTCTGGATCAGCCGGGCATAGCGCGGATTGCCCGCCCAAGTGACCGTCTGCAGGCGGCCCGAGCCGTCGACATGGGTGACCGCCGGGATCTCCTTGCGCTTGTCGGCCTTGATCCTGAAGACCTGCATCATGAAGGGCACGTCGTCGTCGGTCTCGAACCAGTCCTTCACCGCCTCGCGCAGGATCGAGGGCGCGAACGGCCGGAACGATTCGCGCCGCTTGATCTTGAGGTTGAGGATGTCCTTCATGTCGGCGCGGCGCGGATCGCCCAGGATCGAGCGGTTGCCGAGCGCGCGCGGGCCCCATTCGAGGCGGCCCTGGAACCAGCCGATCACCTTGCCCTCGGCGATCGCCGCAGCGGTGCGCTTGCACAAGGTCGCCTCGTCGGCGATGCGCATCATCTTGCAACCCGCCGCGTCGAAGTCGTCGCGCCGCCTGGCGATCGCCACGGCGATCTGCTCCGGAGTCGCCGACGGACCCCAGTAGGCATGGTCCATCACGAAGTGGCGCTTGGCCCTGGCGCCCTCGACCTTGTGCCAGGTCGCGAAGGCGGCGCCGATCGAGCCGCCGGCATCGCCGCCCGCCGACTGGACATAGACATGCCTGAACGGCGTGCGTTCGAGGATCTTGCCGTTGGCGACCGAGTTGTAGGCGCAGCCGCCGGCGATCACGACGGCATCGGTCTGGTAGCGCTTGTGCAGCGCCGTCAGCAGGTTGAAGAAGGCGTTCTCGTAGGTGACCTGGGCCGAGCGCGCGATGTTGCGATGATGGTCCTCGAGCGCCGCCGCAGGGTCGCGCGCCGGGCCGAGCAGCGCGCCGAGCGCGTCGCTCCACAGCCGGCCGCCCGACGGGATGCCTTCCTTCACCTGGTAGTTGGCGCCCTCGCCCGAGGCGTGGCGGAAGTAGCGCAGGTTGAGCGCGAAGCTGCCGTCGTCCCTGAGCCGCACGATCTCCTGCATCTTGTCGACCAGCGTCGGCTCGCCGTAAGGCGCCAGCCCCATCACCTTGTACTCGTCGCCGTAGTGCGGGAAGCCGATGAACTGGGTCATCGCCTCGTAGAACACGCCGAGCGAATGCGGGAAGTAGACCCGGCCCTCGACGCCAAGCCTGCCGCCCTCGCCCAGCCCCCATGCCGCCGAGGAGAAATCGCCGAAGCCGTCGACCGACACGGCGACCGCCTTGTCGTAGGGCGACACGAGGAAGGCGGACGCAAGGTGGCAGAGGTGATGCTCGACGGCATGCACCTCGCCGGTGAATTTCTCGTCCGGCAGCGTGCGTTGCAGGTTGCCGGCGACGTCGGCACGGTCGCCGCGATGGTGCAGGCGCTTCAGGACGTAGCTCGGGCTGACGCCTGCGGTGAGCACATAGGCGAGTTTGCGCCAGCGGTTGGCCGCATTGTCGCTGTTGACCGCGACGTGGGACACGTCGGCCAGCGAGATGCCGGCCTCCTGCAGGCAGTAGCGGATCGATTCGCTGGGGAAGCCGCCCCAGTGCTTGATGCGGCGGAAGCGCTCCTCCTCGACCGCGGCGACGAGGTCGCCGTCCTTCACCAGGCAGGCCGCGGCGTCGGCGTGATAGGCATTGAGGCCGAGAACATACGTCATGATTTCAGTCGCCTATCGAGCAGTTCCAACGCGAGCAACACCTCGGCGAGCAGCCGCTGGAACGCATAGTACCAGCCGGCCGGCCCGTCGAGCACCGCGCCCTTCGCGAAGAGCACGTAGAGAAAGACCAGGATCGGCGCCGGCCAGCCCATCGCCCGCACCCGGTCGGCGCGGCTCATCTCATCGCGCGGCATCGCGAGCAGGTGCGCGGCTTCGCGCGCCGCGTACTTGAGCTGCGATTGCAGCCAGCGCAACAACGGCTTGCGGTCGTCGTGGTAGATCGGATCGCGCAGCGCCGCCACGTCGCCGCCGGCGATGCGCACGCGATGGCCGTGCCCCTCGTTGGCGTACTGGCCGCTCTTGACCCGGTAGAGCACGGTACGCGGCGGATAGAGCGAGCCGCGCAAGGGTCGCCCGTAGATGCGATAGACGAAGGCGGCGCGGAGGCCGGCGCAGGTGTCGGCCGGCCACAGGCTCTTCAGCTCCTCGACCAGGGCGGGGCTGAGCTCGTAATCGGCATCGAGCGACAGCACCCAATCGGTCTCGATCTTGGTCAGGCCGAAGTTGCATTGATCGGCGAAGCTGTCGAACGGCCGGTGATGGACCACGATGCGCGGGTCCTTCGCCAGGATCTCGAGCGTGCCGTCGGTGCTGCCGCTGTCGATCACCACGATGCGACGCGCCCAGCCGAGCGGCGCCAGGGTGCGCTCGATGTTGGCCGTCTCGTTGAAGGTGATGATCAGCGGCGTGACGCCGTCGAGGAACTGCATGGCCGCGTCAGGCCGCCTTGCGCATCGCGCGCGACCGATGCTCCGTCATCCAGCGCCACGCCGTCTCGATCATGGTGTCGAGGCTCGAATGCTGCGGCGTCCAGCCCAGCGCCTTCTGGGCGGCCGACGGATCGGCGACCAGCACCGGCGGATCGCCGGGACGACGCGCCCCGGCCTTCACGGCGATGCGGCGCTGGGTGATCTCGCGCGCCCGGGCGATCACCTCCTCGATGCTGCTGCCCTTGCCGGCGCCGAGATTGTAGGCGGCGAACGCGCCTTCGCGGCAGATGCCGAGCGCCGCGACGTGGGCGTTGGCGAGATCGGTCACATGCACGTAGTCGCGGATGCAGGTGCCGTCCGGCGTGTCGTAGTCGGTGCCGAACACGGCGATGTGCGGCCGCGTGCCGTAGGCGGCCTGCAGAACCAGCGGGATCAGGTGGGTCTCGGGCTCGTGCTCCTCGCCGGTCTCGCCGTCGGCGTCGGCGCCGGCGGCATTGAAATAGCGCAGCGCCACGGCGGCGAGGCCGTGCGCCGCGCAGGCGTCGCGCAGCACCTGCTCGCCCATCAGCTTGGTGCGGCCGTAGGGATTGATCGGGTCCTGGCGCATGCCCTCGACGATCGGCAGCGTGTCCGGCACGCCGTAGGTGGCGCAGCTCGAGGAGAACACCATCTTGCCCACCCCGGCCGTGCGCATGGTCTCGATCAGGGTCAGCAGGCCGCCGACATTGGTGCGGTAGTAGCGGGTCGGCTCGCGGCTGGACTCGCCGACATAGGCGAGTGCTGCAAAGTTGATCACCGCCTCGGGCTTGTGGCGGGCCAGCACAGCGCCGAGCGCCTCGGGATCGTTGATGTCGCCCCGCTCGAGCGGGCCCCACTTGGCCGCCCAGTCGTGGCCGGTCTGCAGGTTGTCGAACACGACCGGGGTATGGCCCGCCGCGGCCAGCACCTTGCAGGTGTGCGAACCGATGTAGCCGGCGCCGCCGGCAACCAAGACGCGCAAGAGACCCCCCGGGAGACGAGCCGAACCTAGGCCAATTCGCGGTGGCTATAGGGGAAGATTCTGACCGAAACCAGTTACTTTCATCAAAATTGCAAATTTATCCGTGACAAAACCGCCCCGACGGGTTGACGCTTCCGTCCCAAGCGCGCAAACGAGCGCCCCGGGACCCTTAAAAGTCAAAGGCTTGAGGACACATGTCTAAGGATGATCTCGTCGTCGTGACGGGCGCCGGTGGCTTCATCGGCGGCCATCTGGTCAAGGTTCTGCAGCAGCGCGGCCACAAGAAGATCCGCGCCGTCGACGTGAAGCCGCTCGCCGAGTGGTACCAGAAGCATCCCGGCGTCGAGAACCAGGTGGGCGACCTCGCCCTGCTCGAGCCCTGCCGGGCCGCCGCCAAGGGCGCGAAGGTGATCTACAACCTCGCCGCCGACATGGGCGGCATGGGTTTCATCGAGACCCACAAGGCCGAGTGCATGCTGTCGGTGCTGGTCAGCACCCACATGCTGGTCGCCGCCAAGGAAGCCGGCACCGAGCGGTTCTTCTATTCGTCCTCGGCCTGCGTCTACAACGGCGACAAGCAGACCGACGCCAACGTCACGGCGCTGAAGGAATCGGACGCCTACCCCGCCCTCCCGGAGGACGGCTACGGCTGGGAGAAGCTGTTCAGCGAGCGCATGGCGCGCCACTACCGCGAGGATTACGGCATCGCCACTCGCGTCGCCCGCTACCACAACGTCTACGGCCCCGAGGGCACTTATGACGGCGGCCGCGAGAAGGCGCCGGCCGCGATCTGCCGCAAGGTCATCGCCGCCAAGCTCTCCGGCAAGCACGAGATCGAGATCTGGGGCGACGGCGAGCAGACCCGCTCGTTCATGTACATCGACGACTGCACCGAGGGCACGCTCAAGCTCGCGCAGAGCGACATCGTCGAGCCGCTGAACATCGGCTCGGACGAGCTGGTCTCGATCAACCGCCTGGTCGACATCGTCGAGAAGATTGCCGGCGTGAAGCTCAAGCGCTCCTACAAGCTCGACGCGCCCAAGGGCGTGCGCGGCCGCAACAGCGACAACGCGCTGATCAAGAAGCTGATGAACTGGGCCCCGTCCATCCGTCTCGAGGACGGCATGGAGAAGACCTACAGGTGGATCCACGACGAGATGACCTCCGGCAAGGTCTCGGTGGTCAACGCCCTGCCCAAGCAGGCACTCGCCGCTCAGTAGTCTTATGCTGGGGGCGCGCCACTCCAGTGGCGCGTCATGCCTCCAACCGAGCGCTGCCGTAAGGCCAAAGTCGAGGCTCTGACACGAGCCCGGCCTTGACCGGATTCTGGTCGATGTACTCTTCGGTCCTGCCGAAGTGCTCTTCGTTCCGGATAAACCGGTCCCAATACTCGGTTTGCCAGAACTCGCCGGATCTCCTGAGCAATCCATTCGCCTTCCGAGCAGTGAACCGCTTCCACGAGCCGACGATCGAACCAAGCGGATGATTCGGCCGGACGCTGAACAAGACGTGCACGTGGTTCGGCATGATCGTCCACGCATGCAGCCGGTAGCGCGTTCCATCGAACGCAAAGAAGGCGTCTTCGACAAGGCGTGCGATTGGCTCCGACCTCAGCCAGCACGCGCCCCAGCCATGGTCCAGTATTTCATGACGCAGAGCTTCGGAACACTCAGTGTCCTGCAGCCGCGCCAATGCGGCAGCCGGTAGACTGTCGACCAGCCGGAACGTGACGAACTGGATGACATCCTGGGAATCGAAATGCGGCAGGTAGTTGCGGGAATGCCACCCTTTGTGGGTCATTGGCCCATAACGCGCCACTGGAGTGGCGCGCCCCCAGCGCAAGACTAGCGCCCGATCGCGGCGGCGGCGCGGTTGCTCTTCAGCAGGGTGTCGAAGTACTCGACCGTCTTCCTGAGGCCGGTCTCCAGATCGACCTTGGGCTCCCACTCGAGCTCCTTGCGCGCCAGTGTGATGTCGGGGCAGCGCTGCAGCGGATCGTCGACCGGCAGCGGCCGCGTGTGCACGATCTTCGACTTGCCGTTCACGATCTTGACGATGCGCGAGGCAAGCTCCTTGACCGGGATCTCGACGGGGTTGCCGATGTTGACCGGGCCGGTGAACTCGTCCGGCGTGTGATCCATCAGGCGCAGCCAGCCGTCGAGTTGGTCGTCGACGTAGCAGAAGGCGCGCGTCTGCATGCCGTCGCCGTAGAGCGTGATGTCCTCGCCCTTCAGCGCCTGGACGATGAAGTTCGAGACCACGCGGCCGTCGTTGGGATGCATGCGCGGGCCGTAGGTGTTGAAGATGCGCGCCACCTTGATGCGGAGCTTGTGCTGCCGGTGGTAGTCGAAGAACAGCGTCTCGGCGCAGCGCTTGCCCTCGTCGTAGCAGGCGCGCGGCCCCAGCGGATTGACGTTGCCGCGATAGCCCTCGACCTGAGGATGCACCGTCGGGTCGCCATAGACCTCGCTGGTCGAGGACTGGAAGATCTTCGCCCGCACCCGCTTGGCCAGCCCCAGCATGTTGATGGCGCCGTGGACGCTGGTCTTGGTCGTCTGCACCGGGTCGTGCTGGTAGTGGATCGGCGAGGCCGGGCAGGCGAGGTTGTAGATCTCGTCGACCTCGACGTAGAGCGGGAAGGTCACGTCGTGCCGCATCAGCTCGAAATGCGGATTGCCCATGCAGGCGGCGATGTTGTCCTTGTTGCCCGTGAAATAGTTGTCGACGCACAGCACGTCGTGGCCCATCGCCAGCAGCCGCTCGCACAGATGCGAGCCCAGGAAGCCGGCGCCGCCGGTCACCAGAATCCGCTTGCCCATATTCCCCCTTCGGACGTCGCCTCTTGAACTTTCCCCACGCAGCGTCGGACACTACACGCCAAAGACATCAGGGGAAACTCACAGGATGGCCATCGAGATTGCGGGCCTTGCAGACATCGTGCGTCGACACGGCGGCCAGCAGCCGGACACGCCGGCCATCGTCTACGAAGGCCGCAAGACCTCCTACGCCGCCCTCGACCGAACCGCGAGCCAGGTCGCCAATGCGCTGATCGCGTCAGGCATCGCGCCGCAGACCCGCGTCGCCCATCTCGACAAGTCGAGCGATCTCTCCTTCGAATTGCTGTTCGGCGTCGCCAAGGCCAATGCGGTGATGGTGTCGGTCAACTGGCGGCTCGCCCCGCCCGAGATGCTGCACATCGTCAACGACGCCGAGGCCGAGATCCTGTTCGTCGGCGAGGAATACTTCCCGGTGATCGAGCAGATCCGCGACAAACTCACGAGGGTGCGAAAGATCGTGGCCTTCGGCCCGCACGCCGAATGGGAGTCGTTCGAGGCGTGGCGCGACCGCCAGCCGGCGACCGACCCGCACCTGCCGACCAGGCCGACCGATACGGCGGTGCAGTTCTATACCAGCGGCACCACCGGCCTGCCGAAGGGCGCCGAGCTCACCAATGCCAACTTCGGCGCGCTGCTGCCGTCGTGGACCGCGACCTGGCTGCTCGGCCCGGGCGTGCCCAACCTGGTCTGCCTGCCGATGTTCCATATCGGTGGCGCCGGCTGGGGCATCGCCGGGCTGTTCGCCGGCGCCACCAACCACGTGGTGCGCGAGTTCGTGCCGGCGCAGATCCTCGAGATCATCCAGCGCGAGCGCCTGCAGGTCATGCTGCTGGTGCCGGCGATGGTGCTGTTCCTCTTGCAGGCGCCGCAGATCCGCGAGACCGACCTCGGGAGCCTGCGCCTGATCGTCTATGGCGCGGCACCGATGCCGGTCGAGCTGCTCAAGCAGGCGATGGCGGTCTTCCCCTGCGGCTTCCAGCAGGTCTACGGCCTCACCGAGACCACCGGCGCGATCACCCTGTTGCCGGCCGAGGACCATGATCCCAGCGACGCGAAGAAACTGCTGTCCTGCGGTTACGCCCAGAAGGGCGTCGAGCTGCGCATCGTCGGCGACGACGGCACCGACAGGCCGACCGGTGAGGTCGGCGAGATCGCGGTGCGCTCGGCCCAGGTGATGCGCGGCTACTGGAAGCTGCCCGACGCGACGGCGCGGGCGATCCAGGGCGACTGGTTCCTGACCGGCGACGCGGGCTACCTCGACGCCAAGGGCTACCTCTACATCTACGACCGCGTGAAGGACATGATCGTGTCGGGCGGCGAGAACATCTATCCGGCCGAGGTCGAGAGCGCGCTGTTCGGCCATCCCGCCGTCGCCGACGTGGCGGTGATCGGCGTGCCCGATGAGCGCTGGGGCGAAGCCGTGAAGGCGGTCGTCGTCCGCAAGCCCGGCGCCGAGGTCACGCCGGCCGAGCTGGTCGGCTGGGCGCGCGAGCGCATCGCCGGCTACAAGCTGCCCAAGTCGGTCGACTTCGTCGACGTCCTGCCGCGCAACCCGACCGGCAAGATCCTGAAGCGCGAGCTGCGCAAGCCCTACTGGGGCACGCGCGAGCGCCAGGTGAACTGACCGCAAAGAAAACCGGCGACTCTTCGCGGAGCCGCCGGGCCTCAGTTTCACACGAGAGGAGATCTTAGCGATGGCTGCTGCCGAAGCTGCGGCCGCCGCCGGAGCTGCGCGCGCCCGTGTTGCTGGCGGTGTAGTTGCTGGAGCTGCGCGTGTTCGTCGTGGTCGTGGCGGTGTAGCTCGCGGGGCGGGTTTGGCCGCCCCAGTTGCCCCACGAATGCGTGCCGGTATTGCTCGCCACGTTCGTGCCGCCGGTCGTGCCGGTGGCGGGCGTCGTGCCGGGAGCCGTCGTGCCGCCGCCGTTCCAGCCGCCGCCGTTCCCGCCGCCATTGTGGTTCCAGCCGTTGCCGGCGGTCGTCGTACCGGTGCCGCTGCCGTTATGGGTCCAGCCATCGTTGCCGTTCTGGCCGCCGGCATGGTTCCAGCCAGTGTTGCCGTTCTGGTTCCAGCCGCCGTTGTGAGTCCAGCCGTTCGACGCGGTGTTGTCGCCGCGGTTCCAGCCGTTGTGGTCGCGACCCTGATTCCAGGTGCCGTTGTTGTGGTCGCGGGCCCAGTCGCGACGATCCTCGCGACGATCGTCCCGCGCCTCGCGGCGATCCTCGCGACGGTCGGCCCACGCCTCACGGCGATCCTCGCGACGGTCGCTCCACGCCTCGCGACGGTCCTCTCGACGATCACCCCAGCCGTTGCGGCCCCAGCCGTCGCGGTCGCCCATGCGGCCGTCGCCGTCATGGCGCTCGCGGTAGATCTGCCTGCCCTCTCGATCGAGCATGTTGTCCAGCCGCTGCCGCTCATACGGCGAGACGCCTCCGTCCGAGCGGGCGTTCCGTTCGTAGCGCTCGATGCGCCGCTCGCCCTGCTCGAGGCGGCGCGCCTCGCTGGGGCTGAGCGAGCCGTCGCGTATGCCGTCGCGAATGCGCTGCTGCTGTTCGGCCTCGCGCTGGTCGATGCTCCACATCGACTGCGCGGAGGCCCCGCCGGCGCCGGCGAGCAGGCCGCCCGCCGTCAGTACGGCGTAGGGGATGAGGCGAAGTTTGGGCATTCATTGTCCTCTGGGCGTGTATCGACGGATCACCCGTCTTGAGATTCGCTACGCCCATCTCTCTCCAAACATCCCTCGAAAAATCGTGAGCACAGCGCTAGAACCTTCACGTCCCTGAAAGGTCACAACGCCGCCACGCCGATGTCCGAATTGCCCGAGAACCTCACTCCCGTCCGCGCCGCCCACGTCTTCGACGAAGCACGCCTCGCCGACTACATGAAGGCGAATGTCGAAGGCTTCCGTGCGCCCCTGCGCGTCCTCCAATTCGAAGGCGGACAGAGCAATCCGACGTTCCACCTGACGGACGCCGGCGGCCGCATGTACGTGCTGCGCAAGAAGCCGCCGGGCAAGCTGCTGCCGTCGGCACACCAGGTCGATCGCGAGTACCGCGTGATCAAGGCGCTGTCGGACCATTCCGACGTGCCGGTGCCGAAGCCCTATGCGCTGTGCCAGGACGACGCGGTGATCGGCACCGCCTTCTACATCATGGAATTCCTGCCGGGCCGCATCCTCGCCGATCCGAAGATGCCCGGCATCTCGCCGGCCGACCGCGGCAAGATCTTCGATTCGATGAACGACGTCCTCGCGCGCATCCACAACGTCGACTACAAGGCCGCCGGCCTCGGCGACTACGGCCGCGAGGGCCAGTACATCCAGCGCCAGATCGCGCGCTGGTCGAGCCAGTACGATCTTTCCCGCACGCACGACATCGCGGCGATGGAGAACCTCAAGAGCTGGTTGCCGGCGCACATCCCGCCGGGCGACGAGACGCGGATCAACCACGGTGACTACCGGCTGGGCAACACCATCGTGCATCCGACCGAGCCGCGCGTCATCGCGGTGCTCGACTGGGAGCTGTCGACGCTCGGCCATCCGCTGGCCGACCTCGGCTACAACTGCATGATCTGGCATTTCGGCGAAGGCTTCGGCGCGTCCGAGGGCTATGCCGGCATGGACCTCGCGGGGTTCGGCATCCCGAGCGAGAAGGACTACGTCGCGGCCTACGCGCGGCGCACCGGCCGCCAGGAGATTGCCGACTGGGACTTCTACGTCGCCTTCTCGCTGTTCCGCCTCGCCGCCATCGTGCAGGGCGTCTACAAGCGCGGCCTCGACGGCAACGCCTCGTCGGAGACGGCGAAGGGCTACGGCGACCGCGCCCGCGTGCTGGCCGAGCTCGGCTGGTCCCTGGTGAAAGCAAGAGCGTAAGTCTTGCCGGACCGCGGACCTCCAGGTCCGCCTCACGATCATGAGCGGACCTGGAGGTCCGCGGTCCGGGAAGACTAGACGACGTGCCGGGTGCGGCCGCGGCGTTCGGCGGGCGGCGGGGTCGGGCCGGAGGGTGCGCCGACACCGGGTTCGGGCCCCGCGCGGAAGGTGTTGTGCTCGAGATAGGCGCCGACGCCGAAGGTGATCAGCAGGGCGGTCGCGACCAGGGCGACGGTGAGGAACAGCTCGCGCATTGTCCCTACTCGTCGGTCAGCGGCACCATCGACGCGTCGTTGCCCTTGGGGCAATTGGCGCTGTCGAGGAAAGCGTTGGCCGGGTTGCGGTAGCGGGCGATGTCGTACGGCGTCTCGTCGTTCGGCGGCCGGGGCGGCGCAGCGGCGAGAGTCCAGGCGACCAGCCGCTTCATGACGCTGCCCAGCGCTTGGTCGAACGCCTCGACCACCTTCGGCACCTTGTCGGCGCGGGCGCGCACGCAGCGCTCGAAGGTGCCGACGCCGACGATCTGCCGGTCGGGCATGCGCACCAGCTTGGCGACGATGCGGACGTGGGCAATCGGCATGCCGCCATAGAAGTACATCGCCTCGAAATTGCGCAGGTCCGACTGCAGCACGTAGTTGGCCCGCAGGCCGATCGATTCGCGCGCCACGGCGATGATCTTGTGGCTGTTCTCGAACGAATCGACGATCCGCGTCTGCACCATCAGCGGCGTGCGGTCGGTCCAGGCCGTCTTGGCGTAGTAGTCCGACGAGGTCGGCGACTGGGCGATGGCGATGCGGCTGGTGTTGAGGTTGGCCGACGCGTTCGGCGCCTCGACAGCGAGCTGCCAGAACACCGACGGCATGTCGGCGTCGAAGGTGCTCTTGGGCGTGATGGTATAGAGGTCGGTCGGTTCCTCGGCCGCCTTGATCAGCTCGCAGCCGCCGAGCAGCAGGGCGGCCGCGAGGGCGGCCCACTTCATGTGCATGGGCGAAAATTCATTTGGGCGTGTATCCCTGCTTGCCGGTGAACAGGAAGTTCGCCGGGTCGCGCTCGATCTTGGTGGCGATGATGTTGAGGTTCGAGGTGAGCTGGCGCAGCTCGCGGATGGCGTAGGAGAGCTCGACCAGCCCGTTCTCGGAGAACTGGCGGATGCCGCCCTTGCTGTCGGCGACCAGCCGGTTGAGCTGCAGCGCGGCGCCGTCGATGTTGGACAATGCCTTCTGCGCCTCGACCAGCGTCTTGCGCAGGTCGCTCGGCTCCTTGCCGGCCAGCGCCTTCCTGGTCTCGGCATCCTGGGGGCCGAACTCCATGGCGATCAGGTTGAGCCGGTCGGCGGCGTCGTTGAGCTTGGCGAAGGTCTTCTGGAACTCGGCCATCGCCTTGGGCAGTTCGGCCAGCGTCTGCTGGATGTTGGTGTCCTGCTTGGCGATGCCGGCGAGGGTCGTGTTGAGGCTGCGCAGCGAATCGCTGACCGCCTGGATGTTGTCGGGATTGAGCAGCTCGTTCAGCCGGTCGACCGTGGTGCCGGCCTTGGACAGGAGCTCCTGCGCCGAGGTCGAGGTGACCTGCAGGAACGAGGCGCCCTCGCGGATCTCGGGGTACGGCTTGTCGCCCAGCTTCTTCTTGGGTTTCACCTGGTCGATGTCGACGCGGCCGACGATCTGCACGAAGGCGGCGCCGGCGATGAACGGCTTCTCGAACACCGCGTAGGAGCGCTCGCGGATGTCGATTTGGGAATCGACCGCGACCGTGACCTGGATCTTCTCGGAGAGCCGCTCGCGGCCGGTGCTGCGCTGGGTATCGACCCGCGAGGTCAGCGCGATGTCGTGCACGCGGCCCACCCGCAGGCCGCGATAGTAGACCGGCGAGTCCTGGGTCAGGCCCTGCACGTCGCTCGAGAACAGGATCACGTAGTAGGCGTACGAGGTCTGGTCGCCGGCGCGCAGCTTCCAGATCACGAAGCCGACGACGGCGGCGATGAACAACATCATCGCCGCACCGATCAGGACGTAGGGCGAGCGCTTTTCCATGAACCGTTACCGTACTCTACGCCTGCTTGAGCGCTGCCCGGCCGCGCGGACCGTGGAAGTATTCCCGCACCCAGGGATGATCGTAGGCGAGCATTTCTTCCATCGTACCTACCACGACGCGCTTGTCGAGCAGGACGGCGATGCGGTCGCACACCGCGTGGAGGCTGTCGAGGTCGTGGGTGACCATCAACACGGTCAGGCCCAGACTTTGCCGCAATTGGCCGATCAGCTCGTCGTAGTGGGCGGCGCCGATCGGGTCGAGGCCGGCGGTCGGCTCGTCCAGGAACAGGAGCTCCGGATCGAGCGCCAGGGCGCGGGCCAGGCTGGCGCGCTTGCGCATGCCGCCCGACAGCTCCGAGGGCTTCTTGTCGCCGGTATCGGGCGGCAGACCGACCAGCGCGACCTTGAGGGCGGCGATCGCCTGCATAAACGGCTCGTCGAGCTCGGCGTGCTCGCGGATCGGCACGATGATGTTGTCGGCCACCGTGAGGGACGAGAACAGCGCGCCGTCCTGGAACTGCACGCCGATGTGGGCCAGCAGCCGCTGCTCGGCCTTGCCGTGGACGCCGCGGGTGTTCTGGCCCAGGATCTCGATCGAGCCGCGGGCCAGCGGGTTGAGGCCGATGACGGTGCGCAACAGCACCGATTTGCCGGTGCCCGAGCCGCCGACCAGCCCGATGACCTCGCCGCGGAAGACGTCGAGGTCGAGCTTGTTGTGGATGACGTGGTCGCCGAACTGGGTGCGCACGTCACGCAGCTTCAGCACGACCTCGCGGCCGTCGCCATGATCGACGAGCTGGCCACCCTCCAACGTCCTGCCGGCCGGCGCGTCTTCGTCTGCGCTCATACGTTGGCCAGCAGGAAGATGATGGAGAACACCGCGTCGAGCACGATGACGCAGAAGATCGATTCGACCACCGAGCGGGTGGTGAGCTGGCCGACGCTCTCGGCGCTGCCGCGGACCTGCAAGCCCTCGAAGCAGCCGATCGCGGCGATGATGAAGCCGAACACCGGCGCCTTGATCATGCCGGTGTAGAAATGCCAGATGCCGACCGTGTCGCGCAGCCGGTCGAAGAACTGCACGAGGGTGAAATCGAGATAGATCGTGCAGGCGACTGCGCCGCCCAGCAGCCCGGTCATGTTGCCCCAGAAGGCGAGCAACGGCATCGACAGCAACAGCGCCATGATGCGCGGCAGGACCAGCCATTCGATCGGGTTGAGCCCGATCGTGCGCATGGCGTCGACCTCCTGGTTGACCTGCATGGTGCCGATCTGGGCGGTGAAAGCCGAGCCCGAGCGGCCGGCGACGATGATCGCGGTGAGCAGCACGCCCAGCTCGCGGAACATGCCGATGCCGACCGCCTCGACGGTGAAGGTCTCCGCACCGAATTGTCTCAATTGCTGCACGCCCTGATAGGCGATCACCACGCCGATCAGGAAGGTGAGCACGCCGACGATCAGCAGCGCCTTGACCCAGACCTCGAACATCTGCTGCACGACCGTGCCGATACGGAAGCGCTTGGGGCTGAGGCAGGCCTCGAGGAAGACGACGATGATCTCGCCGACGAAGGCGCAGAGATTGGCAATCTGCTTGCCGAGGTCGATCAGGTCGCGCCCGAGCTCTTCCAGCCAGTGGGTGAGGAAATCGACGTGCCGCGGCCTGGGCGGCTCGTGCATGTTGTCCTTCACCACCTTGAACAGCTCGGCGTGGCCCGGCTCGGCCGTCTTGACTTCGGCCTTCGGGCCGCCGGCCAGTTGCAGGATCTCGAGCACGCCCGCGGTGTCGAGGCGCTCGACCTTGGTGGCATCGACCGTACTCGCGGCCGCTTTGGACCCGCCCGGGGCCGCGCGACGGGCCTTGTCGAGCCGTTGCCGCAGCCCCTTCAGGCTGAACACGGTCCAGGTGCCGCCGACCTCCAGCACCGAGGTGCCGCCGCGCTCGACGTAGCGGATGGTAGGGTGTGGCTCGGCCATCGCGTTGGATTAGTCGTCGGCCCCCTCGCTGCTGTCAATCGCCTGTGGCACGATCCGCCGCGGAGGAACTGCATGAGCAAATGGCCCGTGTTGGACAAGATCAAGTTGATCGACAGTTCTCTGACCGACGAGGAGTACGAGCGTCGCCTGAAGAAGCTGCAGAATCAGCTACTGGATCTGCAGGTCCATCACCTGCGGACCGGTGGCCGCGCGATCATCGGCATCGACGGCTGGGATGCCGCCGGCAAAGGCGGCCTGATCCAGCGCCTGGTGTTCGGGCTGGAACCGCGGTCGGTGCAGGTCTGGCGGATCGGCGCGCCGACGCCCGAGGAACAGGGCAAGCACTTCCTTTGGCGTTTCTGGGATCGCGTGCCGGCGCCGCGCAACTGGGCGATCTTCGACCGCACCTGGTACGGCCGCGTCCTGGTCGAGCGGATCGAGGGCTTCTGCAGCAAGGCCGAATGGCAGCGCGCCTACGACGAGATCAACGAGTTCGAGAAGACGCTGGCCGACTCGGGCGTGCGCTTCGTCAAGCTGCTGGTGCATGTCAGCGAGGAGGAGCAGAAGAAGCGCATGATCAGCCGGCTCGAGAAGCCGCACAAGCGCTACAAGGTCGGAGTCGAGGACTTCCGCAACATCGCCAAGCGCAAGCAGTATCTCGAAGCCTACAAGGACATGCTCGACAAGACCGATACCGACCACGCGCCGTGGCATGTCATCGCGACGGACGACAAGCGGCACGAGCGGCTGGCCGGCCTCGAGATCGTGGTCGACATCCTGGGCCGCGGCGTGAAGATCGCGCCGCAGGAGCTCGATCCGGAGGTCGCCGCCGGCGCCTTCAAGCTGTGGGGCTGGAAGCCGAAGAAAGACGAGAAGTAAGCGCCGGCGTGGCGTCCAGGGCGGCGGCCAGCCACGGCAGCGCCTCGGCCATCGTCTCCTGGAACGTCCAGGGTGGGTTGATCACCGCCACGCCGCAGGCGGCGAGCTTGCCCGCGGGCGCCGCCTTCAGGCGCAGTTCCAGGACGAGGGTCTTCAGGCCGGCCAGCGACGCGGTGAAGGCCTCGACGGCTTCGTCGTCCTTGATCGGATACCAGATCGCGTAGCAACCGGTGGCGAAGCGGCGCAGCGCCTGCCGGAGAGCGCGCGCCAGCCTGTCGAACTCGTCGGCCGCCTCGAACGGTGGGTCGATCAGCGCCAGGCCGCGCCGCTCGACCGGCGGCAGCAAGGCCTTCAAGGCGTGCCAGCCGTCGGCCTGGCGGACATCGACCGCGCGATCGCCGGCGAACTCGCGCTTCAGGGCTAGCACATCCTGCGGATGCAACTCGCAAGCGACGAACCGGTCGCCTGGCCGCAGGCCTGCCCGCACCAGCCGCGGCGATCCCGGATAGTGCCGCAGCCCCTCCCCGCGCCCGAACTTGCGATCGTACGCCGCGACGGCCGCCAGATAGCGCGCGACGGCGACCGGCATGCCGGCGCGCGGCAGCGCCATCAGCCGCGCGATGCCCGCCTCGGCCTCGCGCGTGCGCGCGGCGCGGCCGTCCGTCAGGTCGTAGCCGCCGACGCCGGCATGGGTGTCGAGTACGAACAGCTTCTTGTCCTTGGCCGTCAGCAGCCGCAGCAGCTCGACCAGCACGACGTGCTTCAGGACGTCGGCGAAGTTGCCGGCATGGTAGCCGTGTCGGTAATTCATCGGACGAGCATGGCGACGGTGTTGCAGGCGCCGAACGGGCGCTCCTTCAGGACACCGGCGACGATCAGCGCTGCCTTGTCGTCGGGGCAGAACTCGGCCGGCTTATGGTCCAGCTCATCGAGGCTGCGCGGGAAGAGCATGACGCAGCCGTTGGTGCGCAGCCCGGCGAGAAGAGCGACCGACTTCAGCATCAGCTTGTAGAGGCGATCTCCAGTGACGTCCGAGATTCGCTTGCGCGTCAGCCCGGGTTCGCGCGGCACCAGGCGGACGGTCGACATGACGACGTTGAGGTCGCCGTTCAGCTTGGTGCTGGAGAACACGTAGTTCAAACCTTCGACCTTGAGGTCATAGGGCAGGATCAGATAGCGGAAGACACGGCCCTCGCCCATCGTCGCTTGCGCGAACGACCGGCTCACCTTGTCCGGATCGAGCTGGGTCGGTGTGGCGAGATAGCTGCGGTAGAGCGGCAAGTCGCTGCCAGTCGCCCGCACCGGCGCGACCAGGACCCGCCCCAGCTCGCACACCAGCCCTTCGACGAAGTCGGCATCCTGCTGCGGCATGTCCTTGTGGACGTGGATCACGACTTCGTCCGGCGGGACGAGCTTTTGCGCGGAGGCGTTGCTCGCCCACATCGCGAGCAACAGAACCAGCCAATACTTCATGGCGATGAGTTTACCCGGGGCACGCTTCGTGCTTCAAACCAATGCGCATAGGGGGACCGCATGGCCACGCACGAGCTTCATTCCTCGCCCGAGACCTGCCACTGGGGCTATTTCGACTGCAAGCTGCCGCCCCAGCTACGCATCAAGTCGGGCGACGTCGCCACCATCCACTGCCTGTCGGGCTCCAAGGACATCCTGCCCGAGCCGCCGATGAACGTGCTGCCCGAGCATCGCGAGGTCCTGGCCAAGCTCACGCCTCACCTCGGCCGGCACATCCTGACAGGCCCCGTGCATGTCGAGGGCGCCGAGCGCGGCGACGTGCTGGCGGTCGAGGTGCTCGACATCAAGTTCCGCACCAACTGGGGCTGGAACGTCCAGCGGCCGCTGGCCGGCACGCTGCCGGAGGATTTCCCCTTCTACAAGCTGACCCACATCCCGATCGATTCGAACCGCGGCGTCTGCACCCTGCCGTGGGGGCTCGAGGTCGAGCTGCGGCCGTTCTTCGGCATCATGGGCGTGGCGCCGCCGGCCGAATGGGGCCAGTGCAGCTCGATCGAGCCGCGCGCCTTCGGCGGCAACATCGACAACAAGCATTTCCAGGTCGGCACCACGGTCTACTTCCCGGTGTTTGCCGAGGGCGGCCTGTTCTCGACCGGCGACGGCCACGGCGTGCAGGGCGACGGCGAGGTCAACCTGACGGCGCTCGAGACCAACCTCTCCGGCACCTTCCGCTTCACCGTGCGCAAGGACATGAAGCTCACCAACCCGCGCGCCGAGACGGCGACGCACTGGATCACCCACGGTTTCGATCCCGATCTCGACGACGCCGCCAAGGAGGCGCTGCGCGACATGATCCGCCTGATCAGCGCCAAGACCGGCCTGGCGGCGTCGGACGCCTACATGCTGTGCAGCCTGCAGGCCGACCTTCACGTCACCCAGACGGTGGACGGCAACAAGGGCATCCACTGCATGATCGAGAAGAAGCTGATCGGCGGGTAACCGATCAGGCCGGTTGCGGCGCCGAACGCTGCGGCACCGGGGCCGAGGGGAAGGCGAGCGCGATCCCGGCGGCGGCGAGCCCCATGATCAGCGAGCCGAGATAGAGCCAGCCGTAGGTCCCGAAGGTGTCGAAGATCCAGCCGCCGACCGCCGGTCCGAGCGACATGCCGAGGCTGGCGATCAGCGAGCTGGCGCCGATCACGGTGCCCATGATGCGCATCGGGAAGTATTCGCGGGCGATCACGGCATAGAGCGGCATGACGCCGCCGTAAGCCAGGCCGAAGACCACGGCGACGGCGTAGAACTCGCCGATCTGCCGGGTGAAGTAGTAGGCGCCCGCGCCCAGCGCCTGGACGACGAGCGCGAAGATCACCGTCTGCTTGGCGCCGAACTTGTCGCCGGCGAGGCCGAACAGCAGGCGGCCGCCGAGGCCGGCCAGCCCCTCGATGCTGTAGATCGACACCGCCGTCAGCGCGGGGATGCCGCAGGCGATGGCGTAGCTCACGGTGTGGAAGATCGGTCCGGAGTGGGTGGCGCAGCAGAAGAAATAGGTGAGCCCGAGGATGATGAACTGCGGCGAGCGCAGCGCCTGCCCCACCGTCATGCCGGGATCGGCGCCGCCCGGCGTCGCCGCCATGCCGGGAGCGGTTTCCGGGGCACGGCGCATGAACAGCGCCGCGGGGATCATCAGGACCCAGCAGACAATCGCGATGATGAGCTGCGCGCTCCGCCAGTCGTGGCTCGTCAACAGCCAGCTGGCGAGCGGCGAGATCGTCATCGGGCCCATGCCCATGCCGGCCGACACCAGCGAGACCGCGATGGCACGGTGCTTGTCGAACCAGCCGGTGACCGTGGCCATGGTCGGCGCCAGCACCGCCCCGGCCGCGATGCCCACGATGACGCCGTAGACCAGCTGGAACTCGAGGAGGCTGCTGGCCTGGCTCGCCAAGGCGAGGCCCGCGCCGCTCAGCACCGCGCCCGCCAGCACGACCGGCCGCGGCCCGTAGCGGTCGGTCAAAGCGCCCCAGCCGAAGGCCGCGATGCCCATCGTCAGGAAGTCCAGGGTCATCGCCGTCGAGATGCCGGTGCGCGACCAGCCGGTCGCCTCCGACATCGGCTGCAGGAACACCGCCAGCGAGAACAACGCGCCGATCGCGACGCAGCCCATCATCGCGCCCGCCGCCACTATGACCCAACCGTACTGGAGCCTCATGTTCCGGCCTCCTTGAAGGATACTTAACTAATAAGTTAAGTATTAGCCGGACCCGGGCTGCCGTCAAGCCCGCTTCAAGCCCTTACTTGCCGGGCGGCGGGACGATCCTCATGACGAAGACGGCGGGTGTCTGGGTCGGACCGAACGGGCCCGCCACCTTGTGCTGGACCGGCGGGATGCTGCGCAGGAAGGCGACGATCGCCTGGGCATCCTGCGGCGTCAGGTTGGCGAAGGCGTGATAGGGCATGATCGGCGCCAGCATGCGGCTGTCGGGCCGCGTGCCTTTCTGGATCGCCGCGACGACCTGCGCGTCGGTCCAGTTGCCGAGCCCGGTCTCCTTGTCCGGCGTCAGGTTGGGGCCGACGAACACGCCCATGCCCGGCAGCTCGAAGCCGACATCGGAGCCGCCGAGATAGCGCGCCATGTCGGGCTTGCCGAGGAAGTAGCCCGGCGTGTGGCAGTCGTGGCAGCTCGCGATGGTGACGAGGTACTTGCCGCGCGCCACCGCGGCGGGGTCGGCGGCCTGCACTACAAGTGGCGCGACGAAGGGCGCGCACACGGCGGCCAACACCGCGGCGACGGTTTTGGTGTTCATCGGTCTCCCCTGGTTCAGGCTGGTTGCATGCTGAGCGGTTGCGGCCGCGCTACCGGTTTGAACGTGAGGGCGATGGCCATGGCGCCGAGCCCGATCCCGAACGAGCCGATATAGAGCCAACCATAGCCGTTGAAGGTGTCGAACACCCAACCGCCGGCGACCGGCCCGAACGCCATGCCGAAGCTCGCCGCGGCCGACACCGCGCCGAACACCGTGCCCATGATCCTGATGCCGAAATACTCGCGCACCAGCGTGGCGTAGAGCGGCATCACCCCGCCATAGGCGAGCGCGAACACCACCGCGAGGGCATAGAACTCGCCGAGCTGGCTGACGAAGTAGTAGGTGCCGGCCGCCGCCGCCTGCAGCGCAAGGCCGGCCACCAGCACCGGCTTGGCGCCGAGCTTGTCCGAGGCGATGCCGAGCAGCAGCCGGCCGCCCAGTCCCGACAGGCCGGCCACGCTGTAGACGCTGACCGCCGCCATCGGCGCGATGCCGCACACCATCGCGTAGGTCACCATGTGGAAGATCGGGCCGGAGTGCGCCGCGCAGCAGGCGAAGTGGGTCAGCGCCAGCGCCACGAATGCGGAGGTGCGGAAGGCCTGCGCCGCCGTCATCGGCGGCTCCGCCGGCACGGTGCGCAGCGGATGATCGGGCATGCCCTGCGGCGGGATGACGGGCGGCGGCTTGCGGATCAGCATCGCCACCGGAAGCAGCAGCACGATCGCGACGATGCCCTGCACCAGCATGGCGGTGCGCCAGTCATAGGCGCTGATCAGCCAACGCACGAACGGCGCCACCACCAGCGGCGACATGCCCATGCCGGCCGAGACCAGCGACACCGCCAGATTGCGCTGGCGGTCGAACCAGGCCGACGCAATGGTCATCAGCGGCGCGTAGACGCTGCCGCCGGCCACGCCGACCAGCAGTCCGAACACGAGCTCGAACTGGGCGAGGGTCGTGGCGCGGCTGGCGGCGATCAGGCCGATGCCCAGCAGCACCACGCCCGACAGCACGACCGGCCGGGTGCCCCAGCGGTCGTTCAGCCAGCCCCAGCCGAAGGCCGACGCGCCCATCGCCAGGAACACCAGGGTTCCCGCGCTCGACACGCCGGTGCGTGACCATCCGGTGTCCTCGGCCATCGGCTGCAGGAACACGCCCAGCGACAGGCAGCTGCCCATCGCCATGCAACTGATCAGCATGCCGGCGCCAACCACCACCCATCCGTAGGCGATCTTCATGCGCAACCCCGTCGTCCTCCCCGGGCTCCTCCGGCGCGCAACCGCACGCGGCCGGCTTCGTTGAAGTCGTCAGCCCAGCCTGAAGGAGAAATAACAATGACGAAAGCCATTCTTGCCCTGATCGCGGTCGGCTCGCTGACCGCGGCTTGCACTTTCCGCAGCGAGCGCACCGTCGTCGAGAAGCCGGTTCCGACCGCCGCGCCGGCGACCGCCGTGGTGGTGACCGATCCGCCGCCGTCGACCGTCTACGTCCCGGCGCGCTAACACGACTTAAGGCGCCGGCTCGACCCTGAGCTCGGTGCCGCTCACGGCCGCGACCCGAACCCTGGCGCCCGCGACCATGTCCGGCCCGGTGACGATCCAGCTCCCGTCACCGAGCTTGACGCGGCCACGGCCCGCCAGGATCGGCTGATCGAGGACGATGATTTTGCCGACCAGCGCCTCGCCGCGTGCGTTGAGCGTTGGGTCGGCTGTCTTCTGTTGCAGGCTCTTCAGATAGGGCCGCAGGCCCACCGCCGACAGCACCGCGAAGATCGCGAACACCGCGAGCTGCAGCTCGAGCGACAGGTCCGACGCGATCAGCAGCAGCAGGCCCGACACGAACGCGCCGATCGCCAGGAACAGGAACACCACGCCGGGCGCCAGCATCTCGGCGACCAGCAGAGCCGCCGCCAGCGCCCACCAGTACCAGAAGACGATCTTGAACATCGCCGCCCTCCCGTCAGCCCGACGGCGGCACCGAGCCGCGCGGTCGGTTGGCGCCGTCGGCGCCGAGCGCCCGTGCCTGCGCTTCCTTGGCGAGCTCGCCGATGCCGGCGATCGAGGCCATCACGCCCGCCGCCTCCACGGGGAGGAAGAACATCTTGGCGTTGTTCGACGAGCCCATCTTGGCGAGCGCCTCTACGTACTTGGTGCCGAGGAAGTAGTTGGTCGCCTGCACGCCGTTGCCGGCGATCGCCTGGGCCACCACCGCGGTCGCCTTGGCCTCCGCTTCGGCCAGGCGCTCACGCGCCTCGGCGTCGCGGAAGGCGGCCTCACGGCGGCCCTCGGCGGTCAGGATGGCCGACTGCTTCTCGCCCTCGGCGCGCTGGATGCTCGATTCGCGAACGCCCTCGGCTTCGAGGATGGTGGCGCGCTTCTCGCGCTCGGCCTTCATCTGCCGGCCCATCGCCACCACGATGTCGTCGGGCGGCGCGATGTCCTTGACCTCGATGCGCAGGACCTTGACGCCCCAGGGGTTGGTCGCCTGGTCGATCACCGCCAGCAGCGTATTGTTGATGTCGTTGCGCTTGGACAGGGCCTCGTCGAGCGCCATGTTGCCCATGACGCTGCGGATGTTGGTCAGCGCCAGGTTGGTGATGGCGAGATGGAGGTTCTGCACCTCGTAGGCCGCGCGCGCCGCGTCGACCACCTGGTAGAAGGCGACGGCGTCGACCTGCACTGTCGCATTGTCCTTGGTGATGACCTTCTGCGGCGGGATATCGAGCACATTTTCCTGCATGTTCATCTTGCGGCCGACCGTGTCGACGAACGGCACGATGAGGTGCAGCCCCGGCGGCAAGGTGCGCGTGTAGCGGCCGAACCGCTCGATCGTCCAGTTGGTGCCTTGCGACACCGTCTTCACGCCGGCGAAGACAAGCACCAACGCCACCACGACGAACGCCACCACGAAAATCAGCGCGCCCATTCCCGCCTCCCTGAGAGACGCAAAGCCTAACGCGGTTACTCCGCCGCGAGAAGTCGCGGCACATCCTGCTGCCGCCGGTCGGTCGCCAGCCAGCGGTCGAGGAAGCGGTTGATCCAGCGGTCGATCGGCGGGTCGTACAGCGGATGCATGCTGAGATGCACGCCGCGCTGCTGCGCCCCCGGCATCTTCAGGCGTTCCGCGGCCGACAAGGTCCAGATGCCCTTCATCTCGAGCGTCACCTCCGGATGGAACTGGAAGCCGAAGGCGTTCTCGCCGCAGCGGAAGCCCTGCACCGGATAGGTCTCGTTGGTCGCCAGCAGCTCGCAGCCGTCGGGCAGGACCATGCCCTCGCGATGCCATTGATACACTTTCATCGGCCCCGGGAACCACGTCCGGCCGGCTTCGGTCGGCTCGATGTCGACATAGCCGATCTCGACCTTGCCGTCGGGATGCGGACCGACCCGTCCCCCGACCGCACGGCTCAAAAGCTGCGCGCCGAGGCAGAGGCCGAGATAGGGAACGCCCGCCTCGACCACCTTCGGGATCCAGTCGAGCTCGCACTTGATGCCGGCGAGCGTGCCGCAGTCGTTGGCCGACATCGGACCGCCGAAGATCACCACGCCGGCATAATCCGACATGTCTTCGGGCAGGTTGCAGCCGAGGTTGGGGCAAAGGCGATCGAGCTGGTAGCCGCGCTTCTCGAGGAGGGCACCGACCCGTCCGGGCCGGGAGTGTTCCTGATGAACGACGATTGCTACTTTATTGGGCTTTTCAGCCGGTACCGTCATGGATTTGCAAGATACGCGCAGCCTGTGGCAACGACAAGGCGGAGTGAGGGCAGGAGGGACGAAATGGCGCGCCGCATCGAGTTTTACTTCGACTGTTCGAGTCCCTGGACCTACCTCGCCTTCCACGCCGTGCAGCCGCTCGCCACGGAGCTTGGCGCAGAGATTGCCTGGAAGCCGATCCTGGTCGGCGGCGTGTTCAACGCGGTCAACCAGACCGTCTACGACAATCGCAGCAAGCCCAACCCGCTGAAGGCCTCCTACATGCTGAAGGACCTCGCCGACTGGGCGAAGCTCTATGGCCTCAAGATCGTCTTCCCGCCGACCGTCTTCCCGGTGAACAGCGTGAAAGCCATGCGCGGCGCCTTGGTGGCGCTCGACGAAGGCAAGCTGATCCCCTACGCGACCTCGGCGTTCGAGGCGTACTGGAGCGACGACCGCGACATCTCCAAAGAGGATGCGCTTGCCGACATCGCCGCCAAGGCGGGCCTGGAGCGTCAACGCTTCTTCTCGGCCATCGAGGCCGACGCCTGCAAGGCACGGCTGCGCGCCAACACCGACGAGCTGATCAAGCGCGGCGGCTTCGGCAGCCCGACGATGTTCGTCGGCGACTCGATGTTCTTCGGCAACGACCGCCTGCCGCTGGTGCGCGCGGCAGTGGAGGCGGCATGAGCCAGAACACCGATCCGGATTTCTGGGCCAAGGCCAACGCGCATCTCGTGCGCTACGGCGGCGCCTTCGCGCCGGTGATCGCCGAGAGCGCCCAGGGCAACTGGTTCACCGACGCCGACGGCCGTCGCATCCTCGATTTCACCTCCGGCCAGATGAGCGCGATCCTGGGCCACAGCCATCCCGAGATCGTCGCCGTCGCGCGCCACTACGTCGGCGAGCTCGATCATCTCTATTCGACGGTGCTGAGCCGCCCCGTGGTCGATCTCGCGGCCCTGATCGCCAAGATCTCGCCCGGCCAGCTCGACCGTGTGCTGCTGGTCTCGACCGGCGGCGAGTCGAACGAGGCGGCGCTGCGCATGGCCAAACTCGTCACTGGCAAGCACGAGGTCGTCGCCATGAGCCGCTCGTGGCACGGCGTCACCGGAGGTGCTGCCTCCAACACCTATTCCTCGAGCCGCAAGGGCTACGGGCCGCCGCAGCCCGGCGCGCTGGTGCTGCCGGCGCCCGACACCTACCGCTCGCGCTTCATCGACGATCGCGGCGTCTACGACTGGCAGGACGAGCTCGAGTTCGGCTTCGACCTGGTCGACCGCCAGTCGAGCGGCGCGCTGGCCGCCTGCATCGTCGAGCCGATCCTGAGCTCGGGCGGCGTGCTCGAGCCGCCCGAGGGCTACATGGCCCAGCTCGCAAAGATGTGTGCGGCGCGTGACATGCAGCTGATCTTCGACGAGGCGCAGACCGGGCTCGGCCGCACCGGCACCCTGTTCGCCTGCGAACGCGACGGCGTGGTACCGCAGTACCTCACCCTGTCCAAGACCCTGGGCGCCGGCCTGCCGCTCGCCGCCATGCTGACCACGCCCGAGATCGAGGACGTCGCCGCCGAGCGCGGCTACCTCTTCTACACCACCCACGCCTCCGACCCGCTGCCCGCGGCGGTCGGGCTGAAGGTGATCGAGGTCATCCTGCGCGACCGCTTCAGCGAGCGTGCCGCCGAGCTCGGCCGCGGCGGCTGAGGGACGGGCTGGTGGCCCTGCAGTAGCGCTACGAGTGCATCGGCGACGTGCGCGGCCGCGGCCTGCTGCTGGGCCTCGACCTGGTGAAGGACCGGCGCAGCAAGACGCCCGACCCCGAGCTCGCCCAGCGCGTGATGGGCGAATGCCTGCAACTCGGCATGATGACCTCGGTGGTGCGCGGCGGCTTCGGCATCTTCCGCATAGCGCCGCCGCTTACCATCACGCCGCAGGAGATCGACCTCGGAATCGACATGTTCGACAAGGCCTTGGCCCGCGCACTTTAACGTTTGAAACCGCCCCCTATCTGTTGTACCCGCTGGCGTTCGAATTCCTGCATTTTGGCTTGGAGTGAGCGGATGATCGGCAAGCTTGTGCAAGCGGCGGTACTGGTGACGGCCGGGCTGGCCATCAGCGGCTTCAGCGGCTGCACGCCGCGCACGGCCACTCCGGTCAAGAAACCCGCCGCGCCCGACTACGCCGCTCCTTCCCCACCCTCGCCGCCCGCCGCGGCCAACCGCGCCACTTGCTACAACGAAGCCGATCTCGCCATCATGCAGGCCCGCATGCTGCACCAGGAGCTGACGGTTGCCACCCTGCAGTGCCAGACCGCCGGCGGCGGCCGCGCCTACGAAGGCTCTTATCGGAGCTTCCTCGACAAGTTCACACCCGAGCTGGCCACCAACGGCCGCGCACTCAACGACCTCTCCCGCCGCAAGCGCTTCAATGTCGACGTGGTGGTGACCGAATTCGCCAACCGCACCGCGCAGAAGGCGCCGGTCGACAAGGAGTTCTGCTCGCGCAGCCTGCGCGCGCTCGAATGGGCGCTCGATCCCAAGGCAACCAGCCTGGCGCTGGTCCCGCCGCCCTACGACCTGGGGCCGGACATGAACATCCATCCCTGCGCGGCGAAGTAAACCGACCAAACGGACCGTCTTCGACGGTTTTAAGCCGTTTTCGCCGTTTTTTGCCGCTGTCGATAGAAACGGCGTCAGCCACCGGCGAATGAGGATGCGGATGCGGAGATACTCGAACATCGCCGCAGCCTAAGGGTGAGCGCGGCAAACACCTATTATGGGCAATGGACGCCACAAAACGCCGCGATTCATCGCCTTCGAATCGCGGTCCATTGCCCATAATGCCGATTCGTCGGCGCGACTTATCAACAGGCTTTCTAGATGCGCTGCGCGCCGCGCGGCCCGCGCCGAGAGGCGTCCTCGTCCTGGCGTGAGGTCGCGAGCCTGAGCACGGCGGCGTAGCCCGGCTGGATCTCCATGCGCTCGCGCAAGCCCGCCGCGATCAGGGCGCGATGCGCCTTAGGCAGGCGCCAACAGGGCACGAACAGGAAGAGATGGTGCTCGAGGTGGTAGTTCACCCAGTAGGGCGCCACGAACAACCGTTCGAAGAAATTGGCGAGCGTCGTGCGGGTATTGCGCAGAGGATCGTCGTCGTCCGGCACCACGGCGTGCTCGGCGATGTTCCGGATGCGGCTCACCAGTTGGTACCAGGTCGCGAGCGGCATCAGCCAGAGCAGCGGATAGAGCCACCAGTAGCCGACTGCCGCCAGGCCAAGGAGCAGCACCAGGTTGGCGACGAAGGACTTCCACTCCCCGGTGAGGCCGCGGCGGAACTGCGCCAACCGGCGCTGGTAGGCGGTCCGGCCGGTGAGATCGCGGGCGACCTTGCGCCACAGGCTTCTGCGCGTGATCGGGAACGGCGCCGACAGGCCGAGATCGGGATCCTCGGCCTGCTGCGTATGGCGATGGTGCGTCAGGTGATAGGGCCGATAGAGCTGCAGGCTGGTGAAGACCGGCGCCGCGCACAGCCAGGTGGCGACCCATTCGTTGGCCCGCCGATTCGAGAACAGCAGCCCGTGCGCCGCATCGTGCATCAGGATGGCGATGCCGAGCTGGCGCGCGCCGATCACCATCGCCGCCAGCAGGAAGGTGAACGGGTTCGGCCACCACGCGAACAGCGCCATGCTGCCGAAGATCAGTGCCCAGGCATGCAGCACCAGCAGCGCGCCAATCACGTTCGACTTGGCCCGCAGGCGCTGGACCTGCTCGGGCGTCAGCAGCTTGGATATCTCAAGCGCCATGGCGCAGCAGCCTGCCCGAATGCGTGTTGGTCGGCCGGCCGTCGCGCATGGTGATGCAGCCGTTGACCAGGATGTACCTGTAGCCCTCGGCGCGCTGGATGCGCCGCCATTCGCCGCCCGGCAGGTCGTGCGCGATCTCGTCGGGCACCACGCGCAAGCCATCGAAGTCGTAGACCACGATGTCGGCCGGCGCGCCGGGTTTCAGCACGCCGCGGCCGCGGAAACCCGCGACCTCGGCCGGCAGCGCCGACAGCCGCCAGTGCGCCTCCTCGAGCGAGATCATCTTGTGCTCGCGCACCACCTTGCACAGCGTCTCGGTCGGATAGCGGCCGGCGGTCAGGAACTTGGTGTGAGCGCCGCCGTCGGACACGCCGAACAGGATGTACGGATCGTCGACGATCTCCTTGAGGTGCTCGATCTTGCCGTTGGGCGGGGCGGCGAAGAACTCGGTCTTGAGATCCTCCTCGACCGCCATGTCGAGCATCACGTCGACCGGATGCTTGCCCATCTTCTCGGCCGCATGAGCCAGCGTGTAGTCGAGCCACTGCTTGTTCTTCTCGAGCTTGGGCCCGACGATTGCGATCTGCGGCAGCGGGCCGGTCGCAGTGACCGGCAGCTTCTCGCGCAGCGCCGGCCGGCGCGCCGGATCGGCCAATTTAGCCAGCCGTTCCTCGCGGGTGCCGGTGGTGGCGTCGCACCAGACCTGCTGGTCGTCGAACAGGTTCCACTCCTCGAAGGTGAAGGTGAAGCCGGCATCGGTCGTCAGCCCCTGCCCGACCACGCGGATTCCGCGCTCCCGACAACCGTTGAGCCATTCCAGGATGCGGCGATGGATGTGCGGCCGGTCGTCGAAGGCCTGCACCACGTTCATGATGATCGGCCGGCCACTGAGCGTCGCCATCTCCTCGTAGAAGGCGCGGTCGCGCGCATTGTCGCCCGACACCAGCAGCATCTGCATGAAGCCGTCGTTGCGCTCGGCCAGCACCTTGGCGAACTCGCGGCAGGTGTCGTCGTGCATGACGTCGGTCGGCATCGGCGAGCCGTCATGGTCGCGCTGCACCGCCGCCGGACCGGTGGGCAGCATGCGCTGGGCCGACCAGCCGCAGGCGCCGGCATCCATCGCCTCGTTCAGAAGACGCCGCAATTCGGCGTGCTGCTCCGGCGTCGGCCGCTGCCCGGCCTTGGCAGCTTCGAAGCCCATCACCCAGATCAGCAGCGGCGAGATCGGCACGTAGGGCAGGATGTTCACGGCCTTGGGGGCGCGATCGACGGCGTCGAGGAACTCGGGGAACGTCACCCAGCTCCACGGCATGCCCTGCTGCATGGAGGCCATCGGGATCGCCTCGACGCGGGTCATGGTCAGCATCGCCCGTTCGCGCTCGGCCGGCCGCACCGGCGCGAAGCCGAAGCCGCAATTGCCGATCACCACCGAGGTGATGCCGTGCCACGACGACAGCGTGCAGTATGGATCCCAGAAGAGCTGCGCATCGTAATGCGTATGCAGGTCGACGAAGCCCGGCGCCACGATCAGGCCGTCGGCGTCGATGACTTCGTCGGCATCGTCGGCGCGCAACTGGCCGATCTCGGCAATGCGGCCGCCCTTGATGCCGATGTCGCCGCGGAAGCGCGGCAGGCGGCTGCCGTCGACGATCATGCCGCCGCGAATGACGCGGTCGAACCGGGCCATGCTTCCTCCTGTTTTGCGGGAAGCGTGGGCGTGGGACACGACTCTGTCAAACAATCCCCCCGTCATCGGGGGAGGTGTCGGCGTCATACACCGACGGAGAGGTCAAGAGTCTTGCTATGCGGGACTCATGACCCCTCCGTCGCGGATTACCGCGCCACCTCCCCCGATGACGGGGGAGGGTCTAAACTCGCATGATGAAATCAGTCCGCACCCCTACGCTCGAGATCGCCTACGAGGAACACGGCCCGGCCGACGGCGCGCCGGTGATCCTGCTGCACGGCTTCCCCTACGACCCGCGCTGCTTCGACGAAGTGGCACCACCTCTCGCATCGGACGGCTGCCGCGTGCTCGTCCCCTATCTGCGTGGCTACGGCCCGACGCGGTTCCTGTCGGCCGATACTCCGCGCTCGGGCGAGCAGGCCGCGCTGGGCAACGATCTCCTGCAGTTCATGGATGCGCTCGGCATCCGGCGCGCCACCCTGATGGGCTACGACTGGGGCGGCCGCGCTGCCTGCATCGTGTCGGCGCTGTGGCCCGAGCGGGTGCGCGGGCTGGTGAGCTGCACCGGCTACAATCTCCAGGACATCGAGGGTTCGGCGAAACCCGCTGCGGCGGCGCAGGAACACCGGCTCTGGTACCAGTATTACTTCCACTCGGCGCGCGGCGAGGCCGGTCTCACCCAGAACCGGCGCGACATCTGCCGGCTGCTCTGGAAGCTGTGGTCGCCGGAATGGAAATTCGACGACGCGACCTTCGCAGCGAGCGCCCGGTCGTTCGACAATCCCGACTTCGTGCCCGTCGTCATCCAGTCCTATCGCCATCGCTATGGCTACGCGCCGGGCGACCCGGCGCTCCTCGGCATCGAGGCGAAACTGCAGGCCCAGCCGACGATCACCGTGCCGACCATCAACCTGCACGGCGCTGCCGACGGCGTCGGTCCCGCGTCGGACCGCGACGGCGGATCGGCCAAGTTCACCGGCGGCTACGAGCGGCGCATGATCCCGCGGGTCGGCCACAACGTGCCGCAGGAAGCGCCCAACGATACGGTCGCGGCGATCCGCGACGTGCTGAAGGGAACGAAGGCATGAACATCGTCTTGATCGGCGCCACCGGGGGGATCGGCAGCCGCGTCCTCGACGAGGCGCTGCGCCGCGGCCACACCGTCACCGCGACCTCGCGCGATCCCGCCAACAAGCTCGGCGCCCGTTCCGGCATGACGGCGAAGGCCGCCAACATCGCCGACGTCGCCGCGACCGCCGCTGCGCTGAAGGGCCATGACGCAGCGATCGTGTCGGTGAAGTGGAACGAGGCCGACATTCACCGGGTGCTCGACGCCATCCGCAAGTCGGGCGTGAAGCGCTGCCTGCTCGTGATCGGCGCCGGCAGCCTGATCCGCAAGGACGGCCGCACCCACTTCGAGCACATGGCCGAGAAGGGCATCCAGCCGCCGACCTCGAAGCCCGCAGCCCTCGCCTTCGAGGAGATGAAGAAGGCAAACGACCTCGAGTGGACGGCGATCTCCCCCGCCGCCTCGATCCAGCCCGGCGAACGCACGGGCAAGTTCCGCCTCGGCCTCGACCACTTGGTCGAGGGCAGCCAGGGCGAGAGCCGGATCAGCCGCGAGGACTTCGCCATCGCCATCCTCGACGAGATCGAGACGCCCCGGCACGTCCGCAAAAGGTTCACGGCTGCGTATTAACCATTCGATACTGGCTTTTTCTCGCGGGAGGGCTTGAATCGCCCAGAGCGGGGGCCTACTAGTTTAGATACGTTCTAAACTGCGGAGAAACAACATGAGTGAGAGCAAGTGCCCGTTCAATGGCGGCGGCGGGCGCCGCGCGCACACCAATCGCGACTGGTGGCCGAATCAGCTCGACCTCCGGATCCTCAACCAGCACTCCGACAAGTCGAACCCGATGGGCGAGTCGTTCGACTACGCCAAGGAGTTCAAGACCCTCGACCTCGATGCCGTGATCAAGGACCTGAATGCCCTGATGACGGATTCGCAGGACTGGTGGCCGGCCGACTTCGGCCACTATGGCGGTCTCTTCATCCGCATGGCCTGGCACAGCGCCGGCACCTATCGCATCGCCGACGGCCGCGGCGGCGCCGGCGGCGGCCAGCAGCGCTTCGCACCGCTCAATAGCTGGCCGGACAATGCCAACCTCGACAAGGCGCGGCGCCTGCTGTGGCCGATCAAGCAGAAGTACGGCCGCAAGCTGTCGTGGGCCGACCTCTACATCCTCGCCGGCAACGTCGCGCTCGAATCGATGGGCTTCAAGACCTTCGGCTTCGCCGGCGGCCGCCCCGACCAGTGGGAGCCGGAAGAGCTCTACTGGGGTCCGGAAGGCACCTGGCTGGGCGACGAGCGCTACAGCGGCGAGCGCGAGCTGGCGAACCCGCTGGGCGCGGTGCAGATGGGCCTGATCTACGTCAATCCGGAAGGGCCGAACGGCAAACCCGATCCGGTCGCGGCGGCCAAGGACATCCGCGAGACCTTCGCCCGCATGGCGATGAACGACGAGGAGACCGTCGCGCTGATCGCCGGCGGCCACACTTTCGGCAAGGCGCACGGCGCGGGCGACCCGTCACTCATCGGCCCCGAACCTGAAGGCGGCGCGCTCGAGGACCAGGGCCTCGGCTGGAAGAGCAAGCACGGCACCGGCATCGGCGCCGACGCCATCACCGGCGGCCCCGAGGTCACTTGGTCGCAGACGCCGACCAAGTGGAGCAACCACTTCTTCGAGAACCTGTTCAAGTACGAATGGGAGCTGACCAAGAGCCCGGCCGGCGCCCAGCAGTGGAAGGCGAAGAACGCCGAGGCGACGATCCCCGACGCCTTCGACAAGTCGAAGAAGCACGTGCCGACCATGCTGACGACCGATTTGTCGCTCAGGATGGATCCCGCCTACGAGAAGATCTCGCGGCGCTTCCTCGAGCATCCCGAGCAGCTCGCCGACGCGTTCGCGCGCGCCTGGTTCAAGCTCACGCATCGCGACATGGGACCGATCCAGCGCTACCTCGGCCCGCTCGTGCCGAAGGAGATGCTGATCTGGCAGGACCCGATCCCCAAGGTCGATCATCCGCCGATCGGCGATGCCGACGCAGCGTCGCTCAAGCAGGAGATCCTGGCCTCGGGCCTCTCGGTCTCCGACCTGGTCGCGACGGCCTGGGCGTCGGCCTCGACCTTCCGCGGCTCCGACAAGCGCGGCGGCGCCAACGGCGCGCGCATTCGCCTGGCGCCGCAGAAGGACTGGGCGATCAACCGGCCGGCCGAGCTCAAGACCGTCCTCGGCAAGCTCGAGGCGATCCAGAAGGAATTCAACACCGGGGCCGCGAAGGTGTCGCTGGCCGACCTGATCGTTCTCGGCGGCAACGCCGCGGTCGAGAAGGCCGCCAAGGACGCCGGCATCGACGTGAGGGTCTCCTTCACGCCGGGCCGCATGGATGCCTCGCAGGAACAGACCGACGCGCACTCGTTCGCGCCGCTCGAGCCGCGCGCCGACGGCTTCCGCAACTACACCAACGGCGGCTCGCTCATGGCGCCGGAGGAAGCGCTGGTCGATCGCGCGCAGCTCCTGACCCTCTCGGCGCCGGAGATGACGGTGCTGGTGGGCGGCCTGCGCGTGCTCGGCGCCAACGCCGGGAAGTCCAAGCACGGCGTCTTCACCGACAAGCCGGGGACGCTCAGCAACGACTTCTTCGTCAACCTGCTCGACATGGCCACCGAGTGGCAGCCCAACGGCCAGGACGGCGTCTACGAGGGCCGCGACCGCAAGACCAAGGCGGTCAAGTGGACCGGCACGCGCGTCGACCTGATCTTCGGCTCGCACGCGGTCCTGCGGGCGCTGGCGGAGGTCTACGGCACCGCCGACGCGAAGGAGAAGTTCGCCAGCGACTTCGTCGCGGCGTGGACCAAGGTGATGAACCTCGACCGCTACGACGTCGCCAAGTAGCCGTTGACGGAAGGGCGCGCCACGATCGCGGCGCGCCCTTTCACCATTCAGTCGGCCTTCAGCCCGGCCGCCTTGATCACCGGGCCCCACTTGGCCCGTTCCTGCTTCTCGAAGGCGCCGAGCTGCTCGGGCGAGCCGCCGGCGACGTCGAAGCCGAGCTGCAGCAGGCGCTGCTTGGTCTCCGGCAGCGCCAGGATCTTGGCGACCTCGGCATTGAGCCGGGTCACGATCTCCTTCGGCGTGCCGGCGGGCGCGTACATCGCGGCCCACGCGGTGACCTCGAAGCTGTCGACGCCCTGCTCCGCCACCGATTTCACGCCGGGCAAAAGCTCGCTGGTCTTCAGCGTGGTGATGGCGATGGCTTTGAGCTTGCCCGACTGGACGTGGCCGCGGGTGGCGGTCGCGGTGTCGATGATCAGCGGCACCTGGCCGCCCATGGTCTCGGTCATCGCCGTCGCCGAGGCCTTGTAGGGCACGCCGAACAGCGGCGCGCCGGTCTTGGCCTTGAACAGCTCGTAGACCAGGCGCGCGGTCGTGCTGGGCAGCGCGATGTTGATCTTGTCGGGCTGCGCCTTGGCCGCAGCGATCAGCTCCTGGATCGTGCCGGCTTTGAACTCGGGATTGGCCGAGATCACCATCGGCAGCATGCCGACCAGGATGACCGGCACGAAGTCCTTCGCCGAGTCGTAGCCGGTCGACGGATAGAGGAACTCGTTCATCGTCTGGGTGGCGACCGTGCCCATCAGCAGCGTGTGGCCGTCGTTGGGCGAATGCGCCGCCGCCTCGGTGCCGATGTTGCCGCCGGCGCCGGGCTTGTTGTCGACGATGACTTGCTGGCCGAGCGCGCTGCCCAGCCGCTCGGCGACGAAGCGGGCCGCCACGTCGGTGCCCTGCCCCGCCTGGTACGGCACGATCATGCGAACCGGCTTGTTGGGATAATTCTGCGCCGCCGCCGGCAATGCCAACATCAGCAGCAGCGATAAAGCCAAGACCACCCGCCTCATTGGTTTCTCTCCCTTCCCTCGATTACTTGCTTGCTTTGCTCGGCAATTCGACGATGCCGGTGCCGAGGATCGACAGCTCGTCGTCCTGCTGGCGCGCCTCCTGCTCGATCGCGACCAGGTGGCGGCCGTCCTCGACGTACTTGGCGGTCACCTTGCCCTTGATGAACAGGATATCGCCCGCCGGGTTGTGGCGACGGATCTTGCAGGTCGCGTTGCGCAGGGTGCCGTCGTCGCCCATCCAGTTGGTCATGTGATGGGTCAGCCACGAGGCGCGCTCGGGGCCGTAGTCGTAGGCGCCGGGCGCGCCGACCTCGTGGGCGAACTCCTCCTCCCAGTGCACGCGCTCGGGGCAGTCGGGGATGCCGAAGCGGTTCTTGATGCCGAGGCCGGGATGGGCGTCCTGGAGCTTCCACGCGAGCTTGTTGGCGCGGATGTAGAGCCCGCCCCAGCCCTGGGCGTAGGCGATGAAGCCGGTCACGGTCATCGGCCCCTTGACCATGGTCGGCAGGGCCTCGCCCTCCTTCACGTCCTCCCAGTAGCGCGGCGTGGCGCCGCGGATCTTCTCCTCGGCATAGAGCTTGTTGGCTTCCGCGAGCTCCTCGTCGGAATACCGGCGCACCGGCTTTTGCCTCAGCTCCTTGTATTTGGTGCCCTTCTCGCGCGCGTGGTCGCGCTCGGTGCGGAAGCACCAGCTGTCGGCGCCGGCGACGAGGTCGCCCTTCTGGTTGAAGAAATCGACGTGATAGATCTGCTGCACGGCGCGGCCGGCGAACCTGGTGTCGTGGACGATCAGGTCCTTGAGCCAGGCCTCGGTGGCGATCTCGTCGTTGCGGTTGACCGTCTTGTGCCAGTGCCAGTCCGAGCCCGACCACATGGCATGGATGCCCGGCAGGCCGCCGACGTACCCAGAGATGATGCGGCTGGTGGTGAACAGGAACGACGGCAGCGCGATCACGTCGCCGAACCGGGTCTTCTTCGCGTATTCCGGCACGCACCACAGCGGATTGTCGTCGCCGATGCCGTGGGCGTAGTGGCGGATGTTGTCGCGGGTGGCCTCGTGGCACCACGGCTCGGCGGTCTGGCCGATCTTGACGCCGATGCGCTGGCGCAGCGCGTCGAGCCCTTCCTCGGTGATCTTGGGAAAGCTGCGTTCCATCTCTCTAACCTTTCGTGCGTAGGATCTTGCGGTTGACCTTGCCGGCCGGCGTCTTGGGCAGCTCGGTCACGAATTCGATGAGGCGCGGATACTCGTGCTGGCTGAGCCGCTGCCGCACGAGATCCTGGATTTCCCGGGTGAAACCGTCGTCGCCCGGGCGGTCGGCGACGACAAAAGCCTTCACCACCTGGCCGCGCAGCTTGTCCGGCACGCCGACGGCGCCGACCTCGCGCACGTCGGGATGCTTCAGGACGGCGTCCTCGATCTCGATGGCACTCATGGTCCAGCCGGCCGAGATGATGACGTCGTCGGCCCGGCCGCCGTGGAAGAAATAGCCGTCCTCGTCGGTGCGCCCCAGATCCTTGGTCGCGATCCACTTGTCGCGTCGCCACACCTTCATCTCGCCGGTGACACCAGGCAGGCACGGCTTGCCCTCGCCGTCCTGCACCTCGACCTTGCCGCCCGGGATCGCCTTGCCGAGCGAACCCGGCTTCACCGCGAAGTCCGGCGCGCCGGGATAGCTCACCAGGATCACACCGATCTCGGTGGTGCCGTACATGCTGCACATCGGCCGGCCGAACGCGGCCTCGCAGAAGGCGGCGGTCTCGCCGTCGATCGGCTCGCCGGTGAACGAGGTCTTCTCGAGGAAGTAGCGATGCTTCGGCGCCGCGCCCGACACCCGCATCATGCGGTAGTGCGTGGCGGCCGCCGAGATGTTGGTGAAGCGATGCTGCTCCAGCGCCTGCAACAGCCGCGCCGCGTCGAACTTGCCGGCGTAACAGCCGATGGTCAGGCCCATGGCGAGCGGCGCCAGCGTGCCGTGCCACAGCCCGTGTCCCCAGGCCGGCGACGACGGGCAGATGAACCGGTCGCCCGGCCTCAAGCCGGTGCCGTAGAGCGCCGCCACCATCACCGTGACGATGGCACGATGGGTGTGCTTCACCGCCTCCGGCAGCTCGCGCGTGGTGCCCGAGGTGTATTGGAAGATCGCCAGATCGTCGCCGCGGGTATTGGGCGTGAAGGTCGCCGGATAGGCCGCGAGCTCGGCCAGGAAATCGTCGCTCTCGATCAGCAGCTTCGGCTTGCAGTCCTCGACCCTGAGCTTCACGCCGTCGGGCCCGAACAGCGTGAACAGCGGCACCGCGATCGCACCGGCCTTCATCGCCCCGAACACCGCGGCATAGAAGCCGCGCGACGGCTCCAGCTTGATCGCTACCCGGTCGCCCGGCACGACGCCTTTGGCGACCAGCCAATGGGCGAAGCGCGCGGAGTCCTCGCTGATCTGGCGGTAGCTCAGGACCTCCTCGCCGCCGGCCGCCTTAACGACGATAACGGCAGTCTTCTCGCCCCCAGATTCCTTGGCGACATGCCGGTCGATGCATTCGTGCGCGATGTTCAGCCGCTCGCGGTCGCCGTCGAACAGCTCCCACAGCCTGGCGCTCGCGAAATGCTTTTGCGCGTCGGCGTAACTCGTGAAGTCGGTGAGCTTCATCGCGCGCGAAGGTGCCTTCGCCATGGGTTGATTGTCCAGAGGCATTTTTAATTGTATATAGACAATCATGACCGTTCGCGCCGTCCCTGCCCTCTCGCGCGGCATCGCCATCCTCCGCCTGCTCGGCCGCACCCGCGCGCCGATGGGGATGAAGACGATCGCCGACGCGCTCGACCTGGTGCCGAGCACGGCGCTGCACATCCTGCGGGTGCTGGTCGCCGAGGAGCTGGTGAAGGTCGACGCCGACAAGCGCTACACGCTCGGCACGGGCACGCTGGCGCTCGCCCGCGCTTCATTGGAGAGCGACGATTTCCCGCCGCGGGTGCAGCCGCATCTCGACGCCCTGTCGAAGCGCTACGGCGTCACCGCGATCGGCCTGGAGCTGCCCAACCTGCAGCACATGATCGTGGTGGCGCTGTCGCGCAGCGCGGCGCCGGTCCGCCTGCATGTCGATGTCGGCAGCCGTTTCCCCACCCTGATCAGCGCCACCGGCCGCTGCGTCGCCGCCTTCGGCAGCCATCCGCCCGCCGAGCTCGAGAAGCGCTTCAAGGCCTTGCGCTGGGACAATGCGCCGAGCTGGCCGGCGTGGTGCAAGGAGGTCGAGACGACGCGCCGCCAGGGCTACAGCATCGACCGCGACACCTATATCGCGGGCGTCACCATCGTTTCGGTGCCGGTGCTGGACGGGGGCGCTCTGTCACGCGGCATCGCGGCGGTCGGCATCAGCGGCCAGCTCGGCCGCGCGCATGCCATCGATCTCGCTCACGACATGCAGGCCGCCGCCCGCGCGGTCGGTCAGGGAACGGCGATCGCCCGCTGATAGGCCGGACGCGCGCGCAGGCGCTCGCGATAGGCCGTGGAACGCGGCCCGAGCAGACGATCCATGCCGAACAGGCCGACCAGGTGCAGCGGATAGCCGGCCGAGATGTCGGCCAGCGTGAGCCGCCCCGCGACCAGGAAGTCGCGGCCCTCGAGGCGCCACTCGAGCGCGGTCAGGCGCACGCCGGCATTGCCGCGCGCGTCTTCGAGGACGGCATCGATGTCGGCGCCCTTGCGCTGCAGCCGGCCGACCGTCGCCATGCGCGACAGTGGCGTCATCAGCGTCGACTCGCCGTACCACAGCCATTGCACGAAGTCGGTGCGCGCCGGATCGCCGGGGCCGACCAGCAGCGACGAGTGGTGCTTCGCCGCGAGGTACTCGCAGATCGCCATCGACTCGGTGAGCCGCACCGAGCCATCGACCAGCGTCGGCACCGTGCCGGTCGGATTGACCGCGAGATAGTCGGGCTGCAGCTTGCTGGGCGGGAACGGCAGGCTCTTGATCTCGGCCTTCACGCCCAGCTCTTCCAGTACCCAGAGCACGCGCATCGAGCGCGTGTTCGTCGCATGATAGACGGTGGTCATCAGTCGAGCGTCTCGAGCAGGCGCGTGCAGAGATAGGTCCGCGGCACCAGCGACGAATAGTAGATCTGCTCGTAGGCGGCGTGCGCGCCCTTGCCGTCGGCGCCGAGGCCGTCGAGCGTCGGGATGCCGAGCGCCGCCGTGAAGTTGCCGTCGCTGCCGCCGCCCGTGAGCGGCACGTCGTTCAGCTCCTTGCCGATCTCGGCGTAGATCGCCTGCGCCTTCTCGAACAGCGACGCGATGCCGGCATCCTTCTGGTACGGCGGCCGGTTCATCTCGCCCGTGACCGTCAGCTCGACGTCCTTGCCGATCGGCTCGAGGCCCAGGAACCAGTGCGTCATCTCCTCGGCGAGCTGCTGGGAGGGCACGCGCAGGTCGACCTCGGCGACGCATTCCGCCGGCACGACATTGACACCGGTGCCACCGGTGATCAGGCCGACATTGCAGGTGATGCCGCGCTCGTAGTCGGTCTTGGCTTCGATGCGGACGATCTGCCGCGCCATCTCGGCGATGGCGCTGCGGCCGTCCTGGTGGCGGACGCCGGCATGGCTGGCGGCGCCCTTCACCTTGAGCGTGAAGCGGCCGACGCCCTTGCGCGAGGTGACGACGCGGTCGCCGTCGCGACCGGGCTCCATGACCAGCGCGTACTTGTGGCCGCGGGCGGCGTCCTCGATGCGGGCGCGCGAGGTCGGGCTGCCGACCTCCTCTTCCGGAATGAACAGGAAGGTGACCGGCAGCCTGGTCTTCTTGCCCTGCCGGATCAGGTGGCGCAGCGCGTAGTAAGCGATGTAGCCGCCGGCCTTCATGTCGTAGATGCCGGGCCCGAAGATGCTGTCGCCCTCGCGGCGGATCTTGAGGTCCTTCTCGATCATGCCGATCGGATGGACGGTATCGAGATGCGCCAGTACCAGGATGCCCTTGCCGTCGGCCTGCTGGCTCATGTCAGGCGTCGTCTTGCACTCCAGGATGTCGCCGAAGCCGTCGCGGCCGGGGATGCGGTCGAGCTTCAGACCGAGGTCGCGAAACTGGCCCTCGACATGGTCGACCACCTTGTTGACGGACCTGGCGTCGTGGCTCGGGCTCTCGATCGACACCCATTCGACGATGCCGGCGAGGACGTCGTCGGCATCGATCTTCGGTTCGTTCTTGCGCGCAGGCGTGGCCATGATCAGACCGGATCCCAGGTGAAATATTCGGGCGACCGCTTGAGGTCGGTGAAGTAGGGCTTCATCGACGGCACGGCGTGCTCGGCGATCGCCTCCAAGGTCCAGCCCTCGGAATTGTGCACCGAGCGCACCGGGCGGTTGGCGTTGAACAGCATGATCTCGTTCATGCGCACACCGAAGATCTGCGAGGTGATGCCGGCCTCCTGCGCCGCGTCGCTCAGCAGGAACACCGCCATCGGCGCGACCTTGGCCGGGGTCATCTTCTTGGACCGCTCGAGGCGGGCCTTCTGCGCGTCGGTGTCGGCGGGGATGGTGCCGATCATGCGCGTCCAGGCGAACGGCGAGATGCAGTTGGAGCGGACGTTGAACGCCGCCATGTCGAGCGCGATCGAGCGCGACAAGCCGATGATGCCCATCTTCGCCGCCGAGTAGTTCGCCTGGCCGAAGTTGCCGACCAGGCCCGAGGTCGAGGTGAAGTGCACGAAGGCGCCCGACTTCTGCTCCTTGAAGTAGTTGGCGGCGGCGCGGCTGACGTTGAACGAGCCGTTGAGGTGCACGTCGATCACCATCTTCCAGTCCATGTGGCTCATGCGATGGAAGATGCGGTCACGCAGGATGCCGGCATTGTTGATCACGCCGTCGATGCGGCCGAAGTTCTCGACTGCGGCCTTGACCATGCGCTCGGCACCGGCCGGATCGGCCACGCTGTCGCCGTTGGGCACGGCCTTGCCGCCGACCGCCGCGATCTCGTCGCAGACCTTCTGCGCCGGGGTCGCGTTGCCCGAGCCCTCGCCGTCGACGGCGCCGCCCAGGTCGTTGACCACCACCTTGGCGCCTTCCTTGGCAGCCAGCAGCGCCATCTCGCGACCGATGCCGCCGCCGGCGCCGGTGACCAGCACCACCTTGTCTTTCAGCATGTTCGCCATAGGTATTTCCTCTCCTCGCAATCCTGCGCGAGGATTTAGCCCGGCCGCCCGGCGGAGGAAAGCATGAGCCTCGAGCAAACCGTCTCCCAGCACTACACCCACGGAAACCTGGAAGCCGCACTGCTCGCCGCCGTGCAGCGCGCCGGCAAGAACCTGGAGACGCTGACCTACGCCGATCTCGCCGTGGTCGACGAGTTCCATATCGGCGGGCGGCCCGCGACGGCCGCGCTGGGCGAGCAGATCGACCTGCCGGCCAGCGCCAAGGTGCTCGATGTCGGCTGCGGCATCGGCGGCCCGGCGCGCTTCTTTGCCGCCGAGCGCGGCTGGCAGGTCGAGGGCATCGACCTCACTGCGGAATATGTCGAGGTCGCGAAGGCGCTGTCGAAGCGGGTCGGCATGGCCGACAAGGTCTCGTTCCGGCAGGCGAGCGCCGGCTCCCTGCCCTTCGACGCAGCGAGCTTTGACGGCGCCTACATGATCCATGTCGGCATGAACATCGCCGACAAGAAGCCGGTCTTCGCCGGCATCCGCCGCGTGCTGAAGCCCAGCGGCGTGTTCGCGATCTACGACGCGATGCGCCAGAGCGACGGTACCTTCAGCTATCCCGTGCCGTGGTCGTCGGAGCCTGCGACCAACCACATCGCCACGCCGGAAGCGTACAAAGCCGCACTCAAAGAAGCGGGCTTCGAGGTCGTGAAGGAGCGCAACCGGCGTGAGGCCGGGCTGCAGTCGATGCAGCAGCGGACAGGCGGCCCGCCGGTCGTGATGGGCGAGACTGCCGTCCAGAAGGTCGGCAACATGCGGGCGCTGCTCGAAGCCGGCGTGTTCGCGCCGGTCGAGCTCATCGCGCGAGCGGTGTGACCGTGATCAGACGCGCCGCCAGCACGGTGGCGATCGCGAACGGCAGCAGGCCGACCACCAGCGGCATGGCGAAGTAGTCGCTGCCGATCGCGGTCAGCACGGCCACGATCACCGTGCCCAGCGCGCCCATGCCCATCTGGGCGAGGCCGACCCACGACGAGGCAGTGCCGGCCAGCCGCGGATAGAGGCTGACCGCGCCGGCGCTGGCGTTGGGGCCGATCATGCCCGAGCCGAAGCTCAGCACCATGTGCGGGCCGATGATCGCCCACCAGGTCTGGATGCCTGCCAGCGACAGCGCCGCCATGACGATCAGCGCCACGACGTGGAACCAGCCGGCGATGCGCAGCAGCGCGACCGGCTGCACGCGGCCAACCAGGCGGTTGTTGGCGAAATTGCCGGCGGTGAAGCCGCTCACCGACAGCAGCACGATCAGCCCGAACTCGCGCGGCGAGAAGCCCAATTTGTCCTGCAGGATGAAGGGGGTGCCCGCCAGCATCCCGAAGTTGATGGCAAAGGCGAAGCCCAGCGTCAGCACGTAGCCCAGGAAGCGCGGGTTGCGCAGCATCTCGCCCGAGCCGCGGGTCAGGTTGGCGAGATCGACCTTGGTGCTCCGGAAGCGGTTGGTCTCGCCGAGCAGCAGCGCCACCGCGACGAACAACAGGACGCTGAAGCCGCCGACGAACCAGAAGGTCGCGCGCCAGCCGAACTGCTGGCCGAGGAAGCCGCCGATCGACGGAGCGATCGCCGGCGACACGTTCATCGCCAGCGCAATCCAGCTCATGACCAGCGGCATCTCCTTGGCGTCGTAGGCATCGCGCAGGAGCGCGCGGCCCAGCACCGCGCCCGAGGCCGCGCCCAGTCCCTGCAGGATGCGCAAGCCGATCAGGCCGGCGATCGACGGCGCGAAGGCGCAGCCGAACGTCGTCAGGGTGAAGAAGGCGACGCCCAGCAGGACGATCGGCCGGCGGCCGAAGCGGTCGCTGAGCGGGCCGTAGAAGAGCTGGCCGACGGCGAAGCCCAGCATGTAGGTGGTGAGCGTGAACTTCACCGCATCGGGGCCCGCGCCGAGGTCGCTGCCGATCAGCGGCATGACCGGCGTGTAGATGCTCATGGTCAGCGGACCGAAGCTCGACAGCGAGATCAGGAGCGCGAGATAGGCGGCGGACCGCGGCGCGACCTTCACTTCCTGGTCGCTTCCGCAGCACCTTCGGCGCCGAAGTCGCCCCCGAGGGAGCCGCCCAGCGGCATCTTCTCCTGCTCGAGGGTCATGCGCGGGTAGTAATGGCGGAAAGCGTCGCGGATCTCGTCGAACGGAATGTCGGCAAACACGCCGCGATAGGCGAGATACTCCATGTGCCGGCGGCCGCTGAGATCGTAGGGGTGATAGATCGAATCGCTCGAGGCGTCCCAGTCGAGCGGCTTGAGGCCGAACTTCTCGGTCAGCTCCCTGTTGAAGGCCGGCGTCACCTTCACCCAGCGGCCGTCGAGCCAGACCTCGGTGTAGCCGTGGTAATAGAAGGTATCGTTGCCCATCAGCTCGCTGAGCCGTTTCGTCGTCATGTGGTTGCGCACGTCGGCATAGCCGACCCGCGACGGGATGCCGACGGCACGGCACACCGCCGCCATCAGCCCGGCCTTGTTGACGCAATAACCGTGCCCCGCCCCCAGGGTCGTGCTGGCGCGATAGGCGTCGCGCTTCATCGGCGTGTTGTAGGGATCGTACCGCAGGTCGTCGCGCACCGCGTAATAGAGGCGTAACGCCCGTTCACGGTCACTGCCGTCGCCCGCGACCTGTCTTGCATAGGACAGGATTTTCGGGTGATTTGAATCGATCAGGTCGCCCGGTGCGCGGTAGGCCTCGAAGGAAGCTTGGTCGCGCACCACGTCGTCACGTTCCGTGCGGAGGGAATCGAAATCCATGGCGGGCGTTGTTTACTGCATGAGCGGAGAAAGTCCATGACGGCAGACGCGCAATTCACCCATGCGCATATGGTGCGCTTCGACCGGACCATCGACGCTGCACCGGCAACGATCTGGGCGGTGCTGACCGATGCCACACGCCTGCCGGGCTGGTACGGCGAGGACGGACGGATCGAAGCCCGCGTCGGCGGTGTGGTCAGCCTGATGGGCGGTCACATCAAGGGAACCGTCACGCGGTGCCAACCGCAGCAGAAGCTCGCGTATACCTGGAATGTCTTCATGCCGGGTCAGACGGAATCGGACTACCCTGAGTCCTATCTCACGCTCGAGCTCGACGGCGGAAGGCTGACGCTGACGCATCTGCCGGTGCTCGAAGCCTTCGTGAAGCTGAACGCCATGGGCTGGCACACCTTCCTCGACATGGTCGATGCAGCGGCGCGCGGCGTTGCGGTCGAGCCGCGCGAGGCCTACATGAAGCGCAACGCCGAACGTTATGGCATCGACCTCTCCAAACGCCCCGGCTGACACGCCGGTTGTCAGCGGACGCCGCCACCTGATCCTGGCGGCCTGCATGATGGCGACCTTCATGGCGGCGGTGGAGAACACCATCGTCGGCACGGCGATGCCCAGCATCGTCGGCTCGCTGGGCGACTTCCACCTCTTCTCCTGGGTGTTCGTCGCCTACCTGCTGTTCCAGGCGGTGAGCGTGCCGATCTACGGCCGGCTGAGCGACCTCTACGGCCGCAGGAACGTCTTCTTCGCCGGCGCCGGCATCTTCCTTATCGGCTCGACCCTGTGCGGCTTCGCGCACGACATGTACTGGCTGATCGCCTTCCGCGCCCTGCAGGGCATGGGCGCCGGCGCCGTGCAACCAGTCGCCTACGCCATCGTCGGCGATGTCTACACCCCGACCGAACGGGCCAAGGTCCAGGGCTACCTGTCGAGCGTGTTCGGCATCTCGGCAGTGATCGGCCCGACCCTCGGCGCCTACCTGGTGCAGCATGCGAGCTGGTCGGCGGTGTTCTGGGTCAACCTGCCGATCGGCGCCATCGCGATGGCGATGCTGGGCGCCTTCCTGCGCGAGCAGCCGCAGCACAAGCCGCCGTCGGTCGACATCGTCGCCTCGCTGCTGCTGACGGTGGGCGCCGGCGCGCTGATGCTGGCGATGATCCAGGCGGCGCAGATCCCGCTCTGGCTGCTGGTGACCTGCACCGTGATCGGCATCGCGGCCCTCTGGGCGCTGGTGCGGCACGAGCGCCATGCGCCGGCGCCGATGCTGCCGATCCGCTTCTGGACCAACAAGGTCATCGCGCTCGGCAACTTCGGCAGCTTCGCGATCGGCGCGGTGATGATGAGCGTGACCGGCTTCCTGCCGACCTACCTGCAGGGCGTGATGGGCCGCGGCGCGTCGGCGGTCGGCGCGGTGGTGGCGGCGATGTCGATCAGCTGGGCGGTGGCGAGCGTCGGCGCCGGCCGCCTGATGCTCCGGAGCAGCTACCGGGCAAGCGCCATGTTGGGCGGCGCCATGCTGGCGCTGGGCAGCCTTGTTCTGGTCGTCATGACGCCGCACAGCGGCCTCGCGTGGCCGGTCTTCGGTGCGCTGCTGGTCGGGCTCGGCATGGGCTCGTGCAACACGACCTATCTGGTCTCGGTGCAGGCCGCGGCGGCCCTGCGCGAGCGCGGCGCCGCGACCGCGTCGAACATGTTCATGCGCATCGTCGGCCAATCGACCGGCGCTGCCCTGTTCGGCGCGCTGCTCAATGCCGGCCTCGCCCACTACGCTCCCGATGCGCCGCACGTCGCCGACCAGCTCATGGAGCCGGGCCTGCGTCAGGCGCTCGGCGTCGAGCAGATCAGCTCGCTGATCACGGCAATGGCCCTGTCGCTGCGCAACGTCTATTTCGTGGCGGCGATCGGCGGCCTGATCGTGCTGTTCCTGGGCTGGCGCCTGCCGGCCAGGCTCAGCCCGCGCCTCTCAGAGTGACGACGGCTCGTCGTCGGACTGCACCAGGAAGTGCGCCGACGCCGAGGCGACGGGACGCGAGCGGTCGTCCTGCCAGGCTTCAGCGAAAACGTTGACCATGCGGCGGCCCTGCTTGGTGACCTTGGCCGCGGCGATCACGTCGCGCGGGCCGGCTGAGCGCAGGTAGTCGACGGTGATGTTGACGATCTTCGGCACGGTGTTGCTGCGCGTCTCCCACAAGAGATGGAAGATCGCCGCCATCTCGAGCAGCGCGCCCAGGGTGCCGCCGTGGATCGCCGGCAGATGGGTGTTGCCGATCAGCGCCTCGTGATAGCGCATGCGGGTCAGCAGCTCGCCGATCGTGTTCTCCGGCGCGATGTGCATCCATTTGGCGTAAGGGATTGCTTCGGCGAGGCGGGCGACGTCGCCCTTCTTGCGTGCCTCGTCGAGGCGCTTGATCAGGCTGCTGGTGCTCATTGGCGGAGCCCCCGGCTCACCATCTGCGCCTTGGTCGCCTCGCCCTTGGTGCCGAGCATGAAGGTGCCCGCCGCAGCCGCAACCGGATCCTTGGGATCGCCCTGGTGGGCGAAGGCGCGGGTGAAGGCGACCGAGCGGGTGATGCGATAGCACTCGGCCTCGGCGATCACCGGTCTCTTGGGGTCGGCGGGCTTGGCGTAGTCGATGCGCAGGTCGAGGGTAGCAAAGGGCTTCGGCTCCTTGAGCAGGGTCGCCACCGCCATGCCGCAGCAGCTGTCGAGCATCGCGGTGATCGGGCCACCGGACAGCACGCCGGTCTCGGGGTTGCCGACGAGCTCTCTGCGCCAGTCGAGGCGCATCGAGGCGAGCCCGCGCGCCACCGCCAGCACCTTGATGCCGAGCGCCTTGTTGTGCGGGATGGAATCGGAGAAGAGCTGCTGGAAGAACGCGACGCGCTCGTCGGGGGTGGTGAGTGGAGGGTTGGCCATACCGTGCTCCTGAACGCTAAGGATCCCTCGCTGCGCTCGGGATGACAAAGGGGGCTGTCATCCCGAGCGCAGCGAGGGATCTTTACTCTTCCTACAGCCCCATTTGCCGGGCCGCGAGGTCCTTCATGATCTCGACCGAGCCGCCGCCGATCGCCATCACCTTGGTCTCGCGGTAGATGCGCTCGACCTTGGCGCCGCGCAGGTAGCCGGCGCCGCCGAAGATCTGCATCGCCTCGTTGGCGCAGAACTCCATCGCCGACGTGGCGAGGTTCTTCAGCATGCAGATCTCGGCTACCGGCTTCTCGCCCTGCCCCACGCGATACGCCAGCAGCTCGAGCGTCGACTTCACCGCGTTGATGCGCATCGCCATGTCGACGAGGCGATGGCGCACCACCTGATTGGCGATCAGCGGCTTGCCGAAGGTGTGGCGCTCGCGGGCATAGGCGATCGCCTCGTCGAGGCAGACCTTGGCATAGCCCCAGGCGCCGGCCGACATGCCCAGCCGCTCCTGGTTGAAGTTCAGCATGATGCCGATGAAGCCCTTGTTCTCGACGCCGATCAGGTTCTCGACCGGCACCCTGACGTTGTCGAAGAAGAGCTGTGCGGTATCGGAGGCCCACCAGCCCATCTTCTTGAGCTTGGTGCGCGAGAAGCCCGCGCGGTCGCGCTCGATCAGCAGCAGCGACACGCCGCCCGCCCCCGGCCCGCCGGTGCGCACCGCGACGGTGAAGTAGTCGGCGCGCACGCCCGAGGTGATGAACATCTTGGAGCCGTTGACCACGTAGTGGCCGCCCTCGCGCCGCGCCGTGGTCCGGAGGTTGGCGACGTCGGAGCCGCCGCTCGGCTCGGTGATGGCGAGGGCGCTGATCTTGTCGCCCGCCAGCACCTCGGGCAGCACCTTGCGCTTCATCCATTCCGGCCCGAGCGCCGCGATCGGTGGGCAGCCGATGGTGTGGCTGTTCAGGCTGGCGTTGAGGCCGCCGCTGCCGTGCCGCGCCATTTCCTCGGCCTTGATGATGCCAAAGAACGGGTCGGTCGGGACGCCGCCATATTCCTCCGGGAAGCCGAGCTGCAGCAGGCCGGCGGCCGACGCCTTCCTGTAGAGCTCGCGCGGAAACTCCTCGGCCTCGTCCCACTGGTCGACGTGAGGCATCAGCTCGCGGTCGACGAAGCGTCGGACGGTGGCGCGGAAGGCCACGTGCTCTTCCGTGTAAAACGGGCTCGCCGGCACCGCTTCCGGCAGGGCGACGCGCCGCGATTCGTTTTCGGACATTGGAACAGCGTATCGCTCGTTGACACTGCTGAACAGCCGTTCATATTGGCAGGCAACACGCGGCAACAGACCGCACGTCTGCAGGGGCTGGAAACTGGTTATTTTTCTCCAACTGACCCTCAACGGGCTGGCGGTGGGCTGCATCTACGGCCTGGTCGCCCTCGGGTTCGTCCTGATCTACAAGGCGACCGAGCTGGTGAATTTCGCCCAGGGCGACCTGCTCATGCTGGGCGCCTTCGTCTGTTACATGTCGGTCGTCTGGTGGGGCCTCGACTACTGGCTGGGCTTCCTGATCGCCGTGGTCGCGGTCGGCGCGTTCGGCGCCCTGCTCGACCGCGTGGTGCTGCGCCAGGTGATCGGCCAGCCGCAGTTCGCCGTCGTCATGCTGACCATCGGCCTCGGCGCGATGTTCCGCACCTTCGCGAGCGTCACCTGGGGCTCGGAGATCTACACCCTGCCGACACCGTTCGGCGGCGTCTGGACGGTCGGCGGCGTCACCTTGAGCCACCAGTACCTGTCGATCGTGTTCGGCACGCTGGTGCTGTGCGGCGTGCTCTACGCCTTCTTCAACCACACCCGGATCGGTGTCGCCATGCAGGCGACCTCGCAGAACCAGCTCGCCGCCTATTACATGGGCATTCCGGTGAAGCTGATCTTCTCGCTGATCTGGGCGATCTCGGCCGGCGTCGCGGCGGCTGCCGGCATCCTGCTGGCGCCGGTCACGCTGATCGACATCAACATGGGCCTCGCGGTGGCGCTGAAGGCCTTCGCGGCGGCGGTGCTGGGCGGCTTCGGCTCGATCCCGGGAGCGCTGATCGGCGGCATCATCATCGGCCTGATCGAGCTCTATGCCGGCGCGACCCTGCCGGAGGGCTTCAAGGACACCGCGCCCTACATCGTGCTGCTGCTGATGCTGATCGTGCGGCCGCAAGGCCTGTTCGGCTCGCTCGCGCGCAAGAAGGTGTAGGCGGTCATGCGCTTCCCGTTCAAGACCTCCTACAACCAGGACATCCGCATCTTCCGCGACAAGGTCGATGCCTTCTGGTACGGCCTGCTCGCCGTCGCCGTGCTCGTCCTGCCGCTGCTGCTCGACGACTACTCGGTCGGCGAGATCTCCTGGGTGTTCATCTACGGCATCTGCGGCGTCTCGCTGATGGTGCTGGTCGGCTACACCGGCCTGGTGTCGCTGGGCCATGCGGCCTTCCTCGGCATCGGGGCCTACGCCCACGCCTACTTCATCATGCACGGCGCGCCCTGGATCGTGGCCGTGGTGCTTGCGGTCGTGATCACCACGGCCTGCGGCCTGATCGTCGGTCTGCCGGCGCTGCGCATGACCGGCATCTATCTCGCGATCGCGACGCTCGCCTTCTCGGTCATCATCCAGGAGGTGTTCAGCCGCTGGGAATCGGTGACCCACGGCTTCGCCGGCATGAAGGTCGACGTGCCGGTGATCTTCGGCTTCGCCTTCGACGACGGCCGGTCGTTCTACTTCCTCTGCCTGTTCTTCCTGGTGATCGTGCTGTGGCTGACGCGCAATCTCCTGCGCGCCCCGACCGGCCGCGCCTGGGTCGCCATCCGCGACAGCGAGATCGCCGCGCAATCGATGGGCGTCAACCTCGCGATCTACAAGTCGATGGCCTTCGCCTACTCCGCCGCGGTGATGGGCCTGGCCGGCGCCTTGTTCGCGCACAAGATCGGCTACCTCGCGCCCGACATCTTCACCATCCTGCTGTCGATCCAGTTCCTGCTGCTGGTGATCGTCGGCGGCCTCGGCTCCCTGCACGGCGCGGTGTTCGGCGCGATCTTCGTGGCGCTGCTGCCGCCCCTGATCGCCATCCTGCGCGACGGCATCCCCGACAGCATGAACCAGCTCGCCGCGAACACCGGGCTCAGGGTGATCGGCATGCTGGGCACCGCGATCGGCGAGTTCCTCAAGAAGCCCGGCGTCGAGGCCGGCATCTTCGGCCTGATCCTGGTGCTGGTGATCCTGCTCGAGCCGCTCGGAATGTACGGGCGCTGGCTCAAGATCAAGCTCTTCTTCTCGACTTTCCCGATGTACAAGGCATCGACCTTCAAGCGCCAGAAGACGTACATGCGGTCGGAGCGGCTGCGATGAGCTTCTTCAGCGCCGACAACCTCTCGATCAACTTCGGCGGCATCAAGGCCGTCGACGGCGTCAGCTTCGACGTCGAGCAGGGCGAGGTCTTCACCATCATCGGCCCGAACGGCGCCGGGAAGACGACGATCTTCAACCTGGTGAGCCGCATCTACGAGCCGAGCGGCGGCAAGCTCGCCTTCGCCGGGCGCGACATCACCAACGTACCGCCGCACCTGATCGCGGCGCTGGGCATCGCCCGCACCTTCCAGAACATCGAGCTGTTCGAGCATGCGACGCTGCTGCAGAACCTCCTGCTGGCGCGGCATGCGCACAAGCGCTCGGATTTCTTCTCCGAGCTCCTGTTCCTGCCGTATGTGCGGCGCCTGGAGATGGAGCATCGCGAGGCGGTCGAGAAGGCGATCGACTTCCTCGACCTGCAACAATATCGCGACAGCCTGATCGTCAACCTGCCCTATGGCGTGCGCAAGGTCACCGAGCTGGCCCGCGCGCTGTGCACCGATCCCAAGCTGCTGCTGCTCGACGAGCCATCGTCCGGCCTCAACGTCGAGGAGACCGAGGACATGGCGTTCTGGATCCAGGACATCAAGAACCTGCTCGGCATCACCGTGCTGATGGTCGAGCACGACATGAGCCTGGTCTCGGCGGTGTCCGACCGGGTGATGGCGCTGAACTACGGCCGACCGATCGCCACCGGCACGCCGGCCGAGGTGCAGGCGCATCCCGAAGTCGTCCGCGCGTATTTGGGAGGGTGACTATGCCGAAGAAAGCGTCGCTCTCTTCTCCTCCCCATTCATATGGGGAGGTGTCGGCGTCTTACGCTGACGGAGGGGTCAGAAGCATCAGCGTGCCGTCGCCCATGACCCCTCCGTCGGGGGTTACCGCGACACCTCCCCATCTGAATGGGGAGGAAAAGGCCGCCCATGGCTGAGCCGATCCTCAAGGTCAGCAACATCGAGACCTATTACGGGCCGATCATGGCGATCCGCGGCGTCTCGTTCGACGTCCCCCACGGCGGCATCGTCGCCATCCTGGGCGCCAACGGCGCCGGCAAGACGACGGTGCTCAAGACCGTGTGCGGCGTGATGGACCCGCAGAAGGGCAATGTCGTATTCGACGGCCGCGAGATCCAGCGCATGGATCCCGACAAGGTGATGCGGCTCGGCATCAGCCACGTGCCGGAGGGCCGCGAGGTCTTCCCCTTCCTGTCGGTGCGCGAGAACCTCGCGATGGGCGCCTACACCCGCCGCGATTCGGACGGCGTGGCTCAGGACCTCGAGGCGGTGTTCGGCTACTTCCCGGTGCTGAAGGAGCGCGCCGACCAGCGCGCCGGCTCGCTGTCGGGCGGCGAGCAGCAGATGCTGGCGATCAGCCGCGCCCTGATGGCGCGGCCCAAGGTGATGCTGCTCGACGAGCCGTCGCTCGGCCTCAGCCCGAAGCTGGTGAAGGACATCTTCGAGATCGTCGTGCGCATCAACCGCGAGCGCGGCGTCACCATCCTGCTGGTCGAGCAGAACGCCAACATGGCGCTGCAGACCGCGGACTACGGCTACGTGCTGGAGGTCGGCCGCATCGTCATGGCCGACACCTGCCGGCGCCTGCTGGAAAAGGAAGACATCAAGGAGTTCTATCTCGGCATCAAGGACCAGGGCGCCCGCGGCAAGCGGCGCTGGAAGAAGCGCAAGACGTGGCGGTGACAACCGGGCGTTAAGGAGACTCGCGCATGGATGGCTTTGACGGGCGGATCGAGGTCGAGGGCTGCGACACGATTCCCAGGCTGTTCTGGCATCAGGTGAAGGCGCGCGACGAGCGCACCGCCTTCCGCGAGAAGCATCTCGGGATCTGGCGCGCGACGAGTTGGCGCGAGTACGGCGAACGCTCGCGCACCGTCGGCATGGGCCTGGTCAGGTTCGGCCTGAAGCGCGGCGACGTCGTGTCGATCCTGGCCGAGACGGTGCCGGAGTGGCTCTACGCCGACATGGGCACGGCCGGCGCGGGCGGCGTCACCAACGGCATCTATCCCACCGATTCGGCCAAGCAGGTCGACTACATCCTGAACGACAGCCGCACCCGCTTCCTGTTCGTCGAGAACGAGGAGCAGCTCGACAAGTTCCTCGACGTGCGCGAGCGCTGCCCGAGCATCGCGAAGGTCTTCGTTTTCGACATGGAGGGGCTGGCCGACTTCAGCGATCCCCTGGTCATGTCGTTCGACGAGCTGATGGCGACCGGCCGCGAGCATCAGACCGCTCATCCCGACGAATGGGAGAAGCGGGTCGCCGCCTCCGCACCCGAAGAGCTGGCGTTGCTGGTCTACACCTCGGGCACCACCGGACCGCCCAAGGGCGCGATGATCAGCCACCGCAACGTGATCTTCCAGTTGCGCAACGCCGACGCCTTCATTCCGCTCGGCACCGACGACGAGCAGCTCGCCTTCCTGCCGCTCTGCCACATCGCCGAGCGCACCTTCACGACCTTCCTGCCGCTCAGGTCCGGGGCGATCGCCAACTTCGCCGAGAGCGTCGAGACGGTGCCGGCGAACGTGCGCGAGGTCGCGCCGACCACCTTCTTCGCCGTGCCGCGCATCTGGGAGCGCTTCTATTCCGGCATCGCCATCCGCATGAAGGAGGCGACCTGGACCGGCCGAACGGCGTACAAGTGGGCGATCGGCATCGGCCTCAGGGTCGCCGAGGCCGAGCTCGACGGCCGTACGCCCTCGCCGATGCTGAAGCTCGCCTACCGCGCCGCCGACTGGCTGGTGCTGGACAACATCAAGCGGGCGATCGGCATGCACCGCATCAAGTTCGCCGGCACCGGTGCCGCGCCGATCGCGCCCGACCTGATCAAGTGGTACCGCGCGCTCGGCGTCGACATGCGCGAGGTCTATGGCCAGACCGAGAATTGCGGCCTGGCGACCGGCATGCCCGACCGCATCAAGCTCGGCACGGTCGGCGTCACCGCGCCCAACACCGAGCTGGTGATCTCGCCCGAGGGCGAGATCCTGCTCAAGGGTCCGCACGTCTTCATGGGCTACCTGAACCAGCCGGAGAAGACCGCCGAGACCCTGCGCGACGGCTGGCTGCATACCGGCGACGTCGGCCTCAAGGACAACGAGGGCTATGTCCGCATCACCGACCGCATGAAGGACATCATCATCACCGCGGGCGGCAAGAACATCACGCCGTCGGAGATCGAGAACCAGCTCAAGTTCTCGCCCTACATCTCCGACGCAGTGGTGATCGGCGACAAGCGCAAGTTCCTGTCCTGCCTGGTGATGATCGACTACGACAGCGTGTCCAAGCACGCCCAGGACGCCAACGTGCCCTTCACCGACTTCACTTCGCTCTGCCGAACGCGCGAGGTGCAGGACCTGATCTGGACGGAGATCGAGCGGGTGAATTCGGCCTTCGCCCGCGTCGAGACGATCAAGAAGTTCCGGCTGATCGAGCAGCAGCTCACGCCCGAGGACGACGAGGTCACCCCGACCATGAAGCTCAAGCGCAAGTTCGTCAGCGAGAAATACAAGACGATGATCGACGGCATGTATGCCGAGGTAAGCTAGAGGAGGAAGCAGATGGCCAGGACGACAATCGGAATAGCAGTTGCCGTGGCGGTTGCCGCGGCCTCGAGCGCATACGCGCAGCAGCGCGGCGTCACCGCCAGCGAGGTGGTGTTCGGCATGCACACCGACCTCTCGGGTCCGGCCGCGACCTATGGCGTCAGCTCGTCGAACGGCGTCAAGATGCGGTTCGAGGAGGCCAACGAGCAGGGCGGCATCGAGGGTCGCAAGCTCAAGGTGATCGTCGAGGACCAGGCCTACCAGGTGCCGAAGGCGGTGCAGGCCTGCAACAAGCTGATCAACCGCGACAAGGTGTTCGCCTTCGTCGGCCCGCTCGGCACGCCGATGAACAACGCCTGCTTCAAGGACCAGTTCGCGGCGGGCGTGCCCAACCTCTTCCCGCTCTCCGCCGCGCGCTCGATGTACGAGCCGTTCGAGAAGCTGAAGTTCTATGGGGCGGCGTCGTACGTCGACCAGATCCGGTCCGGCATCAACTACTTCGTCAAGAACAAGGGCGTAAAGACCGTCTGCGTGATGTACCAGGATACCGACTTCGGCAAGGAGATCCTGGAAGGCGCCAAGGAGCAGACCGAGAAGCTCGGCATCAAGATCGCCGAGACGACGGCTCACAAGCCGACCGACCAGGATTTCACCGCACCGATCACCAAGTTACGCGAGGCGAAGTGCGAGCTGATCGCGATGGGCACCATCGTGCGCGATTCGATCGTGCCCTACACGACGGCACGCAAGGCCGGCTGGAACGACGTGATCTTCCTCGGGGCGGCCTCTTCCTACGACTCGTTCGTCGGCGCGGCGCCGGGCATGGACGGCTTCTTCGCCATGGGCCTGACCGAGATGCCGTACGTCGATTCGCCGGTGCCGACGGTCAAGAAGTTCGTCGAGGACTACAAGAAGCGGTTCAATGTCGATCCCAACATCGGTGCGGTCTACGGCTACGTCGCCGCCGACATCTCGGTGCAGGGCCTCAAGAACGCCGGCAAGAACCTCACGACCGATTCCTTCATCGCCGGGCTCGAGAAGATCAACAACTACGCCGACATCTTCAACGGCCCGCCGGTCACCTTCGGGCCGAAGATCCGCCAGGGCGCCAACTCCTCGTTCCTCGCCGAGGTCAAGGGCGGGAAGTGGACCCGCGTCACCCAGCCGCTCGGCTTCTGAGGCCAACGCGGCGCCCGTCGCAGACGCGCGCCGTTCATGAGGCAGCATCTTCAGAATCTTGCCCTCGTCGTCGGCGCGCTCGTTCTGAGCGCGGCCGCCGCCGAGGGCATCGCCCGCTGGCAGGACGAGCAACCGCTGTTCGCCATGCCTCTGGTGTCGGGCAGCCTGGCGGTCAAGGCGGTGTCGCCGCAGGACCTGCCGTTGGCTCAAGGTGTCTCGCGAAGCTGGTTCGCGACGAGCCCGCCGCCGCTGGCCAACCGCGGGATGCCGCCTGCGGAATGGCAGCGCGCCATCGACGCCTACCGGTCGACTCCTCCCGCGCCGACGTCGTACGGCAGGTTGCTGCCGGACGACATGTTCAGGGCCTGGAACGCGATGTTCGCCGCCGAGCCCTGCCGCCATCCGCTGCTCGCCGGGATGCCGTCGCATCGGCTCTATCTGTTCGACCCGGCGAACGGCACGGACCGGCCGATCTACCGCTATATGCCCAACGTCACCACGCCGGCGGGACTGGTCACCAACGCGATCGGCTGGCGCGGGCCGCCGCTGCGGCACAAGAAGCCGGGCACGATCAGGATCGTGTTCGTCGGCGCATCGACCACGGCCGAGGCGCACGAGACGCCCTACTCCTATCCCGAGCTGCTCGGTCACTGGCTCGGCCTGTGGGCGGCCGCGCACGGGCTCGACCTCGATTTCCAGAGCCTGAACGCCGGGCGCGAAGGCATGACGTCGACGGATGTCGCGGCGATCGTACGCGATGAGGTGGCGCCGATGCGGCCCGACCTCGTCGTGTATTACGAGGGCGCCAACCAGTTCGACCTGTCGTCGATCGCACGCGGCGCCGAAGGCGGCCTGAAAGGCCGGACCACTCTGCCGGTCGAGCCGCCCTCCTGGCTCGCGACGCTGGCGCGCTACTCGGAGATCGCCGTGCGGCTGCGGGCGGCCCTGACCCTGATCGACGACAGCGGCAACGGACGGGAACCGGCAAAGCCCGATTACACGATCGAATGGCCGCCGGGACTGGACGAAGCCGACCCCGACCTGCGTCATCCGTCGCTGCCGGTCAGCCTGACCACGATCCTGCGCGATCTCGACGATATGCGGGCCACCCTGCGCGGGGTCGGCGCGGAGCTCGCCGTTTCGTCGTTCGTCTGGCTGGTGCACGACGGCATGGTCGTCGACCCGCTGCGCGGCCGTTTCATCTGGGAGAACCTGAACAGGGCTTATTGGCCCTGGCGCTACCGCGACATGGAGCGACTCGCTCTCTTCCAGAACCGCGTGTTCGAGAAGTACGCCCGACAGCGGGGTGTCCCGTTCATCGACGTCGCGCGCGACATGCCGCGCGACCCCGAGCTGTTCGGCGATGCCATCCACACCACCGCGACGGGCGTTCGGGTGCGCGCCTGGGTCGTGCTCCAGCAGCTCGTGCCAATCATGGAGGACCGGCTGAAGCGCGGCGCCTGGCCAAGCGGCTCGACGGAAGAGCATTGGCCGACCTTCGCGCCCCGGGCCGTGGACCTGGTTTGCAAGCCCGAGCCATGAGCACGGCCCGTCTGCGGGCTTGGCAAGCGCCGCGCAGTCGTTATGGTCGGCGCCGACATGAGTGAACTTTCGGGACAGGTGGCGATCGTCACCGGCGGCGCCTCGGGCATCGGCGCCGCGACGGTGGCGCTGCTCGCCGAGGCCGGCGCGACGGTGGTCGCGGCCGACATCCAGCCGGCCGCCAAGGACGCGCCCGGCCGCTTCTTCAACCACGACGTGGCCGCCGAGGACTCGTGGAAGGCGCTGCTGGCCGACGTGGTGGCCCGCGACGGCCGCCTCGACATCCTGGTCAACAACGCCGGCATCACGGGCGGCTGGGGCACCGTCGAGAGCACCACGGTCGAGCAGTGGCGACGGATCGAAGCCGTCGACTCCGAAGGTGTGTTCCTCGGCTGCAAGTACGCCATCGAAGGCATGAAGAAGACCGGGCCGCGGAAGCCGGCGCCCAAGGGCTCGATCGTGAACGTCTCGTCGGTGGCAGCGCTGATCGGTTCGGCCGGCCCGACGGCCTACTGCGCGGCCAAGGGCGCGGTGCGGCTGCTCAGCAAGAGCGTGGCGCTGTACTGCGCCGAGAAGCAGTACGGCATCCGCTGCAACTCGGTGCATCCCGGCGGCGTCGACACCCCGATCTTCAATCCGCTGTGGCAGGCGGTGGGCCGCGACAAGGGCAAGGCGATGCTCGGCGAGCACCATCCGATCGGCCGCATCGCCGAGCCGCAGGATCTCGGCGAGCTGATCCTGTGGCTCGCCTCGGACCGCTCGTCCTTCGTCACCGGCGCGGAGTTCGTGGCCGACGGCGGGCTGACCAGCGGACTTACCAGGAGAGGCCTCTTTGGCACGCGTTGAGAACAAGGTCGTCCTGATCAGCGGCGGCGCCTCGGGCATCGGCGCGGCGACCGCGCGTCGGGTGATCGCCGAGGGCGGCAAGGCCGTGCTGGCCGACCGCGACGCAGCCAAGGGCGAAGCGCTCGCGAAAGAGCTCGGCAAGGCCGTGGCCTTCGTCCCGCTCGACGTCACCGACGAGCCGGCGTGGCAAAAGGCCGTGACGACGACGGTCGAGACTTTCGGCGGCCTGCACGGTCTGCTGAACGCAGCCGGTGTCGGCGTGCGCAACTCGATCGAGGACTGCAGCCTCGAGGAGTATCGCCGGGTCAACGACATCAACTCGATGGGCACCTTCCTCGGCTGCAAGCAGGCGATCCCGGCGATGGCCAAGACGATCAAGGAACAGGGCGGCGGCGGCTCGATCGTCAACATCTCCTCGGTGCTCGGGTTGCGCGGCGCCTCCTATGCCATGGCCTACTGCGCCAGCAAGGGCGCGGTGCGCTCGCTGACCAAGAACGTGGCGCTGCACTGCGCCCAGATGAAGTACGGCATCCGCTGCAACTCGGTGCATCCGGGCTACATCGACACGCCGATGATCGCGCCGCGGCTCTCGGGCACGATCGACAACATGAGCGGCCGGCAGTGGCTCGAGACCCTGCATCCGCTGGGGCGGCTCGGCCAGGCGGAAGAGGTCGCCAACATGATCCTCTTCCTGCTGAGCGACGAGTCGGGCTTCTCGACCGGCTCGGAGTTCGTCTGCGACGGCGGGCTGACGGCGTAGTCCAGAACAGTCCAGCCGGCCTGGACTGCCAACCCTTTGGCGGATCAGCCTTTTCGGCCGAAAGTCCAGGAATCCACGACACCCTCCCCCTGGATTCACTCCTTCTTCTTCCGGTCGAGACGCGCAACGCAGATGAGGACACGCAGAGCAGCGGCGTCATGCGCGCGATTCTGCCCTGGCGCGCACAGACTCCTAATTTGGGCATTGGACGCAGTTTTTCCGTAAGTGAATCAAGCGGCGCACGGCGTTCCATTGCCCATAATGGCTACGCATCCCGAGGCGTTATCCACAGGTTTTGGTCAGTTTTTCATCCCGGTGATCGAGTTGGCGAGCGCGCGCGGGTCGCGCTGGGGCCAGCGGCCGGTCTCGACCTGGACGATGAACTCGTTGACGATCCGGTTGAACTGGTCGGGATCCTCGAGGTTGATGGTGTGGCCGCAGTTGGGCATCACCGCCAGCGCCGAGGTCGGGATCTCGCGCTTCATCAGCACCGACGGCGTCAGGCACGGCCAGTCCTCGTCGCCGGTCAGGATCAGCGTCGGCGTGGTCATCTTGCGCATGCCCTCGACCAGGTCGTAGAGCGACGGCCGCTGGCCCTGGCAGCCGATCTGGGTGTTGGCCGAGCCCAGCGCCGAATGCTCGCCGAGCTCCTTCTTGAACTGCGCGAAGCCGCGCGGGTCCTTGTTCTCGAACTGCACGCGCGTGGGACCGTAGGCGTACTTCTCGGCGAAGGCCGGCATGCCCTCGCCGAGCAGCGACTTGGCCACGACCTCGACCTCGGCCCGGAACTTGGCCTGCTGGTCGCGCTCGGCGCCGTAGCCCACGCCCGCCACGACCAGCGACAGCGCGTGGGCCGGGTGGCGCAGGCCGAAATGCAGCGAAGCGAAGCCGCCCATCGACAGGCCGACCACGTGCGCCTTGTCGATCTTGAGATGCTTCATCACCGCCAGGATGTCGTCGGTGGCGCGATTCTGCGAGTAGCTGGCCGGCTTCTCCGGGATGTCCGACGGCGGATAGCCGCGCGCGCTGTAGGTGATGCAGCGATGGCGCTGGCCGAAGAAGCGCATCTGGGCCTCCCACGAGCGGTGGTCGGCAGCGAACTCGTGCACGAACACGATCGGCGTCCCGCTGCCCACCTCCTCGTAATAGAGCTTCACCCCGTCGTCGGTCGTCGCGTGCGGCATGGCATCCTCAATCGAAGTCGCGATCGGCGCCGATCAGCCCGCGCAGCTCGCGGGCCAGCGCCGAAAAGGCTTCCGATTGTGGCGCGCGCGGACGCGGCAGGTCCACCTTGATGTCTGCCGCGATGCGGCCCGGCCGCGGGGTGAACACCAGGATGCGGTCGGCCAGCAGCAGCGCCTCGTCGATCGAGTGCGTCACGAACAGCACCGTGGTGCGCTGCTTCTCCCAGATCGACAGCAGCTCGTCCTGCAGCTTGCCGCGGGTCTGCGCATCGAGCGCCCCGAACGGCTCGTCCATCAGCAGCGCCCTGGGCCCGGTCGTCAGCGCTCGCGCGATGCCGACCCGCTGGCGCATGCCGCCCGACAGCTCGTGCGGATAACGGTCGCCGAAGCCGGTCAGGCCGGTCATCTCGATGAACTGCGCAGCCGTCGCCGTACGCTCGCCCGCAGCCACGCCGCGCGCCTTCATGTTGAACTCGACGTTCTTGCGCACCGTCATCCACGGGAACAGGCCATGGTCCTGGAAGACGATGGCAGCCGCGGGCGACGGCCCGTCCAGCGTCTTGCCGGCGACCGCGATGTTGCCCGCGGTCGGCTCCTCCAGCCCCGCCACGAGCTGCAGCAGGGTGGACTTGCCGCAGCCCGAGCGGCCGAGCAGGCAGACGAAGTCGCCCGAATCACAGGTGAAGTCGATGCCGCGCAGCGCCTCCACCGACTCGGTCTTGACTGGATAGATCTTGCCGACGCCGGCACATTCGATGAAGCGGTTCATTCGGGCGAGGCCGTGAGGCCCTCCTGCCAGCGACAGACGTAACTGCGGGCCAGCCGCACCAGCTGGTCGGCCAGCAAGCCGATGGCGCCGATGACGATGATGCCGGCGATGATGAGGTCCGAGCGGAAGGTGAGCTGCGCGTTCAGGATCATGTAGCCCAAGCCCGACTTCACTGCGATCATCTCGGCCGTCACGACGGTGAGCCAGCCCGCGCCGACCGCGAGCCGCAGCCCGGTGAAGATCGCCGGCAGCGCGGCCGGCAAGATGATGTCCTTCATCACCAGGAACTCAGCGGCGCGGGCGGCACGCGCGACCTTGATCAGCGTGCGCTCGATGCCGCGCACGCCAAAGATGGTGTTGATCAAGAGCGGCCACAGGCCGGACAGGAAGATCAGCGAGATCGCCGGCTTGTCGCCGATGCCGAGGAACAGGATGGCGAGCGGGATCAGCGAGATCGGCGGCACCGACCGGAAGATCTGGATCGACCAGTCGGTCAGGAGGTCGAGCCAGCGGTAGCGGCCGATCATCAGGCCGAGCGGCACCGCCACCGCGAACGAACAGGAGATGCCGGCGATCACGCGACCGATGCTCGACAAGGCATGGTCGACGACCGTCGGCAGGTCGTCGACGAACACCGCCAGCACCTTCGCAATCGGCGGCAGCAGGACCGGCGGGTAGACCTTGGCCTGCACCGCCAGATGCCAGGCGAGCAACAGGAGCGCGAGGGGCAGCAGCCCCAGCGCGCGCTGGAGCCGCATCAAACGTTGCCGAGATTGAGGAAGCTGCCCCAGTCCGGCTCCTTCTCCAGCATCTTGTCGTCGATCATCATCTTGGCGAGCGACTTCAGGCCGCCGATGAAGGGCGCGCCCGACTCGGCCGAGAAGAACAGGTTCCTGGTCGAGAGCTCGGCCACTTCCCTGGGCATCTTGAACTGCTTGATCGTGGTCTCGATGGCGATCGCGGTGTTGGCTGCCATCTCCTTCGTCGCCTTGACATGCGCCTGCACCATCTTCTTCGTGAGGTCCGGTTCGGCCTTGGTGAACTTCTCCGAGGCGACGAAGCCCAGGTTGGTCTTGCCCATCGGCGAATCGTACGGCACCCACAGCCGCTTGCCCCAGCCGCTCTGCTCGGCAAGCGCCGCATAAGGCTCGAAGCAGCAGATCGCGCCGACATCGCCGCGCATCAGCGGGATCGGCTGGTCCTGGTTGTCCATGAAGGCCATCTCGACCTTGCCGAACACGCCCTCCTGCTTGAGCTTCCAGTTGAGCGAGACCAGGCCGATCGAGCCGTTCTGCACCGCAACCTTCTTGCCCACCAGGTCCTTGAAGCTGTTGATCGACGGCTGGGCCAGCACCATCCAGCCGCCGTCGCAGCCGTTGGCCAGCACCTGCATGGGGAAGCCCTTGGTCGCAACCTGCATGGTGGCCGAAAGACCGCCATTGCCGATATCGACATCGCCGGAGGCGACCGCCTGCATGCGCTGCACCAGCGACGGGAACATCACCAGCTCGAGATCGATGCCCTCCTCCTTCAGGAGCTTGGGCATCAGGAAGGCGGCGTTGGTCGTGGTGGTGAAGGCCGAGCCCATCTTCACCTTGCGCAGGTTCTGGCCAAGGACGCCGCGTGAGACGATGGCGGGCGCGGCGAAGGACGCGGCAGCAGTGGCAATGAGATGGCGGCGCAGCATGGATGGCTTCTCCCCAAGAGGCGGTGGCTCAGCGAAAATGCAAAGCCCGCGCCAAACCCTAGAATCCTTCATGCCGCCTGCTTGCCCCACAAGGGGTGAGCGATGATAGGCTGATGACATGAGCGAGATCGGTACCGGACTGCAGAACGCCACGGGGATTCGCAGTGCGATCGCCCGCGCGGGTTATGCCTTCGTCGAGGCGTCGGACATGCGCACCGCGCTCGGCCGCTTCGGCACCCTCGCCGACTGGCCGGCCTTCGCCGAGAGTTGGAACGATCTCTCCACCGACACCTACATGGCCGATGGCGGCCGCTACCGCCGCCGTCGCTTCGGCGTGTGGCGCGCCGGCCGCCCCGAGGCTGGAAAAGGCGGCGCGATCGAGCGCGGGCCGCACCAGCCGCACTACCAGGGCCTCGACTACAACACCCTGAACGGCGGCATCGAGCGCTGGTTCGAGCCGATCACCGACGCGATCGGCGACGGCGCCACGATGAGCACCATCCTTGACTATTGTCGAGCCCTGTTCGGCCGCCTCGCGCCCGAGACCGAGCGCTGGCACATCGAGGTCCATCAGTTCCGCATCGAGGCGCGGCTCGGCGAGCAGGGCAAGCCGACGCCCGAGGGCATGCATCGCGACGGCGTCGACTACGTGCTGGTGATGATGGTCGCCCGCCGCAACATCCAGAGCGGCACGACCACCATCCATGACCTCGACAAGCGCACGCTCGGCAGCTTCACCCTGACCGACCCGCTCGATTCGGCGCTGGTCGACGATGCGCGCTGCTATCACGGCGTCACCCCGGTCGAACCGGAGAATGCCGCGCAGCCCGCCTATCGCGACGTGCTGGTCGTGACCTTCAGGAAGGCGTCGGCTTAGCTGGCCTCCCCATTCATATGGGGAGGTGTCGGCGTCATGCGCCGACGGAGGGGTCATGAGCCCCGCCACGATTGCTGCTTCTGACCCCTCCGTCGCGGACTACCGCGACACCTCCCCATATGAATGGGGAGGATGGCTCACGCTGCGATCTTCATCCGCGCCACGGTGCAGCTCACCGCGAAGATCGGCACCGGCTCGCAGAACTCGATCGTGCCCTTGGCGCCCTTGGCTGCCGCGGCGGCGGCGATGAAAGTGCGGATCTCGAAGCCGCCCTGCCCGCCGTCGCGATAGATCTCGGCGTCGCTGTAGGACAGTAGCGCTTCGCGATCGTTGGCCGCCCAACGCGCGAGAAACTCCCGATCCCATTTTTCGTTGATCTTGCCGCTGTCGGGCGTCGCGGGCCAATGCGAGATGCCGCCGGTCGCGACCAGCGCGATACGCTCGGGCAACGCGTCGGCTGCCGCGCGCAACGCCTCGCCGAACGCCCAGGCGCGCTTGAGCGGCGTCAAGGGCGGGCCCTGACAGTTGATGTTGGCCGGGATGATCGGCAGGTCGTAGTCCGGCGTCAGGAAGTGCAAGGGCACCGAGATGCCGTGGTCGAACTTCCATTCCTCGGCGTAGGCCACATCGACCGTCTGCATGACGCGCTCGATCAGCTTGCGGGACAGAGCCTTGTTGCCCGGCACCGTGGTGCGCCTGATGCGCAGGAACGCCTCGTCCTCGATCGGCCCTTCGTAGGAGTCGGCCATGCCGATCGCGAAGGCTGGCATGTTGTTCATGAAGAAGTTCGCGAAATGCTCGGCCGCCACCACGATCAGCGCATCGGGCCGGGTGGCGCGGATGTCGTCGCCCATCCGGCCGAGCGCCCCGTGCAGCGCCTGGCGCGTCTGGGTGTCGGCGCGCTCGGCGCGGGCGGTGATGCCGGGCGCGTGGCTGCAGGCGCCGCAATAGACCAGGGGCATCAGCGAGCCTCCCTCTCACTTTTCAGACGGGCGTCGTGCGCGTCGATGCCCTCATAGCCGGTGGCGGCATAGACGCCCTCGCGCACCTGGCCGTGCTGCTTCAGACCCTGGCGCATGCGCTCGAGATAGTCGGTCCATTCGATCTTGTGCAGGGCCGCGAAGTGCATCAGCAGTTGGCCGTTGACGCCCAGCACGTAGAGCAGGCCGATGTCCGGCCCCGCTTCCCCTACTCCTACGATGGCGCGGCGCTCCTCGTCGCTGAGCTCGTACTCGGCCAGCACCGCGTCGCGCTCGGCGGCATAGCGCTCGCGCTGCCGCGGATCGCGGTTGAGCTGGTAGATCAGTTTCTGGACCTGGTAGAGGCTCATCGTGCGTTTCACGTTATCTTGAAGCCGCGCGCCTCGCAAAGATACAGCCTCTCTGCGACCGCACCGGCGAGCCTGATCGGCAGGACACACCCGCATCGGCCAACGCCGCGAGGTCAGTCCGCGCCTTGCGTCACGTGAGAATGTGACCGGTGGCCGCAGCCATCACGACATTGCGACTCCACCGAAGACGCACAGACCTGCACGTGTCTGGCGCATCCTGCAACGAACGACCACATGCCACTTGTCACGCGCCGGCCACCAGTACGGCCGGCGAACCGGGATTGCCATGAAACGGTCCGAGTTGGCAGACCTCGCTGCCTTTGTTGCTGTCGCCGAGGGGTTGAGTTTTCGCGCCGGCGCCGCCCGGCTGGGGATCACGCGGTCGGCCCTTTCCCACTGCATGCAACAGCTCGAGAAGCGGCTCGATGTCCGGCTGCTGCACCGCTCGACGCGCGGCGTCGCGCTGACCGACAGCGGTCGGCGCCTGTTCGATACCTTGCGGCCGGCCTTCGCCGGCATCGAGCAGGGCCTGGCCGATCTCGACCACGAGCGCGCCAGCCCCTCGGGACGGTTGCGGCTGCATGTCGGCGTCGGGGCGGCCGCTGCCGTCATCGCGCCGGTGTGGCGCGCCTTCCTCGCCGCGCATCCGCGCGTCGAGCTCGAGCTCGAATTGAGCGACGGGCCGGTCGATGTCGTGGGCGAAGGCTTCGACGCGGCGATCGCCATCCGCGATTTCGCCGCCGCCGACATGATCGCGGTGAGGGTCTCGGATCCGTGGAAGGCGGTCGTGGTCGGCGCGCCGTCCTATCTCGCCCGCCGCGGCGAGCCGGCCACGCCGGACGATCTCAGCGTGCACGACTGCGTCCAGTATCGCCTCGACGGCGCGCTTTTTCCCTGGCCGTTCGTGCGCGAGGGTGCACGCCGCAAGATCGCGGTGCATGGGCCGGTGACGGTCAACAGCAGCGACCTCGCCTTGCGCGCCGCGGTCGACGGGCTGGGCCTCGCCTGGATGAACGACGGCGTGGCCGAGTCCTTCCTGCGCGCGGGCCAGCTCGTGGCCGTGCTGCAGGACTGGTCGCCCTCGTACGACGGCTATTTCCTGATCTATCCCGGGCGCCGCCAGGTGCCGTCGGCGTTGCGCGCCCTGATCGACACGCTGCGCGCCCGGCGCGCCTCGCGCGCGCCGACGGATCCCGGCCTGGTGTTTCCCGGGACCCTGGCGAAAGTCTGATCGCTCCGGCCGCTCGGGGAGTGGAAGCGAGCCGGAAGGACAACCGGCTACTGGCCGGCAGCCATCGTCGACTTCGGCAGATCGATGCCGTGGTCGGCGAGCTTGCGCTTCAGCAGCGCAGTCGTGCCCTGTGCATTGCTGGTGCAGCTGTCGAGAAGCGTGGCATCGATCACGTTCGGCGACGCTTGGACCGGGTTCTGGCTGAGATAGGCGCGTGCCAGCGTGCGGCAATAGTCGGTGTCGCTGGCGGCCTGCTGCGCGACAGCCGCATGCGCCATGCCCAGCGCCGCGACGACGACGAGAGACGAGATGACAGATTTCATGGGGGTGCTCCTCCGCTCATAGGCGTGCCGCGGACAGGCGGCACTTCGGAGATGCACGTAACGCGGCGCGAATCAGTGGCCAATGAGCCGGAGATTGCATGGACTGGTGCATGCCATGCACCAGTCCATCTCACAACGAATGCGGACGCTGGGGGCGTCATCTTCTTCTGGACCGCGGACCTGAAGGTCCGCGGTCCAGATGACCATGCCGCGCGCCCGGCAAAAAACTCAGCTGCCGCTCGTGCTGCCACCGTCGGCGATCAACGTCTGGCCAGTGATGAAGGCTCCCGCCTTGCCGGCCAGCAGCACCGCCAGCCCCGCGATGTCGTCGGGCGCGCCCAGACGGCGCAGCGGCGTCGCGGCCTCCCGCGCCGCGCGCCTCTGCGGATCCTCGTACAAAGCGCGCGCGAAGTCGGTCGTGATCAGGCCGGGTGCGATGGTGTTGACGCGGATGTTGTCCGGCCCGTATTCCGCGGCGAGGTTGCGGGCGAGCTGCATGTCGGCCGCCTTGGAGATGCAGTAGGCACCGATCACCGTGCTGGCGCGCACGCCGCCGATCGACGACACGATCATGATCGAGCCGTCCTTCTTGGCGCGCATGTCGGGCAGGCACTTGTTGATCAGCCACATGTTCGACAGGATGTTGTTCTGCATCACTTTCATGAACACGTCGTCGGGCAGCTTCTCGTTCGGCCCATAGTAGGGGTTCGAGGCGGCGTTGCAGACCAGCACGTCGACCGGCCCGAGCTGCTTCTGCGTCTGAGCGATCAGGTTCTCGACCTGCGCCTTGTCGGAGATGTTGCAGGGAATGACGATCGCCTCGCCGCCGGCCTTCCTGATCTCGGCCGCGGCTTCCTCGCAGGCCGGCGCCTTGCGCGACGACACCACGACCTTGGCGCCGGCCAGCGCGAGATGCATGGCGATCGCCTTGCCGATGCCCTTGCTCGAGCCGGTGACGACGGCGACCTTGCCGGTAAGGTCGAAAAGCGGCGATGGCATTGCAGTTTCCTCCGAGAGCGAACCCCTCCCCAATCATATGGGGAGGTGTCGCCGTCAGACGGCGACGGAGGGGTCATGCGCCGCAGTCGTGATGTGGCCTATGACCCCTCCGTCAGCGTAAGACGCTGACACCTCCCCATATGAATGAGGAGGATTTGATTACTCATTCCTTCGCATAGTCGTAGCGATCGAGGAAGCCCGGATCGGGATCAAAGCCGAGACCCGGGCCGGTCGGCACCTCGAGCGCCGGCTTCCAGCGGGTGTGGCCGAAGCCGTAGGGATCCATCGAATCGTCGGCCTCGACGGTGGCGAAGTAGCCCTCCCCTTCGGCGATCGCGAGCAGATGCAGCGAGGCGAGCGCCGCCGGTCCGACGAACGGCGTGTGCGGCGCCGCCGTCTTGTTCGCCGCGGCAAGCATCGCCAGCGTTCGCTTGGCCTCGCTCAAGCCGCCCAGCATGCAGACATCGGGCTGCAGCACGCCGATCGACGGCGCCTTGGTGTAGAGCGCCATCTGCTCGGTCGAGCCGAGATCGGCACCCATGCCGACGGCGATGCCGGGCATCGCCGGCAGGGACAGCAGCTCCTCCGGCGGCCACAGCGGATCCTCGAAGAACAAGAGGTTCATCGCCGCCCAGCGCTTCTCGTCGCGCTCGATGTCGGCCACCGTATGCGCGTTGTTGCAGTCGACGACGTAAGGCGTCGCCATCGGAATGGCGCGGCGCGATTCCTCCGCCACCTCGAGCCGATGCTCGTGCACCTTCACCGCGGGCACGCCGGTCGCCAGCGCCTCCTCGACCCGCGCCCGCGTGCGCCTGGCATCGTCGTACTTGTCGAGGCTCGCCATCACCGGCACGCGGGTGCGCTTGGCGCCGCCCAGCAAGTCAGACACCGACTTGTTCGCCGCCTTGCCGGCGATGTCCCACAGCGCGATGTCGACCGCAGCCAGCGCGTTCAGCACCGTGCCGGCCCGGCCGAAGCTCGCGAAGCGCACGCGCGCCGCCTTGTTCAGCGCCTCGCGGTCGTCGACCGACTTGCCGGCATAGTGCGGCGCGATCGCGTCGCGGATGGTGGCGAACAGCGCGCGCTGCATCGGCGGCCGCAGCGACAGGCATTCGCCGTAGCCCTCGAGGCCATCCTTCGTCACGACGCGGCACGCCGTCAGGCACAGGACGTTGCCGCCGCGCGCCGGAATTCGGAGCGCGATGGGTTCGATGCGGTCGATGATCATTCCGGCAGTTTGACAGTCACCGGGGCCGCTGCCAGCGTTTTCGTCGATCTTGGGGGAGAGTACCGCATGGCGGTCGACGTGTTCACGACCAGCGACGGCATCAGGCTCGCCTACTACATCGACGATTTCACCGATCCGTGGCGGCAGGCCGACACCCTGCTCCTGCTGCACGCCGCTGTCGGCCACGCCAAACGCTTCTATGGCTGGGTGCCCAGCCTCTGCCGCCACTATCGCGTGGTCCGGCTGGACCTGCGCGGCCACGGCGACTCGCAGGTGCCGCCGGAATCCTCGGCACTCGACATGGATCGGCTGGTCGCCGACGTCGAGCAGCTGCTTGCGCATCTCAAGGTCAGGTCGTGCCATATCGTCGGCAACTCGGCCGGCGGCTACATCGCCCAGAACCTGGCGATGAAATCTCCGGAAAAGGTGAAGAGCCTGATGCTGTTTGGCTCGACCGCGGGCCTGCGCAACAGCCAGGCCGCAAGCTGGATTCCGCGCATCGCCAAGGAAGGGCTGCGCGGCTTCTTCGCCGCGACCATCGCCGACCGTCTGCCGCTCGACAAAGTGCCCGCGGGCCTCGTCCACTGGTTCGTCGACGAGACGGGCAAGAACGATCCCGCCTGGATCGCGCGCTTCGTGGGCTACATGAGCCAGCAGGAATGGAGCGAGCGGCTGCCCGAGATCAAATGCCCGACCCTGCTGGTCATCCCGGGCGGCGAAACCGTGGGCTCGATCAAGAACTACGACGTCATGATTGACCGCATACCGGACGTTCAAGCCATCACCTACGAGGGCATGCCGCACAATATTTGCGATGCGGTGCCGGACCGCTGCGCCGCCGACGTGATCGCATTCCTGCGTTGGCGGTTCGGCATGCCTGTCTAAATCGAGGGGCCTGATGGTCTGCCTTTTGCAGGCGTGATAAACATCGCGTCAAAGGAGTCCACCGTGGACCAGATCATTCCGCGCCCGCATCTCGCCCCCGCGCCGCCGCCCGTCCTGATCGGCGGCGTGATCCCGCTGATCGACATCTCGGGCTTCCTCGCCGGCACGCCCGGCGCCGCCGAGAAAGCCGCCGCCGAGCTCGCCTGGGCGTTCGAGAATGTCGGCTTCTACTATCTCGCCGGCCACGGCGTGCCGAAGGAGCTGATCGAGGCGCAGTACGAGGCCGCCGCCCGCTTCCATGCCCAGCCGATGGAAGAGAAGCTCAAGATCAAGGTCAACGAGCACACGATCGGCTACATGCCGATCGCCGAGAAGGCGCCGCCCAATGCTGCCGCCCAGGGCAAGAAGCCGAGCCAGAACGAAGCCTTCTTCCTGCGCCGTGACCGTGCCGCCGACGACCCCGATGTGATCGCGGGCCGCCGCTTCCATGTCCAGAACCAGTGGCCGGAGAACCTTCCGGGCTTCCGCGAGCAGACGCTCCAGTACATGAGCACCATGGAGGCGCTGTGCCAGAAGCTGGTGCGGCTCTATGCGATCGCGCTCGACCTGCCGGCGGACTTCTTCGACGCCTCGTTCAAGAAGCCGCACATGATCCTGCGGCAGTCGCGCTATCCGCTGATCGACGCGGCGGACGACAAGATCGCGAGCCTGGTGCCGCACACCGATTCGGGTTTCATGACCCTGCTGCCGCCCAACAAGGTGCAGGGCCTGTCGATCAACCTGCCGAACGGCGAATGGCACGACGCGCCGTATGTCGAGGACGCCTTCGTGGTGAATGGCGGCGACATGCTCCACCGCTGGAGCAACGAGCGCTTCCTGTCGACGCCGCACCGCGTGCGCAACGTCTCGGGCGTGATGCGCTACGCCATCCCGTTCTTCTGCGACCCCGACCACGACACGGTGATCGAGTGCCTGCCGTCGTGCCAGTCGGTCGACAATCCGCCGAAGTATCCGCCGATCACGATGGGCGACTACGCGCTGTGGTTCGCCGCCCAGCGCTACCAGCACATGCAGAACGTCAAGACGCCGACCGCCGAAGAGGTCGCGCCCGGCGCCCGCGCCACCGAAGCCTGGAAGAGCTGATCCGATGAAGTTGCGTCTCGTTGCGGCGGCCGTGGCCGCCGCCTGTTTCGTCGTGCCTGCCTGGGCCCAGCCCAGGACGATCAAGGCGGTGATGCATTCGGATCTCAAGGTCCTCGACCCGATCTGGACCACCGCCAACATCGTGCGCAACCACGGCTACATGGTGTGGGACACGCTGTTCGCGATGGACGAAAAGCTCGTGCCGCAGCCGCAGATGGTCGATACCTGGACCCTGAGCGACGACCGGCTAACCTACACCTTCAGCCTGCGCGATGGCCTCAGGTGGCACGACGGCAAGCCGGTGACGTCGGAGGACTGCATCGCCTCGCTCAAGCGCTGGGGCGCGCGCGACGGCACCGGCATCAAGCTGCTGAGCTTCGTCTCGGCCTTCGAGGTGGTGAACGACAAGACCTTCAAGCTGGTGCTGAAGGAGCCGTACGGCCTGGTGATCGATTCGCTCGCCAAGCCGGGCGGCTCGACGCCACTGATGATGCCCAAGCGCATCGCCGACACCGATCCCGGCAAGCAGATCGCCGAGTTCATCGGCTCCGGTCCGTTCATCTTCAAGAAGGACGAGTGGAAGCCGGGCGACAAGACCGTCTATGTCCGCAACCCCGACTACGTGCCGCGCAAGGAGCCGGCCTCGGGCCTGGCCGGCGGCAAGGTCGCCAAGGTCAATCGCGTCGAATGGCTGGCCATCCCCGACCACCAGACCGCGGTCAACGCCCTGCTGGCCGGCGAGATCGACTATATCGAGGCGCCGCCGCACGACCTGAAGCCGCTGCTGCAGGCCGACAAGAGCGTGACCTTCAAGGTCTACAACACGATTGGCGCATAGTACGCCTTCCGCTGGAACACCGTGGTGCCGCCGTTCAACAGCGAGAAGATCCGGCGCGCCGCGATGTATGCCTTCGACCAGAAGGCCTTCCTCGAGGGCGTGATCGGCGACAGCCGCTACTACCAGACCTGCGACGCCATGTTCGTCTGCGGCACGCCGCTGGAGAGTGCCGCCGGCATGGACGGGCTGGTGCGCGGTAACTTCGCCAGATCGCGCGAGCTCCTGAAGGAGGCCGGCTATGACGGCACGCCGATCGTGATGCTGCACACCACCGACATCGCGGTGCTGACCAATGCCGGGCCGATCGCCAAGGACCTGCTCGAGAAGGGCGGCTTCAAGGTGGAGATGGTGCCGCTCGACTTCCAGGCGATCGTGTCGCGCCGGCTGCGCAAGACGCCGGCCAACGATGGCGGCTGGAACGGCTTCATGACGTCGTGGCTGTCGGTCGACATGATGAACCCGCTGACCAACAGCATGGTCAACGCCTCGTGCGAGAAGGCCAATTTCGGCTGGCCGTGCGACGTCGAGGTCGAGAAGCTGCGCGACGCTTTCGCCCGCGCGCCCGATCCGGAGAGCCGCAGGAAGATCGCCGCCGACCTGCAGGCCCGCGCCGTCGCCTACGGCACGCACATCCATCTCGGCCAGTACACGCTGCCGACCGCAAGCCGCCGGCTCCGCGGCATCGTCACCAGCCCGATCCCCGTGTTTTGGAACATCGAGAAGCAATAGGGCGCCATCGCCGCGTCATTGCCGCCGGTGTCGTCGGCAATGTGCTGGAGTGGTACGACTTCTCGATCTACGGCTTCTTCGCCGTCCAGATCGGGGCGACCTTCTTTGGCGGCGACGACCGGCTGACCCAGGTCCTGGCGGTGTTCAGCGTGTTCGCCGTCGGCTACCTGGCGCGGCCGCTGGGCGGCATCGCCATCGGCTATGTCGGCGACCGGGTCGGCCGTTCGGCGGCGCTCACCGTGTCGATCGGCGGCATGATCGTCGCCACCCTGGGCATGGGGCTGGTGCCGGGCCAGGCCAGCATCGGCGTCGCCGCGCCGATCCTGCTGACGCTGCTGCGCATCCTCCAGGGCCTGGCGGTCGGCGGCGAATCGGCGATTGCCAACGTCTTCATGGTCGAGAACGCACCGCCGGGCCGGCGGGCGCTGGCCAGCGCGATCAACGGCGCGGGCTATGCGGTCGGCATCCAGCTCGCCTCGCTGACCGCGCTCGCCTGCGCCAGCCTGCTGACGCCGGCCGAGCTGCAAGAGTGGGGCTGGCGCATCCCGTTCTGGCTGAGCCTGATCGTCGCCACCGCCGGCTTCTGGCTGCGGCGCACGCTCAAGGACCTGCCGCAGCCGACGGGCGAGCATCCCTCGCCGCTCGCCGAGGTGCTGCGCCATCACCTGCCGCTGGTGCTACGCATCGCCGGCCTCACCGCCTTCGCCGCGGTCGGCTTCCAGGCGGCCTTCATCTACATCGCCGAATGGCTGCAGGCGGTCGCAAACGCCTCGCCCGCCGACACCTTCGCGGTCACCTCGGTCAGCATGCTGCTGGTCACGCCGGTGTCGCTGCTGTTCGGCTGGTGGGCCGACTCCATCGGCCGCCGCGGCCTGCTGATGGCGAGCGCCGCGCTCGGCCTAATCGGCGCGATCCCGTTCTTCATGCTGATGCAGGCGGGCTCCGTCTATCTCGGCCAAGCAGGCTTCGTGCTGGCGCTGTCGATCCAGTTCGGCGTGCAGGGCGCGCTGATGGTCGAGACGACGCCGGCCGCGATCCGCTGCACGGCGCTGGCGATCGGCAACAACATCGGCTGGAGCATCCTGGGCGGCCTGACGCCGCTCGCTGCCGTCTGGCTCAGCGCCCGCACCGGCGACGCGCTCGCGCCGGCCTGGCTGGTCGCGTCAGCCGCAGCCGTCACCCTGGCGACGCTGCTCGTCACTCCCGAGACGCTGAAGCGCGAGAAGTAGCGGCTAGCGTCCGCGGAAGTTGGGCTTGCGGCGCTCGCGCCAGGCCTCGTGCGCCTCGCTTTTGTCCTCGCTCATCTCGAGCACCATGAAGCGATAGGCGTCGATCAGCGAGGCATCGGCGATGTTGGGGATGTCCTGGCCACGGTTCATCGACTCCTTGACCATGCGCACGGCGAGCGGCGGCAGGCCCGCGATGTGGTCGGCAACGCCGAGCGCCTGCTCCATCAGCTTGTCGTGCGGCACCAGCCACTGGGCGAGCCCGATGCGGTAGGCCTCCTCGGCCTTGAGCGGGAAGCCCATCGCCACCTTCATGGCCGGCCCCTTGCCGACATGGCGGGCGAGCCGGGTCGCGCCGCCGTAGTTCGGCAGGATGCCCAGCGCGACCTGCGGCAGGCGCCATTCGGCCTTGTCCGACGCCACGATCAGGTCGCAGCAGAAAGTGGTGATGCAGCCGATGCCGATGGCATAGCCGTTGACCGCCGCGATCACCGGCTTGGGAAAGTCGCTCACCAGGTTGGAGGGGAAATTGCGCGCCTTGCCGACACGCTTGATGAAGGCCTCGGCCGAGCGGGTGTTGTGGGTGTTGGGATCGCGCAGGTTGGCGCCGGCCGAGAAGGCGCCGCCCGCCTCGTCGCCGGTCAGGATGACCGAGCGGACGTCGTCGTCATCGTTCGCTTCGTCGAGATGGCGCAGCAGCCCGTCGGCATAATCCTGGCCCCAGCAGTTGCGCGCCTGCGGGCGGCTCAGCGTCATGATTCCGGTGTGGCCCTGCTTTCTGTAGAGAAGCGGCACGACTTCCTCCTCTTTCTTTTGGTTTCTAGAGCGCGCCGCCCTCGACGCCGCGGCCCTCGGCGCGCCAGCGCAGCATGCCGCCCGGCAGGTTGGCGACGTCGCCGAAGCCCGCCTTGAGCAGGATCGCCGTGGCGTGCGCCGAGCGGCTGCCGGCGCGGCACACCGCGACGATCGGCTTGTCCTTGGGGATCTCGCCCGCCCGCGCCGCCAGCTCGCCCAGCGGCACCAGCATCGCGCCGCGGATATGGCCGAGCGGCCCGGTGAACTCGCCGGGCTCGCGCACGTCGAGCACCTGGACCTTGGAGAGGTGCTCCTCCAGCCAGTGCGGCTCGACTTCCCAGACGCCCGAAAAGGTGAAGCGCAAGGGTGCCCAGTCGGGGTCGTGCAGGGCGTTGGCATCGTTGTCGTTACCGGGCCGGCCGCAGCGCAGGTTGGCCGGCACCGCCTCGTCGATCTTCTTGGGATGCGGCAGGCCGAGGTTCTTCATGTAGCCGACATAGTCGCCCTCGCCAGCCTCGCCGCCCAGCCGCGGATTGTACTTCTTCTCCTCGGCGACGCTGGTCGCGGTCAGGCCGCGATAGTCGTGCGCCGGATAGAGCAGGCAGGTCTCGGGCAGGCAGAAGATGCGGCTGCGCACCGAGCGGTAGAGCGCCCGCGGGTCGCCCTGCTGGAAGTCGGTACGGCCCGAGCCGCGGATCATGATGCAGTCGCCGGTGAAGGCCATGCTCTCGTCGTCGAGCACGTAGGTCAGGCAGCCGTTGGTGTGGCCGGGCGTCGCCCGCACCTCGAGCGAGCGGCGGCCGAATTCGATGCGGTCGCCGTCCTTCAGGAGGCGGTCAGCGCCCGCCGCACCGCTCGCCTCGGCCAGCGCGATCTGGCAGCCCTCGCGCTGCTTCAGCAGCCAGCCGCCGGTGACGTGGTCGGCGTGGACATGCGTCTCCAGCGACCATTTGAGGTTCAGTCCCAGCTCCGCGATCAGGGCCGCATCGCGCCGCACCTGCTCGAACACCGGGTCGATCAGCACCGCATCCTTGGTGACCGAGCAACCCAGCAGGTAGGTGTAGGTCGACGACGTCGGATCGAAGAGCTGGCGAAAGATGAGCATTGACGGCGACTCTTATGCTGGGGACGCGTCACTCCAGTGACGCGTCATACGTTGTTGCCGGGAAGACGCGCGACCGGAGTCGCGCGCCCCCGGCGAAAGATCAAGGCGCGCTGGCCTTGTCGATGGCGGCGACGTCAGCGGCGTCGAGCTTGAGGTTGGGCGAGGCGGTCAGGTCCTTGAGCTGCTGCAGGCTGGTGGCCGACACGATCGGCGCGGTGATCGCCTTGCGCTGCATCAGCCAGGCGAGCGTGATCTGGGTCGGGTTCGAATTGTGCTTCTTGGCGGCGTCGTCGAGCGCCTTCAGCACCGCCATGCCCTTCGGGTTGATGTACTTCTTCACGCCCGCGCCGCGCTGTTTAGTACCGACATCGGCCTCCGAGCGGTACTTGCCGCTCAGGAACCCCGAGGCCAGCGAGTAGTACGGGATCACGCCGATCCCCTCCTTCAGGCACTCGTTCTCGAGCGCGCCCTCGAACAGGCCCCGCTCCATCAGATTGTAATGCGGCTGCAGGCTCTCGTAGCGCGGCAGGCCCTTCTCCTTGGAGATCTTGGCCGCCTCGGCGAGCCGCGGCGCCTCGTAGTTGGAGGCGCCGATGAAGCGGAGCTTGCCCGCCTTCACCAGCTCGCCGTAGGTCGACAGCGTCTCCTCGAGCGGCGTCGTCTTGTCGTCCTTGTGCGACTGGAACAGGTCGATGCGGTCGGTGCTCAGCCGCTTCAGCGATTCGTCGACCGACCACTTGATGAAGTCGCGCTTCAGCGCGCCCTCGGCCGGCACCATGCCGCACTTGGTGGCGATCTGGACCTTGTCGCGCTTGGCCGGATTCTTCTTCAGCCAGGTACCGATGATGGCCTCCGATTCGCCGCCCTTGTTGCCGGGGTACCAGCGCGAATAGACGTCGGCGGTGTCGACGAAGGAGAAGCCGGCATCGACGAAGGCATCGAGCAGCTTGTGCGAGGTCGCCTCGTCGGCGGTCCAGCCGAACACGTTGCCGCCGAAGGCGATGGGGGCAAATTCGAGGCCCGACTTGCCGAGCTTGCGTTTTTCCACGGTTTCCTCCTTGGAGTAACTGACTATTGGGCGGCGGCCCGCGCCGCCGGATCGATGCCGCCGAACGGGAAGGCCGCATAGGGCGGCCGGGCGAACTCGATGCCGAGCTTGGGCAGGGTCTCGTACATGCGCCGGATCGCCATGCGCTGGACCATGCTCGGGTTCTTCGGCTTGGCAGTGAACTTGAAGCGCACGATCAGCGAGGCGTCCTTGATGTCGACCAGGCCCTGCATCTTGAGGGGCTGCAGCAGCTCCTTCTGCCACTGCGGCTCGGCCATCATCTCGAGGCCGATCTTCTTCACCGTCTTGCGCAACAGCTCGATGTCGGTGTTGAGGCCGAAGGCCAGGTTGAACTTCACCGTCGTCCAGTCGCGGCTGAAGTTGGTGATGTGGGTAAGCTGGCCGAACGGCACGATGTGGAGCTGGCCGTTCTGATGGCGAAGCCGAATCGAGCGCACCGAGAAGCCCTCGACCGTGCCCTTGACCTTGGTGCCGTCGATGTACTCGCCGACCCGGAACGAATCCTCGGCGAGGAAGAAGATGCCCGAGACGATGTCGCGGACCAGCGACTGGCTGCCGAACGACACCGCGAGGCCCAGCACCGAGGCGCCGGCGATCAGCGGCGTGATGTTGACGCCGAGCTGCGACAGCACCAGCAAGCTGCCCAGGATCAGGACGGTGATGCCGACAGTAACCCGCACCACCGGCATGATGGTGCGCAGCCGCGAGGCGGCGGCCGGCGCGTCCTCGTCGGCGTCGGGATCGAAGCCCGCCGACGGCAGGGGATTGTCGGCGATGTAGTGGTCCATGCGGTACTTCAGGAACCGCCAGATCGCGTAGACCGCGAAGGTCGAGATCGCCGCCAGCCGGATGGCGCGGGCATGCGGCGCCCATTCCGACGCCTCCATGATGCCGAGCGCGCCGAGCAGGAGGGCGTCGGCCGCGATCACGATCACCACCAGCCGCAGCGCCAGCCGCACCAGGCCCGCCACCACATCGGCCACCGTCGGCACCTCGAAGGACAGGTGGTGGGTCATGCGATGGATCAGCGTCTCGAACAGCAGCAGCAGGATCATCATCGATTCGACGCGGGCGATGCCGTGCATCGCCGCCGCGCTCTCGGTGACCGCCGCCAGGATCGCCGCCACCCCGGCCAGGACATAGAAGGCAAGGCCTGCCGCCCACCAGCTGCGCGCGAAGCTGATCTTCATCGCCGCGAAGGTCGAGCGCGGGTTGACCAGGCCGGCGAGCCACGCGCCCATCTCGTGCCGCCAGTGCCAGACGGTGTAGACCAGCGCGGCGGCGACCACCGGCACCGCCAGGATCACCGCCGCCGACACGAGCTTCGGCGATGCCCCAGTGGTCTGCATGAACGCCACCATCTGGCGCAGCAGCAGCGGCAGCAGGATCACGACGTTCAAGCCGATCAGCAGGCGGCTGGCGGTGGCGTCATCGACCGGCGCGATGCGGCCCTCCGGCGTGGTCGGCCGCAGCCAGATGCGGAACACGAAATGGAAGGCCCGCCAGTAGAGCAGCGCCACCAGGGTCTGGTGTGCGAGCTGGCCGTAGATGCCCTGCGCCGCGCCGGCGTGACGGGCGACGAAGGCGGCGGCGATCGTCAGCGCCAGCAGCGCCAGGGCATCGAGCAGCGCACCATGGAAGAAAGCGCGCAACGGCGATTCGCCGGCATGGCGCTCGAAGATGCCGACCCGCATGCGCTGCACGGCGACCCGCAGCAGCCATTCGGCGGCCAGGCCCGCCACGACGATGCCGACCAGCAGCATCGCCTCCTGCCAGCTAAAGAGAAGCGGCAGCCCGGCGAGGTAGTCGCCCAGCGCCGGCAGGCTGGCGAGGATCAGGTCGAGCTTGTCGGTGAACCCCCGCAGCATCGAGCCCATCATGCTGTCCTGCATGCCGAAGCTGGACGCAGCCTGGCCCCATGCCCCGGAGGCGATCCCCGCGGCCGGAAAAGCCAGCAGCAGCATGGGTTTACGCGTCATCGGATACAGCCTCCGCCCCTCGGAAGCGACCGTAGGCCAGAATGCCGCCCCTCGCCAGTGGTTGGCTTCTGCTAGGTTCCGGCTGGAATTTCACACTTGGAGAACCGCAAGAAATGCTTGGCCTGATGCAGGATCGCCCGCTTCTGATCCAGCAGCTGATCGAACACGCCGCCCTGAACCATGGTGACACCGAGATCGTGTCGCGGACCGTCGAGGGGCCGATCCACCGCTACACCTATAAAGAGGCGCGGGACCGCTCCAGGAAGGTCGCCGAGGCGCTGCTGGCGCTGGGCGTCAAGCCGGGCGACCGCATCGGCACCCTGGCCTGGAACGGCTACCGGCATTTTGAGCTCTACTACGGCATCTCGGGCATGGGTGCGGTCTGCCACACCATCAATCCGCGGCTGTTCCCCGAGCAGATCGTCTACATCGTCAATCACGCCGAGGATCAGATCCTTTTCGTCGACATCAACCTGCTGCCGCTGGTCGAGAAGCTGCAAAGCCAGTTCAAGACGGTGCGCCACATCGTGGCGATGACCGACCGCGCGCACGTGCCGGCCGACGTCAAGATCCCCAACCTGCTGGTCTACGAGGATCTGATCGCCGACAAACCCGGCACCTACGACTGGCCGGAGTTCGACGAGAACACCGCCTCGTCGCTCTGCTACACCTCCGGCACGACCGGCAACCCGAAGGGCGTGCTCTACTCCCACCGCTCGACGGTGCTGCACGCCTATGGCGCGGCGCTGCCCGATACGCTCGGCCTGTCGGCGCGCTCGGTGGTGCTGCCGGTGGTGCCGATGTTCCACGTCAACGCCTGGGGCCTGCCGTACACGGCGGCGATGGTCGGTGCCAAGATCGTGTTTCCGGGCGTGGCGCTCGATGGCGCCAGCCTCTACGAGCTGTTCGAGAAGGAGAAGGTCGTCTTCACCGCCGGCGTGCCGACGGTGTGGCTGGCGCTGATCCAGTACATGCAGGCCAACAAGCTCAAGCTCTCGACCGTGAGGTACGCGGTGATCGGCGGCTCGGCCGCGCCGCCGGCCATGATCGAGACCTTCGACAAGGAATACGGCGTCGAGGTGCTGCACGCCTGGGGCATGAGCGAGATGAGCCCGCTCGGCACCGTCAACCATCCCAAGGAGAAGCACGCCGCCCTGCCGGCCGCCGAGCAGCTCGCGGTGCGGCTGAAGCAGGGCCGCCCGCCCTACGGCGTCGACATGAAGATCGTCGACGATTCGGGCAAGGAACTGCCGCGCGACGGCAAGGCGTTCGGAGATCTGCTCGTGCGCGGCCCCTGGATCACGTCAGGCTATTTCAAGGGCGAAGGCGGCGACGTGCTGCGGGACGGCTGGTTCCCGACCGGCGACGTCGCCACCCTCGATCCCGACGGCTACATGCAGATCACCGACCGCTCGAAGGACGTGATCAAGTCGGGCGGCGAATGGATCAGCTCGATCGACCTGGAGAACGCCGCCATGGCCCATCCTGGCGTCGCCGAGGCCGCGGTGATCGGCGTCGCCCATCCCAAGTGGGACGAGCGGCCGTTGCTGATCGTGCAGAAGAAGCCCGACGCCCAGCTCGACAAGGCGGCGCTGATCGAGTTCCTGAGCGGCAAGGTGGCCAAATGGTGGCTACCCGACGACGTGCAGTTCGTCGAAGCGATTCCGCACACCGCAACCGGGAAAATCCTCAAGACCCGCCTGCGCGAGGACTTCAAAGGCTACAAGCTGCCGACCGCGTAGCGGACGAGAAACGGTGTCATCCCGAGCAAAGCGAGGGATCTATACTGATCCACATAGATTCCTCGCTTTGCTCGGGATGACACGACTTTGGGGATCGCCGGTACTGGAGTAGTCTCGCCGGAGAATAGGAGTAGCGTCCATGGCCTCCACCGAAACGATTCCCGTCATCGATCTCGGTCCCTATCTCGCGGGCGAGCCCGGCGCGCTCGACCGCACGGCGAAGGAGCTGCGCTTCGCCCTGACCGAGATCGGCTTCTACTTCATCGTGAACCACGGGGTGCCGCGGGAAAAGATCCGCGCTGCCTTCGAGCAGGTGAAGCGCTTCCACGCCCAGCCCGTCGAAAAGAAGATGGCGCTGAAGATCGACCCGCACAGCACGGGTTACCTGCCGATGCGCGGCAACACGCTGCGCACCTCGACCGTGCAGGCCGGTACCAAACCCAACCTCAACGAGGCCTTCTTCGTTAAGCGCGAGCTGGCGCCGGATCATCCCGACGTGCTGGCCAACCGGCGCTTCCGCGGCCTCAACCGCTGGCCCGACCTGCCGGGGTTCCGCGAGATCATCCTCGACTACAACGAGACGATGGAGCGGCTGGTCCAGAAGATGGTGCGGATCTATGCCCGCGCCCTCGATCTGCCAGCGGAGTATTTCGATGCCGCGTTCCAGGACCCGCAATACTCGCTGCGCATGACCCACTACCCGCACCAGGACGGGCCGGTGGTCGACGAGTTCGGCCTGGCGCCGCACACCGACACCAGCTTCCTGACCCTGCTGGCGCCCAACGACGTGCCGGGCCTGTCGATCCGCACCCAGAGCGGCAACTGGATCGATGCGCTGGCGATTGCGGACGCCTACGTGGTGAACGGCGGCCAGATGCTGCAGCGCTGGACCAACGACGTCTTCCTGGCGACGCCGCACCGCGCCATCAACCGCAGCGGCAGCGAGCGCTACGCCATCCCGTTCTTCTGCGACAGCAACATCGACTGGCCGGTCGCCGCCGTGCCGACCACCGTCGGCCCGGACAAGCTCCCGAAGTATCCGACGACGTACTACACCGACTACATGATCTGGTATCAGAAGCGGAACTACGACGTGCTCAACCAGGCCCAGGCGGCCGATTGAGCATCGCGTTCCAGCAGGCCGTTCCGATCCTGCGCATCTTCTCGGTCGAGAAGGCGCGCGAGTTTTATGTCGACTTCCTCGGCTTCGCCTGGGACTGGGAGCATCGCTTCGGCGACGACTTCCCACTCTACGCCGAGGTATCGCGCGCCGGGCTGACGTTTCATCTCAGCGAGCATTACGGCGACGGCAGCCCCGGCGCCGGCGTTCTGCTCTTCATGACTGGCCTCGACGCGTTCCATCGCGAGCTCACGGCGAAGAACTACCGCTACTACCGTCCCGGCATCGAGGATGCCGAATGGGGCGCCCGGATCATGAAGCTCCAGGATCCCTTCCATAACCGCCTGACTTTCGCCGAGCGCAAATAGATGGACTCCGCAACATTGGCGCACGTCGAGGCGCACGTCTTCCGCACGCCCATCAAGGAGCCGGTGCGCACCTCCTTCGGCACCATGACCGAGCGCGCCGCGGTGTTCGTGGCTGTCGAGGATTCTGACGGCGCCCGCGGCTGGGGCGAGATCTGGTGCAACTTCCCCAATGCCGCCGCCGAGCATCGCGCGCTGCTGTTCGCCGACATCGTGGCGCCGCGCGCGCTCGGCCAGCCGATCGACGATCCGATGGCGCTGTGGGCCGGGATCGAGCGCGACCTGCATGTGCTCAGGATCCAGAGCGGCGATGCCGGCGCCTTCTCGGCCGCGCTAGCCGGCCTCGATCTCGCGGTCCATGACCTGCGGGCGCGCAAGCGCGGCCTGCCGCTGTGGCGGTCGCTGGGCGGCCGGGACGATTCGCCGGTACCGGTCTATGCCTCGGGCATCAATCCCGGCAAGGCCGCCTTCCGCACCGTCGAGCACATGCGCGCCGAGGGCCATCGCGCCTTCAAGCTCAAGATCGGCTTCGGCGCCGACACCGACCTCGGCTCGCTGAAGCCGGTCGCCTCCTCGCTCGCCAGCGACGAGCGGCTGATGGTCGACGTCAACCAGGGCTGGGACCTCCGCGCCGCCGCCGGGATGCTGCCGCGGCTCATCGACTTCCCGCTGGTCTGGATCGAGGAACCGTTGATGGCCGACCGCCCGGCGGCGGAATGGACCCAGGTCGCCGCGCTGGCCCGCGCGCCGCTCGCTGCTGGCGAGAATGTCCGCGGCGCCGGGTCGTTCCAGGCGATGATCGACGGAGGCCTCTTCGGATTTGTACAGCCCGACGCTGCCAAATGGGGCGGCCACTCGGGCTGCCTGCCGGTGGCGAAGGCCGCGCTGGCGGCCGGCCGCACCTTCTGCCCGCATTATCTCGGCGGCGGCATCGGCCTGATGCATTCCCTGCACCTGCTGGCGGCGGTGCGCGGGCCCGGCCTGCTCGAGGTCGACGCCAACGCCAACCCGTTGCGGGAAGGCGTGCTGCAAAATCTCATGGCGGTCACGGACGGTTGCGTTTCCCTTCCCGGCGGGCAGGGACTCGGTCTAGAACCGGATTTGAAGCCGCTCGTGCCCTTAAGAAGCCTTCACCTGGAGCGGCGTGCGTAACAGAGGAAACGCCATGCTCGGCCTGATGCAAGACCGCCCGCTGCTGATCTCGCAGATCATCGATTTCGCCGCCCGCTACTACCCGAAAGTCGAGATCGTGACCCGCACGGTCGAAGGGCCGATCCATCGCTACGGCTACCGGGACGCGGCCAAGCGCGCCAAGCAGATCGCCGAGGCGCTGCAGGGCCTGGGCATCAAGCACGGCGACCGGGTCGGCACGCTCGCCTGGAACACCCACCGCCACTTCGAGCTCTATTTCGGCATCTCCGGCCTCGGCGCCGTGCTGCACACCATCAACCCGCGGCTGGCGCCCGAGCACGTGGCCTACATCGCCAACCATGCCGAGGACCAGGTCATCTTCGTGGACCTCAACCTGCTGCCGATCGTCGAGGGCGTGTGGGGCAACCTGAAGACGGTGAAGCATGTCGTGGTCATGACCGACCGCGCCCACATGCCCGCCGCGAGCAAGATCCCGAACCTGCTATGCTACGAGGAGCTGATCGCCGACAAGCCCGGCACCTTGAAGTGGCCCGACTTCGACGAGAAGACCGCCTCGTCGCTCTGCTACACCTCGGGCACGACCGGCAACCCGAAGGGCGTGCTCTACTCGCACCGCTCGACCGTCATCCATTCGATGATGATGTGCTCGGGGCCCGTACTGGCGTTGACGCCCAACGATGCCATCCTGCCGGTGGTGCCGATGTTCCACGCCAATGCCTGGGGCCTCGTTTATGCCGCGCCGATATGCGGCACCAAGCTGGTGTTCCCCGGGCCCAAGCTCGACGGCGCCAGCATCTACGAGCTGCTCGACAAGGAGCAGGTGACGCTGTCGGCCGGCGTGCCGACGGTGTGGCTCGCCCTGCTCGAGTACTGCGCCCAGAACAAGCTCAAGATGTCGTCGGTCAAGCGCAGCCTGATCGGCGGTTCGGCGGTGCCCTACGCCATGATCGAGCGCTTCTGGAAGGAGCACCAGATCGAGGTCGCCCAGGGCTGGGGCATGACCGAGATGAGCCCGCTCGGCACGCTGACCCGCTTCAACAAGGGCGAGCGCGAGCTGCCCGATGCCGACCGCTTCGCGATCACCGCCAAGCAGGGCCGGCCGGTGTTCGGCTGCGAGATGAAGATCATCGACGATGCCGGCAACGACCTGCCCGAGGACGGCAGCATCTCCGGCAACATGGTGGTGCGCGGCTCGTGGATAGTGAAGGGCTACATGAAGGGCGACGGCCAGAGCCAGTTCCTCGAGGACGACTGGTTCATGACCGGCGACGTCTGCAAGATCGAGGACGACGGCTCGGTGGTGATCACCGACCGCTCGAAGGACGTGATCAAGTCGGGCGGCGAGTGGATCAGCTCGATCGACCTCGAGAACGCGGCGATGGGCTGCCCCGGCGTCGCCGAAGCGGCGGTGATCGGCGTCGCCCATCCCAAGTGGGACGAGCGGCCGCTGCTGATCGTCGTCAAGCGGCCCGAGGCCAACGTCACCAAGGACGACCTGCTGAAGTACCTCAACGGCAAGATCGCCAAGTGGTGGATGCCCGACGACGTTCAGTTCATCGACGCCATCCCGCACGGCGCCACCGGCAAGATCCTCAAGACCGAGCTGCGCAAGCAGTTCCAGGGCTACAAGCTGCCGACGGCCTGATTCATTCGGACCGCGGACCTCCTGGTCCGCGGTCCAATGCTGCTGACACGACGCTGTCAGCAGCCCTTCCCTAGGCTCGGGCGTTCCTTCAACGGAGGTGCGCCATGGCCACGCAGCGAGTCGATCATACCGAAATGGAATGGGCGTCGGCGGTGCCGTTCTACGGCCCGGCTGCGGTCCAGGACGGCCGCGACATCGTCCAGCTCAAGGTGCTGAGCGACCGCCGCCCGGACGGCGGCGGCATCGCCTGGCTGGTCCGCTTCACGCCGCCGCCGGGCAAGCTGATCAAGATCGTTGCCACCGCGCTCAGCGACGAGCACGTCTTCAACCTGCAGGGCGGCCGCGCCACCAAGAGCGGCCAGCCGGCGGCCGGATCGGGCGGCTACAGCCTCAACCCCAAGGGTCAGCCGCACAGCGCCATGATCGCGCAGGAGACCGTGGCGCTGGTCGTCTATGCCGGCGAGCCCGACCGCGTCGAGTCCATGGAGCTGGTCGATATGGCGTGAGGCGCCAGCATGTCGATGATCACGGCTGCGAGAACGACGATGCCGCCGATCAGGGTAAGCGTCGCCGGCTGCTCGGAGAAGGCGAGCCATACCCAGAGCGTGCCGAGCGGCGTCTGCAGAACGCCGAGCAGCGCGCCGCGCGTCGCCGACACCAGCGGTGTGCCGACGGCAAGCAGCAGCAAGCCCAGGCCGAACTGGCTCGTGCCGAACAGGGCGAGCAGGCCGAGGTTGCCGGCATCGACCTGCAATGGCGAAGCGAACGGCCATACGATCAGCGCGCACAGGAAGGCCGAGCCGCAGACCGCCGGCACCATGCTGATGCCCTGCTTGCGCCGGATCAGCACGATCACCAGCGATATCAGGGTCGCCATGACGAAGGCGAGCGCATCGCCCGCGACTTGGCCGTGCGCGATCGCCGGTCCGGCCATGATCGCCATGCCGGCGAAAGCCGCCGCCGTCGCGCCGAGCGTGAACAGGCTCTCGCGCTCGCCCAAGATCGCCCAGGCGAGCGCCGCGGTGATGAAGGGAATCGCGGCGTCGATCACCAGCACGTCGGCAATGGCGGTCAGGCGCATCGCATTCAGGAAGCACACCGTCGCCACCGCCGAGCAGATCGCGACCGCCCCGCCCTCCCAGCCCATGGCGCGGATCGAACGCCACAGGCGGCCGCGCTCCTGGAGCACGACCACGACAGCGAGGAAGCTGCCGCCGAACAGGCCGCGCCAGAACAGCAGCGTCCAAGCGTCGACCTGGATCAGCCGCGTGAACAGGCCTGCGGTCGAATAAACCGCTCCCGATGCGACCAGCAACAATGTCCCGAGCCAGACCCTGTTCATCGGACCGCCGCTCATCGCACCAGCGCCACGCAGTCGAACTCGATGTCGAACGGGCCGAACCAGCCGCCCGGGCAGAAAAAGGTCCGCGCCGGCTTATGCGTCCCGAAATACTCCGCGTAGATCGCGTTGACGGTCGCGAAGTAGCTCGGGTTCGAGCAGTAGACCGTGCACTTGACCACGCGGTCGAGGCCCGAGCCCGCAGCCTCCAGGCAGCTCTTGAGATGCTCGAGCGAGCGGCGCGCCTGCTGGTCGATCGGCAGGATGTCGTAGCCGCCGGTCTCGGGTTTCACCGGCGGCATGCCGGAGACGAAGACCCACTCTCCCGCCCGCACGACGGCCGAGGCGGGCACGGCATTGCGTTCGGCGAACTTGGCCAGCGCGGGGACGGTCGGCTTGACGATCTCGATCATGGGACGCTCCCGAAAAGTGGATGCCCCCAACCTAGAAACCGTCTCCTGACAGCGTTATGTCAGCAGTGACATGCCCCGTTCGGACCGCCTTTTCGACATCATCCAGGCCCTGCGCCAGGCCAGGAAGCCGATGACCGCCGCGGCCTTGGCCGAGGCGCTCGAGGTCACGCCGCGCACGGTCTATCGCGACATCGCCACCCTGCAGGCGCGTCGCGTGCCGATCGAGGGCGCGGCCGGCGTCGGCTACGTCCTGCGCAAGGGCTTCGACCTGCCGCCGCTGATGTTCACCATCGACGAGGTCGAGGCGATCGCCGTCGGCGCCCGGCTGCTCAAGCGGGTCAAGGATCCGGCCCTGCAGCAGGCCGCCGAGGCGGTACTGGCCAAGGTGAGCGTGGTGGTGCCCGAGCGCCTGCGGCCGCACGTCGCCGACGCCCATGTCTACGTCTCGCCCGGCATGGCGGCCGAGGCGCCGGGCGCCGACCTGGCCGAAATCCGCGCCGCGATCCGCGACAGCCGCAAGCTCTATATCGGCTATGCCGACGAGCAGGGCCGGCGCACCAACCGGGTGATCTGGCCGATCGCCATGGCCTACTACGTCGACGCCACCCTGGTCGGCGCCTGGTGCGAACTGCGGACCGACTACCGGAATTTCCGGATCGAGCGCATCCAGTCCACCAAGGTGCTGCGCGACAAGTTCGACCAGCAGGGCGGAAAGCTGTTTCGCGAGTGGTCGGCGCTCCCCAAGCACGGGCCGGGAGGCTAAAATCACGCCATGGACATCCAACCGATCGATCCCGTCAACCGCCCGTTCTTCGCCGGCGAAGTCTCCGGCGTCGACTGGCGCAAGGTGCCGTCGCCCGCCGAGGCCGAGGCCGTCCATCGCGGCATGGACCAGTTCGGCGTCCTGGTGTTCCGCGACCAGGACATCAACGACGAGCATCAGGTCGCCTTCAGCCGCGCGCTGGGGCCGCTCGAGACGGCGACCGGCGACATCGCCAAGCCGGAAGAGCGGCGGCTCAGCATGGACGTCAACGACATCTCCAACGTCGACAAGGACAACAAGGTGGTGGCGCGCGACGACCGCCGCCGGTTGTTCGGGCTGGGCAACCAGCTCTGGCACTCCGACAGCTCATTCAAGGATGTGCCGGCCAAGTATTCGATATTGTCGGCGCGGATTATTCCGGGAGAAGGCGGCAACACCGAGTTTGCCGACATGCGCGCGGCCTACGACTCGCTCGACGAGGCGACCAAGCGCGAGGTGCGCGACCTGGTCTGCCGCCACAGCCAGATCTTTTCGCGCGGCATCCTGGGCTTCACCGACTTCACCGACGACGAGCGGGTGAAGTGGGCGCCGGTGCGCCAGCGCCTGGTGCGCCGCCATCCGCGCAGCGGCCGGCTGTCGCTCTACCTGTCGAGCCATGCCGGCGAGATCGAGGGCTGGCCGGTGCCCGAGGCGCGCGCCTTCCTGCGCGACCTCAACGAGCACGCGACCCAGCGGGCGTTCGTCTACGCCCATGTCTGGCGGCCGCACGACATCGTCATGTGGGACAACCGCGCCACCATGCATCGCGCCCGGCGCTACGACCACACCCAGGTCCGCGACCTGCACCGCACGACGCTGACCAACGAGGTGTCGAGCCTGGAACAGGCGCCCTAGCTTCGGCGATGAAGCTGCAGTTCCTCGGCTCCGGCGATGCCTTCGGCAGCGGCGGGCGGTTCAACACCTGTTTCCATCTGACGCGCCAGCAGCACGGCAACGTGCTGATCGATTGCGGCGCCTCGTCGATGGTGGCGATCCGCAAATGGAGCGTCGATCCCAACGTCGTCTCGACCGTGCTGGTGAGCCATCTGCACGGCGACCATTTCGGCGGCTTGCCCTTCTTCCTGCTCGATGCCCAGCTCGTCAGCCGCCGCACCGCGCCGCTGACGCTGGCTGGCCCACCCGGCTTCGAGGCGCGGCTGATGACGATCATGGAGGCGATGTTCGCGGGCTCGACCAAGGTCGAGCGCAAGTTCACGACCACCATCCGCGAGCTCGCGCTGCACGAGCGCGTCTGTTTCGACGGCCTGCAGGTCACGCCCTACGAGATGAAGCATTACAGCGGTGCGCCGTCCTACGCGCTGCGCGTCGAGACCGAGGGCAAGGTACTGACCTATTCCGGCGACACCGAATGGGTCGAGGAGCTGATCCCGGCCGGGCGCGACGCCGACCTGTTCATCTGCGAGGCCTACTTCTTCGACAAGGTCATGAAGTACCACATCGACTACACGACCCTGACGAAGCGCCTCGGCGACATCCGGCCCAAACGCACCATCGTCACCCACATGAGCGCCGAGCTGCTCGGCCGCCAGAGCGAGATCGCCCTCGAAGCCGCGCACGACGGACTGGTCGTCGAGTTCTAGTCTAGCCCTTCACCCATTCCTCGACGCGGCAGTTCGCGGCGGCGTCGAGCATGCGCGTGCCCTTGAGGACCAGGCCGGCCTGGGTCATCACCTCTTCCGCCGTCGTGGTCGTGCCGACGCCCGGGAAGACCGGCCGGCCTCTTGGCACGCTGGCCTCGGTCCTGGTCAGGTAGAAGACGTCGTAGCCGATCGTCAGGAACAGGCCGAACGTGTCGGTGCCGCCCACCACCGCCGCCACGCCGCCGTCGAGGCCGAGCCGCGCCCATGCCTCGTCGAACGGCGCGGTCGCAGGGTTCCACAGGATCGCATTGGGATTGTCGGGATCGGGCGCGAGGAGGTCGACCCGGCGCGTCAGCACGAGGCGCCGCCGCTCCTTCTCCCTGGGGCCGCCCTCGGCCGAATGGCGACCGTTGACGACCGCCGACGCCCTGTCGACCGAGCCTTGGTAGAACTCGTGGTCGGCCGGGATCTTGATCGCCTCGGGGAAGTGACCGTCGGAGGTGGCGATCATCCCCTCCTTCGATATGACGGCGTAGCCTTCGATGCGCGGTCGTTTCATGCCTCTAGACACCCATCGCGCCGATCACGGCGCCCTGGATAACGACGACACCCAGCCAATGGATGCTATCGATCACCGACAGGCTGTACTTGCGCCCGGGATAGGCGTTGTTGACGAACACCGTGGTAGCGATGAAGCCCAGCCACAGGAACAGCCCGGAGATGATGCCGTTCTTCACGGTCACCTGCCCCGGCCCGAGATGGCCGAGCGTGCCGGCCAGCACCCACGCCATGACGACCAGCGCCACGAAAGAGATGACGAAGGGTGCGGGCGAGCGGCCGATCCGCATCTGCTCCTTGGCGATGCCGACCGCGGACAGCCATTGCTTGGACAAAGTCGTGTAGTAGGCTGCGCCCCAGACGAAACCCGCGGCCGCAGCCAGGATGATCGCAAGATAGTTCAGGCCGGCGAATACCATGGGCGTCCCTCCTCATGCTTGCTAGAGCGGTTTCCGGTCCGTTGGAAGCGTTCGCGCTTCCAACGGACCGGAAACGCGCGCACGGGTGATACTGGCTACACACGGCATATTCCGTCCGGCTGATTACAGCCGGACGGAATATGCTTTAGGCTACCAGACATGATCCCGTACGCCGACTACAAGCCGCTGACCTTCCACGATGCCGCCCACCGCTTCACCGACGGCAACGACAGCCCGCGCGCCTATCTCGAGCGCTGCCTCGAGACCATCGCCGCACGCGAGCCGGTGGTGAAGGCCTTCACCGCGATGAACGAAGCAGGCGCCCGCGCCACCGCCGACGCCAGCACCGAGCGCTGGAAGGCCGGCAAGCCGCTGTCGTCGATCGACGGCATGCCGATCGCGATCAAGGACCTGCTCGAGACCAAGGACATGCCCACCGAGATGGGCTGCGCGGCGATGAAGGGCAACTTCCCCAAACGCGACAACGCCGCGGTATGGGCGCTGCGCCAGGCCGGCGCCGTGATCCTCGCCAAGACGGTGACGGCGGAGCTCGGCGGCTCGCATCCCGGGGCGACCACCAACCCGTTCGATTCCAAGCGCACGCCGGGCGGCTCGTCGTCGGGCTCGGCGGCGGCGGTCGGCGCCAACATGGTGCCGGCGGCGATCGGCACGCAGGTCGGCGGCTCGATCATCCGGCCCGCCGCCTATTGCGGCAACTTCGCGCTCAAGCCGACGCAGGGCGGCATCAATCGCGGCGAACGGCTGGCGACCAGCATGAGCACACACGGCCCGCACGCCAATTCCCTCGAGGATATGTGGCAGGTCGCGATCGAGGCCGCCAAGCGCTGCGGCGGCGACCGCGGCGCGCTCGGCCTGATGGGTCCCGACACGCTGCCGGCCGCGATCCGGCCCAACCGGCTGATCGTGCTCGAGACCGAGGGCTGGCCCGAGGTCGATGCCGCGACCAAGGCGGGCTTCGCCAAGGTGCTGGGCCGGCTCGAGGAAGCCGGCGTTACCCCGATCCGTCGCGGCGACCATCCGTTCGTCGAGGCGCTGGAGAAGGCCATCGCCAACGCCCGCGCGGTGTGCAACGGCATCACGAGCTGGGAGAACCGCTGGTACCAGCGCGGCATGCTCGACGCCGCGCCCGACGGCCTCAGCGAGCGCGCCAAGGCGACCCTGCTCCGGGCCGAGGCGATGACGCCCGACCAGTACCGCACCAACCTGCTCGCCCGTCAGGCGGCGCAGGCCACCCACGCCGCCGTCGCTTCGCTCGCCGATGCCGCGATCACGCTGGCCTGCCCCGGCCCCGCGCCGATCTGGGAGGGCGACAAGCCCGGCCAGCCGCTGGCGTCGCGGCCGACCGGCGACTTCGTGTTCAACGCGCCGTCCTCGATGCTGTTCGCGCCGGTGGTCACCGTGCCGCTGATGAGCGTCGGCGGCATGCCGGTCGGCGTGCAGGTCATGGGCCAGCAGCACGAGGACGCACGCATGACCGGCATCGCCCGCTGGCTCGCCGACACGGTCAAGCGGGTGTCGTCATGAAGCGGCTGCTGGCGCTCCTGCTGCTCGCCGCCACGCCGGCCTTCGCGGCGTCCGCCGGAGAGGTGACGGTCCTGCGCGGCACCGCGGCGCCACCGACGCCGTGGTACGAGCCTCCGGTCCCGCCGCCGCAGCCGGTCGTGATCTATCAGCCGACGATCTATCCGCCGCTCTTCTATCACGTGCCGCGCGTCGTCGGACCGGGGCGGCAGCACCGCAGCCCCGACGGCTGGCCTCTGTTCCGCCGCTGACTATTCCGGCTTGATGCCGAGCGCGACGATCAGCGGGATGACGGCGCTCTTCAGGTACTCGTAGTCCGCCATCACCTCTTCGTGGTTCAGCGGCTTCTCGGTGAGGCCGAAGCTTTCCATCATCTTCTTGCCGGGCACCGAATCGGCCGCCGCGACCCAGAGGTCGGACATGCGCTTGACGATCTCCTTCGGCGTCGCCGCCGGCGCGCCCAGCGCCAGCCAGCCGCGCACCGTGAGCGCGGGGTCGTCGAAGCCCTGCTCCATCGAGGTCGGAACGTCGGGCAGCTTGACGTAGCGCACCTTGGACGGCGCCACGATCGGCCGCACCTCCTGCTTGACCAGCAGCGAGTTCATCGCCTGCGGGCTGCCCATCGCGGCCTGGAGCTGGCCGGCGCCCATGTCCTGCCACATCGGCGTCTCGCCCTTGTAGGTCACGACCTCGATCGACAGCCCGTATTTCTCGTTGAGGCGCTGCGCGAAGATGTGCGACGAGGAGCCGAGCGCCCACGAGCCCCAGTTGATCTTCTGGCCCTTGGCCCAGGCGATGAACGACCTGAGGTCCTTGACCTCCTCCGGCGTCGACTTGTGCACGACCACCGGCAGCACGCCCGACGAGGTGCCCGACACGATCGTGTAGTCCTTGTCCGGGTCGAAGCCGAGCTGCTTGAACATCACCCGGTTCTGGACGAGCGTGCTCGAGACCGAATGCAGGAAGGTGTAGCCGTCGGCCGGCGCGCGGGCGACCAGCGCCGCGCCGATGTTGCCCGAGGCGCCGGGCTTGTTGTCGATGACGACCTGCTGGCCGGTCGCCTGCTGGACGTGCTGGCCGAACGCGCGGGCGATGCCGTCGGTCAGGCCGCCGGCCGGGAAATTGACGACGATGGTGATCGGCTTGTTGGGCCACGTCCCCTGTGCCCGCACGATCGACGGCGCCGCCAGGACCATTCCGGCTCCCAGCACCGCACGACGCTTGATCGACATCCTCATGTCCTCCCCAGAACTTTTCGCGCGCCGCTGCATAGCGGCTGCATCCCGGGCCGGCTAGGCTGTGCATATACACACGTCTCCGCAAAGCGAAACCATCGGTCGCTGGGCGGGGGCGCTCGGGATTGGTAAGACCGACAGCTTCAAAGCCCGTCATCATCAAGGGAAGAAACGTCATGTCCGACGCAGTGCTTCGCTCCACGCAGGGGCGCATCGGCATCCTCACCGTCAACAATCCGCCGGTGAACGCGCTGGCGGCGGCCGTGCGTAACGGCATCAAGGAAGGTATCGAGGCGTTCGGCGCCGATCCCAACATCGATGCCATCGTTCTGATCGGCGGCGGCCGCACCTTCATCGCCGGCGCCGACATCCGCGAGTTCGGCAAGCCGCCGTCGGGCGCCAACCTGAACGACGTCATCGCCACGATGGAGAACTGCCCCAAGATCGTGGTCGCAGCGCTGCACGGCACGCCGCTCGGCGGCGGCCTCGAGACCGCGCTCGGCGCGCACTATCGCGTCGCCCTGCCCTCGACGCGTGTCGGCCTGCCCGAGGTCCATCTCGGCATCCTGCCGGGCGCCGGCGGCACCCAGCGCCTGCCGCGCCTCACGGGCGCGAAGTACGCGCTTGATGCCATCATCTCGGGCCGCCACATCCCGGCGGCCGAGGCCAAGAGCAAGGGCATCATCGATGCGCTGGTCGAGGGCGACGACCTGCTGGCCGGCGCCGTGGCACACGCCCAGATGCTGGTGGCGCAGAACGCGCCGCGCCGTCGCGTGCGCGATCTCGCGGCGACGCTGGAATCGCCCGACCTGTTCAAGGAGACCGAGAAGGCGATCGCCCGCCGCGCCCGCGGCTTCAAGGCGCCGTGGAGCATCATCAAGTGCGTGCAGGCCGCCGTCGAGCTGCCGTTCGACGAGGGCATGAAGCGCGAGCGCGAGCTGTTCGTCGAGCTGCTGACCTCGCAGGAGTCGGCGGCGCAGCGCTATTACTTCTTCGCCGAGCGCGAGGCGGCCAAGGTGCTCGACGTGCCGGCCGACACGCCGCAGCGGCCGGTCAAGACGGCCGGCATCGTCGGCGCTGGCACGATGGGCGGCGGCATCGCCATGAACTTCGCCAATGCCGGCATTCCGGTGACGCTCCTCGAAGTGAAGCAGGACGCGCTCGACCGCGGGCTGAAGACCATCCGCACCAACTACGAGAACACCGCCAAGCGTGGCGGCATGAAAGCCGAGGACGTCGAGAAGCGCATGGCGCTAATCAAGCCGACCCTCTCCTACGACGACCTCAAGGATGCCGACGTCATCATCGAGGCGGTGTTCGAGACCATGGAAGTGAAGGAAGGCGTGTTCAAGCAGCTCGACGCCGTCGCCAAGCCCGGCGCGGTCCTGGCGACCAACACCTCGGGCCTCGACGTCAACCAGATCGCCGCTTACACCAAGCGGCCGGGCGACGTGATCGGCATGCACTTCTTCTCGCCGGCCAACGTCATGAAGCTGCTCGAGAACGTGCGCGGCAAGGCGACCGAGAAGGACGTCATCGCCACCGTGATGTCGCTCAGCAAGAAGATCGGCAAGATCCCGGTGCTGGTCGGTGTCTGCGAGGGCTTCGTCGGCAACCGCATGCTGCGCCAGCGCGGCGTGCAGTCGGCCTACATGATGGAGGAAGGCGCCCTGCCGCAGCAGATCGACAAGGTCGTCTACGACTACGGCTTCCCGATGGGCCCGTTCGCGATGAGCGATCTCGCCGGCAACGACGTCGGCTGGCGCATCCGCCAGGGCAAGAAGGAGAAGGAAAAGCGCAACGTGCGCTACACCGGCTACGTCGCCGACGCGATCTGCGAGCTCGGCCGCTTCGGCCAGAAGACCGGCGCGGGCTACTACAAGTACAACCTGCCCGACCGCACGCCGATCCCCGATCCCGAGGTCGAAAAGATCATCGAGGAGACCTCGAAGAAGCTCGGCATCACCCGCCGCGCCATCTCCGACCAGGAGATCCTGGAGCGCGCGCTCTACCCGATGGTCAACGAGGGCGCCAAGATCCTCGAGGAAGGCATGGCCCAGCGCGCGCTCGACATCGACGTGATCTGGGTCAACGGCTACGGCTGGCCGGTCTATCGCGGCGGCCCGATGTGGTGGGCCGACAACGTCGTCGGGCTGAAGACCATCCACGACGCCCTGCTGAAGTACCGCGACGCCTCCGGCGACCCGTTCTGGGAGCCGGCACCGCTGCTCAAGAAGCTGGTGCAGGACGGCAAGAAGTTCTCTAGCGTCTGACATCAACTGTGGGGCTTTCCCCCTTCGGGCCACCTCCCCCGTCTGACGGGGAAGGCCGGGAGGGGGAAGGCATCAACAAAGTTTTCTGAGGAGGAAGTTAAAATGGCTGACGCCGTCATCGTATCGACCGCCCGCACGCCGATCGGCAGGGCATTCCGAGGCGCCTTCAACGACACGCATGCGGCCGAGATGGGCGCGCACGTCATCAAGCATGCCGCCGAGCGCGCCAAGGTCGAGCTCGGCGAGATCGAGGACGTGATCCTGGGCTGCGCCGCGCCGGAGGGCACCCAGGGCTCCAACCTCGCGCGCGTCGCGGCGATGCGCGCCGGCGCGCCGGTCTCGGTGTCCGGCGTGACCGTGAACCGCTTCTGCTCGTCGGGCCTGCAGACCATCGCCATGGCCGCCCAGCGCGTGCTGGTCGACAAGGTGCCGGTGATGCTGGCCGGCGGCCTCGAGTCCGTCTCGCTGATCCAGTCGCCGCCGGGCGGCAACAAGCACCGCCTGGTCAATCCGTGGGTGCAGGAGCACGTGCCCGGCATCTACCACAGCATGATCCAGACAGCCGACACGGTGGCCGAGCGCTACAAGATCAGCCGCGAGTACCAGGACGAATACTCGGTGCAGAGCCAGCTCCGCACCGCGGCGGGCCAGCAGGCCGGCAAGTTCGACGACGAGATCGTGCCGATGGAGACCGAGATGGTCGTCACCGACAAGGCGACCGGCGAGACCTCGCGCAAGAAGGTCAAGCTCGCCAAGGACGAAGGCAACCGTCCCGACACCAACATGGCGGGCCTCAGCAAGCTCGAGCCGGTGCGCGGCCCGGACAAGTGGATCACCGCCGGCAACGCCAGCCAGCTCTCCGACGGCGCCTCGGCCGCGGTGGTGATGAGCGACGCCGAAGCCGCCAAGCGCGGCCTCAAGCCGCTCGGCATCTACAAGGGCCTGGTCGTCGCCGGATGCGAGCCCGACGAGATGGGCATCGGCCCGGTCTATGCCGTGCCGAAGCTCTTGAAGCGCTTCGGGCTGAAGATGGACGACATCGACCTGTGGGAGTTGAACGAGGCCTTCGCCGTCCAGGTGCTGTACTGCCGCGACAAGCTCGGCATCCCCAACGAGAAGCTGAACGTCAACGGCGGCTCAATCTCGATCGGCCATCCCTTCGGCATGACCGGCGCGCGCTGCACCGGCCACGCCCTGATCGAGGGCCGCCGCCGCAAGGCCAAGAACGTCGTGGTGACGATGTGCATCGGCGGCGGCATGGGCGCCGCCGGCCTGTTCGAGGTCGTGCAGTAGCATGCCGCGCCGGAGTGCTTCGTCCGTCGGCGCGCCATCAGCGGGCGCGACGACGGACGGCACGACGCACATCCTGCGTGCCTCACTGAAGCCTAAGCTCTATCGCGACGTCGAAATCGACAGTACAGCCTCGTTGTCGGCCCTAGCCGAGGCGATCATCGCCGCCTTCGAGTTCGACTTCGACCATGCGTTCGGCTTCTACAGCAAGCTCGATAGCAACTATCACTCGTCGCCGCAGAAGTACGAGCTGTTCGCCGACATGGAGAGTGGCACCAGCGACGCCGGCAGTGTGGCGCAGACGCCGGTGTCGAGGGCATTCGCAAAGGTCGGGAAGAAGATGTTGTTCTTGTTCGACTATGGCGACGAGTGGCGCTTCCAGGTCGAGTTGCTCAAGCTTGGCAGCAAGGCACCAGGACGGCGCTACCCCCGACTGCTCGTCGCCTCGGGCGATGCACCCGCGCAATACCCCGACACGGACCAGGACCAGGACTAGGACAAAGCCCGCAAACCCGCGCGTAATCCCTCGATGTCGGACGGCACCAGCCGATCGACTTCCGCATGCGAATGCCGCCAGATCGGCAACGCCGCTTTCAGCTTCGTCTTTCCTTTTGCCGTCAGCACCAGCAATCGCCCGCGCCGGTCGGCCGGATCGACGATGCTCTCGACCAGCCCTTCCCGCTCCAGCGGCTTGAGGTTGGCGGTCAGCGTCGTGCGGTCCATGCCGAGCAGCGACGCAACCTCGCCGACCGTCGCCGGCTCGGGCCGGTTGAGCGACATCAGCAGCGAGAACTGGCCGCTGGTCAGCCCGACCGGCCGCAGCGCCTCGTCGAAGCGACGCGCAAGCGCCCGCGCCGCGCGCTGGGCGGCGAAGCACAAGCAATGATCGTGCACGTGCTTGGTCGTGGCAAAGGACACGGATTTGCCTTTTGACATCGCGACAATTATGTTGATATCAACTCATATCGTCAAGGCAGGAGTGACTCATGGGTTACATCGAAGGCTTCGTCGTCGCCGTGCCGGCGGCCAACAAGGAGATCTATCGCCAGCATGCCGAGGGCGCGCTGAAGCTCTTCAAGGGGCTCGGCGTCACCCGCATGGTCGAGGCCTGGGGCGACGAGGTGCCGGACGGCAAGGTCACCGACTTCAAGGGCGCGGTGCAGGCCAAGTCCGACGAGGTCGTGCTGTTCTCGTGGGTCGAGTACCCGTCCAAGGCGGTGCGCGATGCCGCCAACGCCAAGATGATGGACGATCCGAACACGAAGGAGATGAGCAAGAACATGCCGTTCGACGGCCAGCGCATGATCTTCGCCGGCTTCGACGCCATGATCGACGACGGCCCCAATGACGGTGGGGGCGGCAAGCCCGGCTATGTCGACGGCACGCTGATGCCGGTGCCGATCGCCAACAAGGAAGCGTTCCGCGACTGGGCGGCCAAGATGGCGGCGCTGTTCCGGGAATATGGCGCCACCCGCGTGCTCGACGGTTGGGGTGACGACATCCCCGACGGCAAGGTCACCGACTTCAAGCGCGCCGTGAAGGCCAAGGACGACGAGACCGTGATCTACGGCTGGGTCGAATGGCCGTCCAAGGCGGTGCGCGACGCGGCGTGGGGCAAGCTGATGGCCGATCCGCGCATGCAGCCCGACAAGAGCCAGCCGCCCTTGTTCGACGGCCAGCGCATGGTCTACGGCGGCTTCACGCCTATCCTCGACGCCTGACACACCGCCCACGTTCGCAACTTTGATTCAGACCGGGTGACGGAATTTCGTTGCCCGGTCGCGGCCTTGCGCCTAACGTTGCCGGCAAGATCCCACGATGGGTCACCGTTCGCAGAAGCGGACGATAGAAACGGGAAGGTCACGGGTCGGGAGACGGAGTAGCGATCGCCTTAGATAAGGACCAGTAGCTCAGCTCAACGCTTACTCGCGCAACCGGGCGCACGACGTGCGCCGTCCGGAGTGGCGGAGTATTCTCCGCATGTATTGCGGCGCCCCCCGGATCGAGAGAGTCGGGAGTAGACCATGGCGCAGAGTACCGAGCTTACCCGCCGCACCTTGATGGCGCTTTCGGCGCTGGGACTCGCCGCGCCTCGCGCGGCATTCGCCGAGGCCCCCGGCGGTCAGTTGACCTGGGCCGTGCATATCTCGCTGGCGCCCACCTGGTTCGACCCGGCCGAGACGCCGGGCATGATCACGCCCTTCCTGCTGCTCTATGCGCTGCACGACGCGATGGTGAAGCCGATGCCCGGCAACGCCGCCGAGCCGTGCCTGGCCGAGGCCTGGAAGATGTCGTCGGACGGCCTCGGCTACCAGTTCACCGTGCGCCAGGGAGCGAAGTTCCACAACGGCGCGCCGGTGACGGCCGAGGACGTGAAGTTCTCCTTCGAGCGCTATCGCGGCACCTCGGCGGCGTTGATGAAGGAGCGCGTGGCTGCCGTCGAAACGCCCGACGAGCGCACCGTGCACTTCGTGCTGAAGAAACCATGGCCCGACTTCGTGACCTTCTATGCCTCGGCCAGCGGCGCCGGCTGGATCGTGCCCAGGAAATACGTCCAGGAGGTCGGCGAGGAGGGCTTCAAGAAGGCGCCTGTCGGGGCCGGCCCCTACAAGTTCGTCTCCTTCACGCCCGGCGTCGAGCTGGTGTTCGAGGCGTTCGACGGCTACTGGCGCAAGCCGCCGGCGGTGAAGCGGCTGGTGATGAAGGTGATTCCCGAGGAGGGGACGCGGCTGGCGGCGCTGAAGCGCGGCGAGGTCGACATCGCCTACTCGATCCGCGGCGAACTCGCCGAGGAGCTGCAGAAGACGCCGGGCCTGACGCTCAAGCCCGTGGTCATCCAGGGCACCTTCTGGCTGTACTTCCCCGACCAGTGGGAGCCCAAGTCGCCGTGGCACGACCAGCGCGTGCGCGAGGCGGCGCGGCTGGCGCTCGACTACAAGTCGATCTCCGAGGCGCTGACGCTCGGCCATTCGCCGGTCACCAACAACATCATCCCCGACAGCTTCGACTTCTACTGGAAGGCGCCGCCGCCGGTGTACGACCTCGCCAAGGCCAAGAAGCTGCTGGCCGACGCCGGCCATCGCAACGGCTTCGATGCCGGCGACTACTACTGCGATTCCTCCTACGCCAATTTAGCCGAGGCGGTGATCAACAACCTGCAGGAGGCCGGTATTCGCGTGAAGCTCAGGCCGCTCGAGCGCGCCGCCTTCTTCGCCGCCTACTCCGACAAGAAACTCAAGAACATCATCCAGGGCTCGTCGGGGGCGTTCGGCAACGCCGCGACCCGGCTCGAGACCTTCGCGGTCAAGGGCGGCGCCTACGCCTATGGCAACTATCCGGAGATCGACACGCTGTTCGCCGAGCAGGCAGTCGAGCTCGACAAGGACAAGCGCACGGCAATGCTGCACAAGATCCAGCAGATCCTGCACGAGCGCTCGGTCTATGCGCCGATCTGGCAGCTCGCCTTCCTCAACGGCCTGGGCAAGCGCGTGGCTGAATCCGGCCTCGGCCTGATCAAGGGCCATGCCTACTCCGCACCCTATGAGGACGTGACCCTCAAGAAGAGCTGAACAAGCAGGGAGTCCCCGCATGCGATCGTTCCCGCGCCAACATGACGCCACCCGTCGCGAGATGCTGGGCCTTGCCGCGCTCGGTGTCGTGGCCCTGGGAACGAAACCAGCCAGCGCCGGGTCGGACAACAAGATCGTCTACGCCGCGCACGTCTCGCTGGCGCCGACCTGGTTCGACCCGGCCGAGACGCCGGGTATCGTCACACCGTTCATGCTGCTCTACGCCCTGCATGACGGGCTGATGAAGCCGATGCCGGGCAAGCCGGCCGACCCGTGCCTCGCCGAATCCTATGCGCCCTCCGCCGACGGCATGACCCACACCTTCGTGCTGCGCGCCGGTGCCAAGTTCCACAACGGCGCGCCGGTGACGGCCGAGGACGTGAAGTTCTCGTTCGAGCGCTATCGCGGCAACGCGGCGGGCTTCATCAAAGAGCACGTCGCAGCGGTCGAGACGCCCGATCCGCGCAAGGTCGTGTTCCGGCTGAAACAGGCGTGGCCCGATTTCCTGCTCTACTATTCCAGCGTCACCGGCGCCGGCTGGATCGTCCCGAAGAAATACGTCGAGAGCGTCGGCGAGGACGGCTTCAAGAAGGCGCCGATCGGGGCCGGCCCCTACAAGTTCGTGTCCTTCACGCCCGGCGTCGAGCTGGTGATGGAGGCGTTCGACGCTTACTGGCGCAAGACGCCGACCGTGAAGAAACTGATCTGGAAGGTGATCCCCGACGAGGCCACCCGGCTGGCGGCCCTGAAGCGGGGCGAGGTCGACATCGCCTACTCGATCCGCGGCGAGCTGGCCGAGGAGCTGCAGCGCACGCCTGGCCTGACGCTGAGGCCAGTGGTGATCAACTCGCCGTTCTGGGTCTATTTCGCCGACCAGTGGGACCCGAAATCGCCGTGGTCCAACGAGAAGGTGCGAAAGGCGGTGACCCTTGCTCTCGACCGGGACGGCATCAACCAGGCGCTGACCCTGGGCCATTCGCTGATCACCGGCAGCATCGTGCCCAAGGCCTACGAAGGCTACTGGCAGCCGCCGAAGATCCCGTACGACCCGGCCGCAGCCAAGAAGCTTCTGGCGGAAGCCGGCTTCAAGAACGGCTTCGACGGCGGCGAGTACTTCTGCGATGGGTCCTATTCCAATCTTGGCGAGGCGGCGATCAACAGCCTCACGGAGATCGGCATCAGGATGCGGCTGCGGCCGATGGAACGCGCCGCTTTCACCAAGGAGTACGGTGAGAAGAAATACCGCAACCTGATCCAGGGCGGCAGCGGTGCCTTCGGCAATGCCGCGACCCGCATGGAGACCTTCGTCGTCAAGGGCGGCACCTACGTCTACGGCAGCTATCCCGACATCGACGACTTGTTCGCCCAACAGGCGCAGACTGCCGACAACGCCAAGCGTACCGAGCTGCTGCACCGCATGCAGCAGCTCGTGCACGAGCGCACGGTCTACGCTCCGATCTTCCAGCTCGGTTTCCTCAACGGCCAGGGCCGCAGGGTCGAGGAAGCGGCGTTCAACCTGATCGCCGGTCATCCCTACTCGGCGCCCTACGAAGACGTCCGCCTGAAGGGCGGCGCCTAGCAGGGCACACGACCATGGCGACGCCCTCTCCCGGCCCCACGCGTCGCGGCGTTCTCGGCTTCTCCGCCGCCGCCGCGCTGGGCATCGTGCCGGACACGGCTCGGGCAGCGCCGGACGGGCAGATCACCATAGCCTCGCATGTCTCGCTGGCGCCGACCTGGTTCGATCCGGCGGAAACTGCCGGCATCATCACGCCTTTCATGATGCTGTACGCCCTGCACGACGCGATGATGAAGGCGATGCCGGGCAAGCCGATGGCGCCATGCCTCGCCGAGGCCTGGACCGTCGCGTCCGACGGGCTGAGCTACGCCTTCACCCTGCGCAAGGGCGTGCTGTTCCACAACGGTGAGCCGGTGACGGCAGATGACGTGAAGTTCTCGCTCGAGCGCTACCGCGGCGCCTCGGCCAAGACCTTGAAGGAGCGCGTGGCCTGCGTCGATGTCCACGATGCCGAGCGGCTCACGATCCGCCTCAACGTGCCGTGGCCGGACTTCCTGACCTTCTATGCCAGCGCCACCGGTGCGGGCTGGATCGTGCCCCGGAAACACGTCCAGCAGGTCCGCGAGGACGGCCACAAGAAGGCGCCGGTCGGCGCCGGGCCCTACAAGTTCGTCTCCTTCAACCCCGGCGTCGAGCTGGTGTGCGAGGCGTTCGAGGGCTACTGGCGCAAGCCGCCCGCGATCAAGCGGCTGGTCTTCAAGGTGGTGCCCGACGAGGCGACCCGGCTGGCGGCGCTGCAGCGCGGCGAGATCGACATCGCCTATTCGATCCGCGGCGAGCTGGCCGACGAGCTGACGCGCACGCCCGGGCTCTCGGTCAAGGCGGCGGTGGGATCGGCCACGTTCTGGCTGTACTTCGCCGACCAGTGGGATGCCCTGTCGCCGTGGCACGACCAGCGCGTGCGGCTGGCGACCGGCCTGGCGATCGACCACAAGACCATCAACCAGGCGCTGACACTCGGCCATTCGCACCTCACGAACAGCGTGTTCCCGGAGAATTTCGACTTCTACTGGCAGCCGCCCGCACCGGTGCACGATCCGGCCCGTGCCCGCAAGCTGCTGGCCGAGGCCGGCCACCCCCGCGGCTTCGAGGCGGGCGACTACTACTGCGACGCCTCCTACGCCAACATCGGCGAGGTCGTGATCAACAACCTGCGCGAGGTCGGCATCCGGATGAAGCTGCGGCCGCTCGAGCGTGCCGCCTTCTTCAAGGCCTACGCCGAGAAGAAGCTCAAGAACGTCGTGCAGGGCGCCTCGGGCGCGTTCGGCAACGCCGCGACCCGCGCCGAAGCCTTCGTGGTCAAGGGCGGCACCTATGTCCATGGCAGCTATCCGGACATCGACGCGGCGTTCGTCCAGCAGGCCGCGGAGACCGATCGCGCCAAGCGCGAGGCGATCCTGCACCGCCTGCAGCAGCTCGTGCACGACAAGGCGATCTTCGCGCCGATCTGGCAGCAGGCCTTCATCTCGGGCGTCGGCCCGCGGGTCGGCGAATCGGGGTTCGGGCTGATCGAGGGCTTCCCCTACACGGCGCCCTATGAAGACCTCACCCTCAAGGGCAAAGCGTAGGAGCGGCCATGAAGCAGTACATCCTCCGCCGCATCGGTTATTCGCTGCTGTCGCTGTTCCTGCTGTCGCTGACGATCTTCCTGTTCGTGCGCGTCACCGGCGATCCGGTCGCCCTGCTGACCGAGCCCGGCGCCAGCCAGGAGGACATCGAGGCGATGCACCGCCAGTTCGGCCTCGATCAGCCGCTGTGGGTGCAGTACTGGCACTTCGTCGCGAGCTTCATCACCGGCGACTTCGGCCAGTCCTTCTACTACCGCACGCCCGTCCTCGATCTCTACTTCCAGCGCCTGCCCAACTCGCTCCTGCTCGCGGCAGTGGCGATGGTCCTGTCGCTGGTGATCGGCATCCCGAGCGGCATCCTGGCGGCGGTGCGGGTCGACGGCTTCTGGGACAGCGCCGGCAAGCTGTTCGCGCTGCTCGGCCTGTCGCTGCCGCAGTTCTGGGTCGGGCTGGTGCTGATCCTGGTGTTCTCGGTGTCGCTCGGCTGGCTGCCCTCCTCCGGCTCCGGCACGGTCTGGCACCTGTTGATGCCGGCCTTCACCCTGGGCTGGTACTTCGCCGCCGCGCACATGCGGCTGACCCGCTCCTCGATGCTCGAGGTCCTGGGCTCGGAGTACATCAAGCTCGCACGCCTCAAGGGGCTGCCCGAGGCACTGGTGATCGGCAAGCACGCGCTCAAGAACGCGCTGATCCCGGTGATCACGCTGGCCGGCATCAACCTCGTCGTGATGATCAACGTCGCCGTGATCGTCGAGACGGTGTTCGCCTGGCCGGGCATCGGCCGGCTGCTCTACGAGGGCGTCACCTTCCGCGACTTCCCGGTCGTCCAGGCGGTGGTCGTGATCGGCGGCAGCATGATCATCCTGGTCAACCTGCTGATCGACATCCTCTACGCCCTGATCGACCCCCGCATCCGCCTGGAGAGCTGACAGATGACTGTCATCACCCCTCCCGAGACCACCATCGCCCCCGCGATCCGCACGCCGCGGCCCACCGCCTTCTGGCGCCTCAAGGGCTTCCCGCTGATCCCCGTCCTGATCCTGGTGTTCATTGCCCTGGTCGCGATCTTCGCCGACGTGCTGGCGCCCTATGATCCGACGATCGGCAGCCTGGCGCGCCGCTTCCGCCCGCCGTTCTGGCAGGAGGGCGGCAGCATGGCCTACCTGCTGGGCACCGACCATGTCGGGCGCGATGTGCTGTCCCGCCTGATCTACGGCGCCCGGGTGTCGATGGTCGTCGGCATCACCGCCGTGCTGGTCGCCGGCGGCATCGGCACCCTGCTCGGCATCCTGTCGGGCTATCTCGGCGGCTGGGCCGACCAGGTGGTGATGCGGCTCACCGACACCTGGCTCGCCCTGCCGGCGCTGACCTTCGCCATCTTCCTCGCCGCCATCGTCGGCCCCAGCGAGCTCAACATCATCCTGATCCTCGGCCTGGTCTACTGGACGCGCTACGCCCGCGTGATCCGCGGCGAGGTGCTGTCGCTGAAGCAGCGCGAGTTCGTGCGGCTCGCGATCGTCGCCGGCTGCTCCAGCCGCACCATCATGTGGCGCCACATCCTGCCCAACGTCATCAACTCCGCGGTCGTGCTCGCCACCCTGATGCTGGGCGTGGTGATCGTCACCGAGGCGTCGCTGTCCTTCCTCGGCGTCGGCGTGCCGCCGCCCAAGCCTGCCTGGGGCCTGATGATGGCCGACGGCAAGAAGGGCCTGCTGGTCGGGTATTGGTGGCTGACCGTGATGCCGGGCCTCTGCATCATGCTGATGGTCCTGTCGGCCAACCTGCTGGGCGACTGGCTCAGGGTGAAGCTCGACCCGCAACTGCGGCAGCTCTAGCCATGGCCGGGCAAACCCTGCTCTCGCTCGAGCACCTTTCGACCCACTACGTGTCGCAGCAGGGCACGCGGGTGGTGCGCGCCGTCGACGACGTGACGCTCGCCCTCGGCGCCGGCGAGACGCTGGGCATCGTGGGCGAATCGGGTTCGGGGAAAACCACGCTCGCCCTCACCATGATGCGCCTGCTGCCGCCGGCCGCCCACATCGTCAGCGGCCGCATGATGTTCGAGGGCGAGGACCTGCTGAAGAAATCCGACGAGGAGATGCGCCGGGTACGCGGCAAGCGCATCGCCATGATCCTGCAGGACCCGATGGCGTCGCTGAACCCCTTGTTCTCGATCGGCAACCAGGTCGCCGAGCCGATCCGCGTCCACGAGGGCGCCTCGCCGCGCACGGCCTGGCAGCGCGCCGTGCAGCTCCTGAAGTCGGTGCGCATCGCCTCGCCCGAGACCCGCGTCTCGCAGTTCCCGCACGAGATGTCGGGCGGCATGCGCCAGCGCATCGTCGGCGCCATCGGCATCTCCTGCGAGCCGCGCCTGCTGATCGCCGACGAGCCGACCACCAGCCTCGACCTCACCATCCAGGCGCAGTACCTCAACCTCTTGCGCGACCTGCAGCGCGAGCACGGGCTGGCGCTGATCTTCATCACCCACAATCTCGGCATCGTCGCCAAGATGTGCGACCAGCTCGCGGTGATGTATGCTGGCCGCGTCGTCGAGCAGGGGCCGGTGTCGCGCATCTTCAACGCGCCGACCCACCCGTATACCAAGGCGCTGCTCGGCTCGATCCCGCGCATGACCGACGGCGGCGAGCGGCTGACCGCGATCGAAGGCCAGCCGCCCGATCTCGCCAACCTGCCGGTCGGCTGCGCCTTCGCGCCGCGCTGCCCGTCGGTGATGACACGGTGCCGCGCCGAGGCACCGCCTGAGTTCAAGACTGAGCCCGGCCGCAGCGCGCGCTGCTGGCTCGCCGAACCCCTCGCGCTTCGGAGCAGCGCCGCATGACCGCTGTCCTGCAAGCCTGCGACCTCACTAAGCATTTCCGCGCCCGCCGCGGATTTTTCGGCGGCGACCGCGGCGTCGTGCGTGCGGTCGACGGCATCTCCTTCGCGATCGAGCCGGGTAAGACCCTGGGCGTGGTCGGCGAATCGGGCTGCGGCAAGACCACCACGGCCAAGCTGGTGCTCGGCCTGGAGGAGCCGAGTGGCGGCAGCATCCGGTTCGCCGGCCGCGACCTCGCCAGCCTCGACAAGGCGGGCCGCCGCGACTACCGACGCTCGGTCCAGGCGGTGTTCCAGGATCCCTACGCCTCGCTCAATCCGCGCATGCGGGTCAGCGCCATCATCGCTGAGCCGCTGGTCACCAACGAGACGGTCGAGCCGGCCGAGCTGCGCCGCCGGGTCGCCGAGCTGCTCGGCCTGGTCGGCCTGCCCGAGCGCTCGGCCGACCTCTTCCCGCACGAGTTCTCCGGCGGCCAGCGCCAGCGCATCGCGATCGCCCGCGCGCTGGTGCTGTCGCCGCGGCTGGTCGTGCTCGACGAGCCGGTGTCGGCGCTCGACGTTTCGATCCGCGCCCAGATCCTGAACCTGCTGCGCGACCTGCAGGATCGCCTCGGCCTCTCCTACCTGTTCATCGCCCACGACCTCGCCGCCGTCGCGCACATGAGCCACGAGATCGTGGTGATGTATCTCGGCAAGATCGTCGAGAGCGGCCGGGCGCGGACCATCGCGCGCGATGCCAAGCATCCCTACACCAAGGCGCTGTTCTCGGCCGCGCTGCCCAGCCATCCCGACGAGCGGCGCGAGGAAGTGCCTCTCTCGGGAGAGGTGCCGAGCCCAATCAACCCGCCGAGCGGCTGCCACTTCCATCCCCGCTGCCCGCACGCCACTGCGCGCTGCGCCCGCGAGGAGCCGCAGCTCGCCGAGGTCGAGGGCCGCCTGGTCGCCTGCCATCTCTTCGGGTAGCCCATGACACCGCTGCATCGCCTCCTGCTCGCCGTGCTGGTCGCCCTCGCCGCGTTTCCCGTGAGGGCCGAGCCGCCGTCCGGCCGCGCCACCATCGCCTGGCACGTGACGCTGTCGCCGAGCTGGTTCGATCCCTCGACCGCGCCGCCGCAGATCACGCCGTTCGGCATGCTCTATGCGATCCACGATGCGCTGGTGCGGCCGTATCCCGGCCACAAGATGGGCCCGAGTCTCGCCGAATCGTGGACGGAGAGCCCGGACGGCAAGACCTACGAATTCAAGCTGCGAGCCGGGCTCAAGTTCCACAACGGCGACCCGCTGACGACGGAGGACGTGAAGTTCAGCTTCGAGCGTTACAAGGGCGCCGGGGCGGCGACCCTGCATGAGCGCGTCGCCCAGGTCGAGATCGTCGAGCCGCTGGTCGTGCGCTTCCATCTCAAGGAGCCGTGGCCCGACTTCATGACGTTCTACGGCACGACCGCCACGGCCGCCGGCCTGGTCGTCCCGAAGAACTACCTTGCCCAGGTCGGCGACGACGGCTTCCGCAAGCATCCGATCGGCGCCGGCCCCTACAAGTTCGTGAGCCACAAGCCGGGCCTGGAGGTCGAGCTCGAGGCCTTTACCGGCTACTGGCGCCGCGTGCCCAACGTGAAGACGCTGATCATGAAGAGCGTTCCCGAAGCGACGACGCGCGCCGTGATGGTCAAGACCGGCGAAGCCGACATCTCCATCGTGCTCGACGGACCGGAGGCCGAGGACATCCAGAAAAACCCGCGCCTCAAGATCGTGTCGTCCAAGCACGCCTCGATCTTCTGGATCGAGTTTCCCGAGCAATGGGACCCCAAGTCGCCGTGGCACGACAAGCGGCTGCGCGAGGTGGTCAACCTGGCGCTCGATCGCCAGCGCATCAACGAGGCGGCGTGCCTGGGCTTCTGCCCGCCGGCCGGCGTGATCGTGCCGCGGGTCATGGACTTTGCGCTGCAGGTCGATCCACCGCCGTACGACCCGGCCAAGGCCAAGCAACTGCTCGCCGAGGCAGGCTATCCCAAGGGCATCGATGCCGGCGAGTTCGCCGCCATTCCCGGCTTCCCGACCGTGGCCGAGGCCGTGCTGAACGACCTGAATGCGGCCGGCATCCGGGTCCGCCTGCGCTCGATGGAGCGCGCCGCCTTCTACGCCGCCTGGCAGGACAAGAAGCTGCGCGGCCTGTTCATGACGGCGGCCGGCAACTCCGGCAACGCGGCGAGCCGCGTCGAGACCTTCATCCAGTCCAAAGGCGGTTACGCCTCCGGCGGCTATCCCGACATCGACGAGCTGTTCCGCCAGCAGGCGACGGAGCGCGACGTCGCCAGGCGCGAGGCGCTGCTGCACAATATCCAGCAGCTCACCATCGACCGGGTGATGTTCGCGCCGGTGATGGACCTGCGCACCCTGAACGGCATCGGGCCGCGCATCGCCAAGCACACGATCACCGACGTCTGGATGAGCCCGTTCCCGTCCTACGAGGACTTGGAGCTCAAATAGGGCGGCCTGCCATCGACTGCCGACCGCCGTGGCAGCGGTTCGTTGCAGGCAGGCCAGCGCTTTTCGCGCTTCCTGCCACACCGCCCGCAGCCCCGCCCGGCCGGTCCGACGCATCCTTTGTCGGCCCGAGTCGAGCGACCTTCCTTCGACAAGTAGCGCGCGCATCATGCGCGCGAATGGCCTCGATTTTTCGACCACTGAATCAGGCGTCGAATCGCCTGCCATTGCCCATAATGAGACTTGCGCACAAAGGCTTATATTATTCACAGGCTATTCGCGCTCGCGCCAGCGCGGCAGCTCGGCGCCACGCAATGCCGCCTCGAGCAGCGGCAGCCGGTCGTTGCCCCAGAACATGCGGCCGTCGAGGAAGAAGGTCGGCACGCCGAATGCGCCGCGCGCCTGCGCCTCGTCGATCAGTGCCGCGTGCCGCACACGCGTCGCCGGCGAGGCGAGATCGCGCCGGAACGCCGCCAAGTCGATTCCGAGCCGCGCCGGCAGCGCGGCGATCGCTGCCTCGTCGATTGCCGCGCCCTCGGCGAAGATCGTCGTGAACAGCGCCCGGCAGCACGGCACCAGCGCGCCCTGCCGCTCCGCCGCGAGGCAGGCCAGCGCCGGCACATCGGCCGTGACCTCGAACGAAGCGGGCTCGTGGAACGGGATGCCATAATGCGCCGCCCACGCCCTGGCGTCGTATTCGCGGTAGGCCCAGTCGTACGGCCCGATGCCATCCTTGCGGCGAAACGGATGGTCGCCGCGCCGGTCGATCAGAGCGCCTGACGCGATCGGCTTCCAGGCGAAGCGGCAGCCGTGCGCCGCTTCGAGGCGGTCGATCTGGCTCGCCGCAAGATAGGAATAGCGGCTGCCGAGGCCGAGATAGAAATCGACGGTCGTCATCGCCTGGGGCGTGTGCTCTCCCGGCCGGCTAGCGCAGCCGCGGGCCGGGGTCGAGGCCCAGGAAGGCGCGGCCGCCGATCGGATACCACTCCGGAGCGAGCGTCGCCGCCTGACCGACCACCTGCAGGTCGCGCCACACTTCGGCCAGACGACTCTCGGTCTTGAACGAGGTGCTTCCGCCGTGCCGGAACATCAGGTCCATCGCCTGGCGTGCGCAGTCGCCCGCATGCACCGCGGCGAGCCGGCAGCGGGCGCGCTGCTCGAGCGTGATCTCGCGGCCGTCGGCGAGCGTGTTCCACAGCTCGGCGATCATCGCGTTGCGATAGAGGCGTCCGGAATTGAGGATCGCATCGGCGCGCCCGACCGCGTCCTGCACCTGCGGATTGTCGCACAGCCTGCCCGTGCGGCCGCGCGGCGTCTTCTCGCCGGCAAGCTCGACGAGCGCGTTGATGCCGGCGCGCGCCAGCCCGGTGATCACCGCACATTGATGCGGCCCGACCCAGGCTTGTGCCGGCAGGGCGTAGGTGGTGCCCGGCCAATGCCCCCACTGGTTGTCGAGCGGCACGCCGGCATGGATCATCGTGCGCCGCTCCGGCAGGAAGAAATCCTTCACCGTCCAGTCGAAGCTGCCGGTGCCGCGCAGCCCGGTCACCTCCCAGCTGCCGGGAATGACCTCGACCTCGGCCCGCGGGAACACGCCGCGCCAGAACATGCCGCCGTCGGCGCGGCGGCGCGGCTCGCCGTCGTCGAGAATCTGGAAGCTGCCGAGCATCCAGGCGGCTTCGTGGCAACCGCTGCCGAAGGTCCAGCGCCCGCTGACGCGATAGCCGCCCGCGACCGGCACCGCCTGGCCGCCGCCCTGCACCGCGGTGCCGGCGATCACGGTGCGATGGCCCTTCGGATAGATCTCCTGCACGCCGTCCTCCGGCAGGCCGAGCGTCACCAGCGAGCCGACGCCGTTGTTGGCGACGTTCCAGCCGACCGAGCCCACGCCTTCGGCCAGGAGCTCGACGACGCGGATGTAGGTCAGCGGATCGGCCTGCAGGCCGCCGAGCGACCGCGGCAGCGTGAGGCGGTAGAAGCCCGCCGCGTGCATCTGCTCGACCAGCTCGGGCGACAGCCGCTGCTCGCGCTCGATCTCGTCCTGGTAGCGCCGCAATGCCGGCTTGAACGCGGCGGCCGCCTGGACCACCGGCTGGGCATCGATGTCGACCGGCAAACGGCGGCTTTCGACTACGTCCTGCATCGGCACCTCCTGTGGTCCGCCCCGGGTCGCGACGCGCGCGTGCCGATCAGGTTGTCACTTCTGATACTGCTCGAACAGCTGCTTGATCCGTTTGGCCGCTTCCTCGGTGGCTTGTTCCGGCGTCATGTTGCGTTGCGTGATATTGGCGGCCGCCTGCGGCCAGAGCTGCTCGGACAGCACGGCCGAATAGGCGGGGTTGAAGGACATCCACCACGGCACCGTCGGCTTGATCAGCCCCATATCCACGGCAACCGGGCGGTGCGGGTCCTTCGGGTCGGTCCAGTACGGATCGTTCTTCACGATGGAGGCCATCACCGGCAGATAGCGAGCGCGGGTTTCCTTCAGGTAGGCGTTGAGGTTCGCCGGCTGGATGAAGTCGCGCACCAACGCCTTGGCGGCGTCGACGTTCTTCGAGCCTTTCGGGATGATGGTGGGGGCAATCGCCAGCACGCTCGGCACCGGCTTGCCGTCATTGCCCAGCGGGCTGCCGCAGGTGATGATCTCCTTGTAGTAGAGATCGGGCCTGTCCATCTGCGCCGCGGCAATCGAGATGGTGGCGTTGGGCGTCATCACGATCTGCCGGGCGAAGAAGGCGTTGTTGTTGTCGACGTCGCCCCAGTTGATCGCGCCGGGCGGCACATAGCCCTTCTTGAACGGCGTCGTCAGCCGCTCCAGCGACGTGATCGCCGCCTTGCGCACGACGGGATCGTCGATGTTCAGCTTGCCGTCCGGCGTGACGATGCCGGCGCCGCCATAGCTGACCAGGAACTGGTGGAACAGATTGCCGGCATCCGCCTCCTTCGCCGCCATCGAAAAGCCGAGGCCGAAAATACGCTTGCCCTTGGAGCGCAGCTTGTCCTGCACGGTCTGGAAGAAATCGTGGAACCTGTCCTGCGTGCCCGGCATGTCGGTCGCGGCAAAGCCGGCGTCCTGCAGCAACGGGAGCCAGACCGAATTCAGCAGCGAGGAGGCTTTGGTCGGCACGCCGTAATACGAATATTTCTTCTGCTTGGCGTTATAGAGGCGGGCAGAGACCAGCGCGGTTTCCGTGAACTCGGCCTTCTGGGAGTCCACGACCTCGGAGACATCCTCGAGCTGATCGTTCCACGCCGCGCGCGGCACCAGGAAGCGGTCGCCGGTGACGGTGTGCACCACATCCGGCACGTCGCCCACCTGCATGCCGGCGATCAGCTTGGTGATCAGATCCGGCCCGTTCATGATCGTCAGATTGACCTTGGTGTTGTTGCGCTTTTCCCAGTCTGCCATCCAGGCAACCACGGCATCGTTCTCGGCCTTGTAGAAACCCTGGGTCCACCAGACCGTGAGTTCCCCGGCCGCCCTGGCGCGGCGCGGCATCACGCCGGTGCCTGCCGTGACCGCGGCGCCCGCGCCAACCAATGCCTGCCGCCGTGAAATGCGCTTCATCTTGTTTTCCTCCCTCGACGCAGTTGGGACCGCGTTCAACCCTTCACCCCGCCCATGGTCAGGCCGCCGCTCATCTTGCGGCGGACCCCGTAGTAGATGAGCAAGGGCGGAATGGCGTAGATGATTGCCGCCGCCATCAGGTAGTTCCAGGGTGCCTCGTCGCCCACCAGGAATTTGCCGAGTGCCACCGGTACGGTGACGACTTTGCCGCCCGACAGCAGCAGGAACGCATAGAGATATTCGTTCCATGACAGCAGCAGCGCATAGGTGCCGATCGCCACCAGGGCGGGCGCCATCAGCGGCAGGTAGATGCGGAAGAAGATCTGCGGCGGCGAGGCACCGTCGATGCGCGCCGCCTCATCCAGCTCGAACGGGATCGAGGCGCTGTATTGCTGGAAGATGAAAATCGCGTACGGCGTGGCGAAGGTCACCTCGACCGCGATCACCGCGATCGGATTATTGGTCAGGCCGTACTTGCCCATGATGCCGTAGAACGGGATTGCCAGGAACGACATCGGGATCACATAGGTCAGCAGCGCCGCATTGGTCAGCATCCAGCCGTTGCGGATGCGCATCCGGCCGATGGTGAAACTGGTCAGCGACCCGATGGCCAGGGTCAACAACGCGACGATGATGCCAATGTAGAAACTGTTGCCCATCTGGTTCCAGAACGTCTCGAGCAGCCAGAAGGCCTGGCGGAACACGACGCTGAACGCATGCGGGCTAGGCGCGACCGGGAAGACGGAGGTGCTGAGCACTTCCTCCTTTTCCTGCATCGACACGCGGATGATGTTGTAGATCGGCAGCAGCGTCCAAACCAGCAGCACCGCCGACAGCACCCACGCGCCGATGCTGTCGAGCGCGCGGCCGATCGCGCGGTTTGGGCGTTGCGCGGTCATATCGTGACCTCGCTGCGCCGCAACTGGCGCATCAGCAGGATCACCAGCGGGATCAGCAAGGGCAGCGCCGTCAGCACCGTCGCCATGCCCAGGTTGGGATCGCCCAGCTCGAAGGCGTTGCGGATTCCCAGGGTCGCGAGCACATGCGTCGACAGCGCGGGGCCGCCGCCGGAGATGAAGCGCACGGCGTTGAAATCGCCCAGCGCCCAGATGGTAGAGAGCATGGTGCAGACCAGGTACATCCCCGCCATCAGCGGCAGGGTCACGTGTTGGAATTTCTGGAGCCGGCTGGCGCCATCGACATCCGCGGCCTCATACAGCTCGAGCGCGACGGCCATGCGCCCGGCGAGGAAGATCAGGGTCCAGAAGGGCAACCATTTCCAGATATGGCCATAGATGACCGAAGCGAGCGCGAGGCCCGGACTGTCGAGCCAGGGCGGCCCATCGACCTGCGCTACGTTCCAGATGATGTTGTTGATCAGCCCCCATTGCCCGTTCAGCATCCAGTTGATGGACAGATAGCTGGGCAGCGCCGGCACCGCCCAGGGCAGCATGAAGATCAGCAGCAGGATCTTCGTCCACCAGCCCTTGCGCATGAAGAAGCCCGACAGCAGCAGCGCCAGCAGCAATTTCAAGTTCACGCCGAACAGCAGATAGAGCAGCGTGTTCACCACCGTACGCGGATAGACCGGATCGCCGAACAGCGCGCGATAACTGGCCGGATCGCTGCCCAGCCACAGCCCATAGCCGATCGGGTAGATCACGAAAGCCACGAATATCGCGACATAGGGGGTGACGAAGGCCAACGCCCAGAGTTTGTCGGCGCCAAATGTGCCCCGTCGCCGCGCCAGAGGCGTGGTGTTCGCGGCCGCGGCCGGGCTGTCGGTCGTGGTCGTGACCGCCATCGTTCGGCTCCTCCTCCTGGCCCCGCGTTCTGGCGCGCGGTGGCATTCCTGCCCTTCGGCGAAGGCGGCCCCGGTCGTCGTGGTCTGCCTCGGCCGGCTCAGTCTGACTGCGAGTGTGGCAATTTGCCCAGTGCGACACAACCGGTCTCGCACCGAGGAGCGGCATTGGCCGGTTGCCGAACGATCAACATGATCGAGCAGACGACTGTCGCGCCTGCCGCGTTACGCTACGTCATGTGGTCTTTCACGGGTGGCGGCGCGCAAGCCAGCGCGGCAAGGCTGTCTGCCTGGCACCCGAGACCGATCCGCAGCCCGCGGCTTGTCACCGCCGGTTCCGGCGCAGGTCCTCCTCGTCCTTCCACATCAGGTAGTGCGGGCCGAGATCGGAGATCCTGGTGGCACCCATCTGCGCCATGCTGATGTCGACCTCGCGCCGGAAGATGCCGAGCGCCGTCTTGGCACCCTGCACGCCGCCTGCCGTCACGCCGTAGAGGGTCGGCCGGCCCTGGAAGACGAACTTCGCGCCCATGCAGAGCGCGATGATGGCGTCGAGGCCGCGGCGGATCCCGCCGTCGAACATCACCGTCATCTTGTCGCCGACCGCCTCGTTGATGGCCGGCAGGACGTGCAGCGGCGACGGCGCGTTGTCGAGCTGACGGGCGCCGTGGTTGGACACCATGATGCCGTCGACGCCCAGCGAATGGGCGCGGATCGCATCATCGGGATGCATGATGCCCTTGAGCACGAAGTTGCCCTTGAAGATCGAGCGGAAGCGCTCGACGTGCTTCCAGGTCATCGGCGCGCGGTTCTGGTAGGCCACGAGATCGGCCACCTTGTCGGCCGACGCGTTGGGCCCGGCATACTTCGCCCAGTTGCTGAAATAAGGCGTGCCGTGGCGCAGCCACTCGAGCATCCAGGCGGGATGCTCGAGCGCCTCGAGCTTGGTCGCCCAGGAGAGCTTGAGCGGCCGGCCCCAGCCGTTGCGGATGTTGCGCTCGCGATTGGAGCCCTCGGGCACGTCGACGGTGAAGACCAGCGTCTTGAGGCCGGCATCGGCGGTCCGCTTGATCAGGTCCTCGGAGATCGCCTCGTCCTTCGAGGAATAGAGCTGGTACCAGCCGTGGTCGGGCGCGAGCTTGGCCAGATCCTCGATCGAGCCGGTGCTGGAACCCGACATGATGAAAGGCACGTTGGCGTCGCGTGCCGCCTCGGCCAGCATCAGGTCGGCGCCGCGGCGAAACAGGCCGGCGAGGCCGGTCGGCGCGATGCCGATCGGGCTGGAATAGGTGCGGCCGAAGATCGTCGTTGACTGGTCGCGCACCGAGACGTCGACCAGGTAGCGCGGCACGATCCGCGCCTGGCGGAACGCCTGCTCGTTGGTCCCCAGGCCGACCTCGTCGTCGGTACCGCCCTCGATGAAGTCGTAGGCGATCTTGGGCAACCGCTTCTTCGCGAGCTTGCGCAGATCCTCGATATTGACGACGCCCTTCATGTCTTTCACTCCCGTTACGGGGAGTGTGCCGCCCTTTTCCCCAACCTGCCAGCGATGTTAGAGCCATCGCCATGCAAATCAGACACACGCGCCCCGGCGACGAAGCCCAGCTCGCCTTTCTCCTGGAGGATCACGAGCGGCACTACGGTTTCGAGGTACGGCCGGGCTCGGGCGCCGACGGCGCCGCCTTCCTGACCAAGGGCGGCACGCTCTGCCTGGTCGCCGACGATGGCGAGAAGCTGATCGGCTTCGCGATCCTGAATCCCTACTTCCCCGGCCCGCGCCTGACGCACGGGCTGTTCCTGAAGGAGCTCTATGTCGCCGCCTCCGCCCGCTCCATGGGCGTCGGCGAGAAGCTGATCGAAGGCATCCGGGCGCTCGCCAAGGAACGCGGCGACACGCGGGTGATCTGGACGACCGGAGAGCAGAACGCCGGTTCGCAGCGCTTCTACGACCGTCTCGGCATGCGAAGGGAGAAAAAAGTCTACTTCGTGATGGATGTGTGAGCTGTGTCATCCCGAGCGCAGCGAGGGATCTATCGGGCCACAGCATAGATCCCTCGCTGCGCTCGGGATGACAGGGTGCGATGGCCGGGCTAGCGTCGACAAAACTGAAAGGATGCGCCATGGAGCTGACCGCAGCCCAGATCGAGCAGTTCGATCGCGACGGCTTCCTGATCTTCCCCGACCTGTTCGAGCGCAACGAGGTCGCGGTGCTGCGCCGCGAGGTGGCGCGGCTCAGCCAGGTCCAGGCCGATGAGGTGGTGCGCGAGCACACCGGCGGCGTGCGCACCATCTTCCACGTCCACGAGACCGACGGCCCGACCCGCTCTCAGCCCTTCCGCGCCCTGGTCCGCACGCCGCGGCTGCTGCGGCCGGTGCAGCAGGTGCTGAAGGACGACGGGGTCTACGTCTATCACACCAAGATCAACACCAAGCCCGCGATCGAGGGCACGGTGTGGCAATGGCACCAGGATTACGGCTCGTGGATGCGCGACGGCTGCATCAGGCCCGACATGGCGACCTTCAACGTCATGATGACCGACACGACCGAGATGGGCGGCGCGCTCTATCTCATCCCGGGCAGTCACAGGCTCGGCCGCATCGAGCCGGTGTGGGACGAATCGACCGCCTACAAGTTCTGGGCGATGCCCAGGCAGCGCATGATCGAGATCCTCAGGACCTCGCCCGAGCCGGTCGCCGTCACCGGCCGCGCCGGCACCTGCGTGCTGTTCCATTGCAACCTGCTGCACGCCTCCGGCCACAATCTCTCGGCCGAGGATCGCTGGCACATCTACGTCTCGTGCAACACCGTCGCCAACAAGCCGCAGCTCGGGCCCAACCCGCGGCCCGACTGGGTGGTGTCGCGGAACTGGAACCCCTTGCCGATCGAGGACGACCAGGGCGTCCTCAAAGCGGCGTGACGATCGCTGTCCGCCGCGCCGTCGCGACCGATGCCGCGACGCTCGCCGGCCTGCTGTCGAACATGCAGGCACACTACAGGAGCCCCGATCCGCCCGGCGGCGCGCTGGAGATGGCGAAGCTGCTGACGCGCGAGGGCGAGCGCATTCCCTTCGCGCTGATCGCCGAGCATCGGGGCCGGCCGGTCGGCTTCGCCACGCTCAACCCGATGCTCTACGGCGGCGGCTTCCAGTGGGACCTGTTCCTCAAGGACCTCTATGTCGCGCCTGACGCACGCAACCTCGGTGTCGGCGAGATGTTGATGCGCGAGATCGCCCGCATCGGCCTCGCCGGCAACTACGTGCGGGTCGACTGGACGACCGACGGCACCAACACGGGCGCGCAACGCTTCTACGATCGCCTCGGCGTGCCGCGTCCCAACAAGATCAACTATCGCCTCGCCGGCAACGACCTCAAGCGACTGGCCGGGCTTTGAGCGACCTGATCCTCCACCACTACGACTTCTCGAACTTCGCCGAGAAGGCGCGGCTGATGCTGGGCTTCAAGGGCCTGGCGTGGCGCAGCGTCGAGCAGCCGCCGATTCTCCCGAAGCCCAAGCTGCTGCCGCTGACCGGCGGCTATCGCCGCATCCCGATCCTGCAGCAGGGCGCCGACCTGTGGTGCGACACGCGGCTGATCGCACGCGAGCTCGAGCGCCGCGTCCCCTCGCCCACCTTCTTTCCCGACGGCACGCGCGGCCATGGCGAGGCGATCGCCTGGTGGGCCGAGCATCAGTTCATCCGACCGACCGCCCTATTCGTCTCGGGCATCAACGCCGAGCACATGCCGGCGGGCCTGCACGAGGACCGCGCCAGGCTGCACGGCCTGCCGCCGCCTTCGATCGAGGCGGTGCGCGCCGCCGCCGAGCGCAACCGGCACCTGGTGCGGCCGCAGATCAAATGGCTGGCCGAGATGCTCGAGGATGGCCGGCCCTACCTGCTCGGCGGCCAGCCTTGCATCGCCGATTTCGCCGCCTATCACGTCGTCTGGTTCTATCGCGGCCGCCACATCGACTGTCGCGCCGAGTTCGCCCCCTACCCGACGATCCTCGCCTGGCGCGATCGCATGGCCGCGATCGGTCATGGCAAGCGCACGGAAATGAATCCGGACGAGGCGCTTGCCGTCGCGCGGTACGCCTCGCCCGGCAAACCGCGCCCGTCGCAGCCGCAGGACGGCGATCCCCGGCCCGGCGAACTCGCCCGCGTGCGGCCGGCCGACAATGCGCGCGACTGGATCGAAGGCGAGGTGCTGTTCATCGACGCCGACGAGATCGCCCTGCTGCGCCGCGATCCCGAGGTCGGCGAGGTCGCCGTCCACTTCCCGCGGCTGGGCTACGACTGGCGCCGGCAACATTAGCTAGCGGCAGGCCTCGGCCACCGTCGGCGCCAGCAAATCGGCGAACTTGCGCGAGCCCGACGCCACGAAGTGGCCGATGTCGAAGAAGTCGTTCGGCCCGAACTTCTCCGCTGGCACGTCGACATAGACGTCGCCCAGCGCTTGGGCCTCGCGACGCAGGATGCCGTTCAGCCAATCGATCATCGGCCCCATCTGACCGGCCGGCACGAACGGCACCCAGTGGGCGCCGCTCTCGCGCGCCAGCCTCTCGCGGCTCATCGCCTGCCCGACCCACAGCGTGCGGATGCCGCGCGCGCGGTTGATCGCCGAAATGGTGTGGACGTTCCGGACATAGATCGCCTCGAGCGCCGGGTCGGGCTTGCCGCTCGGCGTGCCCTGCGGCTGTGGCGTCGGCCGCACCGTATCGGCGGCGAAGACCGCGAGGCGTGTAGCGAGCGCCAGGGTCGGCGAGACGATCCGCGCCAGGCTGTCGAGGCGGCGCGCGTTCAGCGTGTCGGTCTGGCTGCGCACCTGATGGTCGGCATAGGCCGGATCGAGTCCGCGGACATGGGCGTTCGCCAGCTCGTTCCAGCCGAGATAGTAGATCGCGCAGGCCGGCCGCCCGCCGTAGGGCGTCTGGTAGAAGGCCGTCTGCACGACATGCAGTGCCGAGGAGAAGCCCGGCACGCCGTGATTGAGCACGACGTAGCGATCGCCCAGTAGCCTCTCCAGCACCTCGCCCCAGGTCTCGCCGTCGTCGGCGCCGACATCGTAGGTCGTCGAGCCGCCGAACAGCTCGATGGCGATCCGCCGCCGCACCTCGGCCGGCACACGCTCCGGGCCGCGCAGGCCTTGCGCGTTGTGATAGCCGTCGGTGCGGCCCCAGTCGCCCGGACGCGACGGCAAAGGCACCGACTGCAGCAGCGGATGCCAGCCGAAGCCGCGATAGAACACGATGGCATCGGGCGGGAGCAGGCTGGCGCCCCAGCCGAGCCCGTGCAGCCCGGCCGATCCCAGCCCCAGCCCGAGCTCGATCGCGGCGAGCGTCAGCGGCGCCGCCGCCAGCCTGGGCAAGGGCACCAGCAGGAAGGCCAAGACGAACAGCGCTACCAGGTAGAGGAAGAACAGGGCGCGCGGCGAGCCGGCAGTCAGCCGCTGGGTCGTCTCGAAGAACAGGAAGGAAGCGGCGGTCACGGCGGCCAACATCAATCCGGCTAGCGCCGCCAGCGTGCGTTCGAAGCGATAGGGCTTGGCGAGGCCGAACCAGGCCACCGCCCGGCGCGTCATGCCTTGAACCGGGTGATGGCGAGATCGGCGATCGGCACGTTGGTCGACTCGGTCGCCACCAGCTCGGCCACCACCGCGCCGGTCCCCGGCCCGAGCTGGAAGCCATGGGTCGAGAAGCCGAACTGGTGGAACACGCCTTCCGACGTGGCGCTGGGGCCGACGACCGGGATGCCGTCGGCCATGTAGGCCTCGATGCCGGCCCAGGCGCGGACGATGGTCGCCTGGCGCATCACCGGGAACAGCTCCCACACGGTGCGGGCGCTGATCGCGAGCTTCTCCCAGTCGAGCACGGTCTCGTTGCGGTCGCGATAGGGCGTCGCGAGATGGCCGCCGCCGATCACCACCGTGCCGTTGCCGAGCTGCTTGAAGGAGAGCTTGCGGCCACGCAGGATCACCACCGGCTGGATGAAGGCAGGCAGCCGGCTGGTCACCATCAGCATCGGCGCCACGACGGTCAGCGGCACCGGCTCGCCCAGCATCGCCGCGATCCGGTCGGCCCAGGCGCCGGCCGCGTTCACGACCTTCGGCGCCTCGATCGACCCGTCGCTGGTCTCGACCCGCCAGACGTTGCCGTTGCGCGCCAGGCCGGTGACGGTCACGCCCTCGATCATCTCGGCGCCCTGCTCGACCGCGCGACGGCGGAAGGCCTGCGTGGCGCGGAACGGATCGGCGGCACCGTCCCGCCGCGAGACCACGCCGCCGGGGCAGTGCTCCGACACCGCCGGCACCAGCCGCCTGAGCTCCGCCCGGCCGATCAGCTCCTCATGGGTGAAGCCCTTGAGTCTCAGGTCGTCGACGCGCGCCCGGAAGCCGGCAAGCTCCTCGTCGCTCTCGGCGACCAGCACCGTGCCGTGGCTCTCGAAGCCGCAATCGTCGCCGACCAGGTCCTCGATCCGCTCCCAGATCTCCATCGAGGAGACCGACAAGGGGATCTCGGCGTGATCGCGGGCGAGCTGGCGCACACCGCCGGCATTGACGCCCGAGGCGTGGCGGCCGGCATAGTCCTTTTCGATCAGCACGGGCTTGAGGCCACGCAGCGCCAGATGCAGCGCGGTCGAGCAGCCATGGATGCCGCCGCCGATCACCACGACATCGGCGGTGCGCGGCATTCAGCGCTCCACGGCCTTGCGTTCGGCCTCGGTCTTGGGCAGCGAGGCGAGCTCGGCCAGCGTGATCGGCTTCACCGGCGGGCGCAGGCGGTAGTAGCCGACTTCCTGTGGCGTCGAACGCCGCTGCTCGGCGATCAGCTCGGTGATGGTGAGGCCGCACAGCCGGCCCTGGCACGGCCCCATGCCGCAGCGCAGGAAGGCCTTCATCTGGTTCGGGCCCTCGCAGCCGAGATCGGCGGTATCGCGCACCTGCTTCGCCGTCACCTCCTCGCAGCGGCAGGCGATGGTGTCGCCGACCGGCCGCCGGAACGACGGCGCCGGCTGATAGAGCGCATCGAGGAAGGCGCGGCCCATCTCCTCGCGGGCCAGCGTCTGGCGCATCATCTGCATATTGGGCACCGTCGCGCCGGGCTTCAGTGTTTGGATGACGGCTAGCGCCGCGATGCGCCCGCGCTCGGCTGCGGCCGTGCCACCGGCGATGCCCGCGCCGTCGCCGGCAACCGCGATGCCGTGCACCGAAGTGCCGAAATCGGCGTCGACCGCAGGTTCGAAGCAAAGCTGGCGGCCGTTCCAGCGGTGCGCCACACCCGCCGCCATGGCGAGGTTCACGTTGGGCACCACGCCGTGATGCAGCAGCAGCAGGTCGGCCGTCATGCGCCGCTCGCCCGTGCCGGTCGCGAACACGACCTCGGCGAGCTTGTCCTTGCCGTGCGCCACGATGCGATGGGCGGCGATCACCGGCACTTTGGCCTTGACCTCGCGCAGCAGCGCCAGACCCTTCGACCAGTAGGGCGACAGGGCGAAGTCCGGCAGGTGCATCGCCGCCTTCAGCCAGTTGATGCGCGGCGTCGTGTCGAGGATCGCCTCGATCCCGGCACCGGCGCGCAGGAGCTGCGCCGCCAGCAGCCAGAGCAACGGCCCGCAGCCCGCTATGATCGTGCGGCCGGTCGGCACCAGCCCCTGCGCCTTCAGCGCAGTCTGGGCGGCACCCGCGGTCATCACGCCCGGCAGGGTCCAGCCGGGAATCGGGAACGGCCGCTCCATCGAGCCGGTCGCTACGATCACCCGTTGCGCCTGGATCATGCGAGCCTGTCCCGAGATCGAGACGCCGACCAGCCGGTTGGGATCGAGGCTCCAAACCGTGGCGCCGTTGACGATGGTGGCGCCGCTCGCCCTGGCCTCGGACGCGAGCGCCGCGCCTGCCCAATAGTCCTCGCCGAGGATGGCGCGGTTGCGGACCGGCGTGGTGCCGATGCCGCGATAGATCTGGCCGCCGACGCCGGGGTTCTCGTCGAACAGCACGGTCTGCACGCCGGCCTTGGCCGCGAGCGCTGCTGCGGCAAGGCCAGCCGGGCCGCCGCCGATCACGACCAGCTCGTAGGACGACGCGAGATCGGAGGCGTTCATCGGCCGGCCTCGCGCTTGCCGAGCTGGGTTTCGACCGCCATGCCTTCGCGCACCTCGATCAGGCAGGCCTGGCGGCTGCCGACGCCGTCGATGGCGACCAGGCAGTCGAAGCACACGCCCATCAGGCAGTACGGCGCGCGCGGCGATTCGGTCACAGGCGTGGTTCGGAAATGCTCGACGCCCGCCGCCAACATGGCGCCGGCCACCGTGTCGCCGGCGCGGGCACGGATCGGCTTGCCGTCGACCTTGAGCGAGACCGTCGCGCCGGTGTCATCCAGCCGCTTGAACATGGAACCTCCGCGCGCTGAAGGGAGCGACCAGCGCCTTGTCGAGCGCACCGCGGGCGATCATCGGCGCCACGGTCAGCGCGTGATTGGCGCACAGCGTCACGCCGGAATGGCAGCACAGCACGAAGGCGCCGGGATGGCTCTCCGATTCGTCGTAGATCGGGAAGCCGTCCTGGGTCATTACCCGGATCGCGCTCCAGGTACGCACCACGTTGACGTTGGCGAGCAGCGGGAACTGGCGCACCGCGCGCTCGGCCTCGGTCGAGCTGACGCCGATCGTCAGGCCGCTCGGATCGGTGCTCTCCTCCTTCGAATCGCCGATCATCACCGTGCCCTCGTCGGTCTGGCGCAGGGTGACCACGGGATAGTCGAGGAACGGCCGCAGCCGCTCGGTCACCACGATCTGCCCGCGCTCGGGCCGCATCGGCGCCTCCAGCCCGACCATCGGCGCCAGCCGCATGTTGGCGTTGCCGGCGGCGAGCGCGACCTTGGCCGCGCGCACCTCGCCCTTGGCGGTGTGCAGGCGGAACTCGCCGCCTTCCCTGGTGATGGTCTCGACCCGATGGCTCGGCAGGTAGGTCACGCCGCGCGCGTTGATCGCGGTGTGCAGGGTGCGGAACAGGCGCAGGGAATTCACATGGCCGTCGAGCGAGCAGTAGCTCGCCCCGACCACATCGGGCCCGATGTCGGGCAGCATCCGGGCGACTTGGGAATGGTCGAGGACCTCGGTCTTGTAGTCGACGATGCCGGGCTGGGCGTGCAGCCGCTTCAGGATGCTGGCGCGCGCCTCGAGCTCCTTCTCGGACAAAGCGAGATGGAAGCCGCCCGGCCGCTGGAAGCAGACATCGAGGCCGGTCTCCTGCTTGAGGAGATCGGAGAAGCCGCCCCAGGCGTTGGACGAGCGGATCGTCCAGCCAGCGTAGGCCGCGAGGCCGAGGCCTTTGCTCTGCACCCAGACCAGCGCGAAGTTGCCGCGCGAGGCGCGCACGTCGCGGTCGCCCTCGTCGAGCAGCGCCACCCGCAGGCCCTCGCGCGCGAGGCCCCACGAGGTCGCGGCACCGACCAAGCCGCCGCCGACGACGGCGACGTCGAACTCGTCACCGGCCATGCGTGCCCCCGTGATTTCCACGTCCGACCAGCAGGCGTTCGAGCCCGTAGGCGCGATCCATTGCGATCAGCGCCACCACCGTCACCGCGATCACGCAGGCCGACACGGAGGTCACCAGCGGATCGATGTTGTCCTGGATGTAGAGGAACATGCGCACAGGAAGAGTTTCGGTTCCGGGAGCCGCGATGAACACCGTCATGGTGACTTCGTCAAATGAATTGATGAAAGCCAGCGCCCAGCCGCTTGCCAGCCCCGGGACGACCAGCGGCAAGGTGATGCGCTTCAGCACCGTCCACTCCGACGCGCCGAGCGAGACGGCGGCATGCTCGATCGCCCGGTCGAGGCCGACCGCCGAGGCGAGGGTCAGGCGCAGCGCGAAGGGCAGCACGATCACGATGTGCGACAGGACCAGGCCGGTGAAGGTGCCGCCCAGCCCGATCTGGGTGAAGAAACGCAGGAAGGCGATGCCCAGCACGATGTGCGGGATCATCAGCGGCGACATGAACAGCGCCGTGAAAGCCTCGCGGCCCGGGAAGCGATGGCGCGCGATGGCGAGCGCCGCCGGCACCGAGACGGCGACGGCGATCGCCGAAGAGAGCGCGCCGAGCCACAGGCTGCGCCAGAAGGCCGAGACGAACTCGGGATAGCGCGCGATCGCCGCGAACCAGCGCAGCGACCAGCGGTCGGTCGGGAACGACAGGAAGCCTTCCGGCGTGAAGGCGACCCAGCAGACGACCCCGATCGGCGCCAGCATGAAGGTCACGAACAGCGCGTGATAGACGAGCGCGACCGGACCGTTTCGGCTCATCCGAACACCTGCGCGTAGCGGCGTTCGACCAGGCGGTTGGCGCCGACTACGATCAGCACCAGCGCCAGCAGCAGCAGCACCGCGACCACGGCGCCGAGCGGCCAGTTGAGGGTGTTCAGGAACTCGTCGTAGGCGAGCGTCGAGGCGACCTTGAGCCGGCGGCCGCCGATGATCGCCGGCGTGGCGAAGGCCGAGGCCGCCAACGCGAACACGATCACGGCGCCCGACAGGATGCCGGGCATCGCCTGCGGCAGCACGATGCGGCACAGGACGGTGAGCGGCCCCGCTCCCAGCGCCACCGCGGCGTTCTCGACCTGCGGATCGAGGCGCTGCAGCGCCGCCCACACCGCCAGCACCATGTAGGGCATCAGCACATGAACCAGCGCCACCACCATGCCGGTCTCGGTGAACATGAAGGGGATCGGCGCCGAGATCAGCCCGACCGACATCAGCGCCTTGTTGACCAGCCCCGAGTTGCCGCCGAACAGCAGCGCCCAGCCGAGCGTGCGCGCGACGACGGAGATCAGCAGCGGCCCCAGGATGACCAGCAGGAACAGGCCGCGCCACGGGCTCTTCATACGGTTGAGGATATAGGCCTCCGGCGCGCCGAGCAGCGCGGTCAGCACGGTGACGATCAGCGCGATCCTGAAGGTCCGGCCGAACATCTCGGCGTAGTACGGATCGCCGAACACCTCCTGCCAGTTCTTCAGGATGAAGACCGGCTCGATGCCCTTGTACTGGCCCCAGTCGTGGAAGGTCAGGACCACCGTCATGGCGAGCGGGATCACCACGACGCCGGCGAACAGCAGCAGCGCCGGCAGGCTGAGCAGGTACGGCACGGCCCTCATGATCCTCCCCCTTCATAGGGGGAGGTGTCGGCGTCATACGCCGACGGAGGGGTCAGAGGCGGCAAATCGCCGCTCATGACCCCTCCGTCCGCGAAGACGCGGACACCTCCCCAGATGACTGGGGAGGAAGTGCCCTCCACGCCAAACGCACCGCAGCGCCCTCCCCCGGCATCGCCTCGCCGGTGTTCTGGCGAATGACAGTGACGAGGCCGTCGGCGGTGTCGACCTGGTAGAGCCAGTGATTGCCCTGGAAGATGCGCGTCCTCACCGTCCCGGCGAGGCCCGCGGCGGCGAACGAGATGCGCTCGGGCCGCACCGTCGCGCCGCTCACCAGGTTGGTCTTGCCGAGGAAGCTCGCGACGAACGGCGTCGCCGGCCGCTCATAGGTTTCGTGCGGCGGGCCGATCTGCTCGGCGCGGCCGTGGTTCATCACCACGATGCGGTCGGAAAGCGCCATCGCCTCGCCCTGGTCGTGGGTGACCAGGATGGTGGTGGTGCCGACCGTGCGCTGGATCTGCCGCAACTCGATCTGCATCTCCTCGCGCAGCTTGGCGTCGAGATTGGAGAGCGGCTCGTCGAGCAGCAGGATCTGCGGCCGGATCACCAGCGCGCGGGCAAGCGCCACGCGCTGCTGCTGGCCGCCGGAAAGCTGCCGTGGGAAGCGGCCGGCAAAGGCGCCGAGGCCGACGAGGTCCAACGTCTCGCCGACCCGCTTCGCGCGCTCGGCGGCGGCAACGCCCTGCATCTCGAGGCCGAACGAGACGTTCTCGGCCACCGTCATGTGCGGGAACAGCGCATAGCTCTGGAAGACGATGCCGAGGCCGCGCTTCGCCGGCTTCACCGCCAGCAGGTCGCGGCCTTCGAGACGGATGCCGCCGCTGGTCGGCTCGACGAAGCCCGCGATCATCTGAAGCGTCGTGGTCTTGCCGCAGCCCGAGGGGCCGAGCAGCGACACGAACTCGCCCTTCTCGACCTTCAGCGTCAGCCGGTCGACGGCGACATGGCTGCCGAAATGCTTTGTGAGCGTGTCGAGCGCGAGGAAGGCCATGCCTAGCTGATGCGATCCGCCGCGCCGCGATGCAGTCGGTAGAAGGAGTCCTGCGGCTGATCCATCTTGAGGACGTCGGCCTGCGGCGCCCCGAGGAACAGGCCGCGCAGCACCCGGCCGATGCCGCCGTGGGCGAAGACGGCGACCGGCTTGTCGGCCGCGAGCGCTACGATGTCGCCGAGCGCGGCCCGCGCCCGCCCCTCCACCATGACGTAGCTCTCGCCGTTGGGCGGGCAGTAGTTCCAGTGATCGAGGCGGCGCGCCGCCATCTCGCCCGGCCAGCGCGCCTCGATCTCGGTGCCGTTCAGCCCGTCCCAGTCGCCCCAGCTCATCTCGCGCAGGCGATGGTCGTGGCAGGCGTCGTCGTGGACGAGGCCGGCCGTTTCGGCAGCGATCGCCAGGGTCTCGCGGACGCGGCCGAGCGGGCTCGCCCGCACGATCACGGCGGGCGCCGTATAGCCGCCGCGCGCCAGCTCCTGCCCGAGCGCCAGGCCCATCGCGCGGGCCTGGGTCCTGCCCATCTCGGTCAGCGGCGAATCGAGGTGACCTTGCGCACGCTTCTCGGCATTCCAGACGGTCTCGCCATGCCGGAAGAGGTAGATCGGATGCTTCACCGCCCTTAGCGCTCCACCTCGCGGTTCCAGCGCTTGGTCCACTCGTCGCGCTTGGCGTTGATGGCGTCCCAATCAGGCGCGATCACCAGCTTGGCGCGCTCGCCGACCGGCGCCATCTTGAGCTCCGGCATGGTGACGTCGACCTTGGAGTTGACCGGGCCGTTGCCCATCTCCTTGGCCATGCCGGTCTGCACCGATGCCGAGACCAGCGTCTTGATCATCTCGTGCGCCAGCGGATTGACGCTGGCCTTGGCGACCGGGCAGGCCGAGGCGAGCAGGATCGGCGCGCCCTCCTTCGGATAGATGAAGTCAACCGGGAAGCCGGTGTTGGCGAAGGCCTGGACGCGGCCGGTGCCCCACACGGCGATCGTGCCTTGCCCCGACTGGAACAGCTCGGTCATCTTGCCGGGCGACGGCTCGTAGGCCAGCACGTTGGGATTGATCTGCTCCTTCATCACCTTGAAGCCGGGATCGATGTTCTTCTCGCCGCCGCCGTTCATGCGGGCGTACATCATCAGCGTGTAGAGCCCGTAGGTATTGTTGATCGGCGGGATCACGAGCTGCTTCTTGAATTTGGCATCCTTGAGGTCGTTCCACGAGGTCGGGGTGGCCCAGCCGCGCTCCTTGAACGCCTTGGTGTTGATCATGAAGCCGGTGCCGGTCTGGCCGACCGCGACCGCCTTGTCGCCCTTGAACAGCGCGGCGGGATAGAGCTCGCTCTTGTCCATGCCCTGGATGGCGCTGCAGAAGCCGAGCTGGATCGCCTGGTACATCACGCCGTCGTCCATGATGGCGACGTCGATCACCTGGTTGCTCTTCTGGGCCTGCAGCTTGGCCAAGGTGTCGGTCGAGTTGCCGGCGACGTAGTCGATCTTGACGTTGTGCTTCTTCTCGAAGTCCGGGAACACCTTCTCGCGCAGGTGGCTGTCCCAGACGCCGCCATAAGCCGCGACGGTGAGCTTGCCCTGCGCCAGCGCCGGTCCAGCCAGCAACGCAAATGCCGCCACCGCTCCCAGATACCTCAGCATTCCCATCTCCTTCAGGTCCCCTCCGAGGACGATAGCATGAAAGTAAGCTCGTGCTTGTTGTGGTGCAGATGCAAGACTTGCGCCCCGGGCAGTGCCGCGAAGGCCGCCGCCGAGTCGTGATCGGTCTCGCCCTGGAACTTGATGGTGCAGACGAAGTTCCTGGCGAGGCCCGAGCCGCGCCAGCGCTCGACCAGCCGCAGCAGCCGCGACGGGTAACAGACGATGTCGGAGAACAGCCAGTCGACCGGCCCGACGCTCGCCGGCTCGAGCGCGAAGGCGCTCTCGCCGCGCCACTCGACGCCCGGCATCGCCGCGATGCGCGGCTCGAGCGGCGCCTTGTCGATCGCCAGCACGTGGGCGCCGAGCTTGGCCAGCACCCAGGTCCAGCCGCCGGGCGACGCGCCGAGATCGAGGCAGCGCTCGCCCGGCTGCGGCCAGCGGCGGAGCCGGACCAGCGCCTCCCACAGCTTGAGATAGGCTCGATTGGGCGGACCCGATTTATCCTCGACGAGCTGCAAACAGCCGTTCGGGAAGGGCGACGAGCAGCGCGCCGCGGCCAGCAGCCGATCGGGCGCCAGCAAGGTCCACGCGCCGAGCGGTGCGGTCGGCGCTGCGGCGGGAAAGACGATCGGCTTGGCCGAGACGTGCGGCAGCCGCTCCTGGATCAGCGCCGCGCGCCGATGGTGCGCCGGCGCGTACATCGCCCAATTGCGCTGGATATCGCGCAGCCCTTTGGCCGCCGTGCCGATCGAGGCCACCGGCCACTCGACGCAGTCGTGCCAGATGTTCGCGGCCCAGGCAGCGGGCACGGCCCTGTCGGCGATCAGCAGCCGGCCGTGCTCGGCCTGCACCGCCACACCGGTCCGCTTCAGCTCCTCCGCGAGCTGGGCCTCGAGGCCGTCAGGCGCCAGATAGGCCGTAGTCATCCAGCGCCTCGAGATGCCGCTGCTTGGTCGCCTCGTCGCAGAAGGCGGCGCGGAAGCCGTTGCGCGCCAAGGTCATCGTCTCCTCGCGCGACAGCGACAGCGCGGCGAAGTTCTCGTTCATGTAACCGCCGAAATAGGCCGGGTCGTCCGAGTTGATCGTCGCCGTCAGACCCCGATCCAGCATGCGGCGCAGCGGATGGTCCTTGAGGTCCGGGACGACGCAGAGCCTGAGGTTCGACAGCGGGCAGACGGTGAGCGGCATCCGTTCGCGCGCCAGCCGCGCCGTCAACTCGGCATCGTCGAGGGCGCGGTTGCCGTGGTCGATGCGCTCGACCTTCAGGAGATCGAGCGCCTCGCGCACGTACCCGGCCGGCCCCTCCTCGCCGGCATGCGCCACCGCGCGCAGGCCGAGGCCGCGGGCGCGGGCAAAGACGCGCTCGAACAGCCGCGGCGGCCGCCCCTTCTCCGAGGAATCCAGGCCGACGCCGATGAAGCGGTCGCGCCAGGGCAGCGCCTCGTCGAGCGTGCGTTCGGCATCGGCCTCATCGAGATGGCGCAGGAAGCAGAGGATCAGCGCCGAGGTGATGCCGAACCGGCGCTCGGCGTCGACGCGCGCGCGCGTGAGGCCCTCGATCACCGTCTTGAACGGCACACCGCGGCCGGTGTGGCCCTGCGGATCGAAGAATATCTCGGCATGGCGCACGTTCTGCGCCGCCGCTTTCCGGAAGTAGGCCATCGCCAGGTCGTAAAAGTCCTGCTCGTGCAGCAGCACGCGCATGCCCTCGTAGTAGAGGTCGAGGAAGTCCTGCAGGTCGGAGAAGCGGTAGGCCGCGCGCAGCGCGTCGATCGAGCCGAAGCGCAGCGCCACCTTGTTGCGCTCGGCGAGCGCCATCGTCAGCTCGGGCTCGAGACTGCCCTCGATGTGGATGTGCAGCTCGGCCTTGGGCAGGCCGGCGATGAAAGGGTCGACGTTCATTCCCGCAACCTAGCGCTTTGGCCGGCGTTCGCCAGAGGGGGCATCAACAGGAGAATCACATGGCCAGGGAAACGATGGCCCAGCGCAAGACGGCAGGCCGCGTCATGCACGAGTTCAAGCACGGCGAGCTCAGGAGCGGCCGCAGCGGCAAGGGCGGCACGGTCAAGAGCCGCAAGCAGGCGATCGCGATCGCGCTCAAGGAGGCCGGCGAGTCGAAGTACGAGAGCCCAAAGAAGAACCGGCGCAATCTCGCCAGGAGCAAGCGCAAGGAAGCGACCGGCCGCACCTCCCAGCAGGAGCGCGAAGGCAGGAGCCGGGTCGGCGCGGGCGGACGTCGCGCGTCGACCCGCGCGACGGGCGGCAAGAACGCCAAGAGCACGACGCGCCATACGCCCAAGCAGCGCGCGGCGTAGCGCCACTGCGCCGCTACGTGCGCCCTATTGCGCGACCGGCAACGCACGCGCCCGGTCGAACGGCAAGCGGGCGTCCGGACTGTCGGGTTTCATCGACCGCCTTTCGGCGCGCAGTGGGGCTCATTTGAGGGCAAGTCCTTCGTATCGGGCCGGCGCTCTTTGACCAAGCGTAGTTTCCACGCGGTTCTGCACGAGAAAAGAATGTGTCGTGCGTTTCGTCATGTTGCTAACCTCGCCACAAACGGAGGTCTCGTATGGCGAAGTTCGGCATTGGCGATTCGGTGCGCAGGCTCGAGGATCCGCGGCTGTTGACCGGCGGCGGCCGCTACACCGACGACACGCGGTTGGGCCAGAAGGCGGCGCGGATGGTCGTCCTGCGCTCGCCCCATGCCCACGCCGACATCAGGAAGGTCGACACGGCGGCGGCGAAGAAGGCGCCGGGCGTGCTGGCGATCTTCACCGGCGCCGACGTCGAGAAGGAAGGCTTCGGCGACGTGCCCTGCCTGGTGCCGCTGGACAACAAGGACGGCACGCCGCGCGCCGACACCAGCCGGCCGATGCTGGCCAAGGACCGCGTGCGCCATGTCGGCGACCCGGTGGCGCTGGTGGTGGCCGAGACGCTCGACCAGGCCAAGGACGCGGCCGAGCTGATCGAGGTCGACTATGCGCCCCGCGCGCACACGGTCGGCACCTACGAATCGGTACAGCCCGGCGCGCCGCTGGTCCATGACCACATCAAAGGCAACATCGTCTTCGACTGGGCGATGGGCGACCAGGCGGCGACCGAGGCGGCGTTCAAGAAGGCCGACCGCACGGTCAGCCTGCGCATCGTCAACCAGCGGCTGGTGGTGAATTCGATGGAGCCGCGCGGCGCGATCTGCGAGCACGACGCCGCGGACGACCGCTCGACCCTGTGGGTGTCGTCGCAGGGCGTGCACATGATCCGGCCGGTGGTGGCCGACATGATCCTGAAGATCGGCTCGGCCAAGCTGCGCGTGCGCACCGGCGACGTGGGCGGCGGCTTCGGCATGAAGATCTTCGTCCATCCGGAATATCCGATGGTGGTGTGGGCCAGCCGCGCGCTGAAGCGCACGGTGAAGTGGATCCCCGACCGCCAGGAGGCGTTCCAGTCCGACGTGCAGGGCCGCGACCATGTCTCGATCGCCGAGATGGCGCTCGACAAGGACGCGAAGTTCCTCGGCTGCCGCATCACGACCTACGCGGCGCTGGGCGCGTACCTCAACCATTTCAGCGTCTTCATCCCGACGCTGGCCGGCAGCTCGATGCTGAACGGCCTGTACCAGACGCCGGCGGTCTATGTGAACGTCAAGGGCGTCATGACCAACACCGTGCCGACCGACGCCTATCGCGGCGCGGGACGGCCTGAGGCGGCCTACCTGGTGGAGCGCTTCGTCGACCACATCGCGCGCGAGACCGGGCTGGCGCCGGACGAGATCCGCGCCCGCAACTTCATCAAGCCCAGCCAGCTTCCGTTCAAGACGGCGCTGGGCGACACTTATGATTCGGGCGACTTCGAAACCGTGATGCGCAAGGGCATGGCCACGGCCGGCTGGGACACCTTCTCGGCGCGCCGCGCGCAATCCGCGAAGGCCGGCAAGTGGCGCGGCATCGGCATGGCGACCTATGTCGAGAAGTGCTCGGGCGGCGGGCCGGAGACGGTCAAGGCCCAATTCAACGACGACGCGACGATCACGATCTACACCGGGAACCAGACCAACGGCCAAGGGCACGATACCGCACTGCGCCAGATCGCGTCGGCCAAGCTCGGCATCGACGTCGAGCAGATCAGACTCGTGCAGGGCGACAGTGACGTCGTGCCGGAGGGCTTCACCGGCGGCAGCCGCACCATCGCCATCAACGGCGTGGCGACCATGGGGGTGGCCGACAAGATCATCGCCAAGGGCAAGCCGCTGGCGGCCGACCTGCTCGAGGCGAGCGCCGCCGACGTCGACTACAAGGACGGATCGTTCCGCATCGTCGGCACCGACCGCAGCGTCACGCTGTTCGATGTCGCCAAGGCCAACAAGGGCGCGCTCGACGACGAGTTCACGCGCACGCCGGAGGCCGACACCTACCCCAACGGCTGCCATGTCTGCGAGCTCGAGATCGATCCCGACACCGCGACGATCGAGATCAAGAACTACTCGGTGATGGACGATTTCGGCATGGCGCTGAACCCGCTGCTGCTGCAGGGGCAGGTCCATGGCGGCATCGGCCAGGGTGTCGGCCAGGCGCTGACCGAGTCCACGGTCTACGACAAGGACTCAGGCCAGCTCCTGAGCGGCAGCTTCATGGACTACGCCTTCCCGCGCGCCGACATCGTGCCGAGCGTGAAATTCGACCTGCACAACAGCCCGTGCAAGACCAACCCGCTCGGCGTCAAGGGCGCCGGCGAGGCGGGCGCCATCGGCGCGCCGCCGGCGGTGATCAACGCCATCGTCGATGCGATCCACGCCCATACCGGCGTGAAGCACATCGACATGCCAGTGACCCCCGCCACCCTGTGGGCGGCGATCGCCACCCACAGGACGAAGAAGGCGGCCTAAGCCGGCCTAGACTAGTAACGCGGCGTCGTGGCGGCACCGACCGCCGCGCCGCCGAGGCCGCCGACGACCGCGCCGCCGAGCGGGCCGATGCCCGTCGCCGAGCCGACCACCGCACCCGCGCCGGCGCCGATCGCGCCTCCGGTCAGGGCACGCGTGCCCGGGTCACGGCCGCAGGCGGCCAGAGCAAGCAAGCAAGCGACAGCCAGAACAACCTTGTGCATGGGGCACTCCCGTACGGTTTACGACGGGATGAACGCGGCGCGCCGCCGGAGGTTTCGTCGGACTCGGCGTAATCACCGGGATAAACTGCGGAATGCCCTCCGCCCGTCCCACCCTCTATGGCAGCCGGCACGCGGTGTCGGCCGGCCACTATCTCGCCGCCGCCGCCGGATTCTCGATCCTCGAGGCCGGGGGCAATGCGATCGACGCAGGCTGCGCCGCGGGCATCGCGCTGGCCGTCCTGCATCCCGACGAGGTCAATGTCGCGGGCGTGGCGCCGATCATGATCCGCACCGGGCCCCATTCAAAGGAACCGGGCAAGGTGGTGACCATCGCGGGTCTCGGCCATTGGCCCAAGCGCTTCCCGGCCGATCTCTTCATGCGCGAGCACGGCGGCAAGATGCCCCTCGGCATCCTGCGCACGGTGGTGCCGGCGGCGCCCGACGCCTGGATCACGGCGCTGCGGGACTGGGGCACGATGACGTTCGGCGACGTCGCGAGTGCCGCGATCCGCTACGCCAGGGAAGGCTTCGCCGTGTTCGAGTACATGGCGACCATGATCAAGGAGTACGAGGAAGGCTATCGCTCGTGGCCGTCGAACGCGGCGATCTTCCTGCCGGGCGGCAAGGTGCCGAAGGTCGGCGACCGCTTCCTGCAAACCGATCTCGCCAACACCCTGCAATACATGGTCGACCAGGAGCGCGCGGCTTCGACGGGCGGTCGGCTGGCCGGCCTCGCCGCCGCACGCGCGGCCTTCTACTGCGGCGACATCGCCGAGACGATCGTGCGCTATCACGAGCAGAACGGCGGCTACCTGGCCCGCGACGACCTTGCCGACTTCCACAGCCGCTACGAGGAGCCGGTCAAGGTCCGCTGGCGGGATTTCGAGGTCTACACCTGCGGGCCGTGGTGCCAGGGCCCGATGCTGGCGCAGGCCTTACGGATGATCGAGGCGGCGGGAGGGCTCAAAGGGCTGAAGCATAACGGCGCCGACTACGTGCACCTGATCACCGAGATCCTGAAGGCGGCCTGCGCCGACCGCGAGTACCGCTACGGCGATCCGCGCTTCGTCGACGTCGGCCTCGAGGAGCTGCTGTCCGACGCGCACGTCAAGGCACGCGTGGCGGCGATCGACATGCAGCACGCCATGCCCGACATGCCGCCGCCCATCGGCCGCTACCCGGCGAACTGGGCGCCGTCTGCGGCGCCAACCGCGCCGTCCAAGCTGCGAAGCGATGCCGTCGTGGAGCCCGACACCTCCTATTGCTGCGCGGTCGACCGCTGGGGCAACGTTCTGTCGGCGACGCCGAGCGACGGCTCCTGGCGCTCGCCGGTGATCCCGGGCCTCGGCATCGTCCCCTCCGGCCGCGGCACCCAATCCAGGCCCGACCCGAACCACCCGTCCGGCGTGGCCCCCGGCAAGCGCCCGCGCCTCACCCCCAACCCGGCGATCGCGGTGCGCGACGACGGCAGCGTGATGCCGTTCGGCGCGCCCGGCGGCGACGTGCAGGTGCAGGCGATGCTGCAGGTGTTCCTCAACACCTTCCACTTCGGCATGGACATCCAGGAAGCCATCGAGCAGCCGCGCTTCGCGACCTTCAGCTTCCCCAACTCCTTCGCCCCCTACGCCCACCTCCCCGGCCGGCTGAACATCGAGGACCGGCTGCCGGCGGCGACGATCGAAGACCTCCGGCGACGCGGGCATGACGTCGAGATGTGGCCGGCGCTCACCCGCCGGGCGTGCTCAGTCGAGGCGATCCTGCTCGACGGCGGGACGGGGTTTCTGCGGGCGGGAGCGGACTGGCGGCAACCGGCGTACGCAATGGTGAAATAAGACGCCCGCAACGGGATGAAGGTCGCGGCCGACGGCCTCGCCTTGTCCCACGACGGCAAGACCCTCTACCGCATCGCCAAAGACCCGTTGCCTTTTTGCTCCTCGGAGTCCGGGTGATCCTTAAGGCTCAGAAACCAAAGGATTATTCCGAATACCCCCAATCCAACCTAAAACGACGCCGTCGCGTGTGTTGCCTTTTGCAAAGAGAGGCGGCCGCCATGCTCGGAGTTTCCGTGGAGGCCTACATCAACTGGGAGAAGGACCGAACACAGCCCGTCGCGTCCCAATTTCGGCCCGTAGTGGCGTTCCTGGGGTAGGAGCAACCTTCGATCAAGTGGCCCAGTATCTCGGCTGGGATGGCGGGACCCTCACCCGATATCTGAACGGTACCAGGCGGATACCTCCAACCCGGGTAGCGAAGTTGGTGCTTGCATTGCAACCGACGCGGGGGGAATGAATTTCACACGCGCTCTGACCGCTGAATATCACCACGAATGCAGAGCAGGATTTTAGAATGCCGAAATCACACCCTGTAGATGTCCATGTCGGAGCGCGGATGCGCCAGCGCCGAAGCTCGCTCGGCATGAACCAGGCCGCAGTCGGCAAGGCGGTCAACCTTACCTTCGAGCAGATCCGGAAGTACGAGCGCGGTTCGAATCGCATCGGCTCCAGCCGCCTGTTCGAATTCGCCAAGGTGCTGGATGTGCCGGTGTCCAATTTCTTCGATGAGATGGCGTCGAACGTGCTGGCCGGCCGGCCGATGCCGGGCCGGGGCCGCAAGGGCTTCGGCGAGGCCGCCACGCCCTTCGAGCAGGAAAAGGAACCGCTGATCAAGCGTCAGACACTCGAGCTGGTGCGAGCCAGCTACAACATCCGCGAATCCCGGATCCGCAAGCGCATTTTCGAGATGGTGAAGGCGATCGGGGCGGCCAGCCATGCCAAGGTTCTGGGCGGAAGGAAAAAGCGCCAAGCTGGACAGCATTGTCAGGGCGGCATATCGCCAAGCGCCGTCGGAACATTTGCACTATGGAGAATGAATATCCGAACCACCTCTTTTGGTTGATGGTCAGCCTTGTCTACCCGTAACTGGTCTCGTTAAGATCGCCCTAGCCTAGTCAGGACGGCCAGCGGATGATTTTTTTGGCATGAAGAGTTCCACACTTTCTGAGGTGCTCGCCCTGCTTGACGAGTACAAAATTCAATTTGGTCTTCAAACCTATGCGGGCGGAATGGTGAACCTCTGGATCGGCGAGAGCTGGCACAGAAAAGCACAGACCAATCTTGCGTCCGCTGACTTACAAGACGCTGCGGCTTGGTTCCTTGAAGCTGCAGCCGCTTTGTATCCAGACGTATTGGCCGATAAGCCTCCAAAGCGGCGCGCCTAGAGCATATTCCGTTCGGCTGGAATCAGCCGAACGGAATATGCCTGCTGCAACAACAACGCCCGTGCGCGCATTTCCGAGCAGATGGAACCGCGAGCGGTTCCATCTGCTCGGAAATCGCTCTAGCGGTGGTTTCGTTGCCAACTTCCTGCGACGTAGCCCCTCGCATCGGGACGGCCCGTGGGAGACAGGGGCGCAGGTTCTGGTTGCAAAGACTGGGTCACTACTATGAGATTTGATACAAGCCTTGAAGTAGACTGCACATGCCTCAGTCTGTGGCTACCCGACCAGGGCTTCGCGCGAAACACACCGATGGTCCGACGGCGTGGCGATAAGATATTGTTATCTGCTGCCGTACGTGACCTCCGATGGATTAAGATCGTGCGCAGCACACCAGGTCCACCTCCAGCGGTGGCTCGCTACGGTTAGATCGCGGCCGAGTTCGCCGGCTATGTGACGTCCTCGGGAAACTAGGCAACTTGCCCCCTGGCCGCGGCGCGCCGATTTGCAGGATTTAGAATCGCGGCGGCTATGATACCCTGAACGGCATAGGCACTAGCCATCATCAGGGCTATCGAGCCAATTGTGTCGGGAAATCCAAAGAGCCCGGTCGCACAGACCGCGACTATCGCGAAACGTCCCACCGTCCCCCAGAAGGACCATCTCATTTGGCCCATTGCCTGCCCGACGAAGAGCGAGGCAGATCCGCATCCCCCCAAGGCGTAGGCCAGTCCCACGATGCGTAGATAGTGCTCTCCCTCGAGGAGCACAGCGGCATCGTCGCTGAAGTGGACCAGCCAAACGTCCGGCCGTACTATCACCAAAAGCCCGAGAGCGCCGCCGATCGCAGTCGCCATCAGCGTCCCAACAACGGCCACTCTGTACGACCGCTCGGCTTTCCCCGCGCCAAGGTTGGCGCCGACCATCGCCAGGATCGATATTCCCAAGCCATGAAGCAGGGAGACAAAAGTTAGATCCAGACGAGACGCGATGCCGTAGCCGGCAATCGCGGCATCTCCGAGCCGGCCGACGCAGTAGGTGGCAGCCAAGAATGCTCCTACTGACAAGATTGTACGGGTCGACGACAGAAACGCCACGCGAGCCGTCTCGCGGACCAGTTTCCAGGACCACCAATGAGTCACCAGAGAAATTCGAGTCTCCTTTCCCATTCTCTGCATGTAGAAGAGCAATGCGATCGTCGACACCGCATAGGTGGCGACAAAGGCGATCGCGGCACCCACGAGACCAAGGCCCGGTCCACCCAATGCGCCGAGTGTCAGCATCGGATAAAGTGGTAAAGTTCCAAGCATACTCACGATAATGATGACTGACGGTGCGAACGTCTCACCTCTGCCGCGAAGAGAGGCAGCGAGTAGATTGGTCATCCACATGAGCACCGCACCGCCAAATACGATCCGCCCATAGGAGATGGCTTCGTCAAGGACGCGACCCTTTCCGCCGAGAAAGCGATAGAGAGCTCCTCCTCCAAAATACTCGATCGTAGCGACCAGCAGTCCCAGGAAGAGGCTGCAGACAACGGCGTAGAGCACAAGTCGCTGAAGATCCTTGGCGTCGTTTGCGCCTCTTGCACGGGCCGTCGCAGCGCTTATCGCCCCTCCGACATCGGCGGCCGACAGCAACTGCATCAGCTGCACGACGGGAGCGACAAGGGTCAGAGCGGCTAGCGGCTCGATGCCGAGGAGACCGACATAGTGCACTTGCGCCAGTTGGACAAAAAGCTGCGCCAGTGTCGCCGTCGTCGGCGGAAGAGAGAGCGATAGCATCGTCCCGATGATAGGACCGCCGATGAGGCGCGCCCGCATCTCAGGTGACGCTGTGCGCGACGTGCCAGCCAGCTTGCGTCTGAAGATCATGCAACCTCTCGGCGATAGAGTGAGTCTCTCGATGGACTGACTTCTCAAGGCCCGTTACAGAAGTGGCGTGCTTCCAGCAAAGTGAAGTCCAGGGCGGGCCTGAAAGGCTGCGGTCCGGAAGACCTAGAAAATCAGCCCGCGCGGCTTGGCGTCCTGATCGAGCGGCCAGATCGGACGCTCCACCTTGGTGTACGGCAGCTTGCGATAGTCATGGCACAATGGTCCGCTCGATTCGACGTAGACCACCTTCTTGGCGATCGGTCCGTAGGTCGCCAGGAAATGACTGGTCGACTTCACCACCACGATCTTCTTCTGCGTCGGATCGATGCCGAGATTGGTGAACAGTTCCAGTCCCGTCGCCTGCGTCCGATTCGTAGTCAGCACGCAATCGACCCCGCCGACCCGTACGGCGGCGCAATCGCCCACCGGAATCTGCGCCGGCCCGAAGGTCTGCCTGGCGTTGCGCTTCAGGCCGATGATCTCGACCTCCGCGTCGACCGGCTGGCCAGAGCTGGGTGCGATCTTGCCGCCGAAGCGCAGGCCGACTTTCGCACCGAGGCCTGCATCGAAACAGATTCGCACGGCGATCGGATCCCAGATCGGGCCGAGACAGGCATTCTTGACCTTGCTGTCGATCAGATGACGCAGGATGTCGGTGTTGTCCGACGGTGCGCCGGCGCCGGCATTGTCGGCCGGATCGGCGATCACCACGGGCAGGTCGTTGAAGGCCACGCCTTCGGCCACGCCGCCCGCCACGTCCAACGATGGCGGCTGGGTCTTGCCGCGCAGCGATACGAGTTCCTCGCCAAGCTTGGCCGCCAGCGCATCGGCCTTGTTCTTGTCGCCGTCGGCGATCACCAGCACGCGCGTGCCGATCTCGGCCACGTCGCCGTACGGAAAGCCGTGCGCTATCGAGACCGACAGGATGCCGTCCTTGCCCTCCATCGCCTTGATGCGGTCGACCAGGCCGCGCATCGGCTGGATGGTGGTCGGATAGCTCTGGATCTGGCGGCAGTCGTAGACCGACGTCACGGGCCTTATCTTGCCGCGCAAGGTCGCCAGCACGAGATCCAGCACGTCCTCGGCGCGCTCGACGACGTCGGTGTGCGGGAACTCCTTGTAGAGCACGATGATGTCGGCCGCCGACACGCGCTTCATCGTAAGATGGCAATGCGGGTCGAGCGCGACGCCGATCACGCATTTGGGGCCGGCGATCGCCCGCGCCCGCTCGATGATGTCGCCTTCGACGTCGTCGTTGCCGTGCGCCACCATGGCGCCGTGCAGCCCGAGCAGCAGGCCGTCGACCGGCATCGCCGCCTCGAGCTGGTCGAGGATCTCGTCGCGCATCGTCTCGTAGCCGGCGCGATTGGTCGTGCCGGCGGGGGCGGCGGCAAAGCAGCTCCCTTCGATCAGCTCGAAGCCCTCCTTATTGGCGCGTGCCCGGCCGACGAACAGGGGCGCGCAGCACATGCGTGGCGCGTTGGTCGGATGCTCGCCCGGCCGCAGGAACACCGCCTCGCGATAGTTCTCGATGCTGGTCGGCAGTGGCGAGAAGGTGTTGGTCTCGGTCGCGAGCGTGGCGGTGAACAGGCGCATGACTTCTCGTCCCTCCAGCTAACCCCAGCAGAGGAGCAGCCCACCGCCTGCTCCCACACAACGTGAACGTTGTACATCACTCGCGACACTTGACAACAGTTGGCGTGTATTAAAGTAGACTCTCTCTCGCGCACCGCGAGTCTTTGCGAGCCGGCCGCCCGCGCAGTCTGGCCTCCTAACCCTGAAGGGCCACAGAATCGAGCAGCGGCCATGCCCCATGTAGGAAGAGCTCACGGGCTAGCTGCGCATTAGCTCTTCGAGCGCAGCCGGCCCAAGTAATCGCGCTTGCCGAGCGGCACCACGCCCTTGGTGCGCAGGATGGTGTACGCCAGGGTGGCATGAAAATAAAAGTTCGGCAGCGAGAACGACAGCAGGAATCCTTCGACCGTGAAGGGCAGTTCCTGTCGCCGACCTGGAACACGACGTCCTTGCCTTCGAGGCTGTTTACCTCGTCGGGCTTGACCTGCTCCAGCGCCTCGCGCGCTTCGCCCACCGCCTTCTGAAAGCCGGCATAGTCGAGCGCCGGGACCGGGCCTGGCGATTGGAACAGGCCCGCCTTCACCCCGCGGATGGCGCCGAGCGAAAAGTGCACGACGGAATGGAGCTGGAACTTGAACGGCAGCATATCCTCGCACAGCCGCGTCTCGACGATCTCGTTCAGGTCGATGTTCTTTTCCTTACAGTGGGCGAGGCCTCGGCCGAGGAAGCCCTCCACGCCGCCCAGCGTCTGCAGGTAGTTGGTCACGCTCAGGTCATAAAGGCTGACAGGCATGGCTCGACAATCCTCCCCTTCGGACGTGCGTGTCGTGGCAGACTCTACGTCCAACGACTCTGACTGGAACCAAGTCAAGATTTGATATGGACCTCTCCGATGGTCGCTTCGATGATATCGAATGCGAAGCGAATCTTGCCTTCGCTGAAGACAAAGCATGACCCTGGATCCTGATGCCAGCGCCCGAGCTGCTCAATGACAGGCGCGTGGACACGCCACCGGTCTTTGGTCCAATCCCAATCGATGTCACGTTGGGCCAGCGAGCGGAAATTCAGCCGATATGCGCCGCCTTTCTGCATTGACGCATGTAAGCGCGAAATGATGGCATCGACGCCGACCATCGAGTTGACGGAGATGAGAATGCGGCCACCCGTCCGCAAATACCGCGGCGCGTGCTGAAGAAGGCGTAGGATCGCCTGGTCGCCTTCGAAGCGCGAATAGTATTCACGCCCCAAGCATTCAAAGAGACGTTGCCGAAGGGCTGGGTCGGAGGGGGGTGGCCAGCCCGGCGGGTTAAATAGGACAAAGTCCCACTTTGCCACCTCATCAGAGAACAGCACCCGATTGCCAAAAGGTCGCTCACGGTGAAGTGGATCTCCGGACGCCAACGCACGTCGCGATCGGCCAGCCACTGATATCGCCGAAGGTTTGCCTCGGCATTGCGCCGTGCGAGCGAAATGATTGTCTCGTTAATATCGGTGGCAGTTACGTCGGCCCTGTCGACCAAGCTGTACTGGCTGGTGAAGCCCTAACGATCCCGCCGACAATTTGCAGTCTCTCGTCCGGACCGTCCGGGGCGTCCGCGACCGTCCGGCCTGGGGGGTGGGGCAGGATTCCCGGATTCGGCGCAGAACCCCTTATGGAATCGGCATCGGAGGTGTCCGGCGCCGGGCCGGATTCGGGCGAAGAGTCCGGCCGCGCGGTGGGCCATAAGCAGCGTCCATGTACGCGCGGGCTAGATCGAGCCCGCCTCGTGCTGGCGCTCGCCGAGGTCCTTGGCGATCACCTTCTTGAAGCGCACCAGCTCGCCGCCCTTGAGCTGCTCGGCCCGCAGCATCTGGCTGATCATCGGGTTGGTCGGATGGCCGTTCTGCAGGATCTCGAAATGCAGGTGCGGCCCGGTCGAGCGCCCGGTCGAGCCGACATAGCCGATCACGTCGCCCTGCTTGACCTTCGTGCCCGGCTCGATTCCGGCAGCGAAGGCCGAGAGATGGCCGTAGACCGTCGTGATCTTCGCCGGCTTGCCGTCTGCCTTTCCGATGGTCGGCGCCACGGCCAGCAGCTCGTCGTGCTCGATCTCGATCCAGTTGCCGTAGCCGCCCTTCAGCTCGGCGCCCTTGACCACGCCGTCGCCCGCCGCATGGATCGGCGTGCCGGCATCGGCCGCAAGATCGACACCCTCGTGCATCATCATCGGCGCGCGGCCGGCGCCGTTGAAGCCCTTGAGGCCGGGCGCGACGAGGCCGGCGTCGATACCGGCCGCCGTCGGCACGTTGACCAGCGACGCCGGATTGGTGAGCGGGCTCGGCGGCGGTCCGCCAAGCGGCTTGACGGCCATCCTCGCGATCGGCGCCTTGCCCGCAGGCGTGACCTTGCCGCGCCATTGCTGGAGGCTGCCGCGCATCGGCTGGTCGAACGGATCGGCGCGCATGCCGAAGCCCGACGACACGGTGACGGTGTCGAGCGGCAGCTTGAGGCCGGCCGGCAGCGCCGCCTGACCAGTCGACAGCCAGAACGAGTCGGCGCTGGCCTTGAGCGGCCGGAAGCGGTGGATCGCCAGCGTGCCCTTGGCCTGGGTGCGCAGCTCCGCCCACAGCACGCGGCCGGTGCCGACGGCGTCGCCCTGGACGGTGTAGGTGCGCTCGTACCGAATATAGAAACGGTCGCCGTCGCGCAGGTCGCGCTCGAGGTCGATCGCCGAGGCGAAGGCAGCCAGCGCGTCGAGCATCGCCGACGGCGTCACGCCTGCGGCCTCGGCCGATGCGCTAAGCGAACCCTGCACCACGCCGCTGACCGCGAGCGTGCGGGTGAACGGCATGTAGGACAGGAACTGGGCGTCCTCCCGGTCGCTGCCCAGCAGCCGGGTCTCCTCGGGAGTCGCAGCGAAGCAGAGGGGCCCCGCAACGCTACACAACAGGACCGCCAAGGCGGCCCGGCGCGGTATCCGTTTCATCCAGCCTCGGTCTTCAACGGTGTGTGAATGACTTCAGACGGTAGAGCGCCTATAGCACGGCACGCGCGGCAATCGCCGGTGACGACATGGTGACTATTGCAGAGTCCGCTGCCGTACCAAGGGACCACCGCAATTTGCACAGAGTACAGAACGTGTCCACCACCCTCGGGCGACGCCTCTGTCATGTCGGGTACATACGGATGCGGGGCCTGTGCTAAAGTCGGAAAGAATGAGCACTAGGGATTCTCTGAACAAGCTGTCGATCGAGCGGCTCTGCTAGAGTGATCTGGTGGAGGCGGTGATGAAGCAGCTGAGTTTTTCGGACGCAGAGTACGGCGGGAAGCGCAAACGGACCCGCCGCGAGGTGTTTCTGGCCGAGATGCAC